>NZ_CP168515.1:4800000-6127058 GCF_059491885.1 Variovorax sp. Varisp46
TTCTGGCGGCGCAAGGTGGTGCACGTGTACGGCGCCAGCCTGCGGCGCGCGCTCGAAACCAACTTCAAGGGCCGCATGCCGGACGCCGTCGCGAAGCTGTTCGGCGGCATCGTGGCGTGGCAGATCGACCGCAGCCTCGCGCGCATCGAGCACGACTTCGCGTACGGCGAGCCGCAGCACGACGGGCATGGCCGCCACCGGCTGGCCACACCCGTCGCGGTGGTGGACGCCGTGGACCGGAGCGATGCCGCGGAGCATGCCGCCGCCGTGTACCTCAACCCGCATTTCAGGGACCCGGCATTGGCCGACGGCCTCGAACAGGGCCTCGCCGACGCGGGCCTGCCCGCGCACTTCGTCGGCGAAGGCTACGCCCACCGGCCGCACTGGCATGCGCGCGACGAGCGCTGGATCGAGGCGGCCGCGCACAGCGCCTTCATCGTCTCTGCGCCAGGCATGGCGGCGCTGTCCATCGCGGCGGTCTACCGCAAGCCGATCCTGCTGCTGCTGACCGACCAGCCCGAGCAGGCGATCAACGCGGGCCGCGCGGCACAACTCGGCCTGGCGCACCGCGTGGTGGTGTGGCGCGGCGATGCCCCGAAGTTCGCGCGGGCCGTGGCTGCTGCGGCCAGCGAGCTGCGCGCCACTCCGACGGATGCATCGCATGCCGTCGAGGGTCGCCAGGCGGCCATCGACCGGCTGCAGCATTGGGTCGCGCTGCTGTTGCGCCTGGCGGCCGCGCCGGCTACCCGGTGACCCCGCGCGCCGAATCGACCAGCGCGCGGAATGCACGCGTCATCGCGCGCACCGGGGACATCTCGGACCACCGTGCGGGCCTGGCCTGCGGCGGTGCCGAGATCACGCCCCGGCCCATGCGCAGCGACACCTGCAGCTTCCTGAGCGTGAAGGCCGGCCGCACTGCGCCCCGGCGCGCGCTGCCGCCGAGCCCGGTGCCGGCGACGACGAATTGCAGCACCAGGCACTTGCGCCCCGCTACCGGGTGGATCTCGAACACCAAGCTGCGCCGCCGCGCGCCCGTGACGCGCTGGCCGGGCAGCACCACGCCGTCGAACATGGCGTGAACACCGGTGGCCTTGGCATTGCTGCGGTAATCGATGCGCACCTCGACGCGGTGCGGCTGCGGGTGCGTCAGTGCGGGCAGCGGCACGACGAGGCAGGCCAGTTCTCCCTCGCTGCGCGCGCCCTCGCCATCGAAACCCGACCAGCCGTAGCTCAGCCAGCTCGTCGCGGGGCTGCCGGGGTGGAACAGATAGGGGCGGCCCGGCTGCAGCCCGGCCACTTCCGGCAGGCCGTGGGCCTGGTCGTCGAGGCCCCAGCGCAGCAGGAAGGCGCGATCGATCGCCGCCGCCGGCCAGGCCGGGAAGAGCTTCGGCGCGGCATCGCCGTTGACGCCGCTCATGCCGCAAGCCGCCGCCATGAAGTCCATCGACCCCAGCGCGGCGCCCACCGGCATCCAGTCCGAGCAGGCTGCGGGCAGCAATGCGGCCGCGCTGCGGTCGGCGCAGATCAGCGCGTGGGCGGGCTTGCGGAAGTAGCGCGCCTCAGTCAGCACGCTCGACGACAGGCTGGCGGCGAAGTGCACGTTGGCCGCCGACAGCAGCGCGTAGGTGTTCCCCTGCGTCCACGCCACGTTGGGAATGGCGCGCGCGATGGGCGCCAGATCGTGCAGTGCGGGCTCGTAAGGGTGCGGCTTGATGACCAGCAGGTCCACGCCGCTCGCCAGTTCGCGCAGCGGCGCGATCACGCCGGCCGGATGCATGGTGCGCCCGCCGCTGACCAGTGACAGGTCGACCAGGCTCTGGCCGAAGAACAGCCCCACGCGCAGGCGCGCATCGAACAGCGAAGCCATGCCGTGGCGCGCGAAGCGGCCCTGGAGCGCGCTCGCGTGGTTCCAGAACAGCTCTTCGTCCACGCGGAGCGCCCGCAGCGCTGCCTCGATGGCCGGGTCGTTGGTGCGCGCGCAGAAGTGCAGGTGCTCCGTGAAGCGGCGCGGATCGATCTCGATGTCGAGGTAGCTCGCACCGCTGCCGTCGATGAAGTGCTGCAGCGCGGGCGTGAGGCCCCAGCCGATCACGAGGCAACCGGGTTCGAGCATCGGCAGGCCTTCGCGCCCGGCCAGCGGCAGCAGGTCGGCGATGCAGGCGCGCGCCCAGCCGGCCGGGGTGCAGGGAAGTTCCAGCCTCTTCATGAGGCGCGCGACGTCGATATCGCCGCCGTCGGACAGCGGCGCGATCTCGCGCACCGGCAGGCCCAGCCGGCCCAGCGCGGTGTCGAAAAAGCCCCGCAGGAAGCGCCGGTTGGCCGCGTGGTGCTGAAGCCCGTTGGCAGGAGAGCGGAAGAAGTCGTCCGCAAGAATGACTTGATGGAACCGGCGAGTGGTCATGGGCCTCGGGAGGACCGGCCTGCCCTTTTGCAAGCCGTCTCGCCGACCTTTTTCTGTGCGATGCACCAATCTAGGCAGCGACTCTTAGCCCGCCGTGAGAAAGGTGCCGCGCCTGCGCAAAGCTGGCGTAAAGAGCAAGCCTTGCAGGCTTCAGTCCAGCGACAGGTTGAGGTCGCGGATCAACGGATGCCAGCGCGCCGACTCTCCCTGCAGCAGCGCCGCGAACTGCGCGGGTGCGTCGCCCACGGGCTCGACGCCGAACTCGGCGAGCTTGCGCTGCACGGAGGGATTGTGGATGGCGCTGGCCACCGATCGCTGCAGCCGCGCCACGATCTCGCCCGGCGTATTGGCCGGCACTACCAGCCCCATGAGCGCGGCGGCCTCCACCCGCGGCATGCCAAGCTCGGCAAAAGTCGGCACGCCGGGCAGTTGCGCGAGGCGCGTGGGATGCGCCACCGCGAGCGCGCGCAGCTTGCCGCTCTGGATGAAGCGGCGTGACGCGGCCAGGTCGCACATCATCACCGGCAGCTGGCCGCCGGCCACGTCGGCCAGCGCAGGCGCGGTACCGCGGTAGGGCACGTGCACCATCTGCAGCCCGGCCTGCCGCTCGAGCAGCTCCATCGCAAGGTGCTGCGGGCTGCCGGTGCCGGCCGAGGCGAAGCTGACCTTGCCGGGAAAGGCCCGTGCATCGTCGATGAAGGCCCGCGCGTCCTTCACGCCGCTGGACGGGCCGACCAGCAGCACCATCGGCAGCCGCCCCAGCAGCGTGACGGGCGCAAAGTCGCGCGAAGGGTTGTAGCTGAGGTTGCGGTACAGCGCCGGGTTGAACACCAGCGTGCCGTTGTCGGCCGACAGCAGCGTGTAGCCGTCGGCCGGCGCGCGCGCGGCCTCGACAGCGCCAAGCGCGGTGTTGCCGCCCGCGCGGTTCTCGATGGTCACCGGCTGGCCCGCGTCGATGGCGAGCTGGGTGCCGATGGTGCGCGCGACGATGTCGGCCCCGGCCCCGGCGGGGTACGGAACGATCCAACGGATGGGCTTGGCGGGATAGGCCGACTGCGCCTGCGCCGCGCGGGGCAGCGCCGCCGCCGCAAGGGCGGCCACGGCCAGGAAATGCAGCAGCAGCGGGCGGCGAGTCATGGGCGGGGCGTCTCCGGCTCGATGTTAGGCCGGGTTCGGGCGGCCCTGCTGGTCTCGAGGCCTTGCCGCGCCGCGCCTCAGGGGGCGACGGGATTGCCGGGCGTGCCTGCTTCGCGCAGCGAGCCTGGCGCAGCGACCGGCGTGCGGTAGGTGACGTTCACGGCCGGCGCCTGGGGCTCCGGCGGCGGCCGTGCGATCTTGACGAGAGGCGCCCTGGCCGCCGTGGCGGGTGCAGCGGACGCGATCGACGGCACGGGCTGGACGGGCTGGGCGGGTGCAGGAGCCGGTGCGGCGGCCACCGCGCCCGGCGCCACGGTGCCCGCCGGCGCCGCCTTGGGGTCGTAGAGCACCGTGCCCTTGCTGACCCCCGCGCCCACCGGCCCCACCCCGACGCCCACGCCGGCCGAGCCCGACACCTGCCCGCCGTTGTTGACGGCCACGCCGGCGCCGAGCGGACCGAAGCCGGTGTTGAGCCCCACCGAGAAATTGCCGTCCTTGGTGGCGCCCAGCCCGAGCGAGAGCCCGGGCACCAGCGGAATGCCGATGTGATAGTGCGAACAGCCGCCCGTCAGAAGCAAGAGCAGCGCGGCCGGAACGACCGCCGCTGCGCGAAGGACGCGCGGCCGGGTGTTCACACCAGCAGCGCGTTGACGCGCCTCACGTACGCGGCAGGATCGGCCGGCAGCCCGCCTTCAGCGAGCAGCGCCTGGTCGAACAGGATGTTCGCGAGGTCGTCGAAGTGCGAGGAGCCTTCGAGCTTCTTCACCAGCGGATGCTCGGCGTTCACTTCGAGCACCGGCTTCAACTCGGGCGCGGGCTGGCCGGCCTGCTTGAGCATGCGCGCGAGCTGCGTGCTCATGCCGCCGTCCTGCACCACGAGGCAGGCGGGCGAGTCGACCAGTCGCGTGGTCACGCGAACGTCCTCGGCCTTGTCCTTGAGGGCTTCCTTGAGCTTCTCGAGCATGGGCTTGAACGACTCGGCGGCTTCCTCGGCGGCCTTCTTCTCGGACTCGTCCTGCAGCTTGCCGAGGTCGACCGCGCCCTTGGCCACGCTCTGCAGCGGCGTGCCGTCGAATTCGTTGAGGTAGTTCAGCGCCCATTCATCGACGCGATCGGTCATGAGCAGCACCTCGATGCCCTTCTTCTTGAAGACCTCGAGCTGCGGGCTGTTCTTCGCGGCGGCGAGCGTGTCGGCCGTGATGTAGTAGATCGCGTCCTGGCCTTCCTTCATGCGCGCCTTGTAGTCGGCGAAGCTCACGCTCACCGCATCGGTGGTGGTGGAGGCATAGCGCAGCAGCTTGGCGATGCGGTCGCGGTTGCCGAAGTCTTCGCCCAGGCCTTCCTTGAGCACGGCGCCGAACTCGGCGTAGAACTTGGCGTACTTGCCCGATTCGTCGGCGGCCGCAACGGCGGCCTCAGCGGCGGTCGGCGCGTTCTTGTCGACCACGTCGGTCACTGCCTCGGTCGGCTCGGGCGCGGGCACCGATTCGCCCGAGCCCACGTCGATCCTGCCCTCGCCGCTCTCGGGCGCGGTCTTCTGCTTCTTCGCCAGGTCTTCCAGCATGCCGAGCACGCGCTTGGTGCTGCCTTCGCGGATCGCCTTCACGTCGCGGCTTTCCTGCAGCAGCTCGCGGCTCACGTTGAGCGGCAGGTCGGCCGAGTCGATCACGCCCTTCACGAAGCGCAGGTAGCTGGGCATCAGCGCCTCGGCGTCGTCCATGATGAAGACGCGCTTCACGTAGAGCTTCACGCCCGCGCTCTTCTCGCGGTTCCAGAGGTCGAACGGGGCCTTGGCCGGAATGTAGAGCAGCTGCGTGTACTCGGTGCTGCCTTCCACGCGGTTGTGGCTCCAGGCGAGCGGTGCCTCGTAGTCGTGGCTGATGCTCTTGTAGAACTCCTCGTACTGCTCGGCGGTGATGTCCTTCTTGGGGCGGCTCCACAGGGCGTTGGCCTTGTTGACGGTTTCCCACTCGCCGGTCTTCACCATGTCGCCGGGCTGGTCGTTCTCGCCCTCTTTCCACTCCTCCTTTTCCATCAGGATGGGCAGGGAGATGTGGTCGGAGTACTTGCCGACGATCTGCTTGATCTTCCAGGCGTTGAGGTATTCGTCGGCGTCGTCGCGCAGATGCAGCGTGATGCTGGTGCCGCGCGCGGCGCGCGTGATGTCGGCCACCTCGAAGTCGCCGGCGCCGCCGCTGGCCCAGCGCACGCCCTGGTCGGCCGGCAGGCCCGCGCGGCGCGATTCGACCGTGATCTTGTCGGCCACGATGAAGCCCGAGTAGAAGCCCACGCCGAACTGGCCGATCAACTGCGCATCGGCCTTCTGGTCGCCGCTCAGGCGGCTCATGAAGTCCTTGGTGCCGCTCTTGGCGATGGTGCCAAGGTTGTCGATGGCCTCCTGGCGCGACAGGCCGATGCCCTTGTCGGTGATCGTGAGCGTGCGCGCGGCCTTGTCGAACGACAGGCGCACGTCGAGCTCGGGCTGGTCTTCGTACAGCTCGGGATGGTCGAGCGCCTCGAAGCGCAGCTTGTCGCATGCGTCCGACGCGTTCGAGATCAGCTCGCGCAGGAAGATTTCCTTGTTCGAGTAGAGCGCATGCGTGACGAGGTGCAGCAGTTGCGCGACTTCGGCCTGGAACGGGAGTTTGGTGTTGGAGGAGTCAGCCATGGGGAAAAAAGATATCGAACAAAAAATTCTAAGTCCAGCCGCCAGGATCGGGCCGGGCTCGCCAAATTCGTGATCTGGGGCCTGTGTCCGGGAAAACAACAGGCTCCTGCGAACGGCCTACCGCGGCTGCGACTCGACTTCGCGCGTCCAGCGGTCGATCAGCCGCTTGCGCTCGGCCGCCTTTCCGTACTTCTCGAAGTCGTACTTGATGAGCTTCACGTCGGCCATCGAGGGGATGCGGGGGTCCGGCTTGAAGGTCTTGTTGGCCGGCGACTGCAGGCTGCCGACGGTTCCACCGATGGCCTGGCCCGCCGGGCTCATGAGCCAGTCGTAGTAGCGCTTTGCGTTCTCCTTATTGCGCGCGCCCTTCACGAGCGCGATGCCGCCGACCTCGTAGCCCGTGCCTTCGCAGGGCGCGGCGGTCTTCACGGGAAATTTGTCGTAGCGCCAGCGCTCGAAGCCGAAGATGAAGCTCACGCCGATGGCCACTTCCCCCTTGGCCACGTTGGGCGCCTGCGCCTGCCCGCTGCGGGTATAGCTGGTGATGTTGCGATGCAGCTTCTTCAGGTACTCGAAGGCCGCGTCCTCGCCCATCTGCTGCACCAGGCCCGCAATGATGGTGTAGGCCGTGCCGCTGGAGGCCGGGTGCGAGATCTCGATCTCGCCCTTGTACTCGGGCCTGACCAGATCGGCCCAGCACCTCGGCTCGCGCAGCTTCTTTTTCTTCAGCAGGTCGGTGTTGAAGCCGAAGCCGATGGCGCTCGTGTAGAAGCCGCCCACCATGTTCTGCGACAGCGCGTACTGCCGCACCGCCCAGTCGTGCAGGTCGTTGATGTAGGCCGGGCGATAGGGTTCGAGCAGGCCCTGCTCGGCCGCCTGCAGGAACGGGTCGCCGGTGCCGCCCCACCAGATGTCGGTCTTGGGGTTGGCGGCTTCCGCGCGCAGTTGCGCGCCGATCTCGCCGGTGCCCTTGTGCGCCTGCTGCACCTTGATCCCGGTCTCGCGCGTGAAGGCGGTGGCGGCCGCCTCGCACCAGCCGGCGTCGGTGCTGCACAGCGCGTTGACGGTGCCCTGCGCCGCGGCGTTCGGTGCGCCCAGGAGGGCCGTTGCCGCAACGCATGCGGCAGCGGCAATGTGTCGGATGGGGTGCATGCGCGGGTCTCCTCGTGGTTCTTCGAAGGCGCAGGATAGCGCCCGCGGGCGTTCAGCGCGCGGCCAGCAGCGGCAGCAGGTGCTCGGCCAGCCAGTCGGTCACCACGCGCGTCTTCAGCGGCAGGTAGCGGCTGCGCGAGCGGATCACGTGCAGCGCGAAGCCGAAGGGCTGCGGCTCGTCGAACACGCGCACCAGCGTGCCGGCCGCGAGCGCATCGGCCGCGAGCCAGGCCGGCAGTCGTGCAAGGCCCATGCCGCCGACGGCGGCCTCGAGCAGCACTTCGGCGCTGTCGCAGCGCAGCCGCGACGGCGGCGTCAGGTCGACGAGCCGGCCCCCGGCATCGTGGAAGCGCCAGGACGAGACCAGCCCGTCGCGCGCATAGAGCACGGCCTCGTGCGGTTCCTTCATCAGGTCGCCGATGTTCGCGGGGCGCCCGCGCTCGGCCAGGTCGGCCGGCGCGGCGCACAGTGCCATCCACTGCGTGCCCACCGGCCGCGCGACCAGCTCCGCGCTGTCGGCCAGTTCGCCGCTGCGGATCGCGAGGTCGAGCCCCTCTTCCACGAGGTCCACGCGCCGGTCGTTGAACGCGAGTTCGAGCGACAGCTGCGGATGTTGCCGCGCCAGTGCCAGCAGCAACGGGCCGACCTTGAGCCGGCCGAGCATCGCCGGCATGCTGATCCGCACGACGCCGGTCGCGGTGCTGCGCGCCACATCGGTCAGCGCTTGCGCCGCATCGAGTTCGTCCAGCACGCGCCGGCAGCGCTCGTAGTAGCCGTGACCTTCCTCGGTGAGGCTCTGGCTGCGCGTGGTGCGCAGAAACAGCCGCGTGTTCAGCCGCGCCTCGAGGCGCGCGATGCTCTTGGCGACCGCCGAGCGGGTGACATGCAGGCGCTGCGCCGCCAGCGCGAAGCTGCCGGCCTCGACCGCTGCGACGAACTCTTCGATGCCTTGGAGACGCTGTCCCATTGGATACTTTCAAGCACCAGTGAAGAGAAAATTATCCACCACCGGATACCTCGCATCCTCAATAGCATGGCGGCTTCCTGTCATTCGTGGAGCCTTTCAATGCAAGAACCCGACACCCTGCGCCGCTGGCAACTGCCCCGGCTGGGCCGCACTCACCTCGCACAAGCCGAAGCGCCGATGCCCACGCCGGGCCCGGGCCAGATCCTGGTGAAGGTCGGTGCGGTTGCACTCAACTACCGCGACCTGCTGATGATTCGCGACGGCATGGGCATGTCGCTCGACCTTCCCTTCACACCCGGCTCCGACATGGCCGGCACCGTGGTGGCCGCCGGCCCCGGCGTGACCCGTTTCGCCGTGGGCGACCGCGTGGTCAACACCTTCTGGGGCGGCTGGATCGACAGCCACTGGCACGCCGACACCACGCTGTTGGGCGGCCCCGGCCCGGGCATGCTGGCGTCGCATGTGCTGATCGACGCGGCCTGGGCCGTGGCCGCACCCACCACGCTGAGCCTGTCCGAAGCGAGCACGCTGCCGTGCGCGGGCCTCACAGCGTGGTTCGCACTGGCCGAGACCGGTGGGCTGCGCGCCGGCGAGACCGTGTTGATCCACGGCACCGGCGGTGTCGCGCTGTTCGGACTGCAGCTCGCGCGGCTGCATGGCGCGCAAGCCATCGTGGTCACGGGCAGCGAGGACAAGCGCGCACAGGCGCTCGCACTCGGTGCCACGCACGTGCTGGCGCGCGACGATGGCGAGTGGCCCGCCGAAGTGCGCCGGCTCACCCGCGGGCGCGGCGCAGATCACGTGCTCGAACTCGCGAGCGGCCCCAACCTCGACCGCTCGCTGCAGGCCGTGAAGCAGGGCGGGCGCGTGTCGATCATCGGCATGCTCGGCGGCGAGACGCTGGGCGCTTCCTTCTACGCAATGGTGCTGGGCCGCGTGACGGTGCAGGGCATCGGCGTGGGCCACCGGCGCGCGCTGGAGGACCTGGTGCGCGCCGTCGACGCGAATGCACTCAAGCCGGTGATCGCTGCGCGGTACGGATTCGACGCTCTGCCCGCTGCGCTCGATCACCTCGAACGCGGAGCGTTCGGAAAGGTCGTCGTAACGCTCTGAACGCCTTGAAGACAAGGCCTTTCGAAAACGCAACGCGATCGCGCAATTGCACAAAAACCGAGCCATCCGTGAATAGGTCGCACTAGTGCAAAAGACGTGCTCGACGCCCCCTCCGGCCGTTCCTAGAATCCGCCCGCGCCTGGGCTCGCGCCCTCGCGTTTTCGCAACTTAAGAATGGAATTTATGGAACACAGTACCTACAAAAAATGGTCCGCGGAGTTCATTGGTACTTTCTGGCTCACGCTCGGAGGCTGCGGAAGCGCAGTTCTGGCCGCGGCCTTCCCGGGTGTCGGCATCGGCCTGCTCGGAGTCTCTCTTGCCTTCGGCCTCACGGTGGTGACGGGGGCCTATGCACTGGGCCCGATCTCGGGGGGGCACTTCAACCCGGCGGTGTCGATCGGCCTCGCGGCTGCGGGCCGCTTCAAGGCCTCGCAGCTCGCGGGCTACATCGTGGCGCAGGTGCTCGGCGCCATCGCGGCGGCCGGCGTGCTCTATCTCATCGCCACGGGCAAGCCGGGCGCGGACATCGGCGGCTTCGCCACCAACGGTTTTGGCGAACACTCGCCAGGCAAGTACGGCATGACGGCCGCGCTGCTGTGCGAAGTGGTGATGACGGCCGTGTTCCTGATCGTGATCCTCGGGTCCACCGCCCGGCGCGCGGCCGGCGGCTTCGCGGGCCTGGCCATCGGCCTGTGCCTCACACTGATCCACCTGATTTCGATCCCGGTGACCAACACCTCGGTCAATCCGGCACGCAGTACGGGGCCGGCCCTGTTCGGTCCGTCCTATGCCGTGTCGGAACTGTGGCTGTTCTGGGCGGCACCCATCGCGGGCGCCATCATCGGCGCAGTGATCTACCGCGCACTGCTCAGCAGCGGCAACGACGACTGATCGTCGTCAGTGGCGGCGGTGCAGCTTCTACTTCAGCTGCCGCTGCCCGACTTCACCATCGGCAGCGAGGTCGACTGCCCGATCGGCTCGGTGCCGGTCGCATGCGACGCCGCATAGGCGCCGGCCTGGACGTCGGCCACCGGCAGCGTCGAGTTCATGGCGGGTGCGCTGGTCGACTGGCCGACGGCTTCGGTGCCGCTCGGACGGGCCGCGGCCATCGCGCCGGACTGGACTTCGGGATTCTCTGGCGAATTCATTTGCAGCGGATGGAAGTCCGAGCCATCGGTGGTCTCGGCCGATGCGGTGACGGCGCCCATCGCGGCCAGCGCAGCGAAGGAACCGACGGCGAGTAGCTTGAAAGAAATGCGCATGACTTGCTCTCCTGAGGACAGGTTGTCTCCGGTCACCCGGCACGCGCGAACTGCGCGTGGCAGGACCTGAACGCACTCTAGGCAGCCAGACTGAGGCGCAGGTGAGCGATGTGTTAGCGGCGCGTGAGCGGTGCGCTGCCCGCTACGCCGCCGCCGAGGGCAGATGCACGCGCGCCATCAGCCCCGGCCCATCGGCGCGATTGCACAGCTCGATGCGCAGGCCGTGCCGCTCGGCCGCCGTGCGCGCGATCGCGAGCCCCAGCCCGCTGCCGCCTGCCACGGCACCCGGCACGCGGAAGAAACGGTCGAACACGCGGCCGATCGCGGCCGGCGGAATGCCCGGGCCGTTGTCCAGCACGTCGACCACCGCGTGGCCTTCGGCCTCGTGCAGCTTCACGTCGACCACGCCGCCTTCGGGCGCATAGCGCAGCGCGTTGTCGATAAGGTTGTCGAACACGCTGCGCAGCTCGGCCGCGGGCGCGAACACCACCGCGGCGATGCTGCCCTCGAAGCCGATGTCCACGCGCCGCGCATCGGCCAGCACCATCAGCTGGCTCACGCTTTCGCGCAGCAGCACCTCGACGTCGACGCGCTCGCGCGCATCGCCGCCCTGCGGCGCGTCCTGCCGCGAGAGGTGCAGCAGCTGCTCGATCAGGTGCTGCGCGCGCGTGACGCCGGCTTCGAGCTGGTTGAAGCGCTCGGTGGCCTCGCCGGCCGGCACGTGCGCGCGCAGGTTCTCGATCTGCAGGCCGATGGCGGCCATCGGCGTGCGCAGCTCGTGGGCCGCGTCCTGCACGAAGCGCCGCTGCGTGGCGAAGGCGCTGCGCACGCGCGACAGCAGGTTGTTGAAGGCACCCACCAGCGGCGCGATCTCGTCAGGCACGCGCGCCAGCGAGAGCTCGGTGGGACTGCGTTCGTCCTGCGAGGCCACGTCGCGCGCCACCGCGCGCAGCGAGCGCGAGGCGGCCGACACGATGATCCACAGGATCAGCAGCGCCAGCGGCAGCAGCAGCGTGATCGGCAGGCCTTCGAGCAGCGCGCGGCGCAGGGCGCGGCGGCGGCGGTAGTCCTCGTTCTGCAGCACCTGCACGCGCGGCTGGTCGGCACGCGTGCCGGGCGGCGCGGTGAACACGCGCCAGGCGGAACTCGCGTGCGTACCGGTGTTCACGTCGCCGAAGCCGGGCTGGGCCTGCAAGGGCACCGCGAGCACGGGCCATGAGGTGGCGCGCAGCGTGTGGCCGTCGGCGCTCCAGATCTGCACGATGAAAGCGCCGCGCGAGAAGGCCGCCTCGCCGTTCATCGGGCGCGGCAGCTTCGCCGGATCGCTGCCCGCGTACGACTCGGCCACGAGGCGCATCTGTTCGTCCAGCGCGTTGTGCACGAGGTTGCCGTAGGCCACGAACGAGAACCAGGCCGTGAGCATCGCCGCACCCAGATGCAGCGTGACGAGCCACAGCAGCAGCTGCGTGCGCAGCGAACGCGGCCGCCACCAGCGGCCGGTGCCGCGCGAAGCTCCGTTCATTGGCAGGGCAGCCTGGGGGCGAGCATCATCATGCGGCGACGCGCCAGCCGAGCCCGCGTACGTTGCGGATCGATTCGGCGCCGAGCTTGCGGCGCATGCCGTGGATGAGCACGTCGATCGCGTTGCTCGTGACTTCCTCGCCCCAGCCGTAGATGCGGTTCTCGAGCTGCTCGCGCGAAAGGATGGCGCCGGGCCGCTCCAGCAGCGCGTGCAGCAGGGCGAACTCGCGCGCGGTGAGTGCCTCGCGCGCACCGTTGGCCACCACTTCGCGCGTGGTGAGGTCGAGCTGCAATGCACCGCTGCCGACCAGCGAATGCGCCGCGCCGTCGCGGCGCCGCACCACGGCGCGCATGCGCGCGAGCAGCTCGCGGAACTCGAAGGGCTTGAGCAGGTAGTCGTCGGCGCCGAGGTCGAGGCTGTGGATGCGGTCATCGAGGCCGTCGCGCGCCGTGAGCACCAGCACCGGGGTGGCGTCGCCGCGTTCGCGCGCGCGGCGCAGCACTTCGGTGCCGTCGTGCTTCGGCAGCCCGAGGTCGAGCAGCACGCAGGTGTAGCCGCCGTCGCCGAGCGCGCTCTGCGCCAGTTCGCCGTCGCGCACCCAGTCCGCGGACCAGCCCGCGCCCTCGAGCGCCTGCTTCAGGCTGCGCCCGATCATTTCATCGTCTTCCACCAACAGCACGCGCATCGCGGCAACTCCTTCGGCCGCAAGGTAGCACGCGACCGGGATGATCGGAAGAGCCTGCGCCGTGGCGCAGCGTAGTGGCGCAGAGTTACGTGGGTCTTAAGGGCCCGCGCACGGCATGGTGTTCGCCCTCGCCGTCGGAGGTGAAGGCCAGCAGCTCCAGGGCCTCTTCCTCCACACCGAGACGGTCGGCCTTGGACCAGCGCGTGAACGGCTCCAGCACCACGGTCGCGGTGTTCTTCGCGCGCTCGATCTTCCAGACACCCGCCACGAACCCGTCGAGCAGCACCGTGCCGCGCACGATGCCGTTGACGGTGAACACGCGGGCCCGGTGCACTTCGCTCAGCACGCGGCTGCGGTCGGCGTGCGCAAGCAGCAGGCTGTCCCACTCGGCCACGAGGCGCGGCGGCGCGGGCGTGTCGGGGTCGGGGCGCGGCGCGCGGGGCAGGTCGAACAGCTCCTGCCCGCCTTCGCCGACGAACACGCGCAGCTGCGGCCGCAGGCGCTCGGCCACCGCCTTCCAGCCCGTGAGGCCCGACCATGCGCCAGCATCGGCCAGCGTGGCGGGACCAAAGGCGCCGAGGTAGCGCAGCAGCAGATCGTCCTGCGTGGCCCGGGGTGCCTCGACGCTGCCCAGCCAGTCGCCCAGGGGCTGCAGCAATGCACTCTGGTGCGAGTTCCAGCTGCCGGCCGGCGGCAGGTGCACCAGCGGCAGGTTGTTGCGGATCAGCGCGGCGAGCGAGGCGGTCTCGCAGCCCTTCCATCGCATGCCGAGGGCCTGGCCGAGTTCGGCGCTGGTGTGCGGTTTCTCGCCGAGCAGCGCGCGCGCCGCCGCCACCACCGCCTCGCGGTCGAGGCCTTCGAGCGCGCGCTTGTGGGTGCCAAGCAGGCCGCGCTGATGCACCGGCTCCAGCAGCGGACGCCATGCCAGCGCATCGCGCGCGGTCATCAGGTGCAGGGTGGAGCGCATCGTCGACATGCGCACGATGCGGCGCCTGCGCATTGCCTCGGTCAGCTGCTCGCGCTCGAAGCCTTCGAGCCGGCTCCAGAGGCCGATGTAGGGCGGGTTGGGTGCCTGCGCCTGCAGCCCGGCAAGCCGTTCGACGGCCTGCACCGCCGTGAGCTTGCGCCGCGCCAGCAGCATCTGCCGTGCCAGCGTGGCGCGGTTCAGCGCGCGCAGGCTCAGAACTTCTCGTGCGGTCCGAGGTAGCGCCATTGCCCCAGCGGCAGGTTGCCAAGCATCACCTTGCCGATGCGCACGCGCTTCAGCCCCACCACCTTCAGGCCGACCAGCTCGCACATGCGGCGGATCTGCCGCTTCTTGCCTTCGGTGAGCACGAAGCGCAGCTGCTCGGGGTTCTGCCATTCGACCCGCGCCGGCTTCAGCGCCTGGCCGTCGAGGCTCAGGCCGTGGCGCAACTTCGCCAGCATGGCCGGTGGAAAGACCGCCTGCACGTTGGTGGTGACGGGATCGTCGTCGTCCATGCGCACCAGCTGGCCCGTGGGCGCGGGCTGGCCCAGGCCGTGGTAGGCCACGCGCACGAGGTATTCCTTCTCCATCACCGAGTCTTCGCCGATCAGCTGGCGCGCGATGCGGCCGTCCTGCGTCATGACCAGCAGGCCGATGGAGTCGATGTCGAGCCGCCCGCACGGCGCGAGGCCGCGCAGCTGCTGCGGGCTGAAGAAGAAGCGCGCGTTGTCGTCGGCCCAGCGGTTCTGCGGCGTGAACAGCGTGACCGCGGGCTCGTGGCCGTCTTCGGCCTGCCCGCTCACGTAGCCGATGGGCTTGTTGATGAGGATGGTGACCTGGTTGGCCTGCTGGCCCCTGGCCGCCTTGTCGATCTCGATGCGGTCGGACGGCACGACCTTCACGCCCATCTCGGCCGGCTTGCCGTTGACCTTCACCCAGCCGTTGGCGATCCATTCGTCGGCCTCGCGGCGCGAGCACATTTTCAGTTCGGCCATGCGCTTGTTGAGGCGCACGGCACCAGTGGGGGAAGTGGAGGGCTCGGTCATCGGAAGGCTTGATCAATGTGCGGCACCGATGCTATCCTGAACGCAAGCGCGAGTTGATCGCGCCCTTTTTGGGGGATTCCCAAGTGAGCACACGCAAGTTTCAATACGCCATCGTCATCGGGCGTTTCCAGCCCGTCCATTTCGGACATCAACGACTCATCGAAGAAGGCCTTCGCGCCGCCGATCGGGTCATCGTGGTGGTCGGCTCCGACCGCAAGCCACGCAGCGTCAAGAACCCCTTCACCTTCGACGAGCGCGAACGCATGGTGCGCGCCTGCCTGCGCGGCACCGAGCAGATGCGCGTGAGCGTGGTGGGCGTGGGCGATTCGCCCTACAACGACCAGATCTGGATCGCGTCGATCCAGTCGGCGGTCGAGCGGCTCATCACGCAGGACGGCCACGCGCCGGCCAAGGCCAGGGTTGCACTGGTGGGCCACCTGAAGGACGCATCGAGCTACTACCTGAAGCTCTTCCCGCACTGGGAATTCGCCGGCCAGAACAGCGTGGAGAGCCTCAACGCCACCGACGTGCGCAGCCTCTACTTCGACCCCGAGAACCGCGGCCAGCTGGCACGCGCCGACCTGCCCGACGGCACCGCGGCCTTCCTCGAGCAGTTCTCGAACACCGCCGACTACGCCGAGCTTTGCGAAGAGCGCGCGTTCCTCGCCGACTATCGCGACAAGTACCGCTATGCGGGCAGCAGATTTCCGCCGATCTACACCACGGTCGACGCGATCGTGGTCGAGGCCGGCCACATTCTGCTCGTGCAGCGCAAGTTCCATCCCGGCAAGGGCACCTGGGCGCTGCCCGGCGGCTTCGTCGGCCAGCACGAGCGCCTGCAGGACGCGGCCATCCGCGAGCTGAAGGAAGAAACCCGGCTCAAGGTGCCCGTGCCCGTGCTCAACGGCAGCATGAAGGCCAGCCACGTGTTCGACGCGCCCGACCGCTCGCAGCGCGGGCGCACCATCACGCATGGCTTCTTCTTCGAGCTGGCGCACAACCAGTGGACGGGCCTGTCGGAGGTGCGCGCCGACGACGATGCGGCCGAGGTGCGCTGGGTGCCGATCGCCGAGTTCCTCGACATGCAGGAGCGCATCTACGAAGACCACTTCTTCATCGCGAATCATTTTTTGGGTGGCCTGGGCAAGAACTGAACGACCAGGCTTTGTCAGCAAGAACGGCCCCGGTTGACGGGCGCCACAGTGAAAGGAGCTTTCACACATGAACCGCAATCTCACCTCCACGCCCCTGGGCAACAACCTGCTGCTTCGCACCGACTCCTATAAGGTGTCGCACTGGATGCAGTACCCGCCCGGCACGCAGACGGTGTACAGCTACATCGAATCGCGCGGCGGCATCTTCAGCCACTCCCTCTTCTTCGGCCTGCAGGCCTACCTGCGCGAATACCTGCAGACGCCCGTGACGCTGGCCGACGTGGAGGAAGCCGCAGCACTCATGGCCGTGCACGGCGAGCCCTTCAACCGCGAAGGCTGGCTGCGCCTGATCGAGAAGCATGGCGGGCTGATGCCGGTGCGCATCCGCGCGGTGCCCGAGGGCAGCGTGCTGCCGGTGCACAACGTGCTCGCGACCATCGAGAACACCGACCCCGAGTTCTTCTGGGTCACGAGCTTTCTCGAGACCGAGTTGCTGCGCGCCATCTGGTATCCGACCACGGTGGCAACCCTCTCGGCCGCCGCGCGCACCACGCTGCTGCGGTACCTCGAAGCGACCTGCGACGACCCGCAAGGGCAGATCGCCTTCAGGCTGCACGATTTCGGCGCGCGCGGCGTGTCGAGCCTCGAATCGGCCGCGCTCGGCGGCATGGCCCACCTGGTGAATTTCATGGGCACCGACACGCTGGCCGCGCTGGTGGCCGCGCGCCGGTATTACGACTGCGACGTGGCGGGCTTCTCGATTCCAGCCGCGGAACACAGCACCATCACGGGCTGGGGCCGGGAGCACGAAGCCGACGCGTACAGCAACATGGTCGACCAGTTCGGCAAGCCCGGCGCGACCTTCGCGGTGGTGAGCGACAGCTACGACATCTTCAACGCCTGCGCGCGCATCTGGGGCGGCGAGCTGAAGGCGAAGGTGGTGGCTTCGGGCGCGACGCTGGTGGTGCGGCCCGACTCGGGCGACCCGGCCGAGACCACGCTCAAGGTGGCGCAGATCCTGGCCGAGCGCTTCGGCACGACGACCAATGCCAAGGGCTTTCGCGTGCTGAACAACGTGCGCATCATCCAGGGCGATGGCGTGAACCTCGACTCGCTGCGGCTGTGCCTGTCGAACTTCTTCCACAACGGCTTCTCGACGGAGAACATCTCCTTCGGCATGGGCGGCGGGCTGTTGCAGCAGGTCAACCGCGACACGATGCAGTGGGCGATGAAGTCCTCGGCCATGCAGGTGAACGGCGAGTGGCGCGACGTGTACAAGTCGCCGGTGGGCGATGTGGGCAAGGCCTCGAAGAAGGGACGGCTCGCGCTGGTGAAGAACGCGCGCGGCGAGGTGCAGACATTGCGCGAAGAGGCGCTCTCGGCGGGGCAGAGCGATCTGCTGCAGACGGTGTTCGAGAACGGTCGCATCGTCGAGAGCACTACGTTTGAGGCTGTTCGGGAGCGGGCGGCCATTGGGGTGAATCAGTTCATTACCTCTCGGGCGCCGCTCTGAGGCGCGGTCTTTCGGGGCGTATGCACAGGCCCCGAAGACCGCAGCGAGTGCCACAAGGCATCGCCATAATCCGCGCAACTTCCGGATTTCATGACCAAACTCCTGATCCTCAGCGTGAGCGCCGGCAACGGCCACGTGCGTGCAGCACAGGCGCTTGCCGCCACCGCCCAGACCCTCGCCCCGCCCTGCACTGCGGTCCACATCGATGCGATGGCCCACGTGGCCGGCGGCTTTCGCAAGGTCTACACCGACTGGTACATCCAGCTCGTGAACCGGGCACCCGAGCTGTGGTCGTACCTGCACCAGCGCACCGACACCACGCCGCACCACGCGCCCTCGCAACGCCTGCGCCGCGGCATCGAACGGCTGAGCACCGGCGCGCTCGTGAAGGAGATTCGCCGCGAGAAGCCCGATGCTGTGGTCTGCACGCACTTCCTGCCGGCCGAGCTGCTGATGCGCGAGCGCAACCGCGGCCGCATCGACTACCCGGTGTGGCTGCAGATCACCGACTACGACCTGCACAACATGTGGCTGGTGCCGGGCATGGCCGGCTACCTGGCCGCGACGGAAGAGGTGGCGTTCCGCCTGCGCGCGCGCGGCATTCCTGCAGACCGCATCCACGTCACCGGCATTCCGGTGATGCCGGCGTTTTCCGAACCCGATGTGCCGGCGCTCGCACGCCACACCTGCGTGGCGGAACTCGGCCTCGATCCTTCTCGGCCCGTGCTGCTGATGGCGTCTGGCGGCGCGGGGGTCGGCGACCTCGCGAGCATGGTCGAGCGCGTGCTCGGCCTCGGCGGCGAAGGCAACTTCCAGGTCATCGCCGTGGCGGGCCGCAACGTGGAAGCGCACGGCAAGCTCGAAGCCCTGGCCAGGCGCCACCCGGGCCGCGTGGTGGCCATCGGCTTCACCAACGAGATGCACAAGATGATGGCCGCGGCCGACCTCGTCGTGACCAAGCCCGGCGGCCTCACGGTGTCCGAGTGCCTGGCGCTCGGCAAGCCGATGCTGCTGATCTCCCCCATTCCGGGGCAGGAAGAACACAACGCCGGCTTCCTGATGGAGGAAGGCGCGGCCTGGCTCGCCTACGACGCCATCGGGCTCGACTACAAGGTGGCGCGCCTGATGGCCGACCCCGCCAAGCTCGCGCACATGGCCTCGCGCAGCCGGGCGCTGGGCAAACCGCAGGCCGCGCGCACGGTGCTGCAGCACGTGCTGGCTGCGCCGGCGGGAACGACGGCGTGAGCGGCGCCGCCGAAAAGACGGGCGTGGCCCGCACGCTCGGCTATCTCGCCTGGGTGGCTGTCATGGCCTTCTTCTTCGCCAACGCCGAGATCCAGATCGAAGGCGGCGCGGGCTGGGCCACCTCGCTGCCGACCTGGCGCATCGAGAACAGCATCTGGCTCGATCTCTTCTGGGGCGGCCGCGCGATGACGGGCTACCACGCCTGGGTGTTCACCTTCATGGCGCTGGTGTTCTTCTCGCCGCTGGCCTTCAACGGGCGCTGGACGTGGCGCGACGTCGGGTTGGCGGTGGCAGGGCTCATCGTGTTCTGGGTGTGCGAAGACTTCCTGTGGTTCATCATCAACCCGGCCTTCGGCTGGGCGCGCTTCAATGCGGTGGATGCGTTCTGGCACAAGCACTGGGTGTGGGGCGCACCGGTCGACTACTGGGGCGGGCTCGCGGTGGCGGCGCTGATCCTGGGGACGCGGCACTGGCGGCGCGAGAAGAAGAAAAAGCAATGACGAAGAAGCACTGGACAGCAGCAGCAACAGCGGAAGAAGGCATCGCCGACCCGCGCCCCGGCCACTGGGCCGACCCGCTGGACGAACTGCAGGTCGAGAACCTGCACCGCATCACGCCCACGCTCTACCGCAGCGCGCAGCCGCGGCGCGCCAACATGGCGGCGCTGCAGTCGCTGGGCATCCGCACCGTGGTGAGCCTGCGCTCCTTCAACGACGACAGGAAAGTGTTCGCGGGCACCGGCATCCGGCTGGTGCGCGTGCCGATCAACACCTGGTCCATCGACGACGCCAAGGTGCTGCGCGCGCTGGTGGCGATCCGCGAGGCCGGGAAGCATGGCCCGGTGCTCATCCACTGCATGCACGGCGCCGACCGCACCGGCGTGATCGCGGCGGTCTACCGCATGGCGGTGCAGGACTGGGACAAGGACAGCGCACGCAACGAAATGCTGCGCGGCGGCTACGGCTACCACACGCTGTGGCGCAACATTCCGCGCTATATCGAGCGGCTCGACCCGGTGAAGATGCGCCACGCGCTGGCCCATGCGCCGGTGGTTCCCGTGGTGTCCTGAAGGCGCCTGCAGCTTTCGCACCGCGCTCCTATACTGGCCGCCCCGTGGCCACAGGCCATCTGCGAACCGTCTGAAAAGGGGCCTCCCATGGCACTGCAAATCCGCTCCCTCATCCGCGCCAACGGCGAACTCGAACTCTCGCTGCACGACGACCCGATCCCCGAACCGCAGGCCCACGAAGTCGTGATCCGCGTCGAGGCGTCGCCGTTGAACCCGTCGGACCTCGGCCTGCTGTTCGGTGCGGCCGACATGAGCACCGCCAAGGCCTCGGGCACCGCCGAGCGCCCGGTCGTCACCGCCACGGTGCCCGAGCGCGCGCTTCCCGCCATGGCGGCGCGGCTCGACCAGTCGATGCCGGTCGGCAACGAAGGCGCGGGCGTGGTGGTCAAGGCCGGTTCGTCGCCGGCTGCGCAGGCGCTGCTCGGCAAGACCGTGGCGGCCATCGGCGGGGCGATGTACTCGCAGTACCGCTGCCTCGCCGCTGCCCAGTGCATGGAACTGCCCGAAGGCACCACACCGGCCGAAGGCGCGTCGTGCTTCGTCAACCCGCTCACCTCGCTGAGCATGGTCGAGACCATGCGCATGGAAGGCCACAAGGCGCTGGTGCACACGGCCGCCGCGTCGAACCTGGGCCAGATGCTCAACAAGATCTGCCAGAAGGATGGCATCGCGCTCGTCAACATCGTGCGCAAGCAGGAGCAGGAAGACCTGCTGCGCGGCCTGGGCGCGAAGTACGTGTGCAACGCGACCTCGCCCACCTTCCTCGAAGACCTGACGCAGGCATTGGTCGAGACCGGCGCCACGCTGGCCTTCGACGCCACCGGCGGCGGCAAGCTCGCCGGGCAGATCCTCGGCTGCATGGAAGCCGCGATCAACCGCACGGCCAAGGAATACAGCCGCTACGGTTCGACCACGCACAAGCAGGTGTACATCTACGGCGGCCTCGACCGCAGCCCGACCGAGTTCGTGCGCAACTTCGGCATGGCGTGGGGCATGGGCGGGTGGCTGCTGTTCCCGTTCCTCGGAAAACTCGGCGACGAAGGCACCAAGCGTTTGAAGGCGCGCGTCGTCGCGGAGCTGAAGACCACGTTCGCGAGCAAGTACACGCGTGAGGTTTCGCTGGTCGAGGCGCTGCAGCTCGATGCGATCGGGGTTTATGGGAAGCAGGCTACGGGGGAGAAGTTCTTGCTGAATCCGAACAAGGGTGTTGCTGTTTGAACGTTGCGCCCTGAACGCACGCACCCGAGAGCTAAACAACCAGCCGATACCCCACAGCCGTCTCGGTCAGCAGATGCCGAGGCTGCGCCGGATCGTCTTCGAGCTTCTGCCGCAGATGCCCCATGTAGATCCGCAGGTAGTGGCTCTGGCCGGTGTGCGACGGGCCCCACACCTCGCGCAATAGCTGGCGTTGCGTCAACACGCGGCCTGCATTGGCGACCAGCACCGACAGCAGGCGGTATTCGGTCGGCGTCAGGTGCACCTCGGTGCCCGCACGACGGACGAGGCGCGCGGCGCGGTCGAGCTCGATCTCGCCGAAGCGGAACAGCGCCTCGGGCGCCTCGTCCGCGCTGCCGCCCACCGCACGCGGACGACGCAGGTTGGCGCGAACGCGCGCCAGCAGCTCACCTGTGCCGAAGGGCTTGGTGAGGTAGTCGTCGGCCCCCGCGTCGAGCGCGGCGATCTTGTCGGCCTCGTCGCTGCGCGCGGACAGCACGATGATCGGCACGGCCGACCAGCCGCGCACGTCGCGGATCAGCGAGACGCCGTCGCCGTCGGGCAGCCCCAGGTCGAGCACCAGCAGGTCGGGCTGGCGCGTGCCCGCTGCGGCGAGCCCGTCGCGCAAACTGCCGGCTTCATGCACCACCCAGCCCTCGGCCTCGAGCGCACCGCGCACGAAGCGGCGGATCTGCGGCTCGTCTTCGATCACGATGGCGGTGGGGGCTGGCATGGGGTCAGAGTTGGGCTTCGGCCGGCTCGGGTGGCTCGCGGCGCGGCAGGGTGACCGTGAATTCTGCACCGCCGTCGCGCGCGTTGCCGGCCGCGATTTCACCGCCGTGCGCACTCACCACCGCCTTGCAGATCGCCAGGCCCAGGCCCACGCCCGGCGTGGCGGATTCGGCCTCGCCGCGCGTGAACTTGTCGAAGAGCTTCTGTTCGTGGCCCAGCAGCGCGGCCGGCAGGCCGGGGCCGTGGTCGCGCACCGTCAGCACCAGCGCGCCGGGCTCGGCACGCGCGCCGACCACGATGGGCGGCGCGCCGTACTTGATGGCGTTCTCCAGCAGGTTGACCAGCACGCGCTCGATGAGCACGGCGTCGAACTCGACCAGCGGCAACTCCGGGTCGAGCGCGGTCTGCACCACGGTGCTGCCCAGCGAAGTGCGCGCCGCGCGAATGGCAGAGCCCACCACTTCCTCCACCGACTGCCAGTCGCGCCGCAGGTTCACAGCGCCGCCGGCGATGCCGCTTTCGAGCCGCGCCATGTCGAGCAGGTTGCTCACCAGCGCATGCAGCTCGTGCGCCTGCGCGACGATGGCGCGCGCGGCCTCGGCGTGCTCTCCGGGTGGCAATGTCTGCAGCGACTCGGCCAGCGCGATGAGCGCGGTGAGCGGCGTGCGCACGTCGTGCGAGATGGCACCGAGCAGCGCATTGCGCAAGCGCTCCGACTCCATCTCGACCACGGCCTGCTGCGCCACTTCGACGTAGTGCACGCGCTCCAGCGCGATCGCGATCTGCCGCGCCAGCGTGTCGAGCTGCTGCGCCTGCTCGGGAATGAGCAGCCAGCGCGGCTGCGCGGGCGACAGCGCGAGCACGCCGCGCACACGCATCGGCGCCTGCAGCGGCACGTAGTGCCAGGGCTGCGCGGCCAGCGTGGCCGTGGCGAGTCCTGCCGGCTGGCCGTGGCGGAAGGCCCAATCGGCGACCTGCGGGTCGAAGCCCTGAGGCGGGTCGGAAGGCTGCACCAGCTGATCGGATGTATCGGTCACCAATACGAGCGCATCGCCACCGAAGTGGCCCCGCACGGCAGCGGCGCCGAGCGCGATCACCTGCGAGCTTTCGAGCGCGGCGGACAGTTCGCGCGTCAGCTCGAACAGCGAGCGCGCGCGCCGCTCGCGGCTGGTCGACACGCCGGCCGCGAAGCGCAGGCCCGCCATGAGCTGGCCCACCAGCAGGCCGACGCCGAGCATGACCGCGAAGGTCAGCACGTACTGCACGTCGCTCACCGCGAACGACAGGCGCGGCGGCACGAAGAAATAGTCGAAAGCCGCGACGTTGAGCAGGGCGGCCAGTGCCGAGGGCCCGCGCCCGAAACGCATCGCCACGCCCACCACGCCGAGCAGGAACAGCATGACGATGTTCGACAGCTCCAGCACGCCGACCAGCGGCGTGCACGCCAGCGTGAGCGCGATGCTGGTGGCCGCCGCCCATGCGTAGCCGGGCCAGTAGATGGGCGCCTTCTCGTGGTCGTCGCTGTCGATGCTCGCGCCCTGCAGCGGCGCGCGCGACAGGCGGCGCGAGCTTTCGGCGGGCGCCACTTCCATGATGTCGAGCGCCGGCGCGCGCTGCGCCAATGCGCGCGCGAGCGGCACCGCCCTCGCGGACCACCAGCGCCGCCAACCGGCCTCGGGCTGCGAGCGCCCGAGCACCAGCGTGGCGCAGTTGAGCCGCCGTGCCTGTTCGGCGAGCTGCTCGGCCACGTCGGAGCCGGTGAGCACGGCCGTGGCCGCGCCCAGTTCTTCCGCCAGCTTGAGCACCGCGAGGATGCGGTCGCGCTCCGCCGCGGCCAGCCGCTGCAGCCGGGGCGTCTCGACGTACACCGCGTGCCAGCGCACGTTGAGCTGTCCCGCGAGCCTCGCGGCCGTGCGCACGGTCTGCGCCGCGCCCTCGTGCGGGCCGACGCACGCGAGGATCGCCCCCGATGTGTTCCAGGCCTGCAGGCCGGGGCCCTTGCCGTTTGCGCCCGCGCCGCCCGGGCCCGACTGCTCCACGCGCCAGCCGCGCACGTCGTCCTCCACGTGCTCGGCGGTGCGCCGCAGCGCGATCTCGCGCAGGGCGATCAGGTTGCCCTTGCGGAAGAAATTCTGCGCGGCGCGCTCCGCCTGCTGCGGCAGGTAGACCTTGCCGGCCGCGAGCCGCGCCGTGAGCTCGTCGGGCGTGACGTCGACCAGCACCACCTCGTCGGCCTCGTCGAGCACGGTATCGGGCACGGTCTCGTGCACGCGCACGCCGGTGATGGCGCCGACCGTGCCGTTGAGGCTCTCGAGATGCTGCACATTGAGCGCCGACCACACCTCGATGCCGGCGGCCAGCAGCTCCTGCACGTCCTGCCAGCGCTTGGCGTGGCGCGAGCCGGGGGCGTTGGTGTGGGCCAGTTCGTCGACCAGCAGCACGGCGGGCTTGCGCGCGAGCGCGGCGTCGAGGTCGAACTCGGCGAGCGTGCGCCCGCGGTAGTCCAGTTCGCGCAGCGGCAGCGCCTCCAGCCCCGAGAGCAGCGCGGCGGTCTCGCTGCGGCCATGGGTCTCGACCACGCCGATCAGCACGTCGCGCCCGGTGGCACGCTCGCGCTGCGCGGCGCTGAGCATGGCCCATGTCTTGCCGACGCCCGCGCTGGCGCCGAAATAGATGCGCAGCTTGCCGCGCTGGGCGCGCGCCTCGTCGCTGCGCAGCTGCGCGAGCAGCGCGTCGGGATCGGGGCGGAGCACTTCGTTCATCGGCGGCACAGGTTAGCGCATCGGGCGATCCTTGCGGCGGCCTGCATGGCGCCGAGCGGTGCGCGACAGCACCCACCAGGCAAAGCCCAGCGGCACGAACAGCGCCGCCATGGCCAGCAGCGCCATCAACAGGTCAGTGACCATGGCGCAGGCCGCAGCGCGCGAGGTGTTCGCGCCAGCTCACGAGCCGGCCGATCTCGCCCGAAGGCACGCATTCGATCAGCCGGTGCAGCACGTCGGCATAACGCGCGAGCGGCAGGCGGATCATCAGGCGCACGCAGGGCGCGTCGCTTTCCTGCGAGCTGCAGGCATGCAGCAGCGGCTCGCAGCGCACCACGCCGGCCTCGGGGCAGCCGGCGATGCTGCGGCGCACGCGCAGCGCGTCGGCGCAGCAGACCGTGACGTCGAGCACGTAGAACGCGCTGCTTCCATTTCTGCCGTTGCCTTGCTTGTTCAGGGGAGCGTGCGTTCTCTGCACGCCGGGGTGTTCTCGATAGGCGGCATAGGCCATGGTTGGTTTTTTCTCCTCAACGCGGAACCGAAGGGCTGAAGGAACCCGAAGCGGCATCGAGCGCGATGTTCAACGCCAGCACATTGACGCGCGCCTCGCCCAGAAAGCCCAGCAGCGGCTTCTGCGTGTTCCTGTCGGTCAGCGACTGGACCTCGGACAGCGGCATGCCGCGCACGCGCGCCACCCGCGCCACCTGGTACTGAGCGGCGGCGAGGCTGATGTCGGGATCGAGCCCGCTGGCCGAGGCCGTGACCAGGTCGACGGGCACCGGCGCAGTGTTGTCCGGATCGGCCGCGCGCAACGCTTCCACGCGCGCCTTCACCGCATCGGTCAGCGCGGGGTTGAGCGGGCCCTGGTTGGAGCCGCCCGAAGCGCTCGCGTTGTAGGGCTGCGGCGCGGTGGCCGAGGGGCGGCTCCAGAAGTGCTTCGGATCGCTGAAGTTCTGGCCGATGAGCTTGGAGCCCACCACGGTGCCGTCGAGCACGATGAGGCTGCCGTCCGCCTGCGCGGGGAACGCCGTCTTCGCAACGCCGGTGACGGCCATCGGATAGATCAGGCCGGTGAGCGCGCTCAGCAGCACGAAGAGCACGAGCGCGGGGCGGACGATGCCGCCCTCGCTGCCATTGCCGTTGCCATTGACGATGTTGTTGTTCATGACGGAATACTCCTCAGACGAGATGCACGGCGACAAGCAGCCAGTCGATCAGCTTGATGCCGATGAAAGGCACGAGCAGGCCGCCCAGGCCGTAGATGGCCAGGTTGCGGCGCAGCAGCGCGGCGGCGCCCACCGGCCGGTAGCGCACGCCCTTGAGCGCCAGCGGAATCAGGAACACGATCACCAGCGCGTTGAAGATCACCGCGCTCAGGATCGCCGACGACGGGCTCGCCAGCCGCATCACGTTGAGCGCGCCCAGCTGCGGATAGGTCGAGATGAAGATCGCCGGGATGATGGCGAAGTACTTCGCCACGTCGTTCGCGATCGAGAAGGTGGTGAGCGAGCCGCGCGTCATCAGCAGCGCCTTGCCGGTCTCCACCACTTCCAGCAGCTTGGTCGGGTTGGAGTCGAGGTCGACCATGTTGCCGGCCTCCTTCGCGGCCTGCGTGCCGCTGCCCATGGCCACGGCCACGTCGGCCTGCGCGAGCGCGGGGGCGTCGTTGGTGCCGTCGCCGGTCATGGCCACGAGGCGGCCTTCGGACTGGTACTGGCGGATGAGCGCGAGCTTGTCCTCGGGCGTGGCCTCGGCCAGGAAGTCGTCCACGCCGGCTTCGGCGGCGATGGCTGCTGCGGTGAGCTTGTTGTCGCCGGTGATCATCACCGTCTTGATGCCCATGCGGCGCAGCTCGGCGAAGCGCTCCTTGATGTCGGTCTTGACGATGTCCTTGAGCTCGACGATGCCGAGCACGCGGTTGCCCTCGGCCACGGCCAGCGGCGTGCTGCCGCGGCGGGCCGTTTCCTCGGCCGCGCGAAGCACCTCTTGCGCCGCCGTGCCGCCGATGGCCTCGACGTGGCGGCGCACCGCGTCGACCGCACCCTTGCGCAGCAGCACGAGGTCGGTGTCCAGGCTGTTCGGCGCGGCCGGCAGATCGGCGCCGCTCATGCGCGTCTGCGCGGTGAAGGCGACGAAGCGGGCACCTTCCACCGGCGTCGGCTCCAGGCCTTCGCGGCGCGCGAGCTCGACGATGCTGCGGCCCTCGGGCGTCTCGTCGGCCAGCGAGGCCATCATCGCGGCGCGCGCGAGGCGCGCCTTGGTCACCCCCGGCGCGGGCAGGAATGCGCTGGCCTGGCGGTTGCCGTGCGTGATGGTGCCGGTCTTGTCGAGCAGCAGCACGTCGACGTCGCCAGCCGCTTCCACCGCGCGGCCCGAGGTGGCGATCACGTTGGCCTGCATCATGCGGCTCATGCCGGCCACGCCCACGGCCGACAGCAGCCCGCCGATGGTCGTCGGAATGAGGCACACCAGCAGCGCGACCAGCGCGGTGAGCGACACCACGGTGCCGGCGCCCGCGGCCTCCACGCTGAAGATGGAGAACGGCAACAGCGTGACCGTGACCATCAGGAACACGAGGGTGAGCGCGATCAGCAGGATAGTCAGCGCGATCTCGTTCGGCGTCTTCTGCCGCTTGGCGGCCTCGACCATGCCGATCATGCGGTCGAGGAAGGACTCGCCCGGGTTGACCGAGATGCGCACCACCAGCCAGTCCGACAGCACGCGGGTGCCGCCGGTGACGGCCGAGAAGTCGCCGCCCGATTCGCGCACCACGGGCGCCGACTCGCCGGTGATGGCGCTTTCATCGACCGAGGCCACGCCTTCGATGACTTCGCCGTCGAGCGGAATCACGTCGCCGGTCTCGACCAGCACGACGTCGCCCTTGCGCAGGTTGGGCGCCTGTTCGGGAAGCCACTGCGCGCCGTGATGCGGCTCATGGAGCTTCTTGGCCCAGGTGTCCTTGCGCAGGCCGCGCAGCGAAGCCGCTTGCGCCTTGCTGCGGCCCTCGGCCAAGGCTTCCGCGAAGTTCGCGAACAGCACGGTGAACCACAGCCAGATGGTCACGGCCAGCACGAAGGCGGGCTTCATGCCGGTGTCACCGGGAAAGCTCAGCGCGTGCACCCAGAGCAGGCTGGTGAGGATGCTCCCGATGTAGACGATGAACATCACCGGGTTGCGCCACTGGGTGCGCGGATTCAGCTTGGCGAAGGCGCCCCACAGGGCGGGCTTGACCAGCGCTGCGTCGAACAGCGAAAGAGATGTTTTGGTGTGGACAGTCATGGTGCGCTCCTTATTTCCAGAGCACGAGGTGTTCGACGATCGGCCCGAGGGCCAATGCCGGCACGTAGTTGAGCAAGCCGACCAGCAGCACCGTGCCGATCAGCAGCGAGACGAACAGCGGGCCGTGCGTGGGCAGCGTGCCGCTGGTGACGGGCAGGCGCTTCTTGGCCGCGAGCGCGCCGGCCACGGCGAGCACCGGCACGATCATCGCGAAGCGGCCGAGCCACATGGCCAGCGCGAGCAGCCCGTTGTAGAACGGCGTGTTGGCCGACAGGCCCGCGAAGGCGCTGCCGTTGTTGTTGGCGGCCGAGGTCAGCGCATACAGGATTTCGGAGAAACCATGCGCGCCGGGGTTCGCGATGCCGGCCTTGCCCGCGCCCGCGATCACCGCCACCGCCGTGCCCGCCAGCACCAGGATCGGCGTGACCAGGATGGCGATGGAGATCAGCTTCATCTCGCGCACCTCGATCTTCTTGCCGAGGTACTCGGGCGTGCGGCCGATCATCAGGCCGGCGATGAACACCGCGAGCATCGCGAAGACCAGCATGCCGTACAGGCCCGAGCCCACGCCGCCGAACACCACCTCGCCGAGCTGCATCAGTACCAGCGGCACCATGCCGCCCATCGGGGTGAGCGAGTCGTGCATGCCGTTGACCGCGCCGCAGGAAGCGGCCGTGGTGATGGCGGCGAAGAGCGAGGAGGCATCGATGCCGAAGCGCACCTCCTTGCCTTCCATGTTGCCGCCGGCCTGCAGCGCGCCGTGCATCTGGTCGACGCCCAGCGAAGTCAGCAGCGGGTTGCCGGCCTGCTCGGCGGGCGTGATGACGATGACGGCAACGACGAACATCACCGTCATCGCCGCGAGCACGGCCCAGCCCTGGCGCATGTCGCCCACCACGTGGCCGAAGGTGAAGCACAGCGCCGCCGGAATCAGGAAGATGGCGAGCATCTGCAGCAGGTTCACCAGCGCCGTCGGGTTCTCGTACGGGTGCGCCGAGTTGGCGTTGAAGAAGCCGCCGCCGTTGGTGCCGAGCATCTTGATGGCTTCCTGCGAAGCGACCGGGCCCATGGCGAGCGTCTGCGTCTTGGTGGTGGCGTCTTCCATCACCGGCTGGCCCTTTTCATCCTTCAGTGGCTGGCCGTCGGCACCGTTCTTCGGCTGTTGGAAGGCGGTGGTTTCGAGCGTGCTCACCTCCTTGTAGCCGTCGAAGTTCTGGATCACGCCCTGGCCGACGAAGACCACGGCGAGCACGAAGGAGATCGGCACCAGCACCCACAGCGTGACGCGCGTGATGTCGGCCCAGAAGTTGCCCACCAGCCCCTTGCCGTCGCCGCGGCGCGCGAAGCCGCGCACCAGCGCGAAGGCCACGGCGATGCCGGTGGCGGCGGAGAAGAAGTTCTGCACCGAGAGCCCGAGCATCTGCGTGAGATAGCTCATGGTCGACTCGCCGCCGTAGCCCTGCCAGTTGGTGTTGGAGACGAAGCTCACCGCGGTGTTGAAGGCCGAGTCGGGCGACACGGCCGCCATGCCCGCGGGGTTGAGCGGCAGCCACGCCTGCAGGCGCTGCAGCGCATAGACGAAGATCGCGCCAATGGCATTGAAGGCCAGCAGCGCGAAGGCATAGCGCAGCCAGTGCATCGGCTGCTCGGGCTTGGTGCCGGCGAGCTTGTAGAGCGGCGCCTCGACGCGCTGCATCCAGCGCGGCACGCGCTCGTTGCACAGCGCGGCAAGGAACTTGCCCACCGGCCATGCGAGCAGGCCCAGCAGCACCAGGAAAAGGGCCAGCAGGCCCCAGGCGGAGGAAGTCATTTCAGAATTCCTCCGCGCAGATCAGCGCGAACACCAGGTACGCGAAAAGAACCACGGCGATCAACGCGCCGAAGCCGTAAAGAACTTCGAGGCTGATCACGACGCGGCTCCATCGGCGGCGTTCGACGCCTTGTTCGACGGGTTCTTCGGCGCATCGAGCCTGTTCAGCCCGACCACCATGGCCCCCACCACGGCCCACAGCGCCACCAAGGCGCCCATCCAGACGATGTCCATTCATCAACTCCTGCAGCGAAATTCAAGACCTTCAGTCTCGGCAGCGGTGCATAAAAACGGGGAACAGAGTCCGTGGGGCCGCATAAAGAAAACGTAAAAACGCGCCCCCGTCCCCGATAGCCCCGCGGCCTGCCGAGGTCATCGCGCCGCAGTCCTCGACAGCGTTCGCGGCCTTGCTCAATAATCAAAGCGTTTGCTTGATAAATGGCAGGTCGATCCTGCGCATCCCCCACGAAGCCGTCCATGCCCGTCCCCATCGACGCCAAGCCCGCCTGGTTGCCGCACCAGCCGGCCGACCGCATCCTGTCCACGCTCAAGACGCGCGGGGCGCTCGGCATTCCCGACATCGCCAAGGTGCTGAAGGTCACGGTGGAAGCGGTGCGCCAGCAGATGGTCAAGCTGGAGGCCGACGGCCTGGTCGATGCGCAAAGCCGCCCCGGCGGGCGCGGGCGGCCGACGCAGATCTGGCGGCTCACCGGCGAAGGCCACAAGCGCTTTCCCGACACGCATGCCGAGATGACGGTGCAGATGATCAGTGCCGTGATCCGCGTGTTCGGAAACACCGGCATGGACCAGCTCATCGCCGCGCGCGAAGACACCATGCGCGCCAACTACGCCGAGGCCCTGCGCGGCGCGCGCAGCCTCCAGACGCGGCTGGAGCGGCTGGCCGACATTCGCAGCCGCGAAGGCTACATGGCCGAGTTCCGGCCCGAGGGCGACGGCTTCCTCTTCATCGAGAACCACTGCCCCATCTGCACCGCGGCACAGGCCTGCACAGGCTTTTGCCGCAGCGAACTGCAGCTTTTCGACGCGGTGCTGGGGCCCGACGTGAGCGTCAGCCGCGTCGAGCACGTGCTCGCAGGCGCGCGGCGCTGCGCCTACCAGGTCAGCCCCAGGCAGGGCACCTGATTTTTTTCATCACCACCAAAGGAAACCCACCATGGAACACATGCTCCCTCCCTTGCCGTACGCCCTCGACGCACTGGCGCCCGAGTATTCGAAGGAAACCCTCGAATACCACTACGGCAAGCACCACAACGCCTACGTGGTGAACCTCAACAACCTGCAGAAGGGCACCGAGTTCGAATCGATGACGCTCGAGGAGATCGTCAAGAAGTCCAGCGGCGGTATCTACAACAACGCCGCACAGATCTGGAACCACACCTTCTTCTGGAACTGCATGAAGCCCCAGGGCGGCGGCGCTCCGACCGGCGCCCTGGCCAAGGCCATCGATGCCAAGTGGGGCAGCTACGACGCGTTCAAGGAAGCCTTCGTGAAGTCGGCCGTAGGCAACTTCGGCTCGGGCTGGACGTGGCTGGTGAAGAAGGCCGACGGGTCGGTGGACATCGTGAACACGGGCGCCGCGGGCACGCCGCTGACCACCGGCGACACCCCGGTGCTGACGGTGGACGTGTGGGAACACGCCTACTACATTGACTACCGCAACCTGCGCCCGAAGTTCGTCGAGACCTTCCTGGCCAAGCTGGCGAACTGGGACTTCGCGGCGAAGAACTTCGGCTGAACCGGGTTCGGGCGCGGCATCCTCATCAGCCGTTGATCAGGTTGAGGATGTTGCCGTCCGGGTCCTTGAACCAGGCGACCTTCATGTGGTCCATGACATGGATGTCGCCTTCGAGCTTCATGCCGGGCATGTCGTAGTGCTCGAAGCGCACGCCCTTGGCCTTGAGCGCCGCCACGAGCCGCTCGATATCGCCATCGACCGACCAGGTCACGGCCGTGGCCTGGTTGGTGCCGGCGAATGAGGAACGGTAGACGTTGATCCGCGTAGTGCCGCTGCGATAGACGATCACCTCCTCGCCTTGCGCATCGACCTGCGTCAGGCCCAGCGTGCCTTCGTAGAAGCGGCGCGCCACGGCCAGGTCTTTCACCGCGAGGTTGGCCACGGCGTTGATGTTTCCGAGCATGGGAGTCTCCTGTGAAGCCCATTGCGCGGTGGACGCGCGGCGGGCGAGCCAAAAATACTCAACCATTCGGTGAAGTATTTGCCTCGCGGCGGCCGGTGTCAATACCGCGCTAGTTGCTCGCACGAGCCGTGGAGCGATCGAAAGCTCTACGGCGCGCGGGTTGTGGGAGGCAAAAGCACGCAAAACGCTTCTTCGACATCTTGAGCCTTAACCAAGGAATTGTTCGAAGCCAACGAGTAGCTTTTGATCTTCTTCCTACCTCTTATGAAATTCATCATGCGAGCCCCACCTTTGCTGGAGTAAACCACGACGCCATCCAATCCTTCATCCGCCCCAATTTCGGGATCTTTGAACGATTTTAGCAAGTGATTCAAACGCTGAAGCGATGGCCTGTCTTTTTCAATAAAAACCTTTCGAATCAGATCATCAGTAATTCCATCAGGGCGCTTCCTCATATACAAGGTTGACCCCCACTGCTCCCAGCGCACGCCGCAACTCGAATCAACTCGACCTGAATGTATGAAATCATGAATTACCTCATCAACATTCAACCCCTTGCCCCCTCTCTCCAGGTTCACCCAAACCACCAGTCGATCATCCCTATATCCCGCAAATGAGTTCAAAGAAAAACCAAACAAAAAGGCCGCCCAAGATGCAAAAACCACACTTTTGAAGAACAAAAAATTCGTCACACTCAGCTCCCGTTACGAAATTCATCATATGCGACCCACCTTTATTGGAGTAAACCACCACCATCCCATCTCTTCCAATCCAATCCAATCCTACGGCGCGCGAGTTATTGGAGGGAGGAGTGCACAGAACGCATCTTCTATGTCCTCCTTCGCAGGACGATTACCATGCGACGCAATGGTTACGGATTCAATTTTATTTTTCCCCGTTGTCAAGCTCATCATTTTTGCGTCGCCTTGAGTCGTATACGCAATAATGCCATCAAGGCCGTCGTGGTGATGAAAATCAATATCCCTATAATTCCTCAATGCGAAGTTCAATCGTTTTTTTTGAGCACTGTTTTTTCTCAAAAAAACACCCTCAACTAAATCATTATCAATCAATGGAGGGCGCTTCTTCATATACAGTAAAGAATCCCCCATTTTCCACTGTCCATCGCAGTTAACTGCCTTACTCGTCGCGTAATCAGCAATCACCCCATCGATCCTCCTTTTGTCGGGAGAATGATCAAGATTTACCCATACGACATAAGGGCCACCAGCATATCCTGCAAAAGCAAAGGAAGTAGATTTAAAAAGCAAGGCAAAAAATGTCGTCGCCTTCCATAGCAATCGCTGCAGTGATGACCGCCAAAAATAAGTCATGTCAAGTGAGTGTTGGGGTTTCTTTATTCGCATTAGATTTTCCAGCATCGATTCCCATTCTTTTATTTATTTCGACTGCTTTCATCTCTTCCAGCCCAGGGTCAGAAATATCCTTCTTAGCCTGCTCATAATATGCAATTGGCACGAAGTACTTCAAATGATTAGGGTCACCTTTATGCACGACCTTCTTCCCATCTTTATTTTTTGTTGTACGCGCAGCAACAGGCGCGATATTGAAGTACGAAAAATTTATTTGCTGATCTTGATTCCCGCCAAGCAATATCAACCCATTGGAGCCGTTTTTTGCATATACAAATCCCACATGATGCCCGTGATCAGATTTTGATGTAACCATTGCAATGGCGCCATATATTGGCTTGTCCAGCTCAACAAACAAGGGATTTCGGATCATGCGCGCTGTTTTTTCTGACTTCTCTTTGGGACCGTCTACTTCATAAAAACTGTGCGCACGTGCCTTCGCAGCTTTGTGATTGGGAAAACCGATATTGTCGATCGGATATTTTGCCTGCGACAGACACCAATTGACAAAAGCAGCACACCACGCGTTGCTGTTCCCGTTCAGAGATTTCAAGCCATCGTTGATTTCGACGTGATAATTTATTTTTTCTTGCAGAGTAGATTCGGTTTCACCAGCTCTAAGCTTCGCCTCCACAATCGCAATAGGCATCCACGGCGCTCGCCCAGGCCACGGATTGATCAGTGCCAAGACCTTTCCCGTTCCCTCCTTGGATCGTTCCGAATCCGAGGGTTGCGTGCTTGACGGAATAGGCGCTGCTGGCGGAGCAGCACGAGGTCGGGCTTTCGGAATTAGTGGCGTGCTTGCTGATGCAGCTTTTGGTGCGGTGGAAATTGAAGCCGACTGTGCTGCGCCAGGCTCCTTGCCCCTCCCACCAATCAGCAGCACTTCGCCAGGATAGATCCGGTCGCTGCTCAACTCGTTGGCATCCTTGATTGCGGCAACGCTGGTGCGATACAGCTTCGCGATCTTTCCCAGGCTGTCTCCGGGCTGCACCACGTAGCTCATCGGCTTCTTTTGGTCCAGCGTGGAACTGTTGATCTTCTCCGACCCAGCGACACCTTTCCATTTTCTGAACTTCGCCAGAAGATTGAAGTCCTGCCCGGTGTCGCCTTGAATCGTCCCGACCTTCACGGGCTCCTTGGTCTTCGGGTCTGTGACCTTGACGTGCACAGCGGCCTTGTCCGAAGGATGGATCACCAACGGGAAGCGGCCTGTGGCATCGGATTTGACCTTTTCCTCCCTGCTTCCTCTTTGCAGGATGATTTCCGTGTCGGGCAAGGGCTGGCTGCCATTGGTGGCGTTGATCGTGCTCACGACCACCCATGTTTCCTTGCGGGTTTCAGGCTTGGCGTGGTAGCCCTCGATTTCCGAGATGCTGTCCACTATCTTTTCGAGCTCGGCGTCGGTGCATTCGCTGAGCTTCCGGTCGGCCGGAATGCCGCTCGTGCGGAGCAGGTCGTTTGCGTATTTTTCCGTGTTGTTTTCCCCCTTGGGGGCATAGACAGGAATGGCTTCGGGGATGGTTCGATCGCCGTGCAAGCGTTTCAGGTTTGCCTTCAGCTCTGCTCGCCCGGAATCCTCATCGGGAAAGATCAGGAAGGTTCTGCCGGACTTGGTCGTGGCAAACCCCACATAGCCTTTGGCCTTCCTGGGGGCGGGCGCGCCACCTACCATTCGAGCCGTCAAGTCGCCGGGGTTGTTGATTCGCCATGGCAGTGTTCCACCGGAGCGCAGCAAATGGCGGCCATCCTCACAGATGAACTCCGCGACTTCGATGTTGGGGTGATAGGTAGCGGATATCAGCTTTGACATGTCATATCCAAGAACTCAGGCCAGTCCATTCAGGTGGGCTTCCACCGCGGATTCAGAAAGAAAATGGTTGAGGCCAGAACCGACTCCTGATTGGGCGTACTTTGAGTTTTCGACGGTGTCCAAGCCGTCGTCCACGCCATCGCTCTCGACGGCCTCCTGGCTTTCTATTTCGGCGGTATTGGGATCGCTCTGCCGCGTGCGAATCGTGGGAACTGGGTTCCAGTCCCACGTCTCTTCGCCCACGATCAACGTCGCCTCGTCGGGCGTCTCGAAGGTGATTCTTGGAAGTCGTCCGTCGTCCGGAATGATCCCTTCGGCCGTGATGGCTTGCCGCTCGTCAAGGATTTTGTAAGGCAGCCCTGCCATTTCCACATGCTTGAAGACTTCGTCGCTGCCAAGAGGGGCGAAGCGAACGCTGTATTTGTCGTCGTGACCGACGCCTTGCATCCGCAGAAGTTTTTCCATACTCATAGGCCCCGCAAAGCTGTGGACCCCCGCATGCTCGCGCCAAAGCCCGCGGGTGCCATGCACGATCCCCGAGGCGTTCCACCTGGTAAAGCTGCTGCCCCCGTTGATCAGGATCTCTTCCTTGGCGGTGATGCTGATCTTTTCGGCCTCCAGCTTGATGTCGAGCTTCGCCAGGAGGTTGATGCTGTTTTGCAGGGCGACGATGTCGATGCCGGCGGTCGCCGCAGTCAGGCGGATGGACTTGTAGGCGAACAGGCGCACGGCTTCCTTCACGCTGGCCAGGAAGCTCTTGCCCGCGCTGATGCTGGTGTGGCCACCGCTGCTCAATGCGTTGTGGGTGATGCTGGCGATGTGCGTGGCGCCTGCCGCCGTGCTCTGGATGCCCGCCGCACTGGCGATCACCAGATGGGGTTCGTCGAGCTCCGGAAACCGGCCCTCCTGCCTGTCGCCACCCCTGCCCTTGATGGCGTCGTTCTGTTCCTTCAGCGCTTGGGTGACGGCGTCCTGATCGCCCGCCCCGTGCGCCTTGGCCTGCTGGGCGGTCTGGCTCTGGCGTTCATGCAGATCGCGCGCGGCCGTCAGGCGCGCGACCGTTTCGCCCAGATCGGTGATGTGGCCCTGCGCATGGGGCCGTGTCTCGGTGGTGAGCAGCAGGCCCCTGGCTGCGCGCACCGCGGCATGGCCATCGGTGCGCAGTTCGGCGCCCTGGCCTCGGTCGTCTTTGCGGCCTGCCGTGTCGTCGATGCGGCCGATGTGGCCCAGGCTCAGGCTGCTGCTGAGGTGATCGCTCTTGAGCTGGGCCTGGATTTTTCCGGGATGGTCGTCCAGCGCCAGATGATTGCCGCGCGTCCCGCCAGAACTGCCTTCTGGACTCAGTTCGCGGCTGCGAATGCCCGAGAGGTTCTTCTGATCGGGCAGGTGCCACGCGGGCATGTTCTCGGCATTGAACACACGCCCTGTGATGATGGGGTAGTCCGGATCGCCGCTCAGGAAATCGACGATGACTTCCTGGCCGATGCGCGGCAAGGCCGCGGTGCCGAAGGTCGCGCCGGCCCAAGACATGGCCACGCGCACCCAGCAACTGGAGTTCTCGTTACGCTGACCCAGACGATCCCAGTAGAACTGGATTTTGACGCGGCCGTACCGATCGGCCCATATTTCTTCGTTCTCCGGGCCGACCACGATGGCCGTCTGCGGGCCACGTGTGCGCGGCCTGGGCGTGGTGCGCGGCGGTCGCCATGCGTAAGTCACGGGCTGCGCCTTGAAGGCGAAGCGCTGAACGGAGCCTTCGGAGGCGTCGGCACCTTCGCTGGCTTGAAGATTTTCCTGCAGCTCGTACTCGACGCCCGTCAGAAGGTATTTCTGATTCTGGTCTTCCCTCGGGTGGCTGGCGAGCTGGAAGGTGTGGCCCGGCGCCAGATCGCGCCTGTTGGAATGCCCGCTCGCAGCACTGCGCTCGCTCAACTGTTCTTCAGTACGGATGCGCGCGTAGGCTTCGCCGTCGTTGTGCTGCTTGTAGCCACCAGGCCATTCGTACAGTTCGAAGGAGTCATGGGCATGGCCTGGGGGCATTTGACGTTGGTTGGAAAGGTCCGCCCTGGGCTTGAGGGGGTCGTAGTCGTTGGTGAAATGAAACCCCGGGCGGATTTCTTCGCCGGACTGCCATTCATAGATGCACTCGCTCGGACTTGAGCCACCTCCGGTCATGCCCGCTTTCTCCAGCGGGTGGAAGCGCACGGTATCGCCTCCGGGCAACGGATCGTGGGAGATGGCGATGTCGTCCGCGAACATCAGCACGTGCCGCTCTGCTTCGTGCCTGAAGTAGTAGTAGATGCCTTCCAATTCGCACAGGCGCGAGATGTACGAAAAATCGCTTTCGTGATACTGCACGCAGTAGTCCCACGACCGGTATTCGCGGCTGAGCCTCTTCTCGATGGGGTAGCCGTAGCTGTCGAGCACTTCGGTGAGGATGTCGGGGACGGTTTTGCCCTGGAAGACCCGGAAGTCGCTCCGACGTGTTGCCAGCCACAGCCATGGACGCAGCTTCATCTCGTAGAAGGACTGGCGCGCGTCTTCTTCGATCAGGCCGAAGCAGGTGACGATGCCGCCGAGATAACGCAGGTCGCCGCGCTCGGTTTCCATCGCCACGGTGGCCGTCTTGCCGAGCAGGGCTTTCGGGTCGATGGCGTTGCTGTGGCCCAGCAAGTCGACGTCGAATTCGAAGAGCTGGTGCAGCGCTTCGCGCCCGGCCAGGCGATGGAACTGCAACGCGTCGCCCAAGGGCGAGCGGAGGGTGACGCGCCTTTTCACGGGCGCGGGCGAGCACGCGCACTCGCACGATCGAAGATGAACATGAGACTCCCTGATTGGCCGCCCTCAGGGTCTGGGGGGCCGTTTTGTTGGATTATGTAACCCGCTCTGGCCACCCCGAAAGCAACCCAAAGTAGCCATCGCGTGCGCACGTGCGCAATTCGTGAAGCAATGCACGTTGCGGAGCCGCCGCAGCCCGAGAAGAGGCCCTTCGCGAACCACGAAAACCCTGCGGCTCCGCTTCCGGCACACTGCACCCCGGTGCAGTGCCCGACGAGGCCTCAAGTCTGCAACCCGATTCGCCCCCATACAGAGACAACCCCATGATCCGCAAACTCATCCGCTCGCTGGCCCTCGCGCTGGCACTTCCCCTGGCCTTTGCCACGGCTGCACAGGCGCAGTCCTACCCCGCCAAGCCCATCCGCATGATCGTGCCCTTCCCGCCCGGAGGCGGCACCGACATCCTGGCGCGCCTCGTGGCCCAGAAGCTCACCGAGGCGAACCACTGGACCGTGGTGCCTGACAACCGCGCAGGTGCCGGCGGCACCATCGGCATTGCCGAGGCCGCGCGCGCCGCGCCCACGGGCTACGACATCGTGATGGGCCAGAAGGACAACATGGTCGTCGCGCCCTGGCTCTACAAGAACCTGAGCTACAACCCGGTGAAGGACCTGACCGCCGTAGCCCACGTGGCCTACACGCCGGTGGTGATCGTCACGCAGGCCAACTCGAAGTTCAAGACGCTGAACGACGTGGTCACGGCTGCGCGCGCCGCGCCCGACACGGTCACCTACGGCTCGCCAGGCAACGGCACCACCATCCACCTGGCCGGCGAGATCTTCAACGGCGCCGCCAAGATCAAGATGCGCCACGTGCCCTACAAGGGCTCCAACGCGGCCATGATGGACGTGCTCGCTGGCAACGTCGACCTGATGGTGTCGTCGGTGCCCTCGGCCATGGCCCAGATCAAGGCCGGCAAGCTGCGCCCGCTGGCGGTCACCTCCGCCAAGCGCAGCACCTCGCTGCCCGACACGCCCACCGTGGCCGAGCTGGGCTACAAGGACTTCGACGTGAGCACCTGGTACGGCGTCTTCGTGCCGGCCGGCACGCCCAAGGACGTCGTCGCCACGCTGAATGCAGCGATCAACAAGCTACTGGCCACGCCCGAAATGAAGGCGGCCATCATTGCCCAGGGCGCAGAGCCGCAAAGCATGACGCCGGAGCAGTTCGGCGCGCTGCTGAAGACCGACTACGAGAAGTGGAAGGGGATCGTGCAAGCCTCGGGCGCGACGATCGAATAGCCCTTCTCGCCACTTCCCCCTTTGGGGGAAGGTGGGGATTGGGGGTTGACGGCGCCGAACATGCCATGAGCGATGGATGCGCCGCTTGCCCCCACCCCTGCCCTCCCCCCGGAAGGGGGAGAAATACCGGGCTCAGTCCGGCGTGAACTTCCTGTTGAAGATTTCCACGTCCGCCGCGTCCTCGAACGTCGCCACCTGCCCCATCTTCCCGTCGCTCATCCTGCAGGCCGAGAACAGGCTGTAGCGGCCCTTGAAGTAGAACTCATCCATCACGATCAGCGCGTACGGATACGGCACGAAGACCTGATGCTCGAAGACGATGCGATGCACGTTCCTCGGCGACGGGAAGAGCTTGTAGTCGTTGGCGTCGATCGACTTGGCGGTGGCCATGGTGTGCTCGCTCGCTTCTTCTGCGTTCAGGCCGGATCGCGCACATCGGCCACGGGGTTGTTGCCGAAGTCTTCGCGCGCCAGGTAGTTGAGCACCTTGGCCGCCGCGGTGGCGGGGCTGTCGAGCCGGCCGTCCTCCTTCATGCTCACGAAGCGCGTGCGGTCCGGAAACTTCTCGGCCGATGCGCCGCGCAGCTGCACCTGCATGTCGGTGTCGACGATGCCAGGCGCCAGCGAGACGATGCGCGCACCGTTCGGTGCATTCGCTTCTTCCAGCGCCACGGCGCGCGAGAAATGGTCCATGCCGGCCTTGGACGCGCAGTAAGGCGCCTGGCTGCCCATGGCGTTGCGGCCCAGGCCCGACGAGATGTTCAGCACCTTGCGTGCACCACGCCATTCGCGCGTCGCGCCCAGGAACGCGGCCGTCAGCAGCATCGGCGCTTCGAGGCCGATGCGCAGGGCCAGCGACAGCTCGGCCTCGACGGCGCTGGACAGCGGCGCGGGGTTGCCGACGGTGCCGGCGTTGTTGATGAGCGTGACGCTGTCGAAGCGTTGCGCGTCAATGGTCTTGAGCCAAGCCGACACGCGGGCTGCCGCGGCGACCGGGTCGGACAGGTCCTGCTCCCATTGCACGAGTTCGGCGCCGGCGGCCTTGGCTACCTCAGCAAGCGCCGGATCCTGCTTGCGCGAGATGCCCAGCACCGTGTGGCCGGCCTGCAGCAGCTGTTCGGCCATGGCACGGCCCAGGCCACGCGAGGCGCCGGTGATAAGGGTGAGGCGGGAAGCGGTCATCGGAAGCTCTTTCTTGAACGAAGGCGGGGAGGTTAAGCGGTATCGAGAGGCCCTGGTGCTCAACCGGTACGGAACTGCTTGCGCAGGAAGTTGCGGTGGCGGGCGATGTGCTGCAGCTGCGCGGGCGCGATGGTGCCGTCGAGGTCGACCTCGTCTGCGCCGTTGAGTACCGCATTGGCATTGGCCATGGCACGCGCGACGACTTCTTCCTCGCTCACGCCGAGCTGCGCCGCAAGGTCGAGCGCCACGCGTCGCATCGCGCGCTGCGAGAGCATCCACATCGCGCCGAAGCGGTCCCACGCGAGCGCGGCCTCTTCGGACTTCTCGCGGTCGGCCAGAATTTCGCTGAGCGGCTTGGCCAGTATTTCGTTGAGCGCATCGAGCTTCTCGTTCAACGCCTCGTTGCGTTCGATGGCCTCCTGCAGCGTCGGGTCGGCGTCCTCGGCCTTCGTCTTCGGCGCCTCTGACGGCGAGATGAAGGCGGCTTCCGCGTTCGCGGGCACCACCTGGAGCTGGTCTTTGAGGGTCATGTGTTTTCCGTTTCCGCCGAGGCGTTCTTCTTGTTCGACATCGCGGTCGCGCGCAAGCCCGGCAGGTCGAGCACGCGCAGCCCACCGTACTCCACGCGGATCAGGCCCTGTGCCGAGAGGCCGTTCAGCGCCTCGTTCACGCGCTGGCGCGAGAGGCCGACCAGGTAGGCCAGCTCCTGCTGCGTGATGCGCAGCACCTCGCCTACGCCCGGGTACAGCACCGGATTGAACAGCGACACCAGGTTGCGTGCCACGCGCGCGTCAGGGTTGTTGAGCCGGTCGATCTCCAGCGCCGCGATGAACTGGCCCAGCCGCTCATTCAGCTGGTTCATCACGAAGCGGTTGAAGCCGATGGAGTGGTCGAGCAGCCAGTGGAAGCTTTCGATCGGCAGCCCCGCCACCAGGCTGCGCCGCAGCGCCTGGATGTTGTAGCGGTAGGGCTCGCGCTTCATCACCGTGCCTTCGCCGAACCAGCCGCCTGGCGGCACGCCGGTGTAGGTGACCGAGCCGCCGTCGGCGTTGTCGTTGCTCATCTTGAGCAACCCCTCGACCACGCCGAACCAGTAGGTGGGCGAGCGCCCGACGCGGCACACCAGGTCGCCGGGCTCGGCCTCGCCCACAACCAGCGCGGCTTCGGCGCGGCGGCGCTCGGCGGGCGTGAGCGTGGGCAGCCAGGGGATGCCTTCGAGTTCCGCGGCATTGGCGGGACGCACGCGATCCTTGATCGAACCGCCGAGCACGTTGTGGTTGAGATTGCCGTGAGGCATCGGGAAACTCCGGGGAGTAGTGTCCCTAGGATTGTCGTTGGAATGACAACCGGGCGTCAAAGTGAGACCTACGATCCGCCCACTGTGCAAACAACCGCCCCCACCTTCCCCCGTCTGCTGCTCGCGCATGCCGAGGCCCAACCCGAGGCGCCCGCCGTGCGCGAGAAGGACCTCGGCATCTGGCAAACCTGGACCTGGAACGCCGTGGCGCAGGAAGTGCGCGAAATGGCCTGCGGCCTCGCGAGCCTCGGCTTCAAGGCCTTCGACAACCTCGCCATCGTCGGCGCCAACCGGCCACACCTCTACATGGCGGTGATCGCCGCGCAAAGCCTGCGCGGCGTGCCGGTGCCGCTGTACCAGGACGCGGTGGCGAGTGAAATGGTCTTCATGCTGCAGGACGCGGCCGTGGAGTTCGTGGTCGTCGAAGACCAGGAGCAGGTCGACAAGCTGCTCGAGTGCCGCGAGTTGCAAAAAGACCAGCAGCACGGCATCCGCCACATCATCTACGACGACCCCAAGGGCCTGCGCCACTACGACCAGCCGGGGCTGATGAGCTACGAACAGCTGCGCGCGCTGGGTCGCGAATTCGACAAGGCCAACCTGGGCTACTACGACCGCGCCGTGGCCGGCGGCGAAGCCACCGACGTGGGCGTGATCCTCTACACCTCGGGCACCACCGGGCGCCCCAAGGGCGTGTGCCAGACGCATGCGAGTTTCATCGCAGCGGGTCGCGGCGGCGTGGAGACCGACAGGCTCGGCCCCGGCGACAACATCATGAGCTACCTGCCGATGGCGTGGGTGGGCGACCACCTGTTCTCGGTGGCGCAGTGGCTGGTGGGCGGCTTCACGCTCAACTGCCCCGAGTCGGCCGAGACGGTGATGAACGACATGCGCGAGATCGGCCCGAGCTACTACTTCGGCCCGCCGCGCACCTTCGAAGGCTTGCTCACTGCAGTGTCGATCCGCATGGAAGACGCGGCGGCGCCCAAGCGCTGGCTGTACGCGAAGTTCATGGCCCTGGCACAGCGCGTGGGCGCGGACATCCTCAACGGCGCGCCCGTGGGCACCGGCGACCGGTTCATGTACAGCCTGGGCAACCTGCTGATCTATGGGCCGCTGCGCAACGTGCTGGGCATGAGCCGCATCCGCGTGGCCTATACGGCCGGTGCCGCCATCGGGCCCGACCTGTTCCGCTTCTACCGCTCCATCGGCGTGAACCTCAAGCAGTTCTACGGCCAGACCGAGACCTGCGCCTACGTGTGCCTGCAGCAGGACGGCAAGGTCAAGCTGCAGACCGTGGGCACGGCCGCGCCGGGCATCGAGCTGAAGATCGCCGAGGACGGCGAGGTGCTGGTGCGCGGCGTGTCGGTGCTCAAGGAGTACTACAAGCGCCCCGACGCCACCGCCGAGGTGCTCGATGCCAACGGCTACTTCCACACCGGCGACGCGGGCGTGCTCGACAGCGAGGGCCACCTGCGCATCATCGACCGCGCCAAGGACGTGGGCCGGCTCGTGGGCGGCGCGATCTTCGCGCCCAACTACATCGAGAACAAGCTCAAGTTCTTCCCGCAGATCAAGGAAGCCGTGTGCTTCGGCAACGGCCGCGACGAAGTGTGCGCCGCCATCAACATCGACTACGAGGCCGTCGGCAACTGGGCCGAGCGCCGCGGGCTGGCGTACGGCGGCTACGTCGACCTGGCCGGCAAGCCCGAGGTTCTGGCGCTGGTGGCCGACTGCATCGCCAAGGTGAATGCCGACCTTGCAAGCGAGGACGGCATGGGCGAGACGCAGATCGCGCGCTTCCTGGTGCTGCACAAGGAGCTCGATCCCGACGACGACGAGCTGACCCGCACGCGCAAGGTGCGCCGCGGCTTCATCGCCGAGAAATACGCGGTGCTGGTCAGTGCGCTCTACGGCGGCAAGACCGAGCAGTTCATCGAGACGCAGGTCAAGTTCGAGGACGGACGCACGGGCTCGGTGAGTGCCACGCTGAAGATCGTCGACGCGAAGCGCTTTCCACTGGTCAAGGCGGCCGCATGAACGCGCACAACCACACCGAGGCCTCCATGCTTGCAACAACGACCCGAGGCGGCCGCAAGGACGGCGAGGTCATCCTCGACGTGCAGAACATCTCGCTGAGCTTCGGCGGCGTGAAGGCGCTGACGGACATCAGCTTCAACGTGCGCGAGCACGAGGTGCGCGCCATCATCGGGCCGAACGGCGCGGGCAAGAGCTCGATGCTGAACTGCATCAACGGCGTGTACTGGCCGCAGCAGGGCTCCATCACCTTCCGGGGCCAGACCTTCAAGCACATGAACTCGCGCCAGGTGGCCGAGATGGGCGTGGCGCGCACCTTCCAGAACCTGGCGCTGTTCAAGGGCATGAGCGTGCTCGACAACATCATGACGGGGCGCAACCTCAAGATGAAGAGCGGCCTGTTCGCGCAGGCGCTGCGCTGGGGCCCGGCCGAGCGCGAAGAGCTCGCGCACCGCGAGTTCGTCGAGCACATCATCGACTTCCTGGAAATCCAGGCGCACCGCAAGACGCCGGTCGGCCGCCTGCCCTACGGCCTGCAGAAGCGCGTCGACCTCGGCCGCGCGCTCGCGATGGAGCCGCAGGTGCTGCTGCTGGACGAGCCGATGGCGGGCATGAACGTGGAGGAGAAGCAGGACATGAGCCGCTTCATCCTCGACGTGAACGACGAGTTCGGCGCGACCATCGTGCTCATCGAGCACGACATGGGCGTGGTGATGGACATCTCCGACCGCGTGGTGGTGCTGGACTACGGCAAGAAGATCGGCGACGGCACGCCGGATGAAGTGCGCAACAACGAAGACGTGATCCGCGCCTACCTCGGCGTCGAGCACTGATCACGAAAGAACACGATGGGCTTTTTTCTTGAAACCCTCTTCGGCGGCCTCATGGTCGGCATGCTCTATTCGCTGATCGCCATCGGCTTCGTGCTGATCTACAAGGCCTCGGGCGTCTTCAACTTCGCACAAGGCGCGATGGTGCTGTTCGCGGCGCTGGCCATGGCACGCTTCTCCGAGTGGTTCCCGCTGTGGTTCGGCTTCCAGAACCAGATCCTTGCGAACATCCTGGCATTCGTTGCCGCGATGGCGGTGATGGTCTTGGTGGCCTGGCTGATCGAGCGGCTCGCGCTCAGCAAGCTGGTGAACCAGGAAGGCATCACGCTGCTGATGGCCACGCTGGGCATCGCCTACTTCCTCGACGGCGTGGGCCAGACGATCTTCGGCAACGACATCTACAAGATCGATGTGGGCATGCCCAAGGAGCCGCTGATGGTGCTCGAAGGCACCTTCCAGGGCGGGCTGCTGCTGAGCCAGGAAGACCTGATCGCCGCGCTGGTGGCGGCAGGGCTCGTGGTGGTGCTGGCGATCTTCTTCCAGAAGACGGCCACGGGCCGCGCCCTGCGCGCGGTGGCCGACGACCACCAGGCCGCGCAGTCGATCGGCATCCCGCTCAAGCGCATCTGGGTGATCGTGTGGTCGGTGGCCGGCTTCTCGGCACTGGTGGCCGGGATCATCTGGGGCTCCAAGCTGGGCGTGCAGTTCTCGCTCTCGCTGGTGGCGCTGAAGGCGCTGCCGGTGGTGATCCTCGGCGGGCTCACATCGATTCCGGGCGCCATCATCGGCGGCCTGCTGATCGGCGTGGGCGAGAAGTTGTCCGAAATCTATCTCGGCCCCATGCTTGGTGGCGGCATCGAGATCTGGTTTGCTTATGTGCTGGCACTGGTCTTCTTGCTGGTTCGCCCGCAAGGCCTGTTCGGCGAAAAAATCATCGATCGGGTCTGAGCAATGTTCTATAGAGAAAACGGCCAGTTCAAGTCGAGCTACCGCGCCGACCAGCAGATCTTCCCGATCGCGCAGGACCGCCTCGCGATCCTCGTGCTGCTGCTCGTGGCTTTCGTCGTGGTGCCGATCGGCGTGTCCGACTACTGGATGCGCGCCATCCTCACGCCCTTCCTCATTCTTTCGCTCGCGGCCCTGGGCCTCAACATCCTCGTGGGCTACTGCGGGCAGATCTCGCTGGGCACCGGTGCCTTCATGGCGGTGGGCGCGTACGCGGCCTACAACTTCCAGGTGCGCATCGACGGCATGCCGCTCATTGCCTCGCTGCTGCTGGGCGGCCTGTGCGCGACGGTGATCGGTGTGCTGTTCGGCATTCCGAGCCTGCGCATCAAGGGCCTGTACCTTGCAGTCGCCACGCTGGCCGCGCAGTTCTTCACCGACTGGGCGTTCCTGCGCATCCAGTGGTTCACCAACAATTCGTCCTCGGGTTCGGTGAGCGTGGCGGGACTCAACGTGTTCGGCGTGCCCATCGAGTCGCCGGTGCAGAAGTACCTGTTCTGCCTGATCTTCGTGGCGGTGTTCGCGCTGCTTGCAAAGAACCTGGTGCGCAGCGCCATCGGCCGCGAGTGGATGGCGATGCGCGACATGGACGTGGCCGCCGCCGTGATCGGCATCCGACCGGTGTACGCCAAGCTCACGGCCTTCGCGGTGAGCAGCTTCATCGTCGGCGTGGCCGGCGCGCTGTGGGGCTTCGTGCACCTGGGTGCGTGGGAGCCGGCGGCGTTCAGCATCGACCGCTCGTTCCAGCTGCTGTTCATGGTGATCATCGGCGGGCTCGGCTCGATCATGGGCAGCTTCTTCGGCGCCGCATTCATCGTGCTGCTGCCGCTCTTTCTGAACCAGCTGCCGGGGTGGCTGGGCTTCTCGATCTCCACCGCGCTGGCCTCGCACCTGGAGACCATGATCTTCGGTGCGCTGATCGTGTTCTTCCTGATCGTGGAGCCGCACGGGCTGGCGCGCTTGTGGTCCACGGCCAAGGAGAAATTGCGGCTCTGGCCCTTCCCCCACTGAATTCCCGTTCGTACGTAAAAACCGGCACCGAGGTGCCCACATAAGGAGACAGGCATGAAACTGAAATCGCTCGCTCTGACCGCCGCCCTGGTGGCCAGCACCCTCGGCGCCCTGCTGGCGCCCTCGCTCGCGCAGGCACAGGCCAAGGAACAGTTCTTCCCGCTGCTGGTGTACCGCACCGGCCCCTATGCGCCCAACGGCACGCCCTGGGCCAACGGCAAGCAGGACTACATCAAGTACATCAATGCCACCGGCGGCATCAACGGCGTGAAGATCGCGTACGAAGAGTGCGAGACCGGCTACGCCACCGACAAGGGCGTGGAGTGCTACGAGCGCCTGAAGGGCCACCCCGGCGTGGCGTTGTTCGACCCGCAGGCCACCGGCATCACCTTCGCGCTGACCGACAAGGTGCCGACCGACAAGATTCCGCTGATCACGCTGGGCTACGGCCTCTCGGCCTCGCAGGACGGCGGCGTCTTCAAGTGGAACTTCCCGCTGATGGGCTCCTACTGGACCGCGGCCGACATCCTGATCCAGCACATCGGGAAGAAGGAAGGCGGCATGGACAAGCTCAAGGGCAAGAAGATCACCCTCGTGTACCACGACTCGCCGTTCGGCAAGGAACCGATTCCGCTGCTGCAGGAGCGCGCGAAGCAGAACGGCTTCGAGCTCTCGCTGATCCCGGTGACCGCACCCGGCGTGGAGCAGAAGTCGGCCTGGCTGCAGGTACGCCAGCAGCGGCCCGACTATGTGCTGCTGTGGGGTTGGGGCGTGATGAACTCCACCGCGCTCAAGGAGGCCGTGGCCACGGGCTACCCGCGCGAGAAGATGTACGGCGTGTGGTGGGCCGGCGCGGAACCCGACGTGAAGGACGTGGGCGCCAACGCCAAGGGCTACAACGCGCTCGCGCTCAACACCTCGGGCACGCAACCCAAGGTGATCCAGGACATCCTGAAGCAGGTGCATGACAAGGGCCAGGGCACGGGGCCGAAGGAAGAAGTGGGCTCGGTGCTCTACACGCGCGGCGTGATCATCCAGATGCTCGGCATCGAGGCCGTGCGGCGCGCGCAAGAGCGCTTCGGCAAGGGCAAGGTCATGACCGGCGAGCAGGTGCGCTGGGGCATGGAGAACCTCGCGCTCGACCAGAAGAAGCTCGACGCGCTGGGCTTCTCGGGCGTGATGCGCCCGGTGAGCACCTCGTGCCAGGACCACATGGGCTCGACCTGGGCGCGCGTGCACACCTGGGACGGTGCCAAGTGGGGCGGCATGTCCGACTGGTACGAGGCCGACAGCCAGATCATCAAGCCGATGGTGAAGGCCGCCGCCGACAAGTACGCAGGCGAGAAGAAGCTGACGCGCCGCGAAGCGGCGGACTGCAGCTCCTGACGCGCAGCTGATCCGTGGCGGCTCGCGAGAGCCGTCATTCGAAAGAGCAGCGTCGTCGTTGTTCTTTCGAATGCTTCGGACCACACCATGAGCGAACCCAACATCCTTCTCAACGTCAACGGCATCGAGGTCATCTACAACCACGTGATCCTCGTGCTCAAGGGCGTGTCGCTGACCGTGCCCGATGGCGGCATCGTGGCGCTGCTCGGCGGCAACGGCGCGGGCAAGACGACCACGCTGCGCGCGGTGAGCAACCTGCTCGCGGGCGAACGCGGCGCCGTCACCAAGGGCACCATCGAGCTGCGCGGCGAGCGCATCGAGGCGCTGTCGCCGGCCGAGCTTGTGAAGCGCGGGCTGATCCAGGTGATGGAAGGCCGCCACTGCTTCGCGCACCTGACGATCGAAGAGAACCTGATGACCGGCGCCTACACGCGCACCGATGGCAAGGCCGCGGTGCAGCAGACGCTGGAGAAGGTCTACGCGTACTTCCCGCGCCTGAAGACGCGGCGCACTTCGCAGGCGGCCTACACCTCGGGCGGCGAGCAGCAGATGTGCGCCATCGGCCGCGCGCTGATGGCCAATCCGAGCATGGTGCTGCTCGACGAACCCTCGATGGGCCTGGCGCCGCAGATCGTCGAAGAGGTGTTCGAGATCGTGAAGGACCTCAACGCCAAGGAGCGCGTGACCTTCCTGCTGGCCGAGCAGAACACCAACATGGCGCTGCGCTATGCCGACTACGGCTACATCCTGGAGAACGGCCGCATCGTGATGGACGGCGCGGCGCAGAGCCTGCGCGAGAACGAGGACGTGAAGGAGTTCTACCTCGGCGTTGGCGGTGCGGACCGCAAGAGCTTCCGCGATGTGAAGAGCTACAAGCGGCGCAAGAGGTGGTTGGCTTGACAGATGTGCGTGGTTCTTCGGGGCGCGCTCACGCCGACGGCGTGCTTCTTTTCTCGAATGTCCCCCGCCCTTCGGGCTCCTCCTTTATTTCGCGAAAAGAAGCCCACCGCCGACGTGATCGTTCAGAGCAGTCGTTGAGGAGCCCGAAGTGCGGGGGACATTCGCGGAGGGGAGTACCCGGCGGCCTGTGCACGCGCCCCGCACAACCCCAGCGTAGTTGGAAAACCGAATTGAAAGACAAAGGGGACGGACATGACCGACCACTACGACAAGCTTGAAATCCGCGACCCCGCCGAACGCGAGCGCGACCTTCTGGCCGCATTGCCGAAGCAGATCGCGCAAGCGCAGACCGCCGCACCGGCGTTCGCGAAGATCCTCGACGGCGTCAAGCCCGCCGACATCACCACGCGCGAAGCCCTCGCCAAACTGCCTGTCACGCGCAAATCCGAACTGCTCGAGCTGCAGAAGGCACGCCGCGCGGACGATCCGTTCGGTGGCTTTGCCTCCATCGTGCGCGGGCCTCGCATGCTGCGCATCTTCGCGAGCCCCGGCACCATCTACGAACCCGAGGGCGAGGCCCGCGACTACTGGCGCACCGCGCGCGCGCTGCATGCGGCGGGCTTTCGCGCCGGCGAACTCATCCACAACAGCTTCAGCTACCACATGACGCCCGCGGGCTCCATCATGGAAAGCGGCGCGCGCGCCATCGGCTGCACCGTGTTCGCGGGCGGCACCGGCCAGACCGAACAGCAGCTCGAGGCCATCGCCGACCTGAAGCCCGAAGGCTATGCGGGCACGCCGAGCTTCCTGAAGATCCTGCTTGAGAAAGCTGCGGAGAAGGACATGAAGCTGCCCTCGCTCACCAAGGCGCTGGTGTCGGGCGAAGCCTTTCCGCCGAGCCTGCACGACTGGATTGCCGCGCATGGCGTGAAGGGCACGCAGTGCTACGCCACGGCAGACCTCGGTCTCATCGCCTACGAAACCAGCGCGCGCGAAGGCCTGGTGATCGACGAAGGCGTGCTGGTCGAGATCGTGCGCCCCGGCACCGGCGATCCCGTGCCCGACGGCGAGGTCGGCGAGATCGTCGTCACCAGCTTCAACCCCGACTACCCGCTCGTGCGCTTCGGCACCGGCGACCTCTCGGCCGTGCTCGCGGGCACCTGCCCCACCGGCCGCACCAACAAGCGCATCAAGGGCTGGCTCGGCCGCGCCGACCAGACCACGAAGGTGCGCGGCATGTTCGTGCATCCCTCGCAGGTGGCCGAGATCGTGCGGCGCTTTCCCGAGGCGCGGCGCGCGCGGCTTGTGGTGTCGGGCGAGATGGGCGACGACAAGATGACGTTGACGCTCGAATGCGCGGGCGCCGTGCCCATAGGGTTTCAGGCCCGCGTGGGCGATGCGATTCGCGAAGTGACCAAGCTACGCGGCGAAGTGGTCGTCGTGGGCGCAGGCGAACTGCCCAACGACGGCAAGGTGATCGACGACGTGCGCAGCTACAAGTAGCGGCGGTACAGCCCGCGCGTGGTGGCGCGCATCAGCACCACCACGAGCACCGAATAGGCCAGCACGAGCGCCAGGGCGAAGCCGATGAGCCCGCCCGCGGAGTCATGGCCGCGCGCCCACATCGACAGTACCAGCCACGCCAGCGCGATGGCGATGCAGCTCGCCTGCACCAGCACGAAGGCCAGCACCGCCGCCGCCACGGCCCTGAAAGGGCGCACACGCACCAGCCCGGCGCTGGCGCCGAGCCACCCGCCCCACAACGCGAGCGCGAAGGCCACCAGCGGCGGCACCATCCAGGCGAGCAGCAGCTCGAGCCCCTCCATGCCGCTCGCCACGGAAGTCCAGCGGCTCACGACCACACCGCTCCACATCTGCAGCGACGCGAACAGCGAGGCACCCACCAACGCCACGGCGCGACGTGGCGATGAGCCGATGGCTTCGTCGTCTTGCATGGCAGAGGGTGCGGCACGGCCTGCCCTCAGCGCGAACCAGGCTGCAACCCACACACCGAGCACGAGCACGATCAGCTGGACAACGGACTGCAGGAACATGAACGCGGCCATCGCAGTGCGCATGGAATCCGGGCCAAAGAAGTCCTGCAGGCGGCCGCCCGGCATGAAGAGCAGTTGCACTTCGTAGAGCAGCGGGCTCAGCGCGTAGAAGTTCAGCACCAGCACCACCGCGTATGCCGCGCCATAGCGGCTGCGGAGATGGGACAGCTGCGCCACGCTGTCCACGCCGCGCTTTTCGAGCGCGTTGCGCCCATGGCTCCAGGCCAGCGCCGCTGCCAGCAACCAGGCCATGCCGACGCTGAACACCATTGGAATCCACACGCCCGGAAGGGCATAGGTGCTGCGCAGCTGCTCGCTGTCAGGCGAGTCGGGCCAGAGCAGCATGACCATGTTGACCGCCAGCATCGCGGCACCGATGGCCACGGTGACGAGCGCGAGATCGCGCGGCAGTCGCCGCGCACGTGCGTGAGAAGGGGTTGCCGTCATTGGAATACTTTCGCCTTGCAGGGCGCATGCCGCTGCATGCGAAGAGAGCAAGGGTATCGGATGACGGCGCGTGTGCGGTGCAGGTTCAGTGCACGAATGCGCCACGCGGCCAGCCGCGTCGGTCAATGAAGCTCAGGCTCGTGCGCCAGCTCGAAGAGCTTCGTCATCTCGCGGTTGAATGCCGGCAGGTCGTCGGGCTTGCGGCTCGTCACGAGCGCCTGATCGACCACGACATCCTTGTCGCTCCACTTCGCTCCGGCGTTCTTCAGGTCGGTGCGCAGCGAAGGCCACGAGGTCATCTTGCGTCCCTTGACGCCGCCCGCCTCGATGAGCGTCCACGGCCCATGGCAGATCGCCGCGATGGGCTTGCCCGCTTCGACGAAGGCGCGCACGAACGCCACGGCCTTCTCGTCGATGCGCAGCGCGTCGGGGTTCATGACGCCACCGGGCAGCAGCAGCGCGTCGAAGTCACCTGCGTCGGCGCGCTTCAGCGGCACGTCGACCGCAAAACTGTCGGCAGGCTCATGGTGGTGCCAGCCGCGCACGGTGCCGGCGAGCGGCGAGACGATCTGCGTCTGCGCACCGGCACCGTCGAGCACCTTGCGCGGCTCGGTCATCTCGACCTGCTCGAAGCCGTCCGACACGAGGATGGCGACCTTCATTCCGTCGAGGGAAGAGGAGGTGATGGGCATGAGTGAATCTCCTTCGGGGTTGCTGCATAAAAAAAGCAATGAAGATTCACCCTAGGCCACGCCCACCTCGCCCGCATCGTCCTGCGCCGGATCCGCCTGTCGGACAGTTCGACAGGCGGCAAACTCCTCTTACGAGCCGCAGGATTTGTTTGCCCGATTCCGCAGGGCAGACATATTTCACCCGAAGGAATCGTCGAGCCCGGGCGCCCTCGGCCCCCGGGCCGCCTCTAAGGGCTATCCGGTATAGGTCAGGCTGTGGTCAGCCTTTAAGATCGCGGCCTTTTTATCCCCCTCCCGGAGACGTCATGAAGAAACTGTTCGCCCTCGCGGCGATTGCCGCCGCAGCCGCCGGTGTCCACGCCCAGGATTTCCCTGCGGGCAAGACCGTCACGCTGGTGGTGCCTTTCGCGGCCGGCGGCCCGACCGACCGTGTCGCACGCGACCTGGCGGAAGCCATGCAGAAGACGCTCGGCACCACCATCGTGGTGGACAACACCGCGGGCGCGGGCAGCTCCATCGGCACCGCCAAGGTAGCGCGCGCCGCGCCCGATGGCTACACGCTGCTGCTGAACCACATCGGCATGTCGACGATGCCGGCGCTCTACCGCAAGCTGCCCTTCAACGTCGAGAACGACTTCGAGTACCTCGGCATGGTCAACGAAGTGCCGATGACGCTGATCGGCAAGCCCGGCCTGCCCGCCAACAACTACAAGGAACTGACGGCCTGGATCGCCGCCAACAAGGGCAAGATCAACCTCGGCAACGCCGGCCTGGGCGCCGCCTCGCACCTGTGCGGCCTGCTGTTCCAGAGCGCGCTGAAGGTCGAGATGACGCCCGTGCCGTACAAGGGCACGGCCCCGGCCATCGCCGACCTGCTGGGCGGCCAGATCGACCTGCTGTGCGACCAGACGACCAACACCACCTCGCAGATCGAGGCCAAGAAGGTCAAGGCCTATGCGGTCACCACGAGCAAGCGCCTGACCACGCCGGCCCTGAAGGACCTGCCCACGCTCGACGAGTCGGGCCTCAAGGGCTTCGAGGTGACGATCTGGCACGGTGTGTATGCGCCCAAGGGCACGCCCGCGCCGGTGCTGAAGAAGCTCAACGAGGCCATCAAGGCTGCGATGAAGGACCCGGGCTTCGTCAAGCGCGAAGAGGCGCTGGGCGCGGTGATCACGACCGACAAGCGCACCGAGCCGGCCGAGCACAAGAAGTTCGTCTCGGCCGAGATCGCCAAGTGGGGCCCGATCATCAAGGCGGCTGGCGTGTACGCCGACTAGCTGTTGCTCGCCCCCCAGGCGGCGCGGCAAAGCCGGTTCCGCGGTGTTCCTGGATTTGAATTCGCAGAAGCCGCCGTACTCTTGAGGACGGCGGCTTTTTTCGTTGCGGCTACTTCGGCCGGATGGCGTCAGCCGTCCCCTGGATGAAGGCCTTGATGCTCTCGATCTCGTCGCCCGAGAGCTTGCCCGTGAAGTCAGGCATGCCGCGCGCCATGGCCGGGCCCTTCAGGATGAACTTGTCGAGGTTCTCGATGTAGGCCGCATCCATGTAGCCGAGGTTCGGAATGTTGCCGCCGCGGTCCACACCGGGCACGCCGTGGCAGAAGACGCAGTTGCTCACGTACAGCATGGTGCCGGCCTGCACTTTCGCGGGGTCGTACTTCACGCCCTGCACCAGCTTGTCCATGCGGTACTGAACGAAGTCCGGCATCTTCGCCGTGCCGCCGACCGCGAAGGTGTAGACCGTGCCGGGCCCCTGACGCTCGGTGGCACGCTGCGCGAGGCCGTACACGCCGCCCCAGCCCACCGCGACCGACACGTACTGCTTGCCGTCGACCATGTAGGTCGAGGGCGCCGCCACCACGCCGGTGCCGGTGGGCGTTTCCCACAGCTTCTCGCCCGTCTTCGCGTCGTAGGCCAGCAGGCGACCGTCGGCCGTGCCCTGGAACACGAGATTGCCCGCGGTGGTGAGGGTGCCGCCGTTCCATGGCGAAGCGTAGTCGACGCCCCACGCTTCCTTCTGCGCGACCGGGTCCCAGGCCACGAGACGGCCGAAGGGCTTGCTCTTGGGCGGCTCGGCATTGGCGAACTTGCCGAGGTTCCAGCCGAGGCCCGAGTGCGGTCGGCCCGGCACGTCCTCGTTGAACTTCCAGTCCTTGTCGTCCATCAGGTTGATCGGCACGTGCTGCGCAGGCAGGTAGGCGAAGCCGGTCTGCGGGTTGAACGACATCGGGTGCCAGTTGTGCGCGCCGAACGGCCCCGGAATGGAGTCACCGGGCTTGGTGGTGTCGCGCGCCGCGGCGATCTCGATGGGACGGCCGTTCTTGTCATAGCCCGTGGCCCAGTTCACTTCGACGAAGTTCTTCGCCGAGATGAACTTGCCGTTGGTACGGTCGATGACGAAGAAGAAGCCGTTCTTCGGCGCATGCAGCAGCACCTTGCGCGGCTTGCCGCCGAGCTTCATGTCGGCCAGGATCATCGACTGCGTGGAGGTGTAGTCCCAGTTGTCGCCCGGCGTCTCCTGGTAGTGCCACACGTACTTGCCGGTGTCGGGATTGAGCGCCACCACCGAGCCGAGGTACAGGTTGTCGCCGCCCTTGGGACTGCGCGCCTTGTGCGACCAGGGCGAGCCGTTGCCGGTGCCCACGTACATCAGGTTGAGCTCGGGGTCGAAGGCGAAGCTGTCCCACGCGGTGCCGCCACCGCCGGCTTCCCAGTACTTGCCGCTCGGGTCCCAGGTCTTGGCGGCACGCGCCATCGATTCGTCCTCGAAGGGCTTGGCCGGGTCGCCCGGCACCACGAACCAGCGCCACCTCTGGTCGCCGGTCTTCGCGTCGTAGGCGGTGACGTAGCCGCGCACGCCGTACTCGGCGCCGCCGTTGCCGATGATGACCTTGCCCTTGAACACGCGCGGCGCGCCGGTGATGGTGTAGCTGCCCTTCTGGCCCTCGATGGTGTTCTTCTCCCAGACCTTCTGGCCGGTGGCCGCGTCGAGCGCGATGAGCCGCCCGTCGTAGGCCGCCACGTAGACCTTGCCCTCGTGGATCGCCACGCCGCGGTTCACCACGTCGCAGCAGCCCCTGAAGCCCTTGGACTTGTCGACCTGTGGATCGAAGGTCCACAGCTTCTGCCCGGTACGCGTGTCGATGGCATGCACCACGCTCCACGAGGCGGTGACGTACATGATGCCGTCCACCACCAGCGGCGTGGCTTCCACGCCGCGCGTGGATTCGAGGTTGTAAGACCAGACCAGTCCCAGCTGCTTCACGTTGCCGGCGTTCACCTGGTCGAGCCTGCTGAAGCGCGACTCCGAATAGTCGAGGCCGACGCTGGGCCAGTCGGGCGTCTTCTTCTGCGCCGCGTTGGCGCGGATGAAGCTGCCGTCGACGCGCTTGGTGGCAGCGGCTGCGCGGTCCTGTGCGTTCTGGGCCGAGGCCGTGATCGATGCGCCCAGGCACAGCAAGGCGCCGGCCAGCATGAGCAGCCCGGAGTGTGTTTTTTTCATCGCAGGTCTCCTTTGTCCCTCAAGGATCGTGCGCGCGGGCTCCGGGTTCACCCCCGGGATTTCCCCAGGCCGGCGCTGTTCCATTGCGGAACACATTCAGCGCTGGTCCCGACCCCGACCCCACCCAGGGAGGCAGCGAACCCATGGCCCTCGACAGAATCGGCACGCCGGACGCGCCGCGCCAGCTCTTTGCCAACACGCCCGCACAGCGCGTGGCGCTCGCGCGGCAGCAGTTCTTCGAGGAAGGCGTGCGCCCCTCGGGCCTCGTGGGCGAGGCGGTGATCCAGTCGTGGATGCGCTGCAGCCGCACGCACACCGACCGCCAGCGCATCGTGACCTTCGACGCGGTCACGCCGAGCCGCCTGCACGCCACGCTCGCGCGCAGCCGCGAGCTGCTCGATGCGGCGCGCCAGGAACTGGCGCAGATGGAGCATGCACTCGCGGGCACCGACTGCCGCGTGATCCTCACCGACCGCGAGGGCGTGGTGGTGCACGTCACGCAGCAGCCCGCCGCCGCGCACCAGCCGGTGCTGCGCAAGACATCGCGCGTGGGCGTGAACATCTCCGAGCGCGTCGTCGGCACCACGGCGCCGGGCATCGTGGCGAGCACCGGGCAGGCCTGCGCGGTCGATGGCGCCGAGCACTATTTCGACGTGCTGGGCCACATGCAGTGCGCGGCGGCGCCGATCCGCGACGTGGCGGGGCAGCTCGCCGGCGTGCTCGACCTCACGGTGGAGGCGCGCCGCTTCGGCTTCGACGCGGCGTCGATGGTAGCGCTCCATGCCACGACGATCGAGAACCGGCTGCTGCAGGCGCAGTCGCGCGACCACCTGATCCTGCGCTTCCAGGCCAGCCCCACGCTGCTGGGCACGCCGCTCGAAGCGCTGGCGGGCGTCGCACCCGACGGCACGATCGCCTGGCTCAACAACGCGGGCGCGCGGCTGCTCGGGCGGCTGCCCGAGGCGGCGGACGAGCGCGACGTCGAATACCTGCTGGGACACGACCTCGCGAGCCTGCTGCGGCTCGGGCGGCGCGAGGCGGCGCAGCCGCTGCGGCTTGCGAGCGGGCTGGGCGTGTGGGTGCAGGCACGGCTGAAGGGCGCGGACGGCGCGGACTTCAGGCATGCGGTGGCGATGCCCGGCGAGGCGGCACCATTGGCCATCGAGCGGCAGGACGATGCGCGGATGCAGGCGCCCGAAGCCTGCGAGTGCACGAACCTTGTCGAATCCGCGTCTCCTGCGCAGGCGACGCTGCGCGAGCACAGCCGCAAGCTGATCGAGGAAACGCTCGCCGCGCATGGCGGCAATGTGTCGCAGGCGGCACGGCAGCTGCGCGTGTCGCGCGGCACGCTCTATCGGCGGCTGCACGGCTGGCGCGACAACAACGGCGCGGAAGAAGGCGCGTCGCCGGCCTGATCGATCAGGCCGCGGCGCGCGCCAGCGCACGCGCGCGGCGTGCCTTTGCGTCGGGCTGCAGCGGCCGCAGGTACTCGTGCAGCGCCAGCGCGGCCGCGCCCACTGCGGGCGCCAATGCGCCATAGCGCGCGGTGCGCAGGTCGGGCGGAGGCATGCCGGCACCGTCGGCGTGGCGCTTCACGCTCTCGAACGCTGCCTGCGCAAAGCCGCGATGGTCGGCGCAGGCCTTGCCGCCGAGCACGATCGCGCGCGGATTGAAGGTGACCCACAGGTTCTGCAGCAGCACGCCGAAGAAGGCCGCGGCGCGCTGCATGTCGGCGCCCTCGCGCTCCAGCACGCGCGAGCCGAAGAAGGCCTCGGCGCAGCCGCGGCGGCCGCACGAGCACAACGGCCCGTCGAGTTCGAGGATGGTGTGGCCGATCTCCCCGGCCATGCCCTGCGCGCCGGTGAAAAGCCGGTCGTTCAGCACCACGCCGGCGCCCACGCCCACGTCGCAGTTGACAAAAATCAGAGGGTCTTCGCCGTCCTGGCCTTCACTCGCCGCGAACTCGTACTCGCCAAGCGCGGCCGCATCGGCGTCGTTCTGCAGTTGCACGGTGACGCCGGGCAGGCCGACGGCGGCAAAGGCTTTCTCCAGCGCAGGCAGCAGGCTCACGTTGCGCCAGCCGAAGTTGGGCGCGAAGCGGACCACGCCGGTGCAGTCGTCCACCGCGCCCGGCACGCACACGCCGATGCTCGACAGGCGCAGGCCGAGCCGCTCGAGCACCACGTGCGCGGCGGCGGCCATGCGCGCGACCTGCGCGCACGCGCCGGCCGGCGAGCCGTCGGTCAGCGCACGGGTGTCGGCGTGCAGCACCTCGCCCTGCAGCGATACGCACACGAGGCGCACGGTCTCGACGGCGATCTCCACGCCCATCAGCGCGCGCACGCCGACGTTGATCTGCAGCGGCGTCGAAGGCCGGCCCATGCCGTCGGCCACCGTCGCGCCGGCCTCGCTGAGCCAACCTTCGTCGAGCAGCTCGCGCACCAGCAGGCTGACGGTCGACTTGGTGAGCCCGCTCTCGCTCGCCAGCCGCGCGCGCGACAGGCCGGGCTGCGCGCGCAGCAGCCGCAGCAGCACGCTGCGGTTCATGCGCTTCAACAGTTGCTGGTCGCCGATGGTGGTCACATCAGGAGAGCGCTGCAGTCTCGGCGTGATGGGCCTGCTCTTTGCCCTCGGGCCGCTTGCCGGCAATGATCATCCCGAGCACTTCGTCCTCGGTCACATCGGTGGTGCGGTAGGTGCCGACCAGCTTGCCGTTCTTCATCACCGCGAGGCGATCGCTCAGCGAGAACACGTCGGGCATGTCGTGCGTGATCAGGAAGATGCCCACGCCGTCGGCCTTGAGCTGCTTCACGAGCCCGCCGACCATCGCGGTTTCTTCCGGGCCGAGCGCGGCGCAGGGCTCGTCCATGATGAGGATGCGCGCATTGAAGTAGAGCGCGCGCGAGATCGCCACCACCTGCCGCTGCCCGCCCGAGAGCCGGCGCACCGGCACGCGGATATTGGTGAAGTTCCTGTTGAGGCGATGGAATACCTTGCGCGCCTGCACTTCCATGAAGTGATCGTCGAGCGTGCGCCACGGCGTCATCTTCTCGCGGCCGAGGAAGAGGTTCGACACCGAGTCGAGGTTGTCGGCCAGCGCGAGCGTCTGGTAGATGGTCTCGATGCCCTGGGCCTGCGCTTCGGCGGGCGTGCGGATGTGGACCTTCTCGCCCGCGATCAGCGTGTCGCCCGAGTCGATGGGGTAGGCGCCCGCGAGCATCTTCATCAGCGTGGACTTGCCGGCGCCGTTGTGGCCCAGCAGCGCGACCACTTCGCCCGGATAGAGGTTCACGCTCACGCCATCCACGGCCTTGACGCCGCCGAAGGCCTTGCGGATCTCGCGCAGCTCGACGAGCGGTTTTGTCTTGTCGATGTCGGCCATGTCAGTTCTCCCCGAACTTGCGGCGGTACAGAACGTCGAACACGACAGCCACGATCAGCACCTGCCCGATGATGACCATGCGCTTGCCGATCGGCACGTCGAGCAGCAGCATGCCGCTGTCGAGCGACTGCATGATCAGCGCGCCCAGCACCGAGCCGAAGATCGAGCCGCTGCCGCCCGCCAGCGCCGTGCCGCCGATCACGGCCGCGGCGATCACGTACAGCTCCATGCCCGTGCCCAGCGAATTGGTGCCCGCGTTGAGCCGCGCGATCGACACGATGGCCGCGACCGTGACCAGCACCGCCAGCAGCGCGAACAGCATCAGCGTGACGCGCTTGACCGGAATGCCCACCAGCGCCGCGGCATCGGGGTTGCCGCCCATCGCGAACACATAGCGCCCGAAGCGCGTGCGGTGCACGATGAACGACAGCACGATCGCCACCACCGCCCAGATCAGCACCGGGATCGGAATGCCCTGCGGCTCGCTCTTCGACGAGATCTGGTAGTTGTTCATGACCCACGCGAAGCCGAACACCACCGCCACCGGCACCGCGGTGATCAGCACGTCGAGCCACAGCGCCTCGGTCGGCATCTCGTAGCGCTGGCGCGCGCGGCGCTTCTGCAGCATGCGCCCGAACAGCACCAGCGCGACCAGCCCTGCGAGCACCCAGCTCGCCGTGACGCCGATGCCGCCGTCGTAGCCGCCGCCCAGCCGCTGGAAGAACTCGTCGTTCACCGGCTGCGTCTTGCCGTCGGCCACGAGGAAGGCCGCGCCGCGGAACGACATCAGCCCGCCGAGGGTGACCACGAACGAGGGCACGCCGAGCACCGCCGTGAGCCAGCCTTGATAGATCGACACGAGGAGTGCCACGGCAAGCCCCGCGAGGCAGGCCGTGGGCCACGACCAGCCCGAGGTGTATTGGAGGTACGCGATCAGCACGCCGACGAAGCCCATCACCGAGCCGACCGACAGGTCGATGTGGCGCGCGACGATGACGAGCACCATCACGGTCGAGACGATGCCGACCACGGCCGTCTGCTGCGCGACGTTGTAGAGGTTCTCGGGCGACAGGAACACGCCGCCCGACATGACGCTGAACACCACCGCCATCACGGCCAGCAGCACGCACATCAGGATCAGCCGCAGGTCGATGCCCGTGCGGCGCCACCAGCCCGGAGTTTCATTGCTCATTTTTGAAGGTGCCCCTTGGAACGGCAGGTGCGCGACCGCGTACCGGCCAGCCCCAGGGGCCGGCCGGACGCCGCGTGGCGCGGATTGGCAGACTCGTTACTTGCAGGCGGCGGGCGCGCTCGCACCCGTGGCGCCCTTGCAGAGCTCGTCCTTATTGATCCAGCCGGCCTTGACGACCACGTCGAGGTTGTCGCGCGTGATCGGCACCGGTGTCAGCAGGCGCGAGGACAGCGAGATCTTCTTGGCGCCGCCGGCCCACGGTGCGGCCTTGTCGACCGGCTTGCCGGCGGCCAGCGCCATGGCGGCGGAGGCGGCTTCGCGGCCGAGTTCGCGCGAATCCTTCCAGACGGTGGCGGTCTGCGTGCCCAGCGCAATGCGGTTGAGCGCCGCGAAGTCGGCGTCCTGGCCCGACACCGGGATGCCGCGCAGGCCCTTGGCGGTGAGCGCTGCCACCGCGCCGCCGGCCGTGCCGTCGTTGGCCGCGACCACCGCGTCGACCTTGTTGCCGTTCTTGGTGAGCATCTGCTCCATGTTCTTCTGCGCGACCTCGGGCTTCCAGCCATCGGTGTATTCGTCGCCGACGATCTTGATGTCGCCCTTCTTGATCGCGGCGTCCAGCACTTCCTGCTGGCCGGCGCGCAGGAAGTCGGCGTTCGGGTCGCTCGGCGAGCCCTTGATGATCACGTAGTTGCCCTTGGGCTTGACCTTGAAGACTTCGCGCGCCTCCATGCGGCCGACCTCGACGTTGTCGAAGGTGATGTAGAACACGCCCGGCGCCTCGATCAGCCGGTCATAGGCCACCACGGGCACCTTCTGGCGCGTGGCCTTGGTGATGGCGGGCAGGATGGCGTCCTTGTCCATCGCCAGCACGATGAGCGCCTTGGCGCCCTTCGACATCAGGCCCTCGATGTCGCCCAATTGCTTCTCGGGCGAGCCGCCTGCATCGGCACTGATGTACTTGGCGCCGAGCTTCTCGAGCTGGGCCTTGATGGCGGCCTCGTCGGTCTTCCAGCGTTCTTCCTGGAAGTTGGACCAGCTCACGCCGACCACGGTTTGCGCCAGGGCGCCCACGGCCGTGAAACCGAAGGCCATGGCGGCCAGGGTGTGTTTCAGTTGCATCGATGTCTCTCCAGTGTTGGTGCGCCCCGCAGGAACCAGCGGTAAGAAATTAGTTAGTTTGAAGGGCGAACTAACTATCCCATCGGGGCGTGCCTCTGGGCATCCGGGAATTCCCGGAGCGCCATCCGGGCGAAGGCGCACGCGAAAAAGGCCGGGAGGTCCCGGCCTTCTCGTGAGCTCGCCCCGCTTCAGGCGGCGAAGCCACCGTCGATGTTCAGGCTGGCGCCGGTCACGAACGCGGCTTCCGGGCTGGCCAGGTAGCCGACCATGCCGGCGATTTCTTCGGGGCGGGCGTGGCGGGCGAGCGCCATCAGGCCGTGCATGGCAGCGGCGTTGGGGCCGTCGACCGGGTTCATGTCGGTGTTGACCGGGCCCGGCTGCACGTTGTTGACCGTGATGCCGCGCGGACCGAGGTCGCGCGACAGGCCCTGCACCAGGCCGACCAGCGCCGACTTGCTCATGGCATAGGCGCTGCCGCCGGGCCAGGGCATGCGCTCGGCGTTGGTGCTGCCGATGTTGATGATGCGGCCGCCTTCGCCCATGTGGCGCGAGGCTGCCTTGGCCGCGACGAACACGGCGCGCACGTTGACGTTCAGCGTCTTGTCGAAGTCCTCGAGCGAGAAGTCGTCGAGGGTGCCGCCGAGGAACACGCCGGCGTTGTTCACAAGGATGTCGATCTTGCCGAGCGCGCGGGCCGCTTCGTCGATGCCGGCGGTGAGCGCGGCGGCATCGGCGCTGTCGATCTTCAGCGCAAGGGCACGGCCGCCTTCGGACTGAATGCTGCGCACCAGTTCCTCGGCCGGGGCGCTGGAACTGGCGTAGCTGAAGGCTACGGCGGCACCGTCGCGCACCAGCCGGCGCACGATGGCAGCGCCAATGCCGCGCGAACCGCCGGTGACGAAGGCGACCTTGCCGGCCAGGACAGGAGAAGAAGAAGCAGTGTTGGAGGCCATGATTTTTCCGTGCAGGTGGAGGAGGAAGGCCTTCAGTGTCGGCAATTCATTCCTGTGGCGGTAGCCATCAATCGAGGCAATCAAATTCAACCCGGAGTTGAAGATGGGAATGACAATGCGGCCATGGAACCGCTCAGTCACCTCGAATCCTTCGTGCAGAGCGCCGAGGGCGGCAGCTTCTCGGCAGCGGCCCGGCGCCTGGGGCTGACGCCGGCGGCCGTGAGCAAGAACGTTGCACGGCTCGAAGCACGGCTGGGCGTGCGGCTGTTCCAGCGCAGCACGCGCCGCCTCACGCTGACCGAGGGCGGCGAGCGCTTCCTGGCGCAGGTCGGCGGCGCGCTCGCCACGCTGCAGGAGGCGGTGGCCGGCATCGACAAGGACGACGGCCAGCCCGCCGGCACGCTGAAGGTGAGCATGGGCCAGGCCTTCGGGCGCGAGCACGTGCTGCCGATGATGGGCGACTTCCTCGCGCGCTACCCGGCCATCCTGCCGGACTGGCATTTCGACAACCAGCAGGTGGACCTGGTGGGCGAGGGCTTCGACGCGGCCATCGGCGGCGGCATCGAACTCGCGGCCGGGTTGATAGCGCGGGAGCTGGCGCGCATTCACGTGGTGGCCGTGGCATCGCCGCGCTACATGGAGGGGCGCGAGCGGCCCCGGCATCCCTCGGACCTGGCGGCGCTCGACACGTTGCTGCGCCGGTCCTCGCCCACGGGCCGGCTGCGCGGCTGGACGCTGCGGCATGCGCGCGGCGAAGAGGCCACGGTGGAGCTGCCCCGGCCGCGCGCGATCTTCAACGACCCCGAGGCCATCGCGCATGCAGCGTTGATGGGTCTGGGCGTGGCGATGCTGCCGATGCCCTTCGTGGAGCGCGGCCTGCGCAGCGGCGAGCTGCTGCGGCTGCTGCCCGACTGGCACCAGGATGCGGGCGCGGTGTGGCTCTACTACCCGAGCAAGAAGCTGCTGCCGCCGAAGACGCGCGTGTTCATCGACTTCGTGCTCGAACGTTTTCGCGACGAGCGGTTTGCGCAGCGGATGCAGGTGGCCTGAGCGGCCTGCCGGCCCACGGGGTTTTCACCCGCGACGTGCGCGGCGCGCGCCTGTACAAACGCGCGCATGACTTCTTTCTTCTGCTCTTCCTTCCGGACCCATCGCCGCGCCGCGCTGGCCGCTTCCGTCGCCACCGCCCTCACGCTGATGGCCGCTCCTTCGTGGGCCCAAGGCACCTGGCCGACCAAGCCCGTGCGCATCGTCGTGCCCTTCGCGGCCGGCGGCACCACCGACATCCTGGCGCGCGCCGTCGCGCCCGAGCTGTCGAAGGCCTTCGGCCAGCAGTTCATCGTGGACAACCGCGCGGGCGCGGGCGGCAACGTGGGCGCCGAGCTTGTGGCCCGCGCGCCGAACGACGGCTACACGCTGCTGATGGGCACGGTGGGCACGCACGGCATCAACCGCGCGCTGTACCCCAAGCTGCCCTTCGACCCGATCAAGGACTTCGCGCCGATCACGCTGGTGGCCGCCGTGCCGAATGTGATGGAGATGAATGCCGACAAGGCGAAGACGCTGAACATCCGCAATGTGCAGGACTTCATCAAGTACGCCAAGGCCAACCCGGGCAAGCTCAACATGGCGTCGAGCGGCAGCGGCACGTCGATCCATCTCGCCGGCGAACTGTTCAAGAGCATGACCGGCACGTTCATGGCCCACATCCCGTACAAGGGCTCGGGCCCGGCGCTGCTGGACATGGTGGGCGGCAACGCCGACGTCATGTTCGACAACCTGCCCTCGTCGATGGCACAGATCAAGGCCGGCAAGCTCACCGCGCTGGCCGTGACGAGCGCGCAGCGTTCGCCCGCGCTGCCGGACATTCCGACGGTGGCTGAAGCGGGAGGCCCGTCGCTCAAGGGCTACGAGGCAAGCTCGTGGTTCGGGCTGCTGGCCCCGGCCGGAACCTCACCGGAGATCGTGAACCGCATCCAGCAGGAAGTGGCCAGGTCGCTGGGCACGCCGGCCATCAAGGAAAAGATGCTCGCGCAGGGCGCGATCCCGAGCGGCAATTCGCCCGCCGACTTTACGAAGCTCATTGCGAGCGAGCACGTGAAGTGGGCCAAGGTGGTCAAGGACTCCGGCGCGAAAGTTGACTGACCCCCAGGCTTCGCGCACTTCGTGTCGCTGACGCCAACCCCCTTGCAGGGAGCAACGCCTGCGGCCCGGCAAAGCCGGTTCCGCGGCGTTTCGCGACTGGAACCGTTCGATCTGGTCGATCAGGTCTTCCAGGTCACGTCTTTTTTCTCGGCCAGCGAATCCTTGAGCATGTGCAGCAGCGGGATCGCACGCTGGTGCAGCCCGACATGCTGCTTCTCGGCCTCGCTGGCGTGGCCTTCGACCGCATAGTCGTCGTTGTTGTGCACGTTGGAGGCCTCGCGCGCCAGCGCGGCTTCGAGGGCCGCAATGGCGCCCGGGATCTGCTCGACCGTGATGATGCCTTGCGGCGCAATCGCCTTGCCGACGATGTCGAACAACTGCCGGGCATGCACTTCGAGCATCACGAAGTCGGGAGAGGCTCGGGACTGGAATCGATAGAGCATGGTGTTCTCACTCACTTGTAGATGTAGTCACGGGCAAAAGGGTACACCGATTGCGCGCCGCGCAGAACGCCGTGTTCGACCTTGCCGTCTGGCTTGGTGGACAGCATCTGGTGCAGCGAGATCCAGCCCTGCTCGAAACTCATGGCCGAGCCTGCGAGGTAGAGACGATAGGCCCGCAGGATGCGCTCGGCGTTGTCGCTCTGGCGGCCGCCGCTGCGCCGCAGCACTTCGCGCGCGGCGTCGAGCTGCGCCTCCAGCGCGTCCGACCAGGCCCAGAGCGTGCGCGCATAGTGCGGGCGCAGGCTCTCGGTATCGACCATCTCCAGGCCGGCCGCGGCCGTCTCGCGCAACACGTGCGTCACGTGCAGCAGTTCGCCGCCCGGGAAGATGTACTTCTCGATGAAGTCGCCCATGCCGGCGCCGAGCTGGCGATAGTTGAGTTCGCCCGAGGTGATGCCGTGGTTCATCACCAGCCCACCCGGCCTCAGCAGCGAATGGATCTTGCGGAAGTAGGTCGGCATGTTGGCCGCGCCCACGTGCTCGAACATGCCGACCGAGGAAATCTTGTCGAAAGGCTGGCCGACCGACAGCTCGCGGTAGTCGCGCAGTTCGACGCGCACGCGGCCTTGCAGGCCCTTTTCCTCGATCAGGCGCTGCACGTACGCGTGCTGGTTCTTCGACAGCGTGATGCCGGTAGCGTCCACGCCGTAATGCTCGGCCGCCCACAGCAGTAACGCGCCCCAGCCCGAGCCGATGTCGAGATAGCGCTCGCCCGGCTGCAGCATGAGCTTGCGGCAGATGTGGTCGAGCTTGGCTTCCTGCGCCTGCGCCAGCGTGAGATCGGGCGTACGGAAGTACGCACATGAATAGACCCGGCGCGCGTCGAGCCACAGCGCGTAGAAGTCGTCGGACACGTCATAGTGGAACTCGATCTGGGCCGCATCCTTGCGCAGCGAATGCGAGCCGTGCGACTTGGCCATGTGCTGAAGGCGGCTCCACCAGCCTGTGTCGGTTTCGGCCGGGTTGCCGGGCAGCATGCCGACCGTGGCGTCGATCAGGTCGCGCATGGCCCCCTCGATCTGCACCTTGCCCTCGACATACGCCTCACCGATGGCGCCCACCTGCCGCGCTGCCAGCTTGGCGAGCACGGCCCACTCCTTGAAGGCCAGCGTGACGCGGGCTCCCGCCTGGGCAACACGCCGGCCATCGGGCAGTTCCAGCGCGATGGGGACAGGCAGCGAAGCCAGCTGCGACTCGATCTTGGGTATCAAGTTTTGCATGGAGCCCATGGTATTGATTTTTCAAAGTTTTTGCATGACGGCCCTTGTCGGCCGAAGCCGCGACCCGCGCGCCGGACGGCCGTTACGAATCGCCATTGACAGCAGATTGTTTATGTCTAAACTATTGAACCATGAACAGCCTAAGCCCGGTCAAACCCGCTCCCGCCTCGGACCTCCAACGCATCCTGTGCATCGGCGGCGGGCCGGCGGGCCTGTACTTCGCCCTGTTGATGAAGGCGCGCAACCCCGCGCTGCAGATCACGGTGGTGGAACGCAACCGCCCCTTCGACACCTTCGGCTGGGGCGTGGTGCTGAGCGACCAGACGCTGGGCAACCTGCGCGCGGCCGATGCGCCAACCGCGGCGCTGATCGGCAACGAGTTCCACCACTGGGAGGACATCCAGGTCTTCTTCAAGGGCCGCCAGGTGCGCTCGGGCGGCCACGGCTTCTGCGGCATCGGCCGCAAGCGGCTGCTGAACATCCTGCAGGAGCGCTGCCTGGCACTGGGCGTCGAGCTGGTGTTCGAGACCGACGCCACCGACGACCAGGCGATCGCCGCGCAGTACAAAGCCGACCTCGTGATTGCCAGCGACGGCCTCAACAGCCGCATCCGCCAGCGCTATGCCGACGTGTTCAAGCCCGACATCGACCTGCGCAACTGCCGCTTCGTGTGGCTGGGCACGCACCAGACCTTCGACGCCTTCACCTTCGCCTTCGAGCAGACCGAGCACGGCTGGTTTCAGGCGCATGCCTACCAGTTCGACGACAAGACCTCGACCTTCATCGTCGAGACGCCCGAGGCCGTGTGGAAGGCCCACGGTCTCGACCAGATGGAGCAGCCCGAGGCCATCGCCTTCTGCGAGAAGCTCTTCGCCAAGTACCTGGGCGGCCACCCGCTCATCAGCAACGCCACGCACCTGCGCGGCTCGGCCAACTGGATCCGCTTTCCGCGCGTGGTGTGCGAGCGCTGGACGCACCGCATCGACGTCGAAGGCCGCTCGGTGCCCGTCGTGCTGATGGGCGACGCCGCGCACACGGCGCATTTCTCGATCGGCTCGGGCACCAAGCTCGCGCTGGAAGACGCGATCGACCTGGCCAACGAGTTCGCGCAGGGCGGCACGGTCGACCATGTGCTCGAAGGCTACGAGGCGCGCCGCAGCGTCGAGGTGCTGAAGATCCAGAACGCCGCGCGCAACTCCACCGAGTGGTTCGAGAACGTGCCGCGCTACACGGGCATGCAGATCGAGCAGTTCGCCTACTCGCTGCTCACTCGCTCGCAGCGCATCAGCCACGAGAACCTGCGCGTGCGCGACACGCAGTGGCTCGGCGGCTACGAGCAGTGGCTCGCAGGCGGCAAGGCGATGGCGCCGATGCTCATGCCCTACAAGGTGCGCGGGCTCACGCTGAAGAACCGCATCCTCGTGTCGCCGATGGCCACCTATAGCGCGGTCGACGGTGTGCCGCAAGACTTCCTGCTGGTGCACCTGGGCGCACGCGCGCTCGGCGGCGCCGCGATGGTGTTCGTCGAAATGACGAGCCCGACGCCCGAAGGCCGCATCACGCCGGCATGCACGGGCCTGTACAACGACGCGCAGCAGGCCGCCTTCAAGCGCATCGTCGATTTCGTGCACACGCAGTCAAGCGCGAAGATCGCCATGCAGCTCGGCCACAGCGGCCCCAAGGGCTCGACCCGCGTGGGCTGGGAAGGCACCGACGAACCGCTCGAAAGCGGCAACTGGCCGGTGCTCGGCGCAAGTGCCGTGCCTTACGGCGAGCAGAACCAGTTGCCCGCAGCGATCACCCGCTCCGAGATGGACACGCTGCGCGAGCAATTCGTAGCCTCCACCCGCCGCGCCGCCGAATGCGGCTTCGACTGGCTCGAGCTGCACTGCGCGCACGGCTACCTGCTGTCGGCCTTCATCAGCCCGCTCACCAACCTGCGCACCGACGAATATGGCGGCGACATCGAGGCGCGCTGCCGCTACCCGCTCGAAGTGTTCCGCGCCATGCGCGCGGTGTGGCCCGCCGACAAGCCGATGAGCGTGCGCATCTCCGCGCACGACTGGGCGCCCGGCGGCAACACCGATGCCGATGCGATCGTGGTCGCACGTCTTTTCAAGGAAGCCGGCGCCGATTTCATCGACGTGTCGTCGGGCCAGACCACGCGCGCCGCGAAGCCGGTGTACGGGCGCATGTACCAGACGCCGTTCTCGGACCGCATCCGCAACGAGGTCGGCATCTCGACCATCGCCGTGGGCGCCATCACCGACGCCGACCAGGCCAACAGCATCATTGCCGCCGGCCGCGCCGACCTCTGCGCCGTGGCCCGCCCGCACCTCGCCGACCCCGCGTGGACGCTGCACGAGGCCGCAAAGCTGCAGAGCCGCGACGTCGATTGGCCCAAGCAATACCTGAGCGGCCGCGACCAGATGTACCGCGAGATCGCGAAGCAGCAGCAGATGGCCGCGGCTGCAGTGACGGCACAGAACAACGAGGAGACGCACTGACATGGACCTCGAAGCCCGCGCCCACAGCGAACACCCCGAGGCCCTGCGCCTCTGGCTGCGGCTCCTGACCTGCACCCAGCTCATCGAGAAGCAGGTGCGCAACGAACTGCGCTCCCAGTTCGCCACCACGCTGCCGCGCTTCGACCTGATGTCGCAGCTCGAGCGCTCGCCCGACGGGCTGAAGATGAACGAGCTCTCGCGCCGCATGATGGTGACGGGCGGCAACGTGACCGGCATCACCGACCAGCTCGTGGCCGAAGGACTGGTCGAACGAATCAACGTCGAAGGCGACCGGCGCGCGTGGCGCGTGCGGCTCACCGCGCGCGGGCGCAAGCTCTTCAACGAGATGGCGCAGCAGCATGAAGACTGGATCGTCGAGGCCTTTGCGGGCCTCAGCGGCAAGGAGATCGCGCAGCTCCACAAGCTGCTCGGCAAGGTCAAGCAACACTCACACAACCAACTATTGATGGCGGAGACCGAATGAAGCACTACATCGGCGCAGGCAACCCCATGCGCGCGCAATTCGAGGCGAAGGCGGCCTACAAGGCCGAGCACTTCGCGTGGAGTTTTGAAGCCGGTGTCGGCACCATCACGCTGAACCGGCCCGAGCGCAAGAACCCGCTGACCTTCGACTCGTACGCCGAACTGCGTGACCTGTTCCGCGCACTGGCCTACGCCACCGACGTGAAGGTCATCGTCGTGACCGGTGCGGGCGGCAACTTCTGCTCGGGCGGCGACGTGCACGAGATCATCGGCCCGCTGACCGGCATGCGCATGCCCGAGCTGCTGGAGTTCACGCGCATGACGGGCGACCTGGTCAAGGCGATCCGCGCCTGCCCCCAACCGATCGTCGGCGCCATCGACGGCGTGTGCGCCGGTGCCGGCGCGATGATCGCGCTGGCCTGCGACCTGCGCTACGGCTCGCCCGCCACGCGCACCGCATTCCTGTTCACGCGCGTGGGCCTGGCCGGCGCGGACATGGGCGCGTGTGCACTGCTGCCGCGCGTGATCGGCCAAGGCCGTGCGTCGGAACTGCTGTTCACCGGCCGCGCCATGACCGCGCAGGAAGGCCACGCCTGGGGCTTCTTCAACGCCCTGCACGAAAGCGATGCGTTGCTCGAAGCCGCCATCAAGGTGGCGCGCGACCTGGCGGAAGGTCCGACCTTCGCGCATGGCATGACCAAGACCATGCTGGCGCAGGAATGGTCCATGACCATCGACCAGGCCATCGAGGCCGAGGCGCAGGCGCAAGCGATCTGCATGCAGACCGAAGATTTCAAGCGGGCGTACGAGGCCTTTGCGGCCAAGCGCAAACCCGTGTTCGGTGGAGATTGACGCGATGATGACCAAAGCACCTGCACCGCCATCGACCGCGCACCTCGCGCTGCCGTTCTTCGACGATGCACATCGCGCATTGGCCGATGGCCTGCTACCCTGGGCCGCCGCACAGGAGGTGGACGAGCGCGACGACCGCGCGGCGTGCCGGGACTGGGTGAAGCGGCTCGGCGACGGCGGCTGGCTGCGCTATGCCGTGCCCGGCAGCGCTGGCGGTGCGCTCGAGCGCCTCGACTCGCGCGCACTCGTGCTGCTGCGCGAGACGCTGGCCTTCCATTCGCCGCTCGCCGACTTCGCCTTCGCCATGCAGGGTCTCGGCAGCGGCGCGATCACGCTCGCTGGCACGCCAGAACAGCATGCAAGCTACCTGACTGCCGTGGCGAAGGGCAGCAAGATCGCGGCCTTCGCGCTCAGCGAACCCGAGGCAGGCTCCGACGTGGGTGCAATGGCCATGCGCGCCGAAACGACCGCCGACGGCTGGCGCCTGAACGGCGAGAAAACCTGGATCAGCAACGGCGGCATCGCCGATTTCTACTGCGTGTTCGCGAAGACCGATCCCACGGGCGGCACGCGCGGCATCACGGCCTTCATCGTCGACGCGACGACGCCCGGCCTCGACACCTCCGCGCACATCGACGTGATGGCACCGCATCCGCTCGCCACGCTGCGTTTCGAGAACTGCATCGTGCCGCGCACGGCGCAGCTCGGCGAACTCAACGGCGGCTTCAAGCTCGCGATGCGCACGCTCGACATCTTCCGCGCCTCGGTGGCGGCGGCAGCGCTCGGCATGGGTCGCCGCGCACTGGCCGAAGCCATCTCGCATTCGAAGAACCGCCGCATGTTCGGCCAGACGCTCGCCGACTTCCAACTCACGCAGGCCAAGCTTGGCGAGATGGCCGCGCTGATCGACAGCGCGGCGCTGCTCACCTACCGCGCCGCATGGATGCGCGATGACGCCGAGCAGCGCGGCGCGCCTGCGGTCGGCGATGTGTCAGCCGCTGCCGCAATGGCCAAGATGTGCGCCACCGAGAACGCCAGCCGCGTGATCGACATGGCACTGCAGATGCATGGCGGCCTCGGCGTGAAGGTTGGCACGAAGATTGAGAGCCTCTACCGCGACATTCGCTCGCTGCGCATCTACGAAGGCGCGACGGAGGTTCAACAACTGATCATTGGCAAATCCGTTCTGCGGGGATAAACACCGTGTCTGCCCAAGTCGACCGCTTCGTTCACGACCGCCTGCCGCCCGCCGAGCAGCTGCCCGTCTTTCGCTACGACCTGCCCGAGCTGCAGTTGCCCGACCAGCTGAACCTGGTCGAGGAACTGCTCGACAAGGCCGCGTCGAAGGGCTTCGGCGACAACCCGATGCTGCGTTCACCGCAGGGCACGCTGACGTATGCGCAGGCCGCCATCGAAGTCAACCGCATTGCGCAGGTGCTGACCGAGGATCTCGGACTCGTGCCGGGAAATCGCGTGCTGCTGCGCGGTGGCAACTCGGTGGCCATGGCTCTGTCGTGGCTCGCGGTGGTGAAGGCCGGACTGATCGCGGTGGCGACGATGCCGCTGCTGCGCGCAAAGGAGCTGGGCGACATCATCGAGAAGGCGCAGCCCGTTGCTGCGCTGTGCGATGGCCGCCTGCTCGACGAACTCGCGATCGCACAGCGCGAGCACCCCGTGCTGGCCACCGTGATCGCATTCAACAGGCCCGAAGCGCCGGACTCGCTCTCCGCGCGCGCGGCGAAGAAGAGCGGCGTGTTCACGGCCTGCCCCACGGCTTCCGACGACATCGCGCTGCTGGCCTTCACCTCGGGCACCACGGGCAAGCCCAAGGCGCCCGTCACCACGCACCGCGACGTGCTCGCAATGTGCGAGACCTGGCCGCGCCACGTGTTGCGCGCGCGCAGCGACGACATCGTGATCGGCTCGCCGCCGCTGGCTTTCACCTTCGGGCTCGGCGGGCTGCTCGTGTTCCCGATGTGGGCCGGCGCTTCGGTGTACTTTGCCGACGCGCCGTTCTCACCAGAAGGGCTGGTGAAGCTCATCAACGAGGTGGGCGCGACGATCTGCTACACGGCGCCGACCTTCTATCGCCAGATGGCGCCCTTCGTGAAGCAGCACGGCATGCCCAGCCTGCGCATCAGCGTGAGTGCGGGCGAGGCGCTGCCCGACGCCACACGCCAGCTGTGGAAGGAAGCCACCGGCATCGAGATGCTCGACGGCATCGGCGGCACCGAGGTGTTCCACATCTACATCTCCGCCGCGGGCGGCGACGTACGCCGCGGCGCGGTGGGCAAGGTGGTTCCCGGCTTCACCGCCAAGGTGGTGGACGACGAAGGCAACGAAGTGCCGCGCGGCACGGTTGGCAAGCTTGCGCTGCAAGGCCCGGTGGGCTGCCGCTATCTCGACGATCCGCGCCAGGCCGACTACGTAAAGAACGGCTGGAACTACCCGGGCGATTCCTTCGTGCAGGACGACGACGGCTATTTCTTCTACCAGGCGCGCGCGGACGACATGATCATCACAGCCGGCTACAACGTCGGCGGGCCGGAGGTCGAAGACGCGCTGCTGAAGCACCCGGCGGTCGCCGAGTGCGGCGTGATCGGCAAGCCCGACGCCGACCGCGGCATGATCGTGAAGGCATTCTGCGTGCTCAAGCCAGGGCACGAAGGCGATGCGGCCCTCGTGAAGGCGCTGCAGGACCATGTGAAAGCGACGATCGCACCGTTCAAATACCCGCGGGAGATCGAGTTCGTCGCGGTGCTGCCGCGCACCGAAACCGGCAAGCTCCAGCGATTCAAACTGAGACAACTCAACACCACACCATGATCAACAAACTCCTGCAGCCTGAAGGCTGGCTGCCTCCCAAGGGCTATGCAAACGGTGTCGCTGCACGCGGCACGATGCTGTTCGTCGGCGGCCAGATCGGCTGGAATGCACAACAGCAGTTCGAGTCGGACGACTTCATCGAGCAATGCGGCCAGGCACTGCGCAACATTGCCGAGGTGTTGCGCGCAGGCGGCGCGGGCCCCGAGCACATGGTGCGCATGACCTGGTACGTGACGGACCGCGACGAATACAGCCGCCGGCTCTCCGAGCTCGGCCCCGTCTATCGCGATGCCATGGGCCGCAACTTCCCGGCCATGACCTGCGTGCAGGTGGCGGCGCTGGTCGAGCACCGCGCAAAGGTGGAGATCGAAGTCACGGCAGTCGTTCCCGACTGATTGGGCGGCAATGGCCGGCGGAAATAAAAATGCCCTCTTCGAGAGGGCATTTTTTTATTCACCGACAAAAGAAAAAGGCCCTTTGAATTTCAAAGGGCCTTTTAAATTGGTTGCGCGAGCAAGATTTGAACTTGCGACCTTTGGGTTATGAGCCCAACGAGCTACCAGGCTGCTCCATCGCGCGGCAAGATAGAATTATAACTTATTCTGCAGCGCTTTGCTCGGCTGCTTCTTCTTTAATTTCAGCACGGTCGACCAGTTCGACGAGCGCCATCGGGGCATTGTCGCCCACGCGGAAACCCATCTTCAGGATGCGGGTGTAGCCGCCCGGACGCGCTGCGAAACGCGGGCCGAGTTCGCCGAAGAGCTTGACGACGCTGTCGCGGCTGCGCAGGCGGTCGAAGGCCAGGCGCTTGTTGGCGAGCGTGGGCTTCTTGGCGAGCGTGATCATCGGTTCGATGACGCGGCGCAGTTCCTTGGCCTTGGGGACCGTGGTCTTGATGACTTCGTGCTCGATGAGCGAATTCATCATGTTCTGCAGCATCGCGAGGCGGTGCGAGCTGGTGCGGTTGAGTTTGCGGAGTCCGTGTCCGTGACGCATGGTGCTTTCCTTTACTTTATAAAAACAGGCAGCCGTGTCAGGTACTGCCCGGTGCACTGGCCCTTTCAGGGGCCAAATTCAAAAATTCAAATCAACGCTTGTCAAGACCGGCCGGCGGCCAGCTTTCGAGCTTCATGCCCAAGGTCAGGCCGCGCGAAGCGAGGACTTCCTTGATTTCGTTGAGCGACTTGCGACCCAGATTCGGGGTCTTGAGCAGCTCGTTTTCGGTGCGCTGGATCAGATCACCGATGTAGTAGATGTTTTCGGCCTTCAGGCAGTTGGCCGAACGCACCGTCAGTTCGAGTTCGTCGACAGGGCGCAGCAGGATCGGATCGAATTGCTGTGCGCTGCGCGGTGCGGGTGCATCGAATGCAGCGAGTTCGCCACCTTCGAGCTGCGCAAACACGGCGAGCTGTTCGACCAGGATTTTAGCCGAAGCGCGCACGGCATCTTCGGCGGTGATCGCACCGTTGGTCTCGATTTCGACCAGCAGCTTGTCCAGGTCGGTACGCTGTTCGACACGGGCGCTTTCGACCGTGTAGCTCACGCGCTTGACCGGCGAGAACGAGGCGTCCAAGACGATGCGGCCGATCGACTTGGTCGGCTCGTCGGCGTAGCGGCGCATCGTGCCGGGCACGTAGCCGCGACCCTTTTCAACCTTGATCTGCATGTCGAGCTTGCCGCCTTGCGACAGGTGCGCGATCACGTGGTCGGGGTTGATGATCTCGACGTCGTGCGGGGTCTGGATGTCCGATGCCAGGACCGGACCTTCGCCGTCCTTGCGCAGGCTCAGCGTGACTTCGTCGCGGTTGTGGAGCTTGAACACCACGCCCTTGAGATTCAGCAGGATGTTGACGACATCTTCCTGCACGCCGTCGATCGACGAGTACTCATGCAGAACGCCGGCGATCGTGACTTCGGTGGCCGAGTAGCCCACCATGGACGACAGCAGAACGCGACGCAGCGCGTTGCCGAGCGTGTGGCCATAGCCGCGCTCGAAAGGCTCGAGCGTCACCTTGGCCTTGTTGGCCGCAAGTTGCTCGACCTGAATGGTCTTGGGTTTCAGCAGGGTGGTTTGCATGCAGACTTCCTCTCAATACCCCCGGCTCGTTACACCGGTAAGGCTGGTGAAGCACCTGATCCGCGACGAAGCGCGGAGCAGGAACGTGAACAACAATAACAATCTCCCGCACGCGCCGAAGGGCGGGTGCGGGTAGAAAAAATCAACGCGAATACAGTTCGACGATCAGCGATTCGTTGATGTCGGCTGCGAATTCGTCGCGATCGGGCACCTTCTTGAACGTGCCTTCGGCCTTGTCGGCATTCACATCGACCCAAGCCGGGATACCGACTTGCTGGGCGAGTTGCAGCGCTTCGACAATGCGGTTCTGCTTCTTGGACTTGTCGCGCACGGCGATCACGTCACCGGTCTTGACCAGGTACGACGGGATGTTGACCGACTGGCCGTTCACCGTGATCGCCTTGTGCGACACGAGCTGGCGTGCTTCAGCGCGGGTCGAGCCGAAGCCCATGCGGTAGACGACGTTGTCCAGGCGCGATTCGAGGATGAACAGCAGGTTGGCGCCGGTGTTGCCACGGCGGCGATCGGCTTCTTCGAAGTAGCGGCGGAATTGCTTTTCGAGCACGCCGTACATGCGCTTGACCTTCTGCTTTTCACGCAGTTGCAGGCCGTAGTCGGAAGTGCGCTGACCCGAGGTGCGACCGTGCTGGCCGGGCTTGGAGTCGAACTTGGCCTTGTCCTGGATCGAACGGCGGGCGCTCTTCAGGAACAGGTCGGTGCCTTCACGGCGGGAAAGTTTGGCCTTGGGGCCGAGGTAACGTGCCACGATTCTTCCTTTGTGTATCTGCCGCAGTTGCCTGCGGGAGCCACTTGCGAAACGCGAGTGGCGGTGGGCTTAGATAAAAAACAAATGCGCAGCCGCTATTCAAAGCCGGCTGCGCCTTGCGGACTGACGATCAGATGCGGCGACGCTTCTGGGGACGGCAGCCGTTGTGCGGAACGGGCGTCACGTCGGCAATGGAATTGATCCGGATGCCGAGCGCAGCCAGTGCGCGCACCGACGATTCGCGACCGGGGCCCGGGCCCTTGATCTCGACGTCGAGGTTCTTGATACCTTGTTCGACAGCAGCACGGCCGGCCACTTCGGAAGCGACCTGCGCAGCGAACGGGGTCGACTTGCGCGAGCCCTTGAAGCCCTGGCCACCCGACGAAGCCCACGACAGGGCGTTGCCCTGGCGATCGGTGATCGTGATGATGGTGTTGTTGAACGAGGCATGCACGTGGGCGATGCCGTCCGCAACGTTCTTGCGAACCTTCTTGCGAACGCGCTGTGCGGCGTTGTTTGCAGGTGCTTTAGCCATGCTTGTCTATCCTTATTTCTTCAGGGACTGCGCTGCCTTGCGCGGACCCTTGCGGGTGCGGGCATTGGTGCGCGTGCGCTGGCCGCGCATCGGCAGGCCGCGACGGTGACGGAAGCCGCGATAGCAGCCGATGTCCATCAAACGCTTGATGTTCATCGTCGTCTCGCGACGCAGATCGCCTTCGATGGTGAACAGAGCGATCTGGTCGCGGATCTTCTCGAGATCGGCGTCGGTCAGATCCTTGATCTTCTTCGAATATTCGATGCCGCTCGCTTCGCAGATCTGACGGGCGCGGGTGCGACCGATGCCGAAGATGGCGGTCAGGCCGATTTCAGCGTGCTTGTGCGGCGGAATGTTGATGCCAGCAATACGTGCCATGTGCGTCCTCTAATACTCTTCAATCAACCCTGGCGCTGCTTGTGGCGCGGGTCGGTGCAAATCACACGCACCACACCTTTACGGCGGATGACCTTGCAATTACGGCAGATGGTTTTGACCGAAGCCGAAACTCTCATTTCATTCTCCTAAAACTGTTTAACGTGGCGGTCTACCGCCCGGACTCAATACTGCAACACAGCCCTACGATGTCTTGAAGTTCGCCTTCTTCAGCAGCGATTCGTACTGCTGGGACATCATGTAGTTTTGCACCTGGGCCATGAAGTCCATCGTGACGACCACGATGATCAGCAGGGAGGTACCACCGAAGTAGAACGGCACGTTGTACTTCAGGATCAGGAACTCGGGCAGCAGGCAGACGAAGGTGATGTACACCGCGCCGGCCAACGTCAGGCGAACCAGAATCTTGTCGATATAGCGAGCGGTCTGGTCACCCGGGCGAATGCCAGGAATGAATGCACCACTCTTCTTCAGGTTGTCGGCCGTTTCCTTGCTGTTGAACACGAGTGCCGTGTAGAAGAAGCAGAAGAAAACGATCGCGGCAGCATACAACAGCACGTAGATCGGCTCGCCAGGACGCAGTGCGCCGGCAACGTCCTTGATCCAGCGGAAACCGCCTTCACCGGTGCTGAACCAGCCAACCACCGTTGCGGGCAGCAGGATGATCGACGAAGCGAAGATCGGCGGAATCACACCGGCCATGTTCAGCTTCAAGGGCAGGTGCGACGATTGGCCGCCATAGACCTTGTTGCCGACCTGGCGCCGCGCATAGTTCACGAGGATCTTGCGCTGGCCGCGTTCCACGAACACCACGAAGTAGGTGACCAGCACCACGACAGCGATGATGAAGAGCGCAATGATCGGATTCATCGCACCGGTCGTCACCAGCGAAGCCAGGCCGCCGATGGCGTTGGGCAAACCGGCCGCGATACCTGCAAAGATCAGGATCGAGATGCCGTTGCCCAGGCCGCGCTCGGTGATCTGTTCGCCGAGCCACATCAGGAACATCGAACCTGCCGTCAGGCTCACCATGGCGGTCAGGCGGAAGCCGAAACCGGGGGCGATGACCAGACCGGCCGACGACTCGAGGGCCACTGCGATGCTGAACGACTGGAACAGTGCCAGACCCAGCGCGCCGTAGCGCGTGTACTGCGTGATCTTGCGGCGGCCGGCCTCGCCTTCCTTCTTCAATTGCTCGAAGGTCGGAAGCACGTAGGTCATCAGCTGCATGATGATCGACGCCGAGATGTACGGCATGATCCCCAACGCGAACACGGTGAAGCGCGACAGCGCACCGCCCGAGAACATGTTGAACAGGCTCAGAATGCCGCCCTGCTGGCCCTGGAACAACGCCGCCAGCTGGTCCGGGTTGATACCCGGCACAGGAATGTGCGCGCCAATCCGGTAGACCACGAGCGCGAGCAGCAAAAAGACGAGCCGACGACGGAGGTCGCCGAACTTGCCTGTTTTTGCGATCGTTGCCGCGTTAGTTGCCACGAAGAACTTCTTTCAGTCCGATGGTGATCAGGCGATGCTGCCGCCGGCCGCTTCGATAGCAGCCTTGGCGCCAGCCGTTGCGCCCACGCCCGTCAGCTTGACGGCCTTGGTGAGTTCACCGGTCTTGACGACCTTGACGACCTTGGCGAGCTGGCCCACGAGGCCGGCTTGCTTCAGCGCCAGGACATCCACTTCAGCCAGACCGAGCTGCTCGAGGGCAGTCAGCGTGACTTCGGCGTTGAACTTCAGCAGGTGCGACTTGAAGCCACGCTTCGGCAGGCGACGCTGCAGCGGCATTTGACCGCCTTCGAAGCCGACCTTGTGGAAACCGCCTGCGCGCGACTTCTGACCCTTGTGACCGCGGCCTGCGGTCTTGCCGATGCCGGAGCCGATACCGCGGCCGACGCGACGCTTCGCGTGCTTGGCGCCGGCTGCCGGCTTGATGCCATTGAGTTCCATATCAGTCTCTCTTACAGAACCTTGACCAGATAACTGATCTTGTTGATCATGCCGCGCACCGCCGGGGTGTCCTGCAGCTCGCTCACGCTGTTGAGCTTGCGCAGGCCGAGGCCACGCACGGTCGCGCGATGCGATTCCTTGGTGCCAATCGGGCTCTTGACCAGTTGCACCTTGAGGGTTTGTTGTTGCGTCGTCATTTGAATGCTTCCTTCAGCCTTGCGAGAGCTTGCGCTCAGGCGAAGATTTCTTCGACGGTCAGGCCGCGCTTGGCAGCCACATCGGACGCGGTCGTCGAGTTCTTCAACCCGTCGAGCGTGGCGCGAACCATGTTGTAGGGGTTCGACGAACCATGGCTCTTGGCCACGATGTCGGTGATGCCCATGACTTCGAACACGGCGCGCATCGGGCCGCCGGCGATGATGCCAGTACCCTTGGGGGCGGGGATCATGACGACCGAAGCGGCGCCATGGTGACCCGTCACGCGGTGATGCAGCGTGCCGTTCTTGATCGGAGCCTTGAACAGGTTGCGACGGGCTTCTTCCATTGCCTTCTGCACTGCAGCAGGCACTTCCTTCGACTTGCCCTTGCCCATGCCGACGCGGCCGTCGCCGTCGCCCACGACGGTGAGTGCTGCGAAACCGAGGATACGACCACCCTTCACCACCTTGGTGACGCGGTTGATCGCGATCATCTTCTCGCGCAAACCGTCTTCAGGGCCTTCGTTCTGCGTTCTTGCTTGAATCTTTGCCATTTTGAATCTCGTGTCCGGTTAGAACTGCAGACCGGCTTCGCGAGCCGCCTCGGCCAGCGCCTTGACGCGGCCGTGGTACGCAAAACCTGCGCGGTCGAAGGCGACCTTCTCGACGCCGGCAGCCTTCGCCTTTTCAGCGATGCGCTTGCCGACGGCGGTCGCAGCAGCGGCATTGCCGCCCTTGCCCGAACCGCCGAGCGAGGTACGCACTTCGGCTTCGGCCGTCGATGCGGTTGCAATCACCTTGGTGCCGTCGTCGGAGATGACGGTGGCGTAGATGTGCAGGTTGGTGCGGTTCACCGTCAGACGGGCCACGCCCTGCGTCGCGATGCGGATGCGGGTCTGGCGCGAGCGGCGAAGACGCTGTGCTTTTTTGGTCAACATCATTTTGCTGCCCCTTACTTCTTCTTGGTCTCTTTGATCACGATCTTCTCGTCCGAATAACGGATGCCCTTGCCCTTGTAAGGCTCAGGCGGACGAACAGCGCGGATCTCAGCGGCGATTTGACCAACGCGCTGACGGTCAGCACCCTTGATCACGATTTCGGTCGGGGTCGCGGTGGCCACCGTGATGCCTTGAGGCATGTCGATGTTGACCGGGTGCGAGTAACCGACTTGCAGGTTCAACTTGTTGTTGGAGGCTGCAGCCTTGTAGCCGACGCCGACCAGGTTGAGCTTCTTCTCGAAGCCCTTGGTCACGCCAACCACCATGTTGTTCACCAGCTGGCGGATCGTGCCGCTCATCGCATTCGCTTCACGCGATTCGTTGGCGGGTTCGAAATTCAGCTTGCCGTCATTGCTGACGATCTTGACCAGTGCATTGCGCGCGAGGTTGAGCGTGCCGCCCGTGCCCTTGACGCTGATCTGGTCTTCCTTGATCGACACATCCACGCCAGCGGGGATGGTGATCGGCATTTTTCCTACTCGGGACATTTCAGTGACTCCTCGATGTCTCGGTTAGGCGACGTAGCACAGAACTTCGCCGCCGACACCGGTGGCGCGCGCCTTGCGGTCGGTCATCACGCCCTGGGGGGTCGTAACGATCGCAACGCCGAGGCCGTTCTGGACTTGCGGAATGGACGAGCTTGCCTTGTAGACGCGCAGGCCGGGGCGACTCACGCGCTCGATGCGCTCGATGACCGGACGGCCAGCGTAGTACTTCAGAACAATTTCAAGTTCGCTCTTGCCGGCTTCGGTCTTGACCTGGAAGCCGTCGATGTAGCCTTCGTCCTTCAGGACTTGTGCGATCGCGACCTTCACCTTGGAAGACGGGACCGACACGGTGGGCTTCGCCACCATCTGCGCGTTACGGATACGCGTCAGCAGGTCGGCAATGGGATCACTCATGCTCATGTTGTTTGCTCCTGCCTGGCTTACCAGCTGGCCTTGGTGACACCGGGGATGTCGCCAGCGAAGGCCAGTTCACGGATCTTGGCGCGAGCCAGACCGAATTGACGGAAGGTGCCACGGGGGCGACCAGTGATTTCGCAACGGTTGCGCTGACGCGTGGGGTTCGCGTTGCGCGGGAGCTTCTGCAGGCCCAGGCGGGCAGCAGCGCGCTCTTCGTCGGTCTTCTTCACGTCGTTGGAGATCGCCTTCAGTTCCGCGTGCTTCGCAGCGAACTTGGCAACCAGCTTGTCGCGCTTGAGTTCGCGCTGGATCAGGGATTGTTTTGCCATGATTCGCCTCAGTTCTTGAACGGGAAACGGAAACCAGCGAGAAGAGCCTTGGCTTCTTCGTCGGTCTTGGCCGTCGTCGTGATGCTGATATTGAGACCGCGCAGGGCGTCGACCTTGTCGTACTCGATCTCAGGGAAAATGATCTGTTCCTTGACGCCGATGTTGTAGTTGCCACGACCGTCGAAGGCACGACCCGAAATACCGCGGAAGTCACGAACGCGCGGCAGCGCGATGGTCACGAAACGGTCCAGGAATTCATACATCTGAACGCCGCGCAGCGTGACCATGCAGCCGATCGGTTGCATTTCGCGAATCTTGAAGCCGGCAATGGCCTTCTTCGACTTGGTCACCACGGGCTTCTGGCCAGCGATCTTGGTCAGGTCGGCGACAGCGTTGTCGAGAACCTTCTTGTCGGCGACTGCTTCACCCACGCCCATGTTGAGCGTGATCTTGGTGAGGCGCGGAACCTGCATCGGCGACTTGTAGCCGAACTTTTCCGTCAGGTCTTTCGCGATCTTTTCGCGATAGTGTTGTTGGAGACGTGCCATGTGAGTACCTCTTAGGCGAACTTGATTTCGTCGCCGCTCGACTTGAAGACGCGAACAGCCACGCGCTTGCCGTCGGCACCCTGGGTGATCTTGATGCCCACGCGATCGGCCTTGCCGGTCGCGGCATTGAAGATCGCCACGTTGGATTGGTGAATGGGCATGGACTTCTCGACGATGCCACCGGTCGTACCCTTGAGCGGGTTCGGCTTGGTGTGCTTCTTGACGAGGTTCAGGCCTTCGATGACGACGTGCGAGTCATCCTTGCGCAGCGAGATGACGCCCCGCTTGCCCTTGTCACGACCGGCCAACACGATGACCTGGTCGCCTTTGCGAATCTTGTTCATGGCGTTGTTGTCCTTACAGAACTTCGGGTGCCAGCGACACGATCTTCATGAACTTCTCGGTGCGCAGTTCGCGCGTGACCGGTCCGAAGATGCGGGTGCCGATGGGCTCCAGCTTGGCGTTGAGCAGCACGGCGGCATTGCCGTCGAACTTGACGAGCGAACCGTCGGCGCGACGGATGCCCTTGGCGGTACGGACCACCACTGCACTGTAGATCTCGCCCTTCTTGACGCGACCACGTGGAGCGGCTTCCTTGATGCTGACCTTGATGACGTCGCCCACGCTGGCATAACGCCGCTTGGAGCCACCGAGCACCTTGATACACAGGACGGATTTCGCGCCCGTGTTGTCGGCCACTTCGAGCCGGGATTCAGTTTGGATCATTTCTTGATATTCCCAACTTGTACCGATGTGCCTCCAGGAGGGAGGCACCGCGGTCAGTCTTGGGCCCGTCGTCCATGCCTCGAACCACTCGAGGCACTTCCGCTTTGGGCTGAAAGCTTCGCCTTTTGAAAGCGAAGCCAGCGATTGTGGCACGCACTACTGCCGATGTCAACAACCCCATTACATCACCGCGCGCTGGTACTAGACTCCAGGCGGTGCGCGACGCCTTGAATTCCTACCTTCCCCAGCCGAAGCGTCGGCGCGTGCTGGCGGGCGCGGCCGGCCTGCTGGCGTTGGGCCTGGCCGGCTGCCAGAGTGCCGCGCCGAACCCGGACCCCGGCCGGCTGCGGCGCATCGCGGAGGCCCGCTGGGCGCACCGCTTCGATATAGAGGGCACCGTGGCCGGAGGCCTCTCGGGCATCGACTACGACCCAATCCGAGGTGAGTACCTGCTTATCAGCGATGATCGATCGGACCTCGCGCCTGTGCGCTACTACATCGCCCGATGGCCCCAGCCGCAAGCCGCGCGCCCCGAGCCCCTCGGCGTGGTGCAGCTGCAACGCCCCGGCGGCGGCCCCTGGCCCAACAGGCGCCGGGCGGTCGAGGGACTTCCGGTTCCCGACCCCGAGGCATTGCGGCTGCGGCCTGCAACCAACACCTTGCTGTGGACCAGCGAGGGCGACATCGCCCGCGGCTTCGGCCCGGCGCTGTACGAGTCGGCTCGCGACGGCCGCTTTCTGCGTGAATTCTCCCTTCCGGCCATGTTCAAGCCCGACCCCGCCCAGCGCCGCGGCCCGCGCGACAACCTGACGCTCGAAGGACTGGCCCTCACGCCCGATGGCCGCTTCGCCTGGCTCGGCATGGAAAACGCCCTGATCCAGGACGGTCCCGAGCCCACCACCGGCGCCCCAGGCGGGCCTTGCCGCTTCACCCGGATCGATCTGGAAACCGGCCAGGCCGACCGCCAGATCGCCTACGTTCCCGACGCCATCCCCCTGCGCCCGCTGATTCCCGGCAGCTACGCCGACAACGGCGTGAGCGAGATCCTGATGCTCGATGCGGACCGCATGCTGGTGCTGGAGCGCGCCTACGCCACCGGCGCCGGCAATTCGCTGCGCCTGTATGAAATCGACACCCGTGCCGCCAGCGACGTGCTTGCCATCGACGCACTGGCGCCGGGCAACCACCGGCCGGCGGCCAAGACCCTGGTGGCCGACTTCGCCGCGCTCGGCCTGTCACGCCTCGACAACACCGAGGGCATGTGCTGGGGACCACCCCTGCCCGATGGCAAGCGCATGCTGGTCGTCGTGAGCGACGACAATTTCAATCGGCTTCAAATCACCCAGTTCGCCGCCTTCGAATACGCCGACCGACCATGACCATCGCCGTGACCTTCCTGCCCCGCACCGGCCCCGCGCCGCTGCCCCCCGTCGCCTTCATCGGAGGCGGCAACATGGCCAGCGCCATCATTGGCGGCCTGATCCAGCAAGGCACCCCGGCGGATGCGTTCGAGGTGGTCGAGCCCTTCGAGGAGGCCCGCACCAAGCTGGCCCAGTCCTTCGGCATCGCCGCGAAGGCCGACGCGGGCGAGGCGCTGTCGCGCTGCGGGGTGGTGGTGTGGGCAGTCAAGCCCCAGGCCTTTGCCGAAGCAGCCCGTCCGGTGCGCGGCTTCACTGAAGACGCGCTGCACCTGAGCGTGGCCGCGGGCATCCCGTCCGACAGCATCGCCCGCTGGCTCGGAACGGAGCGCGTGGTGCGCGCCATGCCCAACACGCCGGCACTCGTGGGCAAAGGCATGACGGGCCTGTACGCCCGACCCGGCGTCGAAGGGGCCGACCGCTCGCTGGTCGGGCAGCTGCTGGCGCCGACCGGCGAGCTGATCTGGGTCGACGCCGAATCGGCACTCGACGCCGTGACCGCCATGTCAGGCTCGGGTCCGGCGTACGTCTTCTATTTCATCGAGGCGATGACCGAAGCCGGCGTCGAGATGGGCCTGACGCCCGAGCAGGCCCAGCGGCTGGCGATCGGCACCTTCACCGGCGCCTCGGCGCTGGCGCACAGCGCAACCGAACCGCCGTCGGTGCTGCGCGAGCGCGTGACCTCCAAGGGCGGCACCACGTACGCGGCCATCACCTCGCTGCAGCAGGCCGACGTGAAGGCGCAGTTCAAGACCGCGATCCGCGCCGCGCAGAAGCGCGCCGCCGAACTGGGCGAGGAATTCGGCCGCGGCTGATTTCAGGCCGGCGGCAGCGCGCCGGGCCCGAGGAAGAACAGCCACTCGGCGGCCAGCGTGACGGTGCCGTCTTCCAGCTCGAGCAGCACCTCCTCCTTCACCATGAAGCTGTCGCCGGGCTTGGGCGTCACGTCCACGATGCGCACGCGCGCCCGGAAGCGCGCGCCCACCGGCATCGGCCGCACGAAGCGCAGGCGGTCGAAGCCGTAGTTCAGCGCGTAATTCGAATCGAAGGGCAGCAGCGTGCGCATGGCCTCGCCGGTCAGCCGGACCAGGTGCGAGACCTGGAAGAAGCCTTGCACGATAGTGCCGCCGTAGTCCGCCTCGCGCGCCGCGCGCTCGGGATCGAGATGGATCCACTCGCCTTCGCCGTCGCCCGACAGCTCCGAATAGCGCTGGACCATCTCCTGCGTGATGAAGTGCCATCCGGAGAAGCCCTCCTGGCCGATCTTTCGCTTCAACTGTTCCAGCATGCGGGCACTCTCAGCGGACGGCGTAGCCGGCCACGACGCCGGCGAACACCGTGAAGCCCAGCCAATGGTTCAGGCGGAAGGCCTTGAAGCAGCCCTCGCGCGTGCGCTCGCGGATCAGCCGCCAGTGCCACAGCGCCTGCACCGCGGCCACGGCGATGCCGGCGTAGAACAGCGTGCCCAGCGAGTTGCTCGCGCCGGCCCAGGTCCAGACCGCGAGGAAGATCGCGTAGCTCGCCATCACCGCCGCCACATCGAAGCGGCCGAAGGTGATGGCTGAGGTCTTCATGCCGATCTTGAGGTCGTCGTCGCGGTCGACCATCGCGTACTCGGTGTCGTAGGCCAGCACCCAGAACAGGTTGCCCGCCAGCAGCCACGCGGCGAAGACCGGCACGGTGGACTGCACCGCCGCGAAGGCCATCGGAATGCCGAAGCTGAAGGCAATGCCCAGCACCGCCTGCGGGACCGAGACGAAGCGCTTGGCAAACGGGTAGATCAGCGTGATGGCCAATGCCGCGAACGACCACAGCACCGTCGTGCGGTTGGTCGTGAGCACCAGCCCGAAGGCCGCCAGCGCCAGCACCACGCCCAGCCCCAGCGCCTCCTTGACCGACATCGCGCCGCTGGTGACGGGCCGCTGCGCCGTGCGCTTCACATGGCGGTCGAAGTCGCGGTCGGCCACGTCGTTGACGCAGCAGCCCGCGCTGCGCATGAGGAAGGTGCCGAGCGTGAATACCACCAGCAGGTGCCAGCCGGGCCAGCCGCCCGCCGCGAACCAGAGCGCGCCCAGCGTGGGCCACAGCAGCAGCAGCCAACCCGCCGGACGGTTCCAGCGGATCAGGTCGAGGTACAACGCAAAACGCCCGCGAGGAGGCGCGGGCGCGGTGGTGGGGGGAGCGGACTCAGTCTTCAAGGAGCGAACGCAGCATCCAGGCCGTCTGATCGTGCACCGTGCAGCGCGCGGTCAGCATGTCGGCCGTCGGGTCGTCGCCTGCTTCTTCGGCGACGGGAATGAATTCGCGCGCGATGCGCGACACGGTTTCGTGGCCCTTCACCAGGATGCGCACCATCTCCATCGCCTTGGGCGGGGTCTGCGGCACGTCGGGCACGGTGGCGATCTTGCTGAACTCGGCGTACGAGCCCGGCGCATAGTGGCCCAGCGCGCGGATGCGCTCGGCCAGCACGTCGGTCGCGCCCCACAGCTCGGTGTACTGGCCCATGAACATCGCATGCAGCGAGTTGAAGTGCGGGCCGGTCACGTTCCAGTGGAAATTGTGCGTGGTGAGGTAGAGCGTGTAGGTGTCGGCCAGCACGCGGCTCAGGCCTTCGGCGATGGCGGCGCGGTCCTGGCGCTCGATGCCGATGTTGATGATCGGCGCATTGCGGCTGCCCGACTCCTGCGCGACCACCGTGCCGCCCTTCTTGGGCACCTTGCCGGCGGAGGAGGCGGACGACGATTTCTTCGAGGCTTTGGCCATGGCGGGAAGTCTTTCTTCAAATTGGGAGGAGTGGACACCCCGATTCTGAAAGCCGGCATGCGGCTTCGCAACAGCGCCACTCTATCTCAGCGATCAACGATTCAGAACGGCCGGCGCGCAGGCCGACCCCGCAAATGCTGCTACGAAAGGCGCTTCACGCCCGGCAGCTCGCAGGCATAGATCGCGTTGCGCAGCGCCGCGATCGCCTCGTAGCGCGTGAAGGTGCGCCGCCATGCGAGCACCACGCGGCGCGTGGGCGGGTCGCGGTCCTGCGCGTCGCGCACCGGCAGGTAGCGCACCATCTGCTCGAGTTCCTTGCGGCCCTTGAGCTTGGGCTTGAGTGCATCGGCAGGCACCGACAGGCGCGGCACCAGCGTCACGCCCATGCCCGAGGCCACCATGTGCTTGATGGTCTCCAGCGACGAGCCTTCGAAGCTCTTGCGGATGCCCTCAGCGTTGCTGGAGAAGCGCGCGAACTCCGGGCACACCTCCAGCACGTGGTCGCGAAAGCAGTGGCCGGTGCCCAGCAGCAGCATGGTCTCGCTCTGCAGCTCTTCCGAGGTGATCGATTCGCGGTCGGCCAACTTGTGCTTGTTGGGCAGAGCCGCCATGAAGGGCTCGTCGTACAGCGGCGCCATCGCGAGGCCGGTGTCGGGAAAGGGCTCGGCCATGATGGCGCAGTCGATCTCGCCGGCGCGCAGCATCTCGAGCAGCTTGACGGTGAAGTTCTCCTGCAGCACCAGCGGCATCTGCGGCGTGCGCGCGATCACCTGCCGCACGAGGTCGGGCAGCAGGTATGGCCCGATGGTGTAGATCACGCCCAGGTTCAGCGGACCGGCCAGCGGGTCTTTGCCGCGCTTGGCGATCTCCTTGATGCTGGCCGCCTGGTCGAGCACGCTCTGGGCCTGCTGCACGATCTGCTCGCCGAGCGGCGTGACGGTCACTTCGCCGGCGCTGCGCTCGAAGAGCTTGACTTCGAGCTCGTCCTCGAGCTTCTTGATGGCGACCGACAGGGTCGGCTGGGAAACGTAGCAGGCCTCGGCCGCCTTGCCGAAGTGCCGTTCGCGGGCCACTGCGACGATGTATTTGAGTTCGGTGAGAGTCATAGCTTGCGTCAATTATGCGCAAGGGTTTGTGACCCGACCGTATAGGGTTTTAGGAGCGCTCATCACGAGTCCCCTTCAAGCGGATATGGTCGACGAGATCAAGGGATTGGCCTTGCTGCTTGCCTCCCCCGCTTCTGTCATTCCTGTCGATGGGGCACCACCGCGCGGTAGAGGCCCCTTCGACGGGAAACCGCTACTTCAAGGCAGCACCGCTTCCCGCGAGGTACTGCGCTGAAAGACGCGCGAACTGACCGCCATCCGTGCTGATCGAGGTCTGGTGGCTGCCTCCTGCGCTGAAGACGATCCCGAAGGTGTGCATATCGCCGTATTCCTGGGTATTGCGCAGCATGTAGTCGACGTGGTTGTCGCGGTAGTGCTGGTCGGTGCCGCCGGGCGTGTCGGAAGGCACGCCCATCGGTGTCTGCCACCACAGCATCGGCAGGCCGTTGCCCAGCGCCGCGCGGTAGTCCGAATACTGCTTCTGCGAATCGTGGAAGTTCGGGCTGGTCTTGTTGCTCGCGTCCCAATAGAACGGAGCGCTTCCGTTCTGGCATTCCGCAGGCGGCGATGCGGCTTCCCTGCAGCCCGCGTCACGGTCGCTGGTCTGGGCGACGATGAAGTCCGCCTGGTTCGCCCCGGCCGTGCGCATCTGGGCGGCAATCTCCGCAGGCGTACCGCTCCAGAAGGCGGGCGGGAATCCGAGCAGCGCCTTGGGCGCGACCTTCCGGCCCATCTGCACGAAGCACTGGCCGAGACCCGCGACGGTGTTCGGCAGCGTGCTGCATTCCGGCTGGCCGCTCACGGCGGCGGCCATCTTCGTCAGATCGCGACCAGGCGCCTGCGACGCGGCGAAGCCCCAGAAGTCCGGCTCTACATTGACCAGGGCAGGTTTGCCCCATTCCGCGATGCGCTGGTACATCAGCCGGACCTGCCCCCAGTACTTGTCCATGAAGGTCGCATCGCTGATGCCGCTCAGATTGCCCTCGCCGTTCGCCGTCATCTGGTAGAGCGTGAACATGGGAACCGCACCATAAGCCTCGGCGGCTTGCGCGGAGAAGGTGACGTAGGCCCCATCGGGACTGTTCCACGTGGGCCACGACCCCGCGCCGACGCCCACCAGATAGCGCTCCACGATGTCAGGGTGAATGTCCTGGCTCTTCATGTCGTCGATGGAAGTGGCGCCCAAGCCAACCAGCACGCGAGAGGGCTTGCCAAGCTTCGCGACCAGGGCGGCCGACGCCGCAACGGGTGCAGCGTCGCCGCCCGGGTTGCCCGTAGTGCCACCACCGGTCTGAGTACCACCGCCAGTCGTGCCGCCACCGCCAGTCGTGCTGCCACCGCTGCCTTGGCTGCCGCTCTGGCCGGCATTGGATGGACCGCCGCTGCCGGACTGACCTGTCGGGCTGCCGACCAGCGCAACGCCGGCTCCGCTACCGCCCCCGCCTCCGCCGCCACAGCCGAAAAGCAGCAGCGAAGTCATCAGTGCGCAAGCGCATCGTCGAGAAGCAAAGTTCATGGGAAAGTCTGTTTAGGTGGAAGAATGCCCCGGCGCGCCCAGGAACGCGCGCGCGGGTCGGTTGTCGGTTGCGCCGCGCGGCTATCCGGCAGCCGTCAGCGGGCGAGGTCCGCGATGAAGGCCGCGTCCTGCGCGCCGCTGTAGATGCGGAAGTCCTGCATGCGGCCCTTGAAGTACGGATCGCCGCCATACTGCGAACGGCCCAGCCAGGTCCGGGTGGTGTTGCCCAGCTGGAAGGGATTGACCCAGATGCCGTCCGCGGTGGCGACCTGCGCGCCGTCCATGTAGAGCGTGCCCACGGTGCCCGACAGCGTGACCGCCAGGTGCACCCAGCGCCCGGTGGGCGTCTCGCCGCCGGCTACCGACTCTTCCTTCCAGAACTGATTGCGCGAGGCTGAAAAGCGCAGCTGTTTGTTCTGGTCGCGCAGGATCAGGATCATGTAGGCCACGTCGTTGGAACCGAAGTCGAAAACGCGCGCGATGACCGAGGCCGTATCCCAATAGACCCACACCGCGATCGTGAAATCGCCCAGGCCCGACACGGCCCCGTCGGGCAGCTGGACGTGGCCGCTGCGGCCGTCAAGCTGCACGGCGCTTCCGCCGTTGCGTCCTTCGCCCCAGCTCGTGCCGCCCTTCAATTGCGCATGCAGGCCGCGGCCGCTGGCATCGTTGGCATCGCCGCTGAGCGGCAGGTGCAGCCACAGTTCGCCGGGGACCGCCACGCGCAAGGTATCCGCACCGGTCATCTCCCCGGCGTCGGTCACCGCGTCAATCCGGTAGTACCAGGTGCCCTGGCCAGGGTCGTCGGTGTAGGTGCGCGGCTCGGTGACCGGCGCGAGGGTCGTGAAGGGACCGTTCGGCGAGGCCGCGCGCTGCACGAGGTACTGCGAAGCGCCTGCGGTGCCCCACCACGACAGCTGCACCTTTCCATCGTTAAGGAACGCGCTCAGCCCGCTGGGCCTGGCGGCAGGGACCGGATCGCGCGCATAGAGGAGTGTGCCGATGCCCGGCTGGTCGCCGCCGTCGACGCGCTCGGGCCGGATCTTGTCGAGCATCGCCTTACTCCAGGGTGCCGAGAGTCCCTTGCGGCTCACATAGTGGCTGTAGATGAGGTCCCAGTTGGGCCGCAGGCTGTTCGTGCCCGCAGCAGCGGTCCCCGATCCGTGGACGCCCTCGTAGGGGGCGAACGGCATCGTGTACAGCGCGTTGCCATTGGCATCCGCGAGGTTCGTCTTGGCCACGTACTCCGCGCCGGCCAGCAGCCGGTTGTTCCAGTAGCCGAAGAGGTCCTCGCCCTGGTTCCAGGCCATTTGACACAACATGCCGGCCAACGAGATGCCGAGGGTCGAGTGGCCCTGGTCGCGATGGCTCTCCTGCCATTGCCCCAGATAGCCGGGATGCACGTGGTAGACGTTGTTGGCGCTCGCGCCGTTGCCGCGGCCGCTTTTGTAATAGTTGCTCGCTTCGGCGACCAGGTCGGGCCGGTCGCAGAACACACCGATCGCGTAGACGGCGCAGATGTTGGCCAGGTCCCAGTTGGCCCAGTAGTGGGTGACCTTCCTGATCTCCGTGCCGTTGTGGTTGATCAGGAAGTCGTGGGCCTTCGGGTAGAACACGTTCAGCAGCATGGCCTGGAAGCGCGCGACGTCTTCCTTCGCCCAGCCGGAATAGGTCCGCATTAGTTCCGCGGCGTTGGCCCACTGGTTGCCGTAAAGGCCCGAGGCCAGGTAGACGTTCGAGTTGCCGCCCAGCTCGGTCAAGGTCGAAGACCATGCGTTGAGGAACTCCACCGCCTTCTTCGCGTAGCTCTCGTCGTTCGAGATCTTCCAGCGCAATGCGAGGTGAAGGGCGCGCACCATGTCGCCGATCATCTGCCAATAGTTCTCGCCGTCCACACCCCGCGTCACCAACGCCAAGGGGCGCGGCTTCGCATCGAGGTTCGTGTTGTTCGTCTTGAGCATCATGTTCAAGCCGCCCACCCAGGGCTCCGCATTGGCGGCTAGCTTGTTGCGGATGCGCTGCAGGTCGTCTTCAGTGACGAGCAGGCCGGGGTGCACGATCTTGCGTACTGCGGGCTCGGGGGTGGTCGGCTCGGCCGCAGGGGTTTCGGGGGTATTGGGGGAATCGACACCGGCGACCGCAGCAGGTGTCAGCTGCGGCGGCGTCTGCTGTGCGGCCGCCCCACCTATGGGCGAGAAGCTGCTGCCCCCGCTTCCTCCGCCGCAGGCCGTCGTTCCCAGTGCCAGCGCACTCGCCGTACCAAGGAAGAAGGTGCGTCGATCCAGCAGAAAGTCACTCTTGTCATCTCTCATGAATGTGTCATCTCTCGTGAGTGTGTAAAAAAGTAATTCCGCAATCTGCATGCCACTCGCCCCGATCGCTCGATGCGATCGAATTGGTAAATCCGATGGATGCATTGCGCGCGGCGCGAGCGACATGCAACGACAGGAAGTGACATTCGTTGTCACCTGCGATGCGCGCAAGGCCACTGAATGTCATCGCTCGCCGTCTTGCTCGTGCATGTTCGACCGGCACGATCAGCGGCTTCGCCATGCAGCGCTCGGACGCGAGCTCGCACGACGACACGCGCCTGCCACACTGCACGCGTCGATTGCATCGCCAGCTCGATCAGGTTGCGGAGTTCACTCCCAAGTTCGCGCAGGGCTCGACTCGCGCCGGCGCCTGCTTGTCTGAGGAAAGAGCCGATCCTGAAGCCGGACCGGACTGGCTCAAGGGAACCTCCATCGGGCGACTAGTGTGGCCTACAAGATGAAGAAATCGCCCGCCGGATTGCCTCTGAAAATGAGCGGCTGAATTTCATTTTCAGAATGACGCATGCGCCGGTTCGCAAATGCATCGCCGCGGCACGGTGCGACACCCTCTTCAATGAACCGCGACCGCACTGGGTCGATATGCATTGGTGGGCTCTTTCGTTATTCCATCGATTGCATCAATAGCCTCAAATAATGCAATTCACTTGGCGTTCGATGCGCCGCACACTCCGTTCCCAGTCCTGCTGCCGCTGGGTGCAGCAAACCAAGGAGACACGAGAGTGGACGTACATCCGGATCAGTTGCAGTCATGGATCGGGCGCAGCGAGCGCCTCGAGGACACCATCCATCCCACGCCCGTGGCGGCCTTGACGGCGACGCTCGACCACCCGGCCGCACCGATGCTGGCCGGCACGGCGCTGCCGCCTCTGTGGCACTGGCTCTACTTCCTGCCCATGCACCGCCAAAGCGAGATCGGCGCCGACGGCCACGCCAGGCGCGGCGGGTTCCTGCCGCCGGTGCCGCTGCCCCGTCGCATGTGGGCCGGCAGCCAGTTCGAGTTCCGCGCGCCGATCCGCGTGGGTGACCGGGTCGCGCGCACCTCGACCATCGACGACGTCACGCTGAAGGAAGGCCGCACCGGCAAGCTCGTGTTCGTCAAGGTGCGCCACGAGATCCGCTGCAACGGCGAGGCCACGCCCGCGCTGGTCGAGTTTCACGACATCGTCTATCGCGAGGCCCAGGCGCCTGGCGACGTGCCCCCTCCTCCGCAGGCTGCGCCCACGGACGCGGCGTGGCGCCGGCAGATCGTTCCCGACGACGTGCTGCTGTTCCGCTATTCGGCGCTCACCTTCAACGGCCACCGCATCCACTACGACCGCCAGTACGTCACGCAGGTCGAGGGCTACCCCGGCCTGATCGTGCACGGTCCGCTGATCGCCACGCTGCTGATGGACCTGCTGCGCCGCCCGCTGCCTGATGCAGACGTGGCGAGCTTCCGCTTCAAGGCCGTGCGGCCCACCTTCGACCTCGACGCCTTCCACGTCAGCGGCCAGCCGCAGGCCGACGGCAAGACCATCCGGCTCTGGGCCTCGGACCACGAGGGCTGGCTGACGATGGACGCCACCGCCGTCCTGCGCTGACTCGTTTCGCAACGCAGAAGGAAACACGCCATGCAGCCACTCAAGGGCATCACCGTCGTCACGCTGGAGCACGCGATCGCGGCTCCCTTCGCCACCCGCCAGCTCGCCGATCTCGGCGCACGCGTCATCAAGATCGAGCGTCCCGGCTCGGGCGACTTCGCCCGCGGCTACGACGAGCGGGTCCGCGGCCTGGCGTCGCATTTCGTCTGGACCAACCGCTCCAAGGAGAGCCTCACGCTCGACGTGAAGCATCCCGAGGCCGCCCGCGTGCTCGAGCGCCTGGTCATGGAAAAGGCCGACGTGGTCGTGCAGAACCTGGCACCCGGCGCGGCTGCGCGCCTGGGCCTGGGCTTCGACCGGCTTTCGCGCGCCAAGCCAGGACTCATCATGTGCGACATCTCCGGCTACGGCGACGATCCCGAGCGCCCCGGGCCGTACCGCGACAAGAAGGCCTACGACCTGCTGATCCAGAGCGAAGCCGGCTTCGTCTCCGTCACCGGCACGCCCGAGGAGCCCTGTAAGGCGGGCCCCTCGATCGCGGACATCGCCGCGGGCATGTACGCCTACAGCAACATCCTCGCCGCGCTGCTGCAGCGCGGCCAGACCGGCAGGGGCCAGCGCATCGACATCTCGATGCTGGAGTCGCTGGCGGAGTGGAACAGCTACCCGCTCTACTACGCCTTCGAAGGCGCGGAGCCGCCGCCGCGCACCGGCGCCAGCCACGCGACCATCTACCCGTACGGCCCATTCCCGGCCGGCGACGGCACCACCGTGATGCTGGGCCTGCAAAACGAGCGCGAGTGGGCAAGCTTCTGCGACAAGGTGCTGCAACAGCCCGAGCTCGCGAAAGACCCGCGGTTCACCGCCAACTTCAAGCGCGTGGCGCAAAGGGCCGCACTGCGCGAGATCATCGTCGAGGCTTTCGCCTCGCTCAGCGGCAGGCAGGTGGTCGAGCGGCTGGAACTCGCGCAGATCGCCAACGCCCAGGTCAACACGATGAAGGAGGTCTGGGCCCATCCGCAGCTGCAGGCGCGCGGCCGCTGGAGCGAAGTGGCGACGGCGAAGGGCCCCGTGCCCGCGATGCTGCCGCCCGGCACCTGGGACACCGGTCCGCGCATGGACCCGGTGCCTGCGCTCGGCGAGCACACCGATGCGATCCTCGCGGAACTTGGCTACGGCGATGCCGAGATCGCCGCCCTGCGCGCGTCGAACGCCGTCTGAAGGCCGCACCATGTCTGGTGAACATAGGCATTCCGCCCGCACCTACCTCTTCGTGCCCGGCACGCATCCGGATCGCTTCGGCAAGGCGCTGGCCAGCGGCGCCGACCGGATCGTGCTCGATCTCGAGGACGCCGTCGCCCCTGCCGACAAGGCCGATGCGCGCGCCATCGTCGTGACGTGGCTGCAGGGTGTGAGCCCTGCCGACAGGTCGCGCACCGTGGTGCGCATCAACGACGCCGGCTCGCCGTGGTTCGCTGCCGACCTCGCCGCGCTGGGCGACGCGGCAGCGGCCGAGGTGCTCTTGCCCAAGGCCGAATCGGCCGCGCAGATCGCCCGCGTGCGTGCCGCGCTGCCTGGCGCGGCCGTCCTCGCCCTCATCGAGAGTGCCCAGGGCGTGGCGCAGGTGGAATCCATCGCGGCCGCCGGCGTGCAACGCCTGGTGTTCGGCACGCTCGACTTCGCGCTCGACCTCGACATGGACATCGCGACGGACGCGCGCGGCCTCGCCTACGCGGCCAGCCGCATCGCCATCGCCTCTCGCGTGGCGAGCCTGCCCGCGCCGGTGGCGGGTGTCACGCCGCAGCTGGACGACAAGACTCGCCTCCTGTCGGATCTTGCCGAAGCGCGGCAGACGGGCTTCGGCGCCAAGCTGTGCATCCATCCGCGCCAGGTGCAGCCGATCCACGCGGCCCTGCAGCCGAGCACGCAGGCGCTGGACTGGGCGCGGCGCCGCCGGGCGCCGCGCGGCTGGACGGCCGCATGGTCGACCGGCCCGTGGTGCTGCAGGCGCAACGCACGCTGGCGCTGGCCCGCGACTGATTTCATTCACCCACCTCCATCGCAGAAGGAGACAAAGCACCATGGCTTCCACCATCATCGATTCGCGGATATTCGGCGACATGTTCAGCGACGCGCGCATGCGCGAAGTCTGGTCCGACGAGAACCGGACCGCGAAGTACCTCGACATCGAGCGCGCCCTTGCCAAGGTCCAGGGCGAGCTCGGCATCATTCCTAAGGAAGCGGCCGACGAGATCGTCCGGAACTGCAACCTCTCGCAGATCGACTGGGCCAAGCTGAAGGCCAAGACAGAGCAGATCGGCTATCCCATCATCGCGGTGGTCAACCAGATCAACGCCAACTGCCGGGACAAGCTCGGCGAGTACTGCCACTGGGGCGCGACCACGCAGGACATCACCGACACGGCTGCGGTGCTGCAGATGCGCGAAGGGCTCGCCCTCGTCGAGCAGGACCTCGACGAGATCGGAGACGCCCTCGCGGCCCTGGCGCGCAAGTACCGCGACACGCCGGTCATCGGCCGCTCGAACCTGCAGCAGGCCACGCCCATCACCTTCGGCTACAAGATGGCCAGCATCCTGGCCGGCATCGACCGCCATCGCGAGCGCCTGCAGCAGCTCAAGCCACGCGTGCTGATGGGCGAGTTCGGCGGCGCATCGGGCACGCTCTCCTCGCTGGAGAAGGGCGCGATGGAAACCCAGGCAGGGCTGATGAAGGAGCTCGGCCTCGCCCAGCCGCTGATCTCATGGCACACGGTGCGCGACACCGTCGCGGAGGTCGGCGCATTCCTCGGGCTGGTCGGCGGTTCGCTCGGCAAGATCGCGATGGACGTCAAGCTGATGATGCAGACCGAAGTGGCCGAGGTGTTCGAGCCCTTCGCGCCGGGCCGCGGCTCGTCGTCGACCATGCCGCAGAAGCGCAACCCCATCTCCTGCCTCTACATCCACGCCAACATCTCGGTGGCCCGCCAGCACGCCGCCGCCTTGATGGACGCGATGGTGGCGGACCACGAGCGCTCCACCGGCCCCTGGGAGATCGAGTGGGTGTCGCTGCCCGAGATCTTCTGCCTGATGTCGGGCGCCCTGAAGCAGACAAGGTTCATCCTGAAGGGCCTGGAGGTCGACTCCACGCGCATGCGCGCGAACATCGACATCACCAACGGCCTGGTGATGTCCGAGGCCGTGATGATGGGCCTGGGTCCCTACATCGGCCGCGAGTACGCGCACGACCTGGTGTACGACCTGTGCCGCCAGGCGATCGCCGAGAACCGGCCACTGATCGAGATCCTTGCCGCGCACACCGAGATCGGCAGGCACGTGACGCGCGCGCAGCTCGAGGCCATGTGCGAGCCGGCCAACCACCTCGGCCAGGCCGGCGTCATGGTCGACCGCGTGCTGGCCGCGCGCGGCTGAGCGCCGCCCTCGCCTTCTTCACCGCAGCAGACGGAGCCGGCGCAGACCGGCATGCATTCGTGCGCCCCCACCCCGGAGACAAGGTCATGAACATCCGCAAGCTCTCGAAACTTCTCTATGTGCAGGTTCTCGTCGGCCTGATCCTCGGCATCGCGGTGGGCCACTACTGGCCCGAGTTCGGCGCCGCGCTCAAGCCGCTGGGCGACGGCTTCGTCAAGCTGGTCAAGATGATGATCGCCCCGGTGGTGTTCTGCACCATCGTGAGCGGCATCACCTCGCTGGGCGACTCCAAGGAAATCGGCAAGACCCTGCTCAAGGCGATGGGGCTCTTCTATGCGCTGACGGTCCTTGCGCTCCTCACCGGCCTGGTCACCGTGTTCCTGCTGCAGCCGGGCGCCGGAATGCACATCGACCCCAGGAACCTCGACGCCTCGGTCGCCACGCGCTTCGCGAACCAGGTCCACATCCACGGGTTCACCGACTTCGTGATGCACATCATCCCCAACGCCTTCGTCGGCGCGTTCGCCGAGGGCGAGGTGCTGCCGGTGCTGCTGCTAGCGGTGCTCTGCGGATTCGGGCTCACCCGCATAGGAAGTTCCGCCAGGCCCGTGCTCGACGGCATCGACGGGTTCTCCCACATGCTCTTCGCGGCCTTCGGCATCATCATGCGGCTCGCGCCGATCGGCGCCTTCGGTGCGATGGCCTTCACCGTGGGCCGCTACGGCATCAAGTCGATCGGATCGCTCGGCCTGCTGATCGGGACTTTCTATGCCGCCTGCGTCTTCTTCGTCGTCGTGATCCTCGGCGCGCTCGCGCGCCTGCACGGCTTCAAGCTGTGGCAGCTGCTGCGCTACATCAGAGAAGAGCTGCTGGTGGTGCTGGGCACCTCATCGAGCGAGCCGGTGCTTCCGCGGCTCCTGCAGAAGCTCGAACGGCTCGGCTGCAAGAAGGGCGTGGTCGGTCTGGTGCTGCCGACCGGCTATTCGTTCAACCTCGACGGCACGGCGATCTACCTCACGCTGGCGTCGATGTTCATCGCCCAGGCCTGCGACATCCACCTGTCGTGGATGCAGATCGGCTCGATGCTGGGCATCATGCTGCTCACCTCCAAGGGCGCGGCGGGCGTGACGGGCAGCGGCTTCGTCGCGCTGGTGGCCACGCTCACAGTCATGCCCGACCTGCCCGTGGCCGGCGTCGCGCTGATCGTCGGAATCGACCGCTTCATGTCCGAGGCGCGCGCACTCACCAGCACCATCAGCAACGCGGTGGCCTGCATCGTGGTCTCCATCTGGGAGAAGGCGTGCGACCGGGAGGTGCTGCAGCGCGAGCTGGCCGCGAACTACGCCAGGACCGAGCACGAGCTCGAAGAAGGCCCGAAGGACTTCGCCGCGCCGCTGGGGCACGCCGGCCCGACGCCCTGATCGCCCAGCCGGCCGGCGGGCCTCAGGCGCGCGTGCCCTCGGCCTTTGCAGTCTCCGCGCGGCGGCCTCCCGACTTGCCGCGCTTCGCCTTCATCTCGGAGAAGAAGGCGTAGAGCTGCTGCGCAGCCGGGGAAAGGCTTCGCCCCTTGCGCCGGATGAGGCCGATCGTGCGGGTGATGGCGGGGTCGTGGAGCGGAACGCTCACCAGCAGCGGATGGTCTGCGTCCGGCATCGCGATCGAAGGGACCGCGGCGACCCCGAGACCCGCCTCGACGAGACCGAGCATCGTCGTCACATGCTGGGTCTCGTAGATGCTCTGCGGGCGGCCGGCCACCCCCGAGAGCGCCTGGTCCAGCAGCAGGCGATTGCCGGACGCCTTGCTCACCGAGATGTAGTCGTACTGCGCCAGCTCGGTCCAGCTCACTCGGCGCTTCTTCGCGATCGGATGGTCGCGCCTGCAGGCCGCGACGAAGCGCTCTTCCAGCAGCGGCCTGAACTCGATGTCCGGCTCCTGTCCGCCCACGAAGTTGAGCCCGAAGTCGGCCTCCCCGCTCGATACGGTCGCCAGCACCTCGTTCGCGCTCGCGTCGAGTACCTTGACCCGGATCTTCGGGTAGCGCTCGTGGTAGCGCGAGATCACCTGCGACAGGAAGTAGTAGACCGTCGAAGGCACGCAGGCGATCTTGACCTCGCCCATGCGCGTGGCCGCGACGCCGCGGATGCCCAGCAGCGTGTGGTCGAGGTCGTCCAGCAACTGCTGCACCTTGCGGTCGAATTCGCGCCCTACGGAGGTCAGGTTCACGCGGCGCGTGGTGCGATCGAGCAGCTTCACGCCCAGCGCTTCCTCCAGCTTCTCGATGCGGCGGCTGAACGCAGGCTGCGAGACGTGCAGCGCCTCGGCGGCCTTGCGAAAGCTGTTGAGTTCCGCCACCGCGCGGAACGCCTGCAGGTCGTTGAGATTGAAGTTGATGGCCATGGCTGTGCTCCGACTCAATCTGATTGATAGACAGTGTGCATCAATCGATCTTAAACATGCAATTTACAGAACACAGGCCCCGGAAGAACATGCGCACCAGGGCCACGCAAGAGCTTTTCGAGCATTCAGAAATCCACCGGAGCAGACAAATTGAAGACCCAGAACATTCGCCTCCTCGGCACCGTCGCGCTGGCGGCATCGCTCGCCTGCGCAAGCGCGGCGGCCGCCTTTCCTGAAAAGCAGATCACGCTGATCGTGCCGACGGCCGCGGGCGGCGCCAACGACGCCATGGCGCGCGTCGTCGGCCAGGCCATGTCAGCCATCCTCAAGCAGCCCGTCATCGTCGACAACAAGGCGGGCGCCAACGGTGCCATTGCCAGCGAGTACGTGATGCGCGCGGCGCCCGACGGCTATACGCTCATGCTCGGCTACATCGCAACGCACGCGATGAACCCGGCGCTGCAGAAACTTCGCTACGACCCGGTCAAGGACTTCGAACCCGTCGGCATGGTGGGATCGTCGGCCACCGTGATGGTGGTCAATGCAGCCGTCAAGGCCGGCACCGCGACGGAACTCGTGACGATGCTCAAGGCCGCACCGGACAAGACGAGCTATGCCTCGGCCGGCAACGGCACTGCTCCGCACTTCGCTGCCGAGATGTTCAAGCTCTCGACGGGCACCAGCATGCTGCACGTTCCCTACAAGGGCTCCGCGCCGGCCATCACCGACACCATCGCCGGCCAGACGCAGGTGATGTTCCCCAGCCTTTTCACGGCCGTCCCCTATGTCAAGGCCGGCAAACTGAGGGCGCTGGGCGTCGCCGGGGTCAAGCGCTCGGCGCTCATGCCGGACGTCCCCACGCTGCAGGAGCAGGGCATCGCGGACGTCGACATCTCCCAGTGGTACGGCATCTTCGCGCCGGCGAAGACGCCCGCGCCCGTCATCGCGCAGCTCAACAAGGTCCTGAACGAAGTGCTCGCCGACAAGAGCGTGATCAAGCGCCTGGAGGACCACGGCGCCGAGGTCTCGACCATGACCCCCGAGCAGATGCGCACCTACGTGGCGCAGGAGCAGGTCAAGTGGAAGAAGGTGGTCCAGGCCGCCAGGATCAGCGCGGACTGAAGATGAACAGGTCGATTCCCTGCGTGCTGATGCGCGCCGGCACCTCGCGCGGGCCGTTCTTCCTGCGCGAATGGCTGCCGGACGGCGACGAGGCGCGCGACCAGGCGCTCATCGGCGCGATAGGCGCATCCGACCCGCTCCAGCTCGACGGCGTGGGCGGCGGAAGCACCCTGAACAGCAAGGTGGCCATCGTCTCGCGTTCGTCGCGGCCTGAATGCGACGTCGACTACCTGTTCGCGCAGGTGGGCGTCGGGCATCGCTCGGTGGACACGCGGCCGAACTGCGGCAACATGCTATCGGGCGTCGCGCCTTTCGCGATCGAGCAGGGCCTGGTGCCGGCCAGGAACGGCACCACCCTCGTTCGCGTGCACAACGTCAACACCGGCTCGCGCATCGACGTGACGGTGCACACCCCTGGCGGTCGCGTGACGTACGAAGGCGATGCGCGCATCGACGGGGTGGCGGGCACGGCGGCGCCGATCCTGCTGAACTTCCTGGACGCCTGGGGCGCGGTCACGGGCCAGGTCTTCCCGACCGGCAGGCGCATCGACACGATCGACGGCGTGGAGGTGACCTGCATCGACGCCGCCATGCCGTTGATGATCGTGCGCGCCAGCGACCTGGGCCTCACCGGGCGCGAGAAGCCCGCCGCGCTCGACGCCAACATCGGACTGCTCGAGCGCCTCGAGACGCTGCGACTGGAGGCGGGCCGCAGGATGGGCCTGGGCGACGTGTCTGACAGCGTCGTGCCAAAGCCGGTGCTCGTGAGCGCGGGCGATACGGACGACAGCATCACCTCGCGCTACTTCACGCCGCGCAAGTGCCACGCCTCGCATGCAGTGACGGGCGCCATCGGCGTCGCGAGCGCCTTCGCGCTGCCGGGAACGGTCGCCAGCGGCGTCGCGCGCGCCGCCGGAACCCACAGGCTGGTCGTGCTGCATCCGGCGGGGCAGATCGACATCGAGGTCGAGCTCAAGGGCACCGGCGACACCGCCGCGGTGGATCGCGCCGCGCTCCTGCGCACGGCGCGCAAGATCATGCAGGGCGAGATGTACCTGCCCGACTACGTGTTCTCGCGGCCGCAGCCGCAGGCCGCGAGCACTTCCCGGTTCCCGCACAAGGCGCTGACGATCATCGTGCCCACGCGCGCAGGCGGCGGCAACGACACGATGGCCCGCATCATCGCGGCGAAGCTCGGGCCGCTGCTCGGCCAGGATATCCTGGTCGACAACCGCGCCGGAGCCAACGGAGCCATCGCCAGCGAGTACGTGGCCAGGGCAACGCCGGACGGCCACACGCTGATGTTCGGCTATGTCGGCACCCACGCGATGAATCCCGCACTGCAGAGGCTGGACTACGATCCGGTCGCCGACTTCGAACCCGTCGGGCTTGTCGGTTCTTCCTCGACCTTGATGGTCACTCACCCGGGCGGAGGAATACTGGACGCGCACCAGTTGGTCGCGCAGTTGAAGAAAACGCCTCGCAGCCTGAGCTACGCATCCGCCGGCGACGGGACGCCGCCGCATTTCGCTGCCGAGCTCTTTCAGCTCAGCAGCGGGACTTCGACGGCCAGCACGACCTACGAGGGTGCAGCACCTGCAATCGCGGAAGTGGTCGAAGGCCGCTCGCAGATCATGTTCCCCAGCTTGTTCACGGCGTATCCGTTCATCCGGACGGGTCAGCTGCGTGCCTTGGCTGTGGCAGGCCCGAAGCGCCTTGACGCTCTTCCTGACGTGCCGACACTCGCGGAACTGGGCATCGCGGGAGTGGATGTCGTCCAATGGTATGGGCTGTTTGCTCCGGCCGGCACGCCTCCTTCAGCCATCGAGCGCCTCAATCAAGCTCTCAACAAGGTGCTGACCGATCCGGAAGTTGTCCAACGCTTTGAAAGCCATGGAGCGCTGGCCGAACCGGGCAGATCCGACGCGCTCGCACAAAGGATGCAATCGGATCTGGCGCGCTGGCGTCGGGTCGTGAGCCAGGCCGGCATTGCGCCGAAGGAGCAGCGTCAGTTCGCCCTGGACTGACGCATCGCCGTTACGGACAAGCGCCCGAGCTCGGCGACGAGCACCTTCAACCGTGTCGTGGCGATTCGGATCTACTGCGGCAGCTCGCCCGCCGGGCGCTCCAGCCATTTCATCGACAACTTGTCCAGTTCGCCGTTCTTCTTCGCCTCGTCGATGATGCCGTTCACCCTCAGCCGCAATGAATCCTCACCCTTGGCCACCCCGATGTAGTTCGGGCTCTCTTTCAACAGCAGCTTGTAGGTGATGCCGAGCGAGGGATTGCTGCTCATGACGGTGTTCGCGACGGATGCCCCCGTGGCGATCAATTGGGCCTGTCCGGACACGAAGGCCGCGACGGTTCTGGTGTTGTCGTCGAAGCGCCTGATATCAGCACCCGCTGGCGCAACCTTGTTGAGTTCCTGGTCTTCGACCGAGCCGCGCGTGACTGCGATCGACTTCCCCGACAGGTCGGCGAAGTTCTTGATGCTCAAGGTCTTCGCACCGAAGATGGCTTGATAGAAAGGCGAATACGCGGCGGCAAAGTCGATCTGCTTCTCGCGATCCGGATTCTTGCCCAAGGTGGCGATGACCAATGCAGCTTTTCTTTTCTGCAGATATGGAATGCGATTGGCACTGGTCACGGGTATCAGGTCGACCTCCACACCGAGCTTGGCCCCGATGTAGTTGGCCATGTCGATGTCCAGGCCATGCATCTTGAAGTCCCGGTCCATGGATCCATAAGGCGGGAAATCAGGAGGCACCCCGATTGCGATCTTCTTGTTCTTCAGGATGGTGTCCAACGCGCTTTGCGCATGGACTGCGCCGGTTGCCATGAGACCGCTGAGCGCGAGTCCCAGAACGATTTGCAATCTGCTGAATTTCATGATTCCTGAACAAAGAAGAGTAGTTGTGGGTTTGATCTCGAGCGCACGCCTGGTCGCCAAAAGGCCGTGCCATCCCCGAGCCGCATGAATCATGCCAGTGGTATACAAGGCTCATGCACCCATGTCGAAAACAAATGTGGTGCGCAAGATGCGAGCCGCCCCGATTCGGGGACCGTCGCCCCATATTGGGCAGCACCACGCCGATGCAGGGCGAATGCCCTCATGCCTTGGTGGCGTCGCGGTCCTCGGCCACGAGGGACCGCGGCCGCATGCCGATCCAGTTCGCCTCGATGAAAGCGCTGCAGGCCGCCCTGTCGGTCGCGGCCAGCGCAATCTCCCAGCCGGTGGGCACTGCAATGAAGCTCGGCCACAGCGAGTGCTGCCCTTCTTCATTGACCAGCACGAGGAAGGTGGCGTTCTTGTCGTCAAACGGATTGCTCGATGCAACAACTGCGTCAGCGGCGAGTAGGGTTTTCATCACTGCCCAAGCCGGCTCGCGATGTCAGCCGATGGTTGCAATGGCGGCGCCAGCGGCCACGTATCCACCCGCGGCGACCGAGAAAGCGATGCGCCCCGCCCGGTGCGCGAGCACCTGCATTTCCATCTTCATCGCCTCCATCACGGCGATGACGCTGCCTGCCGCGACCTCGTCGCCATCGGCCACCTTCCAGCCTTGCACCGTGCCCGATACCGGCGCGGCCACGGCGGCGGCGTCTGCCACTGCCGGTTCTGCCGTTGCGATGCCCGCACCGCCAGCAGCCGCAGACGACAAACCACTCAACAGCACGGCCGGCAAGCCCAGCGACATCCGCCGCCCATCCACTTCGATCGCCGTGCGCAACAGCGCCGTGCCGGGCATCGGGTCAGGTCGCATCGCAGCGGCCTCGCCATTCGCGAAGTCGGTCTCGATCCAGCGCGTGTGCACCTTGAACGCATCGCCCGACACGAAGTCGGGGTGCGCCATCACGGCGCGGTGGAACGGCAGCACCGTGGGCAGGCCCTCGATGCGGAACTCCTTGAGCGCACGGCGCGCCCGCGCGACAGCCTGCTCGCGCGTGGCGCCGGTGACGATGAGCTTGGCCATCAGCGAATCGAAGGTGCCCGGCACCTGCGAGCCGGCATCGACGCCCGCGTCGACGCGCACACCGGGGCCCGAAGGCGCATCGAACACCTTGACCGGCCCCGGCGAAGGCATGAAGCCGCGCCCCACGTCTTCGGCGTTGATGCGGAACTCGAAGGCATGGCCGCGCGGCACCGGTGTCTGCTTGATCGACAGCGGCAGGCCTTCGGCGATGCGCAGCTGCTCGATCACGAGGTCGATGCCCGTGGTTTCCTCGGTCACCGGATGCTCGACCTGCAGCCGCGTGTTCACCTCGAGGAAGGAGATCGCGCCGCTCGCGCTCAGCATGAACTCGACCGTGCCTGCGCCCGTGTAGCCGGCTTCCGCGCAGATGTCGCGTGCCGACTGGTGGATGCGTTCGCGCTGCGCGTCACTCAGGAAGGGCGCGGGCGCCTCTTCGACCAGCTTCTGGTTGCGCCGCTGCAGCGAGCAGTCGCGCGTGCCGAGCACCACCACGTTGCCGTGCGTGTCGGCCAGCACCTGCGCCTCGACGTGGCGCGGGCGGTCGAGGAACTGCTCGACATAGCACTCGCCGCGGCCGAACGCCGTCACCGCCTCGCGCACCGCCGATTCGTAGAGGCCTTCCACCTCGTCGAGCCGCCACGCCACCTTGATGCCGCGGCCGCCGCCGCCGAACGCGGCCTTGATCGCGACCGGCAGGCCGTGCTTCTCGGCGAAGGCGAGCACCTCGCCAGCGTTCTTCACCGGATCGGCCGTGCCCGCGACCAGCGGCGCGCCGACCTTCATCGCGAGCTTGCGGGCCTGCACCTTGTCGCCCAGCATCGCGATGGCCGCGGGCGAGGGGCCGACCCACGTGAGGCCGGCGTCGATGACAGCCTGCGCGAACGCCGCGCTCTCGGAGAGAAAGCCGTAGCCCGGGTGCACCGCGTCGGCGCCACAGCGCTTGGCCACTGCCAGCAACTTGGCGATGTTCAGGTAGGTGTCTGCGGGCTTGTTGCCGTCGAGCCCGTAGGCCTCGTCGGCCATGCGCACGTGCAGCGCATTCAGGTCGGCATCGGCGTACACCGCGACCGATTGCACGCCGTGGTCGGCGCAAGCGCGTGCGATGCGCACGGCAATTTCGCCGCGGTTGGCGATCAGGAGTTTTTTCATCGGGAGGCTCTCACGGTGCAAGGGTTTCAACAAAGCCGGCGTCGGCCATCGGCTTGAAGCGGACGCGCGCATTCACGGGGATCTGCCCCGCGCGGTCCAGGTGATGGGTGGCGACGGAGGCGATCACGGGATAGCCGCCGGTCAGCGGATGGTCGGCCAGGAACAGCACGGGCTGGCCGCTGGGCGGCACCTGGATCGAGCCGCGCGCCGTGCCCTCGCTGGGCAGCTCGGCGTGATTGGCGCGCGCCAGCGGCACCTCGCCCGCGAGCCGGATGCCGACGCGGTTCGATTGCGGCGTGACCGCCCACGGCTGGCTGCACAGCAGCTCGACCGCATCGGGCGTGAACCAGTCGGTGCGCGGGCCGAACACGATGTCGAGCACGATTTCTTCCTGCACGGTGGGCAGGTCCGCCGGCGGCGTTTCGGGCGCACCGACCACGGCGCCGGTGGCCACCGTGCGCACGGGCAGCACGTCGCCCGTGGCAATGGCTGGCGGGCCGACGCGGGCCAGCGTGTCGGTCGAGAGACTGCCGAGCACGGGCGAGATGTCGAAGCCGCCGCGCACGGCGATGTAGCTGCGGATGCCGGCCTGCGGCTCGCCCAGCGCCAGCACGTCGCCATCGGCCAGCGCGATGGGCTGGTAGCGCGGCAGCGGCCACTTCGCGCCATCGGCGCGGGTCAGCGTGACGGGGCCGTCCGCGCCGGTGATGGCGACCACCGCGTCGCCACGGCATGCAAGCTGGAAGCCGCCATAGGCGATCTCCACGCAGGCCATGTCCGATGCGTTGCCGACCAGCCGGTTGGCCGCCTGCAGCGAGCGCTGGTCCATCGCGCCGGAGGCCGACACGCCCTGACCGGCCTGGCCGTGCCGGCCGCCATCCTGCAGCAGCGCCTGCAGCCCCGCAGCGCGAATCTCGAAGGCGCAGCCGCCTTCCATAGCAGCGGGTTGCGAAGGCGCGGACGCCGCGGCCACAGGCACAGCCTGCGGCAATCCGGTGACATCCACGAAGCGCACCGCGTCGCCCGGCTGCAGCAGCGCCGGCGTCTCGCGCGCCAGGTCCCACATCGGCGCATCGGTGATGCCGATGATCTGCCAGCCGCCGGGGCTGGCCTGCGGGTAGACGCCGCTGAAGCTGCCCGCAAGGCCGACCGCGCCCGCCGGAATGCGCGTGCGCGGCACCGTGCGGCGCGGCACGTTCAGGCTCGGGTGCCCGCCTGAAAGATAAGCAAAGCCCGGCGCGAAGCCGGTGAAGGCGACGGTGTAGTCGCTGCCGGTGTGGCGGCGAACCACCTCCTCGGGCGAGATGCCCAGCAGGCTCGCCACCTCGGCCAGGTCTTCGCCGTCGTAGCGCACGGGAATCTCGATGCGCTTGTCGATGCGCGTCTCGCGCGCGTCGAGGCTGCGCCCGCCGACCTGCCGCACGAGTTCATCGGCCGCAATCGCCGCCGGGCGGAAAGTGATCAGCAGCGTGCGCGCGGCAGGAACCAATTCTTCGATGCCCGCGACGGGTTCGGCGCGCAACGAGGCCAGCAGCGCGAGGGTCTGCGGCAGGTCGTCGAGTTCGACCAGCACCGCATTCAGGTTGACCGGCAGGAAGCGCATCGTCATGCGGCTGAATCCACGAAGGAGCGGATCGTCACGCCTGCCTGTTCGAGCCGCGCGCGCACCTGGCGCGCCATCTCGACCGCGCCCGGGCTGTCGCCGTGCACGCAGACCGACTCGGCCTCGATGCGCACCGTGCTGCCGTCGATGGCCGTGACCACGCCGTCGGTGGCCAGCCGCAGCATGCGCTCGGCCACTTCGTCGGCATCGTGCAGCACCGCACCGGGTTCACGGCGCGACACCAGCGTGCCCTGCGGCGTGTAGGCGCGGTCGGCAAAGGCTTCGGCCACGGCGCGCAGGCCTTCGCCGCGCGCCCAGCCCAGCAGCGGCGAGCCCGCCAGCGCCACCAGGCACAGGCCGGGATCGATCTCGCGGATGGCAGCGATCACGTCGCGCGCCTGGCGCTCGTCGTGGGCGATGGTGTTGTAGAGCGCGCCATGCGGCTTCACGTAGCGCACGGTGGTGCCGGCGGCGGCGGCAAGGCCTTTCAGTGCGCCGATCTGGTAGATGACGTCGGCGCGCAGGTCGGCGCTGTCGACGTCCATATTGCGGCGCCCGAAGCCCACGAGGTCGCGGTAGGCCACGTGGGCGCCGACGGCAACGCCGCGCTCCTTCGCCTGGCGCAGGGTGCGCAAAATGCCGGCCGGGTCGCCCGCATGGAAGCCGCAGGCCACGTTGGCGCTGCTCACGAGAGAAAGCATGGCGGCGTCGTCGCCCATGCGCCATACGCCCAGGCTCTCGCCGAGGTCGCTGTTCAAGTCGATGTTCATCGTTGGTCCCAGGGTCATCAATGCAGGCGGCCGGCGGTCTCGCGCACGTCGTCGCGCACGGTGAGCGCGGTGCGTATCGCCACGCGGAAGGCTTCGACCTGCGTGGCCAGCGCCATGCTGGCCACGCCCGGCTTGGAGGCCGCCTGCTCGGGCAGATAGGGCACGTGCACGAAGCCGCCGCGCGTGTGCGCGAGCGCCGGGCTCGTCGCGATGCGGTGCATCAGCGCATAGAAGATGTGGTTGCACACGAAGGTGCCGGCGCTGTTCGACACCGCCGCAGGCAGCCCCGCCGCGCGCATGTCGCGCACCATGGCCTTGATGGGCAGCGTCGAGAAGTAGGCCGCCGGACCTCCCGCGACCACCTCGGTGTCGATGGGCTGGTAGCCGGCGTTGTCGGGGATGCGCGCGTCGTCGACGTTCAGCGCAGCGCGCTCCAGCGAGATCTCGGTGCGCCCGCCTGCCGCGCCGATGCACAGCACCAGCCGTGGCGCCGGCCCCACCAGCGCCTCGTCGAGCGTGTCGATGGCGCGGCCGAACACGCAGGGCAGCTGCACCGCCTGCACCACGGTGCCTTCGCAGGTCCAGCCGTCGAGCGATCGCGCGATTTCCCACGCCGGGTTGACGGGATCGTTTTCGAAAGGCTCGAAGCCCGCGACCAGCACCCGGGGTGCCTTGTCATCGGTGGTCATGCAGGCGCCTCAGCGGAACATCAGGAAGTACATCAGGAAGATGTTGACCACCAGCAGCGCGGCCGCGGTCGGTATCTGCACCTTGATCACCGCGTTCTTGTCGGGCAGCTCCAGCAGCGCCGCCGGCACGATGTTGAAGTTGGCTGCCATCGGCGTCATCAGCGTCCCGCAGTAGCCCGAGAACATGCCGATGGCAGCCATCACCGCCGGGTCGCCGTGGTACACGCCCACCAGCACCGGCACGCCGACACCGCCCGTCATCACCGGGAAGGCCGCGAAGCCGTTGCCCATGATGATGGTGAACAGCGCCATGCCCAGCACGTACACCGCAACGGCGACAAAGCGGACGTCCATGTTGATGTAGCTCGTGGTGATGTACGCCACGGCCTTGCCCACGCCCGCGTCGGAGAACACCAGGCCCAGCATGCCCAGCATCTGCGGCAGCACCACGGCCCAGCCCAGCGCGTCGGTCAGGCGGCGCGACTCGCGCATGCCCTGCACCGGCGTCTCGCGCGTCAGCCAGCAGGCCAGCGCCAGCGCCACCACGCAGCCCACGCCAAGGCTCACCAGCGTGGTGTTCTTGGGGTCGAGCAGGAAGGCGTCGCCGATCTTCACCTTGCTCATCAGCACGGTGCCGATCACCGTGACCAGCGGAATCGCCAGCGCCGGCATGAAGAGCTTGTTGCCCAGGCGCTTGGCGCTGGTTTCGTACTCGGCCGGCGTGGGCTCCTTGTGTTTGCCCGCGCCGACGCCGCGCAGGCCGGCAATGACGGCCATGCCGATGGCGCCCGCGCCGACCCATGCGGGCGGCAGCTTGTCGCCGACCAGGAAGACCAGCGAATAGAGCCCCCAGAACAGCGCGCTGGTGTAGCGCTTGGGGTGCTGGCGGTCGGCCAGCGTCATGACCGCCGTGATCGCGAGGATCAGGCCGACCAGGATGTACAGGTGCTGGATCGAGAGAATCATGATCAGCGGCCTTCCTGCGTGGCCGGAACGGCGGGCGCATCGGACGCCGGTGCACCACCCAGTTCACGTGCCAACGACTGGTCGAGCCGGCGCAGGCGCCAGGCGTGGATGATGAAGGCGGCAATCGCGGTCGGAATGCCCCACAGCGCGATGTGCAGCGGCTCGACGTCGATGCCGGCCTCGTGCAGGAAGGTGCTCATCAGCACGATGGCGCCGAAGGCCACGAAGATGTCTTCGCCGAAGAACAGGCCCACGTTGTCGGTGGCCGCCGCATAGGCGCGCAGCTTGTGGCGGATGCGGTCGGGCAGCTTGCCGTAGCGGGTTTCGGTGGCGCCTTCGGCCATGGGCGCGAGCAGCGGTCGAACCATCTGCGGGTGGCCGCCCAGGCTGGTCAGGCCAACTGCCGCCGTGAGTTCGCGCGCCGCGAGGTAGACGATCAGCAGGCGCCCGGCGGTGGCCGACTTGATGCGGCTGATCCAGTTCTGCGCGTGCTGGCGCAGGCCGTGCCGCTCGAGCAGCCCGATCACCGCCAGCGGCAGAAGAATGATCAGCGGCAGGTTGCGGGTCTTGATGAACCCGGTGCCGATGGCCGTGAGGATCGCCATCGGGCCGAAGCCCGCGGCGATCGCCGTGGCGATGGCCGTGACGATCACCACCAGCATCGGGTTGAAGCGCAGGATGAAGCCCGCAATGATCACGGCGACGCCGATCAGCGGCCACAGATGAGGGATGTCAGAAGTCATGTTGGTCTTTCGTTTCTGGATTCGGAGACACCTTGCGCGGGGGCGCCGGCAAGCCGCTTCATGCAAACTGCGTGCCAATGAATGAGCAATTCAAATCATCTGAACCACTCATTTCTCATAAATTGTTGAACAATTTGTGTGAGTGTGCCCAACAACAGTGCTTGACTGACCCCATGAAAACCCTGAGCGTGTCAGCACTTGGTGCATCGGGCAGCGGCCGCGCGGGTGCCGTCCGACGGGGAAAACCTGCTACAAACGCCCGGACTCCCCGCTCCTCTCACCCCTTCCCGGCATGACTCCACTGGCCTCCCCGACTTCACCCGCTTCGCCAGCCGCCGGCGCGCAGACGCTCAACGACCGGGTGGCAGAACTCATCCGCCAGAAGATCGTGAAGGGCGAGTTCTCGCCGGGGCAGCGGCTGTCGGAGGCCGCGCTGGCCGACAGCTTCGAGATTTCGCGCAACACCCTGCGCGAGGTGTTCCGCACGCTGACCAAGGAAGGGCTGCTCAAGCACGCACCGAACCGCGGCGTGTTCGTGGCAGTGCCGAGCATCGCGTCGATCATCGACATCTACCGGGTGCGCCGCCTCATCGAATGCCAGGCGCTGGCGCAGGCCTACCCGCGCCACCCGGCCAAGAAGCACATGCGCGACGCGGTCGAGATGGCGCTGAAGTGCCGCGACGCAGGCGACTGGCTGGGCGTGGGCACGGCCAACATGGAGTTCCACATGGCGATCGTGGAACTGGCCGACAGCGAGCGGCTGAACAACCTGTTCGCGCACATCCTCGTCGAGCTGCGGCTGGCCTTCGGCCTGCTCAAGGACCCGGAGTTCCTGCACGCGCCCTACGTGGACATGAACACGAAGCTGCTCGAACTCATCGAGGCCGGCAAGTTCGCCGAGGGCGCGGCGGCTCTCAACGACTACCTCATCCACTCCGAGCGCATCGTGCTGGCAGTCTACGCGCGGCGGATGCCCGAGGGTGGCGTCGACAGCTAGAGCCTGCAGATAATGGCGAGCCCACCTCCATCGACGGACACGCCATGACCCTGTCTGCCTACCTGCTCTTCCTGCCGGCCTGCTTCGCCATCAACATGGCTTTCGGCCCCAACAACCTGCTGTCGGTGACCAATGGTGCCAGGCACGGCGTGTCGCCGGCGGTGATCGCGGCCAGCGGCCGGCTCGCGGCCTTCGCGATCATGATCGCCATCGCGGGGCTGGGCATGGGCGCGGTGCTGGTGGCGTCGGAACTGGCCTTCGACGTCATCAAGTACATCGGCGCGGCGTATCTCGTATGGATCGGCATCCGCCTGCTGCGCGCACCGGCGCCCACGGCCGAGGTGCAGGCGCGCGACGCATCCGCGCCGCCCTCCATGCGCGCGCTGGCGCGGCAGGAGTTCACCGTGGCGGCGGGCAATCCGAAGGCCATCCTGGTGTTCACTGCCTTCTTCCCGCAGTTCGTGGTGCCCGGTGCCTACGCTTCCAGCTATCTGCTGCTGGGCGCGACCTTCCTGGTGTTCGAGCTGGTCGCTATCGCGCTCTACGCGATGCTCGGTGCGCGCATGCGCCGGCTGGCCGACGGCAGCCGCGCGATGCGCTGGTTCAACCGGGTGAGCGGCAGCATGATGGTCGGCTTCGGGCTCATCCTGGCCTTCACGCGTCGTCCCGCAGCCTGAAGCGCCTCAGGCTTTCAGATACTCGGCCTTGGTGCCGAGCCAGCGGTCGATGTGGCGCTGTGCCAGTTCGGGATGCTTCTGCAGCATCACCGGTGCCAGTTCGCGCGCCCAGTCGAGCAGCAGCGTATCGGTCGTCAGGTCGGCAAAACGCAGCAGCGGTGCGCCCGACTGCCGCGCGCCCAGGAACTCGCCGGGACCGCGAATCTCCAGGTCGCGCCGCGCGATCTCGAAGCCGTCGCCGGTCTCGGCCATTGCCTTGAGCCGCGCGCGCGCCGCTTCGCCGACACGGCCGCTGTCGCCCGGCGCATAGAGCAGCACGCAGGCCGAGGCCGCCGCACCGCGTCCCACGCGGCCGCGCAGCTGGTGCAGCTGCGAGAGGCCGAAACGCTCGGCATGCTCGATCACCATCAGCGAGGCGTTGGGCACGTCGACGCCCACTTCGATCACGGTCGTGCTCACCAGCACCTGGATCTCGTTGGCGGTGAATGCGGCCATCACCGCCTGCTTCTCGGCCGTGGGCATGCGCGAATGCAGCAGGCCGACCTGGATGGGCTCGCCGAGCGTGTCGGCCAGCTCGTCGCGCGTTTCGGTCGCGTTGCGCAGGTCGACCGCCTCGCTCTCCTCGATCAGCGGGCACACCCAGTACACCTGCCGGCCCTGCGCGATCTGCGCGTGGATGCGGTCGATGACCTCGTCGCGCCGATGGTCGGCCACCAGCTTGGTGACGATGGGCGTGCGGCCCGGCGGCAGCTCGTCGAGCGTGGAGACGTCGAGGTCGGCGTAGTAGCTCATCGCGAGCGTGCGCGGGATCGGCGTGGCGCTCATCATCAGCAGATGCGGCTCCAGGTGCCCGACGGCCTTGCCGCGCAAGGCCAGGCGCTGCGCCACGCCGAAGCGATGCTGCTCGTCGATGATGGCCAGCGCAAGATTCTTGAAGCGAACCTTCTCGGAAATGACCGCGTGCGTGCCGATGACCAACGCGGCCTGGCCGCTCTCCACCGCCGCCGACATCTCGTCGCGCTCCTTCTTCCTCTGGCTGCCCGTGAGCCACGCCACGCGCAGGCCGCGCGCAGCGAGCAGCGGATCGAGCCAGCCGACCAGCTTGCCGAAGTGCTGGGCCGCGAGGATCTCGGTGGGCGCCATCAGCGCGCACTGGAAACCCGCGTCGATGCAGCGCGCCGCCGCCAGCGCCGCCACCACGGTCTTGCCCGAGCCCACGTCGCCCTGCAGCAGGCGGTGCATCGGGATCTGGCGGTGCAGGTCGGCCGTGATCTCCTCGCCCACGCGCTGCTGCGCACCGGTCAGGCCGAAGGGCAGCACCGCGAGCAGCTGCGCATGCAGCGAAGTGGCGACCGGCTCGGTCGGCGCAGGCAGCACCGGCGCACGCTGGGCCGCGCGCTCCAGCCGGGCCTGCAGTTGCGACAGCTGCTGCGCCAGCAGTTCCTCAGCCTTGATGCGCTGCCATGCCGGGTGGCTGTGGTCTTCGAGCGCGGCAATCGACACGTCGGGCGTCGGGTAGTGCAGGAAGCTCAGTGCGCTGCGCAGATCCCACACGCCGCGCAGACCGATCTGCACCGGAATGGTCTCGTCGAGCACCGCGCGCGCCAGGCCCGAACGCACCTCGCGCCGCAGCACCGGCTGCGCGAGCCCGGCCACGGTGGAGTAGACCGGCGTGAGCGCATTCGGCAATGCGGTGCCGGCCGCCTTCACGGTCGGATGCATCATCTGCCGCCCCACGAAGCCGCCGCGCACCTCGCCGCGCACCCGCACCCGCGCGCCGACCGCCAGTTGCTTCTGCTGCGAGGGATAGAAGTTGAAGAAGCGCAGCTGGCAGGTGTCGCTGCCGTCGTCGATGGTCGCCAGCAGTTGGCGGCGCGGGCGGTACACCACCTCGCATTCGGTGATCACGCCTTCGACCTGCGCCATGTCGCCGTCGCGCGTGTCGGCCAGGCGCACGATGCGCGTCTCGTCCTCGTAGCGCATCGGCAGGTAGAGCGCGAAGTCGATGTCGCGCACGAGGCCCAGCTTGCGCAAGGCGCGCTGCACCTGGCTCAGGCCGCTGCCGGGCGGGCCTGCGGGCACCGGCGCGGCGGCACTCGCGGAAGCTGCAGGGGACGGGGCTTTCTTGGAAGGCACGGACGGGCTTCTAGCGCGGGCGGCAAAGGTCCGCCAAGGCGCTGCGGGCATCGGGGAACATGAACTGGAAGCCGGTGCGCAGCAACTGCGCGGGCACCACGCGCTGGCCTTCGAGCAGCAGGTCGGCCTGCTCGCCGAGCAGCAGCCTGACGGGCGCCGCAGGAGTCGGCATCCAGCAGGGGCGGTGCAGCACGCTGGCGGCGACGCGGGTGAATTCTTCCTGGCTCAGCGCACCGGGCGCGGTGAAGTTGAAAGCCTGCGCCGTCGCGGGGGCCGTGGCCCGTTCGGCCACGCTCCACACATGCGCCATCGCGCGGACCAGGTCATGCACATGCACCCACGACAGCCATTGCCGCCCGCTGCCCAGCCGCCCGCCCATGCCGAGCCGGACCGGCATCAGCAACTGCGGCAGCGAGCCCTGGTGGCCGAGCACGAAGCCGAAACGCATGCAGGCCACGTGCACACCGTGCGCGACAGCGGCGCGTGCCGCCTGCTCCCAGCGCTGGCACAGCTGCGACATGAAGATTTCTTGCGGCGGTGCATCTTCGGCGAGTTCGGCGGCGTGGCCCTGCGGCTGGACGCCGTAGTAGCCGATGGCGGAGCCCGAGAGCAGCAGCCACGGCTTGCGTGGCCGCGTGGCGATCCATGCCACCAGCTGCTGCGTCAGCCCTTCGCGGCTCCTGAGCAGCTGCTGGCGTCGCCGTTCGCTCCAGCGCATGCCCAGGATGCGCGCGCCCGCGAGGTTGACGACCACGTCGACATCGTCGGCCGCCGGGACCTGGTGGAGCGATTGCACGCAGCGCACCGCGCCGCCGAAGTCCCAGGCGGCCGAGCGCGCATCGCGCGTCCAGACCGTCACCGCATGGCCGTCGGCCAACAGGTGGCGCACGAGGATCTGGCCGATGAAGCCGGTACCGCCCGTGACCAGCACATGCTGCGGCTTGGTGCCGAAGCGCACCGGCGCCAGGGCATCGCGCGCCTGCGCCTGCTTGTGCTGCCCGAACAGCGCGCGCGCCGCGAAGCCATCGCGCAGGCCCGAGAGACCCACGCCCACGCCGCACAACGCCAGGAACGCGCTGAGCCAGCCGTGCGGCTGCCACACCATCGCGGTCGGCTGCGCGGCCCAGCCGACCGCGCTCATCGCCAGCAGCGCGATGAACGCGCCGGCGTTGATGGCCAGCACCGTGTGCGTGACCCGTTCGGTGGGCGGCAGCAGGCGGCTGCCGTCCTCGACCACGAAGTCCCACAGCGTGAGCACGATCTCGACGCCGAACACCGCGAGCAGCACCCACGCCCACGCGCCGTGCCAGGCCCACGCCGACAGTCCGAGGAACAGCGCGCAGTAGATGGACGAGCGCGTCGCGTGGATCGCCAGCTCGCGCGCCGCCGTGCCGCGCCGCGGCAGTGCCTCTGTGCCCTCGTGGTGGTAGAGCGTGTCGAAAGCGCCCAGCACGCCCTGGGCCGCCATGAGCTGCAGGGCCAGCAGGTGCGTGTCGAGCGTCATGCGGCCACCGCCTGCGGCTCGGCCACTTCCTCGAACACGCCGACCTGCGTGAAGGTGGTACCCATCAGCCAGTGGCGGATCTCGATGCGGATGTTGAAGCGCTCGGGCGTCTCGTTGTGGTGCCAGAGAAAAGTCTTGCCCGGCGTGAAGAGGCCCGGCAGCGGAATGCGCCAGCCGAACACGTCCCAGAAATAGCCGTCGCTCTGGAAATGCAGGCTGCCGTTCTCCACGCTCAGCACCAGCTTCATGCCCAGGCCCATGCCGACGTACTCCAGCACCTCGCCGCGCTCGCTCTCGCGCATGAAGCTGGTGAACTGGATCGGCTTGCGCCCGTGCAAGCGGTAGATGCGCCGCTTGTAGATGGCGGGGTCGCCGGGCTTGGCGTAGACCTGGATCTCCACGGGGAAGTGGCTGTCGCTGTAAGGGATCAGTGCGCCCTGGATCATCGGCTGCGTGAGGTGCCCCAGCAGCTTGCCGAAGCGCGAGCAGCGCAACTCGCTGAGCGCGCCCAGGTAATGCAGCGCCTTGCCGGGCGAGGGGTTCTTGTCGAAGCGCCGGCGGATGTCGGGGTGCAGTCCCATCCAGGCGCCGCCCAGGATCTTCTTGAAGAGCTCGCCTTCGGAAGGAGGAGCAGGGGCTGGCGGGACGCGCGCGACGTAGGAATCGACCATGCGTCGATTCTGCCTCGGCAACCCCCTGCCGAGCCCGTGATTCCAGCCCATGGGACAATCGCCCGCTTCCTGCATCCTTCTCTTCCCATGCCTCCTTGGCACGGGCCCGTCCGGCCCTCAAGCACCATGCGCGCCTTCACGCTTTCCGATTTCGATTTCGCCTTGCCGCCCGAGCTGGTGGCGCAACACCCGGCCACCGAACGCACCGCCTCCCGCCTGCTCGACGGCACGGGGCCCGCGCCAGTCGATCGCATCTTCAAACACCTGCCTTCGCTGCTGCGCGCGGGCGACCTGCTCGTCTTCAACGACACGCGCGTGGTCAAGGCGCGCCTGTTCGGCGAGAAGCCGACCGGCGGCAAGCTCGAGCTGCTGGTCGAGCGCGTGCTGCAGGGCCACGAGGTGGTCGCCCACATGAAGGTCAGCAAGAAGCCGCCCGTGGGCACCACGCTCGAGATGGTCGGCGGCTTTCGCGCCACGCTGCTGGGCCGCTGGCCGGACGAAGACGGCGCGCTGTTCCGCTTCGGCTTCGAGAGCGACGCGGGCGAAGACCCGTACGCGCTGATGGCCCGCTGCGGCCACGTGCCGCTGCCGCCCTACATCACGCACACCGATTCGGCCGACGACGAGAGCCGCTACCAGACCGTGTTCGCACGCGTGCCCGGCGCGGTGGCCGCGCCCACCGCCGCACTGCATTTCGACGAGGCACTGCTGGCCGAGCTCGATGCGCACGGCGTGCAGCGCGCCAGCGTCACACTGCACGTGGGCGCCGGCACTTTCCAGCCGGTGAAGACCGAGAACATCGCCGAACACACGATGCACGCCGAGCGTTATGAGGTGCCCGAGGCCACGCAGCGCGCGATTGCCGAATGCAAGGCACGCGGCGGCCGTGTCGTTGCGGTCGGCACGACCACGGTGCGCACGCTCGAATCGTGGGCCAGGAGCGGCGAAGCCACGGGCGACACGCGCATCTTCATCACGCCGGGCTTCGTGTTCGAACACGTCGACTTGCTGGTGACGAACTTCCACTTGCCGAAGAGCACGCTGATGATGCTGGTCTCGGCCTTCGCGGGCTACGAGCACGTGATGGCGCTGTATGCCCATGCCATCGCCAACGGCTACCGCTTCTTCAGCTATGGCGACGCCATGCTGCTCGCGCGACAAACGGACTGAACGACATGCTGAACTTCGAACTCCTCAAGACCGACCCCGACAGCCACGCGCGCCGCGCCACGCTCACGCTCAACCACGGCAAGGTGCAGACGCCGATCTTCATGCCCGTGGGCACCTACGGCACCGTCAAGGGCGTGATGCCGCGCAGCCTCGAGGAGATGGGCGCGCAGATCATCCTGGGCAACACCTTCCACCTGTGGATGCGCCCCGGCCTGGACGTGATGGCGAACTTCGGCGGGCTGCACCAGTTCGAGAAGTGGGACAAGCCCATCCTCACCGACTCGGGCGGCTTCCAGGTGTGGTCGCTGGGCGCGATGCGCAAGATCAGCGAGGAAGGCGTGAAGTTCGCCTCGCCCGTCAACGGCGACAAGCTGTTCCTCACGCCCGAGGTCTCGATGCAGATCCAGACCATCCTGAACAGCGACATCGTGATGCAGTTCGACGAGTGCACGCCCTATGACACCAAGGGCCATATCACGACGGAGGCCGAGGCGCGCATCTCGATGGAGCTGAGCCTGCGCTGGGCCAGGCGCTGCCAGAGCGAATTCGCACGGCTGGAGAACCCGAACGCGCTGTTCGGCATCGTGCAGGGCGGCATGTTCGAGAACCTGCGCGAGGAGTCGCTCGCCGCGCTGGTCGACATGGACTTCCCGGGCTACGCCATCGGCGGCGTGAGCGTGGGCGAGCCCAAGGAAGAGATGCTGCACATCATGGGCCACACGCCGCACCGGCTGCCCGCGAACAAGCCGCGCTACCTGATGGGCGTGGGCACGCCCGAGGACCTGGTGCAGGGCGTGGCCGATGGCGTGGACATGTTCGACTGCGTGATGCCCACGCGCAATGCGCGCAACGGCACGCTGTTCACGCGCTTCGGCGACCTGAAGATGCGCAACGCACGCCACAAGAGCGATCCGCAGCCCATCGACCCCAGCTGCACCTGCCATGCGTGCGCCGGCACCTCGGGCGTTTCGTGGAACGACGGCGGACGCGAGGGCTTCAGCCGCGCCTACCTGCATCACCTCGACCGTTGCGGCGAAATGCTCGGGCCGATGCTCACGACCATCCACAACCTGCACTATTACCTGAACCTGATGCGCGAGATCCGCGCGTCGCTCGACGCGGGCTCGTTCACCGAGTTCCGCGCGCGCTTCAAGTCGGAGCGGGCACGAGGCGTCTGAGGCTTCTTCTTACTTCGGGGCCTGGATGGGCAGCGGGGTGGCGTAGGGCTCGATACGCAGCGCCTCGTTCTTGAAGACCACGATCTGCCTGAGCGGCGCCTGTACCAGCGCGCCGCCCGAGTCCTTGTGCGAGGCGTACTGCCACAGCGTGAGCTGGCCCTTGGCGGCCAGCTGCGCGGCCAGCCGCTCCACGGCGGGGCCGGAGCCCGCGCCGAGCAGCGCCGCGTCGGCGCCCACGATCACCTCGTCGCGCGGCGAGACCACCTTGAAGAGCTGCACGGGCGCCGGCGCCTGTGCGCGCACGGAACGCACCGCCAGGGCGGCGGGAAGAAGCGCGAGCGCCAGGACGGCGCGGCGGGGAAAGGTGTTCGTCATGGGGCAGGAGCGTAGCCACGCCCGTCGGCGCTGCCCATTCGCCGGAAGCCATACGCCGACCGGCAACCCCGGGCTCGCCGGGGGCCCGCTCATCCGCTACGCTTGCCTTCCGTTCCCACTGCTGTTGCCGCATTCCCATGACCAACGCATCTTCTCCCTACACCGCCCGCTATCCGTCGCTGGCCGGGCGCACCGTGTTCATTTCCGGCGGCGCCAGCGGCATCGGCGAATCGCTGGTGCAGGCCTTTCACGCACAGGGCGCGAGGGTCGGCTTCTGCGATCTCGACACCGCCGCCGGCAACGCGCTCGCGGCGCAGCTGCAAGGCGAGCACCCTGCGCTGTTCCAGGCCTGCGACGTGACCGACACGGCCGCGCTCGGCGCCGCCATCGACGCGGTGCGCCAACGCTTCGGCCCGATCGCCGTGCTGCTGAACAACGCAGCCAACGACCGCCGCCACGAGATGGCCGACGTGACCAGCGAGGACTTCGACCGCCTCGTGGCCGTCAACTTCAAGCACCAGTTCTTTGCCGCGCAGGCAGTGGCGGACGACATGCGTGCGCTGGGCGGCGGATCGATCATCAACTTCGGCTCGATCAGCTGGATGATCAAGGGCCGGGGCTATCCGGTGTACCAGGCCTGCAAGGCGGCCGCGCGCGGCCTCACGCGCTCGCTGGCGCGCGACCTGGGCAAGCAGAACATCCGCGTGAATTCGATCGTGCCGGGCTGGGTGATGACCGAGCGGCAGATCAAGCTGTGGGTGAAGCCCGAATCGGGCGCGGAGATCGATGCGGCCCAGTGCCTGCCGGGCCGCGTGATGGCGGAAGACATCGCGGCAATGGCGCTGTTCCTCGCGGCCGACGATTCGCGCATGTGCACCGCACAGGACTACGTGGTGGATGCGGGCTGGACCTGAAACAGGCTCGCCCCCAGGCTACGCGCACTTCGTGTCGCTTCGCCAACCCCCTACCGGGGGCAACACCTGCGGCCCGGCGAAGCCGGTTCCGCGGTGTTTCTGGAAAAAGAAAATTCCCGGGTACCGATCTTCTTAGTCGCGCAGTTCGGCTGGCAGCGTGCCGCCATTGGCGGCGATGCGGCTCATCACCTGCTTGTGCAGGCCGATGTTCCATTCGGCCGAACCCGGCTCGCCATCGCTGTAGAGAATTTCGCTGGCCAGTTCCTTGCGCGCGGCGAGGCTGCTGTCCAGGCCCAGCAACTTGAGCAGGTCGACGATCGAGGTGCGCCAGTTCAGGCCGGCGGCACCAGGCATCGCGTCCAGGACGGCGGGCACGTCGCCCAGCGGGATCGCAGGCGGCGGTGCGGCAGCGGCCGGCGCGCCCGGTGCAGCCGCCGGCGGTGCGGCGACGACTTCAGCGGCGTTGGCCGACGGAAAAATCTTGGAAAAAATCTTGCCGAAAATGCTCATGGGTGTACTCCGTCAATGTGAATGGGAAAACCCGCGGCACGGCGTTGCGTGCCGCAGCCCTGGGGTTGTAGCACGCCCGTGCGGCGGTTCCGCTACGTGGCCGGCAGAACCGGGGCACCCGGCGTGACCGATTGCGCAGTGCCGGTCACAGGTGTGTGCGGCGACTGCGTCTGCGCGCCCGCCGAGGTTCCGCAGGCATGGCAGAACTTGGAGAACGCGCTCTTGCGCGTCTCGCACTGGCCGCAGTGGTCGAACAGGCCGATGCCGCAGTGCGGGCAGAAGTCGATCTCGTTGTTCTTCAGGTCGACCGGCCGTTCGCAGCCGGGGCATACGCTCTTGCCCAGGCGCGCCAGGGCGACGTCGTAGCTCAGCTCCTCGCGGCGCACCTGGTCGGGCTGCTGCTCGGCGAGTTTCTGGCGCGCCAGGTAGCGGTTGAGCGCGATGATGGCGTAGCGCCCCACCAGCACGGTGAGCAGGATGCCCACCACGTAGCGCACATAGCCGCCGTAGCTCGGCAGGTAGGGCACCAGCTCGACGAAGAAGGCGAACAGCGCGAAGAAGATGAAGCCCCACACGAAGGGCCACCAGGTGCTCTTGCGCTTCTTCACGAAGAGCCAGCCGGCCACGACGAGCAGCGGCAGCGTGAGCGCCAGCCGGTAGGCGAATACGCGCAGTTCGATGCGGCGGTACTCGGCGTCGAGCTTGAGCTGCGCGTCGCGCTCCAGCACCGACAGCGCTTCGGAGGCGCGCTGCTCGGCCTGGCGCGCGTCGAGCGCGATCTTCTGCTGCGCGTTGACCTTGCGCTGCAGCTCCTCCTCCTTCTGCTTGAAGGCGTCGAGCGCCTTGGTGCGCGCGATGAGCTCGGTGTCCTGATCGGGCTGCGCGGTGGCGCGCCGCGTGGAGATCCAGTTGCCGAAGGTCTCGCGCGCATTGGCGCTGGCCTGCTGCGCGGCGTTGAGCTGCAGGCGGATCTGGTCGAGGTCGCGCGCGGCCTGCAGCTCGGCGGCTTCCGAGGCCTTGACGGTGGCGCGCAGCGGCTCGGCCGCCGGCTTGTCGATGAAGTCGTCGATGCCGCGCACGCGCTCGACCTGGGGCAGGTCGCTCACGACGGTGCTGCCGAGCCCGATGAGGAAGCTCGCGAACACCAGCGCCACCAGCCAGAGGCCGCGGCGGAACCATTTTTCGGAAAGGCGCAAGGATTTGCTCATGTTGTTTTCTCCACGTTCTTATTGAAGCTTCAAGGTCACCGGCGCCGCGCCAAGCCCGGCACGCGGCAACCATGCGAACACAGAATCGACCGTCACGGTCTCGATGCGGTCCGAGAAGCGCTTGTCGTTCGGATGGTCGTCGAAGGCCACGTTGGCCGAGCCTACGCGCCCGCCCAGCCGGGTGAGCGGGCCGAGCTTCAGCACGGTTGGCTCGTAGCCTTTGAACTGCAACCAGGCCTGCGCCTGCGCGCGGCTGCCGATGGTGGCGGGCTCCATGGCGGCGGCCAGCGTCTCGACGGCCCACTGGTTCGACTGCTGGTACTTCTGGCCCCAGGCGTAGCTCACGATGCTGTAGGGCGCGGTGTGCAGCCGCACGATGCGCGCGGGCGGTTCGTTCAGCGCGGCCAGCAGCTGCGCCTGCACCTGCGGCGTGGGCACGGCCCAGGCGGCCTCGTAGCGCCACAGGTCGTCGAGAAAGAACTCGCCGAGCCCCTGGCGGTAGACGGCGGCCACCGCGGTCCCGCACTGGTTGAGCTTGTGCACCACGCGCCACGGGCCGGCATCCGTCTTGTAGGCGATGCCCAGGTGCGAGTAGCGCAGGCCGTACTTGCTCAGGTCCTGCCCCGCGCGCGCCAGGATCACGACGCGCGCGCCGCTGGCGTCGAGCGCCTGCGAGGTGCGCTCGGCCAGTTGCATGCCCTTGACGATCACTTCAGGCGTTGGCTTGACCTGCCCGCACGAGCGGCCGGCCTGCGCCTGCATCGGCAGCAAGACCGCCAGTCCGAGCAGCAGCGGCAGTGCCCGGTTCACGACAACCTCTCGTTGTGGAGCAGCGCGCGGCCGATGGCGTTGGGCACGAAGGCCAGCACCTCGCCGGCGGCCGACAGCACCACCCCGGTGCCGATCACGCTGACGAGGACGCTGGTGCCCACGGCTTTCGACACGCCGTCAGCCGCGCGGCCCGCGACCTTGATGCTGGCGCGCGCGCCGTCCGAAGCGCGTTCGAGCAGGTACACCGTGCCGTCGGCAGAGGCTTCGACCGCGATCACGGTGAGCGTCGAGCCGCCCACAGACAGCGCGGCAGGCACGGCGACCGCCGCGGTGGCCGAGGCCCCCACCGCAGAGGCGGCGACCACCACCGATGCCACAGGCATCAGCGAGAGGGCGACCGAGGCGTCGCTCTGCGCCTGGGCACGCAGGGGAGCCGAGATGCCCGCGAAGGCGGTGCAGGCGGCGACGAGAACGGCGGCAATCGACTTTTTCATGATGGGCTTTCGTTGATCGGACGCGGGTTATTCGGCAGCAGAAGCAGCAGCCTCGGCACGGGCCATGCGGCGGCCCTGCAGGCGGGCTTCGGCCATGTCGGCTTCATGGCGGTCGCGCAGCGTCTTGGCCAGCGTGAAGGCCGAGCTGATCAGGAACAGCCAGCTCACGCCCAGGAAGGCCTTGTAGGCCTCGTTGATCTCCATGCGCACGAGGCCCCAGCCGGTCAGGCCCATCGCGGTGAAGAAGCTGCCCCAGACGACCAGCTTCCACATGGGCACGTCGCGCGTCGCTTCGGCGCTGCGCTCGGCGGCCTGCTGGCTGTCGCGCACGAACTTGGCCAACATGAAGGCGGTGCTCAGGCAGAACACGTAGCCCATCACCATGAACGCCCGGTCCAGCGCCTCCCCCGGCAGCCAGCTCAGGCCGGTGGCGCACAGGAAGACGGCGATCGCGAACGAAGCCCAGGCCTGGAACTGCCAGGCCCGCGTGTCGCGCTGGATGAAGACGGTCGTGGTCGATGAGAGGGGTTGCATGTGTGCCTCGCGGCGTAGTGAAGGTGGGCGAATGATGGTTCGCTCCCGCACCGCGGGGCTTGAATGCTTGCACCAGTTGCGGTTTTCAGCGCCGCCGGTATCTGCAGTCGATACTTTCCGGCGCCTTGCGCGCCGGAAAGGAGCCGCGCCTCAGGCGGCCAGCAGGGCGCTCACACGCTGGCGCAGCGACTCGGGCTGCACTTCCACCGGCGGCACTGGACCGCCGACGTTAAGCCCCACGCGGCTGAAGAAGCCGCGGCGAAACGGCTTGGCCATGGCCACGCGCTCGCCGCCGCGCAGTTCGATGCGGCTGAAGTACGAGCCCCAGAGATTGGTCAGCGCCATCGGGATCACCGGCGGCTCGATGCCCTGGGCGCGCGCGCCTTCAAGGATCTTCATCACGCCGCCCTTGAACGGCTGCAGCTCGCCGTCGCGCGTGATCGCGCCCTCGGGGAAGATCGCGAGCAGGTCGCCCTCGCGCAGCACGCCGATCGCCTTGGCAAAAGCCGCTTCGTAGGCCGCGGGGTCTTCCTTCTGCGGCGCGATCGGAATGGCCTTGGCCAGCTTGAACAGCCAGCCCAGCACCGGCACCTTGAAGATGCGGTGGTCCATGATGAAGCGGATCGGCCGCGGGCTTGCCGCCATCAGCAGCACCGCGTCTATGAAGCTCACGTGGTTGCACACCAGCACGGCCGCGCCCTCGGTGGGAATGTGCGACTCGCCCTTGATGTCGAAGCGGTAGACGAAGCGCGACAGCACCCAGGCCACGAAGCGCAGCAGGTACTCGGGCACCAGCATGAAGATGTAGAACGCCACCACCGCGTTGGCGATGCCGGTGAACAAGAAGATCTGCGGAATGGTGAAGCCCGCGCCCAGCAGCGCGCCCGCGATGACCGAGCTGCCGATCATGAACAGTGCATTGAGGATGTTGTTCGCCGCGATGATGCGCGCGCGGTGCGTGGGCTGGCTGCGCAACTGGATCAGCGCGTACATCGGCACGCTGTAGAGGCCCGCGAACAGCGACAGCAGCGCCAGGTCGGCCATCACGCGCCAGTGGGCGCCCTGGCGCACGAAGGCGCCGATGCCCATCTCGGGCACGGCTGGCAGGCCGCGCGACGCAAAGTAAAGGTCGACGGCGAACACGCTCATGCCGATGGCGCCCAGCGGCACCAGGCCGATTTCCACCTGCCGGCGGCTCAGCGTCTCGCACAGCAGCGAGCCGACGCCGATGCCCACCGAGAACACCACCAGCAGCAGCGAGGCCACCTGCTCGTCGCCGTGCAGCACTTCCTTCGCGAAGCTCGGGAACTGGCTCAGGAACACCGCCCCGAAGAACCACATCCACGAGATGCCCAGCAGCGAGCGGAACACCACCACGTTCTGGTTCGCGAGCTTGAGGTTGCGCCAGGTTTCGCTGATCGGGTTCCAATTGATGACCAGCCCCGGGTCGGTGGCCGGCGCCTTTGGTATGGCCTGCGCCACGCCCCGGCCGACCAGCGCCAGCAGCACGCAGCCCACGGCCACGCTCATGTGGCCGATCTGCGGCACCGCCACCAGCAGCCCGCCCGCCACCTGCCCGAGCAGGATGGCGACGAAGGTGCCCATCTCGACCATGCCATTGCCGCCCGTGAGTTCGCGCGCGTCGAGCACCTGCGGCAGGTAGGCGAACTTGACCGGCCCGAACAGCGTGGAGTGCAGGCCCATGAGGAACACGCAGCCCAGCAACACCACCGCGTCGGCCCGCACGAAGCCCCAGGCCGCGAGCACCATGATCGCAATCTCGAGGTTCTTGACGAAGCGGATCATCTTCGTCTTGTCGAACTTGTCGGTGAGCTGGCCGGCCGTGGCAGAGAACAGCAGGAACGGCAGGATGAACAGCGCGCCGATCACCAGCCCCGCCATGGCCGGCGGCATCCAGCCCAGCTGCAGCTGGTAGGTCACCATGACGGTGAAGGCGAACTTGAACAGGTTGTCGTTCGCCGCACCCGCGAACTGGGTCCAGAAGAAAGGCGCGAAGCGCCGCTGCTTGAGGAGGGCGAACTGGTTGGCGTGGGCGTTCGCTTCGTGGGCCACGGGTGTGGCTGCGGCAGCGGCGGGATTTGTCATTCGAAGAGTGCTCCTCAGGCGGCCACGGCGGCGGCGCCCGGATTGTGCCGTAGTGCGGCTTCCCAGCGCATTTCGAGCTTGTGGAGCGCGAGCACCACGGGCAGCCCGGCGAGCGAGGCCGTCAGATGCTTCAGCGTATGGCCCGAAACCGTGTGCCGCGTGAATTCATAAATCTGGTGGTCGGCCAGTTCGAAAGCCTTGGCCAGCACGTAGAAGAAGATGACCCAGCCCAGCTTCAGCCCGACCGACTTGCGCATCGGCGTGGCCAGCGCCAGCGTCACCACCAGCGCCATGCCGCCGAACTGCACCAGCGCCCAGGGCATGACGTTGCCGGTCTCCTGGAACACCTCGGCCGAGAGCAGGCCGGCCGTCAGCGCGAACCAGGCGGCGGGCCAGCCGGCGCGCTGGCTCACCCGCTCGCAGACCGCCACGCCGATCAGCCCGGCGAAGGCCACCGCCATGCCGGCGCGGTCCGCGGCGAGCCGGGGGGCGTCGGGCACGAGGTGGAAGAAGGCCGAGCCCGCGGCGGTGGCGATCAGGCCGGCGAAGAAGAGCCAGGCGCAGTCGAGCGTGTTGTCCGGCGGATCGCTGGCGGGCGGGGCCAGCGGGAACTGCGACAGCGCCTCCTGGTGCGAGCGGTCGATGCGGTTGAGCCGGTACAGGCCCCACAGGCCGATCACGACGAAGGGGATGTTGCTCAGCACGTCCATGGCGTTGGGCAGTCCGTGCCAGGCGCGGTTGTCGGCGAACACCGAAGCGATGGCAACCTCGGCGGCGGGCAGCGCGGGGCCGAAGAAGGCGACCAGAGTGAGCAGCGCGAAAGTGAAAAGCAATCCGCGTTCGCGGCGGCTGAGTCGGCTGGCAAGAGACAGGAGCATGGCGGTCCTCGGTGGGTGGATCGGTATGGGCCGCGAATTTAGGCGCGGGCCGCTCCACAGGCATCGAGAATCGATACGAGGCACTAATTCACTCCTTCCGGTATCTCCAATTGATACTTGCAGGCGCCCGTGTACGCTTCCGGGCCATGAGCACCACCGTCGATCTCGTCCAAGCCCTCAAGAACGAACTCAAGAGCGCCCGCATGACCTACGCCGACCTGGCGCGGTCGCTCGACATGGCCGAATCCAGCGTCAAGCGGATGCTGGCCAAGAGCGACATGCCGTTGTCGCGCGTGGACGCCATCTGCCGCGCGCTGAAGATCGATTTCGCCGAACTGGCGCGCCGCGTGGCCGACGCCCAGCCGCTGCTGAAGGAGCTGACGCACGAGCAGGAAAAGGCCGTGGTCAGGGACAAGAAGCTGCTGCTGGTGGCCATCAGCGTGCTGAGCCAGTGGACGCTGGAGCAGATCGTGGCCGCCTACCGCGTGAGCGAGGCCGAGTGCATCGGCTTCCTGGCCCAGCTGGACCGCATCGGCATCATCGAGCTGCGCCCACTCAACCGGTATCGCCTGAAGCTCGCCAAGACCTTCCGCTGGCGGCCGCATGGCCCAGTGATGGAGTTCTTCCGCGAGAACGTGGTGCTCGACTACTACAAGGGCGGCTTCGACGGCCCGGCCGAGGGCCTGCTGCTGGTGCACGGCCAGATCAGCCGCTCGCTGGCGCCGGCCTTCCTGGAACGCCTGCAGCGCGTGGCGCAGGACTTCGCCCAGCAGCACCAGACCGACCAGAAGCTGGCCGCCAAGGACCGCGAGGGCTACACGCTGCTGCTGGGGATGCGGAACTGGGAATTCGAAGCATTTACCCGCCTCCGTCGAGCCTGAGGCTCAATCCAGGAACACCGAGGAACCGGCTTTGCCGGGCCTCAGGTGTTGCCCCCGGTAGGGGTTGGCGAAGCGACACGAAGTGCGCGCAGCCTGGGGGCGGGCCTTACTTGGCGGCTTCGAGCGTGTCGCGCATCGTGCGCGCGGCGCTCTTCGCCGCATCGGCGAAGTCATCGCCCGACGACGCGTAGATGATCGCCCGCGACGAGTTCACGATGATCGGCGCATCGGCGCGCCAGCCGGCGCGCACGGTGGCGACCGCATCGCCGCCCTGGGCGCCGACGCCCGGAATCAGCAGCGGCACGGTTGGCGCGAGTTCGCGCACACGCTCGATTTCCGCCGGGTAGGTCGCGCCCACCACCAGTCCGAGTTGGCCGTTGAGGTTCCACGGGCCTTGCGCCAGGCGAGCAACGTGTTCGTACAGGAAGGGCTGCCCCTCGACATCCGCCAGCCGCTGGCCCTGCAGGTCGGAACCGCCGGGGTTGCTGGTGCGGCACAGCAGGAACGCGCCCTTGCCCTCGTGCTTGAGGTACGGCGCCACCGAGTCGAAGCCCATGAAGGGCGACAGCGTCACCGCATCGGCGCCGTAGCGCTCGAAGGCCTCCAGGGCGTACTGCTCGGCGGTGGAGCCGATGTCGCCGCGCTTGGCGTCGAGGATCACGGGCACGTGGGGCGCATTGCGGCGCATGTGCTCCATCAGCTGCTCGAGCTGGGCTTCGGCGCGGTGCGCCGCGAAGTAGGCGATCTGCGGCTTGAAGGCGATGACCAGGTCGGCCGTCGCGTCGACGATGCGCGCACAGAAGTCATAGATGCGGCTGGCGTCGCCCTTGAGATGCCCCGGGAACTTGGCCGGCTCCGGATCGAGCCCCACGCAGAGCAAGGAACCGTTTTTTTGCTGTGCGGCGGCCAGCTTGTCGAGGAAAGTCATGGGGTCCGATTTTAAGGATGCCAGGAAACACGCCCCCGGTTCGAGCGTGAAACGCCGCGGAACCGGTTTTCCCGGGGCCGCTGGTGTTGCCCCTGCAAGGGGCTGGCGAAGCGGGTCAACCCTGTTCAGCGGCCAGGCAGAGGTCGGTCCAGGCGCGTGCCTTGTCGGCGGGATTGCGCAGCAGGTAGGCGGGGTGATAAGTCGCCACCACCGATGCGCCGCCGGCGGAAGCCAGCGGCACGGCGCGGCCGCGCAGCTTGCCCAGCGGGTCGCCGCTGCGCATCAGGCTTTGCGCGGCCAGCGGGCCCATTGCCAGCACGATGCGCGGTGCGAGCGCCGCGGCATGCTCGTCGAAGGCCTCGTCCATGGCGCGCGGGCTGCCGGGCTGGCCGGCGGCCACGCCGCGGTGGGTGCGCATGAGGTGCACGGGGGTCTTGCCGTCGTGCAGCTTCAGCGCACGCAGCATGTTGTCGAGCAGGCGGCCGGCGTCGCCCGCAAAGGGTTCGCCGTGGCGGCCGTCGGCCTCGGGCGGCATGTCGGCCACGACCAGCCAGCCGCCCTGCGTCGATTCGGTGCCGGCGTCGGCATAGAGACGGCAGGGCGCCTCTACCAGCACGGCGGCGCCTCCGGACAGTGGCGCAGCGGCCGGGCGAACGACCGGTGCGGGGGGCGGCACGGGTGCCGCGACGGACCGGGCCGCGGGCGGCGGCGGTGCGGCCACCGGCATTTCAGCCTGCACGCGCTCGCGGACGACCGCCACCTCTTCGGTGGCTGCTGCGGAAGCCGTTCCAGGCGCCGCCTCGGCGGCCTCGGGCACCGGCCACCAGACCTTCACGCCCATCTCGTCGAGCATCGCGCGCTGGCGGGCGTCGAGCTTCAATGTCTGCACCGCGCTCATCGCAAGGCTCCCCAGGCGCTGCCTGTTTCATTCAAGCGCAGGCTCATGACGACCGCGTCCTCGCGCTTGCCGTCGTGCGCCGGGTAGTAGCCCTTGCGTACGCCGACGCTGCGAAAACCGTTACGCAGGTAGATGTCGAGAGCGCGCTGGTTGCTCCGGCGCACTTCGAGCCAGAGCCACTGCGCGCCCTCGGCCCGCGACCAGCCGCCCAATGCCTCGAGCATGAGCGGCGCCCAGCCCTGGCGCTGGAAGGCCGGCGCCACGGTGATGTTCAGCAGGTGCACCTCGTCGACGCCCTTCATGGCGACGAAGTAGCCGATCAGCGTCTCGCCCAGTTGGGTGAGCGGCGAGCTCACGCCGGGTGCCATGCCGGGCGCCAGAAGGCACTGGCAGTGGTAGCCCACGGCCATGGAGTCGGTGAAGTTGGCGCGCGTCCACGGATGGCTGTAGGCCGTCTGCTCGACCGCGCAGACGGCATCGATCCGCTCGACGGTGAGCGGTTCGAGGCGGGCTTCGACGGGCTGGAGGACGGCACTCATGCGATCAATGGGCTGCGGCTGCGGCCGCCTTGATGGCGGCGCGCTCTTCGGTGGTTTGCGCCACTTTATCGCGAACATAGAGCGGCCAGGCCTGTGCCGCCGGCACGGTGCGCCCGGCCGCGAGCAGCGCGGGGGCGAGCCGCAGCATCGCGGTGGCGCTCGGCAGCGCGTCGTGGCGGGCGGCGGCCGGGGCCAGGCGCGGGCCGTAGGCGGCGAAGGCGTTGCCGGCGAGCGCCCAGCCGGCGGGCACTTCAAGTGCCTCGGGCGACAGCAGCAGGGGCTCGTCGTTTCCGCCGAGCGGGCCGTCGGCCTCGAAGTCGTAGCGCGCGGCGTAAAGCTGGTCCATGCGCGCATCGAGCACGGCGACCACCTGCTTCGCGCCGAAGGCGTGGCGCGCTTCTTCGGCCACGGCGAGCAGCGTGTCGACTGGCAGCAGCGGCACGTTGGCGCCGAAGGCCAGCCCCTGCGCCACGGAGCAGGCGGTGCGCAGGCCGGTGAAAGAGCCGGGGCCCCGGCCGAAGACGATGGCATCGAGTTCGCCTAGCGCGAGCCTGGCTTCGCCCAGCAGTTGCTGGATCAGCGGCAGCAGGGTGGTCGATGCTTGCGCGCCGCCCACGCCGTTGTGGGCGTGCAGCGTGTCGCCGTGCAGCACGGCCACCGACAGGTGCTCGGTGCTGGTGTCGAAGGCGAGCAGCTTGGGCAAGGCGAGGGGCATCCGCCGATTATCGAGGGGCGGCCAATTCCCGGGCTCACGCGCCGTTATCGCTGCGCAGAATCGCCAGCCCCGCCTTGCGCAGCGGCGCCAGCGCCCGGGCCGGCACGTCCGGCGACACCAGCATGCTGGTGGCCGAGGCCACCGGGTTGACCACCCACGCCGACGCCGCCCCGATCTTTTCGGACGAGGCCAGCACCACCGTCTCGGCCGCCGACGCCATCAGCGCGCGCTTGATCTCGGCCTCTTCCAGGTCGCCCGTGGTCAGCCCCGCCTCGGCGTGCACGCCGGTGACACCCATGAAGTACGTGTCGGCATGGATGCGCGCAATGGCCGCCATTGCCGCCGAGCCGACCGCCACCACCGAATGCTTGAAGAGGCGCCCGCCGATCAGCACCACCTCGATGCCGGCATGCGCCACCAGCTCGACGGCCACCGACGGGCTGTGCGTGACCACGGTGGCCTGCAGGCTCGCCGGCAGGTGGCGCGCGAGCTGCACGGCGGTGGTGCCGCCGTCGATGAACACCACCTGCCCCGGCTTCACGAGGCGCGCGGCCGCGCGGCCGATGGCCACCTTTTCGTCGGGCGCGAGCTGCTGGCGCCGCGCGAAGTCGGCTTCGGCCGCCGCGACCGGCAACGCACCGCCGTGCACGCGCTGCAGCAAACCTTCGGCCGCCAGCTCGCGCAGGTCGCGGCGGATGGTGTCTTCCGACAGGCCGAGTTCGTCGCTGAGCGCCTTCGCGACGACGTTGCCGTCGCGCTTCAGGACCCAAAGGATGTGTTGCTTGCGCTGGCTGGTGAGCATTGCCCGATGGTACCGGCGTGGCCGATGGACTGCACGTTTTTTATTGTTTTTGCACGAATATGCACGTATGCTCGCAGCCATGACCATCCAAGACCGCGTCCGGGTGCACGAAGTCACCCTCCTTTCCGACAACTGGTACACGCTGCGCACCACCGCCTTCGACTGGCGCCGCAACGACGGCCAGTGGCAGCGGATGCACCGCGAGACCTACGACCGCGGCAACGGCGCCACGCTGCTGCCCTACAACCTCGCGCAGCGCAGCGTGCTGCTGACGCGGCAGTTCCGCTACCCGGCCTTCGTCAACGGCCACGACGGCCTGCTGATCGAAGCCGCGGCCGGCCTGCTGGACAACGCCGCGCCCGAGGAGCGCATCCGCGCGGAGGTCGAGGAAGAGCTCGGCTACCGCCTCGGCGCGGTGCAGAAGATCTTCGAGAGCTTCATGAGCCCGGGCTCGGTCACCGAGAAGCTGCACTTCTTCGTCGCGCCGTACGAGTCCTCGATGCGCATCGGCGCAGGCGGCGGGCTGGCGGAAGAGGGCGAGGACATCGAGGTGCTGGAGCTCGGCATCGACGAGGCGCTGGCCATGGTGGCCGACGGCCGCATCGCCGACGCCAAGACGGTCATGCTGCTGTACCACGCGAAGCTGCACCTGTTCCCGCCGGGATAATCGGCGGATGCCTTTTGCCTTCCGCCGCGCCGCCCTCGCACTGACCCTCGCAACGCTGGCCTCGGCCGGCGCATCCGCCCAGCAGGCCCTCCCGACCCAGGTCGACGCCGCCCTCGCCCGCGCCAAGGTGCCGCGCGAATCCGTGACCATGCTGGTGGCCGAAGCCGACGGCACACGCCCGCCGCGGCTGGCCTGGCGCACGCAGGCGCCGGTGAATCCGGCGTCGATCATGAAGCTGGTGACCACCTACGCCGCGCTGGACCTGCTCGGCGCGGCCTACAGCTGGACCACGCCGGTCTATGTCGACGGCACGGTGAACAACGGCGTGCTCAACGGCAACCTGTACATCAAGGGCCAGGGCGACCCCAAGCTGGTGCTGGAGCGCGTGTGGCTGCTGCTGCGCCACGTGCAGGGGCTGGGCATCACCACGGTGAGCGGCGACATCGTGATCGACCGCAGCGCGTTCGAGACCACGGTCGAGGGCGACCCGTCGGCCTTCGACGGCGAGCCGCTGCGGCCCTACAACGCCTCGCCCGATGCGCTGCTCGTGAACTTCAAGTCGGTCAACATGAGCTTCGCGCCCGACCGCGCGGGCCAGATCGCGCGCGTGAGCTACGAGCCCCCGCTCGCGAGCGTGGCGATGCCGCCGACCGTGGCGCTCGTGCCCGGCGAATGCGGCGACTGGCGCGCCGCGCTGCGGCCCGACTTCAGCGACGTGAACCGCATCCGCTTCAACGGCGGCTTTCCGGCCGCCTGCGGCGAGAAGAACTGGGCCGTGGCCTACGGCGACCCGCGCACCTACGCCATGCGGGCCATCGGCGGCATGTGGGCCGAGATGGGCGGGCGCGTGGGCGGGCAGATGCGCGAAGGGCGCGCGCCGGCGGGGCTGAAGCCGGCCTTCGAGTTCGAGTCGCCGCCGCTGGCCGAAGTGATCCGCGACATCAACAAGTACAGCAACAACGTGATGGCGCAGCAGTTGTTCCTCACGATCGGGCTCACGCAGAAGAACCGCGGCACCTTCGAGGCTTCGCGCGCGGCGCTGGGCCAGTGGTGGCGCGAGCGCATCGGCACGGGCGAGGCGCAGCCCGTGTTCGAGAACGGCTCGGGCCTGTCGCGCGACGAGCGCATCAGCGCGGCTGCGCTCGGCAAGATGCTGCAGGTGGCATGGCGTTCGCCGGTGATGCCGGAGCTGATGTCCTCGCTGCCCGCCATGGGCGTGGACGGCACGCTGAAGAAGCGCACGCTGCGCTCGGGCGGCTCGGCCCACCTGAAGACGGGCACGCTGCGCGATGCCTCCGGCGTGGCCGGCTACGTGGACGGTGCGAGCGGCCGGCGCTACGTGCTGGTGGCCATCGCCAACGGCGAGAACGCGGGGGCGGCGCGCGCCGCGTTCGACGCACTGGTCGACTGGGCCTCGCAGGACAACTGACGGCAGGTGGCGGGCCTGCGCGACCCTGCCAGGTACTGAAATCTTCTGATGGCAAATGCCGCTTGCGCGCGGCCATGGCACTGCACAGAATCGGACGGCCGTTCTATTCAGTACAAATCCAACGCAGGAGACATGCCTTGACCAAGCCACGCCCCCACTCGTTCGTCCTGATGCGCAAGACAGCCGCCTGGACGGCGCTCGCAAGCGTAACCTTGCTGCTGCTCTCCGCCTGCGGCGGCGGGGATGGTGGCGGAGTAGGCATCGGCGTTGGCTTTCCGCCGCCCGTAGCCGACACCGGCCGGGGCTCGGTGGTCACCAACCCGCCCGAGCAGACGGCCAAGCTGACCGCCGACCAGTTCCAGGCCAACCTCCAGGCCAGCGACCAGGGCAGGTCGGTGCTGCAGGTGGCCGGCACGCCCAAGTGCGGCATCGACGTGCGCTACCTCGAATACCGCACCATCGGCGCGAAGAACGAGGCGACCAACGCCACCGCCGCGATCATGGTGCCCACGGGCACCGACGTGGCCTGCGGCGGCCAGCGGCCCGTGGTGCTCTATGCCCACGGCACCACCGCCGCCAAGGCCTACAACCTCGCCAAGTGGACCGACAGCACGCAGCCGGCCGCAGGCGAGGGCCTGATGATTGCCGCCATGTTCGCGGCGCAGGGCTACATCGTGGTGGCGCCCAACTACGCGGGCTACGACAAGTCGACGCTGCCCTACCACCCGTACCTCGACGGCGACCAGCAGGGCAAGGACATGGTCGACGCGCTCACGGCCGCGCGCAAGACCTTCTCGGGCATCGACGCGAACGACGCCGGCTCGCTGTTCATCACCGGCTATTCGCAGGGCGGCTATGTCGCGATGGCGGCGCATCGCGAGATGCAGGCGACGGGCAAGACGGTGACGGCCTCGGCGCCGCTGTCGGCGCCCTCGGCCATCAGCCTGTTGTCCGACTACACCTACCTGGGCTGGCCGGCGCTGGGCTCCACGCTGTTCGTGCCGCTGCTGTCGACCAGCTGGCAGCAGCAGTTCGGCAACGTCTACAACGCCACCAGCGACATCTACGAAGCGCAGTACGCCACCGGCATCGACACCCTGCTGCCGAGCCTGACGCCCGGCACGCTGTTCTCCAGCGGCAAGCTGCCGCAGCTGGCGCTGTTCCCGGCGAATGCCACGCCGGGGCCGGTGAGCCCCTCGCTGTCGATCTTCTACGGCGCCAACAACCTGATCAAGCAGAGCTTCCTGACGCAAGCGGCCGGCGACATCCTGGCCGCGCCCTGCCCCGGCAACGCACTGCCGGCCACGGCGGCGTCGCTGAGCACGACCTCGCCGCTGGACTGCAAGCCGGCGACAGGTTTCCGCAAGGCGGCCGTCGCCAACGACCTGCGCAACTGGGTGCCGACCCGGCCGATGCTGATGTGCGGCGGCGCCAACGACCCGACGGTGAACTTCCTCAGCACCCGCGCCACCTCGGGCTATTTCCGCGCCAAGGGCGTGCCGGCCGCAGCGCTGGCGGTGGTGGACCTGGAGGATTCGACCGCGATCGACGCCTACTCGACCGCGCGCGCCGGCTTCGCGCAGGCCAAGGACCTGCTGGCGCAGAACACGCCGGGCAGCGCGTCCGACAAGGCGCAGGCGGTCATGCTCGCGTACCACGGCACGCTGGCGCCGCCGTTCTGCCTGGCATCGGCGCGAGGCTTCTTCCAGGGCGTGCTGGCCGCCGGCGGCTGAGCAAAGGAAGAGCCGGCCCCTTCCAGGAATACCGCGGAACCGGCTTTGCCGGGCCGCTGGTATTGCTCCCTGCAGGGGGTTGGCGCAGCGACACGAAGTGCGCGAAGCCTGGGGGTGAGTTCGAAGCCTTCGCGGAACCGGCTTTGCCGGGCCGCAGGTATTGCCCCCTGCAAAGGGGGTTGGCGGCCACACGAAGTGGGCGAGCCTGGGGGTTAGCCTGGATCAAGCCGCAGATGCGCGCTGCAAGCGATCTCGCACGCCTTCCCACTCGTGCGTGTCGGGCGGCGACTCGACCCAGATCAGCTTGACGCCCTGCGCATCGAACTCGCGCAGCACCGCGAACAGCAGCTGGGCGCTCGCCGCCGCGTCGTCGGGCATGCGCCGCAGCACCACGCGCTGCGAGCGGCTGCGCATCGGGGCTCGCGACCAGACGGCGATGTGCGCGGCGTTGGCGCCCAGCACGTCGAGGCCGGCCTGGATGGCCTTGGCGTCCATCAGGCGCACCTTGGCATTCGGGGCGTAGTGAGCCTCCAGCGTGCCCGAGGCCCGCGGGTCGGGTGTTTCGAGCACTTCGCGGTCGGCGAGCTTCTCGCCGCAAGCCGCCTCGATCTGCGCGCGCGTGATCACGCCCGGCCGCAGCAGCACGGGGGCGCCGCGGCTGCAGTCGACGATGGTCGACTCGATGCCGACCTCGCACGCGCCACCGTCGACAACCAGCAACGCATCGCCGAACTCGTCGAACACATGCTGCGCCGTGGTCGGGCTGACCCGGCCGAAGCGGTTGGCGCTCGGCCCCGCGAGGCCGGGCACGCCCTGCTCGGCGCAGGCTTCGAGCAGCGCCTGCGCCACGGGATGCGAAGGGCAGCGCAGGCCGATGGTGTCCTGCCCGCCCGCCGCCGCCGCGCCCACGCCGGGCTGGCGCGTGACGATCAACGTGAGCGGGCCGGGCCAGAAGACCTGCACGAGCTTCTGCGCGAAAAGCGGCAGCGGCTGGGCGAAGCGCGACAGCGACTCGGTGCCCTTGATGCCGGCCGCCACGTGGACGATCAGCGGGTGGTCGGCGGGCCGCCCCTTGGCCTTGAAGATGCCGGCGACGGCCATGTCGCTGCTCGCGTCTGCGCCCAGCCCGTAGACGGTCTCGGTCGGGAACGCGACCAGCCCGCCCGCGCGCAGCACGCGCGTGGCCTCGGCGATGGCTTCGGGGGAGCGGCCGTCGAGGATCATGCGAGGTCGGCGGTGGTCACCGCCGGCAGGCCCAGCAGCTGCGCGGCCTGCGAGGCCGTGGTGCGCACGGCTTCGAGCGTGGCGCCGGTGAGCGTGAGGTGGCCCATCTTGCGGCCGCGCCGCGGGTCGATCTTTCCGTAGAGGTGCAGATGCACGCCCGGCAGCGCAAGCACTTCGCTCCAGCGCGGCGATACGGGCTTGGCGGCCTTGTCATCGCCCGCGGGGAACCACAGGTCGCCCAGCAGGTTCAGCATGATCGCGGGACTGTGCTGGCGCGGCGCGGCCAGCGGCAGGCCGGCGAGCGTGCGCACCTGCAGCTCGAACTGCGACACGTCACAGGCTTCCATCGTGTAGTGGCCGCTGTTGTGCGGGCGCGGTGCCATCTCGTTGACGACCAGCGAGCCGTCGGCCAGCGCGAAGAACTCGACGCACAGCACGCCGACGTAGTCCAAACCGTTGGCGATGCTCTTGGCCGAATTGACCGCGCCCTGCGCCACCGTCTTCGGCATGTTCTGCGGATGCACCTCGGTGACGGCGAGGATGCCGTCGCGGTGCAGGTTGCGCTGCGGCGGGAAGTGCACGATCTGGCCGTCGCGGCTGCGCGCGAGGATGACCGAGCATTCGAATTCGAGCGGCAGCATCTTCTCGAGCACGCAGGGCACGCAGCCCGTGGCCTGCCAGGCATCGACCAGTTCGGCGCGCGTCTTCACGCGCTGCTGGCCCTTGCCGTCGTAGCCCAGCCGCGCGGTCTTCAGGATGCCGGGCAGCAGGCCGTCGTCGACGGCGGCGAGCTGCGCCGCGGTCTCGATGGCCGCGTAAGGTGCGCAGGGCACGCCGCAGCGGGTGAAATGGGCCTTCTCGGCGATGCGGTCCTGCGCGATGGCGATGGCCGAGGCGTCGGGCGACACCGGCCGCGCGACCGCGAGGTGCTCCAGCGAGGGCGCCGGCACGTTCTCGAACTCGGTCGTCACCGCGTCGGCCAGGCCCGCGAGCCGGGCGAGGCCGTCGATGTCGTCGTAGTCGGTGTGGATGTGATGGTGGCTCACGCGGCCGGCGGGGCTGTCGGTGTCGGGGTCGAGCACCGCCGTGAAGTAGCCCATGCGCTGGGCCGCGTGGGCGAACATGCGCCCCAGCTGGCCGCCGCCGAGCACGCCGAGCGTGGCGCCCGGAAGAATGGGCAGGTCGCCGTTCTGGCTCACAGGGCACCTCCGCCTTGCGGCGAGAAAGGAGAAACGGGGGGCGTCTCCGCGGCGGGGGCCGGCGGCAGCGTCATGGCCTCGGCGGCGGCGGTCTGCGCCGTGCGGAAGGCGTCGAGCTTCGCGCGCAGCGCCGGATCGTTCACCGCCAGCATCGACACCGCGAACAGCGCCGCGTTGGCCGCGCCGGCATTGCCGATGGCGAAGGTGGCCACCGGCACGCCCTTGGGCATCTGCACGATGCTGTAGAGCGAATCGACGCCCTGCAGGTGGCGGCTGGCCACCGGCACGCCGAGTACCGGCACCGTGGTTTTCGAGGCCAGCATGCCCGGCAGGTGCGCCGCGCCGCCCGCGCCCGCGATGATCGCCGTGAGCCCGCGCCCGGCGGCGCTTTCGGCGTATGCGAACAGCGCATCGGGCATCCGGTGGGCCGAGACCACCTTGGCTTCGTGCCCGATTCCGAATTGCTGGAGAATCTCGACCGCGTTGCGCATCGTCTCCCAATCGGAGTTCGAGCCCATCACTACACCGACCTGAATGGTTTCGTTCATGGTTTCAATTTTACGTTTCACCCTCAGTTGGTTCCGATGATCGACATCACTCTCGAAAATTTCCAGGCCGAACTGATCGAAGGCTCCGTCGCCACGCCGGTGCTGCTGGACATCTGGGCCGAATGGTGCGGCCCCTGCAAACAGCTCGGCCCGGTGCTCGAAAAGCTCGAGGTCGAGTACGCCGGCCGCTTCACGCTGGCCAAGCTCGACGCCGACAAGGTGCCGCAGATTTCTTCGCAGCTGTCGGAGATGTTCGGCGTGCGCAGCATCCCGTTCTGCGTGATGTTCAAGGACGGCCAGCCGGTGGACGGCTTCGTCGGCGCCATCCCGGCCGAGAAGATCCGCGAGTTCCTCGACAAGCACGTGCCGGGCGCCGACGAAGCCGAGGCCGCCTCGGAGGAAGCCGCCGCGCAGGAAGCTCTGGCCGAAGGCGACACCGGGGGCGCCCTCGAAAGACTGCAGCACGCCGTGGCCACCGACCCGGCCAACGACGACGCCCGCTTCGACTACATCAAGCTGCTGCTGCAGGAAGGCCGCCACGACGACGCCAAGGTGGCCTTTGCGCCGGTGATCGCCAAGACCACGCTGGTGCGCCGCTTCGATGCGCTGCAGCGCTGGATGGACGCTATCGATTTCGCAGCACCACCTGCAGGCACGGCGCCCGCGATGGCTGATTTCGAGGCGAAGATCGCCGCCAACAAGCGCGACTTCGACGCTCGCTTCGGCCGCGCCCGCCTGCTGATGGCCGCGCAGCGCTGGACCGACGCCATGGACGAGCTGCTCGACATCCTGATGCGCGACAAGACCTGGAGCGAAGACCTCGCCCGCAAGACCTACATCGCGATCCTCGATGTGATCGAGCCGCCGAAGGTGAAGGTGGCCGACGGGCAGATTCCGCCGGACGATCCGGTGGTGGCAACCTACCGGCGCCGCCTGAGCAGCGTGGTGCTGAGCTGATGCGAAAGCGGCCTGCGGGCCGCTTTTTTCATGGCCTCGCCATGAACGCGGCGGCATTGGCGAGCGGGGCCTCGTCGCATACGATCACGCCCGATTCAACTTGTTGCAAATTCGAAAAGGAAAGACCGGCCATGCGTTCCTTCGTCCGCCTCGCCCGCCGCACCGCGCCCCCCGTTCTCGCCGCGACGGCACTGCTGGCCGTCCTGACAGGCTGCGGGAGCGGCATCAGCCTCGACGAGCCGATCGAAGGGCCCGCCTGGCAACTGGTTCAGCTGGGCGACGAGCCCGTCGCGCCCGGCAGCGGCGCGCAGGTGCAGTTCGACCGCAGCAGCGGACGCCTCAGCGGCTCGGGCGGCTGCAATCGCCTTTCGGGCACGTTCACGCGCAGCGGCATCTCCCTGAAGATCGGCCAGCTGGCCTCGACCCGCATGGCCTGCGCCGACCCGGCACGCGGCGCCAACGAGGCGCAGTTCATTTCCGCCCTGCAGAGCACCGCGAGCTACAGCCTTGCGGGCCCCGAACGCCTTGCGCTGCTCAACGCCAGCGGGCGCGCCGTGGCAACGCTGAGCACCAGCGGGCGCTGAAAGAAGAAAAAGCCCGGAATCAGCCCGTCAGGCGCTCCAGCGCCTCGCGGTACTTGGCCGCCGTCTTCTCGATGACCTCGGCCGGCAGGCGCGGCGCCGGGGGCGTCTTGTCCCAGGGCTTGCCGTTGATCTTGGTGGCTTCGAGCCAGTCGCGCACGAACTGCTTGTCGTAGCTCGGCGGGTTGGTGCCGGCGGCCAGCGCGGCCTCGTAGCCCTCGACCGGCCAGTAGCGCGAGCTGTCGGGCGTGAGCACCTCGTCCATCAGCACCAGCGTGCCGGCTTCGTCCAGGCCGAACTCGAACTTGGTGTCGGCAATGATCATCCCCTTGGCCAGCGCGATCTGAGCGGCGGTTTCGTAGATCTCGATGCTGGTCTCGCGGATCTGCTGGGCCAGCTTGGGGCCGACGATCTCGACCACGCGCTCGTAGCTGATGTTCTCGTCGTGCTCGCCGGCCGCGGCCTTGGCTGCGGGCGTGAAGATCGGGCGCGGCAGCTTGCTGGCGTTGGTCAGGCCTTCGGGCAGCGGCACGCCGCAGACCGAGCGGCTCTCCTGGTATTCCTTCCAGCCGCTGCCGGCGAGGTAGCCGCGCACCACGGCCTCGACCGGGATCGGCTTCAGCCGCTTGACCAGCATCGAGCGGCCCGTGACCTGCGGCACCTCGTCGGGCGTGACCGCGCTCTCGGGCGCATCACCGGTCAGGTGGTTGGGACACAGCTGGCCGAGCCGGTCGAACCACCACAGCGCCATCTGCGTGAGGATCTCGCCCTTGCCGGGAATGGGCTCGCCCATGATCACGTCGAAGGCGCTGAGCCGGTCGCTCGCGACCATCAGGATGCGGTCTTCGCCGACGGCGTAGTTGTCGCGCACCTTGCCGCGCGCAAGCAGGGGCAGGCTCTGGATGGAGGAGGTGTGGACGGTGGTCATGAGGCAGTTGCGGTGAAAACGGGATAGCGGAATTCGGATTGTGCGCGCAGAAAAAAGCCACCATCGACGGTGGCCCGCAGATCGCGAAAAAAGCCCCCGATCATTCGGGAGGGCCGCCGCGCACGGCCGCCCCCGGTAGGGGGTAGGCGAAGCGACACGAAGTGCGCGCAGCCTGGGGGCGAGCTTGGTTAAATGACTTCTTGCGCCAGTTCGCCCTTGGCGTACTTGGCAGCGACGACTTGCAGGCTGTCGCCCTTGATCTTGGCGCCCTGGCCTTCGCAGCCGAACTCGATGTAGCGCTGCTTGCAGATCTGCTTGGCGGCTTCGCGCGCGGGCTTGAGCCACTCGCGGGCGTCGAACTTCTCGGGGTTCTCGGCCAGGAACTTACGCACCGCGCCGGTCATGGCCAGGCGGATGTCGGTGTCGATGTTGATCTTGCGCACGCCGTACTTGATGGCTTCCTGGATTTCCTCGACCGGCACGCCGTAGGTTTCCTTCATGTTGCCGCCGTGCTTGCGGATGATTTCCAGCAGGTCCTGCGGCACCGACGACGAGCCGTGCATCACCAGGTGGGTGTTGGGCAGGCGGGCGTGGATTTCCTTCACGCGCGAAATCGACAGGATGTCGCCCGTGGGCTTGCGCGTGAACTTGTAAGCGCCGTGGCTGGTGCCGATGGCGATGGCCAGCGCGTCGAGCTGCGTGGCCTTGACGAACTGGGCGGCTTCTTCCGGGTCGGTCAGCAGGGCCGAGTGGTCGAGCACGCCTTCGGCGCCGATGCCGTCTTCTTCACCGGCCAGGCCGGTTTCGAGCGAACCCAGGCAACCCAGCTCGCCCTCGACGGTCACGCCGACCTTGTGTGCCAGCTGGACCACCTTGCGGGTCACGTCGACGTTGTAGTCGAACGAGGCCGGCGTCTTGCCGTCCTCGTGCAGCGAGCCGTCCATCATGACGGAGGAGAAGCCCAGGTCGATGGCGCCCTGGCAGATGGCCGGGCTCTGGCCGTGGTCCTGGTGCATCACCAGCGGGATGTTCGGGTACTGCTCGATGGCGGCCTGGATCAGGTGCTTGATGAAGGCTTCGCCGGCGTACTTGCGCGCGCCTGCACTGGCTTGAAGGATGACGGGCGCGCCCGTTTCCTTGGCGGCCTCCATCACGGCCTGGACCTGTTCGAGGTTGTTGACGTTGAAGGCCGGAATGCCGTAGCCATTGGCTGCGGCATGGTCGAGCAGTTCGCGCATCGAGACGAGTGCCATGGGGAAATACCTCGCTGGAATTAGGGGAAGAAGAAGGCGGGAAGACGAGAGAAAACTGCCGCAATTCTACCGAGCCCCCTTGTGGGACGGCACTGACGCCGATTTGGCGCCCGCACCTCAGATCGGCAGCTGCGTGGTCGACAGCACCTGCTTGAGCACCACGAAGGTCCTGATCTGCCGCACGCCCGGCAAGTACAGCAGCTGCTCGGCATGCAGGCGGTTGAAGCTGTCGCTGTCGCGCGTGCGCACGAGCATGAAGTAGTCGAACTCGCCCGTGACCACGTGGCATTCGAGGCAGCCCGGCACCTTCTGCGCGGCCTTCTCGAAGTCGGCGAAGGAATCGGGCGTGGAGCGGTCGAGCACCACGCCGATCATCACGAGCATGCCGAGGTCGAGCGCATCGGGGTCGAGCAGCGCGACGATGCCCTTGATGAGCCCCGCCGCCTTGAGCCGCTCGACGCGGCGCAGGCAGGCGGCGGCGCTGAGGTTGACCTTGGCGGCCAGTGCCACGTTCGACAGCGAGGCGTCGCGCTGCAGGGCGCGAAGGATGGCGCGGTCGGTGCGATCCAGCTCCGGCGGAATACGCAATTTTGTTGTGCTCATTACTTTTTCTACGGAATAAAAACATTCGATCTGGTCATCGTGCATTTTTTTGTCGATTGAATCCAGAAAATTTCGCAAGCACGTTGCGAGCCGTTCTTCCTACGATCGAAGGCCTCAACGCACTGGAGCCTCCGTCATGAACCTCAAGAAGTTTCCCCGCCACGCCCTGACCTTCGGCCCCTCGCCGATCCACCCGCTGAAGCGGCTGAGCGCGCACCTCGGCGGCAAGGTCGACCTGTATGCCAAGCGCGAGGACTGCAACAGCGGCCTGGCCTTCGGCGGCAACAAGACGCGCAAGCTCGAGTACCTGATTCCCGAGGCGCTCGAGGGCGGCTACGACACGCTGGTGTCCATCGGCGGCATCCAGTCGAACCAGACGCGGCAGGTCGCCGCCGTGGCCGCGCACCTCGGGATGAAATGCGTGCTGGTGCAGGAAAATTGGGTCAACTACTCGGATGCGGTCTACGACCGGGTCGGCAACATCGAGATGTCACGCATCCTCGGTGCCGACGTGCGGCTCGATGCGGCGGGCTTCGACATCGGCATCCGCAAGAGCTGGGAAGACGCGATGGAAAGCGTGCGCAAGGCCGGCGGCAAGCCGTTCCCGATTCCCGCGGGCTGCTCGGAACACCCGCGCGGCGGGCTCGGCTTCGTGGCCTTCGCCGAGGAAGTACGCCAGCAGGAAGCCGAGCTGGGCTTCAAGTTCGACTACGTCGTGGTCTGCTCGGTCACCGGCAGCACGCAGGCCGGCATGGTGGTGGGCTTCGCGGCCGACGGCCGCGCCGACCGCGTGATCGGCATCGACGCCTCGGCCAAGCCGCAGCAGACCTACGACCAGATCCTTCGCATTGCGAAGAACACGGCCGAGCTGGTCGAGCTGGGCCGCGACATCACCGAAAAGGACGTGGTGCTCGACCGCCGCTTCGGCGGCCCCGAGTACGGGCTGCCGAACGACGGCACGCTGGAGGCCATCCGCCTGTGCGCGCGCTTCGAAGGCATGCTGACCGACCCCGTGTACGAGGGCAAGTCGATGCACGGGATGATCGAGAAGGTGCGGCTGGGCGAATTCCCGGCCGGTTCGAAGGTGCTGTACGCGCACCTGGGCGGCGTGCCGGCCCTGAACGCCTACAGCTTCCTCTTCAGAAACGGTTGAACGCCAGGAACACCGCGGAACCGGCTTTGCCGGCCCGCAGGTGTTGCCCCCGGCGAGGGCGCGAAGCCTGGGAGAGTGCCTAGCTCGCCCTGCAGATCTTGAGCATGTTGGTGCCGCCCGGGGCACCCATGGGTTCGCCGCAGGTGATCGCGTAGACGTCGCCGCTCTGCACGATGCCGCGCTTCTTCAGATGGGCCTCGGCCTGTTCGAGCGCGGTGTCGCGGTCGGTCTGCGAGTCCATCAGCAGCGGGCGCACATTGCGGTACAGCGCCAGCTTGCGCTGCGTGGCCAGCCGCGAGGTCAGCGCGTACATGGGAATGTGCGCGCGGTGGCGGCTCATCCACAGCAGCGTGGCGCCCGATTCGGTCAGCGCCACGATGGCCTTGGCACCCAGGTGGTGGGCCGTGAACAGCGCACCCATGGCGATCGACTGGTCGATGCGGCTGTAGGTCTTGCCGCTGAAGTCAGCGTCGAGCGTCTTGTCCTCGGCCCCTTCGGCGGCTTCGCAGATGCGGCTCATCTCCTGCACGGTTTCGAGCGGATAGCGCCCCGAGGCGGTCTCGGCCGAGAGCATCACGGCGTCGGTGCCGTCGAGCACGGCGTTGGCCACGTCGCTGACCTCGGCGCGCGTGGGCACGGGGTTGGTGATCATCGACTCCATCATCTGGGTCGCGGTGATCACCACCTTGTCCATGTCGCGCGCCATGCGGATCATCTTCTTCTGCAGCGCCGGCACGGCGGCATTGCCGACTTCCACCGCGAGGTCGCCGCGCGCGACCATGATGCCGTCGCTGGCGCGCAGGATTTCCTCCAGCTTCGGAATGGCCTCGGCGCGCTCGATCTTGGCGATCATGCCGGGCTTGTGGCCGAACTCGGCCGCCGCCACGTTGCACAGCTGGCGCGCCATCTCCATGTCGGTGGCGTTCTTCGGGAAGCTCACGGCCACGTAGTCGGCCTGGAAGCTCATCGCGGTCTTGATGTCCTCCATGTCCTTGGCCGTGAGCGCGGGGGCGGTGAGGCCGCCGCCCTGCTTGTTGATGCCCTTGTTGTTCGACAGCTCGCCGCCCAGCTTGACGGTGGTGTGCACGGCCTCGCCCTTGACGGCGTCCACCGTGAGCACGATCAGGCCGTCGTTCAGCAGCAGCCTGTCGCCTGGCTTCACGTCGCGCGGCAGGTCCTTGTAGTCGAGGCCCACGGCATCGGCGTCGCCGGGCTCGGTGCGCGAGGCGTCGAGCACGAACTTGGCGCCCGGCTCCAGCCAGACCTTGCCCTGCGCGAACTTGCCGACGCGGATCTTGGGGCCTTGCAGGTCGGCCATGATGGCCACTTCGCGGCCCGTCTTGCGCGCGGCTTCGCGCACCATGGCGGCGCGGTCGATGTGGTCCTGCGCCGTGCCGTGGCTGAAGTTCAGCCGCACCACGCTGACCTTGGCCAGGATCATCTTTTCCAGCAGTTCCGGCGTGTTGGACGCCGGACCGAGCGTGGCAACGATCTTGGTGGCGTGGCGGGGGATGCGGTCCGTGCTCATGAAGGTAGTCTCCGTTTTGTATTCGCTACTGTATACACTTTGTGTGTCTGACGGAAGTCACCCTCGTGAGATTCCCCGCCCGCCGGGATCAACCCGCCGCGCGCTTGGCCAGGATTTCGAAGGCCGGCAGGGTCTTGCCTTCCAGCACTTCGAGGAAGGCACCGCCGCCGGTCGAGATGTAGCCGACCTGCTTCTCGATGCCGTACTTGGCGATGGCCGCCAGCGTGTCGCCGCCGCCGGCGATCGAGAAGGCGCTGCTCTCGGCGATGGCCTGCGCGATGGCCTTGGTGCCGCCCGCGAAGGCGTCGAACTCGAACACGCCCACCGGGCCGTTCCAGACGATGGTGCCGGCTTCGCGCAGCTGCGCGGCCAGGATCGCGGCGGTCTTGGGGCCGATGTCCAGGATCAGGTCGTCGTCGGCCACGTCGTTCGCATCCTTGACGGTGGCGGCCGCATCGGCCGCGAAGGTCTTGGCCGTGACCACGTCCACCGGGATCGGCACGTCGGCACCGCGCGCACGCATCGCCTCGATCACCGCCTTGGCCTGGCCGACCAGATCGGGCTCGGCCAGCGACTTGCCGATCTTCAGGCCGGCCGCCAGCATGAAGGTGTTGGCGATGCCGCCGCCGACGATCAGCTGATCGACGTTGGCCGACAGGCTCTTGAGGATGGTGAGCTTGGTGCTGACCTTCGAGCCTGCCACGATGGCCACCAGCGGCCGCTTGGGCTGCGCCAGCGCCTTGCTGATGGCGTCCATCTCGGCCGCCAGCAGCGGGCCCGCCGCGGCCACCTTGGCGAACTGCGCGATGCCGTAGGTGGTGGCTTCGGCGCGGTGGGCGGTGCCGAAGGCGTCGTTCACGTAGATGTCGGTGAGCGCTGCGAGCTTGCGGGACAGCGCCTCGTCGTTCTTCTTCTCGCCCTTGTTGACGCGGCAGTTCTCGAGCAGCACGACCTGGCCGGGTTTGACGTCGACGCCGTCGACCCAGTTGGCCACCAGCGGCACATCGCGGCCGAGCAGTTCGCCCAGGCGCCTGGCGACGGGGGCCAGCGAGTCCTCGGGCTTGAACTCGCCTTCGGTCGGGCGGCCCAGGTGCGAGGTGACCATCACGGCCGCGCCGGCGTCGAGCGCCAGCTGGATGCAGGGCACGGAAGCGCGCACGCGCGTGTCTTCGGTGATGTTGCCGGCGTCGTCCTGCGGCACGTTGAGGTCGGCACGGATGAAGACGCGCTGGCCGGCGGCCTTGCCCTGTGCGCAGAGGTCGGTGAATCGAATGACGTTCATGGGTCTGGAGGAGATGGAAGACGGGTCGGCCTGCATTGTAGATTTGGCCCCGTCGCCGCCCTGAGCGGCTGTTACCGCGGGCCGATGCTTTTCAGGCCTTTTGCTGCGCCCTGGCGAACTGTTCGAGGATCTCGACAAAACCCGTGGCGGCCGGCGAAAGGCTGCGCCGCGCCGCGCTGTAGACGCACACCTCGCGGTGGAAGTCGGGCGATTCGAGCCGCACCATCTGCAGGCCATGCGCGCGCACCAGCGGCGCGGAGTAGGTCGGGCACACCGTGAGCCCGAGCCCCGAGGCCACCATCCCAAGCGCGGTGGTCATGTACGACACCTCTTGCGTGCCGGGACGCAGCATGTAGTCGCGCTCGGCCGGCGCCAGTTCGGGCAGCACGCGCTGGCGGAAGTCGCGTGTGGGAGCGATGAAAGTGTAGGGGCCGAGCTCGTGCCAGCGCACCTTGCGACGCTTGGCGAAGGCGTGGTCGGGCGGGCAGATCAGCCAGTGGCGGTCGCGGAACAGGGTACGGCGCTCGATGGCGCCGTCCACGGCCACGTCCTGGCCCACGGCCAGTTCCACGTCGCCGGCCATCACGCCCACCAGCAGGCTCTCGGGCAGCGTGTCGGCCAGGCGCACATCGACGTCGGGGTACTGCGCGCGATAGACCGCGATCACGCGCGGCATCAGCGTGCAGGCCATGAGTTGCGGCGCCGCAAGCCGCAACAAGCCTTTCTTCTTGTCACGAAGATCGGTGACGCCGGCCACCGCGCTCGTCAGGTCGCCGAGCAGGCGGTGCACCGACGGCAGGAACTCACGCCCGGCTTCGGACAGCTGCACGCTGCGGGTGTTGCGGTCGAGCAGCTGCACGCCCATTTCGCGTTCGAGCTCGCGCACCAGCACGCTGAGTGCCGACTGCGTGAGGTGCAGCTGCTGCGCCGCGGCGGTGAAGCTGCCGCTTTCGGCCACGGCGGCGAAGGCTCGCAGCTGGCGCAGGGTCAGGTTCATATATATGGTTATTTCATCAATTGATGAATTAATTTCGATTGCATCATAAGACGCCGCATCGCCCAATCGGGGGCTTACCGGAGAACACGAGCCATGCCGACCCCACCACCCGTGCGCGGGCTGCACCATTTCGCCTGGCGCTGCCGCGACAGCGAGGAAACCCGCCGCTTCTACGAAGACCTGCTGGGCCTGCCGCTGGCCCACGTCATCAAGAGCGACCACGTGCCGAGCACGGGCGAGTACTGCCCCTACGTGCACATCTTCTTCCGCATGCGCGACGGCTCGTACATCGCCTTCTTCGATCTCGGCGACGACGTCGCCGCGCTGCCCTCGCCCAACACGCCCTCGTGGGTGAACCACATCGCGCTGCGCGTCGATTCGGTGGCCGACCTGCTGGCCGCCAAGGCGCGGCTCGAAGGCGCGGGCGTCGAGGTGCTGGGCGTGACCGACCACCACATCATCGAGTCGATCTACTTCTTCGACCCCAACGGCATCCGCGTGGAGCTGACCACGCCGACCGTGCCGCAGGCCGAGATGGACGCGCATGCGCTGCGCGCCCATGCGGACCTCGATGCATGGACCGCGCGCAAGGCCGAGCTGCGTGCTGCAAGGGGTGCATCGAATGCCTGATCTGCAACTCGCCGTCATCGACGTGAAGCCCGGCGCGGCCATGGAGAGTCAGTCGGGCCTGCAGCTGCTGCGCCCCCGCATCTACGGCGCCTATCGCGCGCCGCAGGGCCCGAAGAAGATTGCCGCCATCGTGATGCACCCCACGAGCAACTTCATGGGCCACTACCTGATCGGCCCGCTGGCCGAGCGCGGCATCTGCTGCATGGGCCTCAACTCGCGCTTCGTGGGCAACGACACCGTGCTGCTGATGGAGCGCGCCATCCAGGACCTGGGCGCAGGCGTGCAGCACCTGCGCGCGGCCGGCTACGAGAAGGTGTTCCTCGTCGGCAACTCGGGCGGCGCAGCGCTCTCGGCCTTCTACCAGGCGCAGGCCGAAAAACTCACCGCCACGCACCTGCCCGACGGCGACCCCACGCACCTGCACCCGAGCGACCTGCCGCCGGTGGACGGCATCGCCCTGTGCGCCGCGCACCTGGGCCGCACCCGGCTGATGCGCGACTGGATCGACCCCTCGGTCACCGACGAGCACGACCCGCTCTCGGTCGACCCCGAGCTCGACATGTACGACGCGCGCCATCGCGTGCCCTACGACAGCGACTTCCTCGCCCGCTTCAGCGCCACGCAGAAGGCGCGGCTCGACCGCATCGAGCAGTGGTGCCTCGACCGCCTCGCGCTGCTGCGCAACACGCCCGGCGCGCCGCGCGACCAGACCTTCATCGTCTACCGCACGCACGCCGATCCGCGCTGCGTGGACCTCTCGCTCGACGCCAACGACCGCCTGCCCGGCAGCGTGTGGGGCGACGCGCGGCAGGTGAACTACTCGGCCAACGCGATGGGGCGCACCACCTCGCTCACGGCCTTTCTCTCGCAATGGTCCTCGCGCTCGCAGGCCGACGGGCCGACGAATCTCGCGCGCACCACGGTGCCGAAGCTGCTGCTGACCTACACGGGCGACCAGTCCACCTTCCCGAGCACGCGCGGTGCGTGGATGGCCGCGGGCGGCTCGCGCATCCGCAACGTCGACATCGTCGGCGGCAACCACTATCTCGCGGGACAGCCGGAGCTGGTTCCGAAGGCGGCGGATGCCATCGCCGAGTTCGCGCACGCGCTGTAGGGCACGCATGGAAAACTTCGCTTTCGCGCCGGCCTACGAGCTGCCGGCCTGGCCCTTCACCCCGCCGCCCGAGTTGGGCAACACGAAGCCCGCGCGCCATCCGATCGTGATCGTCGGCGCCGGCCCCTCGGGCCTCACGCTGGCCTGCGACCTCGCGCAACGCGGCGTGCGCGCCGTGCTGCTGGACGAGGACGACACCGTCGGCGTGCGCGGCGCCTCATCGCGCGGCATCTGCTACGCGCAGAAGAGCCTGGAGATCTTCGAGCGCCTGGGCATCTACGAGCGCATCGCGGCCAGGGGCATCACCTGGTCCTTCGGGCGCACCTTCTCCGGCGAGCAGGAGGTCTACAACTTCAACCTGCAGGCCAACAGCGTCTCGCGGCAGCCGCCCTTCATCAACCTGCAGCAGTTCTACATCGAGTGGTTCCTGGTCGAGCGCATCATCGAACTGGGACTGACCGACCTGCGCTGGAAGAACCGCGTCACGCGCGTGGAGCAGCTCGCCGACGGCGTGCGCCTGGAAGTCGAGACGCCTGCCGGCAGCTACACCATCGAGGCCGACCGGCTGATCGACGCCACCGGTGCCAACAGCGCGATCCGCACGCAGCTCGACATCGAGACGCACTCCTCGCGCAGCACCGACCGCTGGTGCATCAGCGACGTGCGCTTCAAGAAGCCGTTGCCCACCGAGCGCTGGACCTGGGTGGATGCGCCCTTCAACGAAGGCCGCGGCGTGTGGCAGCACCTGATGGCCGACGGCGTGTGGCGCATCGACTACCAGATGCCCGAGGACTGCGACACCGCCTACATCAGCAAGCCCGAGGTGGCGGGGGCGCGGCTGCGCGAGCAGCTCGGGCCGGACGTGGAGTTCGAGTTCGTCTGGATCGGCCCCTACGGCTACCGCGACCACCTGCTCGACAGCTTCCGCCACGGCCGCGTGTTCTTCATCGGCGACGCGGCGCACGTGGTGAGCCCCTTTGGCGCGCGCGGCGGCAACAGCGGCATCCAGGACGCGGCCAACCTCGGCTGGAAGCTCGCGCTGGTCGCGCAGGGCAAGGCCGGCGACGCGCTGCTCGACAGCTACGACGCCGAGCGCCAGCCCGCCGCGAAGCAGAACCTGCAGGTGACGAGCCGCTCGGCGCGCTTCCTCGCGCCGCGCGTCGCCGGCCGAGCACACGCTGCGCCGCGCGGTGGTCGCGCTAGCGGCGCGCCATCCTTTCGCGCGGGCGCTGGTGAACACCGGCCGCATGTCGGTCGCCAACGACTACCCCGCCGCGCCGCTGCTGCCCGAAGGCGCGCGCTCGGTGCAGAACCTGCCGCTGTGTTGGTCCGACGGCCGCGAGACCACGCTGATGCAGCTGCTGGCCGAGGGCACGCATTGCATCGGCCTGTGGTTCGCGCCGACGCGCGGGCAGGCGATGGCGGCGCTCGACGCCACGGCCTCCTTGCCGCTGCGCCTGCTGGCCGTGGGCGGCGACAGCGGCCTGCCCACGCTGCAGGCCGACGAGAAGCTCGCGGCCCATCTCGGCGCTGGCGACGCGGGCAGCTTCGTGCTCGTGCGTCCCGACGCCTACCGCGCCGCGGTGCTGGCGAACGCCACGCCCGACGCCATCGCCAGCGCCGTACGCACCGCACTGGCCTCCAACGACCGCAATCCATGATCACCGAGCCCCGCATCCCCGACCCCGACGGCTTCTACGCCGCGCTGCTCGCCGCCTACGAAGGCCGCAGCGAAGCGCAGAGCGCCGATCTCAATGCCCGCCTCGTGCTGCTGCTGGCCAACCAGTGCGGCGACCAGGACGTGCTGCTCGCCTGCATCCGTGCGGCGGCCGAAGAAGAACCCACGACGACAACGGACGACGACAACACCCCATGACCACGACCGTTTCCTTCGCATCCGCCTCCGACACGCGCGAGCAGAAGCCCCGGCTGCAGGAGCTCGGGCCCGGCGCTTATGGCTACATCAGCGACTTCGATCCCAACTGCGGCTTCGTCGTCGGCGACGAGCACGTGGTGCTGATCGACACGCGCCCCACGCCGCGCATGGCGCGCGACTTCCTCGCAGCCATCCGCACGGTGACCGACAAGCCCATCCGCACCATCGTGCTCACGCACTACCACGCGGTGCGTGTGATGGGCGCGAGCGCCTTCGCGGAGGTGCGCGACATCGTCGCCAGCAGCGGCACCCTCTACTGGATACGCACGCGCGGCCAGGCCGATTTCGATTCGGAGGTCGGCCGCTTTCCGCGCCTGTTCGCGGGCGTCGAGGAAATACCGGGCCTGACCATTCCCACGACGGTCTTCGATCGCGAGACCACGCTGCCGCTGGGCGGCGGCCGCGAGCTGCGGCTGATGTCGCTGGGCCGCGGCCATTCGGGCGGCGACGCGGTCGCGTGGCTGCCCGACTGCGGCGTGCTCTTCTCGGGCGACGTGGTCGAGAACCGCTGCGGCGTGTATGCCGGCGACGCCTACATCGGCGACTGGGCCGGCACGCTCGACGCGGTGGCGGCTCTGAAGCCGCGCGTGCTGGTGCCAGGCCGTGGCGCGGTGCTGCAGGACGAGGCCGCATGCGCCGAGGCCATCGGGCTCACCAAGGCATTCCTCTCGACGCTGCTGGAGAGTGTGAAGGCCGGCATCGCGGCGGGTGAGACGCTCAAGGGCTGCTTCGCGCGCGCCGAGGCGGCGATGACGCCGCGCTTCGGCGACTGGCCGGTGTTCCAGCACGTGCTGCCCTTCGACGTTTCGCGCGCCTACGACGAGCTGCGCGGCATCGAGCACCCGGTGGTGTGGACCGCCGAACGCGACCGCGAGCTATGGCAAATCTTGCGCGGCGAATGACCTGAACCGATTTCAAAACAAGCAACGGAGACAAGAGACGATGAAGCGATTTTTTCTTCCCCTGCTGGCCTCGGCCTTCGCGCTGGCCGCCGGCCTCGCGTCGGCGCAGCCGGCGGCCTATCCCGCCCAGCCGATCAAATGGATCGTGCCCTACGTGGCCGGCGGCGGCACCGACAACCTCGCGCGCACGCTGGCCGAGGCGATGCAGCCGTCGCTCGGGCAGCCGCTCATCATCGACAACCGGCCGGGCGCCTCGACCAACATCGGCGTGGGGGTGATGATGCAGGCCAAGCCCGACGGCTACACCATCATGCAGGCGGAGAACGCCGCGCTGCTCTTCAACGAGCACATGTTCGCCAAGCTGCCCTATAAGCCCGCGAGCGACTTCACCTACATCGGCACCATCGGCCGCTTTCCGGTGGCGCTGGTGGTGCACCCCGACTTTCCCGCAAAGAACGTGGCGGAGTTCGTGCGCTACGTGAAGGCCAACCCCGACAAGGTGAGCTACGCCTCGCCCGGCAACGGCTCGCCGCACCACATGGCGATGGAACTCTTCAAGCAGAAGGCCGGCCTGAGCATCACGCACGTGCCGTACAAGGGCGCCGCGCCGGCCATGACCGACGTGATGGGCGGCCAGGTGCCGACGATGATGCTGGACTTGGCCTCGGGCCTGCCGATCATCAAGTCGGGCAAGGTGCGGGTGCTGGCCATTGCGCTGCCGCAGCGCGCGGGCGCCCTGCCCGAGGTGCCGACCTTCGTCGAGGCCGGCTTTCCCGACGTCAACGCCTATGCCTTCCACGGCCTGATCGGTCCGGCCGGCATGCCGCCGGAAGCGGTGGCGCGGCTCAACGCCGAACTGCACAAGGCGATGAAGGCACCGAAGGTGGTGAAGCTGTTCGCGGACTTCGGCTTCGAGGCGCTGCCGGGGACGCCGCAGGACTTCTACAAGCTGTCTCGCGCGGAGAGCGAGCGCTGGGGCAACATCATCAAGACGGCCGGCGTGAAGCTCGATTGACGAACCGAGAGCCCCGGCTTTTCACTTCGCTTCGCTACGTGTAACTCCACCCCCGAGGGGGAGGCGCGGGCCGCCTTGGGGCGGCCCGGCGGCGGCCTACCAGCCCAGCCCGAGGTGCAGCGGCAGGTACACAGCCATGCCCGCGAGCATCGTGCCGAGCACGCCGCGCCGCCAGTAGAAGTACGCGGCGCCGACCACCGCCGCGTACAGGCGCGCGTCGTGCAGCGTGGTGATGAGGTGGCCCTGCGTCATGACGATCTCGGGCGCGATCACGCCCGCGAGCGCGGCGGCCGGCGCGTAGTGCAGCGCGCGGTGCGCCCACTCGGGCAGGCCCCAGGGCCGGTCGAGGATGAAGAAGAAGCAGCGCGTGAGCACGGTGACCAGGGCCAGGCCGACGATCACGGCCATGGTCCACCAGTCGGTGGTCGCGCCGGCGCTGCTCACTTGTCGTCCTCCGCGTTCGGGTCGAGCCCGAGCTGCTTCTCGAGCCAGAAGCACAGCAGCACCGCCACGCCGATGGCGGCCACGATGTTGAGCTTCAGCGGCAGCGCGTAGGCCGCCACCGCCGTGGCGCCGGCGATCAGCGCGGCCAGCACGCGCAGGCGGGTCGTCGCCATCGAGCAGACGATGGCCACCAGGCTCAGCACGCCCGCGAAGCCCAGGCCCCATTTCTGCGGAATGAAGTTGGCCAGCGCGACGCCCAGCAGGCTCATGCCCATCCAGGCGCACCAGGTGACGAAGTAGTTGCCGGTGAGGTAGGCCTCCTGGGCTTCCTGCTCGGCGATGGTCAGCGGCGGCTTCGGGTACTTCTTGGTGAAGAGCGCGTAGCTCATGTCCGCCGTAAGGTAGCCGTGCAGCATGCGGCGCCAGCGCGGCATGTGCATGAGGTAGGGGCGCAGGTGCAGGCTGAACACCACGAAGCGCAGGTTCACGCAGAAGCCCGTGGCCAGGATCACCCAGGCCGGCGCGCCCGCGAACAACAGCGGAATGGCCGCGAGCTGCGAGCTGCCCGCGTAGACCAGCAGGGTCATCGCCACGGCCTCGAGCACGCTCATGTTCGACTTGACCATGGCCACGCCGGTCATCAGCCCCCAGGCGCCGATGCCGAGCGCCACCGGAGACATGTCGCGCATGCCGATGCGGAATTCCGGTCGGCCGCGGATGCTTTGCGAGAGAAACATCAGCCGAACACCTGCCCGGGCTTCAGGTCGAAGCCGCGCAGGAAATCGGCCACGGCGAGGCGCTTGCCGCCCGGCCGCTGGAGTTCGGTGACGGCGACAACCGAATCGGCAGCCGCCGCCACGGCCACGCCGGCATCGCTGACGGCGAGGATCGTGCCCGGCGCGGCCGATGCCATGGGTGACGGCACCGCATGGGCCGCCCAGAGCTTGATGGTTTCGCCATCGAGTGGGCTGTTGGCGCCGGGAAAGGGGTCGAAGGCGCGGATGCGGCGCACGATGGCGTCGGCCGGCTGGGCCCAGTCGATCAGCGCCTCGTGCTTCTCGACCTTGCTGGCGTAGGTGACGCCTTCGGCTGGTTGCGGCGTGCGCACGAGCGCGCCGATATCCGCAAGCGCCTCGACGATCATCCTTGCGCCCAGTTCGGCCAGCCGGTCGTGCAGGCGGTCGGTGTTGTCGTCGCCGATGTCGACGGCCTCGCGCAGCAGCATGTCGCCGGTGTCGAGCCCGGCGTCCATCTGCATGATGGTGATGCCGGTCCGTGCGTCGCCGGCCTCGATGGCGCGGTGGATCGGCGCGGCGCCGCGCCAGCGCGGCAGCAGGCTCGCATGGATGTTGAGGCAGCCGTGCACCGGCAGGTCGAGCACCCACTGGGGCAGGATCAGGCCGTAGGCCGCGACCACCATCACGTCGGGCCTGGCGGCCAGCAGGGTGTCGCGCGCGGCCGAGGCTTCGTCGGGATACTTGCCATCGAGCCGCAGGCTGCGCGGCTGGGCCACGGGCCAATTGTTGGCGACCGCGCATTGCTTGACGGGCGACGCCTGCAGCTTCATGCCGCGGCCGGCGGGCCGGTCGGGCTGGCTCATTACCAGCACCACGTCATGGCCGGCGGCGGCAATGGCCTCCAGCGCGACGCGCGCGAACTCGGGCGTGCCCGCGAAAACGACTCTGAGGCGGCTCAATCGCGGATCCGATCGAGCTCGAGATCGTCCCCCGTGTGATAGCGCCGGACCACGCCGGTCGGATCGATGTAGATGTACAGCATGCGGCGCTCGTTCACGGCCTTGTAGCGCCAGGTCCAGACGACACCGTCGAAGGAGCTGACGCGGGTGATTTCATAGGGGCGGCCGTAGAAGGCCACCACATCGTTCTGGCGCCACTGGTCGACCTTGATGTCCTGGCCGAAGCGCGCCTCGCTGAGCACCTGCGTCACCGAGACCACCTTGCCCGAGGCGTCGACATCGATGTCGGTCACCTCGAAGCCGGCTGGCATGCGCGAGTACTGCAGCCGCTCGCCGCCGCCCGTCAGCGGGTAGCGCCCCGTGGGCGCGCCCAGGCGCTGCAGGGTGTCGGCGGCCGTGGCGCCCGGCTGGATGCGCGTGGGCTCGTTGGCGCAGCCGGCAAGACCCAGGGTGGCGACGGCGACGACCGCCTGTGCGGCAAGGGAACCGAAACCGCGTGCGCGCATGGGATCAGGCCCGTTCGCGCAGGTCTTCGCGCTGCTGCTTGAGCAGCTTGCTCTTGATGCGGTTGCGTTTCAGGGGGGAAAGGTACTCGACGAACACCTTGCCCAGCAGGTGGTCGAGCTCGTGCTGGATGCACACGGCGAGCAGGCCGTCGGCCTCGATGGTGCGCGATTCGCCGTTCTCGTCGAGCGCCTGCACCTTGACCGAGGTGGATCGCATCACGCCGTCGTAGATGCCGGGCACCGAGAGGCAGCCCTCTTCGTTCAGCACCTTCTCGTCGCTGGCCCAGGTGATCTCGGGATTGATCAACACGATCGGCTGGTTGCGCTCCTCGGAAATGTCGATGACGACGACGCGCTCGTGCACGTCGACCTGGGTCGCCGCCAGGCCGATGCCGCTGGCGTCGTACATGGTTTCCAGCATGTCGGCGACCAGCGCCTTGACGCGCGCGTCGACGCCCTGCACCGGCTTGGCCACCGTGTGCAGGCGTTTGTCCGGGTAACTCAGAATGATTCGTTTGGCCATGAAATCGGGGGAAAGTTGTGGCTATTTTCGCCAATTCCGCGACTCAAGGCGCCGCAGGAGCCCGAAATCGTTGCCCTCCAAAGGGCTTCAGCGCAGAATTCGTAGCAAATTGTGAGATTCGTATGCGCCGCGCTACCGTGGGCGCTCACCCATCCAGACATGAAAAAGCTCAGACTCACCGAACGCCAGCGCCCCTCCCTCCTCGCCACGCTGACAGCCCTGGCGGTCATCGGCAGTTGCGGCGCCACGACAGCCTGGGCCCAGAACTACCCCGTCACCCCGCAGCAGCGCGCCACGGCGCAGCAGACCGCCCAGGCCGGCGTGCCGCTGAGCGAACTGTCGCCCAAGGCGCCGGACGAATACACCGTCAAGCCCGGCGACACGCTCTGGGCCATCTCCCGCCTCTACCTGCTGCGCCCCTGGCGCTGGCCGGAGCTGTGGGGCATGAACATCAATGAAATCGCCAACCCGCACCGGATCTATCCGGGCCAGGTGCTCTACCTGGACAAGAGCGGCGGCCGCGCCCGCCTGACCACCCGCCGCGGCGGCTTCAGCGGCGACGGCGGAACCATCAAGCTGTCACCTCGCACCCGTTTCGACTCGCTGGCCGGCATGGCACTGCCCACGCTCAACCCGAGCATCATCGAGCCCTTCCTCAGCGAACCCATCGTGGTGGACGCCGGCACGCTGGAAAGCGCGCCGCGCATCGTCGCGGGCAACGACAGCCGCGTCCTGTTGTCGCGCGGCGACCGGGCCTATGCCCGCGGCAGCGCCGAAGCGCCGCTGGTCGAGGTGCCGGGACCGGTGCAGAACTTCCGGATCTTCCGCAACGCCACGCCGCTGAAGGACCCGGGCACGGGCGAAATCCTCGGCTACGAGGCGCAGTACCTGGGCAAGGCCCGGCTGCAGCGCGGCGAGTCGACCACGGTCGAGACGGTGGAAGACAAGGACGTCATCACGGTGGTGCCTGCCAGCATCGACATCGTCGCGTCGCGCGAGGAAATGCGCGCCGGCGACCGCCTGCTGCCCGAGCCGCCGCGCCAGCTGCTGAGCTACGCGCCGCGCGCGCCCTCCACCCAGGTGGACGGCCGCATCGTGTCGGTCTATGGCAACGCGGTGCAGTTCGCGGCACAGAACCAGGTGGTGGCCATCAACAAGGGCACGCGCGACGGCATCGACAACGGCCATGTGCTGGCCATCCTGAAGAACGGCGAAACCATCCTCGACCGCACCGGCGCCCGCAAGGAAACCATCAAGCTGCCGAACGAACGCATCGGCCTGCTGATGGTGTTCCGCACCTTCGAGAAGGTGTCCTACGCGCTGGTGCTCGAAATCAACGACACTCCGCGCGCCGGCGACTTCCTCGTCAACCCCTGACCAGCGACCCCGGCTTCATTCCTCGCACATTCGTTTGGAACGCGCAGAACTCGCAGGCTGGCTGCGGCTTTCATTGACGCCCGGCATCGGTGACGGTGCCGCACGCCGTTTGCTCGCGGCCTTCGGGCTGCCCGACGGCATCTTTGCGCAGCCCCCTGCCGCGCTGCGCGAGGTCGTCTCCTTGGCCCAGGCCGAAGCGCTGCTGCAGCCGCCTCCCGGCCTGCAGGCGCAGATCGACCAGACCTGGCAATGGCTGCAGGCGGCCGATGGCGGCGTCTCGCGCCGCATCGTGACGCTGGGCGACAGCGGCTATCCGGCCTCGCTGCTTGAAATGGCCGACCCGCCGCTGATGCTCTACGTGCTCGGTGCCGCGGACTTCGACCTCACGCAACTCGGCCACAGCATCGCCGTCGTGGGCAGCCGCAATCCGACGCCGCAGGGCGCCACCAACGCGCGCAGCTTCGCGCGGGCGCTGGGCGAGGCGGGGCTGCCCGTTGTGTCGGGCCTCGCGCTGGGCGTCGACGGCGCGGCGCACCAGGGCGCGCTCGATGCGGCCGGCGATGCGCCCCGGCTCGCAACCGTGGCCGTGGTGGGCACGGGGCTCGACCGGGTCTACCCCGCGCGGCACCGCGACCTGGCGCACCGCATCACGCTGCAGGGGCTGATCGTGAGCGAGCTGCCCCTGGGCACGCCGCCGCTCACGCAGAATTTTCCGAAGCGCAACCGGCTCATCGCCGGGCTGGCACGCGGCACGCTGGTGGTCGAGGCGGCGCTGCAGTCGGGCTCGCTGATCACGGCGCGGCTCACGTCGGAGCAGGGCAAGGAAGTGTTTGCGATCCCGGGCTCGATCCATTCGCCGCAATCGCGCGGCTGCCATGCGCTGATCCGCCAGGGCGCGAAGCTCGTGGAATCGGTCAGCGACATTCTCGAGGAGCTGCCGCCCCTGCAGTCGCGAGCGGCGGCGGCGCCCGCGTCCGGAAACGGAAGCACGGCTGCCGTCGCCACCGACGAAGATCCGCTTCTGGAAGCCCTCGGCCACGACCCGGTGAGCCTCGATGCCCTCAGCGCGCGCACCGGCTGGAGCGCCGCGGCACTCCAGGCGAAGATGCTCGAGCTCGAGCTGGACGGCCATATCGCACGCCTGCCCGGCGGCCTCTTCCAGAGAACGGCCATCGGCTGATTCCCGGGCCCCAGGCCGCGCCTTTTTTTGCGGGGGCCGCCGCGCACTGCCGCCCGAAGCGGCCGGCCCGCCCCCGGCAGGGGGAAGGAGAAGTGACACGAAGTGCACGAAGCCTGGGGGTGAGCCACCTTACTCGGCTATATTGAGCTCATGTTCGAAGTGCTTGTTTTTGTGTACGAAAACTATTGGCGCGGCGATGCCTGTCCCGAACCCGATCAGCTGGGCCGCAAGCTCAGCGCACACGGCTTCGAGGCAGAGGAAATCCGCGAGGCCCTTCACTGGCTCGACGGCCTGAGCCTTGCCACGCAAGGCATGCAGATCGAGCGCAGCGCCAACGACGAGGGCAGCGCCACGGTCGTTCTCCGGGGCACCCCCGAAGCGGCCATGCCGCAGTCCGCCGATGCGATGCGCATCTACTCGCAGGCCGAGCAGGAGCACCTCGGCGCCGAGTGCCTCGGCTTCATCCGCTTTCTCGAATCGTCGAACGTGCTGCCCTGCGGCCTGCGCGAGATCGTCGTCGAGCGTGCCATGGCGGCGCCCGGCGACCCGGTCGCACTCGACGAGTTGAAAATCATCGTATTGATGGTGCACTGGAGCACGGGCATCGAACCCGATGCGCTGGTGCTCGATGAGCTCTGCGAGTCGCGCGAGGGCCGCACGGCACACTAGCCGCCGCAGGAGCTGGCTGCTAGTTCAGCAGCCGCTCGGGATTCGCATCCAGCTTCGCCAGCGCTTCGCGCGTGGCACGCACCGTGAGCGTTTCTTCTTCCGCCGGCACCAGCAACCCGGCCTGCAGGTAGGTCGCCAGCCGCCCCGCCTGGATCAGGAAGCTGCGTCCATCCGACGACGCGAACAGGTGCAGCTGCTTGCGATCGCTGCGCCAGACGAACTGCACCTGGCTCACGCGGTCGTTGTGGTCCAGCATGAACCAGTTGCCCACCTGCAGCTCATGCGCCCAGGCGAGCATGTCCTCGGGCACCTTGGTGCCGGCGGCGTCGGGAATGACCTCGATCGAGGCCGCATCCACGCCCAGCAGCAGCTCGATGCTGTGGGCATCGAGCGGCAGGTCGGCGGTGCCGCCCACGTCGGTCACGAAATCTTCCAGGTGTGCCAGCCGCTCGGCCATCGCCTCGATCTTGGCCTGCGGGATCGCCTCGGTCTTCGACAGGAAGGCGTCGGACAGCGTAGCGCCGATGGTCTTGATGTGCGCCTCCTGCGGCTCGTCCACGATGCCGAGCAGGGCCATCCCCTGGCGCAGTCGCTGCAGCAGCTGCGGCAGGTCCTGGATCACGCGGGCGCGGTCGGTTCGGTTGGGCTTGGCGCTCGCGGCCCATACCAGCTCCGAAGCCACGCGCTTGAGCATCACGGTCTGTTCGCCCTGCGCGCCGTAGCGCAGCGCGGCAATGGCGAGAACCTCGGCCCAGACCTTGAAGAGAAACTCCCGGATCTCGTCGCGCACCGGCATGTCGTTGAGCATCTTGCGCAACTCGATGGTGTACTGGATCGCCATCGTCTCCTTCTGCTCGACCTGCTGCGCCACGCTCATCACGCGCTGCGTGGTGTCGCTCTGGGTCAGGTAGCGGTTGAGGAAGGCGACGAATTCGTCGAACACCAGCTTGAACACGCGCTGGCCGGTTTCGGGATACTGCTCGATCACCTGCACGACGCGGCGGATCTCGCCTTCAAGCGCGCTGCCGGTGATGGCGGCCGCATCGAAGCCCATCACGCAGGAGCCCATGCGGTCGATCAGCATGCGCGCGGGGTGCTGCAGCGTGCCGAAGAACTCGGGCTCGGCGATGGCCACGCGCAGCACCGGCATCTGCAGGCGCGCGAACCACACGCGCGCCGAGAACGGAATGCGCTCTTCGGCCAGGATGGCCTGGAACATCAGCGCCACAATCTCGACCGTGGCCTTGTCGGCCGTGGTGGGCGCGCGCTTCTTGAGTTCGGTGGAGCGCCGGCGCAGGTCGACGGCGGTCTGCTGGATCAGCGTGGCCTGTTCGCCCGCGCCATCCATGTACTGCGTGGCGGCCATCCGGTAGGCGACCTCGGCGTCGGCGATGGCGCCGGCGAAGGTCCTGGAGAACACGCGGGGCGCCGCGCCGCCGCCCTGGCCCGGTTGGCCGCCGCCGCCCGTGGCGCGCCCTTCCGCACCCCCGGTCTGGAACTGTGCGGCGGCACCGCCCGCGTCGCCGCCGATGCGCGCAGTCACGAAGCGCTTGAGGCTCAGCAGTGCGGTCTGCGCACGTTGCCGCGCGATCATCAGCGGCGAGCCGCCGGTGGTCGACGTGGGCGCCATGGTCGAGGGCATGGACGCCTGCTGATGTCCTTCGAATCCGTACCCGGGGCGCTGCGCAATGGTAGAACCGCCGGTCATGCCGCTGTCGACCGGCGCGACGCCCGATCCGCCGCCGCCTGCATTGCCCGTGCGCCGGACAAAGCTCTTGAGATCGATCTCCTGCATCACGCCATTGGCGATCAGATAGGCATTGGCGCTCTCGTAGGCCTTGACGATCACCTCGACCAGCCCCTGCTGCACCGTGTCCTGCACGCGGGCCCACAACCCGCGGCTCAGGCCTGCCGCCAGCCACTGGTCGACCAGCAGCTTGGCCAGCGTCTCGGGCTTGAGCACGTCCTTGGCGTCGAGCTCGGTCGTGCCTTCGAGGTGCTGGATGCGCAGGCGCAGGTCGCTGAGCTCGAAGCTGGCCTTGTCGTGGATCATCTGCGCGAGGCGCGAGGAGAGGATGTTGCTCTCCACCACTTCATTGCCGATCAGTTCGAGCCGCAGCGCCGCAGGCGCGGTCATGGCGCCGGATGTGGTGCCCAGCGCCTTGCGCCAGCCGGCCTGCGCGAGCGTCACCCATTGCGTGGCGTGGCCCTGGAACGCGACGAAGTCGTCGCGGTTTTCCTGCATGGAACGGGCGTTGCCGACCTCGGAGGCCAGGGCCGTCAACCGGTCCCGGATCGCGCCGGCCAGCGGCGCAATGGCGCCCTCGGTGGCCGATACGAAACGCTCACGCGTCTCGCGTGCGAGCTGCAGGGAAGAGGCGGACCGCGCAATGCTCATTGAAAAGTCGGGAAGGCCAGGATGGTCGATTCGTCGGCAACAACTGCGAGCTTGCATCGGGAAGCGCCACCGCACAAGTGCGGAGAGCGCCCGGCGTTGCATGCGAACCGCGGTGGCAGCCGGGCCGCCGCCGCTGTGTTGAACCCCGAAGTATCCGTCAGACCACGGCGCCGGCGTTCGGGTCGTCCTCGGATTCGCCGTCGCGCTTGGCCGGGCCGCCCTTGATGAGGTCTTCGCGCTTCACGCCGAGCCACATGGCGATCGCCGCCGCCACGAAGGCCGACGAGTAGATGCCGAAGCAGATGCCGATGGTCAGCGCCAGCGCGAAGTAGTGCAGGGTCGGGCCGCCGAAGAAGAACATCGACAGCACCACCAGCTGGGTGGAGCCGTGGGTGATGATGGTCCGGCTGATGGTCGAGGTGATCGCGTTGTCGATGATCTCGGTGGTCGACATCTTCCGGTAGCGGCGGAAGTTCTCGCGGATCCGGTCGAAGATCACGACCGATTCGTTCACCGAATAGCCCAGCACCGCCAGCACCGCCGCCAGCACCGCCAGCGAGAACTCCCACTGGAAGAAGGCGAAGAAGCCCAGGATGATCACCACGTCGTGCAGGTTTGCCAGTACGGTGGCCAGCGCGAACTTCCACTCGAAGCGGAACGCCAGGTAGATCATGATGCCGACGACCACCATGCCCAGGGCTTTCAGGCCGTTGGTGGTGAGTTCGTCGCCGACCTGCGGGCCGACGAATTCGTTGCTGCGCAGCTCCACCGTCGGCTCGGCCACCTTCAGCGCGTCCATCACCTGTGCGCTCTGCTGGGCGGAGGTCACGCCCTTCTTCACGGGCAGGCGGATCTGCACCGACTTGCCGAAGCTCTGCACCTGAACTTCGGTGTAGCCCAGCTTGCCGACGATGTCGCGCACCTTGCCGACGTCGGCCGACTGCGTGTACGCCACTTCCATCACCGTGCCGCCGGTGAACTCCACCGACAGGTGCAGCCCGCGGTGGAACAGGAAGAACACCGCCAGCGCGAAGGTGACGAAGGAGATGATGTTCAGCACCAGCGCGTGGCGCATGAACGGGATGGTCTTGTGGATGCGGAAGAATTCCATGGCTGTCTCTTCTGCCTCTTACTTGGTTTCGGCCACGGCCGCGCCGTCGGTCTTCGGCCGCCAGACCGTGCCGATGGACACCGTCTTGAGCTTCTTCTTCTGGCCGTACCAGAAGTTCACGAGGCCGCGCGAGAAGAACACGGCCGAGAACATCGAGGTGACGATGCCGATGCAGTGCACCACCGCAAAGCCGCGCACCGGACCCGAGCCGAAGGCCAGCAGCGCGATACCCGCGATCAGCGTGGTCACGTTGGAGTCGAGGATGGTGCCCCAGGCGCGTTCGTAGCCCGCATGGATCGCCGCCTGCGGCGACGCCCCGTTGCGCAGTTCCTCGCGCACGCGCTCGTTGATCAGCACGTTGGAGTCGATCGCCACGCCGATGGCCAGCGCCATGGCCGCGATGCCCGGCAGCGTGAGCGTGGCCTGCAGGATCGAGAGAATGGCCACCAGCAGCATCAGGTTGACGGCCAGCGCGATCGACGAGAACAGGCCGAACAGCGCGTAGTAGATGCACATGAACACCATGATCGCGGCGAAGCCGTACATCACGCTGTCGAAGCCCTTCTTGATGTTCTCGGCACCCTGCGTCGGGCCGATGGTGCGTTCCTGGATGATTTCCATCGGCGCGGCCAGCGAGCCGGCGCGCAGCAGCAGCGCGAGGTCGTTGGCTTCGGACACGGTCATCGAACCTGACACCTGGAAACGGTTGCCCAGTTCGCCGTTGATCGACGGGGCCGTGAGCACTTCGCCCTTGCCCTTCTCGAAGATCAGCATGGCCATGCGCTTCTTGTAGTTCTCGCGGCTCACGTCACGCATGATGGTGCCGCCCTTCGAGTCCATGGTCAGGTCGACCTTGGGCTGGTTGCTCTGCTGGTCGAAGCCGGGTTGCGCGTCGGTGAGGTTCTCGCCGGTGACGAGCACCTGCTTCTTCACGATCACCGGGCGGCCCTGGCGGTCGAGGAATTTCTCGGAACCGAAAGGCACCGGCCCGCCGCTCAGTTCGGCCGAACGGCCTTCGGCGCTTTCGTCCACCATGCGCATTTCGAGCGTGGCGGTGCGTCCGATGATGGTCTTGGCCTGGGCCGGGTCCTGCATGCCGGGCAGTTGCACGACGATGCGGTCGATGCCCTGCTGCTGGATCACGGGTTCGGCCACGCCGAGTTCATTGATCCGGTTGTGCAGCGTCGTGACGTTCTGCTTGAGCGCCGCGTCCTGGATGCGGCGCGCGGCCTCGGGCTTGATGCTGGCCACGATGCGCCATTCGGCGCCCTGCTGGCTCTCGACGGTGCTGAGGTCCGGCATCGTGTCCTGGATCAGGCGCCGGGTGGTTTCCAGGCTGTCGGCGTCGCGCAGCGTGATTTCGACGGTCTGGCCGTTGCGGTTCACGGCGCTGCCGCGCACCTTCTTCTCGCGCAGCCCCATGCGGATGTCGCCGGCGAAGGATTCGGCCTTCTTGTCGAGCACGCCGCGCATGTCGACCTGCAGCAGGAAGTCGACGCCGCCGCGCAGGTCGAGGCCCAGGTACATCGGGAAGGCGTGCAGCGCGGTCAGCCACGAGGGCGAGCGCGACACGAGGTTCAGCGCCACCACGTAGGAGGGTTCGTCCGCGTTCGGCACCAGGGCCTGCTGCAGCGTATCGCGCGCCTTGATCTGGTCGTCGGTGGTGGCGAACCGCGCCCGCACCGCGGTGGGTTCGAGGCTCAGCAGTTCGGGCGTGAGGCCGGCCGTCTTGAGCAGCTCCTGCACCCTGGCCCGGGTCGACGCGTCGATCTTGACGGTCGACTTCGCAGCCGACACCTGCACCGCAGGCGCCTCGCCAAAGAAATTGGGCAGGGCGTAGATGAGCCCCACGAGCAACACGACCACGATGATCGCGTACTTCCAGACCGGGTAACGGTTCATGAGAAAGCGCTTTTTCTGAAACGGAACACGGCGTGAATTGGGGCCCTGCGCCGCAAGGCGCAAGGTTCAGCTCACGCTTTTATTGCTTGACGGCGCCCTTGGGCAGGACCTGCACCACGGCGCTGCGCTGGATCTTGATCTCGATGCCGTTGGCGATTTCGAGGCCGAGGTACTGGTCGCCGATCGAGGTGATCTTGCCGAGCACCCCGCCGGCGGTGGCGACTTCGTCGCCCTTGGCCAGGGCCTCGATCATGGCGCGGGCTTCCTTCTGGCGCTTCATCTGGGGCCGGATCATGACGAAGTACAGCACCACGAACATCAGCACCAGCGGCAGCATGCTGCCGAGGGAGGACAACATGTCACCGCCGCCGGCTGCAGCGGGCGCGGTCTGGGCGAAAGCAGAGGAAATGAACAAGAGAGTCTCCAGCAGAGGGAAGAGAAAACGATGGGAGCGCAGGACGTGCCCGCGGTTCCTTGGGCTTCGCGGCCGCGAAGGAGGCGGACCGCAAGTCAAAGCGCGGCGCGGCTTGGCCGCGCACAGCACCGGCCATTGTATTCGGCGCAGATGACCGCTCCGCGCGCTTATCCGGCGCGGCCGGGAGGGCTTTCCGGGCAGAGGATTGCGCGCCGTTTCGCTATCTTTTGAATAGCAACGGGCGCCCATCGGGCGCCCGTTGCATGGTCGACCAGCCCTGAAGAGCCCTGAAGATCAGGCCGCCGCGCGCTGCCCCTGCGGATTGCGCCACTTGGCCATCAGCTCGCTCCAGCGGGTGCGGGCCGCCGCCAGGTTGCGATCCTTCACGTGGCCGTAACCGCGGATCTGCTCGGGCAGGGCTGCGATTTCCAGCGCCAGCGCGTGGTTGTCCGCGCGCAGGCCTCCGATCACTTCCTCGATGCTGGCGCGGTACTCGCCGATCAGCGCGCGCTCGGTCTTGCGCTCCTCGGTGCGGCCGAAGATGTCGAGCGCCGTGCCGCGCAGGCCCTTCAGCTTCGCGAGGAAGCGGAAGCCCGTGAGCATCCAGGGGCCGAACTTCTGCTTCTGGAGCTGCCCCTTGGCGTCCTTCTTCGCGATGAGCGGCGGCGCCAGGTGGTAGTTGAGCTTGTAGTCGCCCTCGAACATGCCTTCGACGCGGTCGAGGAAGCTGCGATCGGTGTGCAGGCGGGCGACTTCGTACTCGTCCTTGTAGGCCATCAGTTTGAACAGATAGCGCGCGACCGCTTCGGTCAGCGCGGTGCTCTTGCCGGCGGCCGATTCGGCCTGCTGCACCTTGCCGACGAACTGCCTGTATTCGTCGGCGTAGGCGGCGTTCTGGTAGCCGGTCAGGAACTCGACGCGGCGCGCGACCAGGCTTTCGACCGATTCGCGCTTCTTGAACTCGATGACCTGGCCGGGACGCACGCGCTTTTGCAGCTCCTCAGGACGCACCGCCGCCTGGCGGCCCCATTCGAACGCCGTCTTGTTGTTCTCGACGGCCACGGCGTTGAGTTCAATGGCGCGCATCAGCGACTCGTGCGCCAGCGGGATCCAGCCCTTTTGCCAGGCGTAGCCCAGGATCATCGGGTTGACGTAGATGCTGTCGCCCATCAGCGTGGTGGCGGCGGCATCGGCGTCGAAGGTGCCCATGCCGTCGACGCCCACGGCGCGCGCGATCTCGGCGGCGCAAGCGTCTTCGGGGTTCTGCCAGTTGGCGTTGCGCACGAAAGCCGCCGTCGGCGAGCTGTGGCTGTTGAGCGCCACGTGCGTGCGCCCTTCGCGCATGCGCGCCATGGTTTCGCCGTTGACCGTGACCAGCGGATCGCAGGCCAGGATCAGGTCGGCCGCCGCGGTGCCGACGCGCGTGGTGCGGATGTCGTCCTGCGTGTCGCCGATGAGCACGTGGCTCCAGGTGGCGCCGCCCTTCTGCGCGAGGCCGGCCGCATCCTGCGTGACGATGCCCTTGGCCTCGATGTGCGCCGCCATGCCGAGCAGCTGGCCGATGGTGATCACGCCGGTGCCGCCGACGCCCGCCACCACCACGCCCCAGACCTTGCCGCCGACCAGCGACGGAATCGCGGGCTCGGGCAGCAGGCCGAACTCGGCCGGCGTGGCGCCCTTGTTCTTGCCCTTCTTCTTGAGCTGGCCGCCTTCGACGGTGACGAAGCTCGGGCAGAAGCCCTTCAGGCAGCTCATGTCCTTGTTGCAGCTGCTCTGGTTGATGGTGCGCTTGCGGCCGAACTCGGTCTCCAGCGGTTCGACCGACAGGCAGTTGCTCTGCACGCTGCAGTCGCCGCAGCCTTCGCAGACCAGCTCGTTGATGACCACGCGCTTGGCCGGATCGACGGCCGTGCCCCGCTTGCGGCGGCGGCGCTTCTCGGTCGCGCAGGTCTGGTCGTAGATGATGGCCGTGGTGCCGGGGATCTTGCGGAACTCGCGCTGCACCTCGTCGAGCAGGTCGCGGTGCTTCACCTGGACATGGTCGCCGGGGATGCTCACGCCCTCGTACTTCTCGGGCTCGTCGGTCACGATCACGACCTTCGCGGCGCCCTCGGCATGCAGGCTCTCGGCAATCTGCAGCACCGAGTGGCCTTCCGGCCGCTCGCCGACCTGCTGGCCGCCGGTCATGGCGACCGCGTCGTTGTAGAGGATCTTGTAGGTGATGTTCACACCCGCCGCGATGCTCTGGCGGATGGCGAGCAGGCCGCTGTGGAAGTACGTGCCGTCGCCCAGGTTCGCGAAGATGTGCTGGTCGGTGGTGAAGGGCTGCTGGCCCACCCATGGCACGCCCTCTCCGCCCATCTGCGTGAAGCCGATGGTGGAGCGGTCCATCCAGGTCGCCATGAAGTGGCAGCCGATGCCGCCCATGGCGCGCGAGCCTTCGGGCACCACGGTGCTGGTGTTGTGCGGGCAGCCCGAGCAGAACCAGGGCTGACGCGTCGCGTCGGCCACGCTGGTGGAGGCTTGCTGCACCACCATCGCGCGTTCCTTGGCTTCGAGGATGGCGAGTTGGGCATCAATGCGCGCGGCCATGTCGGCGCCGGCGGCGGCCAGCAGGCCGGTCTTCTTCAGGCGCGAGGCGATGGCCTTGGCGATCAGCGCGGGGTTCAGGTCGGCATTGGCGCGCAGCAGGGTGTGCGCGGTCGGGTTGGGCATCGACCATTCGCCGCCCGAGTAGCCCTCGGCCGCGTGCACTTCGCCCTCGTCGAACTTGCCGACCACGTTGGGGCGCACGTCGGAGCGCCAGTTGTAGAGCTCTTCCTTGAGCTGGTATTCGATGACCTGGCGCTTCTCCTCGACCACCAGGATCTCCTGCAGGCCGGTGGCGAATTCGCGCGTGAGCTGCGCCTCGAGCGGCCACACCACACCCACCTTGTGCAGGCGGATGCCGAGCTGGCGGCAGGCCGCGTCGTCCAGGCCGAGGTCGATCAGCGCCTGGCGCGTGTCGTTGAAGGCCTTGCCGCTGGCCATGATGCCGAAGCGGTCGTTCGGGCCCTCGATCACGTTGTGGTTCAGCCGGTTGGCGCGGATGTACGCCAGCGCGGCATACCACTTGTAGTGCATGAGCCGGGCTTCCTGCTCCAGCGCATGGTCGGGCCAGCGGATGTGCAGGCCGCCGGGCGGCATCTCGAAGTCGGTGGGGATGACGATCTCGACGCGCTCGGGGTCGATCATGGCCGTGGCGCTCGACTCGACGATCTCCTGGATCGTCTTCATGCCCGACCACACGCCCGAGAAGCGGCTCATGGCGAAGGCATGGATGCCCAGGTCGAGGATTTCCTGCACGCTTGTGGGGAAGAACACCGGCGTGCCGCAGGCCTTGAAGATGTGGTCGCTCTGGTGCGCGGCCGTGCTGCTCTTGGAGATGTGGTCGTCGCCCGCCACCGCGATCACGCCGCCGAATTCGGTGGTGCCGGCCATGTTGGCATGCTTGAAGACGTCGGAGCAGCGGTCCACGCCCGGGCCCTTGCCGTACCAGATGCCGAACACGCCGTCGAACTTGTTGGTGCCCGCGGGCGAGAAGCCCAGCTGCTGGGTGCCCCACAGTGCGGTGGCCGCCAGCTCTTCATTCACGCCGGGCTGGAAGACGATGTTCCGTTCCTTGAGGAACTTGCTTGCCTTCCACAGCGCCTGGTCGTAGCCGCCAAGCGGAGAGCCGCGGTAGCCGCTGATGAACCCGGCGGTGTTCTTGCCAGCCTGCTTGTCGCGCAGTTGCTGCAGCATGGGCAGCTTCACGAGGGCCTGGACGCCGCTCATGAAGGCACGGCCGTAGTCGAGGGAGTACTTGTCGTCGAGCGTGACGGTTTCTAGCGCCTTGCGGATGTGCTCGGGCAGCGGGGCGTTCATGGTGTCTGTCTCCGTATGGCAGGGCCTTGTGGGCCTGGCTGATTGCTTGGGTCTGTGCCCGGTAGGGCGCGAGCCCATGGTCACGCAAAGTGTATGCCGGGGTCGGCGACAGGTGTTTGCGTTCTTTGCCTCGAAAAAGCGGCTTCCAGAAAGAATCTTGCTTAAAATCCGCGCTAATGGAAAGCATCGATAAGTTCGACCTCGCAATTCTGCAAGAACTGCAGGCCGACGGTCGCCTCACCAACGCCGAGCTTGCGCAACGCGTGGGGCTCTCGGCCGCGCCCTGCTGGCGCCGGGTGCGGGCACTCGAGGAGGCGGGCGTCATCAAGGGCTACCACGCCGAGATCGACCGCCACAAGATCGGGCTCGGCGTACTTGCCTTCGTGCGCGTGGACACCGAGCGCGTCACCCACGAGGCCACCCGCAAGCTGGAGGACGCGATCCGCAGGATGCCCGAGGTGGTGGCCTGCCACTACATCAGCGGCACCGGCACCTTCGAACTCCAGGTGGTGGCGCAGGATCTCGACAGCTTCTCGTCCTTTGCGCGCCAGCAATTGATGAACCTGCCGAATGTGAAGGACCTCCACACCAGTTTCTCGCTGGGCGAGGTGAAGGCGAGCAGCGCGCTGCCGCTGGGGCATCTGGCACGCTGAGTGCATGCGGCGACGCGGCCGCCCGATAGCGACAGCCTAAAATCCCCGCCCACCACCTCCCGCCGGACGGCGAAAAACAAGGACCCCCGAATGAACTCCCTCCGCCGCGCCCTGACCCTCGGCCTCGCTGCCGCCACGCTCGCATTCAGTGCCCAGGCCCAGAACCGCGAACTCACCGTGGCCTCCAGCGCCACCTACGCGCCCTTCGCCTTCGAGAACAAGGACAAGCAGATCGTCGGTTTCGACATCGACATCATCAACGCCATCGCGAAGCAGCAGGGCCTGAAGATCAAGATCGTCAACACGCCCTTCACCGGCATCTTCGGCGCGCTGAACAACGGCGACGTCGACCTCGTCATCTCGGGCGTCACCATCAACGAGAAGCGCAAGCAGAGCTACGACTTCACGCCGCCGTACTTCGCGGCCCGCCAGCTGATCGCGCTGCCGAAGAACAGCAAGGTCGCCTCGCTGAAGGACCTGGCCGGCAAGAAGATCGCCGTGGTCAGCGCCTCCACCGCCGACGACATCGCCTCGCGCGAGTTCGGCAAGACCAACCCCGACATCCGCCGCTTCGAGAGCACGCCGCTCATCATTTCCGAGCTGGCCGGCGGCGGCGTCGATGCCGCCATGGGCGACAACGGCGTCATCGCCTATCGCGTGGCGCAGAACCCCGACCTGAAGACGCTGGACGACAAGTCCTTCCCCGAAGAGGGCTTCGGCATCGTCGTGAAGAAGGGCGACAAGGCCCTGCTCGACAAGCTCACGGCCGGCCTCGCGGCCATCCGCGCCGACGGCAGCTACGCGACGATCTACAAGAAGTGGTTCAACAAGGACCCGAACGTCCGCTGAGCCGCACCCCACCTGTGATCCGATCACGGCCGCCACGATGCGGCCGTTTGTTTTTTGAGTTTGACGCGATGAAGCGGAGGCGATAGATGGAACAACCAATTCTTCTTTTCGGATGGTTCCGATGGGACATCCTGGTCGAATACAAGGACCTGTTCTGGCAAGGCGCCTGGATGACGCTGCGCATGACCGTGGTGTGCGTGCTGCTGGGTTCGAGCTGGGGCCTGTGCCTCGCGCTCGCTCGGCTCGCGCATCCGCGCCACGCACCGTGGACCTGGGTCGCGCGCTTCTTCCTGCGCTGGCCGGCCACTGTGTACGTCAGCTTCTTCCGCGGCACGCCGCTGTTCGTGCAGATCCTGCTGATCCACTTCGCGGTGATGCCGGTGTTCATCCACCCGACGACGGGCATCCTGATCGACGGCGAGCTCGCGCGCACGCTCAAGCAGGAGCACGGCGCACTCATCTCCGGCGTGGTGGCGCTCACGCTCAATTCGGCGGCCTACATCTCCGAGGTGTTCCGCGCCGGCATCCAGTCGATCTCGCGCGGACAGTTCGATGCGGGCCGCTCGATCGGCTTCTCGCCCGCGCAGGTGATGCGCTACGTGGTGCTGCCGCAGGCCTTCCGCCGCATGCTGCCGCCGCTTGGCAACAACGCGATCGCCCTGCTGAAAGACACGTCGCTGGTCTCGGCCATCGGCCTGGCCGAGCTGGCGTACGCGGCGCGCACCGTGGCGGGTGCCTACGCGCGCTACTGGGAGCCGTACCTCGCGATCTCGGTCATCTACTGGGTGATGACGCTGGTGCTGACCACCATGCTGAGAAGGCTCGAGCACCGTCTGGCGCGCAGCGATAGAACCTAGGCACACCCCCAGGCTTCGCGCACTTCGTGTCGCTTCGCCAACCCCTTGCAGGGGGCAACACCTGAGGCCCGGCAAAGCCGGTTCCTCGGTGTTCGCGGAATGGCGGGATCGCGAAGCCTGCAGGCGTCGGGGCCAAAATAGCGCCACATGCCACCCATATCCCCCGAAGAGACACCGATCCCGCCCGTGCGGCCGCAGCCGGCGAAGCTCGCGGCCCTCGTGCCGCTCCAGCTTCCCGTGTTCCGCATGCTGTGGAGCACCTGGCTCGTCGCCAACATCTGCATGTGGATGAACGACGTGGCTGCCGCGTGGATGATGACCTCGCTGACCACCTCGCCGATCTGGGTGGCGCTGGTGCAGTCGGCCTCCACGCTGCCGGTGTTCCTGCTGGGCCTGCCCAGCGGCGCGCTGGCCGACATCCTGGACCGCCGGCGCTGGCTGGTGGCCACGCAGTTCTGGCTGGCCGGCACGGCCATCGTGCTGTGCGCGGCGCTGGCGCTCGACCTCATGACCGCACCGCTGCTGCTGGCGCTGACCTTCGCCAACGGCATCGGCCTGGCGCTGCGCTGGCCGGTGTTTGCGGCCATCGTGCCCGAGCTGGTGCCGCGCCCGCAGCTGCCGGCCGCGCTGGGCCTGAACGGCATCGCGATGAACGCCTCGCGCATCGTCGGCCCGCTCACGGCCGGCATGCTGATCGCGAGCGCAGGCACCGTGTGGGTGTTCGCGCTGAACGCGGTGCTGTCGGTGGCCTCGGGCTTCGTGGTGCTGCGCTGGCGGCGCGAGCACACACCCAACCCGCTGGGCCGCGAGAAGCTCGTCAGCGCGATGCGCGTGGGCGTGCAGTTCGTGCGGCAGTCGCAGCGCATGCGCGCGGTGCTCACGCGCATCTCGATCTTCTTCTTCCACTCGACCGCGCTGCTGGCGCTGCTGCCGCTGCTGGCGCGCAACCTCGAGGGCGGCGGCGCCGGCACCTTCACGCTGCTGCTGGCGGCCATGGGCTCGGGCGCGATCGTCGCGGTGCTGTTCCTGCCGCGGCTGCGCCAGGCGATGGGGCGCGACCAGCTGGTGCTGCGCGGCACGCTGCTGCAGTCGGGCGCCACCGCCGTCATGGCCTTCGCGCCGAATGCATGGGTCGCGGTGCCGGCGATGTTCTTCGGCGGCATGGCATGGATCACGGTGGCCAATTCGCTGTCGGTGTCGGCCCAGCTCGCGCTGCCCGACTGGGTGCGCGCGCGCGGCATGTCGATGTACCAGATGGCGATCATGGGCGCGAGCGCGATCGGCGCAGCGCTCTGGGGCCAGGTGGCCACGGTCACCACGCTGGTCGCCAGCCTGTGCGTGGCTGCCGTCAGCGGCACGCTGCTGATGCTCGCCGCGCTGCGCTGGGTGACCGACGTGAGCGGCGAGGACGACACCAGCCCCGCCCAGGCCGGCTGGGCCGCCGGCCCGCCCGCCGAGGCGCCGCAGGAAGACGGCCGCGTGGTCATCACAGTGGAATTCATGATCGACCCGGCCCGCGCCCCCGCCTTCCACCTCGTGATGCAGCAGACCCGCCGTGCGCGCCTGAGCCAGGGCGCCATCGGCTGGGAGCTGCTGCACGACATTGCGCAGCCGGAACGCTATGTGGAGCAGATCGTCGACGAATCGTGGACCGATCACCTGCGCCGCTTCAACCGCGCCACCGCGAGCGACATGGCGCTGCGCGAGCGCCGGCTGGCGTTCCACCTGGGCGAGTCGCCGCCGGTGGTGACGCGCTACGTGGTGCGGCGCTGAGCCGGGCCGCCGCCCGCGCCACCGTCAGTGGAAGAACGTCATCCGTGTCAGGAAGGTGTGGCCGGCCTCCGCCGCCATCAACCACACCAGGACCAGCAGGCACAGGGGCGGCACCAGGATGGCATAGACCAGCGACAGCCGCTCCCAGGCCATGTGCATGAAGACCGAGACGATCAGCCCCGCCTTCAGCAGCATGAAGACAATGATCAGGGTCCAGCGCAGGTACCCATGGAAATGGAAGTAGTCGACCAGGTACGACATCGTGCTGAGCACGAACAGCAGCCCCCAGATCTTGAGATAGAGGCCGATCGGATGTTGTTGGCCGGTGTCGGGGTTCATGGTCGTCCTCACCAGAGATAGAACAGCGCGAAGATGAAGACCCACACGAGGTCCACGAAGTGCCAGTACAGCCCGGCGATCTCGACGATCTGGTAGTTGCCCTTCTTGTCGTAGTCGCCGCGGATCAGCTTGAAGGCCACGGTGAACAGGAAGACCACGCCGGCCGACACGTGCAGCCCGTGAAAGCCCGTGATCATGAAGAAGGTCGAGCCGAACTGCGCCGCGCCCATCGGGTTGCCCCAGGGCCGCACGCCTTCATGCAGGATCAGCTTGGACCACTCGAAGGCCTGCATGCCGACGAAGAGTTCGCCGAGGGTCGCGGTCACGATCATCAGCGTGGCGGCGTTCACGCGGTCGCGGCGGTAGGCGAAATTGACGGCCATCGCCATCGTGCCGCTGCTGCTGATGAGCACGAAGGTCATGATCGCGATCAGCAGCAACGGGACGTCGGCGCCCGCCACGTGGAGCGCGAACACCTCGCTCGGGTTGGGCCACGGCACGGTGGTCGAGACGCGCACCGTCATGTAGCCGGTCAGGAAGCAGCTGAAGATGAAGGTGTCGCTGAGCAGGAAGATCCACATCATCGCCTTGCCCCACGAGACGTGGAACGCCTGGCGATCGGAAGACCAGTCGGCAATCAGCCCGCGCCAGCCGCTTGCGGCAAGGGTCGGATTCAACGGCGTTGCCGCGATGGTTGCGGTGTTGTTCATGGATGCCTCCTCAGGATGTGCCGCAGACGAAGCGCGCCACCTCCGGCGTCACCCACCCCAGCAGCGCGAACAGCACCAGCCACACCGCCAGCATGAAGTGCCAGTAGCGCGCGCACAGCGCGATGCGCCATGCGGCCCTGGCGGGATCGGGCCATGCGGCGTGCGCCGTCCAGGCCCACCCGACCAGCCCACCTGCCAGGTGGAGCCCGTGCATCGCGGTCAACAGATAGAAGAAGCTGCCCGCCGGATTGCCGGCCGGCATCACCTGCGCGCTCAGCAGCGCCTGCCAGGCCCACAGCTGCACGCCCAGGAAGCCCACCGCGCAGAGGCCTCCCGCCAGCAGCAGGCGGCGCGCCCGCATCGGGTCGGCGCCGCGCGATGCGCCACCGGCCCCTTGCAGCGCCACGCTGCCCGCCACCAGCAGCGCCGAACTGAGCCAGAGCTGCCACGGCAGCGCGATCGTCATCGAGTCGTCGCCGCTCATGCGCATCACGTAGGCCACGATGAAGAGCGAGAACAGCGCGGTGGCCACGCCCATGAAGACCCACAGGCCGATGCTGGCCGCGCTCGCGCGCGCATCGCGGGGCCGGCCGCCGCGGTCGCTCCAGGCGGCAACCGCGGTCGTCAAGAGACCTCCGTGCTGCGCACTGCGGTGCGAGCTTGCTTGGGAACGGCCCGGCGCTGCGCTCATGCCGGCGCTCCCCGGACCTCGCTCTGGCCTTCCGGCTCGGGCTCCCCGGCCCCGGCCTGCGGCGGCGCGTTCTGCGCGATGAAATCTTCCGCCGCGCCCGGCTCTCCATAGGCATAGGCCCACCGGTAGACCACCGGCAGCCGCGGCCCCCAGTTGCCGTGGCCCGGCGGCGTGGCGGGCGTCTGCCATTCGAGCGAGGCGGCACGCCATGGATTGGCGTCGGCCCGCTGTCCGCGCCAGGCGCTCCAGGCGAGATTGGCGATGAAGAGCAGCTGCGCCACGCCGACGATCAGCGCGACCACGGTGATGAACGTGTTCAGGGTGAATGCCGAGGGCGGGATGAACTTGTAGCCGTCGAAGTTGTAGTAGCGCCGCGGCATGCCCAGCACCCCGAGGTAGTGCATCGGGAAATAGATCAGGTAGGTGCCCAGGAAGGTGATCCAGAAATGCAGCTGGCCGAGCCGGTCGTCGAGCATGCGGCCCGTGACCTTGGGAAACCAGTGGTAGATGCCACCGAACACCACCAGCAGCGGCGCCACACCCATCACCATGTGGAAGTGCGCCACCACGAAATAGGTGCCCGAGAGCGGGATGTCCACGCTCACGTTGCCAAGGAACAGGCCGGTCAGCCCGCCGATGAGGAAGGTGCAGAGGAAGGCCAGCGCGAACAGCATCGGCACCGTCAGGTGGATGTCGCCGCGCCACAGCGTCAGGATCCAGTTGTAGACCTTGATCGCGGTGGGCACCGCGATGATCAGCGTGGTGGTCGCGAAGAAGAAGCCGAAGTACGGGTTCATGCCGCTCACGAACATGTGGTGCGCCCAGACCACCACGCTGAGCGCGCCGATGGCGACGATGGCCCACACCATCATGCGGTAGCCGAAGATGCACTTGCGCGCGTGCACGCTGATCAGGTCGGAGACGATGCCGAAGGCCGGCAGCGCCACGATGTAGACCTCCGGATGGCCGAAGAACCAGAACAGGTGCTGGAACAGCAGCGGGCTGCCGCCCTTGTAGCCCGTCACCTGGCCCATCGACACCAGCGCCGGCATGAAGAAGCTGGTTCCCAGCGTCCGGTCGAGCAGCAGCATCACGCCGCTGACGAACAGTGCCGGAAAGCCGAGCAGCGCAAGGATGGTGGCGACGAAGATGCCCCACACCGTGAGCGGCATGCGCAGCAGCGTCATGCCTTCGCAGCGCGCCTGCAGCACGGTGGTCACGTAGTTGAGGCCGCCCATCGTGGTCGCCACGATGAAGATGAGCAGCGACACCAGCATCAGCACGATGCCGCCCGCATGGCCCGGCGTGCCGGGCAGGATCGACTGCGGCGGATACAGCGTCCAGCCCGCGCCGGTCGGTCCGCCCGGGACGAAGAAGCTCGCCATCAGGACCACCACCGACAGCAGGTAGACCCAGAAGCTCAGCATGTTGAGGTAGGGAAAGACCATGTCCCGCGCCCCCACCATCAGCGGGATCAGGTAGTTGCCGAAGCCGCCGAGGAACAGCGCCGTGAGCAGGTAGATCACCATGATCATCCCGTGCATGGTCACGAACTGGTAGTAGCGCTCGGCGTTGATGAAGTCGAACTGGCCCGGAAAGCCGAGCTGCAGCCGCATCAGGTTGGACAGCACCACGCCCACCACGCCCACCGCGATGGCGGTGCAGGCGTACTGGACGGCGATCACCTTGTGGTCCTGGCTCCAGACGTAGCGGGTCAGGAAACTCCGCGGCGCGGGGTGCCCGGCGTCGTCGGCGTGGGACATGGCCTGCCCCGTGGGCGAAGAAGAGTTCATCGCGCAGCCTTCTGTTCGGCGGCAGCCTGCGCCGGCGGGCTGCCCAGACTCTGGATGTAGGCCACCAGCGCGGCCAGTTCTTCATCGGTCATTTCGATCTTGGGCATGACCGGCGGGAAGCCCTTCACATGGCGGGCCTGCGGATCGCGGATGAAGCTGCGCAGATAGGTTTCGTCGACCAGCGCGGTGGAGCCGTCCGCCATCGTCTCGGTCTTGCCGTGCAGGCCCTTCCAGGTCGGCCCCACGCGCGGGCTGCCGTCGATCGTGTGGCAGGCCACGCAGCCCTTGGCGTCCGCCAGCGCGCGGCCCTGCTCGACGCGTGCGCCGCCTGCCGCAGAGGCGCCGGCCGGAGCGGCCGGCGCCTCGGGCGCCTTGGCCTGCGACTTGGCGAAGCTCGGCAGCGCCGCGTACCAGGCCTTGTAGTTCGCCGGGTCCTCCACCACCACATAACCGCGCATGTTGGGATGGCCCACGCCGCACAGCTGCGCGCAGAGCGCCTCGTAGCGGCCCGCGACGCTCGGGGTGAACCAGAAGCGGCTGACCTGCCCCGGCACCATGTTCATCCGGGCGCGGAACGGCGGCACGAAGAAATCGTGCAGCACGTCGTTCGAGCGCATCAGCACCAGCACCGGCTTGCCGAGCGGCAGGTGCACCTCGTCGCCGGGGATCAGGAGGTCGTCCTGCCCGGCGGGGTCGCCCGGGTCGATCCCGAATGGATTGGTGGCGCTGACGAAGCGCGCGTCGCTCGCGCCCAGCTTGCCGTCCGGCCCCGGGAAGCGGAAGCGCCATTGCCATTGCTGGCCCAGCACCTCCAGCACGAGGGCGTCGCGGGGCTCCCTGACGTAGTTCGCGTACACCACGAGGCCGGGCGCCAGCAGCGCCATGATGCCGACGGTGGTGCCGCCGATCAGCCAGCGCTCGAGCTTCCTGTTCTCGGGCTCATGCGCCGCCCGGTGCCCCTCGCGATGGCGAAAGCGCACCAGCATGTAGGCGACGAACACGTTGATGACGACGAAGAAGATCCCCGTGATCACCAGCGTGATGGTCAGGGTGTCGTCCATCGGCTGCCAGTTCGAAGCCAGGGGCGTCGTCCACCATGGATTGAAGACGTGGAACAGCACCGAGCCGAGCACGATGAGCAACAGGGCGACGGCCATGATCATGTGCGGTCCCTCGGCTCGGCATCATGGGTTCAGGGCTCATTCGCGCTTCAGAGAAACGCCGGGATTCGCGGCTCTTCGCCCTCGAACCGGGCCTCGGGATGCGCAGACTGCAGCAGCGCCTCGATGTCCCGCACGCGCGAACGCGGCAAGTCCACCATCAGCAGGATCTGTCCCTGCGCGATGGCGCCCTCGAAACGCTGCAGCCTGGGACTGGGGATGGAAATGCCGATCATGCTGGCCGACCAAGTGCCGACCACGCCACCCACGACGGCCACCAGCACGGCCACTTCCCATTCGGGATCGTCGCCGAAGATCGGAAACATCAGGGCAGCCATGAGGCCGACGACGATGCCGCAGGCGCTGCCGACCGCCCACCCGGTCTTGGCTGCGTGGACCACGTCCGAGGTCTGCCACACGTTGGCCGCATGGAGCCCGGCCATGTCCATGCCTTCCGGTCCGGCGAAATGAATGCGCGCAACGTCGACGCGCGCCCGCACCAGATCGTCCATCGCCCGCCTGGCGCTCGCCAGGTCCGGCATCAGCCAGTAGATGCGTCTCTTCATAGCGTCCCCTTTCCGCCTTGCGACAAGCCGAGGAAACATGAACGACTTATATGCCCAAGGAGAGCCGCCATCAAGGGGTGCTGCATTCGGCGGCCGCGGCGTGGGTAACCCGCCAATCCATCTTTTTTTGACCGAATGGATGATTTAGATCATCATCCCCGCTCCTACTGCCCGTCACCACGAGGTACGCCACGATGAACCCGGTCCCCTTGCGCAGCCGTTTCTGGTCCGACCTGACCAGCGAAGAGTTCTCCCGCCTCGACCGTGAACGGCTCATTGCCGTGCTGCCCGTGGGCGCGACCGAGCAGCACGGCCCGCACCTGCCGATGTCGACCGACACCGCCACCATCGACGGCATGGTGCACGCCACGCTGCCGCACCTGCCCGACGACCTGCCGGTGCTGTTTCTGCCCACCGTGCCCTACGGCAAGAGCAACGAGCATTCGCGCTATCCGGGCACGCTCACGGTGTCCGCCAACACGCTGATCTCGCTGTGGAAGGACATCGGCGCCTGCGTCGCGAAGGCCGGTGTGCGCAAGCTGGTGCTCTACAACAGCCACGGCGGCCAGATGAGCGTGATGGACATCGTTGCGCGCGACCTGCGCGAGGAACACGACATGATGGTCGTGGCCGCCAACTGGTACACGCTGGGCCTGCCCGAGGGCCTGTTCACCGCGCACGAGGGCCGGCACGGCATTCACGCCGGGGATCTCGAAAGCTCGGTCATGCTGCACCTCGCGCCCGACTGCGTGCGCAAGGACCAGTTCCAGAACTTCAGCTCGATGACGGAGCAACTGGCCGCCGAGAACAAGTTCCTGTCGATCACCCCCAGCGGCAAGCTCGGCTGGCAGATGCACGACATCAACCCCGCGGGCGCGGCCGGCGACGCCACGCGCGCCACCGCCGAAAAGGGCGCCGCCGTGCTCGACCACGTGGGCCGCCGCTTCGTCGAGCTGCTGCAAGAAGTCGACCGCTTTCCGCTCTCGCGCCTCGCCAACGAACCGGCCTGGAAATGATGTCCGTCCCCACTCCACCGCGCCTGGTCACCCTGCGCAACGTCAGCAAGCGTTTCGCGAACGGCACGCTCGCGCTGCAGGGCATGACGCTCGACATCGGCGAGCACGACTTCATCAGCTTCCTGGGCCCCTCAGGCTGCGGCAAGAGCACCGCGCTGCGCCTCATCGCGGGGCTCACGCGCCTCAGTTCGGGCGACATGCACTGGTCGGGTGCCAACACCGGAAAGACGCAGAGCGACCGCGACCTGGGCTTCGTGTTCCAGGAGCCCACGCTCATGCCCTGGGCCAAGGTGTTCGACAACGTGTGGCTGCCGCTCAAGCTCGCCGGCATGAGCCGCGACGCAGCGGCGCCGGTGGTGCAGCAGGTGCTCGAGATGGTCGGCCTCTCGCGCTTTGCCGACGTGTATCCGCGCGAGCTCTCGGGCGGCATGAAGATGCGCGTGTCGATCGCGCGCGCGCTGGTCACGCACCCGCGCCTGCTGCTGATGGACGAGCCCTTTGCCGCGCTCGACGAGATGACGCGCATCAAGCTCAACAACGACCTGCTGGCCATCTGGCGCGAGCACCGCTTCTCGGTGGTGTTCGTCACGCACAGCGTGTACGAGTCGGTGTACCTGTCGAACCGCATCGTCGTGATGGCGGCGCGCCCGGGGCGCGTGATCGACGAGATCCGCATCGACGAGCCCTACCCGCGCGGCGAAGAGTTCCGCACATCGAGCCGCTACAACGCGCATTGCACGGCGGTGTCCCAATCCCTGCACGGAGCGCTGCATGGCCTCGAGATCGATCACTGAGCCCGTCGCCCTCGCGGACGCCAATGCGGATGCGGTGCCCTCCGAGGCCGCGCTGCGCGCCCACGAAGACAAGCTGCGCCGCCGCGAGTCGATGCTGCGCATCGTGGCGCCCGTCGTCATCATCGCGGCGCTCCTGCTGCTCTGGGAATGGACCGTGCGCGCCAACAACATCCCGCACTACATCCTCCCCGCACCCTCGCTCATTCTTCGCACGCTGTTCGACAACTGGGATTCGCTCTCCAGCGCCCTGTGGTTCACGATCAAGCTCACGCTGCTCGCGCTCGGTGCGGCCATCGTCGGGGGCGTGCTTCTGGCGATCGCGTTCGCGCTCTTCAAGTGGGTGGAAATCGGCCTGTTCCCCATCGCCGTGATCCTGCAGGTGACGCCGATCATCGCGATCGCGCCGCTGATCCTCATCTACGTGTCGAACACCACCGCGGCGCTGCTGCTGTGCGCGTGGATCGTGGCCTTCTTTCCGATCCTGTCGAACACCGTCATCGGCCTGAAAAGCGCGGACAGCAATCTTCGCGACCTGTTCCAGCTCTACAAGGCCTCGCCGTGGCAGACCTTCCGCTACCTGCTCGCGCCCAGCGCGCTGCCGTACTTCATGGCGGGCCTGAAGATCGCGGGCGGGCTGAGCCTGATCGGCGCGGTGGTGGCCGAGTTCACGGCCGGCACGGCGGGCAAGGAAACGGGTCTTGCATCGCGCATTCTCGAGTCGAGCTTCCGCACCGAGATTCCGATGATGTTCGCGGCGCTGCTGCTGGTGTCGTTGTTGGGCATCGTGATCTTCATCGTGTTCGCAGCCTTGTCGCGGCTGGTGCTCGGGCATTGGCACGAAAGCGAAATGCGCCGTGAGAACTAGGCTCGCCCCCAGTCTTCGCGCACTTCGTGTCGCTTCGCCAACCCCCTACCGGGGGCAACACCAGCGGCCCGGCAAAGCCGGTTCCGCGGTGTTCCCCGAACAGAGACGACAGGAAGTTCCATGAACTCCGTGCCTGCCGCCGACTGGGACGCAGTGCGCAATGACCTGCGCGGCCTCAATGTGATCACCGCGCCGGCGCAACGCAAGCAGCTGTCGAAAGACTTCTACTGGTACAGCCCCATCCTCACCGCGCAGCTCGCGGGCTGCGTGGCCGACCTCGTCGTCAAGGTCAGCACCGAAGACGACGTGCGGCAGGCCGCCGCCGTGGCCGCGAAATGGAAGCTGCCGCTCACCGTGCGCGCCGGCGGCACCGGCAACTACGGCCAGTGCGTGCCACTCGAAGGCGGCATCGTGCTCGACGTGACGCAGATGTGCCGCGTGCTCGACATCCAGCCCGGACGCATCCGCGTCGAAGCCGGCGCGCGCATGCACGACATCGACCTCGCGGCGCGCGAGACCGGCCAGGCGCTGCGCATGTGGCCCTCGACCTGGCACGTGGCCAGCATCGGCGGCTTCATCGCGGGCGGCTTCGGCGGCATCGGCTCGTTCCGCCACGGCATCCTGCGCGACCCCGGCAACCTGCTGCGCGCGCGCGTGATGACGGTGGAGCGCGAACCGCGCGTCATCGAGCTGCATGGCGACGAGATCCAGCAAGTGCACCACGCCTATGGAACCAACGGCGTGATCCTCGACGTCGAGGTCGCGCTGAGCCCGGCCGTCGAATGGGTGCACTGCACGGTGCTGTTCGAAACGTACCGCGGCGCGCTAGCCTTCGCCGTCGCGGCGCAGGCGCCCGCGCTCGACATCTTCCTGCTGTCCACGGTCGAGGCGCGCTTCTCGCCCTACTACACGGCCATGCGCGACCGTTTTCCTGCCGACCGGCATGCGGTGTTCGCCATGGTCTCGCCCGGGTCGATGGCGGACTTTCGTGCGCTGGCCGATGCACAGGGCGGCACGATCTCGGTCGCCGGCACCGAGGCCGAGCTGCTCGCCGAAGGCCTGCCCCCGGCCTACGAGTGCGCCTTCAACCACACGACGCTGCAGGCTCTGAAGGCCGATCGCAGCTGGACCTACCTGCAGGTGGCCTACGCCCAGCCCTTCGACCCGGCCGTGGTCGAGCGGCATCTGCAAATCTTCGGCGACGACGTGCTGCAGCACCAGGACTTCGCGCGCGCCAACGGCGAGTGCGGCACCTTCGGCATCCTGCTCGTGCGCTGGAAGGGCGAGGCCCACCAGTACGAGCTGATCCGCGAGATCGAGTCGCAGGGCGGCTGCAAGATCTTCAATCCGCATGTCGTCACCATCGAGGACGGCGGCATGAAGACCATCGACACGCAGCAGATCGAGTTCAAGAAGCGCAGCGATCCGATGGGTTTGATGAACCCCGGAAAAACGCGCGGCTGGTCGCCCGACATGGCCCGCGACCGCTGAAAAAGAATAGTCTTCGCATCCCGTACTTACCCAAACCTCCACAGGAGCACGTCCCCATGCGCATCCCCGCCTTCCATCTCCGCCCGTTGGCCTTCGGCCTGGCGCTGACCGCAGCCTTCGCCGCGCAGGCGCAGGAAAAAGTGGTATTCGCCACCAACTGGAAGGCGCAGGCCGGCCACGGCGGCTTCTACCAGGCGCTGGTGGACGGCACCTACAAGAAATACGGCCTCGACGTCGATATCCAGCAGGGCGGCCCGATGGTCAACAACCGGCCGATGCTGCCGGCCGGCAAGGTCGACTTCCTGATGACCGGCAACCTGCTGCAGTCCTTCGACAACGTGAAGAACGGCGTGCCCACCGTGGTCGTCGCGGCCTTCTTCCAGAAAGACCCGCAGGCCATGTTCGCGCACCCGGGCCAGGGCTTCGACACCTTCAAGGACATGGCCAAGGCGCCCGTGGCCTTCATCGGCAAGGACGGCCAGTTCAGCTTCTGGCAGTGGATGAAATCGGAGCACGGCTTCAAGGACTCGCAGCTCAAGCCCTACACCTTCAACGTCGGCCCCTTCCTGGCCGACAAGAAATCGATCCAGCAGGGCTATGCGATTTCGGAACCGCTGTCGATCAAGGCCCAGGCCGGCTTCGACCCGGTGGTGCAGCTGCTGGCCGACAACGGCTTCTCGACCTACTCGACCACCGTCGAGACGCGCGCCGACCTGATCAAGAACAGGCCCGAGACGGTGCGCAAGTTCGTCGAGGCCTCGATCATCGGCTGGAACAACTACCTCTACGGCGACAACAAGGCGGCCAACGAGATGATCGCCAAGATCAACCCCGATTCGCCCGTGGCCGCATCGCAGGGCTCCATCGAGCTGATGAAGAAGATGGGCATCGTCGACAGCGGCGAATCGCTCGCCAAGGGCATCGGCGCGATGGACGAGGCGCGCGTGAAGGACTTCTACGACAAGATGGTCAAGGCCGGCCTGTACAAGCCGGGCGAGGTCGACCTGTCGAAGGTCGTCACCACGCAGTTCGTGAACAAGGGCGTCGGTGTCGACGTCCGCAAGAAGCTGACGGGCAAGTAGGCGGCTTCGTTTTTTCCCGTGGGTCGCGCGGGGCTTGCGCCGGGGTCAGATGCCGGCGCCTGGGTTGCCATAAGGCACTGCGCGGCCTTTTATCCCCTGGGCTCTGACCCCGTCTCGCCAGCAACAAAGAAACGCTGAGCGAACCGGCCCTCAACCATGAAAACGTTAGTCATCCACTGCCATCCGAACCCCGACAGCTTCAACCACGCGCTCTACCGCACCGCGCTCGAAGCGCTCCAGCCGCGGCACCCCGTCAAGGCCATCGACCTGTACGCCGAGGGCTTCGACCCGACGCTGACCCGCGAAGAGCGCATCGCCTACCTCGACAACCCCGACCTGATCCGCGAACGCGTGAGACCCCACGTCGAGGCGCTGCTATGGGCCGAGCACCTGGTGTTCGTGTTTCCGACCTGGTTTCACGGACCGCCGTCGATGCTCAAGGGCTGGCTCGAACGGGTGTGGCTGCCGGGCGTGGCCTTCCTGCCGGCGCAGCGCAAGGGGCAGATCGCGAAGTCGGGGCTGCGGCACATCCAGCGGCTCACGGTGGTGACCACCGGCGGCTCGCCGCGCTGGTTCGTGATGATGATCGGCGACCCGGGCCGGCGGCTGTTCACGCGCGCATTGCGCGCGCTGTTCGCATGGCGCTGCAAGGTGACGTGGCTGCAGCTGCACGACATGAACGCCGTGACTGCAAGCGACCGCAGCCACTTCATCGAGCGCGTGTCGCGCAAGCTGGGCAGCATCTAGAGAACGCAGAAAGCAGGGAGACACATCACCATGAGCCTCGAACGCACGCTCACCGTACGCGTCGAACGCATCTCGCGGCAGACGCCTGAAATACTGGCCTTCGAACTGGCCCATCCGTGGGGCCGGCCGCTGCCTGCCTACGAGGCCGGCGCGCACATCGACGTGCACATGCCTGGTGGGTTCTCGCGGCAGTATTCGCTGGCGCGCGCGCCTTGCGGCGCCAACTCGTACGTGATCGGCGTGAAGCGCGAACTCGACAGCCGCGGCGGTTCGGCCTCGATGCATGAGCGCGTGCGCGAAGGCGACCTGCTCGCGATCAGCGCGCCGCGCAACACCTTTCCGCTGCGCGAGGAGGCCGCGCACCATCTGCTGATGGCCGGCGGCATCGGCATGACGCCGCTCCTGGCGATGGCGCAGGCGCTCGCGGCGCGCGGCGCATCGTTCACGCTGTGCGTGTTCGCGCGCAGCGAGGAGCACCTGGCCTTTGCCGGCGCGCTGCGCGACCCCGCGCTGGCGCCGCATCTGCGGCTGCATCTCGACCAGGGCGACGCCTCGCAGCGTATCGACCTGCGGGCGCTGCTGGCCCGACCCGCACCTGGCACGCACCTGTACGTGTGCGGCCCCGGCGGCTTCATGCAGGCGGTGCGCGACGCGGCCGCGCACTGGCCCGAAGACGCGCTGCACGCCGAATATTTCGCCGCACCCACCGATGCCGGTACCCCAACCGGCCTGCCCTTCACGCTGAAGCTCGCACGGCGCGGCATCAGCGTGCCCGTTGCCGCAGACCAGACTGCCGTCGACGCGCTGCACGAAGTCGGCATCGACATCCCCGTGTCGTGCCAGCAGGGCCTGTGCGGCACCTGCGTGGTCGAGGGCGACGGCGAAGGCGCCGAGCATCGCGACTTCTGCCTCACGGGCAGCGAGCGCCGCCACAAGGTCGCCCTGTGCTGCTCGCGCGCCAAGGGGCAGGAACTGGAACTCCAGCTGTGAGCGCGCGTCCTCCCATCAACGAAGAAGGCGACGGCGAGGCGCCCGCCACGCGCGGCCGCTCGCGCAAGTACACGCAGGTGCTCGGCCTCATCAACCAGGCCGCCATCGAAGTGTTCGCCAGCGAGGGGCTGGCCGGCGCATCGACGCAGGCCATTGCCGACAAGGCCGGGCTCTCGAAGGCGCAGTTGCACTACTACATCGAGAGCAAGGAAGCGCTGTATCGCCAGGTGCTGCAGGACATCCTCACCGACTGGATCGTGGTGTTCGGCTTCAGCGACGAGGCCTTCGGCCCGCGCAAGGTGCTGGGCGACCTGATCCAGCGCAAGATGATGTTCTCGTTCGAGCACCCGCTGCGCTCGCGCATCTTCACCGCCGAGATGTTGCGCGGCGCGCCGGTCATCGACGACATGATGGACACGAGCAAGCAGCGCACCGACCAGGCCGCCGCCGTGATCCAGAACTGGATGAACCAGGGCCTGATGGACAAGGCCGACCCGATGCTGGTGCTGTTCCACATCTGGGCCGTGACGCAGTTCTACGCCGACCACGCCACCCAGGCCGCGTACTTCCGCAACGTGGCCCAGCAGGGCGACGACAAGGACCGGCGCTACCTGATCGAGCAGGTGACGGAGTTCCTGCTGAAGGGTGCGGGCGTCAAGTAGAAGGCGAGCGCTGGGGCAGGTACATGGTGGCTTCGACTTCCACCAGCACTTCGTCCCCCGGCAGGAAGCGCGACACCTCCACCACCGTGCTCACCGGCGGCTCGCCCGGATAGAACAGGCCGCGCACGCGGTTGTAGAAGGCGTAGTGCGGCAGGTGGCGGAAGTACTGCACCAGCTTCACCACGTCTTCCATCGTGCCGCCATGCTCGGCCGCGATCTGGCGGATGCGCTCGAGCACGAACCAGCTCTGCGCGACGATGGGCGCCTCGAACACGTCGACCGACATCTGCCCCGTGGCGTAGCCGACACCCTGCAGCGCGGTGCGTGCGGCCTCGGGAATCGCGTCGTAGCCTGCGACTGCGCGGCGCGTGGCGGGGTCGACCGCGACCACGCCGCTCATGAAGACGAAATCGCCCACGCGCCTGGCGGCGGCGTAATTGGCCATTGGCTTGCCCATGCTCATTGTGTTTTCTCCAGTACCCGGCCGGCGCGGATGACGGTGCGTTGCCGTCCGCGCGGGCCGATGAGTTCGTGTTCGTCGGTTGCCGCCAACACCAGCAGGTCCGCCGGGCAGCCCGGCGCGATGCGCCCGTCCCATGCGAGCCCCAGGGCTTTCGCGGGGCTCACGGTGACGGCGTCGAGCCAGTCGGAGGCCGGGGCCAGGTGCGCCATCTGCACACCAAGGCCGAAGGTCTCCAGGAGGTCGTAGCTGCCGTAGGGATAGAAGGCGTCCTGCACGTTGTCGGTTGCCAGGCTTGCACGCAAGCCCCATGCCGCCGCCTCGCGGATGCGCGTGATGCCGCGCTGCACGGGCGTGCGGTCCCACGCGCCTTGCAGGTAGAGGTTGGTGGTGGGCAGCGCGACGAGGTGAATGCCCGCGCCGGCGCACAGCGCCAGCGTTTCATTGGCAACTCCATCGCCCTGCACCGACAGCGAGCAGGCATGGCCGCAGGCCACGCCGTTCCTGAAATTGCGCGCACGCACCAGTTGCGCGATGCTGCGCAGACCGCTGGCTTCGGCGTCGAGGCCTTCGTCGACATGGAAGTCGAGCCCCAGCCCGTGCTGCTGCGCGAGGTCGAACACGCGCCCGAGCTTGTGGACGATGCCTTCGTTGCGGTAGACGAACGCGCCGAGCACGCCGCCCGCACGCTTCACCTCGCATGCGATGCGCTCGCCGGCGGCAAGGTCGGCGAACAGGTCGAGCGGCGTGAGCGAAACGAACTGCAGCTCGACGCGGCCACGCCATTCTTCGCGCAGTGCCTCGAACACGGGCAGGGCGGCGGGCGGCTCGGGCTGCACCCAGTCGAGGTGCGTGCGCAGCGCGCGCGCGCCCGATTGCCATGCGTCGTGCAGCGCGCGCTCCATGCGCAGGCGCAGCGACTCGCCGGTCCAGCTGTCGCGGTGCTTGTTCATGCGGTCGATGGCGGCGAACAGATTGCCCTGCGCCGCACCCACGTCCTGCACGGTGTAGTTCTTGTCGATGTGCGCATGCGCCTCGACCAGTGCGCTCAGCAGCGTGCCGCGCGCGTGCTGCTGTTGAGCGCTGGCCACGACGGACCCGACCCTGTCGCCGGCCAGCGTGACGTCGAACAGCTGCGCATCGCCCGCCGCGAAACCTCGCAGCGGCACCGGAATGCGCAGCGCTTCGAGCTTCATGCGCGCTGCTGCAAGGCGCGCAACCAGCCGAGCCCGGCCGAGGTGCCGCCCGGCTCCGAACCGCGGCGCGGCCGGTATTCGCAGCCGACCCAGCCCTGCCATCCGCACTGCGCCGACACTTCGTCGATCACGTCGAACAGGTACGGGTAGTTCTGCTCGCCGATGTCGGGCTCGTGGCGCTCTGGCACGCCGGCGATCTGGATGTGGCCGACGCGGCCGGTGGGCAGGTACTTGCGGATCTTCATGGCCACGTCGCCTTCGACGATCTGGCAGTGGTACAGGTCCATCTGCACCTTGAGGTTCGGTGCGCCGACGGCCTCGACGATCTCGTGCGCCTGGTCCTGGCGGTTGAGGAAGAAGCCCGGAATGTCACGCGTGTTGATCGGCTCGATCAGCACGTCGCGGTTTGCCTTGGCAGCTTCGGCCGCGGCCCAGCGCAGGTTGTCCAGGTACACGGGCCGCAGCGCATCGCGCTCCAGGCCTTCGGGCACGAGGCCGGCCATGACGTGGATGCGGGGGCAGTCGAGCGCCACGGCGTAGTCGATGGCCCTGGCGATGCCTTCGCGGAACTCGGCCTCGCGTCCGGACAGGCAGGCCAGGCCGCGTTCGCCGCCGTTCCAGTCGCCGGGAGGGCCGTTGAACAGCACCTGCTGCAAGCCGTTGTGCTTCAGCCTTGCGAGGATCTCGTCTTTCGAAAAGTCGTACGGAAAGAGGTACTCCACGGCCTTGAAGCCGTCTTTCGCGGCGGCGTCGAAGCGGTCGAGAAAGGCGAGCTCCGGATAGAGCATCGAGAGGTTGGCGGCGAATTGGGGCATGAGGGTGTTTCTACTACCAGCGCGCCCCGAAGGTGCGGCGCAGTTCATCGATCTGTTCGGCGTTCAGCGGTGCAGGCCTTGCGGCGCTCGCAAGCATTTGAAGCCGGGCGGTTTCCTCTAGTTCCTCGAGCACGGCCATGGCGGCGGCCGGCGTGTCGTGCCAGACATTGGGGCCCAGGCGCGTGAGCATCACGGCACGGATCGGCGTGCCGGCAGCGCCGAGGCGCTCGACGGCCTGCGCCACCTGTTCGGCCGCTTCGGGCGCGCCGGGCCGGTGGTACGGGATGACCGGCACGTGGCCGACCTTCATCACGAAGTACGGTGTGAGTGCGGGCAGCAGTTCGTCGCCCGGTTCGTTCAGCGTGAGCGCAACGCAGTGCGTGCTGTGTGTGTGGATCACGCAGGCGGTGTTCGCATCGAACCTGCGCGTCGCGGCGTAAATGCGCGTGTGCAGTGCGATGGTCTTGCTGGCGCGATCGCCGCTGGTCTGCTGGCCTTGTGCGTCGAGCCTTGCCAATCGGGCCGGGTCGAGAAAACCGAGGCATGCGTCGGTCGGTGTGATCAGGAAGCCGTCGTCCAGCCGCACGCTGATGTTGCCGGCGGTGGCATGCACGTAGCCGCGCTCGAACAGGCTGCGGCCGACGCGGCAGATTTCTTCGCGGGCTTCGTTCTCGGTCATGCGAGCACTGTAAATGCCTTGGTGAAGAAATCGTCACTGCCGAAGTTGCCGGACTTCAGTGCGATGTGCACACCCGTCTCGGGCGCGGCGTCGGAGCGCGCGTGGCACCACGGCACACCGGGGTCGATCTGCGGGCCGATCTGCATCTGCGCGATGCCTAGCGCCTGCACGCATGCACCCGAGGTTTCACCGCCGGCCACCACCAGCTGGTGTACGCCGCGTTCGACCAGGCCGCGCGCGATGGCTGCAATGGTGCGTTCGACCATCGCGCCGGCCTCCTCGACACCGAGCCTGCCTTGCACCGACTTCACGGCGCCGGCTTCGGCGGTCGAGTAGACGAGCACGGGGCCCTTGTCGATCAAGGGCGTGGCCCAGGCCAGCACTTCGGCGGCAACGTCCACGCCCGCGGCGATGCGCAATGGGTCGACGGCCATTGCCGCGCCGCCGCGCTGGATGAAATCGAGCACCTGCCGGTTGGTGGCGAGCGAGCAGCTGCCCGAGACCACCGCGGTCCTGCCACCGGCCTTGGGCAACGCACTGGCCTGCGACGAAGGCGCGAGCCCGAAGTTGGCCGGCAGGCCGATGGCCACGCCCGAGCCTGCGGTGAGCAGCGGCATCTTCGCAAGCGCCGGGCCCATACGCAGCAGGTCGTCGTTCGACACCGCGTCGACGATGGCGATGCCCACGCCCTCGGCCTTCAGCTGTGCGATGCGCTCGTCGATGGCGGCCGCGCCGCGCGCCACCACGGTGTAGTCGATCAAGCCCACCTTGCGCTTGCACTGCGCCTGCAGCACGCGCACGAGGTTCGGGTCGGTCATCGGCGTGAGCGGGTGGTTCTGCATGCCGCTCTCGTTGAGCAGCACCTCGCCCGCGAACAGGTAGCCCTTGAACACGGTGCGCTTGTTGTCGGGGAAGGCGGGCGTGGCGATGGTGAAGTCGCATTGCAGCGCGTCCATCAGCGCCTCAGTCACGGGGCCGATGTTGCCCTGCGCCGTGCTGTCGAAGGTGGAGCAGTACTTGAAGTAGATCTGCCGCGCGCCCTGCGCCTGCAGCCAGCGCAATGCGTCGAGAGACTGCGCGATGGCCCCGGCCGGCGCGATGGTGCGCGACTTGAGGGCGACGACGACGGCATCGACGTCGGCATCGAGCGGGCCTTCGGGCACGCCGATGGCCTGCACCACGCGCATGCCCGCGCGCACGAGGTTGTTGGCGAGATCGGTGGCACCGGTGAAATCGTCGGCAATGCAGCCGAGCACGAGCTTGGCCATGGCTCAGCCCTTCACAGGCAGCTTCACGGCCTGCGCGTTCTCGCGAACGTAGTCGCGCAGGATGGCGTCGAAGCTTGCGTCGGCCTTCAGGCCCAGCGCCTCGGCGCGTGCCGCGTGGATGCGGCTGGGCCAGCTGGTGACGATCTTCGCGATGGCCGCATCGGGCTCCCAGTCGATGAGTCCGGTTGCCTCCTTGCCGGCGATGCGTTCGAGCGCCTGCGCCATCTCGCGCACGGTGGTCGTCAGCGCGGGCAGGTTGATGGCGGTGCGCGCCCCCCATTCGGCAGTGCTGGCCGTGGCCGCGCGCACGATGCCCGCGACGGTGTTGCCGGGCGAGGCCAGCGCGACCGGCGTGTCGGGCGACACCGGGCAGCGCGCGCGCTCGCCGGCCAGCGGCTCGCGCAGCATGCCGCTCAGGAAGCTGGAGGCCGCGCCGTTGGGCCGGCCGGGGCGCACCGACACCGTCATGAGCCGCACGTTGCGGCCCTGCACGAAGCCCTTGCGCGTGAAGTCGGCCACCAGCTGCTCGCCGATGAATTTCTGGATGCCGTAGCTGTTCTGCGGCGTCGGCAGCGTGGTGTCCTCGATCACGGCCGGCAGGCGCTGTTCAGGCGAATCTCCAAACACCGCGACCGAGCTGGAGAACACGAACACCGGCGAGTGGCCCGCGCGGCGCGCGGCTTCGAGCAGGCCGCGCGTGGCGTCGAGGTTGCTGCGCATGCCGAGGTCGAAGTCGGCCTCGCATTCACCGCTGACGGCGGCGGCGAGATGGAACACGAGCTGCGTCTCGGCGATGGGCAGCGCGCCGTTGCCTAGTTGTTCGAGCAGGTCGCCCTGCACGAACTGGATGCGCGCGTCGCCGGCCAGGTCGGCGGGCGGCGGCACGCGGTCGGCCAGCGTGATGCGCGACACGGGCTGCGCGGCGCCGCCGGCCAGTGCGAGGTTGCCGCCCGCGAGCAGCGTGCGGGCGAGGCGGGCGCCGAGGAAGCCGCAGCCGCCGGTGATGAGGATGTTCATGCTGTGTGTCTCTGCTTTCTACTTCAGGCTTGTTTTTTCGGGGCCGGCACTTCAATGCCCGGGAAGATCTTGATGACCGCGCTATCGTCTTCGCGCGCATAGCCCGCGGTCGAGGCCTGCATGAACATCTGGTGCGCGGTGGACGACAGCGGCAGCGGGAACTTGCTGGCGCGCGCCACGTCGAGCACCAGGCCCAGGTCCTTCACGAAGATGTCGACCGCCGACAGCGGCGTGTAGTCGCCCGCGAGCACATGCGCCATGCGGTTCTCGAACATCCAGCTGTTGCCCGCGCTGTGCGTGATGACCTCGTAGAGCGCGGCCGGGTCCACGCCTTCGCGCAGGCCCAGCGCCATTGCCTCGGCCGCGGCCGCGATGTGCACGCCGGCCAGCAGCTGGTTGATGACCTTCACCTTGCTGCCAGCGCCTGCCGAGTCGCCCAGGCGATAGACCTTGGCGGCCATCGCGTCGAGCACGGCGCCTGCCTTCTCGTAGGCGGCGGGCGTGCCGGCGGTCATCATCGTCATCTGGCCGCTCGCGGCCTTGGCGGCGCCGCCGGAGATCGGCGCGTCGAGGTACAGGATGCCCAGCTTCGCGAGGCGCGCCTCGAGCGCCACCGACCAGTTCGGGTCCACCGTGGAGCACATCACGAAGAGGCTGCCGGGCTTCATCGAGGCGGCGCATCCGGGCGTGGTGCCGTCGCCGAACAGCACCGACTCGGTCTGCGCGGCATTCACGACCACGCTGACCACGATGTCGCACTGCGCGCCGAGCGCGGCCAGCGTGCCGCAGGCCGTTCCGCCGTCGCGCGCGAAGGCTTCGGCCACCTCGCGGCGCACGTCGAACACGTGCGGCGCATGACCCGCGCGGCGCAGCGATTGCGCCATGCCGGCGCCCATGGCGCCGAGGCCCACGAGGCCGACGACTGGAGAATTGGAGGAAGAGGTCATCAGGATGTTCTTTCGATCAGCGATTCACGAGTTGCTTCGGCGTGAGCCACACGCCGATGGCGCCGAGCACCAGCGCCGCGGCCAGCACGTACATGCCGATCTGCGTGCTGCCCGTCAGATCTTTCAGATAGCCGATGAGGTACGGGCTCACGAAGCCCGCGAGGTTGCCCACCGAGTTGATGGCCGCGATGCCGGCCGCAGCCGCCGTGCCCGACAGAAAGGCGGTAGGCAGCGACCAGAACAGCGGCGCGCAGGTCAGCACGCCGGCCGCGGCGAGCGACAGGAAGGCGAGCGACACGGCGGTGTTCTGCGTGTACGAAGCCGCGACCGTGAAGCCGATGGCGCCCATCAGCGCGGGCACGATCAGGTGCCAGCGGCGCTCCTGGCGACGGTCGGCGCTGCGGCCGAAGAGGTTCATCGCGACGATGGCGCAGACGAACGGGATCGCGCTGAGCAGCCCGATGTGGAGGTTGCCCTGCACGCCCGTGGCCTTGACCAGCGTGGGCAGCCAGAAAGTCAGCGCGTATTGGCCCATGACGAAGGCGAAGTAGATCAACGCCATCCACCATATGCGCACATCGCGGAACACGCCAGCCACCGAGTGCGGCCCCTTGGCGCCGTGCTCGGCATCGCGCGCTATCTCGCGCTGCAGCAGCGCCTTTTCCGCCGCGTCGAGCCAGCGTGCCTGCGCAATGCCGTTGTCGAGGTAGACCAGCACCATCACGCCCACGATCACGGCCGGGACGGCCTCGATGATGAACATCCATTGCCAGCCGCTCAGCGACGCCGCGCCGTGGAAGCTGTCCATGATCCAGCCCGACAGGGGGTTGCCGAAGATGCCCGCCACGGGAATCGCCGACATGAACACCGCGATGATCCGCGCGCGCCGGTGGGCCGGGTACCAGTGCGTGAGGTACAGGATCACGCCGGGGTAGAAGCCCGCCTCGGCCACGCCGAGCAGGAAGCGCAGGATGTAGAAGCTGGTCGGCGTCTTCACGAACATGAAGCAGGCCGACAGCAGGCCCCAGGTGATCATGATCCGCGCGATCCAGATGCGTGCTCCGACGCGGTTGAGCAGCAGGTTGCTCGGCACCTCGAACAGGAAGTAGCCGAGGAAGAAGATGCCCGCACCCAGGCCGAACACGGTCTCGCTGAAGCCCAGGTCCTGCCCCATCTGCAGCTTGGCGAAGCCGACGTTGACGCGGTCGAGGTACGCGACCACGTAGCAGAGCATGAGGAAGGGCACGAGGCGCCAGAACACCTTGGCGTAGGTGCGCTTTTCGAGCGCGGCATCGGCTGTGGCGGACGGCGCGGCGTGCGTGGCGCCGGCCGGGAGGGTGGAAGAAGTCATGAAAAGGTTTGTCCCGCTTTATTTGTCAGGTCATCATACAAATTTGAGTTTTATTGATTGACCCGGGGAAACCCGAAGGCAACGCCTCCTGCGGCGACTTTCTGGTGTCTTTATGTGTCGGCGGACTCAGCTGCCGACAGGCCAGCCTTCGACCAGGGGCCGCGCGAGTTGCGCGCCTTCCTGCTGCCAGAACGCGGGATCGGCCAGCTCGATGCGGCGGATCGCGTTGTCCATGTGGCTCTTGGCCGCCTCGCGCGCGCGCAGCGGGTCGCCAGCCTCGATGGCCTCGACGATGCGCGCGTGTTCCTGCGCCACTTCGCGCGCGAAGTCGGCGCGGCGCGCCTCGTTGGCGCGCGTGACGCGGGTGGCGCCATGCAGGAACTGGCGCAGGTACTGCAGCGTGCCGATCAGGAACGGATTGCGCGCCGCCTCGGCGATGGCGCGGTGGAAGCGCACGTCCTCGTCGGCGCCGTTGCCGCCCGCCTCGACCGCCGCATGCAGCGCATCGATGGCCTCGCGGATGCGCTGCACGTCGTCGGCCGTGCGGCGCTCGGCGGCCAGCGCGGCCACTTCGGCCTCGAGCGCACGGCGCACCTCGACCATCTGGATGACGGCTTCGCGCGAGGCGACGTGCGGCATCTCGAAGCGCAGCGGCTCGACACCGGCGGCACGCACGTACACGCCGCTGCCCTGGCGCGAGTCGAGCAACCCCAGCGACTTGAGCCGCGACACGGCCTCGCGCACCACCGTGCGGCTGACGCCGAACTGCTCGGCCAGCGCGGCCTCGGTCGGCAGGCGGTCGCCTTCGGAAAGACGCCCGCTGCGCACCTCGGCCGCGAGCGCATCGGCCACCTGGTCGGCGAGGCGGACGGCGGGAGCGAGGGACTGGAAGCGGGCGGTCATGGGTGCGATGGAGGTGGGGCCTGCGACTCTAACGCAGGCCCTGCGCGGCCGCCGGCGCTCAGTTCAGCGCGTGCCGCGCGGCGTTTGCAATGCTCGCGGCATCCACCCCGAAGAATCCGCGCAGCGCCGCACGCGTGTCGCTGCGGCCGAAGCCGTCGGTGCCCAGCGTGAGGTAGCGGCGGCCTTCGGGCAGGAAGGCGCGCACGCTCTCGGGCACGGCGCGCACGTAGTCGGTGGCGGCAATGACCGGTGCCTTGCCGCTGCCCTTGCCGAGCTGCAGCGCGATGAAGGGCGTGCCGGCTTCTTCACCAGCCAGCGCGCGCTGCTCGCAGGCTTGGCCGTCGCGCGCAAGCTCGCTCCAGCTCGTGACGCTGAACACCTCGGCCTCGATGCCTTCATCGGCCAGCAGCTGCGCGGCCTTGACGACTTCCGTCAGGATCGCGCCCGAGCCCATCAGCGTGACCTTCTTCTTCGCCTTGCCGGAGGCCGGCGAATACACGCCGAAGCGGTAGCACCCGCGCAGGATGTCGCCTTCCGCACCTTCCGGCACATCGGGCTGCGCGTAGTTCTCGTTCATGAGCGTGACGTAATAGAACACGTCCTTCTGCTCGACCATCATCTCGCGGATGCCCGCGTCGACGATCACCGCCATCTCGCCCGCATAGGCCGGGTCGTAGGCCTTGCAGTTGGGAATGGTCGCGGCCACGAGGTGGCTGCTGCCGTCCTGGTGCTGCAGGCCTTCGCCGCCGAGCGTGGTGCGGCCCGACGTGGCACCGAGAAGGAAGCCGCGTGCGCGCTGGTCGGCCGCGGCCCAGATCGCATCGCCCACGCGCTGGAAGCCGAACATCGAGTAGTAGATGTAGAAGGGCAGCATGGCCAGTCCATGCACGCTGTAGCTGGTGGCCGCGGCCGTCCAGCTCGCGATGGCGCCGGCTTCGCTGATGCCTTCTTCAAGAATCTGCCCGTCGGTCGCTTCGCGGTAGCTCAGCACCGAGCCGATGTCTTCGGGCGCGTAGCGCTGGCCCACGCTCGAATAGATGCCCACCTGCTTGAACAGGTTGGCCATGCCGAAGGTACGCGCCTCGTCGGCCACGATGGGCACGATGCGCGGGCCGAGCGCAGCGTCCTTCATGAGGTTGCCCAGCATGCGCACGAAGGCCATGGTGGTGCTCATCTCCTTGCCGGCCGCGGCGGTCGCGAACTGTGCGTAGCTCGCGATGTCGGGCTTGGGCACGATGTCGCACGCTGTCTCGCGGCGCGGCATGGCGCCGCCAAGCGCCTCGCGGTGCTGGCGCAGGTAGCGCATCTCGGCGCTGTCCTCGGCCGGGCGGTAGAAATCCATCGCGATGGCCTGCGCATCGGTGAGCGGCAGGTTGAAGCGGTCGCGGAATTCAATGAGGTCCACGTCGCCCATCTTCTTGTGCGAGTGCGTGGTCATCTTGCCCTGCGCGGCGCTGCCCATGCCGTAGCCCTTCTTGGTGTGGGCGAGGATCACGGTCGGCTGGCCCTTGTGCCTGGCCGCTGCCGCGTAAGCCGCATGGATCTTCACGAGGTCGTGGCCGCCGCGCTTCAGGCGGTCGATCTGCTCGTCGGTCATGCCTTCGGCCAGGCGCGCGAGCTCGGGGTTCTGGCCGAAGAAGTTGTCGCGGTTGAAGCGGCCGTCCTTGGCGGCGAAGGTCTGCATCTGGCCGTCGACGGTGTGGGCGAACACGCGCGCGAGCGCACCGCTCACGTCCTGCGCGAAGAGGCCGTCCCAGTCGCTACCCCACACGAGCTTGACGACGTTCCAGCCCGCGCCGGCAAAGAGCTTTTCGAGTTCGTCGATGATGCGGCCGTTGCCGCGCACCGGGCCGTCCAGGCGCTGCAGGTTGCAGTTGACCACCCACACGAGGTTGTCGAGCTTCTCGCGCGCGGCGAGCGTCAGCGCGCTCATCGATTCGGGCTCGTCCATCTCGCCATCGCCGAACACGCCCCACACCTTGCGGCCTTCGCAGTTCAGCAGGTTGCGGTGCGTGAGGTAGCGCATGAAGCGCGCGTGGTAGATCGAGCTGATGGGGCCGATGCCCATCGAGCCGGTGGGGAATTGCCAGAAGTCCGGCATCAGGTACGGATGCGGATAGCTGCACAGGCCGCGCGCGCCGCTGCCGTCGGTGAAGGCGGGCGCGGTGAGTTCCTGGCGGTAGTGGTTCAGGTCTTCTTCGCCGAGACGGCCTTCGAGGTAGGCGCGCGCATAGACGCCCGGCGCGCTGTGCGGCTGGAAGAACACGAGGTCGCCGCGGTGCTGCTCGCTGCGCGCATGGAAGAAGTGGTTGAAGCCGGTTTCGAACAGATCGGCCGCGCTCGCGTAGCTGGCGATGTGGCCGCCGAGTTCGCCATACGCCTGGTTGGCCTTGGCCACCATCGCGAGCGCGTTCCAGCGCATCAGCGAGGCGAGCTTTTCCTCGATGGCGAGGTCACCCGGGAACGGCGGCTGGTCTTCCACCGCGATGGTGTTGACGTACGGCGTCGCGAGTTCGGGCTGCCAGCCGATGCGCTGCTGCCGCGCGAGCCGGGCCAGCTCGACCAGCATCTGCTTTGCGCGCTGCGGCCCCTGCGTTTGCGCCAGCGCCAGGAAGGCGTCGCGCCATTCGGCGGTCTCGGCGGGGTCGGGGTCGTGCGAGAGCGGCGTGTCGAGCAGCAGGGCACGCATCTGGTCGGGCGAAATCGGGGCGTTCATATCGGCACTTTAGGCCGCCACGCGAAAAATTAGCTACTGGCGAAGCCAATTCCCTGCGAGCGTCGCAGCATAAAATTCCGTCAATCTTCAACCTTCCGGCATTTCATGCAACTCGACGCCATCGACCTGCGCATTCTCGACGAGCTGCAGCGCGACGGCGCGCTGTCGAACGTGGAGCTGGCGCGGCGCGTGCACCTGTCGCCATCGCCCTGCCTCGCGCGGGTGAAGGTGCTCGAAGCGAACGGCGTGATCGGCCGCTATGTGGCGCTCCTCAGCGCCAAGGCGCTGGGCTTGGGGCTCAACGTGTTCATCTCGATCAGCCTCACGACGCAGAGCAAGCAGTCGCTCGCCGATTTCGAGCAGCGCATCGCCGAGCACGACGAGGTGATGGAGTGCTACCTGATGACGGGCGACAGCGACTACCTGATCCGCATCGCGGTGGCTGACATGGCGGCGCTGGAGAAATTCATCCTGGAACAGCTCACGCCGATTCCGGGGATCGAGAAGATCCGCTCCAGCTTTGCACTGAAGCAGGTCAGATACAAGACGGCGCTGCCGTTGCCGAAAGGATAGGCACTCCCCCAAGCTTCGCGCACTTCGTGTCGCTGCGCCTTCCCCCTCGCCGGGGGCAACACCAGAGGCCCGGCAGAGCCGGTTCCTCGGTGTTTCCCGAAAGGGGGGTGGCTCCTGCGAGGATCAGAGGCCGATCAGGCCGCCGTCGTTTTTCGTGATGACGATGGTTGCCGAGCGTGGGCGGGTGTTGCCGCCATCGGGCCAGTGGCTGAGGAACTTCGTCGGATCGGAGATGTTCCCCTTGGCCGTGCTCTCGCCTGGGTGCTGGATGTTCACGAACAGCGCGCGGCCGTCACCCGATTCGGCGATGCCGGTGATCTCGCAGTCGATCGGGCCGACCAGGAAGCGGCGCAGGCCGTCGGTGCCGGGGGCCTTGCCGATGAAGGTGGCCTGCGTGGCGGTGGTGGAACCGTCGACGTTGGTGATGGTCTTCGCGCCGCCGTCGCCGACCTTGCCCGGCAGGGCGGCCAGCAGCATGCAGTTGGTCACGTCGGTGTACGCGCCGTCGTCGGTTTCCAGCCACAGCAGGCCGGGCGCCGCCTGGCTGAACCACATGCCGTCGGGGCTGGAGAAGTCATTGTCGGCGCCGAGGGCGGACAGGTTCACGTCGGCCGATGCAGTCGAACGAGCACCGAACAGGTACACGTCCCACTTGAAGGTCACCGCGGTCGGGTCGCCGTTGGTGTCGGCAAAGCGCACGATGTGGCCGTTCGGGTTGCCCTTCTGGTCCGTGCCGGTGGTCGTCTTGTCGTTGTAGAAGCGCGGGTTGGCGGCGTCGGTCTTGCCGATCGGGCGCGAGCTGGCGTTGGTGTTGGTCAGCGTGACGTAGACCTCGCCGGTCTTCGGGTTGACGGCCGTCCACTCGGGGCGGTCCATCTTGGTAGCGCCGGCGGCGTCGGCGGCGTGGCGCGCATTGACCACCACGTCGGCCGCGTCGGCGAAGGCATAGGCGGAGTAGCTCGCGGTGATGTTGTTGACGCCGAGCTTCAGTTCGAGCCAGTCACCCGTGCCGTCGGCCTTGAACTTGGCCACGTAGAGGCGGCCGTCGTCCATGTACTTGTCGCCGGCGGCCATGCCGCCGCCGATGTCGGCCGCGTCCCAGTTCTTCGTGGAGACGAACTTGTAGATGTACTCGTTGCGCGAATCGTCGCCCATGTACCAGACCAGCGGCTTGCCGACCACGACCGGGCCCAGGCAGGCGCCTTCATGGCCGAAGCGGCCGAGCGCAGTGCGCTTCTTCGGCGTGCTCGTGGGGTTGAACGGGTCGATCTCGACGACCCAGCCGTAGGTGTTGGAGCCGTTGCGGTAGTCGTCGGTGGCGGTGCCGCCCACGACCACGACTTCGGTGTTCCAGCGGCCGTAGAGGTTGTCGGCCGTATCGGGCGTGACGGTGGCCCACAGCTCGCGGCCAGTACTCGAAACGCCATAGCGGCTGAAGGACGCCAGTTCCTTGGCCGTACGGTTGGCATTGTCGTTGGCGGCGATGCGGCGGAAGTAGCCGGCCCAGTTTTCCTCGCAGGTGAGGTACGTGCCCCACGGCGTGGTGCCGTTGGCGCAGTTGTTGAGCGTGCCGCGGGTCTTGCTGCCGTCGGTCGAGTACTTGGTCTTCAGGTAGTCGGTCTTGGCGGCCGGGCCCGAGAAGCTCATCTCGGTGAGCGTGTGGACGCGGCGATTGAGGGTCGAGTCCTGCTTGTAGCTCCAGGTGCTGCCGCTCTTGTTGACCTCGATCAGGCTCACGCCGTGCAGGTAGAACTCGCGCAGCACTTCGTCGGCGACGGTGCGCGCGGCCGCGTTGCCGGTGCCGCTGATGGTCTGGCCGGTGGAGTGCAGGAACAACGGCGTGATGGCCTCGTGGTTCATCACGAGCAGGCCGCGCGATGCGCCGGCGGGGTCCCACTTGTTCGACGCGTTCATGCCGAAGTAGGTCATGCCGTCGTGGTGGTCACCCGCGCGACGGTCGTACGTGGTGGCGTCGTCGGAACCGTCGTTCTTGTAGGCGGCGACGCCCGAAGCGATCGGATCACCCAGGCGATAGAGCACGCTGGCGGTGTAGCCTGCGGGCACGGTCACGACATCGGCGAGGCTCTTGGCCACGGGATTGAAGCCGAGCTTCATCGCAGCGGCAGGTGCGGGCGCGGGCGCGGGCGCTGGCGAAGGCGCCGGGGCGGGAGCGGGTGCCGGAGGCAGCACCGGGAACGCGGTGCCGCCACCTCCACCACCGCCGCAGGCCTGGAGCAGCGCCGTGCCGGCGGTGCCGACGCCCAGGCCGAACAGGTGGCGGCGGCTCAGGCGCGAGGCGATCAGGTCGGTGAACGAGGGGTTCGACGTGGGGTTGGTGCCGATGTCGTCGAGGTCGACCGAAGGATCGTCGGTGCGGGTATTTGCGGTCATGCGCAATGTCTTTCTTCATGGATTGGGGGAAACCAGCCCGTGAAGTTAGGCACTTCGTATGACGGCTCAATGAAACACTCAGCTTCCCGTCAGGTTGAATTGATCCACCAAGTGCCGCGCCCTGCTCAGGGAGCGGGCGACTGCCTCGGCCACAGCGCCCACAGGCGCAGCGGCTGGTTCATGCTCGCCGCGAGGCGGCCCGCGTCGGCGCCGGTGCCCGCGAAGTAGTCGGCGCGCACCGCGCCGAGGATGGCGCTGCCGGTGTCCTGCGCCACCACCAGTTTCTGCAGCTGCGCCGCCGGCCCGCTGGACGCCAGCCACACCGGCGTGCCGTACGGGATGCTCTCGCGGTCGACCGCGATGGAGCGGCCGGCCGTGAGCGGCACGCCTTGCGCGCCGCGCGGGCCGAAGGCGGCGTCGACCTCGCTCATCGTCTCTTCGCGGAAGAACACGTAGCGCGGGTTGCTCCACATCAGTTGCGACACGCGCTGCGGGTTCTGCGCGGCCCAGGCCTTGGTGTCGTCGGGCCACTTGCCGACCTTGGTCACGCCCTGGCTGATCAGCCATTGCTGCACGCTGCGGTAGGGCTGCTCGTTGGTGGCCGAGAAGGCCATTCGCACGGTGTGCTGCCAGCCGTTGGCCTCGGTGATGCGCAGGCGCCCCGAGCCCTGGATGTGCAGCATCAGCGCGTCGATGGGGTCGGCCATCCACGCGATCTCGCGGCCGCGCAGCGCGGCCTGCGCTTCGGGCAGGGTCTCGATCTCCTGGCGCGTGTACCACGGGCGGCGCGGCACCAGGCCGTCCGGGGCCTGGTAGATCGGCACGTTGAAGGTGGCGGTGGGCACGCGCGAGGCTTCGTACACCGGCTCGTAGTAGCTGGTGAGCTTGCCCTCGGTCTGGCCGTTCAACGCCTCGACGCGGTAGGGCTGCAGCCGCTCGGTCATCCACTGGCGCTGCTCTTCGGGCGTGGCGATGGTCAGCTGGCGCACGTCGCGGCACAGCGGCGCGAAGGCGGCGTTGGGTCGCACGCAGTTCGCCAGCAGCGCGATCCACGCCTCGTGCAGCGGGTCTTCGCCGAAGCCCGGCAGTTCCGTCCAGCCGACCGGCACCCAGCGGCTCTTGGGATGCGCGAGCGAGCCGGTGAGCGGACCGAGGTCGCGCGGCGGGGTGGCGGAGGGGCGGGCGGGGGCCTCGGGCGTGCGCGGGCCGGTGGAACAGGCGGCGAGCGTTGCTACGATCACAAGCCCGACCAGCCACTGGAGTCCATTTCTCATGGGTTTGATTCTGCTTGAAGCCCTCGCCGCGGGACTCGTGTTCATCTTGATCATTTGGTGGACCATGTTTTCCGGCCGCAACAAGGGCGAATTGCACGACGACGACCCACCCGAAGCCGGCCGCGACGCCACCAACGGGAACCCGCCGCCGGAAACGTGAATTGCTTGCGCAGTCCCGCGCCGCGCAGCCATGTCGGACAATCGCCCCATTGCTATTACTTTAGTAGCAATCATCGCAGCATTGACGCGCGATGGCGAAACTTTTCTTATTTTCCCCAGGGCTTTGAGCCCGTACCATCGCGTACGCCCGGAAGCTAAGCTGTGGCCCGCCTGAATCATCCTTGAAAGGGATTGCCATGAAAAAGTTCGTACTCGCAACCACCGCCACGGCGCTCATCCTGTCCGGCTGCGCCGGCGGCATGACTGACACGCAGCGCAACACCGGCATCGGCGCCGGCATCGGCGCGCTGGGCGGCGCCGCCATCGGTTCGGCCACGGGCGCGGTGGTCGGCGCGGCCGCCGGCGCGCTCGGCGGCTACCTGTGGTCGCAGCGCATGGAAAACCAGAAGCGCCAGATGGAAGCCGCCACGCAGGGCACCGGCGTCGCCGTGACCCAGACACCCAACAACGAGCTGAAGCTGCAGATTCCGAGCGACGTGTCCTTCGACGTGGGCCGCGCCAACATCAAGCCGAACTTCGCGCCGGTGCTCGACCAGTTCGCCAACGGCCTGCGCAACAACCCGAACGCCGAGGTGCGCATCATCGGCCACACCGACAGCACCGGCTCGGACGCCATCAACAACCCGCTGTCGGTCGAACGCGCGGCCAGCACGCGCGACTACCTCGTGGCGCACGGCGTGAACGCGGCGATCTTCCGCATCGAGGGCCGCGGTTCGCACGAACCCATTGCCGACAACAACAGCGACGCAGGCCGGGCGCAGAACCGCCGCGTCGAAATCTACATGGGTGAGCGCGGGCCGCGAGGCTGAGCGTTCACCGCATGGGGAAACCGGCCGCGCTGAAAGGCCGGTTCCCGCCACTACCGTTCCATTGGTCCATTAAGAGGGAATCTCATGAGGAAGTTCGTTGTTTCGAGTGCGGCCGCGGCCGCGTTGCTTTTCATCGCGGGCTGCGCTTCGCAGTCGCAGCCGCCGGCCACCGCCGCGCCGGCCGCCGCAACGGCCGCGCCAGCCAACAGCTGGACGGCCCGCCTGGCCGCGTTGAAGACTGATCTCGAAACCTCCACCAAGGGCACGGGCGCGGTGATCGAGCAGACCGCCGACAACCAGCTGCACGTGGTGATCCCGAACGAGCTGTCGTTCGACTCCGGCCGCGCCAACGTCAAGCGCAACCTCGCGCAGGTGCTCGACAAGGTCGCCGAAGGCCTGAAGAGCGCCACCGCCGCCAGCGTGCGCGTGGTGGGCCATACCGACAACACCGGCAGCGAGGAAGGCAACGAGCGCCTCTCGGTGAGCCGCGCGGACAGCGTGCGCAACCACCTGGTGAGCCGCGGCGTGTCGACCACGGCCATCACGACCGATGGCCGCGGCTCGCGCGAGCCGCTGGCCGACAACGGCACGGTCGCAGGCCGCGCACAGAACCGCCGCGTCGAGATCTTCGTCGCCGAGAAAGCCTGACCCCCAGGCTTCGCGCACTTCGTGTCGCTTCGCCAACCCCCTTTCAGGGGGCAACACCTGCGGCCCGGCAAAGCCGGTTCCGCGGTGTTCGCTTGGAAAAGGCCGGGCGCCGCCGTTAAAGATCTCTGAGGCGGTTGGCTAGTTCTACGGCTGACTTCACTTCCATTTTTTCGAACACGCGCGCGCGGTGGACTTCCACCGTGCGCACGCTGATCGCGAGCTGGTCGGCGATCAGCTTGTTCGGCAGGCCCTCGACCACGAGCCGCATCACGTCGCGCTCGCGGTCGGTCAGCTCGGCGATGCGCTCGCTCAGTCCGCGGCGCAGGCGCTGCACTTCCAGCGCCTGCAGCGACGCACTCAACGCATGTTCGATGCGGTCGACGAGCGCGTTGTCCGAGAACGGCTTCTCGCAGAAATCGAAGGCACCGCGCTTCACCGCATCGACGGCCGTCGGCACGTCGGCGTGGCCGGTCAGGAAGATCACCGGCATCGCTGGCAGCAGGCCGCGCTCGGCCAGCCGGTCGAACAGCACCAGCCCGCTGGTGCCGGGCATGCGCACATCGAGCAGCAGGCACAGCGGCTGTGCGGGCAGCGGGCCCTGGTCGAGGAACTGCTCGAACGCCTCGGCACTGCCGAAGTGCTCGCTGGCCAGGCGGCGCGAGCGCAGCAGCCAGGCCAGCGCCTCGCGCACGCTGGCGTCGTCGTCCACGATGAAGATCAAGCCGTCGATCAGTGGTTGCATGTCATGGGATCCAGCAGAAGATTGATTGTCTGAAGGGCGCCGTCAAGCGGCCGGCAGCGTGAAACGGAATACGGTGCCGCGCGGCTTGTTCGGCTCGAACACCAGCGCCCCGCCGTGCTGCTCCACCACCGTGCGGCACAGGCTCAGGCCGAGCCCCATGCCGTCGGCGCGCGTGGTGAAGAAGGGGGTGAAGAGCCGCTCGGCCACGTCCTCGCCGATGCCACTGCCCAGGTCGGCCACCGAGAATTCGAGCCAGCGCCGCCCGTCTTCCTGTCCCGTGCCCCCCACCGCGACGGCACGCGCCACGCGCAGCCGCAGCACGCGGCTGCCGGCGTTGTCGGGGCCGTCCATGGCCTGCATCGCATTGCGCGCGAGGTTCAGCAGCACCTGCTCGACCAGCGTGCGGTCGCACATGGCCGCCGGCAGGCGGTCCTCGAGCACCACCTCGATGGTCACGCCGAGCTTGCGCGCCTGCAGCCGCACCAGGGGCAGCACCGCGTCGATCAGCGCCTGCGGCGCGACGGCCTCGCGCGTGCGGTCGCGCCGGCGCACGAAGTCGTGCACGCTGCGAATGACCTGGCCCGCGCGATCGGCCTGCTCGGCGATGCGCCTCACCGCCATCGCCACTTCGCCCTGGTCGCCCTTCGCATGCGGGCCGAGCAGGTTGAGCGAGCCGCTCGCATAGCTGGCGATGGCGGCCAGCGGCTGCGTGAGCTCGTGGCTCAGCAACGATGCCATCTCGCCGACGGTCGCCAGCCGTGCGCTGGCCTGCAGCCGCTCCTGGCTGGCGCGCGAGAGCTCCTCGATGCGGCGCTGCTCGCTCACGTCGATGAACGCGCTCATCCAGCCGGTCTGCACCTTGTGGGCGTTGATCAGCGGCGCTTCGAAGATCAGCACCGGAAAGCGCGTGCCGTCCTTGCGCATGAAGACCGACTCGAAGCCTTCGCGCGGCGGCATGCCGCCGGCAAGGCGCCGGGCCTGCCGCTGCTGATACTCGTGCGCCAGTTCGGTCGGCCAATAGGGTGCGTCGGCGCTGTCCGCCATGAGCTCCTCGGGGCTGAAGCCGACCATCTCGCAGAAGGCCGGGTTCACGTAGGTGATGCGGCCCTGCAGGTCGCGCGCGCGCAGGCCGGTGATGACCGAGTCTTCCATCGCCTTGCGGAAGGCCAGCGCGTCGGCCAGGTCGCGCTCGGCGCGCAGGCGCCTGCGCGTGTCGCGCGCGAGCAGCACCAGCACCGACACCAGCGCGATCGAGATTGCCGTGACCAGCGCGGTGAGCATGTTCGGGAACAGGTCGGGCGCGGCGCGCCAGCCGTCGACGCGCAGCATCAGCGCGGCGCCCGGCAGGTCGATCAGCTGCTGCGAGGTGAACACCCGCGTACCGACTCGCCGCGAACTGCCGAGCGCCACCAGCCGCGTGCCGTCGGCCTCGGTGAATGCCACTTCCTGGCCGCGCGTGAGCGTGGGGCCGACCAGCTCGATCAGCGCATCGCGCAGCGAGTAGCTCGCCACGAGGTAGCCGCCGCCATCGATCGGCAGGCACAGCTCCATCACCTCGATGCCGCCGCCACCGGCGATCGGCACGTAGTGGCTCGGCGAATAGGCCGGCGCGCCGAGCTTGCGCGCGGCGGCGCAGGCCAGCGTCACGTCGGACTGCTCGGGACCGCGGCTCTCCTCGTCGAGGAGGCGCATGCGGTAGGGCGTGTTGACGGCCTGCTGCGTGCGCATGGCGGCATCGCGCCATTCGAGCCGCAGCCATTCGCGGTGCTCGCGCAGCAGCGCGGCCGCGGCCGTGGACCATTGTGTGCGGTCGGCGCCCGCGGCCTGCGTGGCGCGCAGGCTCTGCGCATTGCGCTGGAAGCCGCTGCGCAGGTCGGAGACGGCGTCGGCGGTGTCGCGGTCGAGCGCGGCCTGCACCTGCTCGACCTCGTGCCGGCCGGCGAGCCACACCACCGTCACCAGCAATACCGACACCAGCACCGCCATCAGCAGCCACAGGAACCAGCGCTGCCACAGCGAGCGCAGCCGCGCGAACGCCAGCAGCGCCCACCGCTGCGGTGCGACGGTCAGCAGCGCATCGGACATCGCTAGAGAACGCGGTGCGAAAGCACGGGCAGCTGCGCGCGCGTGCTTTCGACCCTCGCGGCATCGATGTCGAACAGCACCACGCCTTCTTCGCTGGCCTGCTGCGCGACCACCGCGCCCCAGGGGTCGACGACCAGCGACTGGCCCCAGGTCCGGCGGCCGTTCTCGTGCGTGCCGCCCTGCGCGGGTGCGACCACCCAGGCCAGGTTCTCGATGGCGCGGGCGCGCAGCAGCACCTCCCAGTGGGCGGCGCCGGTAGTGCGCGTGAAGGCGCTGGGCACCAGCAGCAGGTCGGCGCCCTGCTTCGCGAGCGCGCGGTAGAGCTCGGGAAAGCGCAGGTCGTAGCACACGCTCATGCCCACGCGCCAGCTGTGGCCGTCGCGCGAGGGCAGGTCGAACACCACGGGCTGCGTGCCGGGCGCGATGACGCGGCGCTCGTCGTAGCGCTCGGTGCCGTTGTCGAAGAAGAAGAGATGGATCTTGTCGTAGCGCGCCACGCACCGCCCCTGGGGCGAGAAGGCCAGCGAGCTGTTGAACACGTGCTCGGCGTCGGTGCTCTCGATAGGCAGCGTGCCGCCGACGATCCACAGGCCGAACTCGCGCGCCGCGTCGGCCAGGAAGCCCTGCACCGCGCCGGCGCCGGCGGTCTCGCGCAGGCCCAGCTTGTCGGTGTCGCGCGCGCCCATCATGCAGAAATACTCGGGCAGCACCGCCAGCTCGGCGCCGGCCGCGGCCGCCTGCGCGAGCAGGCCGTGGGCGCGAGCGAGGTTGGCTTCGCGGGCGATGGCCGACACCATCTGGATGGCTGCGACTTTCATTGCGTGGTCTCCGTTTTCTTGCCTTCGTTCGCGGCCGGCGAACCCGGCAGGCCGGGGATGGCCGGAATGCTCTGGGGCAGCAGTTGCAGCGTGCGCGGCACCTTCGCTATTTTGGGGTCGGCCCAGGTGCCTTCGATATGGAACTCCTGCGTGGCGGCCGCCGCCAGCGGCTTGCTCAATACCCATTGGGCGAGGAAGGTGCCCAGGCCGATGGCCGGGTTGATGGCGGTGGCCACGAGCGCGGCCGTGCCCGCATTGATCTCGGGCACCACCACCACGCGCAGGTTCTGCGTCTCGCGCACGATGTCGGCCGAGCCGTCCATCAGCGCGGCGGCGTTGACGCCCTTCATCTGCAGGTTGTTGGTGCTGGCGATGCCCTTGTTGATCTTCGCGTCGCCGCGAATGAAGTCGAAGGCGAAGCCCTGGCTGAAGACGTCGCGGAAGTCGAGCGTGAGCCGGCGCGGCAGCGCCTGCAGGCTCAGCACGCCGAGCAGCTTGGCCAGGCCCGGGTCGGCCTTGAGGAACTGGCCCTGCTCCACGTCGACCTGCAGCTGCCCGCCCAGGCTCGGGTAGTCGAGCGAGAACGGCGAACCGCGCCAGTTGACATCGCCCTCGATCCGCCCGCGGCCGCGCAGCAGCACGCCCGGCATGCCGAAGCGCGTGAGCAGGTCGCCGGCATCGCTGATGTCGAGCTTGAACGTCATGGCGGTGCGGCGCTGGCCGGCCGCGGCACCAGCCACCGCCGCCCAGCTGCCCTTGGCCGCGAAGCTGGCCTCGGGCATGGTGAAGGTCAGCTTGTTGAGCGCCCATTCGCGGCTCGCGCCCCCGCGGTTGACCGCGTCGATCTCGGCGCGGCCCAGGCGCTTGCCGAGCAACTCGAAATCGTCGATCACGATGTCGAGCGCCGGCAGGGTGCCGGGCTGCTCGTCGAGCAGGGTCTCGACCTGCGTGGCCTCGGCCGGTGCGATCTTCAGCCGCGCGAGCCGCGCATGGAGGCGCCCGGCCTGCGCGTGGCGGTATTCCGCATAGCCGCTGAGTTCGGTGGCGTCGATGTTGGCGCGCCAGACAGCGCCGTCGCGCGTACCGCCGAGCACCACGTTGTGCAGCGTGCGGCCCGCGATGCCGAGCTGCTGCGCGCGCACCGCGATGCGCGTGGGCAGGTAGGCCTGCGAGGGGTCGTCGGTGCGCTCCGCCGTCTCGGTGCCGGTGCCGGTCGCCTCGCCGAGCAGCGCCTGCCATGCCGCCATGTCGAGCTTGGCGACGTTGACGTTCGCGAACACGCCTTTGTCGGGCAGGCTGGCCGTCTCGCCGGCCGCGAGGCCGACGCCGATGCTGCCGCGCAGCACGCGCGCCTCGTTGCCAGCGAGATCGCGCACGTACTGGACGGCGCCGACGCGGCCGAGGTCGAGCAAGAGCTGGTCCTGCGTGGCGACGATGGCACCCTGTTTCGTGGTTTCGCGCGCGAGCACCTTCTTCTCGATGCGCAGCGGCATCTGCTCTTCGGCCGTCTTCACGAGCGGCGGCGGCAGCTGCAGCGCCAGGCCCTGCAGGCTGCTGGTGAGCGAGAACTCGGGCGTGCCGTCGCGCATCGAGAAAGTGGCCGCATAGGGTGTACTGCCGGTCGCCTTCTTCGCGAGGCGGGCGAGCCAGTCGACCTCGCGCGCACCGCGCAGGCCCTCGGCCGTGGCCGTGCCCTGCGCCTTCAGGGCCACCTCGCGATTCGGGCCGGTGAAGCGGCCGCGGCCTTCGACGCGGATGTCGCCGCCGAGCAGCCTGGCCTGCACGCCGGCCAGGGAAAAGCCGGTTTCGGTGAAGCTGAGCGTGCCCTTGGCCTGCGTGAGCGAAGGCGCCTCGGGCACGACTTGCAGCTCGTTGTCGGCCAGCGCCACAGTGGCCTGCACCTTGGCGTTTTCCATGGCCGCGAGGGGCAGTTCGAGGTGCAGCTTGTAGTCGGCCGAACCGGTGGCGCGCGCGGTCCGCATGATCTCGCCGGTTTCGCCGGCCAGCGGCGCGCCCGCGCGCAGCACCTCGCCGAGCGGCCCCTTGGCCTGCGCATCGACGCGCAGCACCGAGGCATGGTGCGACATGTCGGCGATCTGCGCCTCGGCCTTGGTGATCTCGACACCGGGTGCACCGACGATCCGGCCGCGCGCGTTGCGCACCAGCATGCCGGCGCGCTCGAACACGAGCTCGCCCGACAGGCCGGTGAGCGGCGGCCACACCGGGGCGGGCGTGCCGTTGCGCAGCGGCGCGGAGGACGGCGGCACGTAGGCGTAGTTGACGTCGGCCACCTTGGCGGCGATGCGGAAGTCGCCCTGCTTCGGGTCCATGAAGGGCATGTCGTGCAGGTCGCCGCGCACGCGGAAGTCAACGCTGCTGGCGACGCCCTTGGTGACGGCGTTGCGCACGTAGTCGCGCGTGTGCTGCGGAATGTCGAGCGGCAGGTAGCGGAACACGCGCGTGCCGTCGGCGCGGGTCAGCTTGCCCTGCAGGTCGAGCACGCCGGGAAAGCGTCCGTGGCCGCTGGAGACGGCCGGGTCGCTGGTGCGCCAGGTGGCTTCGGCATCGCCCTCGGCGTCGGTGTTGGCGAAGCGCAGCTTCGACAGCTGCAGCTGCGCGTTGCCGTTGTCGAGCTTCCATTGCAGCTGCGCCGAGAGCCGGTCGATGGGAATGACCGGCTCTTCGAACACGCCCGGGAATTCGAGCGTGCCCTGTGCGATGGCGAGCGTGGCGGTGCCGCCGGTGTGGGTGGCGTCGAAGTCGACCGCGGCGCCGCTCAGGCCGGGGGTGCCGGGACGGGTCTTGGGCGGTGTGGCCGCCGCATCCAGCCTGCCGGGCTGCGAGGCGATGCGCAGGCCGCTGACGCGGCCCTTGGCCTGGTAGCGGCTGGGCGCCCCCAGCGGGCCCTGCCAGTTTAGGTCGACGCGCTCGACGAGGCCGCGCGGTGCGTAGGCGTCGAGCATGCGGTGCGTGGCGTCGCCCAGCGGCAGCCGGTCGGCGATGAGGGCCAGCGCAGCCAGGTCGAGGCGGTCGGCTCGCAGCGCGCCGTGCTCGGGCGTGCGGCCCCGGTTCGGCGTGTGCTGCAGCCACAGGTTGCCACCGGGCCAGCGCAGGCCGTCGCTGGTGTCGAACTGCAGCGCGGTGGTCGAGAACTCCAGCGTCTCCTCGGTGAGCTGCCCCGCGAGGCGGCCCGTGACGGTGCGCAGCACCAGCGGCTGCAGGCCCTTGTCGAGCGACACGTCGACCTTGTCGAGCCCCAGGTCGGCCGCGCCGCCGACGACCTGGCCGTCGTCCACGTCGGCCCACAGGCGCAGCGCGCCGTTGCCTTCGCGGATGCGGGCGTCGAGCGACACGTACTGGCCCAGCCGGGTCACGTCGATGTAGGGCAGGTCGGCATAGAGCTGGCCGTCCCAGGTCTGCCAGTGGCCGCTGCGGATGGACAGCAGCGGCTGGCGGAACTGGCCGCGCAGGGTGAAGCGCTGGCCCCAGCCGGCCGGCGGCGTGGCGTCGAGCCGCAGCCCGTGGCGCCGGGCACTGTTGCGCGCGACGAAGCGCACGTCCGTCAGCAGCAGCGGTTCGGCCTGGCGCTGCTCGTCGGTCCAGCGCACGGTGCCGCCTTCGATGACCAGTTCGCGCTGGGCAAAAAACCAGTCAGCACCGCGAGTTTCTCCGCTCGTGTCGGTCGCCATGTGCAAACCGGCCACATGGAGTTTTCCCTGAGTGTCGCGGCGCACGTCGAGTTGCGGTCCCTCGATGTAGAGCTGCTCGAAGTTGAGCCTCCAGAGCGAGCGCGGCGACACGCTGGCCACCACGCGCACGAGGCGCAGGGCCTCGCGCTTGCCGGCGTCGAGCAGCACCACGTCGCGCAATTCGAAGGCCGGGAAAAGCCCTTCGGAGCGGGCGGTGATCGATCCGATGCGGACCGGCACGCCGATCGCCTTGCTAGCCTGTGCCTCCAGTGCACCGCGGAAATCGCCGATTCGCGGCACAATCCACGCGTGTAGGACAACGACTGACAGCGCCAGCAGAAGCCATGCAGCGATCAACAGACTCAGCAGCCAGCGCGCTGTCACAGCGGTTAATTTGAGCAGACGTGAAGGGGAAGACGCCGTGTCGTTCATTGAGGATCGCGCTGTGTCGGGAATTATGACCGCCAGCATTCAGAGGGGTTCCACGGAAACCAGCATCAGTGTGAACCACTTGCCAGACACTTCGACGCAGGCCGCGTCATCTTCTTACTCACGCTTCGTGCAGCGCCTGCGTCGCAGGTATGCGGCCGAGCTTTCATTGCTTCCCCCTGGTGCGCCGCGGCGCGAGTCGATGATGGTGGCTTACGAGGCATTGCGCCGGCGTGGGGACAACGTCGGCGATGCACTGCGGATTGTGCGGCAGCTCGTGATGGAGCGGCTCGTGACCCTCGACTGCGACGAACAGGCGCCGCTGGCCGTGGTGACCACCGCCGTCACCGAACTGGCTGAGCTGGCACTCGATATTGCGTGCCAGGACGCCTGCCACGAACTCGACACCGCGCACGGCGCCCCGCTTGGCCCCGAAGGCCAGCGCTCGCAGCTGTGGATCGTCGGCATGGGCAAGCTCGGCGCGCGCGAGCTCAACGTGTCGAGCGACATCGACCTGATCTACCTCTACGACGTCGACGGCGAAACCGCCGGCGATGCCGACGGCCGCGGCCGGCTGTCGAACCAGGAATACTTCGGGCGCGCCGTGAAGCGCATCTACGCGCTGGTGGGCGACACCACCGAGCACGGCTTCGTGTTCCGTGTCGACCTGGCGCTGCGGCCCAACGGCAATTCGGGCCCGAGCGTGGTCTCGCTCGATGCGCTCGAAGAATATTTCCAGGTGCAGGGCCGCGAGTGGGAGCGCTTCGCCTGGATGAAGAGCCGGGTGGTGGCGCCGCGCGACATCGTGCTCGCGGGCCAAGCCCAGGGGCTGCGCGGCGCGGTGCTGCCTTTCGTGTTCCGGCGCTACCTCGACTACAGCGTGTTCGATTCGCTGCGCGTGCTGCACCGGCAGATCCGCGAGCAGTCGGCGCGCCGCAGCGCCGGGCGGCCCGAGCGCGCCAACGACGTGAAGCTGTCGCGCGGCGGCATCCGCGAGATCGAGTTCACCGTGCAGCTGCTGCAGGTGGTGCGCGGCGGCCAGTTCCCCGAACTGCGCACGCGGCCCACGCTCGATGCGCTGCAGCGCCTCGCGCGCGCCAACCTCATGCCGCAGGAAACCGCCGATGCGCTGGCGGCGGCCTATGAGTTCCTGCGCCGCGTGGAGCACCGCATCCAATACCTCGACGACCAGCAGACCCACGCGCTGCCGGTGTCCGACGACGACCTGCGCTGGATTGCCCAGACCATGGGCTACGACTGCTGCGCCTTCCTCGAGCAGCTCGACACGCACCGCGAGTTCGTCGCGCAGGAGTTCGACAAGCTGCTCGGCGGCGAGAAGCCCTGCAACGGCAAGTGCAATGGCAAGAAGGCCTCCGCCGCGCCGGCCGATCTCGCCGATCTGCTCGACGATCTGCCAGCCGCCTTCGCCGACCGCATCCGCGACTGGTGCGAAACGCCGCGCGTGCTCGCCCTGCGCGAGGAGACGCGCGGGCGACTGCGCCAGCTGGTGCAGCGCACCGGCCAATGGCTCAAGGAGCCCGATGGCGACGGCCCGGGACAAACGCCGCGCCATGTCGACGCGGCCTTGCGCTGGGCCGACTGGATCGAACCGCTGCTGCGCCGCGAGAGCTACCTCGCGCTGCTGGTCGAACGCCCGGCCGTGCAGCAACGCCTGCTGCGCCTGCTCGGCGCCGCGAAGTGGCCCGCGCGCTACTTGATGCAGCACCCGGGCGTGATCGACGAGCTGGCGAGCGACGAAATGCTGTCGGGCCGCTTCGTGGCCGCCGAGTTCGAGCGCGAGCTCGAGGCGCGCCACGCCTCGCTCACCCGCACCGGCGAAGCCGACGAAGAGCGCCTGCTGAACCTGCTGCGCCACGCCCACCACGCCGAGGTGTTCCGCACGCTGGCACGCGACGTCGATGGCCGCATCACGGTCGAGCAGGTGGCCGACGACCTGAGCGCGCTGGCCGACACCACTTTGCGCGTGACCGCCCACTGGTGCTGGCCGCACGTGCGCAACCGGCACCGCGAGGTGCCGCAGTTCGCGATCATCGGCTACGGCAAGCTGGGCGGGAAGGAACTGGGCTACGGCAGCGACCTCGACATCGTGTTCGTCTATGACGACGACGACGAGCGCGCCGGCGAGGTCTACGCCGCCTATGTGCGCAAGCTCATCAACTGGCTCACGGTGAAGACGCGCGAAGGCGACCTGTTCGAGATCGATACCGCCTTGCGTCCCAACGGCAACTCGGGCCTGCTGACCACCAGCTTCGAAGCCTACGAAAAGTACCAGCTCGGCCGCGGCAGCAATACCGCGTGGACCTGGGAACACCAGGCCATGACGCGCGCGCGCTTCGTGCTCGGCAGCGAGGACCACGGCGCCGAACTCGGCGCGCGCTTCGACCAGGTGCGCGAGGCCGTGCTGGTGTCGCCGCGCGACCGCGAGGCACTGAAGGCCGAGATCATCGCGATGCGCGACAAGCTGCGTGGCGCGCGGCCCGTGAAGGCCGACCGGTTCGACGTGAAGCACAGCCCCGGCGGCATGGTCGACGCCGAATTCGCGGTGCAGTTCCTGGTGCTGTCGTCGTCGGGCGAGCACCCCGAGCTGATTCCGAACGTGGGCAACATCGCCCTGCTGCTGCGCGCCGAACTCGCGGGACTGCTGCCTGAAGGCGTGGGCCGCAATGCGGCACGGGCCTATCGCGAGCTGCGCCGCGTGCAGCATCGCGCGCGCCTGAACGAAGAGCCGACCCAGGTCACACCGCCCGCACTGGCCGCCGAGCGCGACGCGATGCTGGCACTATGGAAGGCCGTATTTGGCTGACGGCGTCCGTTCTCCCGCCACCACCGCGCTGGCCGCGTGCGCGGTCGCCGTCGCCATCCTTCTTGCGGGCTGCGCCAGCGGTCCGCGCAGCGGCGGCGGCGTTGCCAGCGGCCGCGACGGGCCAGGCACGAACATTCCGCCGGACCTCGCCAGCGTGCCCGACGCCGAGCCCCGCATCGAATCCATCCGTGCCAGCGGCGGCACCAGCAAGCCGTACACCGTGCTGGGCCGCGGCTACCAGCCGATCACCGACGACCGGCCCTTCCGCGAATCGGGGCTAGCCTCCTGGTATGGCCGCAAGTTCCATGCGGCATCCACTTCGAGCGGCGAGCCCTACGACATGTACGCAATGACCGCCGCGCACAAGACGCTGCCGCTGCCGAGCTACGTGCGCGTGCGCAACCCCGCCAACGGGCGCGAGGTGATCGTGCGCGTGAACGACCGCGGGCCCTTCGTGGACGGCCGCGTCATCGACCTGAGCTACACGGCCGCGCTGAAGCTCGACCTGCTGCGCGGCGTGGCACCGGTGGAGATCGAGCGGATCACGAACGAGGACATCCGCACCGGCGCATGGCGGCGCGACGCCGGCACGGCCTACGCCGCTGCGCCCGCCCTCGTGCCCGTCTCCGCGCGGGTGCCGGCGGCACGTGTGGCGAGCGCGCAGCAAGTGCGGGTGCCGGCCGAATGGGTGGCGCCGATAGCCGCGGCGGACAACGACATGCCGCCGCCCGCGTCGACGATGCCGGTCGCGCCGCAAACACCGATGGCGACGGGCAATCCGCCCGGCACCGAAACCGAATCGGCACAGTGGCCGCCTTCCACGCCGCCACGCCAGGCCATCGTGGTGAACGACCTCGCGCCGCTGCAAGCCGCACCTTCACCATCCGCGCTGCCGGCGGCCGGAGCGCCCGCACCGTCCACCGCCCTGCCGGGCTTCTGGGTTCAGCTCGGCGCGTTCCGTGAGCGCGAAGGTGCCGAGAGCCTGCAGAACCAGGCGTCCCGCGGCGTGCCTTCGCTGGCATCGCAGCTGCGGGTTTTCAGCGAGGCTGGCACGCACCGGCTGCAGGCCGGTCCCTTCACCTCGCGCAATGCGGCCGGCGAGGCGGTCACGCAGCTGCGCGAGAGCCTGCGCATCTCGCCGATGGTGGTGGAGCGCCGCTGAGCGCTGCCCCGAGGCCGCCTCGGCGACGGCTCAGGGCATGGCCTTGACGGCCACCGGCATGCGCATGCCGACGCCCATGCGGTTCCAGGCATTGATCTGCGCGATGGCGACGGAAAGCTCGGCGATCTCGACTTCGCTGAAATGCGCCCGCAGCGCCTCGAACTCGGCGTCGCGGCCGCCATGGTGCTCGGACAGACGCGTCAGCGTTTCGGCCCAGGCGAAGGCGGCACGCTCGCGCTCGCTGAAGAAGCTCACTTCGCGCCAGGTCGCGAGGCTGTTGATGCGCTGCCAGTCTTCGCCCTGCTGGCGCAGGTCGCGCACGTGCATGTCGAGGCAATAGGCGCAGCCGTTGATCTGCGAGACACGGGCGTAGACCAGGTCGAGCAGCGTCTTGCCGAGCGTGGTGGCCTCGTAGGCGCCGTTCACGCCGAGCATGGCCTGGAAGGCCTTGGGGACGGTCTTGTACCAGTTGAGACGGGGGGTGCTGTTCATGGTGCTCTGACTCCAATGAGTGGGTTGAAACGAATCTGCCTACCCCCTGAAGACGTGCCGGCCGAGCGCCTTGTGACACACCGCGCGAAATTATTCTTTCGGCGAAGAAAAATACAGGCGTGCGATGTGCGCCAGCTTGTCCGGGTTGCGCTGCGCGCGGATGCGCACGATCCGCTCGTCCTCGATCTCGAAGGTCTGGGCCGATTCGAGTGCGCCGTCGACGAAGCGCAGCAGCCCGGGCTCGCCGTTGATCTCGACCAGCTCCATGCGCACCGCCGGCCCCAGGCGGCGCCAGAGCGCGAAGTAGAGCTGCGCCAGGCGCTGGCTGCCGCGCAGGATCTTGCTGAAGCTCTGCACCTTGCCGCCGCCGTCGCCAATGAGTTCGACGTCCTCGGCCATCAGCGCCTTCAGGTCCTGCAGGCTGCCGCGCGCGGCGGCGTCGGCGAAGGCGCGCAGCAGGCGCTGGTGCGTTTCGCGCGGCACGCTGAAGCGCGGGCGCCCCTCCTGCACCTGCGCCTTGGCGCGGTGCACGAGCTGGCGGCAGGCGGCCTCGCTCTTGCCGAGCGTGCGGGCGATTTCGTCGTAGTCGGCGTCGAACACTTCGCGCAGCAGGAAGGCGGCGCGGGCCTCGGGCGCGAGGCGCTCCAGCACCGCGAGGAAGGCGACGGAGATGTTGTCGGCGCGCTCGAGCAGCTGTTCGGGGCTTTCGGGCGCATCGGTCAGCACGGGCTCGGGCATCCAGGCGCCGATGTAGTGCTCGCGCTGGACCTTGGCGGCGCGCAGCCGGTCGATCGACAGGCGGGTGACGACGGTCACGAGCCAGGCTTCGGCGCTGTCGAAGCTCGCCTTGTCGGCTTCGTGCCAGCGCAGCCAGGCGTCCTGCACGACCTCTTCGGCCTCGGCCATGGAGCCGAGCATGCGGTAGGCGATGCCCTGCAGGCGGCTGCGGTGGCTGTCGAAGGTGAGGGTCGGGTCGTCCATGGCCATAAGACGGATGACGGCCGAGGTTTGTGACAACCCCTAAAGAGAGGGTGGCATTTCCGGCAGGGCCGCCGCGCACGGCCGCCCCTCGCAGGGGGCTGGCGAAGCGACACGAAGCGCGCGCAGCCTTGGGGGCGAACAACAGCTATGCGCCTTGGTATTCAGGCTTGGGGCCGAGGGTCGCCGCGATTTCCTTGCGGTACCGGTTCAGCTCCTGCACGGTCTTGAAGCTGCGGTTCATCAGCAGGCTCAGGTTGTGCAGGATGCGCTCGCCGACCTTGGTTTCCCAGACGGCGTCGAACTTGATCTGCTTGTCGAGCCAGTGCTCCAGCCAGTCCGGGTCGGGCATGCGGCTCTGGATGGTGTCGTTGGGGAACAGCGCCTTGTTGACGTGCAGGTTCGTCGGATGCAGCGCCTGCGCGGTACGGCGCGCGCTGGCCATCAGCACGCCGACCTTGGTGAAGGCGGCACGGGCCTCGTCGCCGAACTTCTCCATCGCGCGCTTCATGTATCGCAGGTAGGCGCCGCCGTGGCGGGCTTCGTCCTGGCTCAGCGTGGTGTAGATGTGCTTGATGACCGGCTCGGTGTGCCACTGGGCGGCGCGGCGGTACCAGTGGTTGAGGCGGATTTCGCCGCAGAAATGCAGCATGAGGGTTTCGAGCGGCGGGGCCGGGTCGAAGTCGAAGCGCACTTCGTGCAGTTCCTGCTCGGTGGGCGCGTGCTTGGGGCTGAAGCGCTTCAGGTATTCCATGAGCACCAGCGAATGCTTCTGCTCCTCGAAGAACCAGATCGACATGAAAGCGGAAAAGTCGCTATCGTGGCGGTTGTCGCGCAGGAACATCTCGGTGGCCGGCAACGCCGCCCACTCGGTGATGGCATTCATCTTGATGGTCTGGGCCTGCTCTTCCGACAGCAAGGAAGCGTCGAACGACTGCCAGGGAATGTCCTTGTCCATGTCCCAACGGACGGATTCGAGTTGTCTGAAGAGTTCCGGATAGAGCATCAATGTCTTTCTATGGCCGCCGATTTTAGTCGGCCCGTTTGGCGCGACCATGACAGACGCGCGATGATGCGGATATACGCGCCGCTGCGGCACGGATGCACATCTCCTTTTTGAACCAGGATCCCGCGATGCGAACCCTTTTCTTATTGTCGACGCTCTGGCGATGCGCCCCCGCGGTTTCCCTCGTGGCGGGCCTCGTTTCGATGCTGCCGGCCCACGCCCAGACAGCCTCCGCGGCACCCGCTCCGGCAGAGGCCGCGGGATGTCCTGCAATCCTGCAACACACCTTCCCAAGGCTGCAGGACGAAAAACCCCAGTCTTTGTGCCAGTATTCCGGCAAAGTGGTTCTGGTGGTCAATACGGCCAGCTTCTGCGGTTTCACCCCGCAATACAAGGGGCTGGAGTCGCTGGACATGAAATATCGCGCGCGCGGGCTCGTGGTGCTGGGCTTTCCGTCGAATGACTTCGCCCAGGAATCGGGCTCCAACAAGGAAATTGCCGACTTCTGCGAAAGCACTTTCGGGGTGAAATTCCCGATGTTCGCCAAGTCGTCGGTGCGCGGCACCGACGCCAATCCGCTGTTCAAGCAGCTCGCGCAGGCCTCGGGCACCACGCCGAAGTGGAATTTCTACAAATACCTGATCGGGCGCGACGGCAAGGTCGTACAGGCGTGGTCGAGCATGACGGCGCCCGATGAGAACGGCTTCGTGAACGTCATCGAGAAGCAGCTCGGACCCAATTGACACCGACACGTCCGGTCGTGGTGAATTTGGCGACACAAACGTTTACCAAACGAGCGGGAACCGTGCAGCGGATGCCGCGCTCCTAAATCGCGTGGGCAGCGATTGCCCACCCGTTTTCATGTTGCGAGGTCTTCCGGGTGCTTGTCGTCCGGTCGAAATCCCGAGGCGATTCTTCTCCTCCTCCCTCCCTCCCTCCTTCGCGTCGGGGCGCCTCGCAGCATTTTTGTCTTCCAGCCGCAGACGTTGAAAAGGCGCCTCGCGGCGCCTTTTTTCAGGGTTTGGTGTCGATGAAGCTGGGCCGCAGCATCAGCTTGTCGTACAGCTTGGCCAGGTTGCCGTGCTCCCCCCGCCAGTCGATATCGGGAAAGCGCAGGTCCAGCCAGCCCAGCGTGCAGCCCACCGCGATGTCCGACAGGCTCAGATGGATGCCGCTGCAGAAAGGCTTGTCGCCCAGGCCCTTGGCCATCGCGGCAATGCCGCCCTCAACCTTGTTGCGCTGGCGCTCGATCCAGGCTGCGCTGCGCTCGCCGTCGCTGCGCCCGGCCCAGGTGGCTTCCAGGCGCCAGAGCACGCCGGCGTCCATGACGCCATCGGCCAGCGCCTCCCAGGTCTTGACCTCGGCGCGCTCCCGGCCTTGCTGGGGAATCAGCTTGCCGACCGGCGAGAGGGTGTCCAGGTATTCGACGATCACGCGGGAGTCGAACATCGCCTCGCCGCCTTCCATGATCAGGCAGGGAACCTTGCCGAGCGGGTTGGAATGGGAGATCGTGGTGTCGGAGGCCCAAACGTCCTCGAGCACGAACTGGTAATCGAGCCGCTTCTCCGCCAGCACCACGCGCACCTTGCGCACATAAGGGCTGGCGGCGGATCCGATCAGTTTCATGAAGACTCTCTCCCTGCTTAAATGACGTTTGTTGAGAGTCATTTTAGGTGAACGAGGAAACCGGAGCCCGAATCGGCCCCAATCTGTCGGGACCACCCCACGGACCGGCGGCCGCCTAAAATTCGGGCATGAGCTTTTCCACCGTCTCCGCCCTCTCCCCCCTAGACGGCCGCTATGCGGCCAAACTCGCGGCACTGCGCCCGCTGATGAGCGAACAGGGCTATATGCACCGCCGCGTGCAAGTCGAAGTGGCGTGGTTCATTGCGCTGTCCGACTGCGGCTTCGCCGAATTCAAGCCCCTCACGGGCGGCGCCCGCAAGTACCTGCTGGGCCTCGTGTCCCATTTTTCCGAGGCCGACGCACTGGCCATCAAGGAAATCGAGAAAACCACCAACCACGACGTGAAGGCGGTCGAATACTGGATCAAGTCCAAGTTCGAAGCCCGGCCCGAGCTGCTCGCAGCCGCCGAGTTCGTGCACTTCGCCTGCACCAGCGAGGACATCAACAACACCAGCCACGCCCTGCAGATCCAGGCCGCGCGCGACAAGGTGGTGCTGCCGGCCATCGACGGCCTGATCACCAAGCTGCGCGAAATGGCGCACCAGTTCGCCGGCGTGTCGATGCTCTCGCGCACGCACGGCCAGACCGCCAGCCCGACCACGGTCGGCAAGGAAATCGCCAACGTGACGGTGCGCCTGTCGAAGGCCCGCGCGCAGATCGCCGCGGTGCAGCTGCTGGGCAAGATGAACGGCGCGGTCGGCAACTACAACGCCCACCTGGCCGCCTGGCCTGACTTCGACTGGGAAGCCTTCAGCCGCAAGGTGATCGAAACGCCCGCGCCGCTGGGCCTGGGCCTGAACTTCCAGCCGTACAGCATCCAGATCGAGCCGCACGACTACATGGCCGAGCTGTTCGACGCCGTCGCGCGCATCAACACGATCCTGATCGACTTCTCGCGCGACATCTGGGGCTACGTGAGCCTGGGCTATTTCAAGCAGCGGCTCAAGAAGGGCGAGATCGGCTCCTCGACGATGCCGCACAAGGTCAACCCGATCGACTTCGAGAACGCCGAAGGCAACCTGGGCCTGGCCAACGCGGTGCTGCGCCACCTGAGCGAGAAGCTGCCGATCAGCCGCTGGCAGCGCGACCTGACCGACAGCACGGTGCTGCGCAACATCGGCGTGGCCTTCGGCTACGCCACGCTGGCCTACGCGAGCCTGGCCACTGGCCTGGGCAAGCTCGAACTGAACGAGGAAGCGCTGGCCGAAGACCTCGACGCCTCGTGGGAAGTGCTGGCCGAGCCGATCCAGACGGTGATGCGCCGCTTCGGCGTGCAGGGCGCCTACGAGCAGCTCAAGGAAGTGACGCGCGGCAAGACCGTGACGGCCGAGGCGCTGCACGGACTGATCCGCTCGCTCGCCATTCCGGAGGAGGAAAAGGCCCGCCTGCTGGCTATGACCCCCGCCAGCTACGTGGGCAAGGCGGCGGAACTCGCCAGTAGAATTTAGGCTTCCTGTATCGATGCACCAGCCGCCTGAAGGCGGCTGTTTTGCGTCGGTGGTTATCTTTTCCAGCCAACGCCCCCGCGGGGCGCCAGCCAACAACATTCTCCGAGGGGCCCGCCGCTCCTCTGTTGGTCATGCGCACCCCTCTGAGACGCCTCTGGCTCAAGGTTCATCGCTGGATCGGCCTCACGCTCGGTCCGATCCTCGCACTCACCGCCCTGCTCGGCGCCGTGCTGGTGATGGCGCTGCCGCTCGACCGCCAGGCGCATCCCGACTTCTTCATCGCCCGCTCGGCCGGTGATGCCACCACGGCCGCGCTGCCGCTGGAGCCCCTGCGCCAGCACCTCGCGGCCGAGTTCGGCCCCGACGCCAACTTCACGCTGCGCCCACCGCGCAAGCCCACCGACACGCTGTGGGTGTTGGTGCGCGGCAAGTGGGAAGGCACGCTCTACCTCGACCCCGCCACCGGCGCCGAACAGGGGCGGCGCGGCACGCACGAGGGCGCCTACAACATCCTGTTCGAGCTGCACAGCAGCCTGCTGCTGGACGACACCGGCAAGGGCGTGCTCGCCTTCGCCGCGCTGGCCTACCTGTTCCTGCTGGTCACGGGCATCGTGCTGTGGTGGCCGGTGCGCTGGCCGCCCTCGCTGCGCATCGTGCTGAACCGCGGGCTGCTGCGCGGCTTGTTCGACCTGCACCGCACCGGCGGCGCGGTGCTCGGGCTGCTGATCGCGGTGTCGGTGGCCACGGGCGCGTACATGGCGTGGCGGCCGCTGGGCGATGCCATCTCCCGCGCGATGGGGCAGCAGCCGCTGAAGCCGCCGGTGATCGCCAAGGGTGCGGCGGCCGGCCCGCGCCTGCCGCTGGACGAGCTCGTGGCCCGCGCCCGGCAGGTGTACCCGGGCCAGCCCATCGGCTTCATCCAGGTGCCCGCCAAGACCAGCCGGCCGATGCGGGTGCGCTTCCGCCTCTCGGACGACCCGCATCCGAACGGCATCGGCTCGGTGTGGCTGAACCCTGTGACGGGCGAGGTGCTGGCCGCGCGCAAGTGGCAGGACCTCGACGCGGGCAACGGCGCGGTGGCGGTGATCTACCCACTGCACACCGGCGAGCTGGGCGGCCCGCTGCACGAGACGCTCACGGCGCTGCTGGGCCTGGCGCTCGGCGGCCTGGGCCTGAGCGGCGTCTGGCTGTGGTGGCGCCGGCGCGCCGTGGCGAGCGCCGCCCGCGACAACGACACGCTTGCCCGAGGCAGGACGGCGCCCTGAACGGCTCCACGCCGCGCGCGACCCACTTCTTCACCATCAAAAAACCGCAGGAGGAATCTCCCTTGTTGTTCACACGCAAACGCACAGCCATCGCGATGGCGCTGCTTCCCCTGAGCCTGCAGGGCTTCGCCGCCGAGGCCGAGCCCGCTGCCGCCGACGCGGCCAAGTCGCTGGAAACCGTCACCGTCACCGGCGACTGGCTCGGCAGCCCCAGCGAAACCAAGGTGCTCGAGCATCCCGGTGCCCGAAGCATCATCGAGCGCAAGCAGATCCAGGAAAGCGGCTCGTCCAACGTGCGCGACGTGCTGCGCCAGATGCCCGGCGTGCAGGTTCAGGAGAGCAACGGCACCGGCGGCAGCGACATCTCGCTCAACGTGGGTGTGCGCGGCCTGACCTCGCGGCTGTCGCCGCGCTCCACCGTGTTGCTCGACGGTGTGCCGCTGGCCTACGCGCCCTACGGCCAGCCGCAGCTGTCGCTGGCACCGCTGTCGCTGGGCAACCTGGAAGCGGTCGACGTGGTGCGCGGCGCGGGCTCGGTGCGCTACGGCCCCCAGAACGTGGGCGGCATCATCAACTTCGTGTCGCGCGCGATCCCGAAGCAGTTCTCGGGCGAGGTGAGCGTGGGCGTGGAAAGCGCCGGGCACGGCGGCGGCACCAAGACCACGCCCAACCTCTTCATCGGCGGCACCAACGAGAACGGCCTGGGCCTGGCGGTGCTGTATTCGGGCACGCACGGCGACGGCTTCCGCCAGAGCAACGACCACACCAGCATCGACGACCTGATGCTCAAGGGCGCCTACCGCATCTCGAAGACCGACGACGTCGCCGTCACGCTGCACCACTTCGAAGGCAAGGGCCGCATGCCCGGCGGCCTGACGACGGCGCAGTTCGCGGCCAATCCGTTCCAGTCGGACCGCCCCTTCGACGAGTTCACCGGCCGCCGCACCGACGGCTCGGTGAAGTACACGCACAACGACGGCATCAACAAGTTCGAGATGCTGACCTACTACACGGACTCGTACCGCAGCAGCTTTCTCGAGCAGGAAGGCACCGGCGCAAGCAGCGGCCGGCGCCGCCTCACCTCGGCGCCGCGCAACTACAAGACCTTCGCGGTCGAACCCCGCTACTCGCGCCTGATCGATTCGGGCAGCGTGGTGCAGGAAGTCAGCGTCGGCTACCGCTACCTGAAGGAAGAGGCCTCCGAAGTCGCGACGCGCAGCGCCTACTACCAGCCGCGCCCGGGCTTCGACGCCTTCGGCCTGGCCAACCCGGCCTACCAGACCAGCAAGGGGGGCACGACCGCGCACGCGTTCTACATCGACGACCGCATCGACTTCGGCAACTGGACGATCACGCCCGGCGTGCGCCACGAATCGATCCGCTCGTTCAACGACGTCTACAGCCTCACCAACGGCCGCGTCACCAACGCGATCTACCCGAAGATCGACTCCGACGAATGGCTGCCCACGCTGTCGGTGCTCCATCGCATGAGCGATCGCTGGTCGGTGTTCGCGAACGCGGGTGTCTCGTTCGGGCCGCAGCAGTACGCGCAGCTCGCGCAGTCGACCACCGGGCTGCACCCCGAGAAGGCCAAGACGTACGAGATCGGCACGCACTACAAGGGCGAGGCCTGGAGCGGCGAGCTCACGCTGTTCAACATCAACTTCGACAAGGAGCTGCTGCTGGCGCGTTCCATCACCGGCGACGTCGGCCAGTGGACCGACCTGGGCGCGACGCGCCACCGCGGGCTGGAGTCGGCGCTGCGCTACGACCTCGGCACGCTGAGCGACTCGCTCAAGGGGCTGTCGGTGTCCGGCACCTACACGTACACGCAGGCCATCTCGAAGGCCGGCGCCTTCGCCGGGCGCGATCTGCCCTTCTATTCGCGCCAGGTGGCGACGCTGGGCGCGCGCTACGAGCGCGGGCCGTGGACCTTCAACGCCGACATCTACGCGCAGTCGAAGCAGCGCTCGCCGGGTTCGCCGGACGACGGCGCAAGGTACGTCACGCTGGAAGACGCGACCGGCCGGCTGGGTGACATCCCCGGCTACGCCACGATGAACCTGCGCGCGGCCTACGACTTCGGCCCATCGATGCGCAACCTGAAGCTCGCGGTGGGCGTGAAGAACCTGTTCGACCGCCGCTACTTCAACCGCTCGGTGGACAACAACGGCGGCAAGTACGTGGGACAGCCGCGCACGGTCTACCTGCAGGCTTCGGTGGCGTTCTGACGCACGCCGGGTGCGCGATCGGGCCCAACTAATACACTCGCGCACCCATGGCCCTCAAATCCACCATCTTCAAGGCCACCCTCGCGGTGGCCGACATCGACCACGGCTACTACGCCGACCATGCGCTGACCCTGGCGCGCCACCCCAGCGAGACCGACGAACGCATGATGATCCGGCTCGTCGCGCTCGCGCTCAACGCGCACCAGCTGCAGGACGTGTGCAACGGCGACGGCACGCTGGCCTTCGGCGCCGGTTTGTCGAACGTCGACGAGCCCGACGTCTGGCTGCGCGACTTCACGGGCGAAGTGAAGATCTGGATCGAGGTCGGCCAGCCGGAAGACAAGCCCATCATCAAGGCCTGCGGCAAGGCGGACGAGGTGATCGTCTACTGCTTCAACCACGCGGCCGAGATCTGGTGGCGCGGCATCGAGAACAAGCTCACGCGGCCGCAGAACCTGAAGGTCTATCGCGTGCCAACGAATGCCTCGCAGGCGCTGGCCGCGCTGGCGCAGCGCAGCATGCAGCTGCAGGCGACGATCCAGGAAAACACGCTGACGCTGGGCGACGGGGTGAACAGCATCGACGTCGAGTTGCTCAAGTGGAAGTAGGCCCGCGCGGCTAAGCCGCCGGCATCATCGCGCCGCACTGCCAGCACTGCTCGAAGCCGCCTTCGACCTGCTCGCCGCACACGCACCGCCAGCTGCGCTGCGGGCGGTGCTGCAGTTCATGCAGCAGGCGCCTGGCCAGGTCGAACTGGGTTTCGTCGTCGATCCAGATCTCGGGCAGGCACTGGTCGGGCGGCAGCTGGCCCATCACCGCCCCGAGGAATTCGCGCTGCACGGTGGCGGCCACGCCCTCTTCGCGCAAGGCGTGCACCCACACCGCCGCGATCGCGAGGTTGGGGGCTTGCGCGAGGCGGCGCATGCTCAGGGCGCCCAGTTCTTCTCGTCGTCGGGGTCGAATTCGGGCTCGGCCGCGGATGGCGGCGGGGGCTCGGCTTCGCGTGCGCGTTCGGCATAGCGGTTGAAGCGCCAGGCGGAATCTTCCATCGTGATGCGGCGCCACGTGGCGCGCTTCTCGACGGGCGTCATGGCGGGCCAGTGCTGCACCTCGTCGAAGCTGCGGCCGCAGCCCTTGCATTCGTCGTCGCCCTGGCTGGTCGAGCAGATCGCGATGCAGGGCGTGTCGGGCGTGCTCTCGTACCAGGCCATCCACGCGGCCCAGGCCTTGGGCGGGAAACCGAGCTCGTCGACCTCGTCCTCGTGATGGAAGACCATGAGCGCGTAGACCTCGGCCAGCGCGCGCAATTCAGGGCCGAGCGTGACGCCGTCGGGCGACGGCGTCTTCTCTCGCCAGTGGTTGATGGCGGCCTCGATGTCGGTGATGTGTATGGCGGCCATGGGGCATGAAAAAGCAGCGGACGGCGATCATAGTCCGGCAATGTCCCGAAGCGGCGAAGGGACAAGATTGCTACCAAAACAAGAGCGTCGCCACCAATGTTCATGCGCCTCTTGAAGCGGTTCTCTTTAAATCTCTGAAAACTTTCGATTGCGCCGCCGCGAACTTCGATGCTCTAATTCCCCCACGAAGGGGAGTAGCTCCCGACCGCTGTCCACCGCAGCGCGAATCGTCAGGTCGTCAATACGAAGCAAAACACTTCCGGCCTGTCGGACAACGTACGTGCACTCGCACGCAGCGCTGTCGAGCGAGACCTTCGATTTGAACCTGTGCAGGTTTGGTCGAAGCGTCGTCAGTCTCTGGAGCCCCCGGTGTCACCCGGCCTTCATTCCTCGCTTTCGACCTTCCCTGCATGGGATGAATCGAAACGCATCTGCATGCGCCTCCGTCGTCGCCTCTGAAGGGAGAGACAGGGGCGCGAAGACAAAAGAGGAATCTATGGAAATGTTCATGACCCCGGAGTTCTGGGTCGCGGTCGGTCAGATCATCATGATCGACATCCTGCTGGGCGGCGACAACGCGGTCGTCATCGCGCTGGCCTGCCGCAAGCTGCCGCCGGCCCAACGCACCAAGGGCATCCTGTGGGGTACCGCCGGCGCCATCGTGCTGCGCGTGGTCCTGATCTTCTTCGCGCTGACCCTGCTGGCCATTCCGTTCCTGAAGCTGGTGGGCGCGATCCTGCTGCTGTGGATCGGCGTGAAGCTGCTGGCCCCCGATCATGACGACGCACACGGCAACATCACCGGCAGCGACAAGCTCTGGGGCGCGGTCAAGACCGTGATCGTGGCCGACCTCGTGATGAGCGTGGACAACGTGATTGCCATTGCAGGTGCCGCCCAAGGTGCAGGCGACAGCCACCAGATGCCGCTCGTGATCTTCGGCCTGCTCGTGAGCATCCCGATCATCGTCTGGGGCAGCCAGCTGGTCATCAAGCTGATGGACCGCTTCCCGATGATCATCACGCTGGGCGGCATGCTGCTGGGCTGGATCGCCGGCACGATGGCCGTGTCCGACCCCGCGCTGGCGAACAGCGCCGCCTGGACCTGGGTGCCGAAGGTGCCGCAGACCGACGTGGTCAAGTACGCCGCCGGTGTGGCCGGTGCGCTGCTGGTGCTGGCGATCGGCAAGTGGGTGGCCGCGCGGCATGCCCGCAACAAGTCCGAAGAACAGGCGGTGACGGCCGGCTGAACGCCGGTGGTCGCTCCCCTGCCCCGAACTTCGTGTCCGAACCAGTCTCTGTCACTCTAACTACCTGAAGGAGCACCCATGGAAAAGGTCATTCTTTATGTCGACGACGTCACCTACGCCTGTGAGCAGTTCGCCGAACTTGCGCCGGACGCGAACAGCGTCGTGGCACGCCATTGGGTGCTGGTGGCCTGTGCGCCGCGCATGACGCATCGCATCAGCAAGTGGGTGAGCCACAGCGCGCGCGAGAACTGGCGCGCCAAGTGGTTCAGCAAGGTGCAGGCGCAGATGCTGCCGCTGCTGGAGCGCAATGGCGGCCAGGTGACGCCGGTGCTGGCCAAGGGCCCGCTGGCCGAACTGACGGCACAGCTCAAGCGCGAGCATTCGGCCGTCCACGTGGTCGATGCGCGCCGCCCGAAGATCGGCGTCGACCTGGAACCGGTGACGCCGGAGCAGACACCGGCCCACCAATCGGGTTGGGCCTTTCCCGGCGCCGTGATGGGCATGGGTGCGCTGCTGGTGCTGGCGAACGAGCTGGCCGAGTAAGGCAGGACGAGACTCCCTCGGCGAGCCCCGGTACGGCAACGCACCGGGGCTCGTTGTTTTGCAGGCCCTGGGGTATCCTGCCTGCCATATGCGCATCATCCTCAAATGGCTGCTCAGCGCCGTCGCGCTGCTGGCGGTGGCTTATCTCTACAGCGGCGTCCAGGTCGCCAGCTTCGGCTCCGCGCTGATCGCGGCCGCGGTGATCGGCCTGCTCAACATGGTCGTGCGGCCGGTGCTGGTGGTGCTGACGCTGCCAGTCACCGTCATCACGCTCGGGCTGTTCCTGTTCGTGATCAACGCGCTGCTTTTCTGGGCCGCGTCGGGGCTGCTCGGCGGCTTCCACGTCAACGGCTTCCTGGCCGCGCTGATCGGCTCGCTGCTGTATTCGCTGCTGGGGCTGCTGATCGAGGCCGCGCTGGGCGGGCTGGTACCCGGCAGGCGCTGAGCGGAGCCGCTACTTCAGCGGCGGCTCGGCCGCCTGCTCCTTCACCAGCACTTCCACGGCCCGTGCGCGGGTGTCGACGATCGACGCCTCGTAGTGATCGACCACCTTGGACTGGCGGATGATTTCCTGGGCCGCCTTGAAGCGGTCGCGCGCGGCCGGGTAGTCGAGGATCGCCACGTTCGCCTCGGCATCGGCGCGCACCGCGCGCAGCGTGTCGTTCTGCGCGCCGTAGAGGGTGGCGAGCGCATGCCACGCCCCCGCATCGCGCGGGTTCGCGGCGACCCAGTCGCGCAGCACGGGAACCATCGGTGCGGGCTGTCGCATTGCCGCCGCGGCTTCGGCCGCGAGCAGCATCTCGGGCCGCTCCTTCGACCTGGCATCGAGCAGCGCGGCCGCCTTCGGCGCTGCGCCCGCGGCCAGCTCGATCTCCGCACCGAGCCAGCGCGCCTGCTTCGCCGCGGCGGGATCGTCCGCCGTGCGCGCGGCCAAACGCTCGGCCATCGCGCGGGCCGTCTTGTAGTCGCGCATTTCCCTGGCCGACAACGCCGCCGCGTACAGCGTGCCGGCCTGCTGGGCCGGTGAACTCTTCGCGAACTCGCCGCTGGAGGCGGATTCGACCCAGAGCCGGAGCACGTCGACGCCCGGACGCGTCAGCACGCGGGCGCGCGAGGCGATCATGGCGTGGTCCATCGCCAGCGGCACCGGCGGCGCCGCGTCCATGCGGAACTGAAAGCGGCCCTGCATGTCGGAGATGCGCTCGGTGGTCAGCGGATGGCTGCGCAGGTAGGGGTACGAGCCGTTGTCATTGAGGCGCGAGGCGTACTGCAGCTTCTCGAACATCGCGGCCGCGCCCTGCGGCGCGAAGCCGGCCTGTGTCATCACGCCGAAGCCGATGCGGTCGGCCTCGCGCTCCATGTCGCGCGAGAAGCTCAGCTGGTTTTGCGCAAAGAGCGCCTGGCTGCCCATCATCACGGCCTGGCCGGCATCGCCGTTGCGGCTCTTGCCGGCCGCGATCATCCCGAGGATCAGGCCGGCGAGCATCAACGGCATCTGCTTGCCCTGCCGGGTCATGATGCGCGAGATATGGCGCTGCGTGACGTGCGAAAGCTCGTGCCCCAGCACCGTGGCCAGCTCGTCGCGGCTGCCGACCGCGGCGACGAGGCCGAGGTTGAGCCCCAGGTAGCCGCCGGGCAGCGCGAAGGCATTGATGTTGCGGTCGCGGCCCAGCAGGATCGTCCAGGCGAAGCGCTCGTCGAGCTCGGGCGTGAGCTCGCCGCGCGCGCGGGCCGCCGCCAGCAGGCGCTGCCAGATGTCCTGCACGTAGGCGGCGATCACCGGGTCGTCGATGTAGTCGGTGTCGCGGTACAGCTCGCGGGCGATCTGGTCGCCGAGGTGGCGTTCGGCGCTGGCCGTCATCTCGCCGCCGTCGCCGAGGCCGGGCAGCACCTGCATCTGCGCCAGGGCCGAAGTTGGCAACAGCACCTGTGAAGCTATCAGGAACGTAGCGCACAGCGACCGCAGGGCGGGCTTCAGCTGGCGTTTTCTGGGGTGTCGTGGAGTCAAGCGCGGCATTCCTCGTCTGTGGCTCGGGCTCGTATGATGCACCTCCAACCCGATCGTTCACACATGAGCTCTCTCACCCATTTTGACGCCCAGGGGCAGGCCCACATGGTCGACGTGGCCGCCAAGCCCGCCACCCACCGCGTGGCCGTGGCCACCGGCCGCATCGAGATGCAACCGGCGACGCTGGCGCTGATCGAGTCCGGAACGGCCAAGAAAGGCGACGTGCTCGGCATCGCACGCATCGCGGGCATCCAGGCGGCGAAGAAGACGAGCGACCTGATCCCGCTGTGCCATCCGCTGGCATTGACGCGCGTGGCGGTGGCGTTTGCGATCGCCGATGCGGGGGCGGCGCCTCAGGTGGCCTGCACGGCGACCGTCGAGACCGTCGGGCCGACGGGGGTGGAGATGGAAGCGCTGACGGCGGTGCAGGTGGCGCTATTGACGATCTACGACATGTGCAAGGCGGTGGACCGGGGGATGCGGATTACCGATGTGCATGTGCTGGAGAAGCATGGGGGGAAGTCGGGGAGCTGGGTGGCGGGGTAAGTCACCGGGCAAGTCCCCGATGTTCAAGGCGCCGGCGCATCGCCCGCAGGCTCCTCGAGCCAGCGATTGAACGCCGCGGGAAAGGCGATCCTGAAACGCTCGGCCTGGGCCCGCGCTTCGTCTTCGCGCCCAAGCAACTCGGCGCTTTCGATCAGCTTGGTGATGACGCGCGGCTCCGGTGAAAAGTGCAGCGTGCGTTCGGCGAGTGCGTGCATCCCTGCCGCGTTGGCAGGAGTCACCGTCGTGAGCGTCAGTTCGGCAAAACCCACCTGGCGCCCGAAGAGCCACGAACCTCGCAGCTTGGCGAGCGTGTCGTCTTCGTACGCCGGCAGGCGTTCGCTGCGCGGCATATAGATCTGGCTGATGCGGATGTAGTCCCAGCCTGCGTACACGACGATCGCCATGAGCGCTGCCGCAGCGAAGGCAGACACCCCCCGCACCTTCGGGAATCGGGCAGGCATCCGGCCCGGCCAGAGCATGCCGAGACACAGGCCGAACACCAACTGGAACGGCCCGTACCAGAGCGGGTACTCGAGCAGGCTGTGCAGCACGACCATGGCCAGCACGCCCCAGGCCATCAGGCGCGCCGGATCGCGCTCGCGCCAAGGCCTGGCGGCAAGCACCATCCAGACGAAGCCGCCGCAGATCAGCACGGCCGCGGGAATGCCGAGCTCGACGGCCAGGTGCAGGGGCAGGTTGTGGGCGTTGTCCAGGATTTCGGAGAATCGCGGGCCCGGGTACAGCGTGCTGTAGTGGGCAAAACTCAGTTCGCCCCAGCCCCAGCCCGTCCAGGGACGTTCGGCAATCAGCGCAAGCACGTTGTGCCAGAGGATCAGGCGGCTGTGGTCATCGGGCGCACCCTTCTCGAGGCGCTGCAGCATTCCTTCCACCCCGCCGCCAGCCACCAGGTGCGGCAGCACCCAGCAGATGGCGAAATAGAGCGGAATCGCGGCCAGCAGCGCGGCCGGTGGCGGCAAGCTGAAAACACGAGGGCCGGCCGATGCAGGAACACTCCGGCGCTCCCTCCAGGCGATAACACTCGCGACGCCGATGATCGACAGCAGTTGCAGCAAACCCGTCCGGGAGGTTGATGCCGCCTGGGCTGCCAGCAACAGCAAGGCAGCAATTACAAGCCCGCGCCGTTTGCGCGGCGAAGCCTGCACGGCGTAGAGCCACAGCGCCGCGACGAGCGCCATGCTGATCAGCGTGGCGAACTGGTTGCGCTGCCTCAGGTTGCCGTAGGCCTGGCCGAGCGGGGGTGAGGTGGTCCAGGGGCCCAAGGGCTCGGCGAGGCCGTAGTACTGGAGCAGGCCGAGGACGGCGCTGACCAGGCCGGCAACGAGCAAGCCCATTGCCAGCCCCCTCGAAGTGGCCGCCCCGCCGCGCGCCATCCCCGCCCCCGCGCAAGCTGCCGCCGCCATGGCGGCGAGCACCACCATGGCGGGCAGCCACGAAGCAGCTGTGGCGTATGGAGAGGAGAAAAGCACGACCACCGCCGTTGCGATGCCGAGCCAGGCCCAGATGCCGCGCGCCGGCACTGCGGGAGGAATGGCCAGAAGCATCGCCGCGAGGCAGACCCAGGTGGCAAGCAACTGCCAGGCCTGGACCGAAGGACCGGCCACGAGCGGGCAGAGAAATGGAAACGCGACCAGCCCGGCGCGTACGGCGCCGATGGGTTTCGAAGAGAGAGCGACGGCCTCGGCAGGCGCTGCGCAGGAAGTCATTCCGCCGATTGTGCCGACCGGGCGAGCCGACGAATGGCCGTGGACGGGAGACGAGCGGCTTTGCGAAAAAGAGCCGCGAGAGACATTCTCTAACAATTGTCTTTAATTGTTGCGCCTCATGCGCGCCCGGCCATTTTGGCCCCCCGGAAGGTGTCCCTTGATGAACAAAAAGCCCCCCTATCGAGTTGCCGCGCATCGCTTCCCTGCGAGCGGCTTCACGCTGATCGAAGTGATGATCACCGTGGCGATCATCGGGATCCTGGCTGCCATCGCGATCCCCAATTATCGGGACTACGTGCTTCGCGGGCAGCTCGTGGATGCCCAGAACGCCCTTTCGACGCTGCGCGCCAACATGGAACGGTTCTTCCAGGACAACCGGACCTACAGCTCCGTCGGCACCACCACGTTCATTTCGCCGTGCGCCGCGCCGCCCGCGGCAGGCAGTTTCACCATTTCCTGCCCGACGCTGACTGCCACGACGTTCACAGCGCAGGCCGTGGGCAGCGGCTCCACCAATGGTTTCACGTTCACCGTAGACCAGCAGAACACCCGCGCCACGACTGCTGCGGGCTCGGGCTGGACAGCCTGCACCACCGGCTGGACAACAAGGAAGTCGGGTTGCTGATGAAGACGCCCATCCATCCGCCGCACGGCGCGCGCGGCTTCACGCTGATCGAGATGATGGTGACGGTGGTGCTGCTGAGCATCCTGATGGCGCTGGCGTTCCCGGCAATGAATGAATGGATACGCAACAGCCGCATACGCACCGTCGCCGACGCGCTGCAGAACGGCCTTCGCCTTGCGCAGACCGAGGCCCTGCGGCGCAGCCGCCAGACCGTGTTCTCGCTGACGGCCGATACGAATCCCTCGGACGGTCTCACCGCCGTGGCCAACGGCGCCAATTGGTCGGTCAACTTCGTGCCGCTCCTCACGGGCGAGGAGAACGCCCCCACGTTCATCGAGGGCGGCGGCCTGACCGGCCTGGCTCCGAACGTGCGGATCACCGGCCCCGCGACGCTGTGCTTCAACTCCCTGGGACGCGTGGTCGACAACCCCACGCCCGGCACCGGCGTGGCATGCAGTGCCGCGGCTGCGGCCTACGACATCACGATTCCCAATGCCGATCGTCCGATGCGCGTGCTGGTCGCCCTTGGCGGGCAAGTGCGCCTGTGCGACCCGGCCAAGACACTTTCCAACACCCAGCCCGACGGATGTCCCGCGTGATGAAACACCAACACCCCACGCCCCCCTCCGCGCGCGCTTCGCAGTCCGGTGTCGCGCTGATCGAAGTCCTCATCTCGATCCTCCTGTTCTCGCTGGGCATCCTGGGCCTGATCGGCCTGCAGGCGCGCGCGATCAGCCTGTCGATCGATGCGGAAGACCGCAACCGCGCCGCCCTGATCGCCAACGATATCGCGACCACCATGTGGACCAAGCGCACAGTGTCGATCGACCCCACGGCCGGAAGCCCTTCGTGGAACGCCCGCGCCAGCAACCCGCAAGCCGGCGGCCTGCCCGGTGGCAGCGTCACGATCACCGCAGACACCACAACCAATACCGCCGACATCCTCATCACCTGGCGCCCCCCCCAGCGCACAAGCAGCGAACAGGACAGCCGCCTCACCACGCGCGTCGCGCTGCCGCTCACACCATGAACGCCAGTTCCAAGCCCTTTGCCCGCGCCGCGCAGCGCGGACTGACGCTGGTCGAACTGCTGGTGGCGCTGGTCATCGGCCTGGTCGTGGTGCTCGCCGTGACCAGCGTCGTCACGGTCGGCGAGACGCACAAGCGCAGCACCACCTCAACCAACGACATGAACCAGAGCGGCTCCTATGCCACCTACATGATCGACCGCGTACTGCGAAGCGCCGGCTCCGGCTTCGCGCAAACCGGAACGCGCGGGCTGTTCGGTTGCCGGCTGAGCGCAGCGCGCAGCATCGGCGGCACCGCCACCACCATCCTGCCGCGAACCGCGTCCGCGTTTCCCGCGCCGTTCGACACGCTGCTCGGCGGCTCAGGGGCCGCCGCGGCGGGCAATCTGCGGCTGGCGCCGTTCCTGATTTCCAAGGGCGCCAACGCCGGCGACTCGGACACCCTCGTGGTCATGGGCGGCAACGCAGCGGCGGGCGACGTGCCGCGCCGCATCCGCTCCGGTTTCCCGGGCAACAACAACCTGCGACTGGACAACACCATCGGCCTTGCCAACGGCGACATCGGACTGGTGAGCCTCGAAGGCACGACCGACTGCCTGATCGAGCAGGTGAACGTGACGGACGCGACGGCATTCGCCGCGGCGGGCAACGAAGTCCTGCCCATGGGCGGGCGCTACTTCACCTCGACCGGCGCCACCAAATCGCTTGCCACGCTCGCGGCGGACGGCACAGCGCTCTTCACGCCACTCGGCAATGTGGGCGCCAACAACCTGCAGTTCCAGCTGATCGGCGTGAACGCCAATCGCACGCTCGTCGCCTATGACCTGCTGCGAGCGGCCGGCACCGGCAGCGACGAGGGCACCGACGCCTCGGCCATGCAGGCGCTGGCCGACGGCGTCGTCGCCATGTACGCGGTGTACGGCGTCGACACCGACAGCAATGGCACCGTCGACACATGGATCGATCCTGCCACCGCGGGCTACACCATCGGCACCCTCATGCTCGCGCCCGACACCATGCGCCACATCGTGGCGGCGCGCGTTGCGCTGGTCATGCGAGGCAGCCTGTTCGAGAAGGAACCCGTCACCCCGGCCAGCCTGACCATCTTCGGCGATCTCGCCGCGGCGAGCCAGCGCACCCTGACCATCGCGACCTCCGACCGGAATTTCCGCTACCGCGTCATCGACACCACCATCCCGCTTCGCAACATGCTGTTGCTGCCCTTCCCATGAAAACACTTTCCAAGATGCACGGCCCGGCGCGCGAGCGCGGCGTGGTGCTGCTGTTCTGCCTGATCATCCTCGTGGTGCTGCTCGCCGGTGGCGTGGCCATCATGCGGTCGACGGGCAACTCGCTCTTTGGAGCCGGCAACCTCGCTTTCAAGCGCGATCTGGTCAACCAGGGCGAGCTCGCCATCGCGAAGGCGATGACGGAGTTCCAGACCGGCGGCGCGCTCGTCCAAACGACTGCGACCGCCGCCAATCTGCCGACGGCGAACTACAGCGCGGTCCAGCTGCAGGCCAATGAACACGGCATCCCGCAGGTTCTGCTGAAGAAGACCACGCTGACCGGGCCCGACGTGGCTGGCAACACCTTCACGCCGACCGGCAGCGCCATCACGGGCAGCGGCGGCGTCACCGTGCGCTACGTGATCGACCGCATGTGCAACACCACTGGCGCTTTCTCGACCATCGGCAAGAGCGGCTGCGTCTATACCCCGTCGAGCACCGAAACGCTGGGCGGCGACCAGAGCCAGCTGAGCACGCCCGGCCCGTCCATTCCCAGTCCGCCCATCTACCGGATCTCCGTTCGCGCCGACGGTCCGCGCGACACGCAGGTATTCCTGCAAGCCTCCTTCACCAAGCCCGAATAGGGCACAGGCGAATCATGAAAACAAGAATTCATTCGTCCGTTCGCGCATTGCGCCGCGCGGGCATCGCCACCGGCCTCGGGCTGGTGCTCTGCAGCACCTTGATCGCCTCGGCGGCCAACCTCGCCAATCAGCCGGTGTTCTCGACCTCGGAGGTTCCGGGCAACCTGGCGCTGGCGCTGTCGGTGGAGTGGCCCACAGCATCGCGCACGGCCCACGTCGGCGACTACTCCAGCGACACCAACTATCTGGGCTACTTCGATCCGGGCAAGTGCTACCTTTACCAGGTCGACACCACCGCCAACGGCGTCAGCACCACCGACAAGGGCGACTCCAGCTACTTCTACCCGGCCGGTGCCGCCACCAACCGCACCTGCACCGGCGCCAACGACGACAAGTGGAGCGGCAACTTCCTGAACTGGGCCTCCACCCCCACCATCGACCCCTTCCGCTGGGCCATGACGGGCGGGCGGCGCGTGGTCGACACGGCCACCACCACCATCCTCGAGAAAGCCTGGCACGGCAATCGCGGCCTGTTCCCCGATCGTACGGTTCCAGCCAGTGCCATTGCAGGCGCCACGCCGTTCAACAGCGCCACCGCGCTGACAACGAGCATCACCAACCGCGGCTTCAAGATGAACATGACCGCCACGGGCGGCAACCGCACGATGACGGCGCAGTATTTCAACAACGTCAACCTCAGCAACCCGGTGATTGCCACCGTCACCGCGGACACTGCCGACCACGACTGGGGCACCGGCGCTCCGGTGGCCGGCATCAATGCCGACAACTTCTCGGCGAGATTCACGGGCACGTATACGGCACCCGAGGCCGGAAACTACACGTTCCGCATCATCAGCGACGACGGCGTTCGGCTCTGGGTCAAGACCGGCAACGGCAACTTCGGCAACAACGACCTGCGCATCGACAACTGGACCGATCACGGACCGACCACCAACGATTCGGCGACCATCGCTCTCACCGCGGGCCAGCAGTTTCGCGTGCAGATCGAGTACTACGAAAAGACCGGCGGCGCAGTAATGCAGTTCCAGTGGCGCACCCCCTCGTCGAACAACACCTTCACGCGATTCACCCAGACCGGGCCAGCCGACGGCGATTTCACGATGCGCGTGAAAGTGTGCGACCCTTCGGCCGCAGCCGGTGGACTCGAAGCCAACTGCAAAGCCTACGGCACCAACTACAAACCCGAAGGCCTGATCCAGAAGTACGCCAACAAGATGCGCTTCAGCGCCTTCGGCTACCTGAACGACAGCAGTGACCAGCGAGACGGCGGCGTGCTGCGTGCCCAGCAGAAATTCGTCGGGCCGAATGCGCCGACACCTGGTCAGGCACCCGCGGCCAACGCGAGCAAGGAGTGGAGCGAGGTCGATGGCACCTTCATCCGCAACCCCGACGCCGCCGATGCGGCCGCGACCACGACGGCGACCGGCGTGGCCATCTCGGACAGCGGCGTGATGAACTACCTGAACAAGTTCGGCCAGATCCTTCCGGGCGACTACAAGAGCTACGATCCGGTCAGCGAGCTTTACTACGCGGTCATGCGGTATTACAGGAACCTCGGCAACGTCGCGGCCTGGAGCTCGATGGGGACTGCCGATGCCCCCACGAAGACCAGCTGGGTCGATGGCTTCCCCGTGATCACCAACTGGGCCGATCCGATCCAGTATTCGTGCCAGCGCAACTTCGTGCTGGGCATCGGCGACATCTACACCCACGTCGACAAGAACGTGGCCGGCAACACCACCTACCGCACCCGCGAGCCCGCCATGCCTGATGAGGTGGCGGCCGACAACACCGTCAACGCGGTCACGGCCACCAACCGCGTCGGCGCGCTGCAGGGCCTGGGCGACCTCGGCAACACCAACGACTACAGCGGCCGCAACAACTCCGCCTACATCGCGGGCCTGGCCTTCGACGCCAACACAAAGGACATCCGTCCCGACGTGGCGGGGCAGGCCAACACGATTGGCAAGCAGACCGTCAGCACCTACTGGGTGGACGTGCTGGAGCAGCCCTTCCAATACAACAACCAGTTCTACCTCGCTGCCAAGTTCGGCGGACTGGACCAGAAGAAGCTGCCGGCCAACTTCGATCCCTACACCTTCGCTGGCACCATTCCGCTGGACTGGTGGTCGACCAGCGGCGAGACGCTGACCGACGCGCGCGCCGCCAACCTGACGCAGCCGCGTCCGGACAACTACTTTGCCGCAGGCCGACCCGACACCATGGTGAGCGGCCTGACGCAAGCCTTCGAGCGCATCGTGAATGCCATCCAGGCGTACACCACTTCGTTCTCGCTCTCGGCCCTGCAGGTTGCGGCCACCGGCTCGGCTTCGTATGCCTCCCAATACGACGCCCAGGACTGGACCGGCGTCGTGAGCGCAAGCAGCATCAGCTTTGCCGCCGACGGCACGCCCTCGCTCACGGCGGCATGGAGCAGTACCGACAAGCTCGCGGCACAGTTCGCCGGCACGGGCTGGAACACCAACCGGCGCATCGCCACCTGGAACGGCACGGCCGGCGTGCCATTCCGCATCGGCAGCCTCACGACCGGCACGGGCAGCCAGGCGGCCGCGCTCGACACGCTCTACGTCAGCGGCGACGACAGCGCCAACTACCTGAACTACCTGCGCGGCGATCGCAGCCAGGAAAAGACGGCGTCCGACGGGACCAAGCCTTACCGGCTTCGAAGCAAGCTACTGGGCGACATCGTCAACTCGAAGGTGAAGCCCGTCGGCCCGCCCGCATCGAGCTACTCCGACGCGGTGAACCCCGGCTACGCAGCCTTCAAGACTGCCAGGGCCGCGCGCCCCACGATGGTCTACGCCGCCGCGAATGACGGCATGCTGCACGCATTCCGCGGCGAACTCACCGGCACCAACGCCGGCCTCGAACAGTTCGCCTATGTGCCGAGCGCCCTCTTCAACGGCCCCAGCTCCCCTGCCACGCCTGCCGCAGATGGCCTGGCCCAACTGGGCAACCCGAACTACCTGCACAAGTACTACGTCGATGCGACGCCCGAGGTGGTCGACGTCGACTTCGCCCGCGCCGGCGGCACCTTCGCGGCCACCGGGTCGAACTGGCATTCGCTGCTGGTGGGCGGCCTCGGAAAGGGCGGCAAGAGCTTCTACGCCATCGACGTGACCGATCCGGCCGCAATGACCGATGAAACCATCGTGGCGGGCAAGGTGCTGTGGGAGTTCACGGATGCGGACATGGGCTTCAGCTACGGCGCGCCCCTGGTCCTGAAGACCAAGCGCTACGGCTGGGTGGTGGTGCTGACCTCGGGCTACCACAACGACAACAGCAGCCACAACGGCTATCTCTACTTCGTGCATCCGCAAACCGGCGCGCTGCTGCAGAAGGTGAGCACCGGCGCGACAGCCAACGGCATGACCCACGCCACGGCCTTCATTTCAGACCTGACCGACGGCACGGCCGACGCAATCTACGTCGGCGACCTCAACGGCCAGCTCTGGCGCTTCGACGTGACCGCCCCCGCGGGCTCGACCGCGGCCTATCCGGCGCCGGCCAAGATCGCCCTCTTCACCGATGGCGCCACGACCCCGAACGCCCAGCCCATCACTTCGCGCCCCCTGGTGCAGATCCAGCCCTCGACCCGCAAGCGCTACGTGATGGTGGGCACCGGACAGCTGCTCGATTCGAGCGACATCAACTCCGCCGCGGCGCAGAGCTTCTATGCCGTCATCGACGGAACCGCCACCGCCTTCAAGCCGGCCGACAGCACGATGCCCGTGACGCGCAGTTCGCTCACCGCGGTCACCGATCTCGTGAGCGGCACCGTCGTACCCACCAGTTCGCCCGGGTGGTACCTCGACCTGGGCACGGAAGGCCGCATCGGCCTGCGCCTGGTGGCGAGCCCGACCTCTTTCAACGGCATCGTGGCGTTCTCTTCGCTGCTCACCAGCGGCGATGCGTGCAGCCCCTCGGGCCAGAGCCGGGTCTACGCCATCGACTTCAACACCGGCCGTACAGTGCTGGCGAGCGGCCTCGCGTACGCGCAGTACAGCACCGCGATCACCGATCTCAAGTTCGTGGGCGTCGACGGCAAGGTGCGCCTGATCTCCGGCGACGTGCGCGGCGACCTGCGCAACGTTGGCTTCACGCCGCCGGCCGGTACCACGCTGCGGCTGCTGAACTGGCGGGAAGTGCCGACGGCGGATTGAGCGCCGCAGCCGAATTGCTTCGGCTGTCGATAGGAGCATGCTCTGTGCCTTGCGCCCCCCGCAGGGGGGACGGCATCGGCAAGGACAAGGTCCACCGGCCTTTTCGAGTTCAGTGTGAGGGCAAGCGTGGCCCGTCATGTACAAGCATGCGCTCGTGAGGGCATACGGATGAGGATCGGCGGCCGACACCACACCTGCATGGCTATACCGCACCGGTCATGCCGAAAGACGGCGTGATCGGGATTGGTCTGCCGTGCAATCACCGCGATACAGGCCGCAGTTTCCCTCCAGGGTCTGCGGCTTTGTCGTTCGTGCTTCCAGATTTGGCGGCTCGGCGGGCGGGCGCGAGCCCGGCCGGTTTCACGCAAGTGGTTGCCAGGGAGATCAACCCGTCGAGCTGCCGCCCCGATTGGTCTCGGGACGGCAGTTTTTGAGAACTGCAATCACTTGAGGCCGTTTATGGCTACATCCGCACGCGCGTCTGCGCATGCTCCTTCATTCCCTGAAGCTTCTGAAACCGCCCGCGCCGAATCTCTCGCACTGCAGGCATGTGATGACATCGACAACCTCCACGCTGTGCGGCGCGCCTACGCGTGCCTGGAAAAACTCATCGCTCCGCAGCACGTCAACGACATGGAGGAGGTCTATCCAACGCGTATCGAATTCAGCGCCCTAGTGGGGTTGGTCAACGAGGAATTGCGGCGGTGCATCGAAGCAGCCGACATCACGATTCAATCGTTGCCTGTTGCGCTAAGCGAAGGCGCGGCGCAATGAACCGGCTCCGATCCGGCTCGTTTGAATTGGGAGGCTACGTTCCCAGAAGATGGCGGCCCACCGGCGGTCTGTCGCAAGCGAGGTGATCAGTGCGCGTACCAGCGAAGGTTAAACTGGAATTGACATTACCTTCCATTGGCAGATCACGAAGCCGCTGATTGAGGGCCAAGTCGCGCATTGACCTCGCCGCCCTGAAATACTGATCCCCGACTTATTTGAAATCGACCTTTAATTCACAAGAAATACGACCTTTACCCTTCTTTTTATTTCACTCTAATGCAAAATGCCTGCCAGACAACATCTGGCAGGCATTTGCGTAAAAATTCAAAGAGAATTATTTAATAAAATCTATTAAATATTCTTTTCGTTTTTCAATTTAGCAATTTAGCAATTTAGCAATTTAGCAATTTAGCAATTTAGCGGCATTCGGCAGGAGCGAATTTGGCGGACAAAGTTCCAGCGGTAATGCTCGTCAACCCACGGCTAGTTGCAGTTGCATTGGTCACCGTGGCGCAAGCCCAGTCAATGGCGCCAGACACGGTATCGACGGGCGCTGCCTTTTGAACATTCGGGGTAAACACGATGGTCTTCTTGTCTTCACCGGTCGGAATACCATTACCTGCAGTTGCGGCGACTGCCACGTGAATCGCCCAAGGCGTAGCTTCATCGACAGTAATATCATCAATGAACTTAGATTGCTTTTCCGCTTTTGCTTTGGTGTTATACGACTTTGCTGCGGCAATCAATCCAGCTGTATTGTCGGTTTGAAATGCTTCGCTGAGGAGAACCTTGACCGCAGAACCCGCGATAACAGCTTCGCTGATTTTCGCTCGGACCGTGTAGTCTTGATAAGCCGGCAGAGCCACAGCAGCCAAAATACCAATGATCGCCACAACGATCATCAATTCGATAAGGGTGAAACCCTTTTGCACGTTACGTGCGATGGAACGACGGTTCATTCACTAACTCCAGGTTGGTTGGTTGTTACGCCCGGGAACCTGCCCGGAGCGAGGTACCTTCCGCAGCATCCGTGCCACCCGTTCGCGGGGCCCTCAACTGACCGAACCCGTCACCTTCGATCACTTCAGCGTTACACCATGTGACACAACTTGCTTCGAGATGCTACCGGAGTGACAAATTTGTCATGCCCCGCACCCCTCGCGGTCAGAAAGTCAGCACCCCATCCGCCTTCAACCAGCGAATATCCCGCTGCGCCAACCCCGCCACCTGCTCGACCGCCAGCGCCTCGATCTGGCTCATGATCTCGTCCGTCTCCGCCGGCTTGGTGTGCGTGATGTAGATCGGGTATTGCTTCCCCGGCTCGATGTGCGTCAGCTCATCGGCCAGCACCGCAGGCGACAGATGCAGGCTGCGCTCGGCCAGCGCCTGTTCTCGGCTGCTGAAGGCCGTTTCAATCACCAGCATCGCCACGTCGATCGCATTCACGCGCTCCCAGAACGGCGCGTTGCGCTCTGTGTCGCCGCTGAAGACCCAGTGGGCGCCGCCTTCGGCCCGCCGCACGGCAAAGCCGCAGGCCGGCACCGTATGAACCGCCGGCAGCACCTCGACGAGCTTGGGCTCGCGGCTCCCCAGGTGCAGCATCTGCCCCACCGCGATGTCGTGAAAGCTCACGAAGGGCGCCTCGGCGCTGGGAATGCTCTCGAAATTCGGCCAGATGACGTTGTTGAACACGTGCGTGCGCAGCGCCTCGATGGTGGCGCGCAGCGCATGCACGCGCAGGGGCCGGATACGGCGGCTGCCGACGGCGTCGAGCATCAGCGGCAGGGCGGCGATGTGGTCGAGGTGGCTGTGCGTGAGCACGACATCGTCGATGCGGGCCATCTCTTCGAGCGTAAGGTCGCCGACACCGGTGCCCGCATCGACGAGCAGGTCCGTGTCGACCAGGAACGAGGTGGTGCGGCAGTCTTTGGCGATGGCGCCCGAGCAACCCAGCACACGAACCTGCATTGTGAGAGACCCCTCGTATGTGTCTGCCGTCATTTGGTTTCGAACCGGGTTGCACCGTCCCAATCAGGGTCCTGCGGGCGCAACGCCATTGAGGCTAAACGCTGGGCGTAGAGCTGGTAAAGGACTTTTTTTGCATCCGCGGCGAGCAGGGGAGCCAGCAAGTTTCGGCCCACCGCCCAGTCCTGCCGGCGGTAGGCCGCGAGCACTTCGCTCCAGCGGTCGAGCAACTGCTGCGTCTCTTTCGCCGCTTCGGGCGTGTGCGCGGCCAGGGGCGTAAAAACGGCAACGGCTTGTGCCTTGCCTTTGACGAGCACGCTGTCGAGCTCTTGCCAGATGTAGCCGGGCGCCAGCTCGCGGGTGGCGCCGCTGGCGACGATTTCCATTCCGTAGTGCCCACTCAGGCCCTCGAGGCGGGATGCGAGGTTGACCGCATCGCCGACCACGGTATAGCTGCGGCGCGCGGTGGAGCCCATGTCGCCCACGCTCATCACGCCGCTGTTGATGCCGATGCCCACGCTGATCTCGGGGCGGCCGCTGGCGCGGTGGATGCGGTTGATGTCGTGCACGGCATCGGCCATGTCGAGCGCGGCGCGCACGGCGAGGGTGGCGTGGTCGGGCGTGTCGATGGGCGCGCCCCAGAAGGCCATGACGCAGTCGCCCATGTACTTGTCGACGGTGCCGCGGTGGGCGCTGATGACGTTGGTGAGCCGGCTGAAGACGGTGTTGAGAAAGGCCTGCAGCTCGGCCGGCGCCATCTGCTCCGACAGGCGGGTGAAGTCGCGCATGTCGCAGAACATGACGGTCATGGGCTTGCTCTCGGCGCGCATGCTGTAGCGGTCGGGGTGCGCCATCATTTCGTTGACGAGCTGGGGCGGCACGTAGGTGCCGAAAAGCCGTACCAGGCCGCGCCGCGCGCGCGATTCGACGAGGTAGCCCCAGCTCATGTTGAGCGCGAAGGCAAGCGCCGTCATGGCCAGGGCCGACGCCAGCGGCAGCACGAGGCCGTGGCTCGCGTACAGCCAGGTGTTGAGGCCGATCAGCACGGCGATCGCCCCCGCGGCCAGCAACACGGCGCGCGGCGCCGGCAGCAGCGACAGCCCGAAGGCCAGCACGAGCCCCGTCACGGCGACCATCAGCGTCTCGTAGCCCGAGGCGTAGTCGGGCACGCTGAGCAGCCGATGGTCGAGCAGGCCGGAGACGATGTTGGCATGCACTTCCACGCCCGGAAATGCGGCCTCGACCGGCGTGGCGCGCAGGTCTTGCAGGCCTGGGGCGGTGGCGCCCACGAGCACGATCTTGCCCTTCAGTTCGCCCGGCCCGAGCCGGCCCTCGAGCACGTCGGCGGCGGACACATAGCGGAACGACCCGCCGTCGGCACCGCCGGGGCCGCGGAACGGCACCTGCATGCTGCCCGTTGCGTCGACCGGTATGCGCAGGGGGCCCACTCGCAGCGATTCGAGCTGCGGCTTGGCGCCGCCGGGCGCAAAGGCGGGCTGCACGGGCGGCAATCCGTTTGCGAGGCGGTAGACCGCGAGCGCGAGCGATTCGTAGTAGCCCGGCTGCGCCTTGTCGCCCTCGTAGCGGGCGATGAGCGGCACGCTGCGAATGACGCCGTCGCCGGTGGCGCCAACCAGCGTATTCAGGAATCCCGCAATGGGCGCGGCCTGCGCCAGCGCCGGCAGGCTGGCTCCGAAGCCATTCCAGTTGGTGGCGTAAATGCCGCGCGGGGGGAACGCCCCCTCCGGCAACGAGGGGGCAGGAGGCAGCTGTCCCTTGGCGCTCGGCATCTCGGTCCGCGTGAAGTAGTAGCCCAGCGCCACGCGCTGGCCTTCGAGCGCCGCGGCGAGCGTGGCATCGTGATCGAGCGAGGGTGCAAGCCGCTCGACCTCGGCGGCCAGGCCCGGCATGCCGCCCAGCGGCCCGCTGGCGATTTCCCGCAGCCTGTCGAGGCCGGAGCTGCGGTCCGGTTCGAGGAACATGACGTCGAAACCGAGCACGGCCGCCTGCTGGCGGGCCATCAGTTCCGTGGTGAGACGGGCGATCTTGTCGCGCGCCCAGGGCCACTGCCCCTGGCGTGCCAGGCTGGCGTCGTCGACGTCGACGATCACGACGCGCGCATCGAACGTGCCCGGCATGGTGGCACGCAGGCGGATGTCGTAGATCAGCCGATCAAGGCGTTCGAGTGCGCTCAGCTGCCACGCGCCGGTGGCATGCGCCAGCGCCAACAGCACCGGCAGCAACGTGATGGCGATGCGCGGCCAGTGCCGTCGAAGCCCTTTCACGGCGCTGCACTCGTATGGGCTTTGCCGCAACAGGCCGGAAGAAAAAGCGGCTCAGATGCGCACGAACTGCATGCGTGTGGCACCGCCGAGCTCGAGCACGTCGTGCTCCTGCAGCGCGACCGCCTCGGCCCCCAGTTGCTGGCCGTTGAGCATGACGCGTCCTTCGACACCCGCGGCCACGTAGCCCACGCGCCGGCGCGTGACCACCGCCACCGCGACACCGGGCTTGCCGATGGTGGTGACGACCTTCTGCAGCGCGACGTCCTGCCCCTCGTTGGCGCCGGAGAGCACGCGCAGCACCGGAACGCCGAGTTCGACCAGCGCGCCCGATTCCGTGGGTGCCGACGACAGGGGCATGTTCCCCGACAGGAACTCGGCCGATGCGGTGCGGACCGAGCTGGCGCTGACGGCCAGGTTGCTGCGCGCGCGGAAATGGATGCGGCAGCCGCCGACCTCGACGACATCGTTGTCCTTGAGCGTCTGCTTCTGGATGGCGAGCGCATTGACGTAGGTGCCGTTGGTGCTGTTGAGATCTTCAATTTCGACTTCGCCACCGCTCATGTGCAGCACGGCGTGTTCGCCGCTGACCGCCAGATTGTCGATCACGATGTCGTTGTAGGCACGGCGTCCCAGTGTCGTGCGCTCCTTGGCAAGCGCCACTTGCCCGATGACAACGCCATCGACCGAAATGATCATCCTCGGCATTGCCGACCCCCGGTATCCAAAGCTTGAAAGACGACAAGCGCATCGGCGTGATGCCGCCGGGGCCTGCTACCTGTCCGTGCGAGGCGCCTATGCAACGCTCGCGCCGGCCAGGACAACAGAGATGTTGTCCCGTCCGCCATTCTCGTTGGCAATTTCAACCAAAAGTGATGCTTTTTTCTGAAGCCCGACATCGTGTCCTAGAAGCGTGAAAAGCTGCTCGTCCGAAACCATCTCGCTGAGCCCGTCGGAGCAGAGCATATAGAGATCGCCCGGTCTTGCGCTGTGTTCGTGCATTTCCAGCAAGACCTGGGCCTCCACGCCCACGGCGCGGGTCACCAGGTTGCGCGTGGGCGAATTCAGGGCTTCCTCGGCGGTGATGGCGCCGGCGTCGAGCTGCTGCTGGCGCAGCGAGTGATCACGCGTGAGCAGTTCCAGCTTGTTGTTGCGCACGCGGTAGCACCGCGAGTCGCCGATGTGGCCGACCACCACGCGCTGCGGCCGGAATGCCGCCAGCACCAGGGTCGTTCCCATGCCCTGCAGTTCGGGGTTGGTCGTGCCGGCATGCAGGATCGAGCCGTTGGCCTCGTCCGTGGCTGCCTGCAGCGCCCGCCGGACCACGCGGGCAGGCGCCTGCATCCCGGCCTGGGTGAACCAGCGGCCGAAGCTGGCGTGCATCAGGGAGACGGCCATCGCGCTGGCCACTTCGCCGCCCTTGTAGCCGCCCATGCCATCGGCCAGCAAGGCCAGCCCGAGGGCGGGGTCCACGTGCACGGCGTCCTCGTTATGGGCGCGCGTTCGCCCGACGTCGGTCAGGGAGGCGAATTCCCAGGTCAGCGCGGGGCGAGTGGAGAACATGGAAACGCCGACACTCGCCATGGTTTGTCAGTACTGACTTCTTGAAAACTCAATGAGCAGTGGCACGTGCGCGCCGTTGCAGCAAGCGGCCGCCAGCCACGACGAACACCGCACCGGCAGCAGCCGCCGCGTAGTGCAACCAGGGATTGGCCGCCAACGTGTCGCGCAGAATCGCGTCCTGCACGATGGTTTCGCCGCCGACCCAGCCGATCAGCGCAGCACCCAGCATGACGATGATCGGGAAGCGTTCCATGAGCTTGATCATGAGCGTGCTGCCGAAAATCACCAAGGGAATGCTGATCGCCAGGCCGAGGACCAGCAGCACCATGCTGCCCTGCGCGGCGGCCGCGACGGCAATCACGTTGTCCAGGCTCATCACCAGGTCGGCCAGCAGGATGGTGCGCACCGCGGCCATCATGCTGCCGTATTCCTTGGACTCGCCCTCGCCCTCGTCTTCCTCGCTCAGCAGCTGCAGGCCGATCCACAACAGCAGCAGGCCGCCGATGATCTGCAGGTAAGGCAGGGCGAGCAGCTTGGCTGCCACCACCGTGAGCACGATACGCAGCACCACGGCCGCGCCCGAGCCGAAGAGCACGGCCTTTTTCTGCTGCGCCGGCGGCAACGACCGCGCCGCCATGGCGATCACCACCGCGTTGTCCCCCGACAGGATGATGTTGATCCAGACGATCTTGAGCAGACCCAGCCAGAAATCGGTGCTTTGAAGAATTTCCATGTCTCTGATCCCACTGTGTTTTATTGAAAAAAGCGCCCGCAATCGAGTGCGGGCGCTTTTCTGTTTCTGCGTGGTCCTCTCATGACCCGGCTCTGCGGCCGGTGTCGCGGGGCCGTCTCTTAGAGCTGCGCCTTGAGCAGCTTGGCCAGTTCCGAGAAGTTGCGCGTCACGGTGAAGCCGCATTCTTCCATGATGGCCAGCTTGGCATCGGCCGTGTCGGCACCGCCCGAGATCAGCGCGCCGGCGTGGCCCATGCGCTTGCCGGGAGGGGCGGTGACACCGGCGATGAAGCCGACGACCGGCTTCTTCATGTGCTCCTTGCACCAGCGGGCTGCGTCAGCTTCGTCGGGGCCGCCGATTTCGCCGATCATGATGACCGCGTCGGTGTCCGGATCGTCGTTGAAGGCCTTCATCACGTCGATGTGCTTCAGGCCGTTGATCGGGTCGCCGCCGATGCCGACTGCCGACGATTGGCCCAGGCCGATTTCGGTCAGTTGAGCCACGGCTTCGTACGTCAGCGTGCCCGAACGGGAGACCACGCCGATGCGGCCCTTGCGGTGGATGTGGCCGGGCATGATGCCGATCTTGATTTCGTCGGGCGTGATGAGGCCGGGGCAGTTCGGGCCCAGCAGCAACGTCTTCTTGCCGCCGGCCGCTTCCTTGGCCTTCATCTTGTTGCGCACTTCGAGCATGTCGCGAACGGGAATGCCCTCGGTGATGCAGATCGCCAGGTCCAGGTCGGCCTCGACGGCTTCCCAGATGGCGGCCGCGGCGCCTGCCGGCGGCACGTAGATCACCGACACGGTGGCGCCGGTCTGCGAAGCAGCTTCCTTCACCGAACCGAAGATCGGGATGTTGAAGATCGACTCGCCGGCCTTCTTCGGGTTCACGCCCGCCACGAAGGCGTTCTTGCCGTTCGCGTATTCCTGGCACTTTTCGGTGTGGAACTGGCCGGTCTTGCCGGTGATGCCTTGCGTGATGACTTTGGTGTCTTTGTTGATGTAGATCGACATGACTTGTTCCTTAGGCCTTCTTGACTGCTGCCACGACCTTCTGGGCCGCTTCCGCCATGGTGTCGGCGCTGATGATCGGCAGGCCCGAATCGGCCAGCAGCTTCTTGCCTTCGACTTCGTTGGTGCCCTTCATGCGAACGACCAGCGGCACTTGCAGGTTCACGGCCTTGCAGGCCGCGATCACGCCGGTGGCGATGGTGTCGCACTTCATGATGCCGCCGAAGATGTTCACGAGGATGGCTTCCACGTTCTTGTTCTTCAGCATGATCTTGAAGGCTTCGGTGACCTTCTCGGGGGTGGCGCCGCCGCCCACGTCCAGGAAGTTGGCCGGCTCGCCGCCGAACAGCTTGATGGTGTCCATGGTGGCCATGGCCAGGCCGGCACCGTTCACCAGGCAGCCGATGTTGCCGTCGAGGCTGATGTAGGCGAGGTCGAACTTCGAGGCTTCCACTTCGGCCGCGTCTTCTTCGTCGAGGTCGCGCAGGGCCACGATTTCGGGGTGGCGGAACAGCGCGTTGCTGTCGAAGTTGAACTTGGCGTCCAGCGCCATGACCTTGCCCTTGCTGTCACGGTTGAGCGGGTTGATCTCGACCAGCGAGGCGTCCGTCTCCATGTAGCAGGTGTAGAGCTTCTTGAGGATGTCGACCGTCTGGGCGGTCGAATCGGCGGGCATGCCGATGCCGTCGGCGATCTGCTTGGCCTGTTCGTCGGTCAGGCCCTTTTCGGGGTCTGCGAACACGGTGATGATCTTCTCGGGCGAGGAGTGGGCCACTTCCTCGATGTCCATGCCGCCTTCGCTCGAAGCGATGAAGGCCACCTTCTGGGTGGCGCGGTCGGTCACGGCCGAGACGTAGTATTCCTTGTTGATGTCGGCGCCGTCTTCGATGTAGAGGCGGCGGACCTTCTGGCCTTCGGGGCCGGTCTGGTGCGTCTTGAGCTGCATGCCGAGGATTTCGCCGGCGAGCTTCTTGACGTCTTCGATGGACTTGGCGACTTTGACGCCGCCGCCCTTGCCGCGGCCACCCGCGTGGATCTGGGCCTTGACGACCCAGACCGGGCCTCCAAGTTTCTGGGCGGCTTCGACAGCCTCCTGAACCGTATAGGCCGGGATGCCGCGCGGCACCGGCACGCCGAACTTGGCAAGGATTTCCTTGCCTTGGTACTCGTGAATCTTCATGAGGGATGTCTCTCGGAAGGAGGAGGTTGAGAACAGGAGATCTGGGGTCTGAGGCTTCGTTGGCTCTGTTGCTCGCGGGCGACGGCAGCCTGACGGCTGGGGGCGGCGAACAACCGCGGACTGTATCATGGTGCGCCGCACCAATACCGTACGCGGGTTTGCGGTCAATACGTACTTTCTTCTAGCCACCCGAGCACACTCCATCATGGCCAAGGTTTTCATCGACGGCGAAGCCGGTACCACCGGCCTGCAGATTCGCGAACGGCTCCAGGCGATGCCGCAGATCGAACTCGTGAGCATCGCGCCCGAGCTGCGAAAAGACGCCAATGCCAAGCGCGACCTGATGGCCGGCGTCGACCTGGTGGTGCTGTGCCTGCACGACGACGCGGCGCGCGAATCGGTCGCACTGATCGATCAGCTGCCCGGCAGGAAGCCCAAGATCATCGACGCCTCCACGGCGCACCGCATCGCCCCGGGTTGGGTGTTCGGCTTCCCCGAACTGGTGGAAGGCCACTGGCAGGCCGTGGCCAAGGCCGAGCGCGTCGGCAACCCGGGCTGCTACGCCACCGGCGCCATCGCCATGGTGCGTCCGCTGGTCGACGCGGGCCTGCTGCCCGCCGATTTCCCGATCTCGCTGCCATCGGTGAGCGGCTACTCGGGCGGCGGCCGGACCATGATCGAGGCCCATGAAAAGGGCGAAGCCCCGCTGTTCGAGACCTACGCGCTGGGCCTGAAGCACAAGCACATCCCCGAAATCATGACCTACACCGGCCTCACCCGCCGGCCGGTCTTCATCCCGTCGGTGGGCAACTTCAAGCAGGGCATGCTGGTGCAACTGCCGCTGCACCTCGACCTGCTCCCGGGCAAGCCGAAGGCCGGCGACCTGCAGGACGCGCTGGCCGCGCACTACGCGCGCAGCAACACGCCCGAAAAATTCGTGAAGGTGCTGCCGCCCACCGAGGACGGCAAGCTCGATGCGTTGGCGCTCAACGACACCAACGAGCTCGAGATCCGCGTGTTCCCGAACGAAGACCACCGCCATGCCGTGGTGATCGCCCGCCTCGACAACCTCGGCAAGGGCGCCAGCGGCGCCGCGGTGCAGAACCTGAAGCTGATGCTGGCGCTCTGAGCGCCGCGCTTCCTCGTCAGTTCACCAGCCAGAGTCCGACGCCCAGCAGCGCCGCGTGCGCGCCCAGCGCGATGTAGAGCGGCTTGCGCGAGGGTGTCGCCATGTCCTGCAGCGTCTCGCGGATGCGGCGCGTGAGCAAGGCACGCAGGGCCGGGTCCTGCGCAGCGCCCTCGCCCACCGGCGGCTCGCCATGCTCGGCGCGGCTTTGCTGCCACTCGGCGAGCATCTCGCTCAACGGCAGCCGCTCGAGCACGAAGCTCACCACCGAGCGCACCGCCCTGCCCTCGCCCAGCACCGGCGCGAGCTGCTTGCTCAAGGCATCGACCGACAGCCATTCGGCTGCGCGCTGCAGGGTGCCGTGGGCACGCGGCATCGCCTCGATGCGCCCGGCAATCGCGCCGCCGAGCCGCTGCGACACGGCCTCCCCGCGCGCCGCGACCAGGTGCTGCATTGCACGCGCGCGGCCCTGCTGCACGCCGAGCATCGCGTAGACGGCCACGAACAGCAGCAGCAAAACGGCCACCAGCAGCGGCGGCGAGGTGACGAGCGCAAGGATGGCGCCAGCCCCACCGGCACGCGCCGCCGTGTTGCCCGGCCCGTGCAGTTGGCCCAGATAGAAGAAGAAAACGCCGCCGCCCAGAATCAGGCCGAGGAGACTGCCCTTGATCACGGAGCCGGCGAAGGAAAGGCCGGCCTTGGCGCCGGTGCGAACGAGAGACGGCTGGCCGATGGGCTCAGGTGACACGGAAAAGCTCCTCCAAAAGTGACGGCCGGTCCTTCTTGTGGGCTGCAGTGCGAGCTGCCGGCGCGCGGTGGATCATGCCATTGGCGCTCCACACCATAATCGCGCACCCATCTACACGAGGAGGATTCCATGGCCATCAAATTCCAGAAGCCGACCGCGGCATTCGTCGCCGCTTCCTGGGCCGCGCTGCTCATCGGCGCCATCGTCTACCTGATCGGGCTGTGGAACGCCTCCATGCAGCTCAACGAGAAGGGCTACTACTTCACCATCCTGATGTACGGCCTGTTCTCCGCCGTGTCGCTGCAGAAGACCGTGCGCGACCGCCTCGAAGGCACGACAGTGACCGGCATCTACTACGGCCTGTGCTGGATCTCGCTGCTGCTGTCGGTCGCCCTGCTCGCCGTCGGCCTGTTCAATGCCACGCTGGCTGCCAGCGAGAAGGGCTTCTATGCCATGGCATTCCTGCTGAGCCTGTTCGGTGCGGTCGCGGTGCAGAAGAATGTGCGCGACATCGCCGCGCACAAGAGCGAGACGCCCTCGCTCGACGAAGTGCCCGAAGCGAACTGATCCAGCCTGCCTCGGGACGATCGCGCAGCGTCATTCGCCGGCCTCATCGAAATCGCTCCTGAGCACCTTCGACACGACGGCACCTGAAAAGCCCCGCGCCATCAGGAACCGCATCTGCTTCGCCCGCTCCTTCGCATCGGCGGGCGGGGCGTCGAAGCGGCGCCGCCACAGGGCGGTGGCGCGCTCGACTTCGGTGTCTTGCAACCCGGCCACCGCCTCGGCAATGGCCTCGGGCGCGATGCCCTTGGCCTGCAGTTCCTGCTTGACGCGCAGCGCACCCGAGCGGGCGGCGCGCTGGTTGAGCACCGAGGCCACCACGCGCGGCTCGCTGATGAAGTCCTTTGCGGCCAGTTCGTCGAGCGCCTTCGCCAGCGTGCCGGGCTCTTCTTCATGCCTGGCCAGCTTGCGCTCCAGTTCCGCGCGCGAATGTTCGCGCTGGCTCAGCAGGCGCAGTGCGCGGCCTTTGAGGGACGGGGCGTTGAATGCCATGCGGGGGTCGCTCGCGCGGCCCCCGGGGAGCCGCGCCTGTACTTACTCGCCCTTGTCGGCCTTGTCCGCCTTCGCAGCCTTCTGCGGCTTCTCGGGCGTGGCGCCGGCATCGGCGGCCAGCAGCGGGATGCCCAGCGATTCGCGCACCTTGTTCTCGATCTCGCGCGACAGCTCGGGGTTCTCGCGCAGGAACTCGCGGGCGTTGTCTCGGCCCTGGCCGATCTTCTCGCCGTTGTAGGCGTACCAGGCGCCCGACTTGTCGACGATCTTGGCCGTGACGCCCATGTCGATGATCTCGCCCTCGCGGCTGATGCCCTCGCCGAACAGGATGTCGAACTCGGCAGTCTTGAACGGCGGCGACACCTTGTTCTTCACCACCTTCACCTTGGTTTCGTTGCCGATGGCCTCGTCGCCCTTCTTGATGGTGCCGATGCGGCGGATGTCCAGGCGCACCGAGGCGTAGAACTTCAGCGCATTGCCGCCGGTGGTGGTTTCGGGCGAACCGAACATCACGCCGATCTTCATGCGGATCTGGTTGATGAAGATGACCATGCAGTTGGTCTTCTTGATGGTGGCGGTGAGCTTGCGCAGCGCCTGGCTCATCAGGCGGGCCTGCAGGCCGGGCAGCGAGTCGCCCATCTCGCCTTCGATTTCGGCCTTGGGCGTGAGCGCGGCGACGGAGTCGACCACGATCAGGTCAACAGCGCCCGAGCGCACCAGGGAGTCGACGATTTCGAGCGCCTGCTCGCCGGTGTCGGGCTGGCTGATGAGCAGGTCGGACAGGTTCACGCCGAGCTTCTGGGCGTATTGCACGTCGAGCGCGTGCTCGGCATCGACGAAGGCGCAGGTGCCGGCCTGCTTCTGCATGGCGGCGATGACCTGCAGCGTGAGCGTGGTCTTGCCCGAGGATTCAGGGCCGTAGATCTCGATGACGCGGCCGCGCGGCAGGCCGCCGACGCCCAGCGCGATGTCCAGGCCCAGCGAACCGGTGGAGACCACCTGGATGTCTTCGAGCGCCTCGCCTTCGCCGAGCCGCATGATCGTGCCCTTGCCGAACTGCTTTTCGATCTGGGCCAGTGCGGCCTGGAGGGCCTTGGCCTTTTCACTGTTGGCGACCGAGATGCTTGCGCCCTTGACGACTGCGTCCATGTGGAAACTCCTTGAATATCAACGGTTTGTGTTGGGTTTCAATCCATCTGCTTTTAATTACAGGCTGGATGCTTGAACAGTAGTGTAGAGGTTCATTGACTCGAGTAAACCCATTTTTTGGTCAGTTTGCTTTACCATTTGGCGCCATGTCCGAAGCCGCGTTCCCGACCGATCCCGACGCCTGGCGCCAGACCCACCTGGGCCGCCTGCTGGGCCACGCGATGCGCCGCTTCGACGAGCGCGTGCTGGAGCTGATGGCACATGACGTCGGCGTGCCGCTGGCACTGTCGAACCTCGCGGCGCGCGCGCAGGTGAGTGCGGCGCACATCCACATCACGCGCCATCTGGCACGCGAAGGCTCGCGCCTGACCGAACTGGCAGAGCGCGCCGGCATCACCAAGCAGGCCATGGGCGCGCTGGTCGACCAGTGCGAAGCCTGGGGGCTGGTGACGCGCGGGCCCGACCCGCTGGACGCGCGGGCGCGGCGCGTGCTGTTCACGGCCGACGGCCTGGCCTGGCTCGACGCCTTCCGCAGTGCGGTGACGCAGGCCGAAGGCGAGTTCCGCGCCAGCGTGGGAAACGACATTGCCACCGTGGTAACCATCGGACTCGAAGCCTATACGGCGGGCTAGACTCCCAGGCGGAGACCAACGCGCGCCAACGGGCGCCGACACAGCCGGAGGTGGCGCATATGCGGATTCTGATTGCCGAAGACGACCAGGTGCTGGCCGATGCCCTGCTGCGCAGCCTGCGCACCTCGGGCGCGGCGGTCGACCACGTGGCGAACGGCTCGCAGGCCGACACCGCCCTCATGACGCACGACGAATTCGACCTGCTGATCCTCGATCTCGGGCTGCCCAACCTGCACGGCATCGAGATCCTCAAGCGCCTGCGCGCGCGCGGTTCGCAGCTGCCGGTGCTGGTGCTCACGGCGGCCGACAGCGTGGAGGAACGCGTCAAGGGCCTGGACCACGGCGCCGACGACTACATGGCCAAGCCCTTCAGCCTGCAGGAGCTCGAGGCGCGCGTACGCGCCCTCACCCGGCGCGGCATGGGCACCACCAGCAACACGATCCGCCACGGCCCGCTGGTCTACGACCAGGCCGGCCGCGTGGCGACCATCGACGGCAAGATGATCGAGCTGTCGGCACGCGAACTCGGCCTGCTCGAAGTGCTGCTGCAGCGCGCCGGCCGGCTGGTGAGCAAGGACCAGCTGGTCGACCGCCTGTGCGAATGGGGCGAGGAGGTGAGCCTCAACGCCATCGAGGTCTACATCCACCGCCTGCGCAAGAAGATCGAGAAGGGTCCCGTGCGCATCGCGACGGTGCGCGGGCTGGGCTACTGCCTCGAGAAGATCCAGCCCTGATGCTCCTTGCCAAGCGCGAAGCCTTGGGGCAAGCCCAGTGAAGCTTTTCCAGCGCGCGCAGCGCTCCCTGTTCGGCGAGATCCTCGACTGGATGCTCACGCCGCTTCTGCTGCTGGTGCCCGTGAGCATCGGCGTCACGTGGCTGGTGGCGCAGGGCATTGCCAACGCGCCCTTCGACCGCGCGCTCGAACACAACGTGAAGGCCCTGGCCGAGCTGGTGACGGTGAAGGACGGGCACACGCAGTTCGTGCTGTCGCAGTCGGCGCGCGAGATCCTGCGGGCCGACGACACCGGCCACGTGTACTACCAGCTGTTCGACGGGCACGACACGCTGCTGAGCGGCGAGCGCGACATTCCGCTGCCCGGGCTCGACGAGCCGCTGCCGCCCGGCCAGGTGTTCCTGCACAACAGCGACGTGCACGGCAAGCCGGTGCGCGTGGCCTCCCTGTGGATCGCCAGCGGCGCCGAGGACGTGCCGCCCTCGCTGCTGCAGCTGGCCGAGACGCGCGAGAAGCAGTCGGTGCTCGCGGCCGAGATCATCAAGGGCGTGCTGCTGCCGCAGTTCGCGATCCTGCCGCTGGCGGTGTTGCTGATCTGGCTGGCGCTGGTGCGCGGCATCAAGCCGCTGTCGGTGGTGGAGGCGCGCATCCGCGAGCGGCGCCCGGGCGACCTGAGCCCGCTCGACGAATCGTCGGTGCCGCAGGAAGTGGTGCCGCTGGTGTCCTCGGTCAACGAGCTGCTGGACAAGCTCAACGATTCGATCGGCACGCAGAAGCGATTCCTGGCCGACGCGGCGCATCAGTTGAAAACGCCGCTGGCAGGCCTGCGCATGCAGGCCGACCTGGCGCAGCGCGAAGGCGCCAATGCCGACGAACTGAAGCAGTCGCTCAAGCAGATCGGCCGTGCGAGCAAGCGCGCCACGCACACCGTGAACCAGCTGCTGTCGCTGGCTCGCGCCGAGGGCAACAGCGCCAACGCGCACCACCAGCCCTGCGACCTGGCGCGGCTCACCATCGAGGTGGTGCGCGAGGCCGTGCCGCGCGCGATCGAGAAGCGCATCGACCTGGGCTACGACGGCGCCGAGGCCGGGGCGCCGGGCGTGGTGTTCGACGGCAACGCGACGCTGCTGAAGGAGCTGGTGCGCAACCTCGTCGACAACGCGATCAACTACACGCCCTCGACGCCGCAGCGCCCGGGACTGATCACCGTGCGCGTGCTGGCCGACCCCTTCGGCCACGTGCTGCTGCTGCAGGTGGAAGACAACGGCCCCGGCATCGCCGAGAGCGACCGCGAGCTGGTGTTCGAGCCCTTCTACCGCGTGCTCGGCAACGAGGCCGACGGCTCGGGGCTGGGGCTGCCGATCGTGCTGGAGATCGCGAACCAGCACCGCGCGCAGGTGAAGCTGGAGGATGCGCATCCCGGCAAGCAGCCGCCGGGCGCGCTGTTCACGGTGCGCTTCGAGAGCGAGACGCCCTCCTGACCCGCTGGATCAGGGCGTCGGCGCGCCGGTTCTAGCTTCCTTGCGGATCTGCAGCCATTCAGGATGGATCTGCCGCGCCACGCGCTGCGGCTCGCGTTCGCCGAGCGCGGCGGGCGCCAGGCCGAAGCCGGCGAGCTCGCCGCGCGCCCACAGGAAATAGCCGGCGTTGGCAATCAGCAGAACGACGAGCAACAGGCGCAGCTTCATGCGGATCAGAACCCCATGCCGCGAGGGCGCACGCTGACTTCGTCGCTGGAGACCAGTTGCAGGCCGGCGTCGGTGCGCACCTGCAGCTCGCCGCCCCAGGCCACGCCTTCGCACAGCCCGGCGGTGCCGTCGCTGAGCGCCACTTCGCGGCCGCGCAGCACGTCGCGTGCGGCAAAGCGCTCGGCGAACGGCGCGAAGCCCCTGGCCTCGAAGTCGAGCACGCTGCGCACCAGCGGCTCGGCCAGTTCGTGCAGCACCTCGGGCGCGGTGGCCTCGGGACGCCACTGGCGCAGCCAGGCCGGCGGCGTGCGCATGCCATCGGCTTCGCGCGCGCCGATGTTGATGCCGATGCCGATCACGAGGTAGCGCGACGCATCCGGCCGGCCGGTGGACGGCAGCGCGGTCTCGATGAGGATGCCGGCCAGCTTGCAGTCGCCGACCCACACGTCGTTGGGCCACTTGAGGCCGGTCTTGTGAACGCCCGAGGGGTCGAGGCTTTCGGCCACGGCAACGCCGACGGCCAGCGACAGGCCCGACCAGTCGGTCGGCGCGAGCGGCAGGCCGAGAGAGAAGGTCAGCGACGCGGGCTCTTCGTTCTGCTGCGCGCTCTGCCAGGGCCGCCCAAGGCGGCCGCGCCCCGCAGTCTGGCGCTCGGCCACGAGCAGCACGGGCTCGACACGGCCGGCGCGCGCGCGGCGCATCAGCTCGGTGTTGGTGGAATCGATTTCGGCCACGGCCTCGACGGCGAAGCCGGGCAGCAGCGGCGCAACCGCCGCGGCGATCCGGTCTTCGAACCAGTCGGCCGTTGTGCTGCTGCTCATGGTCAGTCCTTGTCGGACTTGTCTTTCTTCGCGGACTTCTTTTCCGATTTTTTGTCGGCTTTTTTCTCGGCCTTCTTTTCAGCCTTCTTCGCTTCTTTTTTCTCGGCCTTTTTCTTTTCGGCCTTCCTGGCTTTCTTCTTCTTTTTCTTCTCGTCGTCCTTGGGCGTCAGCAGCGTGCCGCGGCACTGCTCCGAGCCGCACCAGCAGGGAAACTCGGACAGGAGTTTCGGCGTGTACGGCTCGTCGATGATCAGGCCGTAGTCGTAATTGAGTTCTTCGCCCGCAGAGATGTTTCGCAGCGCCTTGATATAAACGCGCCCATCGACTTCGTCTGCTTCGCAATTCGGTTCGCACGAGTGATTGATCCAGCGCGCATCGTTGCCCTTGACGTTGCCGTCGATCACACGCCCGTCGTCGATGTGGAAGTAGAAGGTGTGGTTCGGCTGGGCCGGGTCGTGCGGATGGCGGCGCAGCGCCTCTTTCCAGCTGATGACCTCGCCCTTGTATTCGATCAGCGTCTCGCCTTCGGCCAGGTCCTGCACGGCGAAGACACCGTTGCCGTGGACATCCGAGCGCCGCATCTGGATGCGGCGGCCGGCGGAAAGTGGGGATTTGGAAGGCATCGCCGAAGTCTGTTAGTTTGAATATGCACACATGCGCGTGTGCGCGTGTGCACACGCGGGAAGCCGCAGAGTATAGAGAGCCCTTAGATGACAAAGACTTTGGTAATCGCAGAAAAACCGTCGGTGGCACAGGACATCGTCCGCGCCCTCACGCCGGTGGCAGGGAAATTCGACAAGCACGACGAGCATTTCGAGAACGAAAGCTACGTCGTGACCAGCGCCGTGGGCCACCTGGTCGAGATCCAGGCGCCCGAAGAGTTCGACGTCAAGCGGGGCAAGTGGAGCTTTGCCAATCTCCCCGTGATCCCCCCGCACTTCGACCTGAAGCCGGTCGACAAGACCAAGACGCGCCTGAACGCCGTGGTCAAGCAGGCCAAGCGCAAGGACGTGACGCAGCTCATCAACGCCTGCGACGCGGGCCGCGAGGGCGAGCTGATCTTCCGCCTGATCGAGCAGTACGCCGGCGGCAAGTCGGGCCTGCACAAGCCGGTGAAACGGCTGTGGCTGCAGTCGATGACGCCGCAGGCGATCCGCGACGGCTTCGACGCGCTGCGCACCGAGAAGCAGATGCAGGGCCTGGCCGACGCCGCGCGTTCGCGTTCCGAGGCCGACTGGCTCGTGGGCATCAACGGCACGCGCGCCATGACGGCGTTCAATTCGCGCGACGGCGGCTTCTTCCTCACGACCGTGGGCCGCGTGCAGACGCCGACGCTTTCCGTCGTGGTGGAGCGCGAGGAGCAGATCCGCAAGTTCGTCTCGCGCGAGTACTGGGAAATCCACGGCAGCTTCGCGGCCGAGGCCGGCGAGTACCCGGGCAAGTGGTTCAACCCCGACTGGAAGAAGGCCAACGCGCCGCTGCTGGCCAACGGCGAACCCGATCCCGAGCAGCGCGCCGACCGCGTGTGGAACGAGCAGGACGCCCGCGCCATCGCCGACGCCTCGCGCGGCAAGCCCGCCACGGTGACGGAAGAGAGCAAGCCCACCACGCAAGCCTCGCCGATGCTGTTCGACCTGACCTCGCTGCAGCGCGAGGCCAACGGCCGCTTCGGCTTCTCGGCCAAAACCACGCTGGCGCTGGCGCAGAGCCTGTACGAGCGCCACAAGGCGCTGACCTATCCGCGTACCGATTCGCGCGCGCTGCCGGAAGACTATCTGCCCGTCGTCAAGCAGACCATGGGCATGCTCGCCAACAGCGGCATGAAGCACCTGGCGCCGTTCGCCCAGCAGGCGGTCGACGGCAACTACGTGAAGCCCAACAAGCGCATCTTCGACAACGCCAAGGTGTCGGATCACTTTGCGATCATCCCGACGCTGCAAGCGCCCAGCGGCCTGAGCGATGCCGAGCAGAAGCTCTACGACTTCGTGGTGCGCCGCTTCATGTCGGTGTTCTTCCCGAGCGCCGAGTACCAGGTGACCACGCGCATCAGCACGGTGGAGCAGGGCGGCAGGAAGTACCCCTTCCGCACCGACGGCAAGGTGCTGGTGAAGCCGGGCTGGCTGGCCATCTACGGCAAGGAAGCCCAGGACGACGAGAAGGAAGACGACAAGGACGGCAAGCGCCTCGTGCCGGTGAAGCCGGGCGAGATCGTGAAGGCCGAGTCGGTCGACACCAAGGGCCTGAAGACGCGCCCGCCGGCGCGCTACTCCGAAGCCACGCTGCTCGGCGCGATGGAAGGCGCGGGCAAGACCATCGACGACGACGAACTGCGCGAGGCCATGCAGGAGAAGGGCCTGGGCACGCCAGCCACGCGCGCGGCCACCATCGAAGGCCTGATCACCGAGAAGTACATGCTGCGCGAAGGCCGCGAGCTGATCCCCACGGCCAAGGCCTTCCAGCTCATGACGCTGCTGCGCGGCCTGGGTGTGGAAGAACTCTCCAAGGCCGAGCTGACCGGCGAGTGGGAGTACAAGCTCGCGCAGATGGAAAAGGGCGCGCTGAGCCGCGATGCCTTCATGCGCGAGATCGCCGAGATGACGGAGCACATCGTCAAGAAGGCGAAAGAGTACGACCGCGACACCGTGCCGGGCGACTATGCGACCCTGCAGACGCCGTGCCCCAACTGCGGCGGCGTGGTGAAGGAAAACTACCGCCGCTACGGCTGCGTCGGCAAGAGCGGCACGGGCGAGGATGCCTGCGGCTTCTCCTTCGGCAAGTCGCCGGCCGGGCGCACCTTCGAGGTGGCCGAGGCCGAGGCGCTGCTGCACGACAAGCACATCGGCCCGCTGGAAGGCTTCCGCTCCAAGGCCGGCTGGCCCTTCACCTCCGAGATCATTCTCAAGTTCGACGAGGAGGCGAAGAACTGGAAGCTGGAGTTCGACTTCGGCGACGACAAGAACGGCGACACCGGCGAGATCGTCGACTTCAGCGAGCAGGACACCGTGGGCCCGTGCCCGGTGTGCGGCGCGCCGGTGTTCGAGCACGGCAGCAACTACGTCTGCGAGAAGTCGGTGCCGACGAACGCGCAGCCGACGCCCAGCTGCACCTTCAAGACCGGCAAGATCATCCTGCAACAGCCGGTGGAGCGCGCGCAGATGGAAAAGCTGCTCGCCACCGGCAAGACCGACCTGCTCGACAAGTTCGTGAGCATGCGCACGCGCCGCGCCTTCAAGGCCTTCCTGACCTGGAACGCCGAAGAGGGCAAGGTGACCTTCGAGTTCGCGCCGCGCGAGGGCGGCAGCAAGTTCCCGCCGCGCAAGACCTTCGGCAAGGCCGCGCCCGCGGCCAAGAAGGCGGCGGCGAAGAAGACGCCCGCCGCGAAGAAGGCCCCGGCAGCGAAGAAGGCCCCGGCAGCGAAGAAGGCAGCCGCGCCGCGCAAGCCCGGCGCGGGCTTGAAGCCCAGCGACTCGCTGGCCGCGGTGATCGGCGCCGAACCGGTGGCGCGCACCGAGGTCATCAAGAAGCTGTGGGACTACATCAAGGCAAACGGCCTGCAGGATGCGGCCAACAAGCGCGCGATCAACGCCGACGCCAAGCTCAAGCCGGTGTTCGGCAAGGACCAGGTGACGATGTTCGAGCTCGCGGGCATCGTCGGCAAGCATCTTTCGGCGCCCTGAGCCATGCGGCGCCGACATCTCGCCGCCGGCCTGGCTGCAGCGATGCTGCTGGGCACAGCCTGCCTCGCACAAGCCGCGGCCTGGCCTGACAAGCCCGTCAGGCTGATCGTGCCCTTCCCGCCGGGACAGGCCACCGATATCTTCGCCCGCGCGCTCGCCGAACAGCTCGGCAAACGGCTGGGCCAGCCGGTGATCGTCGACAACAAGGCCGGTGCCGGCAGCAACATCGGCACCGAGTTCGTGGTGCGCTCACAGCCCGACGGCTACACGCTGGTGGTGGCCGGCAGCGCGATGGCGGTGAACCAGACGCTCTATGCCAAGCCGGGCTTCGACCCGCGCAAGGACCTGGTCGGCATCTCGCTGATCGCCAAGGTGCCGCTGGTGTTCCTCGCCACGCCCGAGAGCGGCATCCGCACGCTGGCCGACCTCACGACGCGCGCCAAGGCCGAGCCCGGCCGGCTGAGCTACGCGAGCGCCGGCATCGGCGGCACGCAGCATCTTTCGGGCGAGATGTACAAGTCGGCGGCGCACGTGTTCATCACGCACATTCCGTACCGCGGCAGCGGACCCGCGCAGTCGGACTTCCTGGGCAACCAGATTCCGCTGATGGTCGACTCGGTGACGGCCGCGCTGCCGCACATCAAGTCGGGCAGGGCGGTGGCGCTGGCCGTGACCTCGGCCACACGCTCCTCGCAATTGCCCGACGTGCCCACCGTGCGCGAAAGCGGCGTGGCGGGCACGAAGAACTTCGAGGCCGTGGGCTGGCTCGGCCTGATGGCGCCGCGCGGCACGCCACCCGACATCGTCGAGCGGCTCAACCGCGAAGTCACGGACATCCTGAAGAGCGAGCAGATGGCGCGTTTCATCCGCGAGCGCGGTTCCGAGCCCGCGCCCACGACGCCGGCCGAGTTCGACCGCTTCGTGGCGAGCGAGATCGGCGTCTGGGGCGCGGCGGTGAAGGCCTCTGGCGCGAAGCCGGAGTAGCAACCAAGGGCCGGGGCTGTTACAAGGCCAGCCGGGGCTGCGGCCTATAGTGGTCTGCAGTTCCACCCTCTCCTGGAGTTTTCCGTGAAGTCATTCATTGCAGCTGTGTTCGCCCTTGCGATGGGGGCCGTCCTGGCGGGCTGCGCCGGAACGGGCTCGGCCGGATCGTCGGGCTCCGCCGGTGCGTCGCCGGGCAGTGGTGTCACGGTGTTCGGCACCATCGATGCCGGCGTCAGCGGCAGCACGAACCGCTCCGACCGGCGCTAGGCCCGGCCGGCGGCCATCCTCCCGATCGCGTCAGCGCCGCAGCAGCGCCTGTCGCAACACTCGCGCCGCGCGGTCGCGGATCTTGGCGGGGCCGGACCCCGGCGACGTCTTGGGCGCGACCCTGGCAGTCGCGCAGGCCCACAAGAAGTCATGCAGGATCGGCGTGTCGTCGACCGTCTCGGTGCTGCCGTACTTGTGGAACTCGGGATGCCACTGGGTCGCGGCGATGTAGCTGCGGCCCTTGTCGGACCGGCGGCGGATGGCCTCGGGCACGCGGTCGGGCAGGCTCCAGGCCTCGATCTCGAAGCCCGGTGCGAGCCCCTTGATGCCCTGGTGGTGGATGCTGTTGACGCGCGCCTTCTGCACCTGCGGAAAGAGCTTGGAAAGCCGCGTGCCCTGCACCAGCTCGATCTCGTGGAAGTTCTGGTCGTAGGTGACCGGGTCGCGGTGGCGCAGGCCGCCAGCGTGCTGGGCCTCGATGTCCTGGTAGAGCGTGCCGCCGAAGGCCACGTTGATGAGCTGCAGCCCGCGGCACACGCCGAAGATCGGCTTGCCGGCCTGCTCGAAGGCCTCGACCAGCGCGAGGTCGTAGAGGTCGCGGATCTGGTCGCCGATCCACGCATCCTTGAGCGGCACTTCGCCGTAGCTGCCGGGCCAGACGTCGGCGCCGCCGTGCATCACGACACCGTCGAGCCACTCTGCGTAGTGTGAAAGCTTGGTGTCGCCGCGCGCGGTTTCGCCGGTGGGGCAGGGCACCATCACCACCATCGCGCCGGCGGACATGAGCCAATGCGCGATCGATTGCTCGACGTACTGCAGCGTCTTGTTGGTGAAGAGCGAGCGGGCCGGGTCGGCATGCGAGAAGCAGGCGGACAGGCCGATCTTGAGTCGGGCGGAAACAGGTTGTGTCATCGCGGGACTGTCGTCAGTGGGAACCGGACGATGGATGCGAAAAGGAAAGTCCATTTTGGCTCGTTGGCCTCTCGCACGGGGTCGGACGACACGCCAAGTATGCTTTCAACGCCGCCCCAACGAAGAAGGAAGACAAGCCGATGAAAACCATCAAGGGCCCCGCCATTTTTCTGGCCCAGTTCGCGGGGGACACCGCCCCGTTCGATACGCTCGACGGCATCGCCGGCTGGGCCGCCGGGCTGGGCTACAGGGGCGTGCAGATCCCGAGCTGGGACGCGCGCCTGTTCGACCTCCGGCGCGCCGCCGAGAGCAAGACCTACTGCGACGAGGTGAAGGGTACGCTGGCGAAGCATGGCCTGGAGATCACCGAACTCTCGACGCACCTCCAGGGCCAGCTGGTGGCGGTGCATCCGGCCTACGACGCGGGCTTCGACGGCTTCGCGGCGCCCGAGGTGCGCGGCGACCCGGTGCGGCGGCAGCAATGGGCGGTCGAGCAGCTGCACTTCGCGGCCAGGGCCTCGGCCAACCTGGGCCTCACGGCGCACGCGACCTTCTCGGGCGCGCTGGCCTGGCCGTACCTGTATTCGTGGCCGCCACGCCCGCCGGGCCTCGTCGAGCAAGCCTTCGACGAGCTCGCGCGCCGCTGGCGGCCGATCCTCGACGCCTTCGACGCCGTGGGCGTGGACGTGGGCTACGAGATCCACCCCGGCGAAGACCTGCACGACGGCGTGAGCTACGAGATGTTTTTGGAGCGCGTGAACAACCACCCGCGCGCCTGCCTGCTGTACGACCCGAGCCACTTCATGCTGCAGCAGCTCGATTACCTGGCCTACATCGACCACTACCACGAGCGCATCAAGATCTTCCACGTGAAGGACGCCGAGTTCAACCCGACCGGCAAGCAGGGCGTGTACGGCGGCTTCCAGAGCTGGATCAACCGGGCCGGGCGCTTCCGCTCGCTGGGTGATGGGCAGGTGAACTTCAAGGCCATCTTCTCGAAGCTGGCGCAGTACGACTTTCCGGGCTGGGCGGTGCTGGAGTGGGAGTGCTGCATCAAGCACCCGGAAGACGGCGCGCGCGAGGGCGCAACGTTCATCGCCGACCACATCATCCAGGTGGCGGACCGGGCCTTCGACGACTTCGCGGCGGGCGGGGTGGACGTGGCGGCCAACAGGCGGACGCTCGGAATCGGCTGACCTGACCGTCAGAGCAACGCGACCAGCCGACGGATCGCGCCATCGATCTGCTGCTCGGCGATCAGCCCGTAGCCGAATGCGAGGCCGTTGGACACGCCGGGCGCGTGCGGATCGAGCGCGAAACGCGAGAGCGGCGGCAGCGTGATGCCGGCCGCGGCGGCGCGCTCCACCACCGCATCGGCGCGCGTACCGCCGTGCAGCCGGGCCGACAGGTGCAGGCCGGCGTCCGAAGGAATCACTTCGAGCCGGCCCGCACCGTGGCGTGCCAGGGCCTCGAGCAATGCGGTGCGCCGCGCGCCGTAGAGCCTGCGCATCTTGCGGATGTGGCGCGCCAGGTGCCCTTCGGCGATGAAGGCGGCCAGCGCCTCCTGGCCCAGCACCGGGCCGTGCCAGTCGGCCAGTTCGCGCGCGCGCACCAGCGCCGCGCGGGCCCAGGGCGGCGCCACCACGAAGCCCAGCCGCAGCGCGGGGAACAGGCTCTTGGAAAAGGTGCCGATGTAGAAGACCGACTCGGCGCGGTCGAGCGTCTGCAGCGCATCGAGCGGGCGGCCGGCGAAGCGGAATTCGCCGTCGTAGTCGTCCTCGATGACGACCGCGTTGCGCGCCCGCGCGAAGGCAAGCAGGGCGGCACGGCGCGGCGGCGACATCGCCACGCCGGTGGGGAATTGGTGCGAGGGGGTCACGCAGACCACGCGGGCCCCGGGCGGAATGCGGTCCACGCACATGCCTTCGTCATCGGTCGGCACGGTCACCACTTTCGCGCCAGCGGCCAGCATGGCTTCGCGCAGCGAGGGGTAGAACAGCTGCTCGACCGCGACCACCGTGCGCCCCGGCACGACGAGGATGCGCGCGAGCAGCCTGAAGGCCTGCTGCGCGCCGGCCGTGACCACGATGTCACCGGCGGTGCAGCCGACGGCGCGGGTGAACGACACGTGCTTCGCGATGGCCTCGCGCAGCGCGCCCTGGCCCTGCGGGTCGGCGTAGTCGGCGGTCTGGCGTGCGACGCGGCGCAGCGCGCGGTCGCTCACGCGGCGCCAGATGTCGAAGGGAAAGACGCTCACGTCGGGCAGGCCGACGCGGAAGTCGTCGCGCGCTGGCGATGGCTGCAGCGTGGGGACGAGGTCGGCGCCCGGAACAGCGAGGGGCACCAGACGGGGGTCGCGCCGGGCTGGCGAGGCTTTGGTGGCGCGGCCACGCCGGGAGGCCGGCAACGTGTCGGCCACGTAGGTGCCGGCGCCGGGGCGCGCCAGCAGGTAGCCCTCGCTCAGCAGCAGGTCGTAGGCCGCGAGCATGGTGTTGCGCGACACGCCCAGGCGCTGCGCCAGCGCGCGCGTGGCGGGCAGGCGCGCGCCGGGCTGCAGCCGGCCGTCGAGGATGGCGCCGCGCAGCTGGCGGTGCACCTCGCGCAGCAGTTCGCGCGAGCCGGCGCCTGGCAGGTGGATGGCGAGTTCGAAAAGTGGCTCCATAGACTTCGTTAATTGTGGTTCTTTTGAAGGGCCAATTGCAAACGTACTCTGGAGGCCTCGAACACAGCTTCAACGGAGTCCCTCATGAACGGCACCGATCTCCCGACCTCGCGACCGCCTGAACGCCTGCCCCTGAGCCTGGGTTGGCTCGCACTGGGGGCCTTTGCCATCGGCACCGAAAGCTTCATGGTCGCGGGGCTGCTGCCGGTGCTGGCGGCCGACCTGCAGGTCAGTGCCGCACGGGCCGGGCAGTTGGTGCTGCTGTTCGCGCTGAGCTATGCGATCGGCTCGCCGGTGATGGCGGCGCTGCTGGGGCGCTTCGGTCGCCGGCCGCTGCTGATTGCCAGCCTCGCGGCTTTCTCGGCGCTGACGCTGGCGGCATCGATGGCGCACGGCTTTGCGCAGCTGGCATTCGCGAGGGTCGCGCTGGGGCTGGTGGCCGGCGTGTTCCTGCCAACCGCGAGCGCGGTGGCGGCCGCCATGGTGTCGCCCGCGCTGCGCGGCCGGGCGCTGGCCATCGTGACCGGCGGCGGCACAGTGGCAGTGGCGCTGGGCGTGCCGCTGGGTGCGTGGATCTCCGGCTGGGGCGGCTGGCGCACGGCCTACCTGCTGATCGCGGCTGCGGCGGCGCTTGCCACCTTGGGCCTCGCCCTCGGGCTGCCGCGCACGCTGGCGCAGGCCCCGGCGGCTGCAAAGCGCGCGCCGGCCTTTGCCGTGGCCCGCGAGCCGGGCGTGCTGCCGGCCTTGCTGATCAGCATGCTGTGGGCCACGGGCGGCTTCAGCTTCTACACCTACATTGCACTGTTCCTCTCGGAGACGCTGGGCTTCGGCGCCGAAGGCGCGAGCGCGGTGTTCTTCGCCATCGGCGTGGCGGCAGCCATCGGCACCGCGGCCGGCGGCTGGGCCACCGACCGCTTCGGCGCCGATCGCATGGCGCAGGGCTTCGCGCTGATGCTGGTGCTGATCCTTGGTGGGCTCTCGTTCTCGGCGCAGATGCTGCCGCGCGGTTTGGCACTGCCGCTGATCGTGGGGCTGTCGGCGCTGTGGGGCTTCGCGGGCTGGGGGTTCGGCCCGGCACAGGCGGTGCGGCTGATCCGGCTGGCGCCGGAGCGCGCGCCGATGACGCTGTCGCTCAACGCATCGGCGATCTACCTCGGCATTGCGGCCGGTTCGGCACTGGGCGGCATGGCGATCGAACTGGCCGGCGTCGGCGCGGTGGGCTGGGTGGGGGCGGCCTGTCAGTTCACAGGACTGATGCTGCTGTTGCGCGCGCCGCGCGCGGCCCGCAGCGCCTCGTCAAACTATGTTTTTGATAGCAAATAGTGCTTGAACAACGGCCCTTCGGGGCCTTTTTCATGAGATCGTTGTTTTAAAGACAAGCAACTGTCATGCCCTGCAAGCTATAATGTCGGGTTCGTTTCGATACCACGACGAAGAATTTCGTCAATACCGCCGGCTGACCTGCACTGTCCCTTGGATTCTTCAGGCCTCTCACTCCCAAGCCGGCTTTTACAGTGTGTTGGAGCGCCAGACCGGGCGCCCATGATTGCCACCACTGCCTTCGTTCCTGTTGAAGCGAATAGCGCGTCCGCCGCGCCATTCCGGCCGGCCCACGCCCGTTTTCAATTATTTTTCAGGCATTTCGCGCTTTGCATCTGCGCGCTGTGCCAAGGCTTCATGGACATCATTCAACACAGTATCGCGGTGGGCAAGTACCTTGTTTCCCCGCTCATCCGACATCAGGACGACGGCAAGTACGCCGCTTCGGTCTCGATCCGCTCCGGCCGCGGCAGCGGCATGCACGACCGCGTGATGCGCTTCACGCCGCGCTTTGCCAGCCACGCCGCCGCCGTCGGCTACGCCATCGACCAGGGCCTCGGCTGGGTGCGCGAACGCGCCCCCCAGGTTTCGAAGACGACCCCTCTCGCGCTTCCGTGCGCGGGCTGAAACAATTACGCCCAATTCCATCTCCAACAAACATCGAACGAGTCAGAGGTAACCACATATGCCCAAGGAAGAACTGATCGAAATGAACGGCGCAGTGACCGAAGTCCTGCCCGACTCGCGCTACCGCGTCACGCTGGACAACGGCCATCAGCTGATCGCCTACAGCGGCGGCAAGATGCGCAAGCACCACATCCGCATCCTGGCGGGTGACAAGGTGTCGCTCGAACTCTCGCCCTACGACCTGACCAAGGGCCGTATCACCTTCCGTCACCTGGAACGCCGCGGCCCGCCGCCGACCACCGGCGGCAACAACTCCCCCCGCCGCTGATCCGCAACTGACGAAAGGCCTTGCGGTGCCCGCGAAGGGCGCCGGCAAGGCTTTTGTTTTTTGCACTTCCCGGCTGCTGAACGATGACCACACCCAACCCCACAGCCGGCGGCACCCCAGCCGACAACGGCTTTGCCTCACTGGCGCTCTCGCCCCAGATGCTGGCCAACCTCACCCAGCTCGGTTACACGCAGATGACGGCCATCCAGGCCGCCGCGCTGCCGCCGGCGCTGCTCGGCAAGGACCTGATCGCGCAGGCCAAGACCGGCAGCGGCAAGACCGCCGCCTTTGCGCTGGCGCTGCTTTCCAACCTGAACCCGCGCCGCTTCGCCATCCAGGCGATGGTGCTGTGCCCGACGCGCGAGCTGGCCGACCAGGTCACGACCGAAATCCGTCGCCTGGCGCGTGCCGAAGAAAACATCAAGGTCGTCACGCTCTGCGGCGGCGTTGCGCTGCGTGGGCAGATCGCCAGCCTGGAGCACGGCGCGCACATCGTCGTCGGCACGCCCGGCCGCATCATGGACCACCTCGAGCGCGAGAACCTCAACCTCGAGGCGCTCAACACGCTGGTGCTCGACGAGGCCGACCGCATGCTGGACATGGGCTTCTTCGACGACATCGTGACGGTGGCGCGCCAGTGCCCTTCGGCCCGCCAGACGCTGCTGTTCTCGGCCACGTACCCCGAAGGCATCGCCAAGCTCGCGCAGCAGTTCATGAAGAGCCCCGAACAAATCACGGTGCAGGCGCAGCATGAAGGCAGCAAGATCCGCCAGCGCTGGTACCAGGTGAAGGACAGCGAGCGGCTGCACACCGTGAGCCTGCTGCTCGACCATTTCCGCCCCGTCAGCACGCTGGCCTTCTGCAACACCAAGCAGCAGTGCCGCGACCTCGTCGAGGTGCTGCAGGCCCAGGGCTTCAGCGCGTTGGCGCTGTTCGGCGAGCTGGAGCAGCGCGAGCGCGACCAGGTGCTGGTGCAGTTCGCCAACCGCAGCTGCTCGGTGCTGGTTGCCACCGACGTGGCGGCGCGCGGACTCGACATCTCGCACCTCGAAGCCGTGATCAACGTCGACGTGACGCCCGATTCCGAAATCCACATTCACCGCGTCGGCCGCACCGGCCGCGTGGGCCAGCAGGGCGGCTCGGAAGGCCTGGCGCTGAACCTGGCCAGCATGAACGAGATGGGCTTCGTCGGAAAGATCGAGCAGCTGCAGGGCCGCGAATCCGAATGGCACGAACTGGCCGAGCTCACGCCGGGCAAGGGCGAGCCACTGAAGCCGCCGATGGCCACGCTGCAGATCGTGGGCGGGCGCAAGGAAAAGATCCGCGCCGGCGACGTCCTGGGCGCGCTGACCGGCGACTGCGGCTATGCCAAGGACCAGGTCGGCAAGATCAACGTCAACGAGTTCTCGACCTATGTGGCGGTCGACCGCGCCATCGCCGAAGAAGCCGCGCGCAAGCTGTCGGCCGGCCGCGTGAAGGGCAAGTCGGTCAAGGTACGGCTGCTGGAGCAGTAGCCGCCGCACCGGCCTGCGGCGAGGTCGGTGCCAGCGGCGCATCGAGCGCCGGGGCCGCGCCTGCAGGCGCCTCCTGCCGCGCCAGCTTCGCGGCCAGCCGGAACGCCACGATCACCGCCAGCAGGCCGAAGATCGACGAGCCCACGGCCTGCCCGATCAGCACGCCTGCCGCACCGTAGCGCGAGCCCCACCACGCGAACGGAATCGTGCCCAGCGTGGCGCGCCCCCAGTTGAATGCGGTCGACAGCAGCGGATGCCCGAGGTTGTTGAAGGAGGCGTTCGCCACGAACAGCCCGCCCGCGAAGAAGAAGCTCGCGGCCGTCCAGCTGCAGAAGAGCGAGATCAGCTCGGCCGCCTGCCCGTCGGCCGAGAACGCGCGGATCAGCACGCCCTGCCCAAGCGCCAGCACCAGCCACGCCACGGCCACCGACGCCATCATGAACAACAGGCTGTCGCGCAGCCCTTCCTGCACGCGGCGGAACTGCCCCGCGCCCAGGTTCTGCGCGAGGATCGGCCCGACCGCGCCGCTGAGCGCATAGACCAATCCGAAGGCCACCGGCGTCAGCCGGTCGATGGTGGCCGCGCCCGCCACCGCCGAGGGCCCGAACTGCGCGACCGAATGCGTGACGAAGGCCGCGCCCACCGGCGTGGCGAGGTTGGTCAGCACCGCCGGCGCGGCCACCTTGCCGAGCGCGCGCGCATCGCCGCCCAGTCGCGACGGCTCGAAGCGCCCGAGCATGCGGTGCCTCACCGTCACGCCGTGCAGCCCGATGGCCGCGAGCACGATGCGCGAGACTACCGCGCTGATGGCGGCGCCGTCGAGTTCCAGGCCGAAGCCGAAGATCAGGATCGGGTCGAGCACCGCCGTCACGAAGGCGCCGCCGAGCGTCACCGTCATCGAGCGGCGCGCATCGCCGATGGAACGCAGCAGCGCCGAAGTCGCCATGCCGATGCCCAGCAGCGGCAGCGTGTGCACCGTCACCGAGAGGTAGCGATGCGCGAGCCGCGCCGTCTCGCCCTGGGCGCCCAGGGCCTGCAGCGCGGGATGCAGGAAGAACGCCGTGCCGGTGCCCGCTACCACCGACACCGCCGTCATCAGCACCAGGCTCGATGTGGCGATGCGGCGCGCGTCCTCGCCACGGCCGGCCCCCACGGTGCGCGACACCACTGCCGCGATGCCGATGGTCAGCCCGATGCACAGCGACGCATGGAAGAAGCCCATCACGCCCGCGAAACCGACCGCCGCGGCAATCTCCTTCTCCCCAAGCAGCGAGATATAGAACAGGTTGATGAGGTCGACCGCGAACACCGCGATCAGCCCGATGGCCCCCGTGCCCGCCATCACGCAGACATGGCGCATCAACGACCCCGAAACGAAGCGCGCGCGCTCGACACCACCCGCCGTTGCGGTTATTGGCATATGAAATTCCCGATGTGGCCTAATTGCAGGTTCGAACATCACTTTTACCCGAGCTTTTCATGCCCAAGACATTCCGTACCGAAGCCGAACGCGTTGCCACCCCCAAGCCGACGCCGATGCCCGGCTACACCGTGCCTCGCTCCGGTGGCGGCCAGAAGGTCAGCCTCGAACGCGGCACCGCAACGCGCAGCAAGAAGAACCCTGGCAAGCGCGCCAAGAAGGGCGGCTGATCCGGCCCCCGCTGGCTCCCCGGAGCCACGACGAACGCGCCCACGGGCGCGTTTTGTCGTTGGGGCAGCTATAAGGCAGCGATGTCCGACGACAACCAGATCCTCATCCCGCCCTCGTTCTTCGCGGTCTACACCGACGCGCGCCAGCGCCTGAGCGAACCGATCGGCCTGGTGCGCGAGCGCTACGAGATGTGCGAAGACCTCGCCAGCCACCTTGTGGGCCACGCGCAGATCCAGCACCACACCGAGGTGCCGGTCGAAAGCGAGATCCTGCGGCGCATCCACGCCGGGCTCGCCGCGCCCGAATCGGGCGTGTCGGCGGCCGAGGCCACGTGGATCGTGCAGCGGCTGGCCGAGCTGCTGGGCTGGGAAGGTCCCGAACCGGCGCCCGAAGCCGACTGAGCCCCGGCAGGAGCGACAACCCGTGCTGCTCAAGGTCGGAGAACTCGCCAGGCACACCGGGCTCACGGTGCGCACGCTGCATCACTACGACGCCATCGGGCTGCTGGCGCCGTCGGCACGCTCCGAGGCCGGTTACCGGCTCTACAACGCGGCCGACATCGCCCGCCTGCATGCCATCCAGGCGCTGCGGCAGCTGGACCTCCCGCTGGCCGAGATCGGCGGGCTGCTGAGCGGGGAGAACGGCGCACTGCCCGCCATCCTCCAGCGCCAGATGGCCTCGCTCGACCAGCAGATCGCACAGGCCACCGTACTGCGCGAACGCCTCGGCCTGCTCGAACAGCGCCTGGCCGAAGGCGCCCAACCCGACCTGAACGACTGGCTCGCCACGCTGGAGCAGATGACCGCCTACGGCCGCTACTTCAGCCCCGCCGAGATCAGATCGCTCATGGCCAACTGGAAAACCGTGGCCGACCGTTGGCCGCCGCTGGTGGCCGAGGTGGCCACGCTGATGGCCCGCAAGGTGCCGGCCGACGCGCCCGAGGTGCAGCCGCTGGCCGCACGCTGGATAGCGCTGTTGGGGCAGTGGATGGACGGCAACTACGACCTCGTCACGCGTTGGGGCGAGATGTACCGCCGCGAACCCGTGGCGCGCCGCGACGACGGGCCGACGACCGAGTTGATCGAATACATCGGCACGGCCATTGACATTCGCATGGCTGCGCTACTGCGCCACCTGAGCACCGACGACTTTGCGCGGCTGGGCCCGCCGCCCGAGGACGAATGGCGGCAACTGGCGGCCGAGTTGGCCGCCTTGCAGGTCCGCGGCATTCCGCCCGAAGACGACGCCGTGCAAACCATCGCGCGCGAATGGGCGCGCCTCTTAGACGCCTTCACCGACCACGACCCCGGCATCGCCGCACGGCTGATGCAGGCGATGACCACGGAGCCGGTGCTGCAAGCCGCCGCCGTGGCGACGCCCGCGGTGCGCGACTACCTGCAGCGCGCCATGGCCGCGCTGCGTCAGAAAAATCTTCCGCCAACCGCCGGCAGCGCTTGACCCTGACGTTGCGTGAGGCCCAACAGTGGCCGCATGAACAACGCACCCACCCCTCACAGGTTCCACGCGCTCGACAACCTCCGCGCCCTCATGATGTGGCTCGGCATCGTGCTGCACGTGGCGATCAATCACCTCACCGTCGACTCGCCGCTGCCGTGGCGCGACCCGAAGACCTCGCCGGTCGCCAACCTGCTGCTGCTCTTCATCCACAGCTTTCGAATGCCGGTGTTCTTCGTGCTGGCCGGTTTCTTCGTCGCGCTGCTGGTCGCGCGGCGCGGCGCCGACGGCATGCTGAAGAACCGCGGCCTGCGGCTCGCGCTGCCTTTCGCGATCTTCTGGCCGCTGCTGTTCGCGGCGACGACGGTGCTGGCGATGGTCTACATCCACCTCACGGTGCGCGGCGTGCCGAGCATCGACTCCACGCTGACGCCCGCGCGGCAGCCCGGCGGCTCGCCCTTCAACACCATGCACCTGTGGTTCCTCTACCAGCTGTTCTGGTTCAGCGTGCTGGCGTGGGCCAGCGTGCGGCTGCAGCGTTTCGTGCCGGCGCGGTTGCGCGATGCGCTGGCCTGTGGCTTCACGACGCTGGCCGGACGGCGCTGGGGCTTCGTGGTGCTTGCACTGCCGCTGGCCTTCGCCGGTGCGTTCTATCCATCCGGCATGGTCACGGCGAGCGGCTCGTTCCTGCCGCCATTCGCCGAGTGGGTGCAGAGCGGCCTGTTCTTCGTGGTCGGCTGGTACGTGTACGGCGAGCAGAATCGGCTGCTGGCGCTCTTCGCGGGGCGCTGCAAGGGGTACGCGGCGGCCGGGCTGGTTTTCTTCATCGCAACCGTGCTGCTGCTGGGCGCATCGCGTGCCAGTGGCTCGCCTCACCTGCCGCACCCCGAGTTCTGCATTGCCTTCGCCTACAACGCGACCGCATGGCTCTGGAGCATGGCGCTGATCGGCGGCTTCGTGCGCTACCTGCCGCGTCAGAACGGCGTACTGGCCTACCTGTCTCAAAGTTCGTACTGGGTGTACCTGGTGCACATGCTCGGCACCATCGGCTTCGGCATCCTGCTGTTCAACGCGCCCTTCGGCGCGGTCGCGAAGATGAGCCTGAACATCGCGGCCACCTCGCTGGTGGCGCTCGCGAGCTACCAGCTGCTGGTGCGCCACACGCCTATCGGCAGGCTGCTGAACGGTCAGCGCCCCGAGAAGCGTTCGACCAGGAAGTCGACAAAAGCGCGCGTCTTGGCCGCCAAGTGACGCGACGGATACACCGCATAGACCGGCGTCCTGTCCGCCTCCCAGTCTTCGAGCACGGCCTGCAGGCGGCCGCAGGCCAGCTCGGCCTCGACGTAGATGCGCGGGATCAGGCTCAGGCCGAAGCCCGCGAGCAGCGCGTCACGCACGGCGATGCTGGAGCTGACCTTGTAGCGCCCGTCGATGGCCACGGCCACGCTGCGGCCGGCGCGGTTGAAGGTCCACTTGTTCGCGTGGCCCGAGAGCGTGAACTGCACGCACTCGTGGGCCTTCAGGTCTTCGGGCTGTGCGGGGCGGCCGAAGGCGGCGAAGTAGCCGGGCGCGCCGCACAGCACATGGTCCATGGTCATGAGCCGGCGCGCGACGAGGCTCGAATCCTCCAGCCGGTCGCTGCCGCGGATGGCCAGGTCGTAGCCCTCGCCGATGATGTCCGAGCGGCTGTCCTGCAGGTTCAGCTCGAGCCGCAGGTTCGGGTAGCGCTTCATGAATTCGGGAATGGCCGGCGACAGCGAGGTGAGCGCAAAAGTCAGCGGCGCGCTCACGCGCAGCACACCGCCGGGGCTGCTGCCCATGGGCGCAAGGGCGGCATCGGCCTCGGTGAGTTCGTCGAGGATGCGTGATAAGCGCTCGAAGTACGCAGCGCCCGCTTCTGTCAGGCTCATCTGCCGCGTGGTGCGGTTGATGAGCCGCACCTTCAAATGCGCCTCCAGCTCCGCGATGTTCTTGCTGACGGCCGCCGCCGACAGCCCCATTTGCCGCGCGGCACCGGCGAAGCTGCCCGTGGCGGCGGTGGTGCGAAAGACCTTGAGGGCCGTGAGATGGTCCACGCTGAATTGACGACTGATGGTAAAGAATCAATTCATTATTCGGGCATTCACAACCCATGGTCAATTCACTAGATTCGACCCATGACAAGCCGCACCACCGACCTCCTGCTCACCGCGACCGCGCCCGCGATCTGGGGCAGCACCTATGTCGTCACGACCGAGCTGCTGCCGCCGAACTACCCGCTGACGGTCGCCCTGCTGCGCGCGCTGCCCGCCGGCCTGCTGTTGCTGCTGATCGTGCGCAAGCTGCCCGAGCGCGCGTGGTGGGGGCGCATCTTCATCCTCGGCGCACTGAATTTCTCGATCCTCTGGGCGATGCTGTTCCTGGCGGCATACCGGCTGCCGGGCGGCGTCGCGGCCACCATCACTTCGGTGCAGCCGCTGCTCGTGGTGTTCCTGGCCAGCGTCTTCCTGGGCTCACCGATGCGCGCGCTGTCGGTCGCGGCGGCGGTGGTCGGCATCGGTGGGGTCGCACTGCTGGTGCTCACGCCGAATGCGGCGCTCGATGCCATCGGCATTGCCGCGGCCGTTGCCGCCGCGGTGTCGATGGCCTTCGGCACGGTGCTGAGCCGGCGCTGGCAGCCACCGGTGTCGGCACTCACCTTCACCGCGTGGCAGCTCACCGCGGGCGGCCTGCTGCTGTTGCCGGTGGCGCTGCTGCTGGAGCCGCCTCTGCCCGCGCTGACGGCGCAGAACTGGATCGGCTTCGGCTGGCTCGGCCTCGTGGGCGCCGCGCTGACCTACATCGTGTGGTTCCGCGGCGTGGCGCGGCTGGAGCCCTCGGCGATCGCGCCGCTGGCTTTCCTGAGCCCCGTGACGGCGGTGATCCTGGGCTGGGCGCTGCTGGAGCAGGCGTTGTCGGCGTGGCAGGTGACGGGGATCGGCATCGTCATTGCGAGCATCTGGCTCAGCCAGCGCGGGGCGCAGCCTGTGGTGCGGGCCGTGCCGGCCGCGCGTCAGGCCGGCTGAGCCGAGGGCGAAGTCGCGCGCTTCAGCAGGCTCAGGTAGCCGGGCTGCACCTCCATGCGCGCGATGGCGCCCTGCCGCTGCAGCAGGCGATGCGCCTTCGGCAAGGCCCAGCAAGGCAGGTTGGTGAACATGTGGTGCTCGCAGTGGTAGTTGACCCAGTAGGGCGCCACCAGGATGCGTTCGAGCCAGCCGGCGTGCGTGGTGCGGGCCTGACGCAGCGGATCGGCCTCGTTCTGCGCGACCAGCGCATGCTCGGCGATGTTGCGCACGCGGCTCACGAGCGGCAGCCACGTCGCCATGGGCAGCAGCCACATCAGCAGCCATGCCCACCAGCAGCCGGCGAGCGCGAAGGCCAGAAATCCGAGGCTGTTGGCAATGAGAAAGCGCCTGTCTTTCGCAAGCTCCCGGCCAAGCACCTCGAGCACTGACTCGCCCGGCCCGCGCTTGCGGATGCCTTCGGCAACATGCCCGAAGCGCTGCTTGTAGAAAGTCTGCCCGCTCAGGTCGCGCACCACCTTGCGCCACATCGACGCGCGCGTGATCGGGAAGGGCGCCGACAGCACGAGGTCCGGATCTTCGGTCTGCTGCACGAAGCGGTGGTGCTGCAGGTGATACGGACGGTAGTCGCGCAGCGTCGACGAGCACAGCCAATGGCCCACCCAGTCGTTGACCTTGCGATTGCGGTGCAGCCCCGCGTGCGCCGCGTCATGCATGAGGATGAACAGCCCCAGCTGCCGCGCGCCCACTACCGGCACCACGAGCGGAAGGGTCCATGGCCACACGATGCCCACGAGCATGGCTGTGCCGATCACGGCCCAGCAATGCAGCACCAGCCACAGGCCCTTCCACGACGAACGCGCAGTGAGCGACTGCCATTCTTCGGCGGTGAAGAACTCTTCGGGTTGGGCGCGGGGGGCGGCGGCCATGCGGGCCAGTATGCGCCGCCGGCCCGGGCAAGGCACGCGGAATTCCCCGCAGCGCGGCGGCGAGTGGAGGCGAGGCCCTTCGGCCTACTTGTCGATGATCTTGCGCGCGAAGACTTCGAGGTAGTCCATCAGCCGCTCGGCGCCCGCGATGGCGGCAGCTTCGTCGCCGGTCGCGATGCCCTGCGCCAGCTCGAGGTGCGCGTTGGCGCCCTCGACGATCTCCCCTTCGTGCTGGTAGGCATACCAGAAGCGCCGGCACTGGACGATCGGCGGGATCACCGCCCTCACTGCCGAGTCGTTGTGGCTCGCCTGGTGATTGACGAGGTCGAGTGCATGGTCGGCGCGCATGTAGCCGGTGAGGTCGCCGCGTGCCGCGGCCTCGACCATGGTCCGGGCGCAGCGGACGATGTCGGTGCGCTGCTGCGCGGTGGCCCGGCGCGCCGAGCAGGCGGCGATCAGCCGTTCGAGCACGCGCCGGGTCTGGATCACGTCGAGGTGGTCGGCCAGGTCGATGGCCGACACGAGCAGCCCGCGGCGCGGTTGCTGCACGATGAGTCCGATGGACACCATGCGCATCAGCGCCTCGCGCACCGGCGTACGGCCGAGCCCCGTGCGCTCGGCGAGTTCGGCCTCGACGACCTGGCTGCCGGGCTGCAGCTGCATGGTCGACAGCAGCGTCTCGATGGCGTCGTAGGCCAGGTCGGCGGCGCGGCGCTTGGGCGGTGGGCGGGAGGCGGTCTTCGAGGCGGGCATGGTCTTGTTCTGCGGATGCGGCGGCGTCATTGTCGGGGGTCGCCGTCGTTCGCCAAGCCTGCGAGTGTCGAGATGCGGGCCGGCGACAGCGGCGGGCGCGGCACGGGCGGCGTCCATCCGAAGAGGAAATGCGCCGCGTCGCCGCAGACGCGGCCCTGGCAGGCACCCATGCCGCAGCGGCGATGCAGCTTGGCGTCGGTCCAGCCGGTGCAACCTGCCAGCGCGGAGAAGGGAACGTCTTCGCAGCGGCACACGAGCGTGTCGGGCTGCGGCATCGTCTTGATATCCGGCGCCAGCGCGAAGCTGCGGTGCAGCTGCGCAGCGAAGGCGTTCCAGCGGGCGCGTTCGCCTTCGTGCGCCTTGGCTGCGTGTTCGTTGCCGACGGCCGCATGGCCTGCGATCGTGCCCTGCGCCAGTGCACGTTCGCTGCCGCCGAAGCCGGTGCACTCGCCGGCTGCATGGATGCCGGGGACGCTGGTGGCTTGCAGGGCATCGACCCACAGGGCCTGTGCCTTCAGCGCGCAGCCGAGCAGCTGCCCGAGCTGCGTGTTGGGTGTGAGGCCGAAACCGCAGGCGATGCGGTCGCAGGCAATCTCGATTTCGCTGCTGCCTTGGCGAAGTCGCGCTGATTCGACCTGCGTCGCGCCGTGCGCCGAGACGATGCGCGACGAAGTGCGGTACTGCGGATCGGCCAACGTCACCGCCTGCGCGGCCTTGCCGGGCCAGCGAGCGAGGCTGGCGCCGAAGCGTGCGACCGAGGCGAACGACGCCTGCTCCGCGATGCGCAGCACCTTCGCTCCGGCTGCGCGCGCAGTGGCTGCGGCGGCAAGCAGCAGCGGCCCGCTGCCCGCGATGACGATGCGTTCGCCCTCGACCGGCATGCCCGCCTTGACGAGCGCCTGCAGCCCGCCCGCGCCGGTCACGCCGGGCAGCGTCCACCCGGGGAAGGGCAGCAGAAGTTCGCGTGCACCGGTGCAGAGAATGAGCTTCTTCCACCGCATGCGCGTGGCGCCTTCGGCGTCTTCGAGCAGCAGTTCATGCGGCGAGGGCACGGCGACGACGCGCGTGCCGCTGCGCACGCGGATGTTGGCATGGCGCTCGAGCGCATCGCGCCATTTGCGCGCCGCAGGCGGCAACGCCGCGCCGGGGCCGTCGCGCCAGATCTGTCCGCCGGGCACGGGGTTGTCGTCGATCACGACGATCGATGCGCCGCTGGGCGCAGCTGCCGCAGCGGCGGCCATGCCGGCCGGCCCTGCACCGACGACGAGCACCTCGCATTCTTCCTGTGCCATGCCGGTCGTCATTCCGTCGTCTCCACGCGCATGCCTTCGATGCAGACCGTCTGGCAGGCGAGCCTGCGCCGGCCATCGACCAGCACACGGCATTCCTGGCACACGCCCATGCCGCAGAACGGCGCGCGCGGCTGGCCCGTGACCGAAATGCGCGCCACGCCCATGCCGCTGGCCACGCGCAGCGCGGCGGCGACCGAGCTGCCCGCCTTCACGCGCACCAGACGGCCGTCGATGTTCAACAGGGTGTGGCTGCTCATGCGAACTCCCGGAGGCTGCGCGGCGCATAGGGCGCCGCATCGAAGTCGGGGGTCGCGCCGGTCATCAAGGCAGCAAGCAGATGCGCGCTGCCCGGCGCGGTGGTCACACCGAGCCCTTCATGTCCGACAGCGAGCCAGAGCTTCTCGCGCCACGGGTGCTTGCCCAGCAGCGGAAGCCCGTCGGGCGAGGCCGCGCGCATGCCGGTCCACGAGCGCACCGCGTTGAGGTTCGCAAGCCCCGGCAGGTAGTCCAGCGTGCGCTGGAGCATGCGCGCGAGCATCGGCGCCTCGACCGCCGGGTCCGTCGTGTCGAACTGGCGCGACGAGCCGACCAGCAGCTGCCCCGTGGGCCGTGGCTGCACGTTGAAGGCGACCGAGTCGCCCTCGCTGTGGTGCGCGCTGGTCACGTAGCCGAGCTCGACCAGTTGGTGATGCACCGTGCCCGGATAGCGGTCAGTGACCAGCAGATGGCCCTTCTTCGGGCGGATCGGCAGTTCGGGGCACAGCGTCGTCGCCTGGATGCCGTTGGCCAGCACGACCTGCGGCGCTGTGCGGCGGCTGCCGTCGGCGAGGCGCAACGTGCCGTCGTCTTCGATGGCCTCGACCTTCGCATGCTCGACGCGGATCGATTCCGTGTTCTGGGTGAGCAGCCAGCGTGCGGCGTTCGGCGCATAGAGGATGCCGTCGCCCGGCACTTCGAGAGCGCCCGACAGGCCCTTGCGCAGCGCGGGCTCCGCGCTTGCCAGTTCGCGCGCATCGAGCAGCCGGCTGCCGATGCCATGCGCGCGCAGCCGCTGCTGTTTGCGCTCGGCCTCCGCCATCTCTTCGTCGTTCGCGGCGATCCAGAGCGTGCCGCAGGCGCTGTACGCGCAGTCGTCGCTCATGCGCGGCGCCAGCTCGCGCCACTGCGCGACCGAATGGCGGCTCAGTTCGAGCTCGGCCGCGTTGTCGTCCATCACCACGAGATGGCCCATGCCCGCGCCGGTGGCACCGCCGATGGCCGCATCGAGCACCAGCACCCTTCGCCCCGCCTGTGCGAGCGCCTGTGCGCACGCCGCGCCGACGATGCCGGCGCCGATGACGATGACATCCGCGTCCATGCCGACCGATGTCAGAGCCGGATGCCCCAGCCGAAGGGATCGTCTTCTTCGATCAGCAGCGTGGCTTCCGCGCTGATGTGCGCGCGGCCTCGCAGCGTGGGAATGACCTTGCCATCCGCCATCTCGTAGCTGGCCTCGAAGCGGCTGCCGATCACGCTGGCCTGCGTCCACACTTCGCCCGGCGCGAGCTTGCCGTCCGCCGCGAGGCAGGCGATCTTGGCGCTGGTGCCGGTGCCGCAAGGCGAGCGGTCGTAGGCGTTGCCCGGGCACAGCACGAAGTTGCGGCTGTCCGCGCCTTCATCGTCGTTGGCAAAGAGTTCGATGTGATCGATCTCCGCGCCGTCCGCGCCCGTGATCCCCTGCGCCGCCAGTGCGCGGCGCAAGACAGAAGTGTAGGAGGTCAGCGCCGCGAGGTTGTCGCTCGCCACGCGCTGGCCGTGCTCGCTCACCAGGAAGAACCAGTTGCCGCCCCAGGCCACGTCGCCGCGCACGGTGCCGTGGCCCGGCAGCTCGACCGCCACCTGGTGCAGATGCCGGTAGGCCGGCACGTTGCGCACGCTCACCGAGCCGTCTTCGTGCAGCGTGGTCGTGACCGTACCTACAGGCGTCTCGATGCGGTGCTCGCCCACGCCGATGCGTCCCATGTGCGCAAGGCTCGCGACCAGCCCGATGGTGCCGTGGCCGCACATGCCGATGTAGCCGGCGTTGTTGAAGAAGACCACGCCGGCAGCCGCATCCGGCGACACCGGCTCGCACAGCAGCGCCCCCACCACCACGTCGCTGCCGCGCGGCTCCAGCACGGCCGCCGCGCGCCACTTGTCGTGCCGCTCGGCCAGCAGCGCACGACGCTCGGCCATGCTGCCGCCGCCCAGATCGGGAAACCCGCCAATCACAAGGCGTGTGGGCTCGCCGCCCGTGTGCGAATCGATGACCTGGATGCGTTGCATGTGGCTGGGTCCGATCAATAGCTGGCGAGGGGAACGGGCGCTGCGTTCTTGAAAGTGAAGACGGTGATGGGCGCCTGCTTCATATTGCCCTTGTCGTCGTATGAATAGGTTGCGGCCACGCCCTTGTAGGTGGTCTTGTAAAGCTCGGCGCCCACCTTGTCGGGGTCGATGGAATTGGCCTTCTTCATCGACTCGCCGATGAACAGCACCTGGTCGTAGTACGAAGCTGCGTACGCGTCAGGATCGACGTTGAAGCGCTTCTTGAACTTCTCCTTGAAGGCCGGGCCGCTCTGCGCCTTCTCGAGGATGGAGCCGCCCTGCGCGCAGAACACGAGGTCGTTGACTGCGTCGCCGCCGAGCTTGCCGGTGGCGGGGCTGCACACGGTGTCGCCGCCCAGCAGCTTGCCGGGTACGGCGAGCTGCTTCATCTGGCGCGCCATGGGCGCGGCCTGCGGTGCATAGCCGCCAAAGAAGATAGCCTCGGGCGCCTTGGCCTTCATGTTGGTCAGGATGGCAGTGAAGTCCACGGCCTTGTCGGTAGTGAACTCCTGGCCGACCACGGTCAGGCCCTGCTTCTTCGCTTCCTTGGTGAACTCCTCGGCGAGGCCCTGGCCGAAGGCGGTGCGGTCGTCGATCACGCCGACCTTCGTCACCTTCAGCACCTTGGCCGCATACACGGCCATGCTGGAGCCGATCTGGTTGTCGCTCGCGATGATGCGGTAGAGGTTCTTGTAACCGCCCTGCGTCACCTTCGGGTTGGTGCCCACCGTGGAGACCATGGTGCCGCCTTCGCTGTAGATGCGCGACGCCGGAATGGCCACGCCCGAGCAGTACGGGCCCATGACGAACTTGACGCCGTCGTCCACGAACTTCTGCGCGACGCTCACACCGGTCTTGGCGTCGCACTGGTCGTCTTCCGACACCATCTCGAACTTCAGCGTCTTGCCGCCCACGCTGAGTTTTTTCGCGTTGAGTTCCTCGACGGCGAGGCGCACGCCGTTTTCATTGTCCTTGCCCGCGAAGGCATTGGGGCCCGAGAGCGGACCGCTGTGGCCGATCTTGACCACCTGCTCCTGTGCTTGTGCCTGACCTGCGATGGCGATGGCCACGAGGCCGAGAAACGAAACCATGTTTGCTTTTGACTTCATGCTTCTTCCTAGGTTGGGACAATGAAAAGAGGGGCGTATTACATAACCGATTGGTACTGCGCAGGCCGCGTGGCGAGCGCCTTCTTCACGATGGCTTCGATGAAGGCGCGCTCCTCGCCGATGAGCGGCAGGCGCGGGCGGCGCATGTGCTCGCTGCCCACGCCGACCAGCACGTCGATGAGCTTGAGGTTCTGCACGAGCTTGGTCGACACGTCGAGGTGCAGCATCGGCGTCATCCACTGGTAGAGCTTGAGCGCCTCGGCGAACTTGCCGGCCTTCATCAGGTCGTACAGCGCGACGGTCTCGCGCGGGAACGCGCAACCCACGCCGGCCAGCAGGCCGTCGCAGCCCAGGGCCAGGCCTTCGTAGGCCAGGTCGTCCACGCCCAGGAACAGCTGATAGCGCTCGCCCACCGTGTTGCGCAGGTCGGTGATGCGGCGGATGTCGTCGGTGCTCTCCTTGATGGCGGCGATCCACTCGCAGTCGGCCAGCTCGACCATGTGCTCGGGCTTGAGGTCGACGCGGTAGGCCACCGGGTTGTTGTAGACCATGATGGGTTTCTGCGCGGCGTTGGCGATGGTGCGCACATTGAGCATCGCCTCGCGCGCGTCGGCCACGTAGATCACCGAGGGCATCACCATGAAGCCGGCCACCCCGAGCTTGTTGGCGCCGTCCACGTAGCGCAGCGCTTCGCGCGTGCTGGTTTCCGACACATTGGCCAGCACCGGGATGCGGCCGTCGGCGGCGTCCAGCGCGATCTTCGCGACCTGCAGCTTTTCTTCCAGCGTCAGCGTGCTGGCTTCGCCGAGCGAGCCGCAGGTGACGAGGCCGTGGATGCCGTTGCGGATCTGGAAGTCGATGTGCCGGGCCGTGCCCTCGGCATCGATGCTCTCGTCGGCGTGGAACTTGGTGGTGATGGCGGGGAAGATGCCTTGCCAGCGGGGATTGGTCACGGATGGTGCTCCTGATGGTGTGCGGTGGAAATCAGGCGCACTTTAAATATATTAAGGATATATCGTCAAGATTTTTCTATCCCCCCGAGGAAGCGCCCGGCTTCGCTTCGCATGCCCTGCGAAATGGCTTCCCAGGTCCGCGCGGGAAAGTCGCCGGGCAACAGGGCTTCGACTTCGCCCAATGCCTGGTCGAGCGACGCCACCATCTCCAGCATGGCGTTCCACACGTCGATGCCACCGTTCTTCATTGCCAGCTGGTGCCAATGGCGCGCCTGGATGGTGTGAAAAACGTAGTGCTTGCTCTTGGAGCGAACCGCCATGGCCAGGCCCGCCTGCCGCGGCTGGAAATGGTTGGGCCCGTTGCCGAAATAGGGCCACATCGAAATGATGTCGTAGAGCGGCGTCATGTCGTAGACGTCGCCCTGATACAGGCGGACTGAAAAGTTCTTGGCGTGGCCGTCCGTCCCGGCGAGAAGAAAGAAGGCCAGTTGGGTCAGCAGGAACCGGGTGCCGTCGTCAGCGCTGCGGCTTCCCTGCAGGAGCTGCAGGCACCTGGGCATGCCGGGGCCTCCATGCTGCTCGTACTTTTCGTTCGACGGCAGTCCCATGGCCTGGCAAAAATCTTCTTGCGGCAGGCGCGCGATCCATGTGCCGCCGTCCATCCACTCGCGATCGAAGCGCTCCACCATCAGGACCGTCTGGCCGCCGAAGCTCGCCATGGATGTGGGCGCCACAAGCAAGCCGAGCGCCTCGACGATCTGCGCGCAAACCCATTCGTTCTGCACCGAGTTGGACGCATCCACGCGCCTGGAGCCGCCGATGAGCCCGAGCGGCAGCTTGATGATGTGCGTGGTGGGCGTGGCGCCGTGCGGGCGGCACCACGCGCCGTTCCAGCGGGTCAGGGCGGTCTTCTCCTGGGCACCGGCAAGGGAGATGCGGAACAGGTCTTCGTCGCGCATGCTTTCGGGGGTGGCGTCGGACGGAACGGCCCGCAGCAACTCGGCGATTTCCTCTTCGTCGAGAGGCTCGCAGTTCATGGTCTTCCAGCCTTCGGGCGCGGCGCCTTCAGGCAGTAACTGCACGGCGCCGACACAGTCGCGCCCGATGGCTTCGAGCAGGTCGAAGGTGCTGATGTCCTTGAGCTTGAAACGATGGCCCAGGCGCGCGCGGATCCCGATGTTGTCGGGCAGCAGGTTGTCGAAGTAGTTCCTGACCACCTCGCCCTGAACTTCGAGCGTGCTGTTGATCGGAATCGACAGCGACAGCGACCGCTGTCGCGGCGATTCCAGCCACCCGGGGTGATACCTGAAGGTGTGGGAGTCGCGATCGACAGACCAGGTGCCGACCAGTTCCCCGTTCATCCACGCATTCAGCGCCTGCATCACCAGGAACCTGTCTTTGGCCGGATGACGAAGCTGCGGCGCGATGTCGGCTTGACGTCCATGCCCGGGTTCAGCGCTTGAAGCAGCCGGAGCAATGCACCCGGCGCGGTCGATGGAACCTGAGCCGCCGCGTCCTCGAACGATGGCGGCGCCGGAGTGCCCGACTCCCCGGGGGCCAGCGTCACCAGCACGGAGCCGCCACTCATCTTCCGGGTTTCCCACCCTGGCGGGACTTTCACGGCCGTGTCCTGTGGAGGCTCGTACTTCACGCGCTCCTCCATCGCGTACAGGGGGCCGCCGCTTGAAGGTGTTTCTTCCCGCAGGTAGAAGGACGCCCCCAGCACCGACAGCAGCTTCGTCAACTGCTCGAAACCGACGGCACCGGGATTCGCCTCGATCTCTGCGATCCGGGCCTGGCTGACGCCGACGAGGGCACCCGCTTGCGCCTGCGTCAGGCCGCGTTTTTTCCGCAGCGCCTTCAGGTGTGGCCGTAGCTGGTCGACGAAGCGAAGGGGGAAGTCCATCTTGCAAGCAAGATATCGTCCCTAGCTTGTTTTGTCAACATATAAGCTTTAGCGTATTTTTACAGCTTACAAGCTTGGGCTTTTAATAACCCAAAACAAGGCTCAGCTTGTAATTCACGCCTAATCGATCTTCGCCCCCGAAGCCTTCACCACCGCCCCCATCGCATCCCAGTCCGAGCGCAGCAGCTTCTGGAACTCCTCCGCGCTCTGACTGCGCGGCTCCACGCCCAGGCGCTTGAAGCGTTCCTGGATCGCCGGGTCGGCCAGCACCTTGTTGGCCGCGACGTTGATGCGCTCGACTTCCGCCTTGGGCGTGCCGGCCGGCGCGAGCAAGCCGATCCACGAATCGAAGGCGTAGCCCGGCAGGCCGCTCTCGGCCACCGTCGGCAGCTTCGGCAGGAAGGGGCTGCGCGACTGGCCGGTGGACGCGAGCAGCTTGATGCGCGCATCGTCCTGGAAGCCGATCACGCCGATGCTCGACGAGATCACCGCCTGCACGCGGCCCGCGAGCACCTCGTTGACGGCCTCGCCGGTCGACTTGGTCGGGATGTGCGTCATCTGCAGCCCGGCCTTCGCAAGGAACGACGCCATCGCAAGGTGCGTCGCGCTGCCGTTGCCGGCCGAGGCGTAGTTGTACTTGCCGGGGTTGGCCTTGACCTCCTTGATGAAGTCGGCCGTGGTCGACACGTTCATGCCGCTCGCCACCGCCAGCACATAGCCCGCGTTGCCGACGTTGGCCACGCCGACGAAATCCTTCAGCGGGTCGTAGCTCAGCTTGTTGTAGAGAAAACCCGCGATGTTGTGGCTCGCCGCCGCGAGGACCAGCGTGCTGCCGTCGGCCGGCGCGCGCGCCACCAGGGCCGCGCCCACGGTGCCGCCCGCGCCCGCGCGGTTCTCGACGATGGCGCTGGTGCCAAGCGCCACACCCAGTTCGTTGTTGAAGGCGCGCGCCACTGTGTCCTGCACCGCGCCGGTGGCGAAGGGCACGACGATGTGGATCACGCGCTGCTGTGCATGGGCCGGTGCGATGGCACCAAGCACCGCCGCAGCAGCAAGCGCGGTCAACGAACGTCGGGTGAGCGGGGTGGAGGTCATCTGTGTTGCCACTTTCTTGATCATCGTCAACAGGAAGGGAACAACTTCAACCGCCCGGCGACAGCCAGCGCTGCACCAGCTTCACGAAGTAGCTGGCACCGATCGGGATGATCTCGTCGTTGAAGTCGAACGAGGTGTTGTGAATGATGCAGGGGCCGGGCCCGTGGCCGTCGAGCCGGTGATCGCCGTCGCCGTTGCCCAGGAAGGCGTAGCAGCCGGGCCGCGCGAGCAGCATGTGGGCGAAGTCCTCGGCGCCCATCACGGCGGGGAAGTTGTCGGTGACCATGTCGTCGCCAACCACCTCGCGCATCACGCCGGCGGCAAAGCGCGCCTCGGCCGGATGGTTCACGGTCGGCGGCGAGGAGCGGTTGAAGTACACCTCGGCCGTGCAGCCATGCGCCGCCGCCACGCCGGCCGCCACTTCGCGCAGCCGCGCCTCGAGCTTGTCGATGGCTTCGATGGAAAAGGTGCGGATCGTGCCGCCCGCCGTCGCCACATCGGGAATCACGTTCGGCGCATCCGAGCCCTGCAGCTGCGTGACTGCAAGCAGTGCGCGCTCGGTGCTGGGAATGGTGCGCGCCACGATGGTCTGCAGTTGCTGCGCCAGCGTGACCACCGCGGCCACCGGGTCGATGCCGGTGTGCGGCATCGAGGCATGCGTGCCGCGTCCACGCAGCGTGATCTTGTACGTGTTGCTCGACGCCATCAGCGCGCCTTCGTTGAGCGCAAAGCGGCCCACGTCGCCGACGGGGAAGTTGTGCAGCCCGAAGACCGCGTCGCACGGAAAGCGCTCGAACAGGCCTTCGTCGATCATCTTCTTCGCGCCGGCCTTGCCCATCTCCTCGGCGGGCTGGAAGATGAAATGCACCGTGCCGTCGAAGTCGTCGGGCCCTTGCTGCGACAGGTGCCACGCGGCGGCCAGCAGCATGGTGGTGTGGCCGTCGTGGCCGCAGGCGTGCATGCGGCCGGGGTTGGTCGACTTGTGGGCGAACTCGTTGGCCTCGTGCAGCGGCAGTGCGTCCATGTCGGCGCGCAGGCCGATGGTGCGCGAGCCCGTGCCCTTGCGCAGCACGCCGACGAGTCCCGTGCCGGCGATGCCTCGGTGCACCTCGATGCCCCATCCGGTCAGCAGGTTCGCGACCTTCTCGGAAGTGCGATGCTCTTCGAAACCGAGTTCGGGGTGGGCGTGGATGTCGCGTCGGATCTCGACGAACCGGGCGGCGTTGGCAAGGAAGGAATCGGCGATGTTCATGGCGGCGAGGGCACTGTCGTGGGAGGCGGACGATTCTGGCGCAAGGCGGCGTTTGCCGCCATGACAGCGGGTCAAAGCCCGGCCAGCACTTCGTCCAGCGTGCCGATCAGCAGATCGGCATTGGCTTCGGAGAACACCAGCGGCGGACGGATCTTCAGCGTGTTGGCGTGTTCGCCGGTGGCGCTCAGCAGCACCTGCCGCTCGCGCAGGCCGTTGACGACGCGCACGGTCTCGGCCGTGGCAGGCGTGCGCGCGCGACGGTCTGTCACGAGCTCCAGGCCCACGAACAGGCCCGCGCCGCGCACGTCGCCGATCAACTCGTGGCGCTCGGCAAGCTTCGAGAGTCCGGCGCGCAGATGGCGGCCCACGCGCTGCGCATTGGCCATCAATCCTTCGCGCTCGATCACGTCGAGCACCGCCATGCCGGCCGCCATCGACACCGGGTTGCCGCCGAAGGTGTTGAAGTAGCGGCACTCGCGGCCGAACGCGGCCAGCACCTCCGGCTGCACCGCCAGCCCAGCCAATGGATGGCCGTTGCCCAGCGGCTTGCCCATGGTCACGATGTCGGGCACCAGACTCTCGTGGCGCATGAAGCCCCAGAAGGCATCGCCGGTGCGGCCCAGGCCGGGCTGTACTTCGTCGGCGATGAAGATCCCGCCGGCCTCGCGGATCGCGGCGACCGCTTCGTTCAGGAAGCCCGCCGGGTCGGTGAAGATGCCGTCGCTCGAGAACACGGTGTCGACCATCAGCGCGGCCGGCCGCATGCCATGCGCCTGCAGGTCGGCGATGGCGGCGCGCACGCCGGCGGCGAAAGCCCTTCCCTGGTCTTCGGGCGGCACGCGGTAGCTGTCGGGCGGCGGCACGGTGCGCACCGTCTTGCCGAGCTGCACGAAGCGCCCGAGCGAAGGCGAGGCCTGCGCGATCGACTCCGTCACGCCGTGGTACGCGAAGCGCGTGACGATCAGCCCTTCGGCCTTCGTATGGGCCTTGGCGATGCGCATCGCAAGGTCGTTGGCCTCGCTGCCGGTGCAGGTGAACATCGCATGGCCGAGCGCGGGCGGCATGGTGGCCAGCAGGCGCTCGGCGTAGTCGAGCACGCCTTCGTGCAGGTAGCGCGTGTGGGTGTTGAGCACGCTGGCCTGCCGTGCAATCGCCTCCACCACGTGCGGATGACAATGGCCCACCGACGCAACGTTGTTGTACGCATCGAGATGGCGCCGGCCATCGGCATCGGCGAGCCACACGCCCTCGCCGCGCACCGGGTGCAGCGGTGCTTCGTAGAACAGGCGGTAGGCCGGGCCGAGCAGCCGCGCGCGGCGTTCCAGGAGCGATTCTTCAGGCATGTTCGTGACCCTCGTTCATGCCGCAAGCGCGCCGGAACGCGGCACCGGCGACGTCGTTGCCGATGCGGTCGCAGGCCTGCAGGCGGGCCCACGACAGCGGGTTGTTGCGCAGCAGGTAGGCCGCGTTGTCGGGGTGGCGCGCGGCGCGCCAGCCGCTGATGGCCACCACCATCACGAGCCGCGCGGTGATCAACGTGAACAGCACGTCGACCTCCTCGCGCGTCAGCGGCAGCACGGCGTGGTACGCGGCAATGAAGGGCACGATGCCGGCCAGCGCATCGCCCGCCGGATCGAGCTGGTAGGCCGCGGCCACTGCGAGGTCGTCGATTAGCGGCGCGCGCACCATGTCGCCGAAATCGAGGATGCCGGCAATGCGGTCGGTGTCGGCGGGGTCGACCAGCACGTTGTAGATGTTGAAGTCGTTGTGGATGGGCTGTGTGCGCAGGCCCGCCAGCACCGGCTTTGCATCGCGCTCGAAGCGGTCGAGCGAGCGTTCGGCCAGCGCGCGCCGCGCCGGGTCGGCGATGTGCGCGAGCAGGCCACGCACGCTGTCGGCGCGCTGGATGTCCCAGGGCAGGGCAAGCGCGCCGGCCGGATGGTCGAAGCCGTGCAGCGCGAGGTCGAGCCGGGCCAGCGCGCGCGCGAGGTTCAGTTGCTGCGCGGAAGTACGCGGCGCTTCGGGCAGGGGCAAGCCCGGCAGGTAGCTGAAGAGCCGTGCCACGCGCGGCAGGCCGTCGCCCGGATCGCAGAGCAACGAAGGCTGGCCGTCGCATGTGGGCACGATGCGCTGCACGGGCAGCCCCGGATCGGCTCTTGCAATGTGCAGCAGCGCCTGCGTCTGAAAGTCCGCCACCAGCGGCGTTTCAGACGGGTGCGAGATCTTGAGCATGAAGCGCTCGCCGCTCCGCGCGGACTCAAGGCGGTAATTGCGGTCGCGCTCGCCGGTCAGCGGCCGCATCTCGCCTTCGATGCCGTAGTGGCGCAGCGCGAACGCGCGCACCCAGTCGGGGTCGAGCTCGGGCGAGCCTTCGCTCAGGACTTCCGCGTCGTCGAACCCGGCCGTTGCCGTCATGCGGCGCTCGCGAAGCCGCGCAATGCGCTGGCGAGATTCGGGCCCAGGTCGTCCGACAGGTAGCCGCCTTCCTGCACCAGCACCGTGGGCAGGCCCAGGCGCGCGATCTCGGCCAGCAGTTGCGCGAAGCCGGGCGTCGTGATCTTCATGCCCCTGTAGGGATCGTGCTCATGCGTGTCGAGGCCCAGCGCCACCACCAGCGCGCCGGGCGCGAAGGCGCGGATGCTCTCGCAGGCATCGCGCAGCGCGGGCAGGTAGCCGTCGATGTCGGTGCCCAGCGCGAGCGGCTTGTTGATGTTGTAGCCCAGGCCCGCGCCCTCGCCGCGCTCGTGCGCATAGCCGGTGAAGAAGGGCGTGAAGTTGCGCGGATCGCCGTGCAGCGAGATCGTCAGCACGTCGGCGCGGCGGTAGAAGATGCCCTGCGTGCCGTTGCCGTGGTGCACGTCGATGTCGAGGATCGCCACGCGGTCGTGCGCCGCGCGCAAGTGCTGCGCCGCGATGGCCGTGTTGTTCAGGTAGCAGAAGCCGTTGGCCCGGTCGGCATAGGCGTGGTGGCCCGGCGGACGGCACAGCGCATAGGCCGCGCGCTCGCCCTGCAGCACGAGCTGCGCCGCGTGGGTGGCCACGTGGGCCGAGCCCACGGCCGCAGCCCAGGTGTGCGGGCCGATGGAGCACGCGTTGTCGCCCATGTGGAAGCCCGCCTGTCCGACCACACTCTCCGGATACGTGCAGGGCTCGCCCGGAAAGGGATGGATGTTGGGCATGACCTCGTCGGACGGGTCGTCCAGCAGCCGCCAGCGCGCGTAGGCCGTCTCCAGGAAGCGCAGGTACTCCGGCGTGTGGATCGCGGCGCGCGGGCCGGCGCCGAAGTCTTCGCCCGCGACAACCTCGTGGCCATCGTGCTCGACCGCCGACAGCAGGCGGAAGGCCCGCTCGGGCTGCTCGTTGCTGCGCTTCAGGCGGCCGCGCACCATGAAGAGCTGCGGGTCGTGGTCCTTGTGGGCGTCGCTGTAGACGATCTTCATCTCGCGGGTCCTTGCGTGGAAGTGGTGAGGGCGACGTCGCCGTGCTGCTTCACGAACAGTGCGCGCACCTGCTGCCAGGCGTCGTCGAGATGTTCGCGCATGGCCAGGCGTGACGCCTCGACGTCGCGGCTCATCAGCGCATCGACGATGGGGTAGTGCGTGTTGGCCATGGTCTCGGGGTCGTGGTAGACCGCGTCGATCAGCGCGATGATCATCTGCATCTCGGTCTGGGTGTTCGAGAAGATGCGGTGCAGGTGCGCGTTGCCCGAGAGCTCGCTGATCAGCGTGTGGAAGGCCAGGTCGGTCGCGATGCGCACGTGCTGCGGCTGCGTGGGCGCCTCGCGCACCATGTCGTCCACCAGCGTGCGCAGGCGCTGCAGCCCTGCGTCGTCGGCCTTGCGGCAGGCCAGCTCGACCGAGGTCATCTCCAGGCTCAGGCGCACTTCGAACAGGTCGTCGATTTCCTGGACGCTGATGGTGCGCACCGCGAAGCCGTGGCGCGGGCGCGCCACCAGCACGCCCTGGCGCTCGAGCCGGCGCGCGGCCTCGCGCACGGGGGCGCGGCTCACGCCCATGCGGCGCGCGATCTCGGCCTCGACGATACGGCTGCCGGGCGCGAGGCGCCCTTCGACGATGGCGCGCGTCAGCTGCGCTTCGACCAGCCCGACCAGGTCGGGCGCCTCGACGGACTCGAAGCCGGTGCTGTCGGCGGTGGAAGAAGAAAAAACCATGGTGTTTGTCTCGTCATGTGAGGGGTAGCGGGGCCTTATTCTTGATTGGCCGCCGTGCCAGGTAGACCCCCGCGGCCATGATCAGCGCAATGCCCGCCATCGCCAGCCCATCGGGCGGCCTGTGGAACCAGAAAGTGCTGAAGACCACCGCGAGCAGCAGCTGGAAGTAGTTGAGCGGTGCCAGCGTCGCGGCCTCGACGCGCTCGAAGGCGGCCAGCAGCAGCCACTGCGCCAGCCCGCTGCAGGCACCGCCCGCGAGCAGCAACAACACCGCACCGGCAGCGGGCCGCTCGGCCGGCAGAAAGAAGGGCGCGGGCAGGGCGGTGACGACCAGGCACACCAGCGCCGTGTACGCATACTGCACCGGGCTCGCGACCCACCCCGCAAGGCGGCGCGTGAGCAGCTGGAAGATCGCATAGCAGACGGCCGACACCGCCATCAGCATCGTGCCCACCCATGGCAGGTTGCCGCCGGGCCGCACGATCAGCAGCATGCCCGCGAAGCCCACGCTCACCGCCACCCAGCGGCTGCGCTGCACCGCCTCGCCCACCAGCCAGGGCGACAGCGCCACCATGAGCAGCGGTGCGGTGAAGTAGATGGCGGTGGCTTCGGCCAGCGGCATCCAGATCAGCGCCGTCATGAAGCAGGTAGCCACGGTCGCGAGCATCACGCCGCGCAACAGCAGCAGCCTCTTCTGCGGCGCGCGCCAGATGCGCAAGTCGCCGTGGCGCAGCAGCATCGCGAAGGCAATGCAGATCACCGACAGGTAGCGCATCAGGTTGACGAAAGGCGCGGGGTAGAACTGCAGCATGTGCTTGCAGAAGGCGTCGTAGCTCGCGAAGGCCACCAGCGCGCAGAAGAACAGCGCAACGCCGGTGCTCCTGGAGCCCGGCGGGCGCAGCAGCACTGCGGCGCTCGCGGTGGTGTTCACGCCAGCGAAGCCTCGAAGCGCACCATCGCGCGATCGAAGCGTTCGAACATCTCGTCGATCTGCGCGGGCGTGATGATGAGCGGCGGACAGAAGGCCACGGCATCGCCCATGGCGCGCACGATCAGGCCCTCCTGCAGCGCGAGTTCGGCCAGCCGTGCGCCGGCCTTCATCGCCGCATCGAAGGGCATGCGCTTCGCCGGATCGGCCGCAAGTTCGAGCGCGCCGATCAACCCCACGCCGCGCACCTCGCCCACATGCGGATGGCCGGCGTAGCGGCGCAGGCCGGCCTGGAACTGCGGCGCCACCGCCTGCACATGCGCGAGCACCTGCTCGTCCTCGTAGATGCGCAGCGTTTCGAGCGCGACCGCGGCAGTCACCGGATGGCCCGAGTAGGTGAAGCCGTGGCCGAAGGTGCCGATCTTTCCGCTGTTGGCGGCCACGGCCGCATGCACCTGCTCGGACACCATGACGGCCGAAATCGGCACATAGCCCGACGACAGGGCCTTGGCCGCGGTAAGGATGTCGGGCTGCAGGCCGAAGGTGGTGGAGCCGAACATCTCGCCGGTACGGCAGAAGCCGCAGATCACCTCGTCGGCGATCAACAGCACCTCGTACTTGCGCAGCACCGCCTGCACCTTTTCGAAATAGGTGGCCGGTGGCACCAGCACGCCGCCCGCGCCCATCACCGGTTCCGCGATGAAGGCACCCACCGTGTCGGGCCCTTCGGCAAGGATGCGCTGCTCGAGCGCATCGGCCAGCCGCGTGGCGAAGGCCTCTTCGGTTTCGCCGGGCTCGGCGTAGCGGTAGTGATGCGGGCAATCGACGTGCAGCACGCGGTCGATCGGCAGGTCGAAATCGCGGTGGTTGGGCACCAGCCCGCTCAAGCTGGCCGCCGCCACGGTGACGCCGTGGTACGCGTTGCGGCGCGCGATGATCTTCTTCTTGCCGGGCTTTCCGATGGCGTTGTGGTAATACCAGACCAGCTTGACGGCGGTGTCGTTGGCCTCCGAACCCGAGTTGGCGAAGAACACCTTGGACATCGGCACCGGCGCCATCGACAACAGCTTCTCGGCCAGCGCAATGGCCGCCGCATTCGAGCGGTGGTTGAAGGTGTGATAGCAGGGCAGCGTGTGCAGCGCGTCGCTGCCGGCCTTGGCAAGGCGCGCATTGCTGAAGCCCAGCGAAACACACCACAGACCCGACATGGCCTCCAGATAGCGCCGGCCCTGGTCGTCCTCCACGTAGATGCCGTCGCCGCGCTCCATCACGAGCGGGTCGACTTGCGGATGCGCCGCGAGGTCGGTGAAGGGGTGCAGGTGGGCCGCGATGTCGTTTGCGGCGCGCTCTGCATGTGCTGCTTGCAACGCGGCGGTAGGGATGGATGCGTTCATGTGGCCTGCTCCGTTGTCTTGAAATGCGAGGGCGGCTCAGTAGCCCCGGTCGAGGTCGACAGCCGTTCCCGGCCGCTCGCCGCGCCGTATGAGCGCGAGGTTGTGCAGTGTCTGCTGCGCAATCACCGACGTGTCGGTCCGGGTGGCGATGTGCGGCGTGACCAGGATGCGCGGGTCGCCCCAGAAAGGGTGGTCGGCCGGCAGCGGCTCCTGCGTGAAGGCATCGAGCGTGGCGGCGGACAACTGGCCGTTGTCGAGCGCGCGCAGCAGGTCGGCCTCGACAAGGTGTGCACCGCGTCCGACATTGACCAGGTGCGCGCCGCGCGGCAGCCGCGCGAACAGGTCTGCGCTCAGAAAGCCCTGCGTCTGCGGCGTGAGCGGCAGCAGGCACACCAGCGTGTCGCAGCCCGCGAGGAATTCATCGAGCTGCGCATCGCCATGGAAGCCCGCGACACCGGCCGGCAGGCCGGCCTTCGCACTGCGGCTCCAGCCGCGCACCGCATAGCCGATTGCGGCCAATGCCTCGGCACAGGCCAGCCCCAGGGTGCCGAGCCCCGCGATGCCAACGCGGTGGCGCCCCGGCGGGCTCATCGGCTGCTCCTGCCATGCCCCCATGGCCGCGCTCGCAAGGTACGCAGGCATCTGCCGCTGATGCTGGATCACGGCCCAGCACACGTAGGCCTTCATGCCCGTGGCCATCTCCGGATCGACGATGCGGCAAAGCGGCAGCGCGCGCGGCAGTTGCCGGTCGGCCGTGATGTGGTCGACGCCCGCGGCCAGCGACTGCACCAGCTGCAGCCGCGGCAAGCTCGCCAGCAGGCCGTGCGGCGGATACCAGCAGACGGCCGCATCGATCTGTTCGAGCGGGCCGAGGTCGGCGCCCAGCCGCAGGTCGATACCGGGGCAGTGCTGGCGAAAGGCGGGCGCAAGGTAGTGCATGTCGAGCACATCGCTCAAGAGCGCAACGCAAGGCATCAGGCCACCTTCGCAGACACATCGGCCTGCCCTGCGAGGCGTGGCACCGCGTCGATCAGCTTGCGCGTGTAGGCGTGCTGCGGATCGTTGAGCACCTTGTGCGTCTCGCCGTATTCCACCAACTCGCCGCGCTGCATCACCGCGATGCGGTCGCACATCTGGCCGGCCACGCGCAGGTCGTGCGTGATGAAGACCATCGCGAGATGGAACTGCGCACGCACCTGCGCGAAGAGCTCCAGCACCTGTGCTTGCACCGACACGTCGAGCGCCGACACCGGCTCGTCGGCCACCAGCAGCTCGGGCTGCATCGCGAGTGCGCGGGCGATGCCGATGCGCTGGCGCTGCCCGCCCGAGAACTCGTGCGGATAGCGCTGCGCCGCATCGGCGCCCAGGCCCACGAGCAGCAGCAGTTCCATGGCACGCGCCATCGCCTCGGCCTTGCCCACGCCTTGTGCGATCGGCCCGCCCGCGATGGCCGCGCCGACGCGGTGGCGCGGGTTGAGCGAGGCATACGGGTCCTGGAACACCATCTGGATCTTGCCGGCCGCCGCGCTGCGGAAGTTGCGGCCCTGCGCGAGATTACGGCCCTTGAAGATGATGCGGCCGCTGTCGAAAGGCGCGAGCCCCACCAGGCAGCGCCCGACGCTCGACTTGCCCGAGCCCGATTCGCCCACGAGACCCAGCGTTTCGCCGCGGTGCAGCTCGAAGCTGATGTCCTTGGCCGCCTGCACCGCGCGGCCGCGCTTGAACAGGCCGCCGCTCGAACGGTAGGTCTTGCACAAGTCCTGCACCTGCAGCACGCGCGTGAGGTCGTCGTGCGGCACGGTCTGCGCCTGGCCGTCGGGAATGGCGGCGATGAGCTTGCGCGTGTAGGGATGCTGCGGCGCGCCGAGCACCTGCGCGGCCGGGCCGCTTTCGACCACGTGGCCGGTCTGCATGACCACCACGTGGTCGGCGATTTCGCTGACCACGCCGAAGTCGTGCGTGATGAAGAGCACCGCCGTGCCGCGGCGCTGCTGCAGCTCGCGCACCAGCGCGAGGATCTGCGCCTGGGTGGTGACGTCGAGCGCGGTGGTCGGCTCGTCGGCGATCAGCAGCACGGGCTCCAGCACCAGGGCGCAGGCGATCATCACGCGCTGGCGCTGGCCGCCCGAGAGGCGGAAGGGGTAGGCGTCGATCAGCAGCTCGGGGTCGGGCAGGCCCACGTCGGCCAGCGCCGCGAGGATGCGGCGTCTCTTCTCGGCCGCGGGCACGCTGCCGTGCGCGTCGAACACCTCGCCGATCTGCTCGCCGATGCGCATCACAGGGTTCAGCGCGGTCATCGGCTCCTGGAACACCATGCCGATGCGCCGGCCGCGCAGCTCGCGCATCTGCGGCTCGGTGAGCTGCAGCAGGTCGTGGCCCTCGAACATGATGCGGCCCGCCACCGGCGCCACGTGCGGGCGCGGCAGAAGGCCCATGACGGCGTTGGCGATCATCGACTTGCCCGAGCCCGACTCGCCGACCACGCACAGCGTCTGGCCCGGCATTACCGAGAGCGTGGCGCCTTCGACGGCCAGCGCGCGGTCGGCGCCCGGGGGCAGCGAGATGCTCAGGTCGACGATGTCGAGCACGGGGTGCAGGGGTTTCATGGGCGTCACGGTGGCGTTCATTTCTTACTTGCCCCTTCCGTGCAGCCGCGTGTTGAGCCCGTCGCTCAGGCCCTCGCCCACGAGGTTGAGCGCAAGCACGGTCAGTACGATGGCCAGCCCCGGGAACAGCGCCATCCACCAGGCCTGGCGCAGCACGGTGCGCGCGGCGCCGACCATGTAGCCCCAGCTCATCTGGTTCGGATCGCCCAGGCCCAGAAAGCTGAGGCTGCTTTCGAGCAGGATGGCGGTGGCCACCATCAGCGAGGCCATCACGATGATGGGCGACATGGCGTTGGGCAATATCTGCGTGAGGATGATGCGCGGCGTCGACTGCCCCGCGAGCAGCGCGGCCTGCACGAAGTCGCGCTGGCGCAGCGTGAGGAACTCGCTGCGCACGAGGCGCGCCACCGGCGGCCACGAGACGATGGCAATGGCCACGACGATGGACTTGATCGAAGGCTCGAAGATCGCCACCAGCACGATGGCCAGTGCGAAGCTCGGCACGGCCTGGAACAGCTCGGTGAAGCGCATCAGCGCCGCATCGATCCAGCCGCCGAAGTAGCCGGCCACCGCGCCGAAGCCGACGCCGATCAGCAGCGCCACGATGGTGGACACCACGCCGATCAAGAGCGAAATGCGCGCGCCGTAGACCAGGCCTGCGAGGATGTCGCGCCCCAGCGTGTCGGTGCCCAGCAGGAAGCCGGGCTCGGTCCAGGGGCGCACGAAGGGCTGCTCGACCATGGCCCACGGGTCGTTGGTGGCGAGCCAGGGTCCGAGCAGTGCAACGGCTGCCACGATCAGCAGCACCACCATGCCGGCCACGGCGCCCTTGTTGCGGCGAAAGCGCCGCCAGAAATCGCTTTGCATCGTCGTCATGTCAGCTCGATCCGCGGATCGACCAGGGTGTAGACCAGGTCGGTGATGAGGTTGAAGAGCACGGCCATCGCGGCCGTCACCAGGAAGGCGCCGAGCAGCAGGCTGTAGTCGCGCTGCAGCAGCGCGTCGAACATCAGGCGGCCGATGCCGGGCCAGGCGAACACGGTCTCGGTGAGCACGGCGCCGCCGATCATTCCGCCGGCCTGGATGCCCGCCAGCGTGACCACCGGCAGCAGCGCATTGCGCAGCACGTGCGCGCGCAGGATGCGGCCGGGCCGCACGCCCTTGGCGCGCGCGGTCTTCACGAAGTCCATCTGTGCCACCTCGAGCATCGCGGCGCGCGTCATGCGTGCGTAGACGGCCATGTAGAACAGCGCGAGCGTGAGCGCCGGCAGCACCAGGTGCTTCGCGACGTCGAGCGCCAGCGCGAAGCCGGTGGCACCCGAGCCCACGGTCAGGAGCCCGAAGCCCGGCAGCCATTCGAGCTGCACCGTGAACACCAGCACCGCCATCAGCGCGAGCCAGTACAGCGGCGTGGCATAGAACAGCAGCGCCACCACGGTGATGGCGCTGTCGACCCAAGTGCCCGCACGCCGCGCCGACAGCGCACCGAGCGTGATGCCGAACAGCAGCGAGAGCGCGAAGGCACTGCCGGTGAGCAGCAGCGTGGCGGGCAGCCGGTCCATGATGAGCTTGAGCACCGGCTGCTGCTGGCGGTACGAGTAGCCGAGGTCGAGCCGCACCACCTTGCCGACGTAGGTGGCGAGCTGCGTCGAGAGCGGCTGGTCGAGCCCGAACTGCGCGCGCAGCTGCGCGACGAACTGCGGGTCGGACGCGCCGGCCTCGCCGGCCAGCACCGACACCGGATCGCCCGGCGCGGCGCGCACCAGCATGAAATTGACCGTCGCGATCAGCAGGATCGCCACCAGGCCCTGCAGCACGCGGGTCAACATGAATTGCGTGCGTTTCATTCGGTCGTCACTCCACGCACTCAGCCGACGCTTGCGTTGCCGAGGCTGTCGTTCAGGCCGATGCCCGAGCTAACGATGTTGCTGAGCTTGGTGCGATAGAGCGTCGGGAAGTTGAGCTCCAGCATCCAGGCCACGGGCACCTCGTCGAGCAGGATCTTCTGCGCCTGCAGGTAGATGGCCTTGCGCTTCTCGGGGTCGGTCTCGCGCGCGCCCGAATCGAACAGCTCGTCGATCTTGGGATTGGAGTAGCCCTCGACGTTGTTGAAAGGCGAGCCCTTGGCGATGTTGGCGGTGGTGTAGTTGCGCGCCACGCCCAGGGCCGGGTCGCCGTACTGGTAGACGTAGGTGAAGGCGAGGTCGTAGTCCCAGTCGTTCAGGCGCTGGTTCCAGCCGGCCACGTCCGTGGCGGTCATCTCGACCTTGATGCCGGCCTGGGCCAGGTTCTGCTTCAGGATCTCGGCCTGCCGCGACCAGGTCTCGCCGTAGGGCAGCGGCAGCAGCCGCAGCGTCTCGCCCTTGTAGCCCGATTCGGCCAGCAGCTTTTTGGCCGTCTCAACGTTGCGCGGGTACTTGGCGACGTCGGTGCTGTGGAATTTGATGTTGCTGTTGAACGGCCCCGTCGCCGGCTTGGCAAAGCCCTGCCACGCGATCTTGGCCATGGCCTCGCGGTCGATGGCGAACATCACGGCCTGGCGGAACTTGACGTTGTCCATCGGCGCCTTGCGGTTGTTCAGCCACAGCCACGAATGCGGCGCGAAGAACTCCCAGCCCTTGGTGGTGACGGCAACGCCCGGCAGCTTGGACAGCCGCTGCACGTCGAAGTACTCGACCGCGCCGCCGGGCACCAGGTCGACCTTGCCCGATTCGAAGGCCGCGGCGCGCGAGGCCGCGTCGGGAATGACGTGGAAGTAGACGCTGTCGACCAGCGGCACGTCTTTCACGTGGTACTTGTCGTTGGCCACGAGCTGGATGTACGAGCCCTTGACCCACTCCTTGAACTTGAACGGCCCGGTGCCGATGGGCGTGGCGTTGGCGGGGTTGGTCGCGAAGTCGGTGCCTTCGTAGATGTGCTTCGGGATCATCGGCATGCTGCCGACCTCGAAGATGCCGATGAAGGGCCCGAAGGGGTACTTGAGCTTGAATTCGACCGTGAGCGGATCGACCGCGCGGATGCTTTCCACCGCAGCCAGGTTGGCCCGCAGGCGTGCGTGCGTCTTGCGCAGGAACACGTCGGCGGAGAACACCACGTCGGCCGAGGTGAAGGGCTTGCCGTCGTGCCAGGTGACGCCGGGCTTGAGCTTGAAGGTGTAGAGCGTGCCTTCCTTGTTGACGGTCCACGCGGTGGCCAGCGAAGGCAGCGGCGTGATCTTCTCGTCGTAGCGCAGCAGGCCTTCGTAGATGTTGCCGGAGATCATCTGCGTCGGGCCGTTCTGCGTGATCCCCAGCATCAGCCCCGGCGGTTCGGGCTGGACGACGGCGTTGATCGTGCCGCCCTTCCTGCCCGCGGCCAGAAGGTGCAGGGGAACGCCGGCCAGCGTCAGGCCGGCGGTGGCGGCGGCACCCATCTGGATGAGGTTGCGACGTTTCATGGGGCGAACTCCTTCTGGCTCTTTCGAGGTGGTGGACAGGGTCAGGGAACGGGAGGGGAAAGCGGGGCGATCAGTCGCGGAACGAGGTGGCCGGCGCGGGCTCGATGCGCTGCAGCAGCGCGCGCCATTCGCGCGCGTTCGGGTCGGCCTGGCCGGGCAGGTGGCTGCCGCCGCCAGCTTCGTATTGCTGCGCGGTCTTCTCGCAGACCTCGGCCGGCACCGGGTAGACCGGCTGGCCGCTCGACTCGATGGCCACCTGCACGCGGCAGGCGCGCTCCAGGTTCAGCATCAGGATGAAGGCCTCCGACACCGTGCGGCCCAACGTCACCAGGCCGTGGTTGCGCAGGATGAGCGCGCGCGCCGTCGGGCCGAGGTCGGCCACGAGGCGCTCGCGCTCCTCGGGGTCGAGCGCGATGCCCTCGAAGTCGTGATAGACCACGCGCTGGTAGAACTGCAGCGCCCACTGGTTGCAGGGCTGCAGCCCGCCGGCCAGCGACGACACCGCCACGCCGGCCACCGTGTGCGTGTGCAGCACGCAGGCCGCGTCGTGGCGCGCCCCGTGCACCGCGCTGTGGATGGTGAAGCCGGCCGGGTTCACGTCGTAGGGCGAGTCGTCGAGGATGCGGCCCGCAAGGTCGATCTTGACCAGCGACGAGGCCGTGATGTCGCGAAACAGCATCCCGAAGGGGTTGATCAGGAACTGGTCTTCGGTGCCCGGCACACGCGCGGAGATGTGCGTGTAGATGCTGTCGTCCATGCCGTAGTGCGCCACCAGCCGGTAGGCCGCGGCCAGGTCCTGTCGAACCTGGCGCTCGGCGTCGGAGACCGGCGGGGCCTTGCGGTCCACTGCGTGCAGTTGCATATCGCGTTCCTTTTCACCGGCCTGGCTGGCAGGCCAAGCCCTTGTTTGGGGTTCATCGGGTTGACTGCAAACTGTCGACAGTCAACCGACGACAGTCTTAAGCAATATGCGGGCCCGAGTTATGGGGTAAGCCCTCGGTCGTCGTCCTTGGAGGCGGGAAAAGCGGCGCCACGAGGGAAGCGGAGCGCCAAAACGCCGGCCGCGCGCACCCGAAGATGCGCGCGGCCGGCGTGGCTGGATATGTCAGTGGTGCGCCCAGGCGCACCGATGAAGTGCTAGGGCAGGCGGCCTTCTGCGCGCAGCCGCGCGCCGATGCGCCGGATCTCGGCCTCGCCCTGGTCGAGCGCCGCCTTGCTGGTGTGCACCGAGTAGTGGCCCATCACCAGTTCGTGCGGATGCTTCACGGCCGAGCCCAACACGAAGGCCGTATCGCCACGGGCCACGAAGTCGATGGCCTCGGCGGACTCTTCGAAGACCGCGAGTTCGCCGGCGACGATCGGACCGCCCGTGCCGTCGTCCGCTTCGAGCCCGCCGACGTTGACCGCGACCCAGCCCACCGTGTGGCCCGCGGGCGGCGTGTAGCGCCAACGCTCGCCGTCCTTCAGCTCCACGGCCAGGTAGTTCATCGACGCCGGCGCGGCAATCGCGCTCTGCGCCGCGCCGTAGCGCCCGAGCAGCACGCGCGCCGGGCCTTCCTTCGGCACCTGCGAGGGCGCGAGGTACATGCTCTGCGCCGGTGCGTTCTCTTCCGAGGCCGGCAGCGCCACCCAAAGCTGGAAACCGCGCACGCGCTCCACGCCCGGCGCGGGTGCGCCCGTGTGCCATACGCCGTTGCCGGCGCGCATCCACTCGACGCCGCCGCCGAGCAGCGTGCCTTGCTCGCCGGTCGTGTCTTCATACAGCGTGTCGCCCTCCATCAGCCAGGTCAGCGTGGCGATGCCCGAGTGCGGGTGCAGGCCGAAGCCCTTGTGGCCGTCCGTGACGTCGAAGCCGAAGAGATCGAGAAACACGAAGGGCTTGAGGAATTCGCCCAGGTCGCCGGGGCTCATCAGCCGCGTGATGCCGCCATGGCGCGAGCCGCGCGTGCGGTAGACGATGGCGCGGGCCCGGGTGTCGATGGTGGTGCTCATTGGAAATGCCTCTGTGTGCATGGGGTGCTCCAAAACCATATGGAAGAAAGGGGTCAGGCGACCGCGGCAGCCGGCCGGGACGCGGGCCACGTGCGCCAGGCGACGAAGCCCGACAGCAGCCCCAACACCACCGCCGGCGCGGGGTTGCCGCCGATCAGCCCCAGGTGCGTGGCCACGGCGCAGACCATGGTCGCGGCCAACAGCAGGCCGCCGAGAAAGCCGGTCGCGGGTACGAGCAGCAGCAATGCCCCGCCGACCTCGACCAGTCCGGTCAGGTAGCGGAACCACTGGCCGAAGCCGATCGCGTCGAACACCTGGACCATCTGCTGCGCACCGGCCAGCTTGGCGGCGCCCGCGGCGCCGAAAGCCAGCGCCAGAAAGATGCGGACGCCCCAGACGATGCGGCGCTGCACCGGGGTGGAGGAGGGAGAAGGAAGTGATGTGGAAGTCATGGGCACAAGGTTAGGTACGCCCCCATTGATCGACTAGACGCTACAGTCGGATTGCACTCGTCCACAGATCGAAGGAATCAGTCCATCATGCTCGACCTCAACGACATCGCCTTGTTCGTGCAGGTGGTGCGCCACGGCAGCTTCGCCGAAGCGGCCCGGCGGCAGGGCCTGCCGCCGAACACCGTGAGCCGGCGCATCCAGCAGCTCGAATCGCAGCTCGGCACGCGGCTGATGCAGCGCTCGACCCGCAAGCTGACGCTGACCAGCGCCGGGCGGGAGTTTCATGACCAGTGCGCGGGGTCGATCGACGGGCTGGTGGCGGCCGGGCAGGCGCTGGTCGCCGGAGGGCAGGAGCCCAGCGGCCTCGTGCGCGTGGCCGCGCCGGCGGATTTCTTCGATTTCTTCCCGATGGAATGGGTCTCGGACTTTCTGGCGGCGCATCCGCTGGTCAAGCTCGACTTCGTGCTCAGCGATGCGAGCGCAGACCTCATCGCGGAGCGGATCGACGTGGCCTTCCGGGGCGGCGTGCTGCGCGATTCGGGCTACATCGGCCGGCGGCTGGCAACGCGCAGCGGCGGCCTGCTGGCAAGTCCCGACTACATCGCGCGGCGCGGCGAGCCCCGGAACCTGCAGGACCTCGCGAACCACGACTGCGTGACACCGCCGCACGCTGCCGGCACCACCACCTGGCGCCTTGCGGGACCCGATGGGGTCGAGGAAGAAGTGCAGGTCACCGGGCGATTCACCGGCAATACGGCGCAGGCGCTGCGCAAGGCGGCGCTGGCCGGGCTGGGCATCGCGCAGCTGCCGCCGGCGATGGCGACGCGCGACGAACAGGAGGGACGGCTGGTGCGCGTGCTGCCGCAGTACCGGTACACCGGGCGAGGGCTCAGTGTGGTGTATCCGAGCCGCAAGCACCTGCCGCTGGCGGTGTCGGCGTTCATCGACCTGGTGATCGGCAAGCTCGACCAGATCGACGTGCTGCAGGAGCCACCGCCTCCACGGAAGGCCTGAGCGCTGGCGCCTTTTTCGTTTCCACTGAAAATGCCACCCCATGAAAATCGAAAAAGACACCGTCGTCACCATCAAGTACAAGGTCTCCGACGCCCAGGGCAAGCTCATCGAAGCCAGCCCCGAGCCCATGGCCTACCTGCATGGCGGGTACGAGAACACGCTGCCGAAGATCGAGGAAGCGCTCGATGGCAAGGAAAAGGGTTACCAGACCGTGCTGAACCTCGCGCCCGAAGACGCCTTCGGCCAGCGCGACGAAACGCTGGTGCGCAGCATTCCCAAGACCGACTTTCCGCCGGGCGTGAAGGTGGGCGGGCAGCTGCAGGGCCGGCTCGACGATGGGCGCGAGCATGTCTTCACGGTCACCAAGATCAAGGGCCCGGTCGTGCTGCTCGACGGCAACCATCCGTGGGCCGGCAAGGCGCTGAAGTTCAGCCTGCAGGTGACGGACGTGCGCACGGCGCTGCCGGTGGAAATCGAGCACCGGCATGTGCATGGGGCGCACGGGCACCATCACTGAACCCGAGAGGCGCCCGGCCGTTCAGCTCTTCTTCCAGAACCGCGGCGCATCCCCGATCTTCTCCAGCGCCTTGCGGCAAGCGCTCGCGCCGGCCGCGCGCCTTGAACTGAACCAGCCCACCGCAAACCACGCACGCGCATCGCGCGCGGCGGCTTCGCGGTACAGCGCGAGCGCCACGACCTCGTCGTTGAACTCGCCCAGCGCGTCCTGCGCGGGGCGCAGTGCTTTCAGGTAGCGCCCGGCGGCGCTGCCGTCTCCCTTCTCGAACAGCGGCGCCGCGAACTCGGCGAGGTAGCGCAGGCGCTTGAGCCGCTTGCGCACGCGGTGCTGGCTTTCGGCGTCGAGCGACTCGAAGCGCTTGCCGTCGCGCCGCACCTGTTTGTGCAGATGCTGCAGGTGTTCACGCAGCAGGCGGTGGGCTGCATCGGCGTCGATCGGCACGGGTTCCGATGAGGCTTCCGCGGGCTTCGCGGCAGTAAAGCCGATCAGCGAAACGAGCACGTTCTGGAATGCCGGGGCGCGCACGACGTCGCCGGGCGAGGGGGTGTGGGCTGCCGTGTCGTCGCCGGCCAGCGGGTCGAAATCCGGCGCGCCCGCCTCGCTCAACTTGGGCTGCGCGAGCTTCACGACCTGCTCGCGGTCGCGCAATGCTCCGAGCGCGCGGAAGGCGTCGACCAGCGGCGGCTCCCAATGGGCCGCGTCGAACAGGTCCGAAGCCGTGTCGAGCTCCGCCAGTTCGCGCAGCGCCGTGCGCAGCCGGCGGATGCCGATGCGCAACTGGTGGATCTGCTCTTCGTCCGTGCTGCCCGCCGCGATCTCGCTGGCATTGGGCAGCATCTGCGCCAGGCACGACGCCACCACGGCCTGCTGAACGCTCCGCCCGTCGGGGTGCTGCGCGCCGAAGCGCGGCGCTTCGGCCTTCACCGCCTCCACGGTCTCCTGCGCCGCCAGCAAGCGCCCCCCGCGCTCCGCCTTGGACACGGTGCTGAACCACAGCCCATGCTGCTGCGACCAACGCCGTGCGAGCGACACGAGGCCCTGCACGTCGCCGCGCTTCAGCTCGAGTTCCAATTCGCACACCGGCGATTCGCGTTGCCCGGCCGTGCCCGCGTGCGCGGCGACCTTGCCGACGTCGAGTGCCATTTCCACCACCGCGCCATCGGGCCCCGCAACGCGCACGTCGCGCGTGAGCCGCACGATGTCGGTCGATTGCCGTTCGACCAGCGGCGCGCCGCCGCCGTCGGCCAGCAGCTTCGCGAGCCGGTCGCCCACGGGCGTGCCCTGGTGGCGCTGCGGATCGATCTGCGGCGCCGCGCCCGCCGTGCCCAGGTCGACGTTGTGCTCCAGGCGGTGCAGGGCGTTGTCGCCGGTGGCCTTCACCGTCTGCACCCAGCGCGGTCCCTCCTTGCGCAGCCGCAGCACCATGCCATGGGCGGCCAGCCGCTGGTCGGCGGTGTCGAAATAGCGGGCCTGCAGGCGGGTGCGCACGACGGCGCCGCGCTTCAGGGCGGCTTCGACGGCTTTCAGGCGGCCGGCGGGAATGCAGAACTTGAACTCGATTTCCATGCGGCCATGATGCTCCGTCTTTTTCGCTCCCCGCAATGGCTCCGTTGTGCGCCCGATCCGCTCGATCGAAAGAAGATGTGGACGCCGTCCATTTTCTTTGATATCTTTTGTGGACGGCGTACACAAACATGCCGGCAAGCAGCCGATCCACCCCTTCATAGACACAGGAAACACCATGGCCAACAAGCAGATCTTCGTGAACCTCCCCGTCAAGAACCTGGAGAAGTCCAAGGCTTTCTTCGCTGCGCTGGGCTACACCTTCAACGAACAGTTCACCGATGCGAATGCGGCGTGCATGGTGATCCAGAAAGACAGCATCCACGCCATGCTGCTGGTCGAGGACTTCTTCAAGACCTTCACGACCAAGAGCCTCACCGACACCAGCAAGAGCACCGAAGTGCTGCTGTGCCTGTCGTGCGAGAGCCGCGCCGAAGTCGATGCCATGGTCGCCAAGGCGGTGGCCGCCGGCGGCACGGTGCCGCGCGAGCCGCAGGACTATGGCTTCATGTACGGCCACGGCTTCCAGGACATCGACGGCCACCTCTGGGAGTTGATGTACATGGATCCCAACGCCGCGGTGACGCATCAGAACCCCTGATGCCGATCGTTCCATACGCGCTCTTCACTGTTGCAGGGAAGGCGTCTACCGGAAGGCGGCGGCGGCCCGATATTCCAGGCACCGGCAAGGCATCATCGGCCGAGCCTCACCTGGAAAGGAACAACCGCATGTCCGACAACAACAACAGCGAGCGCAACAGCCCCATCGTGAAGATCGCACCCCTCGGTTTCCCGTGGCAGACGATCGACCCGTTCCTGTTCTGCGTGTACCACGACGACGCCTACCCGAAGGCCAACGGCCGCATGGGCCCCGAGGCGTCGCTGGCCGGCCGCCAGATCGGCCAGGACTTCAGCCGCAAGGACGGCTGGAGCATGTACCACGGCGATACGGTGCCGGGCTTTCCCTCGCATCCGCACCGCGGCTTCGAGACCGTGACCATCGTGCGCAAGGGGCTGGTCGACCATTCCGATTCGCTGGGCGCCACCGCGCGCTTCGGCGGCGGCGACGTGCAATGGCTCACGGCCGGCAAGGGCATCGTGCATTCGGAGATGTTCCCGCTGCTCGACAACGGCGCGGCCAATCCGCTCGAGCTGTTCCAGATCTGGCTCAACCTGCCCGCGAAGAACAAGATGGCCGAGCCGCACTTCACGATGTTCTGGTCGGAGGCCATTCCGCGCTTCGCATCCGATGACGCGAAGGGCGGGCGCACCGAGGTCGCGGTGATCGCCGGCCGCCTCGGCGATGCAGCGGACGGCCAGGAGCCGATCCACCCGCTCTCGCCGCCACCCGATTCATGGGCCGCGCAGGCCGGTGCCGACGTGGCGATCTGGACGCTGAAGATGACGCCCGGCGCGCAATGGACGCTGCCGGCCGCCACGGGCGAGGGCACGCGACGGATGCTCTATTTCTTCAAGGGCGCGATGGCGTACCTCGCCGGCCAGCGCATCGAAGGCCCGGTCGCCGTCGAACTGCGCGCGGATGCCGCGGTCGAGCTGGTCAACGGCGACGACGAAGCCAGCGAATTCCTCGTGCTGCAGGGCCGCCCGATCGCCGAGCCGGTGGCGCAGTACGGCCCCTTCGTGATGAACACGCAGGCCGAGATCAGCCAGACCATGGCCGACTACCGCCGCACGCAGTTCGGCGGCTGGCCGTGGAACGACCCGGCGCCGGTGCACGGCCGCGAGGCTGCGCGCTTCGCGCTCCATCCGGACGGCCGCAAGGAAACCCCCGCAGGCTGACCGGAGGCGGGCAATCAGAATTTTTTCAGGGCTTCCATGCCGGGAGCGGTCATGCTCGGCACGAACTCGGTCACGTCCACCCGCGCGACACCACCCTGCACGAACGGGTCGCGCGCCAGCACCGATTCGAGCCCCTCACGGTCGCCCGAGCGCGCGAGGATCACTCCGCCCGTGCGCGGCACCTGCCGCCCCGACGCCACGAACAACCCGCTTTCGTAGTGCTTCTTGAGCCAGGTCATGTGCGCGTCCATCAGCGCATCGACCTCTTCGAGGGGGCGGGTGTAGGTGAGGGTGGCGATGAACATGGGCAGGACGGCAGCGATGAATTCGAAGGCCCCGATCCTATGGCCTCCGCACGGTGCCGGCGCCCCCGAGGTGTGTCTTCCGCGTAACGAACTGCTCCGTACGGCGCCGGCCCATCGGCCTACTCGATCGCCACGCCGCCTTCCTTCACGAGCTTCCCGAATTTGGCGGTTTCTTCGCGGATCTGCCGCGCCATCTCTTCCTGCGTGCCGCCCAGCGGCTCGGCGCCGATGGCCTGCATGCGCTGCGCGAAGTCGGGCGATCTGATGATCTTCACCATCTCGGTGTTGAGCCGCGCAACGATCTCCTTCGGCGTGGCCGCCGGCGCGAGCACGCCGAACCAGGTGCCGATGTCGAAGCCCTTGAGACCCGCCTCTTCCAGCGTCGGCACGTCGGGCAGCACCGACGAGCGGCGCACGGTAGTCACGGCCAGCGCGCGCAGCTTGCCGCCCTTGATGTGCTGCAGCACCGGCGTGATGGTGTCGAAGGACATGGCCACCTGCCCGCCGAGCAGGTCGGTGGTAAGCGGGCCGCTGCCCTTGTACGGCACGTGCAGCAGCGTGGTGCCGGTGCTGGCCTGGAACTGCGTGCCGATCAGGTGCTGCGCCGTGCCGTTGCCGTTGGAGCCATAGGCCAGCTTGCCGGGTGCGGCCTTGGCGAGCGCAACCAGCTCGGCCACGTTCTTCGCGGGCGTGCTGGCCGCGTTGATGACCAGCACGTTGGGCACCATGGCCACGACGGTGATCGGCGCCAAGTCTTTCTGGAAATCGTAGGGCAGTTTCTTGTAGACGCTGGTGGCGATGGTGTGGTGCACCGCGCCCATCAGCAGCGTGTAGCCATCGGGCTTGGCCTTGGCGACGTAATCGGCGCCGAGCGTGGCGCCCGCGCCGGGCCTGCTCTCGACAACGACAGGCTGGCCGAGGGACTGCGACAGCTTTTCGGCCAGCGCACGGGCCAACACGTCGGTGGTGCCGCCGGCCGGGAAGGGCACGACGAGGCTGAGGGGCCGCGTGGCCCAGGCGGCCGGCTGCGCGAAGGCCAGTGCGGCAGTGCCCAGGCCCAGCGCCAGGGCGCCGGCCCGCAGCACGGTGCGCCTGCCCTGGATGAAAGGGAAAGAAGAAGCGGTCATGGTCTTGTCTCTGGCTCGTTGTTGTCGTGCCCGGCTGCATCGAGGCGCGCCGCGGCGGGGGCCTGGGTTCAGGCCGGGAGGCCTTGCCGCGCACTGGCGATGTGCTCGCACACGGCACGCGTCACCTGCGCAGTGGTGGCGTTGCCGCCGAGGTCGCGCGTGTGCAGCGACCGGTTCGCGGTGACGTGCTCCACGGCCTCCATCACGCGGCGCGCGGCCTGGACTTCGCCCAGGTGCTCGAGCAGCATCACGACCGACCAGAAGGTGCCGACCGGATTGGCCAGCCCCTTGCCCATGATGTCGAAGGCCGAGCCGTGGATCGGCTCGAACATCGAGGGATAGCGCCGCTCGGGATCAATGTTGCCGGTGGGCGCAATGCCCAGGCTGCCCGCCAGTGCGGCAGCGAGGTCGCTGAGGATGTCGGCATGCAGGTTGGTCGCGACGATGGTGTCCAGCGATGCCGGCCGGTTGATCATGCGCGCGGTGGAGGCGTCGACCAGCTCCTTGTCCCAGGTGACGTCCGGAAACTCCCTGGAGATCTGCAGCGCGATCTCGTCCCACATCACCATCGCGTGGCGCTGGGCGTTGCTCTTGGTGATGACGGTCAGCAGCTTGCGGGGGCGTGACTGGGCCAGCTTGAAGGCGAAGCGCATGATCCGCTCGACGCCGGCGCGGGTCATCATGCTCACGTCGGTGGCGGCTTCGATCGGGTGGCCCTGGTGCACGCGGCCGCCGACGCCGGCGTACTCGCCTTCGGAGTTCTCGCGCACGATGACCCAGTTCAGGTCGTCCGGGCCGCAGCGCTTGAGCGGGCCGTCGATGCCCGGCAGGATGCGCGTCGGGCGCACGTTGGCGTACTGGTCGAAGCCCTGGCAGATCTTCAGGCGCAGGCCCCAGAGGGTGATGTGGTCGGGAATGTGCGGGTCGCCGGCGGAGCCGAAGAGGATGGCGTCCTTCTTGCGCAGCGCGTCGAGGCCATCGGCCGGCATCATCACGCCGTGCTCGCGGAAGTAATCGCCGCCCCAGCCGAAATCCTCGAAGGTGAAGTTCAGCGCGCCGTTGGAGGCTGCGGCCAGCGCCTCCATCACTTCGCGTCCGGCCGGGATCACTTCCTTGCCGATGCCGTCGCCGGGAATGGTGGCAATGCTGTAGCTGCTCATCGATGTCCTTCATGGAATGCTGCTGGGGAGCTGCCACTTTAGGAGCGGGTGCACCCAACGATTCGCGCTCGAAGTCAATCCATCGTTAACCTGCATTCAACAATCGGACAGACACATGGCGAGACCGCGCGGCCAGCGGGAAGAACATGCAGGCGATGCCAGGAACGAGGCCGTGGTGTTGTCGCGGACCGGACCTGCACGGCGGCACCGTTTCTCTTAGATTCGACCGTCGCATCTTTTACCCACTGGAGACTCTTTCAATGATTCACGTCGTCGCCGTCATCACCGCCAAGCCCGGCCAGCGCGCCAGACTGCTCGAAGCCTTCGCCGGGAACCGCGCGGCCGTGCTGGCCGAAGCGGGCTGCATCGAATACGCCGCCACGGTCGATGCGCAAGGCATTCCGACGTCCAAGGCCAGCTTCGGCCCCGACACCTTTGTCGTCGTCGAGAAGTGGGAAACGCTGGCGCACCTGCAGGCCCATGCCGTGGCCCCGCACATGAAAGCCCACGGCGAGAAGACCAAGGAATTCGTCGACAGCAAGCTGATCCACGTGCTCGAACCTGCCTGAGGCCGCAGGCGCAAGCCCGGCTTCGCGCGCGCCGCGATGCGTGCTACCGTCGCGGCGGGAGAGCAGGCATCACCGATGCCCCACGGAGAGAGGGACCGAAGACATGGCGATCTTTCGTTCGCATGGTTTCCGCTTGCGCGCCGCCATCGCAACCGGTGGGTTGCTGGCAGCCGTTCTTCTGACGACCGGCTGCGCGCCGCTTCTCGCGCCGCCCTATGCGGCCGACTACGAGACGCTCGACCGGCTCGAGGCCACGCGCCCCGGCATGGTGGCCGTCGCGAAGGCGCAGCCCGTCGATACGGAAGACAAGGTCAACACGGTGCGCCTGCGCGGCGCGAAGCTGGTGTCGCCCAGCGGCAGCTTCGCGCAGTACCTGCAGGACGCGCTGATGCGCGACCTCGCCGAAATCTCGGCCTACGACCCGAAGGCGCCGACGCGCATCGCGGCGCGCATCCTGGCCAACGAGATCGACCTGGGCATCATCAACGGCACGGGCCGCATGGACGTGGAGGTGACCGTCATGCGCGACGCCACGCCGCGCCTGCGCAAGACCTACCGTGCGGAGACCGCCTTCGATTCGAGCTACGCGAACATCGTCGCCGTGCCGGCGGGGCAGGCCGCGTATCCGCGCCTCGTGCGCGCCCTGCTGCGGGAGGTGTATGCCGATCCGCAGTTCGTGGCCGCCATCGGCCGTTGACGGCAGACATCCCCAAGGTCCGGAGGCGCTTCGATGATGCCGTTCTTCTTTCTTCCAATGACCGCGATTCGACATGCCGCGACCGCGACGTTCGCGGCCCTGCTGCTCGCGGGATGCGTGCACCCGATCACCATGATCACCGAGACCGCGCCGCCGCGCTCGCAGGCGCACCTGGTCCCGAAGAAGGTCGCCTATGTGATGACCGACGCCGACCGCGACATGGAAGTGATCACGCCCGGTGGCAGCGGCGACCGCGTGAGCTACTACCCGTACCGCGACCTCGAGAAGTCGATACGCGACGCATTGCGCGCGGTGTACCGCGACGTGGTGGTTCTGCGCACCGCGGCCGACGCGAAGGCGAACGAGGCGACGGGCGTGTCGTTGGTGTTCGCACCGCGCATCACCACCGCCTCCAGTTCGTCGTCGTGGATCAGCTGGCCGCCGACGTCGTTCACCGCCGAGGTGGCATGCGTGGTGACCGATGCGGCAGGCGCCGAAGTCACGCGCGTGCGCGCGGCGGGCAACGGCACGGCGGAGTTCGGCGAATTCAAGGGCGACTTCGGGCTGGCGGCGCGAAGGGCTGCGACGCGGCTGACGTCGCAATTGAGCAGCGAGGTTCGCAGGAACGAGAAACTGCGTTGAACGCACCATGAAAAAACGCGCCCGCAGGCGCGTTCTTCATTGAAGCCTCGAAGCCTTACTTCGAAACGACCTTCACCATCTCCAGGCACTTGTTCGAGTAGCCCCACTCGTTGTCGTACCAGCTCACGAGCTTCACGAAGGTGCCGTCCAGCGCAATGCCGGCTTCGGCGTCGAAGATCGAGGTGCGCGGGTCGCCGCGGAAGTCGGTGGCCACCACCTTGTCCTCGGTGTAGCCCAGCACGCCCTTGAGCGCGCCTTCGCTCTGCGACTTCATCTCGGCGCAGATTTCCTTGTAGGTGGCTTCCTTCTCGAGCTCCACCGTGAGGTCGACCACCGACACGTCGGAGGTCGGCACGCGGAAGCTCATGCCGGTGAGCTTCTTGTTGAGCTCGGGGATCACCACGCCCACGGCCTTGGCGGCGCCGGTGCTCGAGGGAATGATGTTTTCCAGGATGCCGCGGCCGCCGCGCCAGTCCTTGTTGCTCGGGCCGTCGACGGTCTTCTGCGTGGCGGTGGCGGCGTGCACGGTGGTCATCAGCCCGCGCTTGATGCCCCACTTGTCGTTCAGCACCTTGGCCAGCGGTGCCAGGCAGTTGGTGGTACAGCTGGCGTTGCTGACGATGGCTTCGCCGGCGTACTTCTTGTCGTTCACGCCGTAGACGAACATCGGGGTGTCGTCCTTCGAGGGGGCCGACATGATCACCTTCTTCGCGCCCGCGTCGAGGTGCTTCTGGCAGGTTTCCTTGGTGAGGAAGAGGCCGGTCGACTCGAGCACGATGTCGGCGCCGACTTCGTTCCACTTCAGCTGCGCCGGATCGCGCTCCTGCGTGAGGCGGATCTTCTTGCCGTTGACGATCAGCGTGTTGCCTTCGACCGTGACTTCGCCCTTGAAGCGGCCATGCACCGAGTCGTACTGGAGCATGTAGGCGAGGTAGTCCGGCTCGAGCAGGTCGTTGATGGCAACGATCTCGATGTCGTTCTTGAAGTTCTGCACCGCTGCGCGCAGCACGTTGCGACCGATGCGGCCGAAGCCGTTGATACCGAGTTTGATAGCCATCTGACTTGCTCCTAAAGGTTGAAAAATCGTGATCGGACGGGAAAGCGGGCTGTGCGACGTCAGTCGCGCAGCGCCGCTTCCACGGTGGCGGCAACGTTCTCCGCCGTGAAACCGAAGTGCTTGAACAGCGCGGGCGCCGGTGCCGACTCGCCGTACGTGTCGATGCCGACGACGGCCGCGCAGCCGTACTTCCACCAGCCGCCGGTGCAGCCCATCTCGACGGCGATGCGCGGAATCTTCTTCGGCAGCACGCTCTTCTTGTAGGCCACGTCCTGGCGGTCGAAGGTGGTGGTCGAGGGCATCGACACCACGCGCACGGCGATCTTCTTCTCGGCCAGCAGCTTCTGCGCTGCCAGTGCGAGCGGCACCTCGGAGCCGGTGGCGATGATGACGGCGGCCGTCTTCTTGCTCTTGAGGCCGACGACTTCGGGCTCGGACAGCACGTAGGCGCCGCGGCTGATGTCGCCGAGCTCGCTCTTCGGTGCGTAGGCGATGTTCTGGCGGCTCAGCAGCAGCGCGGTCGGGCGCGACTGGTTCTGCAGCGCCACGGCCCAGGCCACGGCCGTTTCGGCCGTGTCGCCCGGACGCCAGACGTCGAGGTTCGGAATCAGGCGCAGCGACGCGGCGTGCTCGATCGACTGGTGCGTCGGGCCGTCTTCGCCGAGGCCGATGGAGTCATGCGTGAACACGTGGATCACGCGGCGCTTCATCAGCGCGGCCATGCGGATGGCGTTGCGGCTGTAGTCGCTGAAGGTGAGGAAGGTACCGCCGTAGGGGATGTAGCCGCCGTGCAGCGCCACACCGTTCATGATGGCGGCCATGCCGAACTCGCGCACGCCGTAGTTGATGTGGCGGCCGATCTCGCCGTGCGGCGGCTCGACGGCAGCGCCTTGTGCGGCTTCGTCTTCGGCGCCCTGGAGCACCACCGGCGCGGGGGGCGCGTTCAGCACGACGGCGCCGGTCTTGGCGTCGAAGCGCAGCGCGGCGGTGCTCTTGGTGTTGGTGAGGTTCGAGCCGGTCAGGTCGGCACTGCCGCCGAGCATTTCGGGCAGCGCAGCGGTGAAGGCTTCCAGCGCGAGCTGGCTGGCCTTGCGGCTGGCGACGGTCTCGCCCCTGGTGTGGGCGGCGACCACGGTGTCGAACGCGACCTGGTGGAAGTCCTTGGGCAGCTCGCCCTTCATGCGGCGGGTGAACTCGGCGGCCAGCTCGGGATACGCGGCGGCATAGGCGGCGAACTTGTCGTTCCAGGCGGCTTCGGTCTTCGCGCCTTCGGCCTTGTGGTCCCAGTCGGCGTACACCTCGGCCGGGACTTCGAAGGGCGGGTAGTGCCAGTCGATCGCGTCGCGGGTGAGCTTGATTTCTTCGGCGCCCAGCGCCTCGCCGTGCGCCTTGGCGGTGCCGGCGCGGTTCGGGCTGCCCTTGCCGATGGTCGTCTTGCAGATGATCAGCGTGGGCTTCGATTCTTCCTTCTTGGCCTTGGCGATGGCCTTGGACACGTCCTTGGCGTCGTTGCCGTCGATCGGACCGATGACGTTCCAGCCGTAAGCCTTGAAGCGCTCTTCGGTGTTGTCGATGAACCAGGGCTTGACCTGGCCGTCGATGCTGATGCCGTTGTCGTCGTACAGCGCGATCAGCTTGTTCAGGTGCCAGGCGCCAGCGAGGGCGCAGGCTTCGTGGCTGATGCCTTCCATCATGCAACCGTCGCCCAGGAAGGCGTAGGTGTGGTGGTCGACGACGTGGTGGCTATTGCGGTTGAACTCGGCAGCGAGGAGCTTCTCGGCCAGCGCGAAGCCCACGGCATTGGTGATGCCCTGGCCCAACGGGCCGGTGGTGGTTTCGACGCCCGGCGTCACGTCGACTTCGGGGTGGCCGGCGGTCTTGCTGTGCAGCTGGCGGAAGTGCTTGATTTCCTCCATCGGCAGGTCGTAGCCCGTGAGGTGCAGCACCGAGTACAGCAGCATCGAGGCATGGCCATTCGACAGCACGAAGCGGTCGCGGTCGAACCAGTGCGGGTTGGCGGGGTTGTAGCGCAGGTGTTCGCCCCAGAGTGCGACGGCCATGTCGGCCATGCCCATCGGTGCGCCCGGATGTCCGGAATTTGCTTGTTGGACGGCATCCATGGCCAGAGCGCGGATTGCGTTGGCCATCAGGGCGTGGTTTGCCATTTGCGGTGGACTTTCGGGGGAAAAGGGTGGGAGGAGATAGGGGGAACCCGCGATTTTACCGGGCGAGCCCGGACACCCGCCGATACAGGGCAAACGCCCGCCCGATGCTCTCTTGTGCAGCGGCCGGACTGCTAGAGTTGCGCCCCATGCACGGGCTGCACCTCACCGCCGACCTTCACGACTGCCAATGCGGCCTTCAATGGCTGACCGACCAGGAGGCCCTGGGCGCCGTTTGCCTCAAGGCGGTGGACGCCGCCGGGCTGCAGGCGGTGGGCAGGCTGGTCCATGGTTTTCCGGCCACGCCGCAGGGCCCGGGCGGGGTCACGGCCACGGTGCTGCTGGCCGAATCGCATCTGTGCATCCACACCTGGCCCGAGCAGCGCGGCGTGACGCTCGACGTGTACGTCTGCAATTTCAGCGGCGACCACTCGGCCAAGGCGCATGCGCTGATGGAATGCCTGGTGGCGCTGTTCCAGCCCCTCCACAGCGAACGCAACGAGCTGCAGCGCGGGCGGAAATGACACTCGCCCCCAGGCTTCGCGCACTTCGTGTCGCTTCTCCCACCCCCTGCCGGGGGCAACACCAGAGGCCCGGCAAAGCCGGCTCCTCGGTGTTTCCCGAAAGAATCAGCCGATGACGAACGCAGCTTCGATTTCCGTGCGGGCCATGATCCTGGCCGCGGGGCGCGGCGAACGCATGCGGCCGCTGACCGACATCACTCCCAAGCCCCTGCTCGAAGTGCGCGGCAAGCCGCTGATGCAGTGGCCGATGGAAGCGCTGGCCGCGGGCGGGTTCACCGAGCTGGTGGTCAACACGGACTGGCTGGGCACGCAGATCTCCGAGCGGTTCGGCGCCAAGCCCTTGTTGCAGGGGCCAGCGGCACTGTCGATTTCATATTCCGACGAGGGCCGCGACTTCGGCGGCGCGCTGGAGACGGCCGGCGGCATCGTGCGTGCGCTGCCTTTGCTCGGCGAGGTGTTCTGGGTCGCGGCCGGCGACGTGTTCGCGCCGGACTTCGCCTTCACGCAAGACTCGGTCGACCGCTTCGTCGCCAGCGGCAAGCTCGCGCACCTGTGGCTGGTGCCGAACCCCGCGCACAACCTCAAGGGCGATTTCGGCTTGTCCGCCGGGGGCCTCGCGCTCAACACGGCCGACCGGAAGTTCACCTTCTCGACCATCGGCCTGTACCGCGCCGAGCTCTTCGCGCCACCGCACTGCGACATCCCGAGCGGCAACCCGGCCGGCCGCAAAGCCCCGCTGGCACCGATCCTGCGCGCCGCGATGGACAATGAACTCGTGAGCGCCGAGCTCTACACCGGCCCCTGGACCGATGTGGGCACCCCCGAACGACTCGCCCAACTGAACACGCCAAGCAGATGATTTCAGCAGCCACCACCACGATCTACGCCGAGCGCCGCGCGCGCCTCGCCTCGCAGCTGGGCAAGGACGGCATCGCGATCATCCCGACCGCGCCCGAACGCCCGCGCAACCGCGACACCGATTTCCTCTACCGCCACGACAGCTACTTCTATTACCTGACCGGCTTCACCGAGCCCAATGCCTGGCTGGTGCTGGCGGGCGATGGCCGCGCCACGCTGTTCTGCGCGCCGAAGGACCTGGAGCGCGAGATCTGGGACGGCTACCGCCTCGGCCCCGACGCGGCACCCGCAGCACTCGGTGTCGACGAAGCCTTCTCGGTCGCCGACCTCGATGCCAGGCTGCCGAAGCTGCTCGAGAACCGCTCGACCGTGTGGTTCCCGTTCGCCATCCACAAGGGCCTCGAGACCCGCATCGACGGCTGGCTGCAGTCGGTTCGCGCCCGCGTGCGCTACGGCGCGCTGTGCCCCGAGGAACAGCGCGACCTGTGTGGCCCGCTCGACGAGATGCGCCTGATCAAGGACGCGCACGAGCAGGACATCATGCGCCGCGCCGCGCAGATCAGCGCCCGCGGCCACGTGCGCGCGATGCAGCTCTCGGCCCGCATGCTGCGCGAGGGCAAGGACGCGCGCGAGTACCACCTCGACGCCGAGCTGCTGCACGAATTCCGCCTTGGCGGCTCGCAGTACCCGGCCTACTACTCCATCGTGGCGGCCGGCGCCAACGCTTGCGTGCTGCACTACCGCGCCGATGCGGCACCGCTGCGCAAGGGCGATCTGGTGCTGATCGACGCCGGCTGCGAACTCGACGGCTATGCGAGCGACATCACCCGCACCTTCCCGGCCGACGGCAAGTTCACCGGCCCGCAGCGCGCGCTGTACGACCTCGTGCTGGCCAGCCAGGACGCCGCGGCCGCCGTCACCAAGGCCGGCAACCGCTTCACCGATCCGCACGACGCCGCGGTGAAGGTGCTGGCGCAGGGCATGCTCGACTTCGGCCTGCTCGACGCCAACAAGGTGGGCGGCGTGGACGACGTGATCGACTCGCGCGCCTACTTCCAGTTCTACATGCACCGCACAGGCCACTGGCTCGGCATGGACGTGCACGATTGCGGCAGCTACGTCGAGCCCACGCAAATTGGCGAGGTGAGCGAGCGCAAGGATCCGCTGTCGAACGAGGTCATCAAGAACCGCCCGAGCCGCATCCTGCATCCGGGCATGGTGCTGACGCTGGAGCCCGGCATCTACGTGCGGCCCGCCGACGGCGTACCGGAGCAGTTCCACGGCATCGGCATCCGCATCGAGGACGACGCGATCGTCACGGCCACCGGCTGCGAGCTCATCTCGCGCGGCGTGCCCGTGAAGGCGGACGAGATCGAGGCGCTGATGCGGGCCTGACGGCCCGCGGGCCGAGCGGCCCGGGCTGTGGCATCGCCATGGCCTGGGCCTGAAGCCAGTCGCAAAACAGTCGCGCCGCCTCGTCCCGGGTGCCGTTGCGCCTGGCGACATAGCGGTAGCCGCTGGCATGAAAGCCCAAGGGCGCGGTCAATCGTCCCGCCCGCACGTCGTCCATCACGAGATGCCAGGGCGCGATGCAGATGCCCAGGCCGCCGATCGCAGCCTCCAGCGTGAAGTAGTAGTGCTCGAACTCCGTGCCGGGCAAAACTCGCACCGCGCTGCCGACCGATGCGCTCCACATCGACCAGGCATTGCGCCGCGTGCGCGTCTGCAGGATCTCCCGGTTCTCGAGATCGGCCGGCTCGCCGAGCCGCAACCGGTCGGCCAGGCCAGGAGCCAGCACGGGGCCGAGCAGTTCGTCGAACAGGAACACATCGGCAGGCGTCGCCTCCTCGTCTTCGTCCTGCGCCACCGAGATCGCGACGTCGCTGCGCGACACCGGCGTTGCCGCACTCTGGTCCGTGGTCTTGAGCCGCACGCCGATGTCCGGCTGGCTCGCATGAAAATCGTAGAGCCGCGGAATGAGCCAGCGCATCGTGAAGGTGCTGAGGCAGGAGACGTCCAATGTCGTGTGCTGCCGCTCAAGCATGGCATCCACCGCCTGTTCGATCTGCATGAAGGCCGCCGACAGGGTCGGCTGCAAGTACTTGCCGGCAACGGTCAGCACGGGCCGGTTCTTCGGCCCTTCGAACAACACGACGCCGAGCGCATCCTCGAGTTGCCGCACCTGCCGGCTGATCGCACCAGGCGTGACATGCAACTCGTCGGCGGCCAGGGTCATGCGGCCCAGACGGCCGGCCGCTTCGAAGGCGCGCAGCGCGTTCATGTGGCGAAGATGCTGTTTCATGGTGAAGTGACTTTATTGCACATAGCACCGGCAAATTCATCGGTTCGTTTTTTGCTTTGCGGCGCCTACAAACGGCGCATGACCTGTCCGGAATCGTCCGGCGGCATGCATCGCTTTTGCTGGAGTCCGTCACCATGCCTTTCATTCGCACCGCCGTCCCTGAAGACACGCCTCCCGCTCAATGCCAGGCCATCGTACGAGGCATCCACGACGCACTGGTCGGCAGTATCGGGATGCCGGAGGACGAGCTGTTCAACCTGGTGAACCCGTACAGGGCCGACCATTTCTTTTTCGATCGCAGGTTCAATGGCGTGGCACGTTCCGATCGCGTGATCGTGGTCGAGATCACCATGCGCCGGGGGCGCAGCGATGCGATGAAACGGACACTTTATGGCCAGATCGCGCACAACCTGGAACACCAGGCTGGCATCGCACCAGCCGACGTTTTCATCTTCACTCACGAAAATGATTACTCGGACTGGTCGGTCGGCAACGGCCAGTTCGCGATGACCTTGGTGCAGCAGCGCGGCACGGACACCTGAAAGACAGCAAGGCGGTGCCGATGCCCTCGCGGCAGGCCGCTTACTTCGCCTGCAGCAACGCGCCCGCTTCCAGCAGCACCAGCTCGTTGTCGTCCGCCTTGTTCGGCTCGCGGCTGCTCGAGAACGGCAGGTTGTTGTCGTTGCCGACCACGATGTGCGTGGCGTCCACCACGTCGACGTTCTCGATGGTGAAGAAGGGAAACTTCAGCACGCCGTCGTTCAGCGGCTTGCGTGCGAGCTTGTCGGGGTCGGCGATGTTCAGCAGGTCGATGTAGCCGATCTTGCGCACCGGGCCGCCCGCGTTCGCGTCGTTCAGCTCGACCTTGTAGACGCGCTTGAACTTCGCGATGTCGTGGAAGCAGTCGGTACGCTTCTGGCCTTCGGGGCAAGCCTTGTCGCTCGTGCCTTCGCCGTTGTCTCGTTCGATGATCAAGCCGGTGGTTGCGTCGATCATGTTGAAGTCGCCGATGGCGTTGCCATTGGCTTCGAGCACGTATTTCCAGTGGCGGCCCGTCCACTTCTCGGTGGTCACATCGAACTCCAGCACGCGCAGCGCTTCCTTGCCGTCGACGCGTTCGTAGTCCTTGGCCTCGGCGTTCCACACCGGGCCTTCGAGCAGCGCGTAGAGCTTGCTTGCGTCCTTCGACGAGGCCATGCCCTCGAAGCCCTTGGAGCGCTTGATCTGGAAATCGACCGCGCCGCCGGGCATGCCTGGCGTGGTCACTGCGGGGTGATCGGGCGAGCGCACGGCCTTGCCGTCGACCAGCGTGTCGTGCACGGCGAGCACCTTGCCCTTGAGGTCGGCCTTGATCAGGAAGGGTCCGAACTCCTCGCCGATCCACAGCGCGCCGCCGGCGAACTGGAAGCTCTCGGGGTCGAAGTCGGCGCCCGTCAGGTAGCGCTGCTTGGTGCCTTCGTGGACGATGCGGAAGGGCACCTTCTTGTCCGGGTCATGCAGGAAGATGGTGTTCAGGCGGTTGAACTTGCCGCTCTTGAAGTCCACCTTGTAGTGGTTCAGGTAGAGCATGAAGTCGGGCGAGTTGGCCTTGGTACCGGCACCGTTGTCGGTGAGGATCCAGAAGCTGCCGTCGTCCATCTTCTTGATGCCCGAGTGGCCCTGCAGCGGCTGGCCCTTGAAGGGCAGCGACACGCCGGTGCCGCGGCCGGCCGACAGGCCTTCGACCGAGCCGATCGCCTCGACGCGCTTGCCGGTCGTGAACTTGCCGCTGGCCTGCAGGTCGGCCGGCGCGTCCTTGGGCGCAGCGACGAAGCTCTGCGCGGGCAGGACGGCGTGGCCGGCGAGCGTGGAGGGGAAGGCGGTCTGGGCCGTCGCGCCGCCGCACGCGAGTGCAGCGGCAAGAGCGATGAAAGACAGGGAGGCGATGCGCGTCATGGAAAGGAAGGCGTTCGAGTTCAAAACGCGTGACCATGCCGAGGCGGCATGACGCGGCCATGACATCCTTTCAAGGAGCGACGTCCACCGTCACTTCGCGCGACTCCGCGCGGCCCTGGTCGTCGACCGCGCGCAGCACATAGCGCCGGCCCGATACGGAGAGATCGGGCATCCAGGTGATGCCTTCGCCGGGCTCGGCGCGGCCGATGAGCGCATCGTCGGCAAACCAGTAGACGGCCTGCGTGCCCGCGGCAGCCTCGGCGCGCAGCACCAGCGGCTCGGGCTTCTTCACGCGCAGGGTGTGGCGCACGCCGCGCAAGGGCGACGTGATGAGTGGTGCGCTCTCCGGCGCATCGCCATCCTTCTCGCAGCCGTCGGCAGGCGCGCTCGCGCGCGGCAGGCCGGCCTGGCGGAACAGGCGGCGCATGTCGCTGCCCCATTGCTCCACCACCTGCTGGCGCGCATTGGGCTGCGGGCCGCAGACCACCTTGCCGGTCGTTTCGTCGACCCACACTGCGCGGTGCAGGTTGCTGACCTGGATCGGCGACTTGCCGGCGATGAACCATGTCATGGTGCGCACCGGGCACATCGCATCGGGCAGGCCGCCCGTCGCGGCGCAGACCTCGATCTGGCGCAGGTCCGCCGGCTGGCGCGATGCGATTTCGCCCGGGTCGAGCCGCTCGGCGCGCAGCGCATCGACCATGCGCAGGAACAGCGGCGCGGCGGCGTCGACGCCCACCAGCGCGGGATTGCTGGTGCCGTCGAAATTGCCGACCCACACCACCAGCACGTGACGGCCGAACACGCCGGCCGTCCACGCGTCGCGAAAGCCCCAGGACGTGCCCGTCTTCCACGCGATGGCCGGGCGTGCGGGCAGCGTGGTGTCGGGGCGCGGCGTGTGGCGCAGCATGTCGAGCGTGATGAACGACGCTTCCTCGCTCAGCAAGCGCAGCGGCTGCACGGGCCGCTCGCCGGGCGCGGGCTGCGTGTAGCGGATCGGCTGCGAGATGCCGCCGTTGGCCAGCGTCGCATACATGCCAGCCAGCTCCTCGGGCGTGACCTCGCCGCCGCCGAGCACCAGCGCGAGACCGTAGTGCGATTCGCCCTGCAGCTTCTGCACGCCGGCCAGGCGCATGAAGTCGTAGAGCCCCGGCTTCGAGAGCTTCGCTGCCACGGCCACCGCGGGCACGTTGCGGCTGCGGATCAGTGCCTCCTGCGCGGGCAGCGGCCCGGCGAAGCGGTGGTCGAAGTTCTCAGGCGTGTAAGGGCCGAAGGAGGTGGGCGCGTCCTTCAGCATGGTCTTCGGATGCAGCAGCCCCTGGTCGAGCGCCAGCGCGTAGATGAAGGGTTTGAGGGTGGAGCCCGGCGAGCGCTTGGCCAGAACGCCGTTGACTTGCCCCGAGATGGCGTCGTTGCGGAAGTCGGCCGAGCCGATCATCGCGCGCACCTGCATCGTCGACGCATCGAGCAACAGCGCGCTCGCGTTGCTCATGCCCACGTCGGCGTGCGCGCGCAGGTACTGGCCCATCACGCGTTCGAGCGTGGCCTGCATGCGCAGGTCGATGGTGGTGCGCACTTCCTGCACGCCACGCTCCTGCGCGAGCAGCATGTCGGTGGCGTGCGGTGCCAGAAAAGGCAGGCTGCCGCGCGACTGTGCCGAGAGCGCGAGCTGCGCGTCGGGCGCGTGCTGCTTCGCCGCCGGATCGCGCTCGGCCCACAGCGCCCACAGGCGTTCGCGCGCCGATTGCAGCTCGGCGTTGCGGCCGCGCTCGGCGATGCGCTTGACGGGGTTCTGCGGAATCACCGCGAGCGTCAGCGCCTCGGGCAGACTGAGCTTGGCGGCGTCCTTGCGGAAGTAGATGAGGCTCGCGGCCTGCACGCCTTCGATGTTGCCGCCATAGGGGGCGGTGTTGAGGTAGGCCTCGAGGATGTCGTGCTTGCCGAAGCGCGCCTCCAGCCACAGCGCGGCGAAGATCTGCGCGACCTTGCCGGTGGGCGTGCGGCTGTCGATACCGTACACGCGCCGCGCGAGCTGCATGGTGAGCGTGGAGCCGCCCTGGCGGCGCTCGCCGCTGGCGATGCGCCACGCGCTTCGCGCCAGCGCGGCAGGGTTGACGCCGGGGTGCGTGTAGAAGCGCCGGTCTTCGTACAGCAGCACCGCATCGACCAGCGTGGGCGAGATGCGCTCCAGCGGCACCCAGAGCCGGTACTGTTCGTCGGCCGCGAGCGTGAGCCGCATCAGCTCGCCGCCTTGCGCATAGACGGCGCGCGAGCTGCCGACGGTTTCGCTCAGCGGGGCGTGGGGCCACAGGCGAAGAAGGACAAGCAGCACGACGAAGACCGCAAGGGCGATGACGGCCTTCCTCCCTCTCCCGCTTGCGGGAGAGGGCTGGGGTGAGGGCATCGGCGATGGATCGAGCGCGGAGGTCATAGGAAGCGCCGCACCCTCACCCTAACCCTCTCCCGCACGCGGGAGAGGGGACAAGGCAAGAGCGCGTCATGATCAATTCGCCACCACCTGGAAGCGCGCGCCGGCCGAGCGCGAGAACACGCGCCGGTCGTACATCGCCTCGCCGTACGCGGCCGGCACCACGTAGTCGCCCACGTTGGTGGCGCGCGCCTTGTAGGTCACTTCGAGCAGGTCCTTGTTGACGCTGCCGTAGAACACGACGCGGTCTTCGCGGATGTCGGCGTACTGCACCTTCCACGAGCCGCCGCCACCGAGGCGCTTCTTCCAGATCGGCGCGTCGGCATTCGCATCGTCGTCGCCCACGGCCTGCAGCACCGGCTCCAGCCCGCCGGGCAGCACGTCGACCAGCGCCACGTCGTTGATGTTCGCCCGCTCCAGGCTGCGCACGCGCACGCGCACCGTGACCTCCTCGCCAAGCTTCGCCTTGGCGATCGGGTTGCCCTTGGCATCGAGCACTTCGTGGAAGATCTCGAGGCCCTTGTTCACCGCGGTGGCGGGCACGTTGCGCTCGAAGCCCTGTTCGGCCCAGCTGTAGTACAGGTTGAAGTCGCTGTCGTTCGACAGCTTCAGCTTGGCGGTGCCAGCCGGCACCGCGGCGCGCGTGATCGGGTTGACCGCGCCCAGCGCGAGCGCGGCGGCCTGGCCCTGTGCATTGACGGTGCTCGCCGTGAGCTTGCCTTCCACGTTCTGTCCCACGGCCTCGAAGTACGAGTCGACCGCGAGCAGCATCGAGGCCGACGACAGGCTGTTGTACCAGCCGTCGCGCACCATCGCGCCCATGCCTTCCCATACTGCGGGCTTCAGCGTCTTCAGGCGCGACGGGAAGTGGCGGCCCACGAGGTGCAGCGTCATGCTGTCGTGCACCAGCGGGTCGTAGTAGGTGCCCCAGACGTTGCGGCGCTGCTTCTTCTCGGTGCGCGCGAGCAGGTCGGCCCACACCGGGTTGAGCAGCTCGTTGGCCACCTGCTCCTGCTTCACGAGCTGGTAGCTCGCGGCAAGGTAGACGGCGCCGAGGTCGTCGCTCCAGCCCTGCGTCTGCTTGCTGCGCCATGCTTCGCGCAGGTTGGCCAGTGCGGCCGGCGCGATGATGCCCTGGCGCGTCAGCAGGTAGGCCGCCTGCGTGCGCTGGCGCCAGCCGTCGAGCGATGCGTCGCCGCTGCCGAGCCAGCCCTGCAAGTAGGCATTGGCCTTCTGCAGCAGGTCTTGCGGCACGGGCAGCTTGTGGTCCTTGGCCTCGACCAGCAGGTGCACGGCGTACAGCGTGGCGAAGGCGTCGGTGCCCGCACCGGGCCACAGCGAGAAGCCGCCGTCGGCCGTCTGCCGTGCGCGCAGCTGCACGAGGTAGCGCTCGAAGGTCTTGCGCGCCTCGGGCAGCGGACCCTGCTCGGCCGTGCGCCCGCGCGCCATTTCCTTCACCAGCTCGGGACGGCCCGAGAGCAGCACTGCCGGGAAGGTCTGGCTCGTGATCTGCTCGGTGCAGCCGTGCGGGTAGGCCTCCAGGTACTGCATGAGGCCGGTGGCAAAGGACCACGGCGCGGCCGACACGGCCACGGCGCTCTGGCGGAAGTTCGGGTACAGGTCGGCCTGGCTCGAGATTTCTCCCGCGCGCTGGAAGCTGCCGGCCTGCACCAGCGTGACGAAGGGCGATGCAGGCCGCACGCTCACTTCGGTCGACAGGCGCGCGTTGAAGTTCTTGTGCGTCGACGTGAACACCAGCGCCGAAGAACCCAGCACGGCCTGCTCGCCCGGCTTGGCGCGCACGCTGAACTTCGTGCTCGCCTCGCCGCGCTCGTTGACCTTGAGCGTCTGTGTGGCATCGCCCACCACTTCGAGCCCGCCGGAGGCGGTGAGCGTGAGCGCGATGGGCACTTCCTTGCCCGAGCCCACGATGTTGTTCGCGAGGCCCACGCCCACTTCGACCGTGTCACCGGGCGCCATGGCGAGCGGCGCGTTGGGCAGGATCACCATGTCGCCGCGCACCACGGTGCGGGTGCTCTTGGCGGCGGTGGTCTCGTCGTTCACCGCGACGGCCATCACGCGCAGGCTGCCATTGAAGCTCTCGGGCACGGTGTAGCTGAACTCGCGGCTGCCGTTCACATCCACCAGCCCCGACCAGAAGGCCACAGGCTTGTCGCGCTTGCGCTTGAACGGGTTCAGGTGCTTGCCGAGTTCGCCTTCGCCGTCACCGCCGGGTGCGGCGCCCTGCATGAGCTTCTTGAACTCCGGCAGGATCAGGTCGAGCGTCTGCAGCGTACCGACTTCGAGCGCGCGCTTCTGGAAGAAGTGCTTGAGCGGATCAGGCGTCTTGTAGCGCGCCACCTGCAGGATGCCCTCGTCCACCGCGAAGACCACGGCGCGCGTGGGCTTGTCGCTGGTGAGCTTCATCTTCACGGTCTGGCCCGGCTTCACCAGTTCGCTGCTGGTGAGCTGCAGGTTGGCGGTGCGCTTGGTCAGCGCGGTGGCGAAGGGCACGACGCCGTACGACAGCGGGCTCATGTAGACCTCGTCCGAGGCTGGGTCGCGCACGAAGTGCACGTTGATGTAGCCCGTGCCCTCGAAGTCCTTGGGCAGCACGATCTTCTGCACAGAGGCGGTCTTGTCGGTCTTGAACCATGCATGGGCGTAGACCTTGTCGCGCTCGATGGTGATGAGGCCGGCGCCCACGTAGGGCGCGCGGATGCTCACCGCGATCTCCTGCCCGGGCTCGTAGTCCTTGCGGTCGAGCGTGAGCTGCAGTTCGGCATTGCGGTCGAGCGAGCGCGAGACGTTGGCGTTGCCGGCCACGCTGTATTCCACGCGGTTGAGCTCCAGCCCGTCGGCGTTGCGCACCACGTAGGCGAAGTTGCCGGGGGCACCGGTGTCCAGCGCCACGGTGTTGCCGGCGGCAACGATGGCGAAGGGCTTCTCGTCGAGCACGATCTCCTTGCGGCGCGACTCGTAGCGGTACAGGCCGCTGTCCTGCTTGATAAGCACCGACAGCACCTTGCGTTCGACGCGTTCGATCTTCAGGCCGGGCACGGCTGTCTTCCTGGCCTGCGGGTCGATCGCGATCACGGTGGCACTGCGAGCGGCGCCCTTGCTCACGTAGCCGACGTCGCCGTCGACCTTCACGCCGACAAGGTAGGGCATGTCGCTCACCAGCGTCTGCGCCTCGGCCGACACGCTGCGCCCACCCTCGGGCTCGAAGGCCTTGGCCAGCACGTGCACCTGGTAGGTGGCGGCGTCGAAGCGCGACAGGCGCAGGTCGAACTCGGCCTTGCCGTCGGCGCTGGTCTGCACGCTGCCCAGATCGTCGGCCTGCCTGTCGGCAGCGCGCTGCGGATCGAAGAAGGCGTAGTCGGTGAACGCGCGGAACACCGGGAAGCCGGGGCTCAGCGTGAGCGTGCCTTCCACCTTGCGGTCGGGCGCGGGCGTGCCGAAGAGGTTCTGCACATCGATCAGCGCCTTCAGGTCCTTCGGCTTGACCCAGCCTTCGGCCACTTCGCTGCTGAGCTTGGCCGTGACCTTGGTGCGGTCGGGCAGGAACTCCTGCACCTTCACGGTGGTGCTGCCGATCAGCAGGCCTTCGACCTCGGGCGTGCCGGGCGACGATTCGCGCGGCAGGTAGAGGTTGACGGTGTAGTTGCCGGTCGGCGAGCTGTCCTGCGTGGTGTGGGCGATTTCCGCGGCGCCGCCGGGGCCGAGCTTGAGCTTCTCGCGGCGCACGCTGAGGCCGCGCGCGTCGATGATCTCGGCTTCGAGCGGCAGGTCGCGCAGCGAGGTGGCCCAGTTGCCGGCCTTCACCATCATCGCGATGTGCATCGTGTCGCCCGGGCGGTAGATGCCGCGGTCGCTGAAGACGTAGGCCGTCATCTGGTTCGGCACGCCGGCCGCGCGCAGGCCGCCGACGTCGAAGCGCGAGATGTCCAGCGTGCGGTCGCTGCGATTGAAAGGCAGGAAGCTCAGGTCGCCGTCCTTGCGCACGACCAGCACCACCGGCGCCTTCTCGCGCTGGTAGCCGGCGAGGTTGGGCAGCTTGGCCGCGCCCGTCGCGTCGGTGGCCTGCGACGCCACGATCATGCCGTTGCGGCCCCACACTTCGACCAGTGCACCAGCCACGGGCTGTCCGTTGGCAATGCTCTGCACGAACACGTCGCGCGTACCGTCGAGCGACTTCTTGGCGACGATGCCCAGGTCGGTGACGAGCACGAGGCGCTGGTCGAGCTGCTGCTCGGGGTTGCCGCCCTCGCCGTTGCCTTCTTCCTCGTCCGGGGACTGCTGCTGTTCGTCCTCGGGTTGGGCTTGCGCATCGCCTTCGGGCTTCTTCTTGGCCTTGGGGTCGTAGCCCTGCACCTTGAGCAGGAACACGCCGCGCCGGTCGGACGCGTCGCTGCGCAGGTACTCGGCGAAGTCGACGGTCTCGTAGTGCGCCTTGCCGGCGGGGATGCTGAGCGGGATCTCCTTCTGGAAGCGGTCGACGAGGTTGTCCGACTGCAGGCCGCCATAGAACTGCGGATGCGCGAAGTCGCCGTTGGTCTGCGTCACCAGGTGCTGCAGCTGCTGCGGCAGCAGGCGGCCGATTTCGAGGCGGATGCCGGGCAGGTCGCGCACCAGGATCGGCAGCTTGCGCTCGCCCGACAGCGCGAGCAGCGAGCCCTGGCTCATGATGGTGAGCTCGGGCGCGAAGGTCTTGAGCAGCAGAACGTCCTGGCGCGCCGCGCCGAGCTGGTAGCCGCCGGGCGTCTTCAGGCCCTTGGCCACGCGCACCAGCAGGTAGCGCCCGCCCTCGGCCTGCGGCATGCGGAAGCTGACCATCTCGGTCACTTCGCGCTCGCTGGCGATGGGCTGCAGGCTGATCTTCTTCGCGCGGCGCAGCACGGCGTCGGTGATCTTCGCGGGCTCGGCCGACCAGTCGAACTTGTCGTCGGGATCGCCCTTGGCTTCTTCCGTGGCCGGCAGCAGCCAGGCCTGCACCACGCGCGCCATTTCGCGTTCGTGCACCGGCATCGAGGCGGTGACGTGCATCACGTGCTCGGGTTCGCCGTTCTCGCCGGTGACGATGGTGGGCTCGATGCCGGCGATGGCCAGGCTGAAGAGGCCGGGGATGTCGACCGCGCGGGACTGGTCGTTGCGCAGCGCGGGACCGCCCTTCTGCGCGACCGTGCCAGCCGTGAGGCTGAGAATCGCTGGACGCGTCTTCTCGGGAATCGGCAGCGGGTCCGACTGCAGGGTGGCATTGAGGCGCAGCCTGTCGTAGCTGACCGTGAACTTCTCGCTCGCGCACTTGCCGACGCTGAAGATCGAGCTGCTGCAGGGCTGGTCGTAGGTCAGCACCAGGCGCTTTTCGAACTCGGCCGTGTTGACGGGGTGCGAGAAGCGCACCTGGAAAAGCGCGCGGCGTACGTTGGCCTGCACCGGGTCCTGGTAGAACTCGGCGCTGGCGATCTGGGCGGTGAATTCGGGCGAGGTGAACTCGTACTTGCGCTGCGCCATCTCGATGTGCGGCGCGAGCGCGTTGCCGGCGATCTGCACCTTGTAGGGCTGGCCGATGGGCCAGTCCTGCGCGGGCAGGAATTCGAGGCGGTTCTGTTTGGTCCAGGTCCAGCGGCCGGCAATGGCGGGCTCGATGATGACGCCGGTGGCCTCCTGGCCGATGCGCGCAATGGGCGCGACCGAGGCGGAGAAGTTCATGACGAAGGGGTTCGGCCCCTTGTCGAGCTCGATCTGTGTACGTTGCGGCGGCTCGGTCTTCGCGGTGGCGACGACGGGCTCGACGCGGTCGGGCGTGAGGCCGTGCCACCACTTCAGCACATGGGGGCTCGCCATCCAACCGGCCAGCACCAATAAGAGGAGCAGCACCAGCCACGCCAACCGCTGCTGCAGCCACTGCAATCCGAGCAGCACGAAGGCGCCGGCAATGCGCAGCCAGCCCGGCGGCCGCCAGGAACCGATGAGCCCGCGGGCCAGCGGACGCAGGAATCCGAGCACGCGGCCCAGCCCGGTGAAGAGCACGTCGCTGAGCGACGCGAGTTTTCTGTTGGCGACTTGAAGCATGGAAGCTCCCCCGATGTTTTTGTTGGCGTTCGCGAGTTTGCCGACCGTCTGTGAAGCAATGGCGCCGTGTGTGAAGTCCGCGTGAAAACTGCACGGGGCTGCGCCGGGGCCATTTCAAGGATTCATGGTGCGTTTGCTTTGCTGGGTGTTTTTTCAGGGCGAGTGCGAAGGACACCGGGTGCCCCCTCCGCGAATGTCCACCGGCCTGCGGCCTCCTCCTTTATTTCGCTGCGCAGAGCACCCCGTCGGCGTGACTGCACCTCGGACGCCTCATGCCGCCGCCACGCGCATTCCCGCGAGGTGCCCACGCGTGAACGCCTCCTCGAAGATCGAGTAGCCCGACCAGTCGGCATGCGCGAACGACAGGCGTCCCGCGACGACGCTGCCGCGGTGCGCCTCGTCCGATGTCGTGCGCTGCGAGCCGATCTGCGCCAGCAGCCCCGGTTTGGGGATGGACATGGCGTGCCCATAGCGCGTGACGTCGATGCGCGTGGCGAGCGAAGGCAGGTCGGGGTGCGGCACCGACAGCTCTGCGAGCAGGTCGTCGCGCCAGCCGCTCCACAGCCGATCGAGCAGCAGCTTGCGACCGTCCGCCGCGTCGTAGCCGCTCGGCCCCAGCGGGCGGTACCAGCTGAGGACGGTGCCGCGCGGCGTGGGGTCGAGCGACTGGTGCCGCGCGTCGACGTAGCCGAGGCCGCGCGTGCCGTGGATCACGTTGTCCCAGCTCGGCGCTGCGCCATGGCGGTCGGCCAGCGGGCCGCGCAGGTGGATGTTGGCCACGAGCCAGGGCGCGTAGCGCACGTGGGCCGCGGCGTTCTTCAGCACGGCCGGCGGGTTCTCGACCACGCGCGCGGCGATGAACACGGGCAGCGCGACGATGCAGCGCTCGGCCTGCCAGCGCACGAGCGATTTCGTGGCCGCATCCCACGCGTCGACCTCGACGCCGTCGCGCACCTCGGCGATGCGCGTGACGGCCTGGCCGGTACGCAGCCGGTCGCCGAGCGGCCTGGCCAGCTGCTTCGTGAGCCAGCCGTTGCCTTCGGGCCAGGTGAGGATGCCGTCGCGCTCGGGGCTCGAATCGTTGACGCTGCCGGTGGGATCGCCGGGCGCATGGAAGCCGTGGCGGCTCGCGAAGTAATGGATGCCGGCCCAGGCCGAGACGTGTTCGATGCCAGCGCCGTAGTCGTCGCGGCAGCAGTAGTCGAGATACCAGCGCAGCTGCGCGTCGCTGAATCCTTCGCTGTCGAGCCAGCCCGCGAAGGTGATGGCGTCGAGCGCCAGCAGCTCGGGCGTGACGGCGACCTTGAGCGTGGGAATCGCAAAATGCGCCGCGTGCTGCAGCGCATCGATGCGCTGCGCGAACTTGCGGTACTGCGCGAGCGAGCCTTCGCCCACGCCGTGCATGGGCAACAGGCCGTCCTGCCACTCGCCGCGGAAGAACAGGCGCTCCTGCGGGCTGTGGCAGAGCGTGGCCTCGTCGTATTCCCAGCGGCCCGCCACGCGGCGGCGCAGGCCGAGTTCCTCGAGCAGGTCCTGCACTTCGCGCGCGTCGTCGCCCGGCACGGGCAGGTAGTGCGCACCGAGCGGGCAGGCGATGCCGTTGACCACGCCGCCGCGTGCGTTGCCGCCGGCGGTGTCCTCGAGCTCGAGCAGCGTGAAGTCGTCGATGCCCGAGAGCCGCAGGGCGCGTGCAGCCGCAAGGCCCGCGACGCCGCCGCCTGCGATCACCACGTGCGTGCGCTTCACGACGGCGGGCGCCTGGCTCTTGAGCGCGCCATCGCGCATCGCGTGGCCGCGCGCCATGTCGATGCCGGTGAAGCCACCTTCGACGGGCGTTGGCGGCGCCTCGCAGCCGGCAAGCGCCAGCGCGCCTGCCGCCATTCCGAGAAATTCGCGCCGTTGCATGACTCAGCTAGTGCGCCATCACCTTGCCCCACTCCTGCTCGTAGGTGGTGACAAGGGTCTGGTTCGACAGCCGGTTCACTTCGGCCGGCACGCGCGCCATGTCGAGCGGAAAGTCGAACATCAGCGGCAAGGTGGAAGGCGAGAGGAAGCGCAGGCCCGAAGGCAGCGCATCGGGCATGCGGTAGGGCCGCCGGCTCGCGATGATGTAGCCCCATTCGCCGAAGCTCGGCACATGCGCGTGGTACGGTGTGGCACGCAGGCCCACCGATTCGATGGTGGTGGCCACGGTCCAGTAGCTCTTGCGCGCCACCAGCGGCGAGGTGGTCTGGATCACCGCATAGCCGCTGGCCGAAAGGCGCCTCTCGAGCAGCGCGTAGAAGCTGTTGGTGTAGAGCTTGCCGATGGCGAAGTTGGTCGGATCGGGAAAGTCCACCACGATGACGTCGAAGGTGTCCCCGGGCTGCTGCAGCCACTGGAAGGCGTCGGTGTTGACGATCTTCACCTTGGGCGACGAGAGCGAGTGGCCGTTGAGCGCGGCCAGGGTCTCGTGCTCGGTGAAGAGTTGGGTCATGTTCGGGTCGAGCTCCACGAGCGTGACCGACTCGACCGAGGGGTACTTGAGAATCTCGCGCACCGCCATGCCATCGCCGCCGCCCAGCACGGCGACCTTCTTCGGCGCGCCCTGCGCGGCCATCACCGGATGCACGAGCGCCTCGTGATAGCGGTACTCGTCGCGCTCGGCGAACTGCAGGTTGCCGTTGAGGAACAGCCGGTGCCCGAGCAGCCCCCGCGTGACGACGATGCGCTGGTAGGGCGAGGTGGCACTGAAGACGATGCGGTCCTGGTAGAACTTGTCCTCGGCCAGCGTGGTGATGTGATCGGCCCAGGCGAAGGCCGCGACCAGCGCGGCCAGCGCGAGAAAGCACGCGACCGCATGCGCGCCGACGCGGCGCAGTTCATGCCGGAACAACCACAGCGCCCACACCGCCACGGCCGCGTTCATGAAGCCGAACAGCAGGCCGGTGCGGATCATGCCGAGCTGCGGCACGAGGACGAGCGGAAACGCCACCGACACCGCGAGCGCGCCGAGGTAGTCGAAGGTGAGCACCTGCGACACGAGGTTCTTGAGCACGATGTTGCGCTTCAGGATGCGCATCACCAGCGGAATCTCGAGCCCCACCAGCGTGCCCACGACCGTCACGAGGCCGTACAGCAGCAGCCGGAAGGCACTCGGCATGTACGCATTCGCGAGGAACAGGATCGCCGGCAGCGCACCGCCGATCAGCGCCACCATCAGTTCGATGCGAAGGAAGTGCGCCGGCAGCTGCCGCTCGAAATAGCGTGAGAGCCATGAGCCCACACCCATCGCGAACAGGTAGGTGCCGATGATGGTGCTGAACTGCAGCACCGAGTCGCCGAGCAGGTAGCTGCTCAGCGCGGCCGCGCTCAATTCGTAGACAAGCCCGCAGGCGGCGACCACGAACACGCTGGCGAGCAGCGCGATCTCCACGGGTTGCGGCCCCCGCGCATCCGGGGTGCGCGCGGGCAGGGCCGCGTCGCTCAATGGATTGCTGCGGCGACGATGATGCTGATGCCGAGGCTCATCGCGGCAACCACCAGCCCCAGCGCCACGTTCTGCTTCTCGACGATCTCGCCCCACAGGTCATACGGCGTGATCTTGTCGATGATCAGGAAGCAGAGCCAGAAGACCAGGACGCCGATCAGCGCATACACGAGCGATCCAAGGACCACGCCCGGTTTCAGCCATTCAAATCCCATGATGAGGACCTCCAGTCAAAGTTGATTCAGTTTGCACCCAGTCACCGCACAACGCGCGCCAGAACTGGCGCCCCCCAAGTCGGGGAACACCGCAGAACCGGCTTCGCCGGGCTGCAGGTGTTGCCCCCGGTGAGGGGGAAGGCGAAGCGACACGAAGTGCGCGAAGCCTGGGGGCGGTCATTTGTGCCCGCCGCCACTCGAATAGCCGCCGTATGACCCGCCCGAGCTGCGGTAACCGCCCGTGGAGCCGCTGGAACTGCTGCAGGTGCTCATGATGATCAGCACGATGATGATCACGACGACGATGAGGACGATGGTGCCGCAGCCCATGCCGGATGCGGCACTCACGGGCAGCGCGTCGGCGCGCTTGAACATGTCCTTGCGCGCGTCGAGCTTGAAGGCGGTGGCCACCAGGCCGCTGTCGAGCTTGCTGCCCGACGACCACGTGAGTTCGTTGGCCGAGCGCTCCATCGACAGCAGTGCGCCGCCGCTGGCGAAGTCGCGGTTGAAGGTTTTCTGCCCGCGCTCGACCTGCCAGTAGAACTCGCCCGCCACGTAGGTGGTCTCGGCGTTGTAGGCGTACTGCTGCTGGTAGCGCTTGTTGAGGTAGGTGGCGGTGTTGCCGCTCTCGGCCATCACGGGCGCGCCAGTGGTCGGCTTGACCATGCTCCAGCCGTCCTCGGCGTCCACCAGGAAGCTGAAGCCGCGCTTCTTGTTGTAGAGCAGGTACTCGTCCCAGCCGAACAACTCGTCGTCGCCGGGCGCGCTGCCCATGCGGTGCTGGAAGCCGACCACCTGCCACTGCGCGCCCTGCAGCTGGCCCATGCTGCCCAGCGCGATGAGCGGGCGCACGGGCTCGTCCTGCGTGGCGTGCTTGAGCTCGCCGCCGATGCCTTGCGACAGGTCGATGATGCTGTTGCACGAGCGGCAGGTGATGCTCTTGCTGTCGGCGAGGTTGACGGTGACGGGCGAGCCGCAGTTGGGGCAGTTGAAGCTGCGGCCCTTTTCGTCCTTTGCGGATTCCTCGCGCAGGCCGGTGAGCTGCAGGTCTTCGAGCTGCACCGAGCGGCCGAGGTAGCTCGCGGGCGGCTGCGTGCCGTAGTCGATGCTGAGGACCAGGCCCTTGTCGTTGCGCAGCTCGACCATCGCGAAGGAACGGCCGAGCTCGGGCAGGTGCGGCAGTTCGCCCTGCGCGGAGGTCAGCGCCACCTGCTCGTTCGAGGTGACGGCGTAGCTCTGGCCCGCGAAGGCGGTGGTGGCGCCCACGCGCAGTTCGTTCCAGGGCGGTGCGGTGCGCTGCAGGTCGAAGGGCAGCGCGAAGACGTAGGCACCGTTGTCCTCGCTGAGCACGCCGGTGCGGTCGCCGTCGAGCGCGGCGATCCACTCGGTCCAGCGGCCGCCGGGGTAGGTGTACTGCAACCGGCCGATCAGCGTGAAGGGCTTGCCCTGGATGCGGCCGGCGGCGAACAGCTGCAGCGGGCTGAAGTCGTCGAACAGCTCGGCCATCTTGCCGGTGCGCGCAAGCGTGTCGCCCTGGCGCACGACGGTGCTCTGGCAGTAGGGGCAGACCGCGTGCGTCGACTGCGCCGAGCGGAATTCGACGGGCGCGCCGCAGCCAGGGCAGGGCGCGCGGTAGTAGCGTTGGTTGCCGGTTTCCTCAGCCATGGCGGCTCAGGAGATCGACGGCTGTAACCACGGATGCAGTTGCGGGAAACACCACGGAACCGGCTTTGCCGGGCCGTCGGTGTTGCCCCCTGCAAGGGGGGAGGAGAAGCGACACGAAGTGCGCGAAGCCTGGGGGTTAGACCAATACTGGGTCAGACGAGCTTTTTGAGGAGTTCCACCTTCTTGGCGTCGAACTCTTCCTGCGTGAGGATGCCCTTGGCCTTGAGTTCGCCGAGCTTCTCGAGCGTGGTCATCACGTCGGTGGGGCTCACCACGGCCACGGCCGGCTGCTGCTGCGTCGCCGCAGCCTGGGCGGCCGCATTCGGGCTCAGGCCCTGCGCGAGGTTCTGCGCCAGCACCTGGCCGAGCGCCACGCCGGCGCCCAGGCCCATCGCGTCGCCCGCGATGCCGCTGCCGCCAGCGGCGCCTTCTGCGAATTTGGGAATGGCCTGCGCGGTCTGGTACTGCATGAACTTGCCCATGTCGTTGCCGACCATGCCCATGCCGATCTTCTGGTCGAGGATCTTCTGGAGCTCTTCGGGCAGCGAGACGTTCTGCACCGTGATGTTCTCGAGCTTGATGCCGATCTTCCCGAACTCGGGCACCAGCTGCGCGGCGAGCGCCTGCGCAAACTGGATCTGGTTGGCCGCGAGGTCGAGGAAAGGCACGCCGCTCGAAGCGATGGCGTTGCTGATGTTCTGCAGTACCAGCCCACGCAGCTGGCCGTCGAGGTCGGCCACCGAATAGATGTCGCGCGTGCCGGAGATCTCGGTGTGGAAGGCCTTGGCGTCGCCGATGCGGAAGCTGTAGTTGCCAAAGGCGCGCAGGCGCACGGCGCCGAAGTCCTTGTCGCGGATGGTGATCGGCTGGGGCGTGCCCCACTTCTGGTCGACCTGCTGGCGGGTGCTGAAGAAATAGACGTCGCTCTTGAAGGGGGACTCGAAGAGCTTGTCCCAGTTCTTCAGGTACGTGAGCACGGGCAGCGTCTGCGTCGTGAGCTTGTACGTGCCGGGGCCGAACACGTCGGCCACCTTGCCTTCGTTGACGAAGACGGCAACCTGCGATTCGCGAACGGTGAGCGAGGCGCCGTTCTGGATTTCCATCTCGGCCATCGGGAAGCGCCAGGCCAGCGTGCCGTCGCCGGTCTCGGTCCACTGGATGATGTCGATGAACTGCTTCTTGATGAAATCCATCAGTGCCATGGTCGCTCCTCGTTTTTTCAGGTTTTGTCCGAACCGTGCATATTGCCACACCGGTTTGACGGCGCACCCGGCTTTTCGCCATGGCTACCACCGGCCATGCGACGTATGGCCGGTGCGCAGCGAGGTCTACAATCGGCGCCCCCAGAAGAAGCGCCACCAGGAGCTACGGCACATGTCAGATTCGACCCCCTCGACCTCATCGACTCCCACGCCCGAAGACAAACGCGCCGAGTTGCGACGTGCCGCCCTCGAGTACCACGAGTTTCCCGTGCCCGGCAAGATTGCCATTGCGGCGACCAAGCAGATGATCAACCAGCGCGACCTGTCGCTGGCCTACTCGCCCGGCGTTGCCGCGCCCTGCGAGGAAATCGTCAAGGACCCGGCCAACGCGTTCAAGTACACCTCGCGCGGCAACCTCGTGGCCGTCATCAGCAACGGCACCGCCGTGCTGGGCCTGGGCGACATCGGCCCGCTGGCGTCCAAGCCGGTGATGGAAGGCAAGGGCGTTCTCTTCAAGAAGTTCGCCGGCGTGGACGTGTTCGACATCGAGATCGACGAGAAGGACCCGGCCAAGCTGGTCGACATCATCGCGTCGCTGGAGCCGACCTTCGGCGCCATCAACCTCGAAGACATCAAGGCCCCGGACTGCTTCTACGTCGAGCGCGAGCTGCGCAAGCGCATGAAGATCCCGGTGTTCCACGACGACCAGCACGGCACGGCCATCACGGTGGCGGCCGCCATGGTCAACGGCCTGAAGGTGGCGGGCAAGAAGATTGAGGAAGTCAAGCTGGTCGCTTCGGGCGCGGGCGCCGCGGCGCTGGCCTGCCTGAACCTGCTGCTGAAGGTCGGCCTGAAGCGCGAGAACGTGTTTGTCACCGACCTCGCCGGCGTGGTCTACGAAGGCCGCACCGAGCTGATGGACGACGACAAGCGCCAGTACATGCAGAAGACCGACGCGCGCACGCTCGCCGAGGTGATCGAGGGCGCCGACGTGTTCCTGGGCCTGTCGGCCGGCGGCGTACTGAAGCCCGCGATGGTCGCCAGGATGGCCAAGCGCCCGGTGATCTTCGCGCTGGCGAACCCGAATCCCGAGATCGCGCCCGAAGACGCCCATGCGGTGCGCGACGACGTCATCATGGCCACCGGCCGTACCGACTACCCGAACCAGGTCAACAACGTCCTGTGCTTCCCGTACATCTTCCGCGGTGCGCTGGACTGCGGCGCGACGACGATCACCGACGAGATGGAAATCGCCGCGGTGCACGCCATTGCCGACCTGGCACAGGCCGAGCAGAGCGAGCGCGTGGCTGCGGCCTACGTCGGTGAAAAGCTGTCCTTCGGCCCCGAATACCTGATTCCGAAGCCCTTCGATCCGCGTCTCATGATGAAGATCGCGCCCGCCGTGGCCAAGGCGGCCGAGGATAGCGGCGTGGCGTCGCGTCCGATCAAGGACATGGACGCCTACCGCGACAGGCTGCAGAGCTTCGTCTATGCCTCGGGCACCACGATGAAGCCGATTTTCGACAGCGCCCGGCGCGCGTCGAAGAAGCGCGTGGCGTACTGCGAAGGCGAGGAAGAACGCGTTCTGCGCGCCGCGCAGATCGTGGTCGACGAGGGCATTGCGCGTCCGACGCTGATCGGCCGCCCGGCCATCATCGCCCAGCGCATCGAGAAGTTCGGCCTGCGCCTGAAGGAAGAGCTCGACTACGACATCGTCAACGTCGAGCAGGACCACCGCTACCGCGATTTCTGGCAGACCTACCATCGCATGACCGAGCGCAAGGGCCAGACGGTGCAGACCGCCAAGATCGAGATGCGCCGCCGCCTCACGCTGATCGGCGCGATGCTGCTGCACAAGGACGAGGTGGACGGCATGATCTGCGGCACCTGGGGCACCACACTGATCCACCTGCACTACATCGACCAGGTGATCGGCAAGCGCCCCGGCGGCTGCGAAAGCACGCCGCAGGACGTGCCGGTGTACGCCTGCATGAACGGCCTGCTCCTGCCGGACCGCCAGGTGTTCCTGGTCGACACGCACGTCAACTACGACCCCTCGCCCGAGGAACTGGCCGAGATCACGACGATGGCGGCCGAGGAAATGATGCGCTTCGGCCTGAAGCCGAAGGCGGCGCTGCTGTCGCATTCGAACTTCGGCACCAGCAACGAGCCCAGCGCCATCAAGATGCGCAAGACGCTCGAACTGCTGCGCGTGCAGGCCCCCTGGCTCGAGGTGGATGGCGAAATGCACGGCGACGTGGCGCTCGACAGCAAGCAGCGCGCGATCGTCATGCCGCACAGCGCACTGGCCGGCGACGCCAACCTGTTGGTATTTCCGAACATCGATGCCGCCAATATTTCGTACAACCTGCTCAAGACGGCGGCTGGCGGCAATATCGCGATCGGCCCGGTTCTGCTTGGCGCGGCCAAACCTGTGCACATTCTCACGGCCAGCGCGACTGTTCGACGCATCGTGAACATGACAGCCTTGACAGTGGCTGACGCAAACGCCGAAAGATAGGCCCTTTGGCGAGAGTGGTCGCCAACTTAAAGTACCACTCACTCCCCTTGCGACTGCTCAAACTTTGAGCAGTCGCTTGCTATTTTCGCCAGCGTGGTGCACACTCGCGGGCTTGAATTTGCGGGTTAACCCCGACGTTGATCGCCGATTCGAACCCCCCGCTCTTTTCTTGTGGTGCCCCATGGCGGCTTACGCCTCGATCACGTCCTCGTTCACAAAGTTTGCGCTCACCAGCCTGATGTTGGCGGCGTTGACGACGGGGGCCGAGGCCCGCGGATGGTTCGGCGCCGGAAAAACGTCCGCCGAGGAAACAATTGCACTGTCCGACTTGCCAGTGCAAGGCCAGCGAACCTACCAGGCCATCCTCAGTGGCGGCCCCTTCCGGCATGACAAGGACGGCACCGTGTTCGGCAATCGCGAGCGTCTTTTGCCGCCGGCGCGCCGTGGCCACTACCGCGAGTACACGGTGCAGACGCCCGGTTCACGCAATCGTGGTGCACAACGGATCGTCTGCGGCGGCGAGCAGCGCACGGCGCCCGAGGCCTGCTGGTACACGGCAGATCACTATGCGAGTTTCAGACGGATTGCGCCATGAGCGATGAAAACGACCTGGGCGGCGCCCCGAAGCGCCCCGAAGAAATGATGATGACTATGGAAAGACCAGCGGAGATGACCTTATCCCTTCGTGCCGTACGCCCGAACATCGTGCAATCGATCCGCGCGTTCCGCGTGAGCGACCTGCAGGACGCTGCCAACGCAGCCGGCCAGCACTTCCTGTACGCCAACCTGGGCAACGCCCAGACCAAGCAGGACGTGCTCGACCTGATCGCGCAGCAGTTCACGTTCCCGGCCCATTTCGGGAAGAACTTCGACGCGCTGTACGACTGCATGACGGACCCATTGCATAAATCGGGCCCACAGCCTGGTTTCGTCATCGTCCTGGAGCAGATTCCGGCCAACGCCAAGTTCGACAAGGAAGCGCGCGAGCAGCTGCTCGACATCTTCCGCGACGCCTCGGACTACTGGGGCGACCGCAAGGTCCCGTTCCGGTGCTTCTATTCTTTTCTGTAGCCCGTTCTGCATCTACCAGCCAAGCAGAACGGGCGAACGAGGCTCAGCCGAACGCTGAAACCCTCGATGGCATCGAAGTGAACCCCAACGCCGCCGCAACGGCCGCCGCCGGCACCGAGCCGGCCGGTGAAAAAATGCCGACCGACAAACTGGTCGACGTGTCGCCCCTGGCGCTGCGCATGAGCAGCCCTTTCAACGCCGGCTACTGGCTCGCCGCCGCGTAATCGGTTCACCCCCAGGCTGCGCGCACTTCGTGTCGCTTCGCCTACCCCCTTCCGAGGGCGGTGCTGGCCGACCGGCAAAGCCGGATCGGCGGCACCATGGAATTGAAAAAGCCCCGCTTCTGCGGGGCTTTTTCATGGGGGAACAGCTTGGGCCAGGGTGACGTATTCGGCTACCGGCACCTCCTCGGCGCGGCGCTGCGCATCGAATTCGCCTGTGTAGCCGTGCGTTTCCAGCCATTTGCCCAGCGTGTGCCGCAGGATCTTCCGGCGCTGACTGAAAGCCACCTGCACGATCTCGCCGAGCCGCGCCGCATCCACGGCCGGCGGTTCGGCCAGCGGCACCATGCGCACCACGGCGCTGTCCACGCGCGGCGGCGGGTCGAAGCTCTCGGGCGGCACGAACAGCACGTTTTCCATCTCGTAGCGCCACTGCAGCATCACGCTCAGGCGGCTGTAGTCCGAGGTGGCGGGTTTCGCCACCATGCGGTCGATCACTTCCTTTTGCAGCATGAAGTGCTGGTCGGCGACCAGGTGGGCATAGCCCAGCAGGTGGAACAGGATCGGCGTGGAGATGTTGTAGGGCAGGTTGCCCACCACGCGCAGGGGCTTCGACGCCCTGGCCGCGAGTTCGGCGAAGTCCACCTTCAGCACGTCGGATTCGATGACATCGAGCTGCGGGTGCTCGCGCAGGCGCTTGGCCAGGTCACGGTCGAGCTCGATGACCGTCAGGCGGCCGAGCCGCTCGACCAGCGGCTGCGTCAGCGCCGCGAGCCCCGGGCCGATCTCGACCATCGGATCGCCGGGCTGCGGTGCAATCTCCTGCACGATCGCGTCGATGATCCCGCCGTCGGACAAGAAATGCTGCCCGAACCGCTTTCTGGCGATGTGCTGAGCCATACCGTCAAGCCACCGTCAATGAGAAGAAAGAGAAGTTGCGCCAGGAACGCCGCGGAACCGGCTCTGCCGGGCCGCTGGCGTTGCCCCCTGCAAGGGGGTGGGCGAAGCGACACGAAGTGCGCGCAGCCTGGGGGTGTGCCATCAAGACTGGGGCGGATCGCGGTATTCGACGTAGGCGCGCGCACGCACTTCCTGTACCCAGGTGGTGAAGGCTTCGTCCACGCGCTGTTCGCGCAGCGCGGCGCGCGCGGCTTCGCGCTGCTCCGACTGGCTGAGCTTGGCATCGCGGCGGCCGACCACCTGGATCAGGTGCACGCCGAAGCGCGACACCACGGGGTCGCTGATCTGGCCCGGCGCGAGCCGGTCCATGGCTTCCTCGAATTCGGGCACGAACTGGCCCGGGCGCGACCAGCCGAGGTCGCCGCCTGCCTTGGCGCTGGCGTCCTGCGAGTTGTCGCGGGCCAGGCCGGCGAAGTCGGCGGTGCCGGCCTGCACGCGGCGTTTGAATTCGGCCAGCTGCGCCACCGCCTGCGCCGTGGTGCGCTTGGGATCGTTGAGCAGCAGGATGTGGCGCACCTGAGTCTGGGTGACCGTCGCGTCGCCCGAACCGATCTGGGCCTTGGCCAGCACCTTGAGCACGTGGAAGCCGGCGCTGGAGCGCACCGGCCCGGCGATGCCGTTCACCGCCGTCGATTGCGTGGCCTCGACGAACAGCGACGGATAGCGGTCGGCACTGCGCATGCCGATGGCGCCGCCATTGGCGCGGTCTGGCGAATCGGAGTTCTCGCGCACCAGCTTGGCGAAGTCTTCGCCGGAGCGGGCGCGCTGGGCGAGGTCCTGTGCCTTCTTCTGCGCCGCGGCCACCTGCGCGTCGGTGGCATTCTCGGGAACGGCCACCAGCACCTGCGCGAGGTTGAGGTTTTCCAGCGCCGCATTCTTGACGGCGAGGTTGCGCTGGTCGCGCAGGTATTCGTCGGCCTCGGCGTCGCTGATCTTGATCTTCGATTCGACTTCGCGGTCGCGCAGGCGCGTGAGCAGCAGCTGATCGCGCAGGTCGTTGCGGAAATCCTGCAGCGCGATGCCCTCGTCGGCCACGCGGCGGCGCAGCTCGACGAGACTGATCTCGTTCTGGCGCGCCACGGTCTGCTCGGCCTGGTCGATGGCCACTTCGTCGACCTTGAGTCCGGCTTCCTTCGCGAGCTGAAGCTGCGCACGTTCCGTGATCAGCCGCTCGAGCACGAGCCGCGTGAGCTCGCCGCGGGGGACGCGTTCGGCGTCGGGGTTCTCCTTGATCAGCCGCGACACGCGCGTCTGCACGTCGGTGTTGGTGATCGGCTCCGAGTTGACCAGCGCAACGATGTATTCGGCCGAGCGCTGCACGGGCGCCGCAGCGGGCGCAGCCGCCGGCGCACGCGCTGCGGGCGGGCCCAGGCGCGGCCCGGCGCGCATGATGTCCGTGATGCCGCTGCCGGCGCGGTAGCCCTGCGCGCCCGAGCTTGCAGCGATTGCCGCGAGGCAGCCCAGGGTGATGATGGAACGGATGTATTTCATGGCGTCGCTCAGTCGTCTCAGTCGTAATTGGTGAAGCGGCTCGGCGCCTCGCCCGGTTGGCGCAAGGGTTCGTAGCGCTGGATGTTCTGCCGCAGGGCCTGCATGGGGCTGGAGCCGATGCTCGAGAAGCCGACGAATTCGAGCTGGAACATGATGCGGGTGTTCGCCGTCACCTGGCCCGTGGTGATGCGTTGCAGCACCACGCGCCCGATCCAGCAGCAGCCGTCGTACTCGAAACCGAGCACGCCGTCCGTGAGTTTCTTGTCCTGCAGGCTGTAGTTGAGCCGGCCGACCGCATACCAGCGGCCGCCGCCCTGGCCCTTGCCGGGGCCGAGGTTCTTGCCCTTGTCACCCCAGAGGTCGTTGATCGGCCATTGCCAGCCCACGTCGATCGACTTGTTGCCGTCGGTCGCGGTCGGGGTGCTGGGCGCCTGGTAGCGGAAGGCCGCGCTCAGGTTGTGGTACGGCTCGGGGTTGTAGCGCGCGCTGATGGCCGATCGCTCCGACTTGCGCGTGTCGGGGTTGTACTGCACGACGGTATCCAGGCTCCACTTGGGCGTCCAGTTGATCTGGGCGCCCACGAGCAGGTCGCTCTTGCGGTCGGTCACCGGCGTGCCGCCGGGCAGCGTGACCTTCTGGTCGCTGAAGCGCAGCCGCTGCGCGATGCCGAAGCGTGCGGCCTCGACGCCGGTTGCCGGATCGATCAGGCGCGAGGTCACGCCCAGCGTGAGGGCGTTGGTGTCCGAGATGCGGTCGCCGCCCGAGAACGCGTTCTCGGTGTAGATGGTCGCGAAGCTGAAGTCGTTGGCCGCCGAGTCGTAGTTCGGCAGCATGCTCTGGTTGCGGTACGGCGTGTAGACGTAGTACGCGCGCGGCTCCAGCGTCTGGCGGAAGGCGCGGCCGAAGTAGCTGGCGTCGCGCTCGAAGATCAGGCCGCTGTCGAGGCTGAAGGTCGGAACCGTCCGGTTGCTGGAGGTCGGGAAGAAATACAGCGAGTTGGCGTTGTAGGGCACGCCATTGACGTACTGGACCCCGTTGAGCGTCAGCTTCGGAATGTCCGACTGCGGCAGGTAGTAGTTGTACGAGGCCGCGTTCAGCATCAGCTTGGGAATGACGAACGAACTCGGCGTGATGAACGGCCGGCTGATCGAGGCGACGGCCGAGGCGCGGTCGCCGTCGGGTTGCGACTGCTGGGTGGCGTCGTAGCCGGGCTGCCCCGCCAGGATCGTGTTCACGCGAAAGCGCGTGTAGTCCAGGTTGAGCGCCACGTCGAAGCCGTGCCAGTCGTACTTGTTGTAGTTGGCCGTGACCTGCGGCAGCCGGTCGTACGCGGGCACGATCGGCGACAGGTTGTACTGCAGGTTCTGGTACTTCAGAGTGCGGACCATGCCGCTCCAGTCGCCCTTGCTCCAGTTGAGCGATGCGTCGTTGGGCAATTGGCGCTGCGTGAGCGACGGCGTGCGCGTGAAGTCGCGCCAGTAGTCGTTGTCGCTCACCCTGTTGATGGCGATATTGGCGGACAACGAATCCAGGCCCAGCGCCTTGGCATCGAAGTCCTGGTGATGCGTGGCCCACAAGCCCCAGCGCTTGGTGCTGCCGGGCGCCGGGGTCAGGTCCTTGGCCTGGATCTCCCCTTTGGCCAGCTGCTGGAGCTGGCTGGCGCGCAGCTCGTTGTAGCGCTGGCCCACGAGCCGGTCGCTGCCCATCAGGTCGAGGCGCATCGTTCCGCTGTAGCCTTTCTCGAGGTAGCGGAACTCGTTGCTGAAATCGACACCGCGCTTGCTCATGACCGTCGGCGTGAACGTGGCGTCGCGGTTGGGCGCGATGTTCCAGTAGTACGGCTGCGCGATCTCGATGCCGTTGATGTTGTCGACGCCGATGGTGGGCGGCAGCAGGCCGCTCTTGCGCTCGTTCGACAGCGGGAAGCTCACGCTCGGAAGCGGCGGCGTGGTGATGCCCATGAAGCTCAGCCGCGCATTCTTGGCCACGCCCTCGTTTTCCTCGGTGTCCGTGGTCATCGTGGTCGCGGTGAGCAGCCAGGCCGGCATCCAGCCCGGGAAGTCCTCGCGGCGGCAGGTGGTGTAGGTGGCTTCGCGGGCCACCGACACGTTGGCGTCGACGAAGTCGATGCGCTTGGCCTCGCCGTGCGCTTCGTTCGCGAGGAACTGGTAGCGCACGTTGTTGAAGAAACCCTCGAAGGTCTCGAGCTTGAGCTGCAGCTCGGGGCCTTCGTACACGTTGCCGGCCTGGTTGACCCGCACGTTGCCGGTGGCCTTGGCGCGGTCGTCCGGCTGGTAGTACTCGAGCCGGTCGGCAGTGATGGACACCGCGCCGCGCCGCAGCGTGGCGTTGCCTTCGACCACGGTCTCGAGGTCGGGCCGGCCGGAGATGCGGTCGCCGGTGATGATGCTGGGCATCTGGCTGCGGTCCGCGGGCGTCAGGGTTTCGGTCAGCAGCGGCGTGCGCTTCAGCGTGAGCGGCCCGTCGAGGTTGCCGGCCTGCTGCGCGGACGCGCCATGCGCGTGCATCAGGGCCAGCGACAGAACGGCCAGCGGCAGCGGCGGGGTGGAGCGCCGCAGGGCGACACGCCGGCGCATCAAGCCACCCGCCCCGCTGTTCCGAGGGAAGCCACCGACTCCCCGAGGGAGAGCGGCAGCGAGCGCACAAGGTGCCAAGCGTGGGGGCTTTGGGTCGTAGGCATCGGTTCGGAACGAAGGATCGTCGGGAGACGGCGCGGCAGGCCGGCGGGTTGCAGGGGCCAGCAGCAACCCGCATCGGCCGGAAGCCGGCCAAGGGGGATTGCCGCGCCAGGCGGATTTGTAGAATCGATTATCCATGACAGCACCCCCGCCCCCGGCCTCATTGGCCCCAAGCCCCGCCGAGACCATCCCCTGGACCGATCCGCAACGGGCCGAAGCGTTCCGGGCCTGGGTGGCCGCCGTCGCGCCTGCCCACCGGTTGCTGCCCGACACGGTGCGGCTCGCCTCGGCCGACGCGAGCTTCCGCCGCTATTTCCGCCTCGACACCGCCGACCCCGCCGCGCCGACGCGCATCGTGATGGACGCCCCGCCGGACAAGGAAAACAGCGCCCCCTTCGTCCAGGTGGCGCAGCTGATGGCCGGCGCCGGCGTACTCGCCCCCATGGTGCTCGAATGGGACCAGCCCCGCGGCTTCCTGCTGCTCGACGACCTGGGCCGCCAGACCATGCTGGACGTGATCGATCCGGCCCGGCCCGACGCGAGCCGCCCGCTCTACGACCAGGCCATCGACGCATTGATCCGCTGGCAGCTGGCCTCCAAACCCGGCGTGCTGCCGCCCTACGACCGGGCGCTGCTGGAGCGCGAGCTGGCGCTGTTCCCCGAGTGGTACATCGGCCGCCACCGCGGCATCGCGGTCGAGGGCAAGCTGAAGGAGCGGCTGGAGCGCAGCTTCAAGCTGATCGTCGAGAGCAACCTCGCATCGCCCAGCGTCTACGTGCACCGCGACTTCATGCCGCGCAACCTCATGGCCGGCAACGGTCCCGCGCTCGGCGTGCTCGACTTCCAGGACGCGGTCTACGGCCCCATCACCTACGACGTCGCCAGCCTGATGCGCGACGCCTTCCTGAGCTGGGACGAGGAATTCGTGCTCGACGTCACCATCCGCTACTGGACGGCGGCGCGCAAGGCTGGCCTGCCGGTCGACGAGGACTTCGGCGCCTTCTACCGCGCAGTCGAGTGGATGGGGCTGCAGCGCCACCTGAAGGTGGCCGGCATCTTCGCGCGCCTCACGCTGCGCGACGGCAAGCCCAAGTACCTGGCCGACACGCCGCGCTTCATCGCCTACATCCGCGCCACCGCCAGCCGCTACATGGAGCTGACGCCGCTGCTGCGCGTGATCGACGAAGTCGAGGGCACCTCGGCCCTCACCGGCTTCGCCTACGGCCGCGTCTGAAGGAAAACGGCTGCCCACGCCATCGATTTCACAGCATGCCGCGTTTTCACTGTTCCGTGCCGCTGACCGCCGGCGCCAGCCTGGCGCTGCCGGCCGGCGCCGCACGCCATGTTCAGGTGCTGCGGATGCAGCCCGGCGATGCGCTCACGCTGTTCGACGGCGCAGGCGGCGAATACGCGGCGACGGTCGAGCGCATGGGCCGCAGCGAGGTCGCGGTGACGGTCGGCGCGCACCAGCCGGTGGAGCGTGAAGCCCCGCGCGCCGTGCATCTCGCGGTCGGGATGCCGGCGAACGAGCGCATGGACTGGCTGGTGGAGAAAGCCACCGAGCTCGGCGTGGCGAGCATCCAGCCGCTGGCCACGGCCCACGGCGTGCTTCGCCTCTCGGGCGAGCGCGCCGAGAAGAAGCGGGCGCACTGGGAGGCGATCGCGGTCGCGGCCTGCGAGCAGTGCGGGCGCAACCGGGTGCCGGTGGTCCTTCCGGTGCAGTCCTTTTCGGGCTGGCTCGATGCGCAGCACGACACGGGATCGACCGCCGTGCGCCTCGTGCTGAGCCTTGCGGAGGGCACGCGCACCCTTCCTGCGGTGCAGATCCCCGATCGCCACGGCGCAGTCGTCCTGAGCGGCCCCGAAGGCGGCCTGAGCAGCTCGGAAGAACAGCAGGCCATCGCCCGCGGCTTCGCCCCCGTCACCCTCGGCACGCGCGTGCTGCGCGCCGAAACCGCGGCGCTGGCCGCGCTGGTGTGCCTCGCCGGGCCCTAGGCAGGCCGCGCAAGGTGGTGTTTTCCGCAACGCGCGCGCGGAAAGCCTGAGAAACAATCGTTACTCTACTGAGACAAAAGAAGGACTTTCGATGTCCCGCTCGCCTGGTCCACTGCGCCTCGCCCCTCTCGTCCTTGCCGCGCTGGTGTGCGCCGCACAGGGCGCGCTCGCCCAGAGCCCGGCTGTCGCCCCCACGCCCGCGCAGGTCAGCCCCGATGTCGACAAGGTCTATGCCCAACTGATGGCAGCACCGGCCATCCAGAAGCTGCTCGACGCGGTCAGGGCCGACCACGAGCGCTCGGTCGAAGACCTGAGGATGCTCACCGAGATCGAGGCGCCGCCGTTCAAGGAACAGAAGCGCGCCGAAGCCTTTCTCGCGCGCATGAAGGCGTTCGGCCTGACGCACGCGAAGATCGACGCCGAAGGCAACGTGGTCGGCCTGCGCAAGGGCACGGGCAACGGGCCGAAGCTGCTGATCTCCGCGCACCTCGACACGGTGTTCCCTGCAGGCACTGACGTGAAGGTGAAGGAGCGCGACGGCCGGCTCCACGCGCCGGGCATTGCGGACGACACCCGCGGGCTCGCCGTGCTGCTGTCATGGCTCAAGGTGCTCAACGACAACAAGGTCCAGACCGTGGGCGACCTGCTGTTCGTCGGCAACGTCGGCGAGGAAGAGCTCGGCAACCTGCGCGGCATCAAGGCCGTCTTCAACGACCACCTCGACATCGACGGCATGGTGGGGCTGGAGCCGTCGCCGCCGGGCGCGGTGCTGGTGCTCGGCACCGCGAGCCACCGCTACGAGGTCACGTTCCAGGGCCCGGGCGGCCACAGCTTCGGCGCCTTCGGCCAGGTGCCCAGCGCCATCCACGGCATGGGCCGCGCCATCGCGAAGATCGCCGAGATCCGCACGCCGAGCTTCCCGAAGACGACCTTCACCGTCGGCACCGTGGGCGGCGGGACCTCGGTCAACACCATCGCGCCGGATGCGCGCATGGCCATCGACATCCGCTCGGACGACATGGCCTCGCTGCTGGAGACCGAAAAGAAGATCCTCGCGGCCATCGACGAAGCCGTGGTCGAGGAAAACAAGCGCTGGAACGTCAACACGCTGAGCGTGAGCGCCAAGCTCATCGGCAACCGCCCCGGCGGCCGCACGCCGCCCGACTCGGTGATCGTGGAGGCCGCCGTCCGCTCGAACAGCGCCTTCGGTCACAAGACCCTGCTGCGCGGCGGCAGCACCGACGCCAACGTGCCGATCTCGCTGGGCATTCCGGCCATCATCGTCGGCGGCGGCGGCAAGGCCTCGGGATTCCATTCGCTGAGCGAGTCCATCGACGTGACAGACGCGTGGAAAGGCGCGCAGAATTCGCTGCTCACCGTGCTGGGCCTGGTGGGAGTGCAAGGGGTCAGTCCCGCATTGCTCCCCAAACGGACGGCCCGTACCAAGTAATTTGTCACGTTGCCAGTTTGAAAGTGATGTTCCACTTTCAGCTTATGGCCCGCGGCGCCTAACAATGCTGTCGGTCTGTCACACACCAAAAGGAAAAGCCATGGGATTGCTCGATTCAGTACTCGGTCAGGTGCTCGGGGGCGCGGCCCAGCAGCAGCAACCGCAAAGCGGTGGACTGGGCGATCTGGGAGGCCTGGCCGGCGCGCTGGGCGGCCTGCTCGCCAACAACGGCGGGCAGGGCGGCCTGGGCGGTCTGGTCTCGAAATTCGAGCAGGCGGGCATGGGCGACGTCATCGGCTCGTGGATCGGCAAGGGGGAAAACCAGCCGGTTTCGGGCGATCAGCTGCAAAACGCGCTGGGCAGCGACACCATCGCTGCCATCGCGTCCAAGCTCGGCATCAACGCGCAAACGCTGCTGCCGATGCTGGCCACCATGCTGCCAGCGCTGATCGACCAGCTCACGCCGCACGGCAAAGTCCCGGACCAGGGTCTGGGCAACCACGACGACCTGCTGGGTTCGCTCAGCGGCCTGCTGCAAGGCAGGCAGTCCTGACCGAAGGACTGTCTTCTCCTGAATTCATGCGCCCGCGAGGGCGCTTTTTTTTGGCCGCGCGTGTTGGCCGACAATCCCGCTGGCATCAATCGAGGGAAATGGCATGGCGGGCAGTCGCAAGTCGAAGGAAGAAGGTCTGGACGCGCAGCCCGATGGCACCGTGCGGTGGTCCAAGGGCATGCGCGAGGCGCTCGCGCAATTCAACGACCGGCCCTGCGGCCACTGCGGCGGCCTGCTCTGCGACGAACGCCGCCTCTGCGACAGCCTCGACTTCTTTCGCCGCCACCGCTCCCGCTTCTACCCCCCGCGCGCCGCGCGGCTGCGCATGCTCGACATGCACGGCGTCGCGGCGGCGGAACTGTTCTTCGAGCCGTCCCCGCACAAGGAAGCGGTGACCGACCTGCTGGCCATCCACGATCCGGCGGTCGTTGGCTTCTTCGTGGCCCAGGTCAAGCAGATCGACTGCAAGAACGCCCTCGTCAAGCAGGCGGGCCGCTGGCCGTTGTTCGTGCTGCGCGAGTTGCTGTCGGCGAACCCGGCGCGGCACCAGGCCGGCGCCGCGCTGGTCCTGGAGCTGCTGGCCGCGAACCCCGACTGGCAGAAACCGCTGGAAGCCTCTTGCGACGACGCCCAGCGCAAGACGCTCGCGCGCCTGCAGGAAGACAGCTCCGTCGGAGTGACCGATGCCGCTGTCGATGCCTGGCCCGCGCTGCTGCGGCGCCCGCCGTGGAAGAACCGGCAGGCGCTGCCCGTCATCCCGACGCTGGCCTTGCAGCCCCTGCCGCCGACGGCGCGGCTGCACTGGAGCGATCTGCCGCCACCGCAATACCTGCAGGCCACGGGCGAATCGTCCGACTGGCTGGCCCGCGAACTCCGGGTCTCGCGCGAAAGCGCCGACCGGTGGATGAACGAGTTCGCGCGCAACCAACCCGACGCGCCTGCAGAGGTGCGCGAGGGCGGCACGGTTCACAAGGCCTTGTGGATGCTGGGCCTGCGCCCCGAGCTCATCGAGGCCGTCGCAGCGAACGGCCGCGAGATCGGTCCGGAAGACTTCGGCACGCTGCCGGGCAGCCGCTGGGGCGTCGCCGAACGCATCTGGCACCTGCCCCTGCCGCTGGCTGTCGCGGTATTCATGCATGGGCCGCCCCCCATCCTGTACTCGGGCGATGTCTCGCGCGTGCGGCCCATCCTCCATGCGTTCGGCGCTGCCGCGCTGCCGGGGCTGCCGCGCTTTCTCAAGCAGGGCTCTCGCGCAATGTTCGAGCTGGCCTCGGTCATCGAATGGGATCCGCTCGCCGGCTGGATCGCCAGGGGCTTTCACACCAACCGCTGGGTCCGGCGCGAAGCCGGCGAGTGGCTGGCGCGCTATCCCGACACGGCTGCGCGCGGCCTTGTTCCCGTCGCGCTGGGCGAACCCGGCCCCGCGCGCGAGGCGGCGCAGGCCGCGCTGCGCTGGCTGCACGGCGCCGGCCACGCCGAAGCGGTGCGCAACCAGGCCCACGCCTACGGCGCCGAAGCCGCCAATGCGGTGGCGCAGCTGCTGGCCATCGCGCCCGAAGAACTCCTGCCCGACAACCTGCCCGTGGTGCCGAAGGCCTTGCCGCTGGTAGCGCTTCCCCGCCTGATCCTCAAGGCAGGCGGGGAAGCGCTACCGCAGGCGGTGGTGCCCGACGTGCTGATGGCGATGATGCTCGGCAAGCCCGACGCCCCCTATCCTGGGCTGGCCGGGCTGCTGGATGCACTCACGCCCGATTCCCTCGCGCGCTTCGGCCGCGCGCTGCTGGCCTGGTGGATCGGCAACGGCCGCCCGGCCAAGGAGCGCTGGATGTTCACGCTGCAGGGCCGCCTCGGCGACGGCGAGACCGCGCGCCAGCTCTACGGCCTGCTGCGCCAGTGGCGCGTTGCGCTCGACCGCGTGCGCGCCTACGACGCGATGGCGATGCTCGGCGAGATCGGCAGTGATGCCGCGCTGATGCACCTGGCCGAACTCGCGCGCCAGACCCGCCACGACGACCTGCGCACGCGCGCTGATCGCATGCTCGGCGAAGTGGCCGAACAGCGCGGCCTCAGCCTCGACCAGCTGGCCGATCGCACCGTCCCCGACCTCGGCCTCGACACGCGCGCCCGGCTGACGCTCGACTTCGGCCCGCGCAGCTTCGAAGTGCGCATGGACGACAACTTCCAGCCTGTGGTGCACGACGCCAGGGGCAAGGTGCTCAAGACGCTGCCCAAGCCGGGCGCCAACGACGACGCCGGCAAGGCCGCCGCTGCGACCACGCAGCTGAAGGAGCTGCGCAAGCTCGCGAAGACCGTGGCCACCACGCAGGTCAAGCGCCTCGAGGCCGCGATGTGCGCGCAGCGCCGCTGGGGCCCCGACGAATTCATTCCCTTCTTCGCCAACCATCCGGTGCTGCGGGTCTTCAGCCGGCCGCTGGTCTGGGGCCTGTTCGACGCATCGGGCAGGCAGCTCGAAGGCATCTTCCGCATCAGCGCCGAAGGCGAGCTGACCGACCTGCAGGACGACGCCGTCAAGCTGCCCGAGACCGCGCGCATCGGCCTGCCGCATCCGCTCGAAGTCGCGGCCCTCGACCCGTCGCTGGCAACTGCCTGGGCCGCCGTGCTGGCCGACTACGAAATCGTGCAGCCCTTCGAACAGCTGATGCGCCCGGTCTTCGTGCTCGACGAAGCGCTGCGCCCGCGCCGCGAGCTGCCGCACTGGGCCGGCCGCGCCATATCGAACGCCGCCCTCATGGGCCTGGAAACGCGCGGCTGGCAACGCGAGGTGGGCGACGGCGGCATGGTCGACAGCTTCAACAAGGCCGTGCCCGGCGGACGCCGCATCTGCCTGCAAATCGAAGAAGGCTGGTTCGTGCAGGACAGCCCCGACGGCAAGGAACTTCAGACCGTGCGCGCGGTGGCGCTCGACGGCACCGAAGGCACGCTGGGCGACCTGCCGCCTGTCGTTTTCAGTGAAATCGAACGCGACCTGCAACGCGCGATTCGGGACACACCATGAACCGCAACCTCTGGCTGCTCGCCATCTGCCAGGGCCTGCTCCTGACCAACAACGTCACCTTCATCGCCATCAACGGGCTGGTGGGCCTGAGCATCGCGCCGCGCGGCTGGATGGCGACGCTTCCGGTGATGAGCTACGTGATCGGCGGCGCGCTCAGCACCGGGCTGGTGGCCCGCACGCAGCAACGCCTCGGCCGGCGCGGCTCGTTCCAGACCGGGTTGGCGGTGGCGCTGGTGTCGGCCTTGCTGTGCTGCTACGCGGCTGCCACGAAGAATTTCTGGCTGCTGTGCTTCGCCACGGTGGTCGCGGGCTACTACAACGCCAATGCGGGGCTCTACCGTTTTGCCGCAGCCGAGCTCGCCGCGCCGGCGTGGCGCGAGAAGGCGGTGTCGGTGGTGATGGCGGGCGGGCTGATCGGCGCGGTCGCGGGGCCCAACCTCGCGACGGCCACGCGCCAGGTCTTTGCCGTGCCGTTCGCGGGCGCCTATATCGCGCTGGCCGCGGTGGCGCTGCTGTCGATGGCGGTGATGCACTTCATCGAATTCCCCGCCGCGCCCACGCGCACGGGGCCCGCCGGGGGCCGGCCACTGGGCGAGATCATGCGGCAGCCGGTGTTCATCGTGGCCGCCGCCGCGGGCGCGCTGGGCTACGGCGTGATGAACCTGCTGATGGCCGCAACGCCCATCGCGATGCAGATCTGCAGCCTGCCGTTCTCCGATGCCGCGCTGGTGCTCGAATGGCATGTGATCGGCATGTTCGCACCGGGGTTCTTCACCGGCCATTTGATCCGCCGCTTCGGCGCGCTGCCGGTGATGGGCGTGGGGCTGGTACTCAACCTCGGGTGCATCGCGATCGCGCTTTCGGGCGTCGAGCTGCACCACTTCGTCGTGGCGCTGTGCCTGCTGGGCGTGGGCTGGAATTTCCTGTTCACCGGCAGCACCACGCTCTCGCTCACGACCTACACCGCCGAGGAGCGCAACCGTGCACAGGGTGCGCTGAACTTCTGCGTGTTCGGCACGCTGGCGGTGACTTCGTTCGCCTCCGGCGTGCTGGTCACCACGCAGGGCTGGCGACTGCTGAACCTCGGTTCGCTGGTGCCGGTGGTGCTGACGGGCGCGGCGCTGGTCTGGCTGGCGCGCAGGCGTGCCGTCAGGCCGGCGACGGAAAGCGCCGGTTGAGCCAACGCTGCAGCGCCTCGAAGACAGGGTCGGCTTCGAGCTCGTTGAAGATCTCGTGGTACAGCTTGTCGAAGCAGTGCGCCTCGACCTTGCCGCCGGGCGCAGCGGCCGCGGCAAAGGCGCGGCTGGCGGCGGGCACCACGAGGCGGTCGTCGCCCGCGTAGAGCAGCAGTGTCGGCACGGGCCAGCTGGCGGCCCGCTGCTGCACCGTCGCGCCTTCGTACGCCAGGAAGCGCGCGAGCCGGCCGCCGATGCGGTCGTGCGTGAGCGGGTCGTCGCGGTAGGCCTGCACCACGGCCGGGTCGTGCGAGAGGTAGTTGTCGTCGAGCCCGTTGCCCACGCGCAGGTTGGGCGCAATGCGCGGCAGCACCGCGAGCAGCGCCTTCTGTAAACCGCCCAGGCCCGGATCGAGCCCTGGCGATGAAAGCACCAGCCCATCGACCGGCCGCACCCCGCGCGCCACCAGGCTCGCGGCCACCAGCCCGCCCAGGCTGTGGCCCAGCAGCACGAGCGGCAGGCCGGGGTTCTCGCGGCGCGCATCGTCGATCACGAGGGCGAGGTCGTCGACCAGCCGCAACTCGCCGGGCAGGCCGCCGCGCGCGCCGGTCGATTCGCCATGTCCGTGGTGGTCGTGCGCCCACACGGCGAAGTCCCATTCGTGCAGGCATTCCGCAAGCGCGTGGTAGCGGCCCGCGTGCTCGCCGAGCCCATGGACCACCACGATCACGGCGCGCGCCGGACCGGGCGCCGGCAGCCGGCGCAAGGCGAGCGTCTCGCCGTCCGGCGTGGACAGCGACACGCGCTGCGGCAAAGGCAGCGCCTCGCTCAAGCGGCGGCCGGCTCCGATGCAGCGGCGCGGTGCGCGGCCGGCAGCGCGGCGATCACCTCGGCCACGGCGGCGGTGAGCTTCTTGGCGTAGGGCACATGCAGGAACTCGTTCGGGCCGTGCGCGTTGCTCTTCGGACCGAGCACGCCGCAGACCATCATCTGCGCCTTGGGGAAGCCGGCGCTGAGCATGTTCATCAGCGGGATCGTGCCGCCCTGGCCGATGTAGCCGCATGAGGCGCCGAAGTGCGCCTGCGAGGCCTTGTTGAGCGCGTCCTCGAACCACGGCGTGATCGTCGGCGCGTTCCAGCCGGTGGCTCCGCCGCCGCTTTCGAATGTGACGCGGGCCTGGTAGGGTGCGTTGTCCTCGAGCAGCGCCTTGAGCTTCTGCACCGCTTCGGCCGCATCGACCAGCGGCGGCAGGCGCAGCGAGAGCTTGAACGCGGTGTACGGGCGCAGCACGTTGCCCGCGTCCTTCAGCGCCGGGAAGCCTTCGGCGCCGGTCACCGAAAGCGTCGGCTTCCAGGTGCGGTTGAGCAGCGCTTCCACCGGGTCGGTGGTGGTCGGCAGCGCGAACATGGTGGAGCCGCCGCAGTCGTAGTGCGCCCACGGGAAGCGCTTGTAGACCTCTTCGCCGAGGATCGCCGCGGTGGCCTTCGCCTGCGCCAGCCGGTCGGCCGGCACTTCGCAGTGGAAGCTCGCAGGCAGCAGGCGGCCGGTGGAGCTGTCCTCCAGGCGGTCGAGCACCTGCCGCATGATGCGGAAGCTCGAAGGCACGAGGCCCGAAGCGTCGCCCGAGTGGATGCCTTCGGTCAGCACCTCGACCTTGAGCGTGCCGCTGGCCATGCCGCGCAGCGAGGTGGTGAGCCAGAGCTGGTCGTAGTTGCCGGCGCCGGAGTCGAGGCAGATCACCAGTTCGACGCTGCCCAGCCGCGGACGCAGCGCGTCGACGTAGGGCAGCAGGTCGTAGGAGCCGCTTTCCTCGCAGGTCTCGATCAGGCCGACGATGCGCGGATGCGCCGCGCCCTGGTTCTTGAGCGCCTGCAACGCGGCGATGCTGGCGTACACGGCATAGCCGTCGTCGGCGCCGCCGCGGCCGTAGAGCAGGCCGTTCTCGTACTTGGGCGTCCAGGGGCCGAGGTCGTTGCGCCAGCCGGTGAATTCGGGCTGCTTGTCGAGGTGGCCGTACATCAGCACGGTCTCGCCCATGTCGGTGCCGGTGGCAGCCACTTCGAAGAACAGCACGGGGGTGCGACCTTCGAGGCGCACGATCTCCAGCTTCAGGCCCTCGACCTTCTGCGCCTCGACCCAGGCCGCGGCGTTGCGCAGCACGGTCTCGAGGTGGCCATTGGCCGACCAGTCCTTGTCGAAGCCGGGCGACTTGGCGGGAATGGCGATGTAGTCGGTAAGCTGCTTGAGGATGTCGCCGTCCCATCGGGCGGTGACGTCGGACAGGGCACGCTCGGCGTCGAGCGTGCCGGTGGGCATTTCGCGGTGCAGGGGGGCGTTCATCGAAGGGTTCTCCGCGGGTGACGAAAAAACGCATTTTGCGCCCGGCGGCGAGCCCGCGTAGAGTGCGGGCGATCTCAACCCGGAGCGCAATGTGAGCAAGGCAGCATCGACTCGGATCAAGGTGGGCATAGGAGGCTGGACCTACGAACCCTGGCGCGATAACTTCTATCCCAAGGGCCTCGCGCACGCGAAGGAGTTGAACTACGCAAGCCGACAGGTCAGCGCCATCGAGATCAACGGCACCTACTACAGCACCTTCAAGCCTGATACTTTCCGCAAGTGGCACGACGAAGCGCCCGAAGGCTTCGTGTTCTCGATGAAGGCCTCGCGCTTCACCACCAATCGCAAGGTGCTTGCCACCGCGGGAGACTCGATCAAGCGCTTCATCGACAGCGGCGTGAGCGAACTCGGCGACAAGCTCGGACCGATCGTGTGGCAGTTCATGCCGACCAAGCAGTTCGATGCGGAAGACTTCGAGGCTTTTCTAGAGCTGCTGCCCAAGAAGGAGGGCAGCCGCGTGCTGCGGCACGTGATGGACGTGCGGCACGAAAGCTTCATCGTGCCCGCCTACAAGGCACTCGCGAAGAAGCACAAGGTCTCGACCGTGTTCACGGACGCCGACAAGTTTCCATCGTTCGAGGAGCCCGAGGGCGATGTCGCCTACGCACGGCTCATGATGGCCGACGCCGAGCTCAAGACCGGCTACGCCCCCAAGGCGCTCGACACCTGGGCCGCACGCGCGCAGGGCTGGGCCGAGTCGCCCAGGAAGCGCGACGTGTTCGTCTACTTCATCAACGGCGCCAAAGAAAAGGCACCGGCCGCGGCCGGTGCCTTGCTGGAGCGCCTGGGATGGAAGCCTCCCGTGGTGGAGGCTTAAGCCGCCGCGTGCAGCGACGGCTTGGCGCCGAAGCTGATCTCGCCCGACAGCTGGCCGCCTTCTTCGATCACGATCTTGCCGTAGCGGATCTTGCCGGTGACCTTGCCGGTCGAGTGGATCACGAGCTTTTCGCGCACCGTGAGGCTGCCGTCGAACACGCCGCGGATTTCGGCGATATCGATCTCGGCCGAGCCCTTGAACTCGCCCTGCTCGGCGATCTGCATCAGGCGCGAGTCCATGGTGGCCTCGACGAGGCCTTCGACCACGAGCGTGTCGCAATCGGTGATCTCGACGCCCTTGAGCTTGATGTTCGGGCCGACGGTGAGCTTGCTGCCGCCTTCCTTGGCGGCAGGTGCGGCGGCCGCGTTCAGGCCGCCTTGCTGTGCGGTCAGCGACGAGGGATTGACGGGGGTTCCGGAGAGATTGGTGCCCGAACCGACGAGCGGTGCAGGGCGCGATGTCAACGAATCGGTGTCACGATCACGCTTGCCGAAGAAGGGGGACTGTGTAGCCAAGGGGGAGCTCCTCAAGAAAGGGACTATCGTAAGAACGCGCTCACGGCCTGCGGCACTTCATTGCGCAATAAGCGTAACCGAATAAGTCGGCCATGGACATGACAATGTGGCGCCATGAGCCGCTCGAACACCGACAACCTCTCCGCCGCGCACACCTCGCGCGCCATGTCGTCCGCCACCGATTCACGCTTCGACAAGCCCACGCACGGCTGGCGGCGCACGCTCTTCACGGTGATCTTCGAGGCCGACACGCGCGCCGGGCTGATGTTCGACCTGGCGCTGATCGCGGTGATCGTGACCAGCGTGCTGGTGGTGATCCTCGACAGCGTGCAGCCGATCCGAGAGCAGTGGCGGCCGCTGTTCAATGTGCTCGAGTGGGTGTTCACCATTCTCTTCACGCTGGAGTACCTCGCGCGGCTGAGCTGCGTGAACAAGCCGCTGCGCTATGCAACGAGCTTCTACGGCGTGATCGACCTGCTGGCGCTGCTGCCGACTTTTCTCGTGGCCTTCGCGCCCGAGATGGCCTACCTGATCGACGTGCGCATCCTGCGGCTGTTGCGCGTGTTCCGCATCTTCAAGCTGTCGCGCTACTCGGTGGAGTACCGCGCACTGGTGTCGGCGGTGGCATCGAGCCGGCGCAAGATCACCGTGTTCGTCGGCTTCGTGATGCTGGTGGTGCTGGTGATGGGCACACTGATGTACGTGGTCGAAGGGCCGGTGCATGGCTTCACCAGCATCCCGGTGGCGATCTACTGGGCCATCTCGACGATGGCCACGGTGGGCTTCGGCGACCTCGTGCCCAAGACCGACCTGGGCCGCGCGATCGCCTCCGTCATGATGCTGCTGGGCTGGGGCGTGCTCGCGGTACCGACCGGCATCGTGACCGCGGAGATGGCGCGGCGCGGACCCGATGACGAAGCAATGCCATTGGCGCCGCGCGGCATCCTCGCGATGACGGCGCCGCTCAGCGTGCCGCCGAAGCGCGTTACGCCTGCGGCCAGACGACGCGCCCTTGCGCAGCATCGCCGAGGCGGGCGATGAAGGCATCGGCATCGGGCTCGGGGAGCGAGAAGGCGAAGGCGACGTCGTCGCCATGCTGCACGCCGTCGAGCACCGCCCCGGCCGCGGCGAGTTCGCGCCGCACGAGTCCTTCGAGCGCATAGGGCACGGCGCAGCGCAGGCTGCGCTGGCGCAGCAACGGCACGAGCGTGGCGCCGAGCAGGGCCTGTGCAACCGCGTCGGTGTAGGCCCGCACGAGACCGCCCGCGCCGAGCTTCACGCCGCCGAAGTAGCGCACCACGGTCGCGAGCGCGCCTTCGACCTGCTGGTGGTGCAACACCTCCAGCATCGGTCGGCCGGCCGTGCCGCCGGGTTCGCCGTCGTCGTTCGCGGCCGACTGGCCGCCGGCCATCAGGGCCCAGCACACATGTGCGGCCGCGGGGTGTTCGGCGCGCAGCGAGGCAACCACGGCCAGCGCGGCCGCTCGGTCGGCCACCGGCTGCACGCAGCCGATGAAGCGGCTTTTCTTGATGAGCAGCTCGCTGTGGACCGGCTGTGCAAGCGTGAAGCTCATCCGGCGTTCTTCGTGGCGTTCAGCCGCCGCCGCGCTCGAACTTGAAGACCGCCGTGCTGGCGCGCGCGTTGGGCAGCCAGCGCACGTCGCGCCCGTTCTGCAGGCCGAAGGCGTCGAGCACGCGCAGGTTGTTCTTGCCGGCCAGCACCTCGAAGTCCTTGAAGGTGCCGACGCGGATATTGGGCGTGTCGTACCACTGGTAGGGCAGGCGGCGCGTCACCGGCATGCGGCCGCGCGCCACGCTCAGGCGGTTGGGCCAGTGCGCGAAGTTGGGAAAGGCGACGACGCCGATGCGGCCCACGCGCGCGGTCTCGCGCAGCATCACCTCGGCATTGCGCAGGTGCTGCAGAGTGTCGATCTGAAGCACCACGTCGAAGGAGGCGTCGTCGAACATCGCGAGGCCTTCGTCGAGGTTGAGCTGGATCACGTCGACGCCGCGGCGAATGCACTGCAGCACGTTGCCGTCGGCGATCTCCACGCCGTAGCCGGTACAGCCGCGCTCGCGCTGCAGCAGGTCGAGCAGGGCGCCGTCGCCGCAGCCCAGGTCGAGCACCCGCGCGCCTCGCGGCACCAGCTCGGCGATCAATCGTTGATGCTCGAGGTCGCTCATTGCAGGAACTCCTTGGCGACGCGCTCGAAGTAGGAGCGCACCACGCCCATGTAGCGCACGTCGTCGAGCAGGAAGGCGTCGTGGCCGTGCGGCGCATCGATCTCGGCGTAGCTGACGTTGCGGCGGTTGTCGAGCAGCGCCTTCACCAGTTCGCGGCTGCGCGCGGGCGAGAAGCGCCAGTCGGTCTTGAAGCTCACGAGCAGGAACTGGGCGGTGGCCTGGGCCAGCGCGGTGCTGAGCTTGCCGCCGTGGCTGCGTGCGGGGTCGAAGTAGTCGAGCGCGCGGGTGATCAGCAGGTAGGTGTTGGCGTCGAAGTACTCGCTGAACTTGTCGCCCTGGTAGCGCAGGTAGCTTTCGATCTGGAACTCGACGTCCTGCGTGGAGTAGCGGTAGTCGAGCCCCGCGGCCTCGCCCTCCACGGCGCTGCGCAGGATGCGGCCGAACTTGGCGTTCATCACGTCGTCGCTGAGATAGGTGATGTGGCCGATCATCCGCGCGATGCGCAGGCCGCGCTTGGGGATCACGCCGTGTTCGTAGAAGTGGCCGCCGTGGAAATCGGGGTCGGTGACGATCGCGCGGCGCGCAACCTCGTTGAAGGCGATGTTCTCGGCCGTGAGGTTGGGCGCGCTCGCCACGACGACGGCGTGGCGCACGCGGTCGGGATACTGCAGCGTCCACGAGAGCGCCTGCATGCCGCCGAGGCTGCCGCCCATCACAGCCGCGAGCGTGCGGATGCCGAGCGCGTCGAGCAGCACGGCCTGGGCGTCCACCCAGTCCTCGACCGTGACCACCGGGAAGTCGGCGCCGTAGACGCGGCCCGTGGCGGGGTTGGCGTGCATCGGTCCGGTCGAGCCGAAGCAGGAGCCGAGGTTGTTCACGCCGATGACGAAGAAGCGATCGGTGTCGACGGGCTTGCCGGGACCGACCATGTTGTCCCACCAGCCTTCGGAACGGGCCTGGCCTTCGTAGACGCCCGCGACGTGGTGCGACGCATTGAGCGCGTGGCAGACCAGCACCGCATTGCTGCGCTCGGCGTTCAGGGTGCCGTAGGTTTCGTAGGCGAGCGTGTAGTCGCTGATCGACGCGCCGCTGCGCAGGGCCAGGGGGCCTGCGAACTGCATCGACTGCGAGGTGACGACCAAGGATGGTGACGACGACATGAATGAAAAAACCCGGCCTCGCCAAAAACGAGCCGGGTCTGCCGCGCCTGTCTTTAGCTGGATTTATAAAGCGCCCGCAAGCTGAAGCAAATCGGCGCTGGACAAGTATATCCCCCAGGCTGCGCGCACTTCGTGTCGCTTCGCCAACCCCCTTCGGGGGCAACACCTGCGGCCCGGCAAAGCCGGTTCCGCGGTGTTTCTGGAAGGGCCCCCTGCCTTTTTCTTACCAGCCGATGATCATGATGATGCCCAGCACCAGGAAGATCGCGGCCGAGATGCCGTGCACGAGCTTGATCGGCACGCGCCGCACGATCTTCTCGCCGAGCCATACCACCGGCGCGTTGGCCAGCATCATGCCCAGCGTGGTGCCCGCCACCACCCAGAAATAGTCGTGCGTGAAGCGGGCGGCGAGCATGACGGTGGCGATCTGGGTCTTGTCGCCCATCTCGGCGAGGAAGAACGCGATCACGGTGGTGCCGAAGACCCCGAACTTCGACGCGCCCGGGGCGTCATCGTCGTCGAGCTTGTCTGGAATCAGCATCCACGCGGCCATCGCGATGAACGAGCCGCCCAGGATCCAGCGCAGCACATCAGGCCCAAGCCAGCGCGTGATGTAGTTGCCGACCGCGCCGGCAAGCGCGTGGTTGATGAGGGTGGCGGCGAAGATGCCGAGGACGATCGGCCAGGGTTTCCTGAAGCGGGCTGCGAGCAGGAGGGCCAGGAGTTGGGTCTTGTCGCCCATTTCGGCGAGCGCAACCACGCCGGTTGCAACCAGAAAAGCTTCCATGATGAGGGGTTCCTTGGGCCGAAGGACGCAATTGACCGTGCAACACCTTCGGCCATATTCCCGAAGTTGCACGGTCAAAGGTCTCGCCAGGTGTGTTCACTGCACGCGCCATGTCCTGTGGGGCAGGACAAGTCTGTTGACGCGGGCCCCTCTCGCAAATCGGAAGGCGGCTACTCCCCAATGACGGGCGGATTCTACATGTAGCACCAAGGACCTCGCCCCGCTCCGCAAGTAGGCGCCAGCTTCCAGAGGTTTTGACGGGTGCTACCTCAAGACGCAAATTCCTGCTTGCATTTCGGCTATTTCACCCATAATGCACGAGCCTCCCTCTTCATTTTGGTCGGGGGGCAAGTTCGGTGATCGGTCAGTTTCGCGCGGCTCGACGGCTCTCGTTTGAGTGATGCTTTCCGGGACTCCATCGCTTTTCTTGATGTGTTTATAGGAGTCCCTTGATGGGCAACAAACTGTACGTCGGCAACCTGCCTTACTCGGTGCGCGACGGAGATCTCGAACAGGCCTTCGGGCAGTTCGGCGCAGTGACCAGCGCCAAGGTCATGATGGAACGCGACACGGGCCGCTCGAAGGGCTTCGGCTTCGTCGAGATGGGCAGTGACGCAGAAGCACAAGCCGCCATCAACGGCATGAACGGCCAGCCCCTGGGCGGCCGCAGCGTCGTCGTCAATGAAGCACGTCCGATGGAAGCACGCCCCCCGCGCAGCGGTGGTGGCGGCGGTTACGGCGGCGGCGGTGGTGGTTATGGCGGCGGTGGTGGCGGTGGCTACGGCGGCGGTGGCGGCGGCTACGGCGGTGGTGGTGGCCGCAGCGGCGGCGGCGGTGGCGGCGGCTACGGCGGTGGTGGTGGCCGCAGCGGCGGCGGCGGTGGTGGTGGCGATGGCGGTTTCCGCAGCCCCTACGGCGCCGGCCCCCGTGGCGGTGGCGGCGGTGGCCGTTCCGGCGGCGGCGGTGGCGGCTACGGCGGCGGCAACAGCGGCTACTGAGCCCTGCACTGCAAGGCGCACACAGACAAAAGGCTCCCTTGGGAGCCTTTTTCATTGGCCGATCGCTCGGCACGCGCGGCTCGTCAGGCCTCGCCGCTGCGCTTCTTGCGCGCGCGCCCCTGCACCGCCCGGTCCAGCACGGCGTTGGGCAGCATGCGCATGATCTTGGCAACCACGCCCATCTGCCACGGGATCACGCGATAGCTCGTACCGGCCTCGATGGCGCGCAGCGCCTGGGCGGCGAAATCCTCGGCCTTCATGAGGAAGGGCATGCCGTAGCGGTTGCCCTGCGTCAGCGGCGTATCGATGTAGCCCGGGCACAGGGTGACGACCTTGACGCCGCTGCCGTGCAGCTCGCCGCGCAGGCTCTCGCAGTACGCCACCACGCCGGCCTTGCTGGCGCAGTACGCGCCGTGCCCCGGCAACCCGCGGATGGACGCCACGCTGCCGATGCCCACCAGCCGCCCGCTGCCGCGTTGCACCATCGCGCGCACGAATGGATGGAAGGTGGCGGCCAGGCCGACGTTGTTGGTGGCGAAGGTCTGCGCCAGCACGTCGAGGTCGGAACGCTCGGCCGTGTCGATGCCGACACTGATGCCCGCATTGGCGATCACCACGTCGGGCAGCCCCTGTTGCGCGATGCAGGCATTGCCGGCAGCGACGACGCTGTCGGTCTGCGCCACGTCGGCACTGTAGATCCGGTAGCGGTCTGCGCTCAGCTGGCGCGCCGCAGCCCACGATTCGATCTCGCCCGTGCGCCGGGCGACCAGCGCCAGGCGGTAGCCCGCATCGTAGAAGCTCGCAGCCAGCGCCTGGCCGATGCCGCTCGAGGCGCCGGTGATGAAGACAAGCGGGGATGGAGTCATTCAGCGCTTCCCTGAAGGAGCGGCCGCCGAAGGAATCAGCACACCGCGCACCCGGCCGTTCAGATTCGCCACGCCGCTCAGGTTGTCGTAGTCGAGCGTGTCGCCGGTGAACTGGTCGGTGCCGCGAATCAGCGTGACCGGCTTGTTCGACGTGACGCGCTCGGTGTCGACGTAGGCGTGCAGGAAGTCGCCACGGAACTCGAGGCGCGGCGCAGGCTTGCCACCGGGCCCCACGGACGGATCGCGGATGACGATCGCATTGCCGAACAGCTGGATCTCGCTGCCGTCGGAGTTCGACACGCCCCGGTCGGCCGTTGCGCGCGTCACGAGGCCTTCGGGCGACACCGTTCGCATGCGCACCTTGTCGACCTCCATGGTGTCCGAGTCCGGGTAGTGCCGGCCTTCGGTGCCATGCAGTTCGCTGCGCAGGTCGCCGTTGGGCAGGAAGTTCTTGATGACGAAATCGCGCATGAAGTAGTCGGGCTCGTGCGTGGGCGCGGCCTTGGCCGTGGGCTCCAGCAGCTTGGGCGCGTTGCGCACCAGCCAGTAGGTGCCGAGCGCGACGGCCGCCGTCAGGATGATCGGCAGGTAGATCGTGGCGCGGTCGAGGACGTCGCGCACCATGCCCCATGCGCGTTTGACATTGTTCATGTATTCGGGCCCCGGGCTGCGTCGAGCATGACGCGGTACTGGCCACAGGCCGTGAGCAGCAGGTCGCAGAACTCGCGCGCCGCGCCTTCGCCGCCCCGCGCGCGGGTGACGTAGCGCGCGATGCCGCGCACTTCCGCGTGGGCATTGGCCGGCGCCGCGGCGAAGCCCACGCGCAGGAGCACCGGCAGGTCGGGCCAGTCGTCGCCGATGGCCGCGGCCTGCGCCCAGGTGAAGCCGAGCTGGTCGAGCATGGCCTGCGCGGCGGGCAGCTTGTCTTCGGTGCCGTAGCGCACGTGCTCGATGCCCAGCGCCTCGAGCCGCACGCGCAGCGGCTTGGAGTCGCGTCCCGTGATCACGGCCGGCACGATGCCCGCCTTGCGCAGCAGCTTCAGGCCGTAGCCGTCGAGGATGCTGAAGCGCTTGAGCGTCTCGCCGTGCTCGGTGAAGTACACGCCGCCGTCGGTCAGCACGCCGTCGATGTCGAAGAAGACGATGCGCACGTCCTGCGCGGCGAGCAATGTCTCGGCCTGGAACTCGAGCGGCATCAGATGACCTTCGCGCGCATCAGGTCATTGGTATTGATGGCGCCGACGATCACGCCCTCGCCGTCGATCACGAACAGGCGGGTGATGCCGCACTGCTCCATGAGCTCGGCCGCCTCCACCGCCAGCGCGTCGACGCGGATGGTGCGCGGGTTGTGGTGCATCACTTCGGCCGCCTTGGGGCTGCGCAGGTCGGCACCGGCTTCGATCAGGCGGCGCAGGTCGCCGTCGGTGAAGATGCCGAGCGCGCGGCCGTCGGGCGCGACCACCGCCGCGGCGCCGAAGCCCTTGTTGCTCATGGCGCGCATCAGCTCGCCGATGCCAGCGTCGGGTGCCACGCGCGGCACATCGTCGTCGGAGCGCATGACGTCGCTCACGTGGGTGAGCAGCTTGCGCCCGAGCGCGCCGCCCGGGTGCGAGCGCGCGAAGTCTTCCGAACCGAAGCCGCGCGCGTCGAGCAGCGCCACGGCCAGCGCGTCGCCCATCGCCATCTGGGCGGTGGTGCTCGCGGTGGGGGCGAGGTTGAGCGGACAGGCCTCCTTGGACACGCCGGCGTCGATCACGATGTCGGCATGGCGCGCGAGGGTGGATTCAGGGCGGCCGGTCATGGCGATCAGGGGCACGCCCTGGCGCTTGACGACCGGCAGGATGACGGTGAGTTCTTCGACCTCGCCGCTGTTGGAAATGGCGAGCACCAGGTCGACGGCCTTGATCATGCCAAGGTCGCCGTGGCTGGCCTCGGCCGGGTGCACGAACATCGCGGGCGTGCCGGTGGAGGCGAGGGTGGCGGCGATCTTGCGACCGACGTGGCCGCTCTTGCCCATGCCCATCACGACCACGCGGCCGCGCACTTCGAGGATCTTGCGCACGGCCTCGACGAAGCTCGGGCCGACGCGGGTCTTCAGACCGGTGACGGCTTCGGCTTCGATGTCGAAGGTGAGACGTGCCCGAGCGAGGATGGCTTCGGGGTCGACCACGGGGGCCGGGACGGGACGGGAGCTCATTGCCGGATTTTACGGGTCGGAGGGTTGCCCCCACGCCCGGCACTGCGTGTCCTCGCTGCCCCCCCGAGGGGGCGCTCGCGCCTTGGGGCGGCCCGGCGGCGCTCGTTGCCCCCACGCTCGGCACTGCGTGTCCTCCCCGACGCGCTGCGCACGGGTCTTGCTCTAGCATCGCCGCCTATGTCTTCGTTCGATCTCACGCTGTTGTATCTCCTCGCCGCGGTGATCGGCGTGGTGGCGTGCCGCTCCCTCAAGCTGCCGCCGATGCTGGGCTATCTCTCGGCCGGCGTGCTGATCGGGCCGCATGCCTTCGCGCTGGCGCAGAACACCGAAGGCATCCAGCACCTGGGCGAATTCGGCGTGGTGTTCCTCATGTTCGTGATCGGGCTGGAGTTCAGCCTGCCCAAGCTGCGCGCGATGCGAAAACACGTTTTCGGCCTCGGCCTGCTGCAGGTGCTGCTGACGATGGCCATCGCCACGGCCGGCGCGCTGCTGATTGCCCACTGGCTGCCGCCGTCGTGGCGGCTCGGCTGGCAGACCGCGCTGGCGCTGTCGGGCGCGCTCACCATGAGCAGCACGGCCATCGTGGTCAAGCTGATGGCCGAGCGGCTCGAACTCGAGAGCGAACACGGCAAGCGGGTGATGGGCGTGCTGCTGTTCCAGGACCTGGCCGTGGTGCCGCTGCTGGTGCTGATTCCCGCACTGGGCGCGCCGCCCGAGGCGCTGGCCAAGGCGCTGGGCTTCGCGCTGCTGAAGGCGAGCTTCCTGATCGGCGTGCTGCTGTACGGCGGCCCGCGCATCATGCGCTGGTGGCTCACGCTGGTGGCGCGGCGGCGCAGCGAAGAACTCTTCATCCTGAACGTGCTGCTGATCACGCTGGGCCTGGCCTGGCTCACCGAACTGGCCGGCCTGAGCCTGGCGTTGGGCGCCTTCATCGCGGGCATGCTGGTGTCGGAGACCGAATACAAGCACCAGGTCGAGACCGACATCCGTCCTTTCCACGACGTGCTGCTGGGGCTGTTCTTCATCACCGTGGGCATGTCGCTCGACTGGCACATCGTGGTCGAACGCTGGCTGCTGGTGGCCGTGCTGCTGCTGATGCCGCTGGCGTTCAAGCTGGGGCTGGTGACGGTGCTGGCGCGGGTGCTGGGCGCCACCTCGGGCGTGTCGCTGCGCACCGGCCTCTACCTGGCGCAGGCCGGCGAGTTCGGCTTCGTGCTGCTGACGCTGGCGCAGGAGCGCAGCCTGTTGCCGCCATGGCTGGCCAACCCGGTGCTGGCGTCGATGGTGCTGTCGATGCTCACGACGCCGTTCATCATCATGTACAGCAACGCCATCGTGCGAAAGCTCGTGGCCAGCGACTGGCTGCAGCAGTCGCTGCAGATGACGACCATCGCGCGCAAGACCATCAACACGGCGCAGCACGTGATCATCTGCGGCTACGGGCGCTGCGGCCAGAACCTGGCGCGCATCCTCGAACGCGAGGGCATCCCGTACATGGCGCTCGACCTCGACCCCGACCGCGTGCGGCAGGCCGCCGCCGCCGGCGACTCGGTGGTGTTCGGCGATGCGGCGCGGCTGCAGGCCTTGATGGCGGCCGGCTTGGCGCGCGCGAGTGCCGTGGTCGTCACCTACCTCGACGTGCCCGGCGCGATGAAGGTGCTGGCCAACACGCGCGCCCATGCGCCGCACGTGCCGGTGATCGTGCGCACGCAGGACGATCACGACCTGGAAAAACTGCAGGCGGCCGGAGCGACGGAAGTGGTACCCGAGGCCATCGAAGGCTCGCTCATGCTCGCGAGCCATGCGCTGGCGCTGGTCGGCGTGCCGATGCGCCGCGTGATCCGCGTGGTGCAGGATCAGCGCGACGCCCGCTACAACCTGCTGCGCGGCTATTTCCACGGCGCCGACGACGACAACGCCGACGAACTCGATCACGAGCGCCTCAACAGCTTCACGCTCAACGCCGGCGCGCGCGCGGTGGGCCAGCCGCTGGAACGGCTGGCGCTGTCCACGCTCGGCGTGCGTGTGGCCAGCCTGCGCCGGCACGACGGCCAGCGCGCGCGGCTGGCCGACGGCACGGTGCTGTCGGAGGGCGATACGCTGGTGCTGTCCGGCAAGCCGGCTGCGCTGGCGATCGCCATCGACCGCCTGCAAAAAGGCTAGTTTCTTGTTCGGGAACGCCGCGGAACCCGCTTCGCAGGGTGCCCCCGGTAGAGGCGAGCTCAGTTGATCAGCGTCGGGTTGCGCTTTTCTTCTTCGATGCGCTGCTGGCGGCGCACCGCTTCGCACTGCGCGTGGGCCTTGAATTCGGGCTTCAGGCACTGGGCCGCCATGCATTGCGCCTTGGCAATGAAGTTGCGGTCGCCGCACATGGCCTGGGGCTCGGCCGCAGCGACAGGTGCCGGCGCCGGGGCGGGGGCAGCGACCGCGGCAGCGGGTTCGGGCGCGTTCGACGGCAGTGCGGCAGTGGTCGCCTGCTTGTTGCGCGGCTTGGCAGCGGGCTTGGGCGCCGCGGCGGCAGCCGGTGCGGTTTCAGCGGCAGGCGGCATCGCGGCCGGCTCGGCGGGCTGAGGTTCGGGCGCCGCCGGCGAAGGTTCGGCGAGCGACGGCGACGATGGGGCCACGGGCGCGGGAGTTTCGGTAGCTGGGGCGGTGGCCTCTTCAGCGGCCGCAGGCGCCTTTCGCGTCCCGTTGCCGGACCAACCGGCGACGATCATTGCCACCGCGACCACCAGCAGACCGAGCCACAGCAGGATCACGCGCTTGCGCGGCGGCCGTTCGGCCGGCACGGATTGCCGGACCTTGGCCCGGCTTCTCCTTTTCGTTCCGGACTTCGGGGCCCAGGTCGACTCCAGGCCCGGCGGCGAAGCGGGCGGCGCGGGTGTCCGCGGCAGTTCGTCGTCGTGCACCATGAGCACGGTCTGTTCATGCTCGTCGCTCTGCCGCGCGGCCGACCTGCCGAAAAAAGATCCGCGCGCAGGCAGCGGCTCGTCCGGATCGAACAGCGGCGCCGGAATGGTCGGCGCGCGCAACTGGGCGGGCGCGGTGGTGGCCCATTCGCGTTCGGGGCTCGGCGACGGGGGAATCCGGTCTCCTGCGGCAGGCAGCTTGACGCCGCAGCTCCTGCAGAACTTCGCGCCGCCGCGGTTTTCCGTGCTGCAGACCGGACAGATCAAGGCCATGGATTGCTTACTGACTACTCTCGGGGGTCAAAACGAAAAGCTGGCTGGCCTGCCCGCATGTGGCAGATCGATCCGCCGGCGGACAGCGCAGCCTCAGGTCACGGCGACGCGCTTGGAGCGGTGCGCCATGCGCTTGGCGATCACGGCGCCGAGCGCCATCGCGATTTCCAGCGCCATGTTGGGCTGGCGGTTCGACATTTCCGCAAAGCGGATCGCCGTGAGCCGCCACACGCGGCCTGCGCCGGTGACCACCACGTTGGCCGAATGCGGCTGGCGCGAGAAGAACGAGCCTTCGCCGACCACCGAGCCGGGCGTGAGCACGGCCAGCCGCATCTGCTCCTTGCTGCTGACGCGGTGCACGCTGATGGCACCGCTCTCGATGAAGAAAACCGAGCGGTCCGGCGTGCCCTGTTCGATCAGCACGTCGCCAACGCCGGTATCGATGGGCTGCAGATAGCCCGCCAGTGTTTCCCACTGCTGGACGTTGAACGTCAACGCAAACGCGTCGGTGCTCGTGTTCTCCGCGATGGCGCGGCTCAGGTTCTGGATGGACATGTTTTCTTCGGCCCCCGCATGTGAGCCGAAGTATCGGGGATGCTCAGGAGATTCGGCTACAACTGTTTACGTTTTTCAAACCGGCTGTCGCTATTTACCAATGCAGAAGCGCGAAAAGATGACGCCCAGCAGGTCGTCCGCGCCGAACTCGCCGGTGATCTCGTTCAGGGCGTTCTGCGCCAGCCGCAGTTCTTCGGCCAGCAGGTCGAGCAACTGGGCCTGCGCCGCCAGATGGCTGGCCGCCAGCGCCAGGTGCGTTTCGACCCGGGCCAGCGCCTGCACGTGGCGCGCCCGCGCGAGGTACACGCCCTCGGGCACGGCCTGCCAGCCGGCCATGGCCAGTAGCTGTTCACGCAGGGCCTCGATGCCCAGGCCGGTCTTGGCGGACAGGGCGATGCCGTGCCCGGCATGGGCGTCAGGGGCGGCGTCCTGCTTGTTCCAGACGTCGAGCACCGGCACGCTCGCAGGCAGCTTCTGGCGCAGGCCGGCCAGGATGCCGGCATCGGCGGTGGCGTAGTCGGCCAGATGGGCGCGCGTCAGGTCGTGCAGGAACAGCACGGCGTCGGCGCTTTCGATCTGGCCCCAGGCACGCGCCACGCCGATCTGCTCGACCTCGTCGCTGCTCTCGCGCAGGCCGGCGGTGTCGGCCACGTGCAGCGGCACGCCGTGGATCTGGATGGTCTGCGAGACCACGTCGCGCGTGGTGCCCGCCACTGCGCTCACGATGGCCAGTTCGGCACCGGCCAGCGCATTGAGCAGCGAGCTCTTGCCCGCGTTGGGCTGGCCTGCGATCACGACCTTGATGCCTTCGCGCAGCAGCGCACCCTGTTTCGCGCGCTGCTGCACGGCTGCGAGCTGCGACTGCAGCTTTGCCAGTTGCCCGGTGGCATCGGCTTTCTGGAGGAAATCGATCTCTTCTTCCGGAAAGTCGAGCGTCGCTTCGACCAGCATGCGCAGGTGGATCAACGCATCGCGCAGCGTGTGGATCTCGCGCGAGAACGCGCCCGATAGCGAACGCCCGGCGCTGCGCGCAGCCGCCTCGGTGCTGGCGTCGATCAGGTCGGCAATGGCCTCGGCCTGTGCCAGGTCGACCTTGCCGTTGAGAAAGGCCCGCTGGCTGAATTCGCCGGGCTCGGCCACGCGCAAGCCGGGCAGGCGAGCGCGGCCGGTGACGGGATCAGGCTCGGCCGCGGCTTCGAGGCAGCGCGCCAGCAGCAGCTGCAACACGACCGCGCCGCCGTGGGCCTGCAGTTCGAGCACGTCCTCGCCGGTGAAGGAATTCGGCGAGGGAAAGTGAACGGCCAGGCCATGGTCGACCGGCTCGCCGTGCGCATCGCGAAACGGCAGGTAGGTGGCTTCGCGCGGCTTGAGCGCGCGGCCGCAGATGGCATCGATCAGCGGCGCCAGCCTGGCCCCCGACACGCGCACGATGCCGACCGCGCCGCGTCCCGAGGCAGTGGCGATGGCGACGATGGGATCGGTGGTGCGGGCAAGCATGGTACGGATTCTTTCAGCAAAAAGGGCCGCTTTCGCGGCCCTTTCGGGGGATGACTGGGGCGTCGTGCGGCTACTTCTTGGCGCCGAGCACGCCCAGGCGCTTGTTGATGAACCACTGCTGCGCGATCGACAGCGTGTTGTTCGTGATCCAGTACAGCACCAGGCCGGCCGGGAAGAAGATGAACATCACGCTGAACGCGAGCGGCATGATCCACATCAGCTTGGCCTGCATCGGATCGGGCGGCGTCGGGTTGAGCCAGGTCTGGAACAGCGAGGTGGCCGTCATCACGATCGGCAGGATGTACCAGGGGTCCGGTGCCGACAGGTCGGTGATCCAGCCGATCCACGGGGCGTGGCGCATTTCGACCGACGACAGCAGCACCCAGTAGAGCGCGATGAACACCGGGATCTGGATCACGATGGGGAAGCAGCCACCCATCGGATTGACCTTCTCGGTCTTGTAGATCCGCATCATCTCCTGCTGCATCTCTTGCGGCTTGTCCTTGAGCCGCTCGCGCATCTCCATGATCTTCGGGTTGATGGCCTTCATCTTGGCCATGCTGGCGTAGGCCTTGGCGTTGAGCCAGTAGAAGGCCGCCTTCAGCAGCACCACCAGCGCGACGATCGACCAGCCCCAGTTGCCCAGGATGCCGTGCAGCTGGTTCAGCAGCCAGTACAGCGGCTTGGAGATGATCGCGAAGATGCCGTAGTCCTTCACCAGGTCCAGGCCGGGCGCGATGGCTTCGAGCTTCTTTTCTTCCTCGGGGCCGGCGAACAGCGTGCTGTTCACGACCTGCGTGGCGCCGGGGGCGATCTTGGGCAGCGTGGCCACCATGGCCACGGTGAACAGGTTGTCGCCCAGGTCCTTCACGCGGAACTCTCGGCGCAGCTGTTCGCTCGCCGGGTCGCCCTTGAGCAGCCAGGCCGACACGAAGTAGTGCTGCACCATCGCGATCCAGCCGTCGTTGGCCGGCGGGGGCGGTTCGATCTTGCCCTTGGCGATGTCCTTGAAGTCGAGCTTGTGGAACTTCTTCTCGTTGGTGTACGCGGCGGGACCGGTGAAGGTGTTGGTGCCGAACATCGTGCCGGCGGCCACGGTGCCATGGCGCAGCAGCTGCATGTAGAGCTGGGCGTCGCGCGGCTGGTCGCTCGTGTTGACCACCTCGTGGCGCACGCCGATGGCGTAGTCGCCGCGGTGGAACACGTAGGTCTTGACGTACTTCAGGCCGCCGACGGGGGCACTTTCGAAGCCCACTTCCAGCGTGTTCTGGCCATCGGCCATCTCGCGCGGGCCGGCCTTCGGCGTCATCTGCGTCAGGTGGTTGGGAAAGCGCTCACCCGAGTCGACGGGATTCAGCAGGCCGGTCTGCGCCACATAGCGCGTGGCCGGCGAGCCGTTTTCGAACAGCACGACGCGCTTGGTGCGGTCGGCTTCGTCGTACTTCAGCAGTTCGAGGTGGTTGACCGTGCCGCCTTCGCTGTCGATCGTGGCCTTGAACAGGTCGGTGGTCACGCTGACCTGCTCGCGCGGCGCGGCTGCAGCGGCTTGCGTGGGCACGGCACCGGCGCTGCCGCCGCTCGCGCCCGACGAAGATGCAGCCGGCACGCCGTTGCTGGCAGCGGGTGCACTGCCCGCGGCCGGGGCGGAGGCCACCGCGGCCGGCTTGCTCGACGGCAGGAAGGTCGGCTTGTTGCCGTTGAAGACCTGCCATTGGTCCCACAGCAGCACCAGCGAGAACCCAAAAATCACCCACAGGATCGTGCGGCGTATATCGTTCATGACGAAGACTTCTTGTCGGAGGAGAGAAGAGACGAAAACAGCGAGCCTGACTTGTCAGTGCGACGCTGTGATTTCGGTGGAACCGGATCGTGCCCGCCATCGCACCATGGCTGGCAGCGCGCGATGCGGTGCAGAGTGAGGTAACTGCCCTTGAGCGCGCCATGCACTTCCAGCGCCTCGATCGAATACACCGAACAGGTCGGCGTGAAGCGGCACGACTGGCCGAGCCAGGGGCTCAGCAGCAGGCGGTAGCCCTTCACAAGGCCGATCAGCAGGCGTTTCATGACGAGGAGGAAGCGGGCGGAGGTGCCGAAGCGGGCGCGGAAGAACGCGCCGCCCGCGCCAGCAGCTGCTGGAGCTCGGCGCGCACCGCTGCCTTGAGCTTGTCCGATGTGGCGCTCACGAATTCCTTGCGGTCGAAACCGGCGCGCAGCCGCACCACGTGCGCAGCACGTGGCAAGCCGACGCCGGGTGCGGCGCTCACCGTATAGATCTGGCGCTTGATGGCATTGCGCGTGACCGCGCGACGCGCCCAGCGCTTGGGCACCATGGCGCCCAGCCAGACATCGTCGGACGCGAACAACGGCTGTGCGCCCGATGCGAGATCGAGCGCACAGCGATGCAATGCGAAATGAGCAGTGCGCGCCACGGTGGCACCTGCGAGGACGGCCTGGAATTGCGCGCGGGTCTTGAGCCGCTGCATGGAAGCCGGACCGGATACGCCGGAAGCGCTGGCTGTGGAAGCCTGCGCTGACGTGTCGGCTGCTGGCAACGGCAGGTGGGCTGCCGTCAGACGGCCAGGCGCTTGCGGCCCTTGGCGCGGCGTGCGTTGATGACGGCGCGGCCGCCGCGGGTCTTCATGCGGACCAGGAAGCCGTGGGTACGGGCGCGGCGGACTTTGGATGCTTGATAAGTGCGTTTCATGGTGATTTCCTATTTCCCTGTTCGCGCCGGTTCTTCGCACAAAAAGCATGAAGTACCTGCGGGCCGCCGGGGGAGCGTGTTTCGGATGGTCCCCGAAAGACGCAAGAGGTTTTCAGGGAAACCCGCAATTATCGCAAACATTGGCCGCCGGAACAATCTTCGAGTGGATTTGCGGGCCTTTCGATCGGCCCGGCGGCGTGTGGATAAGGTTTTGACAAGTTAGAATGCCGGGCGCCTTCCAGCAGAGAATATCCACAATACCTATACCAAAAAATGCCCGAGGGTCTCATCACTTTTTCAAGCGCCCATGTCGACTGACGGCATCGGCGAAAGCCTCTGGCAGGCCTGCGTCGACCAACTCGCGCAGGAGCTGTCAGAGCAGCAATTCAACACCTGGATCAAGCCCCTGACTGCGCAGGTCGCCGACGACCTCTCGCGCATGACGGTGTTCGTCGCCAACCGCTTCAAGCTCGACTGGATCCGGGCTCAGTACGCCGGCAAGATCGCCGCCATGGCCGAGAAGATGTACGGCCAGCCGGTCGCCATTGAGTTAGCGCTTGCTCCTCGCGAAGCGGCCGTACGCCCTGCACCTGTGGCCGTCATGGCCGAAACCGACGTGCCGCGCGACGTGGCCGGCCCGGGCGAGGAGCCGGCCGCCGCGGGCTTCAAGAACAGGCTGAATTCCGGTCTCACCTTCGACACCCTGGTCGAGGGCACGGCCAACCGCATGGCGCGCGCCGCGGCCATGCACGTGGCCGGCATGCCGGGCCATCTTTACAACCCGCTTTTCATCTACGGCGGCGTCGGCCTGGGCAAGACCCACCTGATGCACGCTGTGGGTAACCGGCTGCTGGCCGACAAGGCGGATTCCAAAGTTCTCTACATCCATGCCGAGCAGTTCGTCTCGGATGTGGTCAAAGCCTATCAGCGCAAGACTTTCGATGAGTTCAAGGAGCGCTATCACTCGCTCGATCTGCTGCTGATCGACGATGTGCAGTTCTTCGCCAACAAGGACCGGACGCAGGAAGAATTCTTCAATGCGTTCGAGGCCCTGCTCGCCAAGAAGTCGCACATCGTGATGACCAGCGACACCTACCCGAAGGGCCTGGCCGACATCCACGAACGCCTGGTGTCGCGCTTCGATTCGGGCCTCACGGTGGCCATCGAGCCGCCCGAGCTCGAGATGCGCGTGGCCATCCTGATCAACAAGGCGCGCGCCGAATCGGCCGAAATGCCGGAAGAAGTGGCCTTCTTCGTCGCCAAGAACGTGCGCTCCAACGTGCGTGAACTCGAAGGCGCGCTGCGCAAGATCCTGGCTTACTCGCGCTTCAACCAGAAGGAGATCTCGATCGCCCTGGCGCGCGAGGCGCTGCGCGACCTGCTGTCGATCCAGAACCGTCAGATCTCGGTCGAGAATATCCAGAAGACGGTGGCCGACTACTACAAGATCAAGGTCGCCGACATGTACAGCAAGAAGCGTCCGGCCAGCATTGCGCGGCCGCGGCAGATCGCGATGTACCTGGCCAAGGAGCTCACGCAGAAAAGCCTGCCCGAAATCGGCGAGCTGTTCGGCGGGCGCGATCACACGACGGTGCTGCACGCGGTGCGCAAGATCTCGGGCGAGCGCCAGCAGCTTACCGAGCTCAACCAGCAGCTTCACGTGCTCGAGCAGACGCTCAAGGGCTGACCGCCGAATGTCATCAAGAAAGCCCCTCGCGACAGCGGAGAATGGCGCCCTTACAAGCTGATTCAAAGAGATAGAGAAGAGGAAGAAGACATGATCGTTTTGAAGGCAAACCAAGACAAAGTCCTCGCCGCGCTGCAGTCGGTGGCGGGCATCGTGGAGCGGCGTCACACCTTGCCGATCCTGGCGAACGTGCTGATCCGCAAGACCGGCGGCCAGCTGCAGCTGACCACCAGCGACCTCGAAATCCAGATCCGCACCACCGCCGAGCTCGGCGGCGACGAAGGCAGCTTCACAACCACCATCGGCGCGCGCAAGCTGATCGACATCCTGCGCACCATGCCGGCCGACCAGACCGTGAGCCTCGAGTCGAGCGCGAGCAAGCTGGTGCTCAAGGGCGGCAAGAGCCGCTTCACGCTGCAGTCGCTGCCCGCCGAAGACTTCCCGCTGGTGCAGGAAGCCGCCAATTTCGGCCCTGTGTTCAGCGTGCCGCAGAAGACGCTGAAGGACCTGCTCTCGCAGGTTTCGTTCGCGATGGCCGTACACGACATCCGCTACTACCTGAACGGCATCCTGTTCGTGGCCGAAGGCAAGCAGTTGAGCCTGGTCGCCACCGATGGCCACCGCCTGGCGTTTTCCTCCGCCATGCTCGACGTCGAGGTGCCGCGCCAGGAAGTCATTCTTCCGCGCAAGACCGTCATCGAAATGCAGCGCCTGCTGTCGGACGCCGAAGGCGCCATCGAGATGCAGTTCGCGAACAACCAGGCCAAGTTCAGCTTTGGCGGCATGGAGTTCGTCACCAAGCTGGTCGAGGGCAAGTTCCCCGACTACAACCGCGTGATCCCGAAGAACCACAAGAACAGCGTCACGCTGGGCCGCGCGCCGCTGCTGGCCAGCCTGCAGCGCACCGCCATCCTGACGAGCGAGAAGTTCAAGGGCGTGCGCCTGAACATCGAGCCGGGCACGCTGCGCATCGCGTCGAACAACGCCGAGCAGGAAGAAGCGCAGGACGAACTCGACATCGACTACGGCGGCGACGCCATCGAGATCGGCTTCAACGTCACCTACCTGATCGACGCGCTGTCGAACATGGACCAGGACATGGTCAAGCTGGAGCTTGCCGACTCCAACAGCTCGGCGTTACTGACCATCCCCGAGAACGCATCCTTCAAGTACGTCGTGATGCCGATGCGTATCTAGCAGACAGACCCCGAAGCGCCTTGCGCACACAGCCCGCGGCCCTCCGCGGGTTTGCGCTTTCAAGAGGCGGCGAATTGAGCTTTTGAGAGCCCGAAAAATCACGTGAATGCCGTGAGAGACAGAGGAATATCCGAATGAGTGCTGAAGAAAACAAGCCCGAAGTGCCGCACACCGAGCCGGTCTACACGCCTGAAGTTCAGGTCGTGCCGCCCGAGGCCATAGCCGCCGACACCAGCTATGGCGAAGGCTCGATCACGATCCTCGAAGGGCTCGAGGCCGTGCGCAAGCGCCCCGGCATGTACATCGGCGACACCTCCGACGGCACCGGGCTGCACCACCTGGTGTTCGAAGTCGTGGACAACTCCATCGACGAGGCGCTGGCCGGCCATTGCGACGACATCGTCGTGACCATCCACTCCGACAACTCGATCTCCGTCACCGACAACGGCCGCGGCATCCCGACCGGCGTGAAGATGGACGACAAGCACGAGCCCAAGCGCTCGGCCGCCGAGATCGCGCTGACCGAACTGCACGCCGGCGGCAAGTTCAACCAGAACAGCTACAAGGTGTCGGGCGGCCTGCACGGCGTGGGCGTGAGCTGCGTGAACGCGCTGAGCGTGATGCTGCGCCTCGTGGTGCGCCGCGAAGGCAAGATCCACGAGCTCGAATTCAGCCGCGGCTTCGTGCAGGACCGCCTGCTCGAAACGGTGAACGGGGTCGAAGTCTCGCCCATGAAGATCATCGGCGACACCGACAAGCGCGGCACCGAGGTGCATTTTCTGCCCGACACCCAGATCTTCAAGGAGAACTCGGACTTCCACTACGAGATCCTCAGCAAGCGCCTGCGCGAACTGAGCTTCCTGAACAACGGCGTGCGCATCCGCCTGAAGGACGAGCGCACCGGCAAGGAAGACGACTTCTCCGGCGCCGGCGGCGTGCGCGGCTTCGTGGAGTTCATCAACAAGGGCAAGACCGTCCTGCACCCGAACTCGTTCTACGCCGAGGGCGAGCGCCCGGCCGACACCTACGGCGGCATCCCCGGCACGCACATCGGCGTCGAGGTGGCGATGCAGTGGAACAGCGGCTACAACGAGCAGGTTCTCTGCTTCACCAACAACATCCCGCAGCGTGACGGCGGCACCCACCTGACCGGCCTGCGCGCGGCGATGACCCGCGTCATCAACAAGTACATCGAAGAGAACGAGTTCGCGAAGAAGGCGAAGGTCGAAGTCACCGGCGACGACATGCGCGAAGGCCTGTGCTGCGTGCTGAGCGTGAAGGTGCCCGAGCCCAAGTTCTCCAGCCAGACCAAGGACAAGCTCGTGTCCAGCGAAGTGCGCGCGCCGGTGGAAGACATCGTCGGCAAGCTGCTGACCGACTACCTGCAGGAACGCCCGAACGACGCCAAGATCATCTGCGGCAAGATCGTCGAGGCTGCCCGCGCCCGCGAAGCCGCCCGCAAGGCCCGCGAAATGACGCGCCGCAAGGGCGTGCTCGACGGCATGGGCCTGCCCGGCAAGCTGGCCGACTGCCAGGAAAAGGATCCCGCCCTGTGCGAGGTCTACCTGGTGGAGGGCGACTCCGCCGGCGGCTCCGCCAAGCAGGGCCGCGACCGGAAGTTCCAGGCCATCCTGCCGCTGCGCGGCAAGATCCTGAACGTCGAGAAGGCGCGCTACGAGAAGCTGCTGACCAGCAACGAAATTCTCACGATGATCACCGCGCTGGGCACCGGCATCGGCCGCGCCGGCGCCACCACCGCGGGCGGCGGGGCGGACGACTTCAACGTCGCCAAGCTGCGCTACCACCGCATCATCATCATGACCGACGCCGACGTCGACGGCGCCCACATCCGCACGCTGCTGCTCACCTTCTTCTACCGGCAGATGCCGGAGCTGGTGGAGCGTGGCCACATCTACATCGCGCAGCCGCCGCTGTACAAGGTGAAGGTCGGCAAGGAAGAGCAATACCTGAAGGACGGCCCCGCGCTGGACGCCTTCCTGCTCAAGGTGGCATTGAAGGACGCGAGCCTGCAGACCGGCGGCGCGAACTCCACCACGCTCGCCGGCGATACCCTGGCCGAGCTGGCGCGCAAGCACCAGGTGGCCGAGGCCGTCATTGCGCGCCTGCGCAACTTCATGGACGCCGAGGCGCTGCGCGCGATTGCCGACGGCGTGGCGCTCGACCTCGACACCACGCCCGCCGCCGAGGCTTCGGCCGTCGCGCTGCAGGCCAAGCTGCGCGAGCTCAACACGACCGGTGTGCCGGCCGAGGTGAGCAGCGAATTCGACGCCCGCACCGACAAGCCGCTGCTGCGCATCAGCCGCCGCCACCACGGCAACATCAAGAGCAGCGTGCTCACGCAGGACTTTGTCCACGGCGCCGACTACGCAGCGCTCGCCGAAGCCGCCAACACCTTCCGCGGCCTGCTGAGTCCCGAAGGCGCGCTGGTCAAGCGCGGCGAAGGCGAACGCGCCAAGGAAGAAAAAGTCGACGACTTCCGCCAGGCCATGAAGTGGCTGATCAGCGAAGCCGAACGCGCCACCTCGCGCCAGCGCTACAAAGGCCTGGGCGAGATGAACCCCGAGCAGCTGTGGGAAACCACCATGGACCCGACCGTGCGGCGCCTGCTCAGGGTGCAGATCGACGACGCGATCGAAGCCGACCGCGTGTTCACCATGCTCATGGGCGATGAGGTGGAGCCGCGCCGGGAGTTCATCGAGCAGAACGCGCTGCGGGCGGCGAATATCGACGTGTGATGATGGTCGTCACCCACATCCGCGGTCCCGTGCCGCACCGCTGAAGAGCCTGAAAACGCCCGGTCACCCGGGCGTTTCTCATTGCAGGCGCAAGGTTGTGGCGAGCCCGCCGTTCGAGCACGGGCCGTCGGAGTATTCGGCTTCGCCCGACGGGCCGATGCACTTGGTCACCTTGACGGTGGGCGTTGCCACGCGGGGAGGCTCGACAGGGGCACCCTCCAGCGGAACGAGAGACGCGACGGGGAGGGCGGCCGGCCTCACAGGCCGCGCAGCTTCCTCGCGATCGCTCGTCACGGGCGGCTGGACGAACGCAGCCGGGACGCTCGCCTGAACCGGCGCGCGTGCCGCGCTTTCCCGTACCAGCCCCTGGAGGGTCGCATAGAACAGGAACATCGCCACGAGTGCCACCCCGAGGCACGGTGCCCAATACTGCGGCGGCCCCCAAGGCCCAAAGGACCGGCCAGGCCGTCCTCTCAGCGCCGCAGCCATGGCCAGCCCCCGGCCTGCAATGCGCCCGCCAACCGGGCGATCCCTCCGGTGCCGCTCGCCGCGCGCCCGATCAGCGCACCGCCGGCCGCACCGACGGCGATGCGCGCCAGCAACGAGCGGCTGCGGCCCGCCGCCAGCAGCAGCAAAACGCCGGCGCCCAGCACGGCGAGATGCTCACCGGGATAGTCGGCGCGCGCGGCATCCACTTTCCTGAAGTCGTCGATGGTCGATTGGAATGTCATGGCCGAAGCTCCTTGTTTGCGTTCAGCCGTTCTTAACCCGCGCCGCCATGTGCGGCTGTAGGCGCGCGCCATGCCCGCCGGCGGAATCCGTCCCGAAAACGCCGCAGACCGAGGCACATCAGGGTTTCCCTCAGGCTTGTCAGTAAAAGTACCGGCAATGCACGTCACAAGGCCGTCATCAGCTATGAAAACAATAGCATTCACCTCCAATCCGAAGATCGTTCCTCGTAAACGCTATATCTAGCCCGACTCTTGCTAAGCAAAATCCCCGACGGATTTCACGTCACGCAAGATCGAGGACCACACAGCAATGAACCCTACGCGTCTCCGCCGGCCCCTGGCCGCGCTGGTATTGGGCGGTACAGCAGCATTCCTCGGGGCCGTGACTTCAGCCCACGCGTTCTCGAACCCGCCCATCCAGGTGGCGCAGGGCATCGAATACATGTGCGGCGGCACCGCCAAGGACGAAGCCGCGTTCATGGAAATGGTGTCGCCGCGCTGGGCCGCGACCATCGATTTCGGCGTCAGCGACGGCAAGGGGGCAGGGGTGCCCGGCTTTCCCGCCAAGGCCCTCATTGAAGTACGCCAGAAATACACCGGCCAGGTTGTGATGGACGTGCAGTCGCAAGGCCCCTACATGCTGGCGCGCCTCAATCCGGGCGCCTATGACGTGAACGTGACGCTCGGCGGCCTCACGCTGACGCAGTCGCTGGTGGTGATTGCCGGCATGCCGGCGCGTGCGTCGTTCGTGTGGCCCTCGAATTTCGACATGGCCTCGGTCGCGCCTTCGTTGCCACAGGCGCTGGCGCAGACGTCCACCGCCCGCTGAGCTTTTTTCCGGTCAGCCTTTCCTAAGCCGCGAACCGCACAGTGACGTCGTGGCTTCTCGCCACGACGACAAGGAAAGGATTCCGACCATGAGCACCCGTTTTCCATCATCGCGCGCGATGCGGCCGCTGGCGGCGGCTCTGTTCTGCGCCGCCGTTGTGCTCGGCGCGCTTTCGCCCGCCCAGGCGGCGGTGAACCCGCCGATCTACATGGCGCACGGTGTCGAATACATGAGCGGCGGCATAGGCAGCGACGAGGCCCAGCTGATGGAGACGGTGTCGCCGCGCTGGCCCGCCACCTTCGAATTCGCGGTCAAGGACAGCAAGGGCGCCGACTTCGCGGCCAACGTGCACGTGACGGTGCGCGACAGCAGCGGCACCGCACTGCTCGACAACGTGGTGTCGGGCGGCCCGTTCATGGTGGCGCGCCTCGATCCGGGCACCTATGAGGTCGAGGCCCGCATCGGCAGCCATGTGCTGAAGCAACAGCTGCACGTACTGCAGGGCGCGCCGGCCAAGGCGAGCTTCATCTGGCCGGCAGGCACCGACATGGCTTCGGCCGGCACGCGCACGGTGCAGTAACGCGGCGAAAGTGGGCGCCGGCACCGCGGCGGACCGGTACCGTTCTTGTGGGTCCGGCAGAGCCTTGAAGCCTGCTATCCGGGCGCATTGCGCTATAGAAAAAATAGCTATCGCCGCACTTCCCGGCGCCTTGAATGCGCGGCATGCGCCTTGCAGATGAGGTGTCCCGGGCAGTGCCCGATTTCATTGCCCCGATGCCGATCCGTCCCCTGAGCGCCCTGACCGCGCTGTTGCACGTCTATATCGCGCTGCGCCTGCTGCCCGCGCTGGCCGTGCTCACGCCCGCGTGGCCGCTGGCGCTGTTCGCGCTCGCGGTGTCCGCGGTCACGATTCCGCTGCCTTTCGTGTCGCGCCGCATCGGGCGCGACGCCGCCACGGGCGATGTGCTCAAGTGGATCGGCCTGATCGGCATGGGCTGGTTCTCGTCGATGTTCGTGCTCACGCTGCTGCGCGACGCTGGCCTGCTGCTCGCCTGGCTCGCAAGCGCGTTGGGCGGTGTGCCGGTGCAGTGGAATGTGCTGCAGCCATGGAGCGCGCTGGCCGTGCTGGCGATGGCCACGGCCACGTCGGCGATCGGTTTCCTCAATGCGCGCCGCACGGCCGGCGTGAAGCGGGTGGACGTGCCCATCCGCGGCCTGCCGCAGGCACTCGAAGGCTTCACGATCGCGCAGCTCAGCGACATCCACGTGGGTCCGACGATCCGGAACGCGTACATCCAGCGCATCGTCGATGCGGTGAATCGCCTGGGCGCGGACGCCATCGCGATCACCGGCGACCTGGTCGACGGCACCGTGCCGGAACTGCGCGAGCACATCGCGCCGCTGGCCGGTCTGCGTGCGCGCCACGGCACCTTCGTGGTCACGGGCAACCACGAGTACTACGCGGGCGCGCATGCCTGGATCGACGAGCTGCGCCGGCTGGGCCTGAAGGTGCTGCTCAACGAGCACGTGGTGCTGCAGACGCGCAACGTGCGCGGCGCGCAGACCGATGAAGAGCTCTTCGAAAGCGCGCTCGTACTCGCCGGCGTGACCGACTTCACTGCCGGGCACTTCGACGCGGCGCACGCCAGCGATCCGCACCTGGCGCTGCACGATGCGCCGCCGCTGGTGCACACGCGCGTGCTGCTTGCGCACCAGCCGCGCAGCGCGCCGCTGGCTGCGGCGGCCGGCTACCAGCTGCAGCTGTCTGGCCACACGCACGGCGGCCAGTTCTTTCCCTGGAACCTGTTCGTGCCGATGCAGCAGCCTTTCACGGCCGGCCTGCACCGCCTGCAGGACATGTGGGTGTACGTGAGCCGGGGCACCGGCTACTGGGGCCCGCCGAAGCGCTTTGGCGCGCCTTCCGAAATCACGCTGCTGACGCTGGTGCCGGCGAAGTCCTGAAGAGCCTGCTCAGGATTCGAGTTCGGCCAGCCGGCGTGCGTTGGAGGTCGCCGCCGCGTGGATCGGCTCCAGGCCCTCGCGTGCGATGCGCGCCGCGATTGCCGGCAGCTGGCTCGCGGCATCGACCGTGCCTGCGGCCGATTGCACGAACGCATCGCCATGCGCGGCCGCCTGGGCCGGCGTGACGCTGCCCGCCAGCAAGAAGAAGGCCGTCGTGCCCTGGACCCATTGCTGCAGCACCCGGCTGGCGAGCGAGAAATGGCTGCTGTGCCACTGCTTCGCCATCGCGATGCCAGCCTCGCTTGCAGCCGCCAGCTTTTCCTGCCCCATGAGCTGGAATTCCGCGAGGTCGGCCGCACTGGGCGTGAGCCCGGCCTTGGCGATGCGCTCGGTGCGCATGCGGATCACGGAGCCGGACGACAGCAGCATCTCATGGGTCTTGAAGGCCAGGTCGAACCACTGCATGAGCGGATTGGCCAGGCGGGCGGCGGAGGTGAGGGAGGGCATGAGGGCAGTGCGCTGGAGGAGGTCGGACCACTATAGGCTTCGCCGGCCCGAAAATGCTGCAGTGCAACAAAGCCGGCACTGCATTTTTATTGATCGGGTCCTACTTCCCGATGTGGAAATTACGTGCCGAGCGAATGCTGAACAGGGTTGAGATTGATGATGTCTTCCTGTTTCATGTCACTCATTACGGGCCGCATCATGAGATTTCGCGTCGCCACACCCCTCCGGGCCGCCCTGTTCACGGCCCTTTCGGCTCTTCCGGGCGCGGCGGCCCATGCATTCGAAGACAGCGCAACGGGCATGTACGTCGAGGGAGGCCGCGCCCCGCACGGGCAAATGGGCAGCGCCGATTCGGCCACGGTGGGCATGACCTTCCCATGGTCACCGCGCCAGCCGGTGCGCGAAGGCGCACTCTCGGGCTACTGGGATGTGTACCTGAGCAACTGGCATGCGCCGGCCCTCGGCAACGGCCCGCGCAACTACACGCAGATCGGCGCCATCTACACCTGGCGCTACCGCTTCGACCATGGCGACTCGCCCTGGTTTGCCGAAGGTGGCGTCGGCGGCAGCGTGATGGATCACGTCTACAGGACGCCCGACCGCAGCTTCAGCACCGCCTTCCAGTTCACTGAGGTGCTGGGCATCGGACGCAGCTTCGGCGAGCACGGCGCGCATGAACTGTCGCTGCGCGTGCAGCACTTCTCGAATGGCGGCATCAAGAAGCCGAACCCGGGCGAGACCTTCGTCCGGCTGCGCTACGCCTATCGCTTCTAGCGCCCCGCCATCCCCAGCCGCTTCGCTCTCGCCTCCGTCACCAGATAGCCCAGCGCGGCCACCATCAGCGGCAGCAGGTAGTACAGGCCGCGATAGGCCAGCAGCGCGCCGAGCAGCTGGGCTTCCGGCACCTCGTGCGACAGCAGCGCCACGAACACCGCCTCGAGCACGCCGAGCCCCGCCGGCACGTGCGTGACGACGCCGGCCACCGCCGCCACCAGCAGCACCGCGAGCACCTGCGGATAGCCGACCTGACCCTGCAGCAGGAACCAGATCACGCCGCCGATCAGCGACCAGTTGGTGCATGACATGGCGAGCTGCAGCAGCGCCATCGCCAGCCCCGGCGTCCTGAACGCATGGCCGCGCACGCGCCAGACGCGCCCCTTCGCCGCTGCGCACAGCACCAGGTAGGCCAGGGCCACCATCAGCAGCACCGCGCCGAGCATGCGCAGGTCCTCGTGGTCGAATTTCCAGCCGGGCGGCAGCCTCATCGGCCAGAAAAGGAATGCTGCACCGGCCACCACGAGGTAGCCGAGCCAGTTGGTCAGCATGCTGAAGCCGAGCACGCGAGTGATGGTCTCGTTCGCGAGGCCCAGGCGCGAATAGAGCCGGTAGCGGAAGGCCACGCCGCCCACCAGCGACCCGAGGTTGAGGTTGAAGGCGTAGCTGATGAAAGTCACGCCCATCACCGTGCCCGTGCCGAGCCGGTGCCGCGTCAGGTGCCGGCCCAGCAGGTCGTAGGTGCTGTAGAGCGCGAAGCTGCAGGCCGCCAGCGCGCCGGCCGCAAGCAGCACGGCGGCAGGCAGCAAGCGGATCGCGTCGAACACCTCGTCCCAGTGGATGGTGCGCGCCTGCCGCACGAGCAGCCACGCGATCAGCGCGAAGAAGCCCCACGTCGCCGCGCGGCGAATCCAGGGCCACCAGCCGTGGTGGGAGAGGGCCATGGTGCTCATCGATTCGATGCGGCGCTCCCGCTCAGGCGGCCTCCGTCCGGGTGGCGCCGCCGGCCGGGTCGCTGCGGCCGCTGCCGCGCCGGCTCGCGAGGTCGGTGGCCTCGGCCGGCGTCAGGCGCGGCGCGTGTCGCGGCAGGCGGCCCAGCAGGGCCGGGTACCAGCGCAGGATGTGGAAGACGAAGAAGCTGCGCACCAGCCGCCAGCCGCTCCATTCGCTGGCGAGATCGGCCGCCTCCACCTGTTTGCAGCTGTGCTGCATCAGCCGGTCCATGCGCTCCCACAGCACCTGGTTGAAGGCCGCGTCGCGCACGATCACGTTGGCCTCGAGGTTCAGCGACAGGCTCAGCGGGTCGAGGTTGCTCGACCCCACGGTGCTCCACCTGTCGTCCATGAGCGCGACCTTGCCATGCAGCGGACGGTCGCAGTATTCGTAGATGCGCACGCCGGCATGCAGCAGGTGGTGGTAGAGCATGCTCGCGGCAGTCTTGACGATCGGCATGTCGGGCTCGCCCTGCAGGACGAGCCGCACGTCCACGCCGCGCCGCGCCGCGCGCCGCAATTCCTTGATGAGCAGGTAGCCCGGAAAGAAATACGCATTGGCGATCACGATGCGCTTGCGCGCCGCGCGGATGGCCGCACGGTACTGCCGCTCGATGTCGTTGGTGTGGCGCCGGTTGTCGCGCGTGACGAACATCGCATCGGCCTCGCCGGCGCGGACCTGGTTCACGGGCGGCGCCAGCTTCAGCCGGCGGCGGAACCAGCTCGCGCCCTTGCCGCCGAGCGCGATGGCGCGCAGCACGAACTGGTGGATCTCCCCCACGATCGGGCCCGCGAGTTCCACCGCATAGTCCTGCTTGGCCTTGGGTCCGAAGTCGAGCAGGTGGTCCGCCGAATAGTTGATGCCGCCGACGAAGGCGCGCTCGCCGTCGACCACCACGATCTTGCGGTGCATGCGGCGGAACACGTTCAGCCGCTGGCCCATGAAGCGCTGACCCGGATCGAACACCCGCACCTTCACGCCGGCCGATGTCAGGCCCTCGATGAACTCGCGCGAGAGATCCGGCGAACCGAAGCCGTCGATCATCAGGTCGATCTTCACGCCACGCTGCGCCGCCTCGCGCATGGCGGCGTGCAGCTGCAGGCCGACCTTGTCCTCGAACAGGATGAAGGTCTCGGCGATCACCTCGCGCCGTGCCTTGCGGATGGCGTCGAACACGCGCGGGAAGAACTGCTCGCCGTTCTCCAGCAACTCGATGCGGTTGCCGCCGGTCCAGTGGTTGTTGTTGTTCCTGCTGCTCATGGCTCGCGCGCGCACTGCGCTCACAGGTCGATGTCCGCCACCAGCGGGGCGTGGTCCGACAGGTGCGACCACGGCCGGCGCGGCAGCACCACGGGCGCGTGCACGCCGGCATTGCGCACGTAGATGCGGTCCAGCGGCAACACGGGGAAGCGGGCGGGAAAGGTCCTGGCCGCGCGGCCGTTGGCATGCACGAACACTTCGCGCAGAGCGGCGCCTTTTTCCAGGATCTCGTGCGCGCGGCCGCGCCAGTCGTTGAAGTCGCCCGCCACGATCAGCGGCGCGTCGGCCGGCACCTCGTCGCGCACGATGTGGCAGAGCAGCTCGAGCTGCTGCTGCCGGTGCGCCTCGGCCAGCCCGAGGTGGGCGCAGACCGCGTGCACGTCGACGACGCGGCCCGGCAGCCGCAGCACGCAATGCAGCAGCCCGCGCTTCTCGGGACCGCTCACGGACACGTCGTGGTTGCGGAAATGCACGATCGGGAATTTCGAGAGCAGCGCATTGCCGTGGTGGCCTTTCGGATACACCGCATTGCGCCCGTAGGCGAACTGCGGCCACATGGTGTCGGCCAGGAATTCGTAGTGCGGCGCTTCGGGCCAGTTGCTTACCCTGCGCGAATGGCGCGAATGGGTGCCGAGCACTTCCTGCAGGAACACCACGTCGGCGCCCACGGTGCGCACGGCGTCGCGCAGCTCCGGCAGGATGAACCGGCGGTTGAGCGCGGTGAAGCCCTTGTGGGTGTTCACCGTCATGACCTTGAGCGAGGTCGGCGCGGCCTGCGCGGACGCCGCGGCGTCTGGAATGGGAGAGGAGGACATCGTTGTGCAAGTTGTACGTTGCCGCGCCCCTCCTGACTGTAGGAACTCGCCACCTCCTTCCGCCCCCTTTCACGCGTGGGCGGCCGGCTCCTACAGGCAGGCCTGCCGCACCCCCACACGGTGGGAATTTCGCTGCTTCTACGGTGATTTTCGAGGGCTCGGAAAGCAGCCCGCGTTTCATCCTCGACACCGACACAAAGCCACAAGGAGCACATCCATGAAGCAAATCACTTTTCACGCCACGGTTCTCGCCGCGTTGCTGGGCATGGCCGGCATCGCGTCGGCACAGGCCACGTCCATTCCCGCCCAGCCCGACCCGTCGGTGGGCGGCGAAGCCAGCACCATGACGCCTGCCGGCGTCGCAAATCCGCCGCAGCGCCCCGACGCCTCGATGCCCATATCGCGCGAGGCGGTGAAGGCCGAGGCCCGTGTGCAAAACCGCAACAATGCCAACAGCGTGGTGCCCAAGGGCGAGGCGTCCACCACCGTCAACCACCAGCCCAACGCCATGCCGCAGCCGACCGGCGAGATGTCCCGCGCGGAGGTCAGCCAGACGGGGCGCAAGGTCAAGCCGCAGTTCGGCCAGAAGGGCGAACGCCCTGACGTGGTGACCAATCCGACGGACAAGACGGGCACGCCGCAGTAAAACCCGCCCGTCGATGAAAAAAGCCCGCAGCGCTTTCGCGTTGCGGGCTTTCATTCGATGGCGCCGTCACCGGCGCAGCGGGTGTGGATCAGCCCTTGGCAGGTGCCGGCGCACCGCGCTGGCCTTCATGGCCGCGATGGCCGTCGTGGTCGCCCCGGTGGCCGCCGAAGTGCACGGTCTCGGCGTCGAAGGTCTTCTGCTGCTCGGGCGTCAGCGCAGCGTAGAAAGTCTTCGTGGCTTCGGCGCGCTTGGCGAACATCGCGCTGCGTTCGGCACGGCGAGCCTCCATGCGCTCCAGGCGCTGCGGCGTGGTCAGCTTGGCGAACTCGGCACGGTCCATGTGCGGACGCGGACCGCCGGGCGGCTGCGTCGCGGCGGTGAAGGTGCTCCATGCGCCTTCCTGGGCCGCGGTGAGCTTGAGCTTGTCCTTCAGGGCGGCAAGACGCTTGGTGCGGCGCTCCTGCATGCGCTCCATGCGCTGGGCGGGGTCCATGCGCTTGTGCTGCGCCTTGGGCACCGCGGCGTTGTCGGCCTGGGCCACCGCGGCGGCGGGTGCGGCTGGGGTGGAGGCGGCCGGCGCTTGAGCGAACGCGCCCGAAGAGGCGAGGGCGGCCGAACCCAGCAGGCTGGCCCAGACGATGCGTTGGCGAAGAGAAATCATGAGAAGTGCTTCCTTTCGAAGAAGCCCGCCACCGATGGGCAGCAGGTGAGACGAAGTGTGGAAGCGCTCTGTATCGCCTCCGTTAGGCCGGCGTGAGCTTGCGTAAAGAATGATGTACAGCGAGCGCGAAAGCGGCCTGTTGGCGTGACTTTTTACTTGGGCCGGGGCCGCTTCAGCCCGCGGTCTGGCACCTGCAGCCTGCCGGCGCGCAGGTCGCCGACCGCCCGGGCGACGGCGCGCGCCACGTTGCGCACTTCTTCCTGCACGTCGGCATCGGCATCGAGCGCGTCGTGGCTGGTGGCGTAGGGTTCGTAGTAGCCGATGTAGCGATCGAGCAGCGCCTGCGTGCCGGCGTCGACCAGCCCCATCCAGTCGAGCCAGTCGACGAGGCTTCGGCGCACGCTTTCCACGCCTGTCACGTCGCCGTGCACCACCACGCCGTAGACGCGGCCGTCGAGGTGCTTGGGATAGCCCCAGCCTTCGAGTTCGAGCGCCTTGGCTTCCTCGGGATTCTTGCCATGCGTGCTGGTGGGGTCCGGGTTGCCGCCGTCGGCGCACACGAGGCGGTCGATCATGAGCTTCAGCGGACTCGCCGCCTGGTACCAGTGCGTGGGCGTGAGCAGGATCACGCCATGCGCGGACACCCAGCGTTCGTAGATCTCGTTCATCCAGTCGCCGGTCTGGCGCAGCGAATGGTTGGGATAGCAGCTGCAGGGCCAGTGGCACAGCGGCATGGCGGTGGAGACGCAGCCCTTGCAGGGGTGGATCTGCCGGCCGTACTCGGAAGCGAGCAGGCTCAGGTCGAGCAGGTCGGTCTCGATGCCGCTGCCGTCGAGCACCTCGCGCGCCAGTTCGGCCAGCCGCCATGTCTTGGAGACTTCGCCGGGGCAGGTGCCGTCGTTGCGCGGCGACCCGTTCACCAGCAGCACGCGCGAAGGCGTCTGCGGCAGGCCCCAGGCCAGCTGCGCCGCGTCGATGCGGGCCTTGGCTTCGAGCCAGTCGACGGACAGTTCGTAGTCCGGGTCCGCATAGCCGGGCCCCGCCCTGCGGGTGACGGGCGCCTTGCGGCCTTGCTCATAAGCTTCCCAGGCGATGAGTTCGATGCGCCGCAGCGACTCGGCCTCGGCCTGGAAGGCCGGGTCCTGGAAGGGCTGCATGAAGCGTTCGTGGAACTGGGCGCGTTGCAGCGTGGCCGGCGCCTGTCCTTTTCGGATCGTGGTGGGCATGAGCGCAATCTAGGGGGCCCATGCGGTGGCCGGAACCCTGCCCGATGCCGACTTTCGGTAGGCGGGCGACTACAGGTTCAGCCCAGCTTGCCGTTCTGGAAGTCGTGCACCGCCTGCTGGACCTGCTCCTGCGTGTTCATCACGAAAGGGCCGTACTGCGCGATGGGCTCGTGCAGCGGCTTGCCGGCAATGAGCAGCGCACGCGCGGGGCTGTGGTTGGTCGCGCCGGCACGCAGCACCACGCCGTCGCTGCCCGCGTCGTTGGCCAGGATCGCCATGCGCCGCGTCGGGACTTCGCTGCCCGCGATCCACAGCGATTCGCGGAACACGTAGACCAGCGCGTTGTGGTCGTACGGCAGCGGTTGCGCGAACTCCGCGCCCGGCGGCAGCGTGACGTCGAGGTACAGCGGCTCGGTGTGCTCGCGCCGCACCGCACCCTCGATGCCGTGGCTGGCGCCCGCGATCACGCGCACGTGCGCGCCGCCGGTGGTGGTGAATTCCGGGATCTCCTCGCTCTGGATGTCGCGATACCAGGGCTCGCGCATCTTGTCCCTGGCCGGCAGGTTGAGCCACAGCTGAAAGCCTTCCATCAGGCCTTCTTCCTGCTCGGGCAGTTCGCTGTGCACGAGGCCGCGGCCGGCGGTCATCCACTGCACGCCGCCGTTCTCCAGCAGGCCTTCGTGGCCGGCGCTGTCGCGGTGGCGCATGCGGCCGGCGATCATGTACGTGACGGTCTCGAATCCGCGGTGCGGATGGTTGGGAAAGCCGCCGATGTAGTCGCCCGGGTTGTCGCTGCCGAAGGCATCGAGCATCAGATAAGGGTCGAGCCGCTTCTGCAGCGGCTGCTGAAGCACGCGGGTGAGCTTGACGCCGTCGCCGTCGCTGGTGGAAACACCGGCCACGATGTGGTCGATGCCGCGCGGCGTGGCGACGGGATCGGTGGGATGGTTGGCGTGGTGGTTGGCGTTCGTCATCCGTCCATGGTGGCACTAACGCGCCCACCGCGCCACCCGCGGCCTGTCAGCGGGCGGCTTGACATGTCACGGCCACTGCTGGCGCTGCCAGTAGCAGTATTTCCACTGCGTTTCGAAGCCGGCGCGGCGATACAGCGACAGCGCCGCATGGTTTTGCGCATCGACCTGCAGGAACACCCGCTCGAAGCCACGTGCCGACGCGGCTTGCGCCAGCCCGGCCAGCACGCGCGCCGCCAGGCCCCGCCCCCGCTGCGCCTGCTCGGTGCGCATGCCGTGCACGCTGGCCCAGCCGTGCCCGAACGCCATCGCCCCCGCCGCCACCGTGCGGCCGCCTTCGCGCACGCTCGCATAGAGCGAGCCTTTGGCCCGCGACAGCATCCGCACGCGATGGGCCCCGTCCACCGGATCGAAGCCCTCGCCGAGGAACAGCGCCGACCAGGCGGCGTCGGGCGCATGATCGACGTCGGCCAGCGCGGCGCCTGCGACCACCTGCCGCATGCGCTGCGCCGAGCCGACCTGCACGCAGGTCGGGCTGTCGTCGATGTAGTGGCGCCGCTCCAGCTCTGCGCGCAGGCCCTCGAAGCACGGTGCTTCGGCCAGCCGCAGCGCGGGCGTGACCTGGCGGCTGTCGTAGCGGTCCTCGATGCGGTCGAGCGTGCCGTGGTCGACCTCGCTGCGGTGCAGCGGCACGGCCGACCTGGCGCGTTTCACGGTGCCGCCGGCAAAGGGCAGCAGCCAGCCGTCGAGCTCCTCGGTCAGGTCGGGCGACACCGCCGCGATGGTGGCGCGCTCGATGGCTTCGATATCCGGGATGCCCAGGGGTGTGGTGTTCATTGTTTCGTGGCCTCCGGCGCCGTGAACTTCGCCGCGGCCACGCCCTTGAGCAGCGCTTCGCGCTGGTTCCGGCTGATCCCGCGGATACCCTCGGCAATCCACTTGATGCGGTCGGCGTCGACGTGGCCATCCTGCCGCCATTGTTCGAGCACGGCCTGCGGCTTGTGCAGCATGGCGGCGAGCCACACTGCCTGTGCCGGCTCGAGCGTGCGCGCGCTGCGCTTGAAGTAGCGGCGCGCCGCGGCCTCGGCGCCGCAGGCGTTGCCGCCCCACGGCGCGTTGTCCAGGTACAGCTGCAGGATGCGGGCCTTGCCCAGCGTCTGCTCCATCTCGACCGCGTAGAGCAGCTCGCGCAGCTTGCGCTCGGCGGTGCGGTCGCTGCCCGTCACCAGCAGCTTGGCCAGCTGCTGCGTGATCGTGCTGCCGCCGCGCCGGATCTGGCCGGGCTTCTGGTTGTTGTCGATCGACGCGAGGATCTCGGTCAGGTCGTAGCCGTTGTGGGTGAAGAAGCGCTGGTCTTCGGCGGCGATGACGGCACGCGCCAGCCAGCTGTCGTTGGCAAGCCTGGCCGACGGTCCGCAGCTGGTGCGCGCGTTGAGCATGGCCTCGGTGCCCAGCCCTTCGACGGTGAACTGGCTGATGACGGGCTGCACGGCGAAGGTGGCCTCGGGCAGTACGAGCTGGCCTCGCAGCGCGAGCGTGCCGCCGATGCGCGCGCGCTGCAGCTCGGGCAGCTGGGGCACCAGCACCGCGTACCAGCGCTCGATGGGCGCATCCTGCACGCTGGCGTTGAGCTGCAGGTTCTTCAGCGTGACCTTGCCGTCCCAATGGCCCTGCAGCCGGGTGGTGTCGGTGCTCTGGGGCGTGGCTTCGAAGGTGCCATTCAGCGTGTTGCCGTCGCGCTTCACGGTGGCGAGCAGGCGCTCGATCCTGATCGGCTGGGTGCCGAGCGCCGGCACGTCGGCGCTGCAAGGCGCGCATTGCATCTCCAGCAGCTCGCCGGCCGGCTTCCAGGCGAAGCGCACGGTGCCGAAGCGGGTGTCCAGCGAACGCCCGTCGAGATGCGGCGCGAACCACGGCGAGGTGGCCACGCGCACGGCCGTCGGAACGCCGATCTCGAAACTCAGCGGCCCCGCCTTCACCGTGGTGCTCCATTCGCCGGCGGCCGGCGCGAGCGCCAGCTTGGCTATCAGGAAGATAGCCATGCAGGCCGTAATGACCAGGGCCAGCAGGCCGAAAAGCACGAATCGCAGGGTCTTCTTCACAGGCACGTTCTCAGATCGGTCTCGCCACGGTGACAGCTTGCCACGGCCCATGGGATTGGCCGCTGGCCGCTGCCCAGTACCAGCTTGAAGTGTCTGTGAAAGCGGTGCCCCGGGCATCGACGATGCGCTCGCAAACGCGGATTTTTTGCGCTCCGTGCCGTTGCGCAACAAAACAGCGCCACAACCGTTCCTGCGCATCGCGTTCCAGGCGCGCCTGTTCGATGCGATAGCCCAGCGCGCGGTAGCAGTCCGCTGCCGGATGCAGCATGCGCGTGGGCTGCGTCACCTCGCGCATCACCAGCGTCTGCGTGCCGTCGGTCATGCGGCCGATGGCGCCGGGGAAGCGGTCGGCGAAACGCTGTTCCACGTCGCTCAGGGCCAGCGGGCGCAACGGAGCGCCGTCCCATTCACTCGGCCATTCACGCGGCACGGCGGCGGCGACCGGTTCGGCCGGCGTACGCACCGCCGCGGCGACCGACCACAGCACGCACAGCAGCATTGCCAGCGCGAAGGCGGCCTTGTGGCCGATGCGATTGATGAAATGGTTCGCAAACCAGCGCTCAAAGAACGGTGTCGACATGGCGGCCTCCCTGGGTGGTGATCAGGCCCGGGATGGGCAGTTCGGCCGGTTCGGGCACGGGTCGTGCCGGCACCATGAGGCGGGCGATGGCGCCGCACACCACGGCCAGCACCAGCAGGCCCAGCGCGTTGTGCGCCCAGGGTGCGAGCGGAAGGCCCGCGCCTTCCAAGGCGATCAGCACGCTGTTGCGCACGATGTTCCCGGCCAACACGAGGAGGCTGACCATCGGCAGCCGGCGCAGGAAGGCCCGGTCGCTGCGCGACGCCCACAGCGCGACCGCGCAGGCCGTGAAGTAGCCGAGCCACACCATCTGCACGCCGGAGCAGGGCGCATCGACGACCACGAGCCGGCCGTCGACCACCAGGCTCGCTCCTTCACGCGCCACCTCGAAAGCGGGCGCAAGCAGCCAGCGGCTGGCCTCGGCCGTCACCACGCGCAGCGGATAGCCGGCATAGAACTGCAGCGACGACAGCAGCGGCAGCGCGAGCACCGACAGGCCAGCCACCGGCAGCGCAGCCACGCGGCGCGGCAGGAAAGCGAGCAGCCCGCACGCCAGCGACAGCACGGCCACCAGCCCCGCCGCGAGCGGCGGCAGCGCGGGCATGAAGCCGAGCCCGGTGCGCAGCAGCGTCGCGAGCACGGTGCCCGCGCCCGCCAGCGCGAGCCAGCCCAGGCGCGGCGAGGCGCGCAGTTCGCGCCGGCGGCTCCAGGCCAGGGCGGCGAGCGCGACCAGCGCCAGCAGCCCCATGGGATCGTCGGAGCCGTCGCGCATGCGCTGTGCCATCCAGGCCCAGGTCGGCATCAGCGCGACGAGCTGCAGCCCGAGCCAGCCTGCGGCCGGCGTGCGGTCGATGTGGATGCCCCAGTCCACGATGCGCGGGTGGCGGTGGGCGAGCGTTGCCAGAGACATTTTTTCTTTCTCGATGGATCAGGCGGTAAGGCGGCGGGCGTCGTTGCGGCGCGCGCGGCGGCGCAGCATGGCCAGCATCGACAGCACGACGGCGATGGCGCCCAGCGATTCGGGCTCGGGCGTGCTCGGCACCTCGGCGCCCAATGCAAGGTCGCTCACGCCTTGCGGCAGCGGCAGCGGCTGGTTCACGTCCACGCTGTTCTGCGGCGCCGCATTGCGCACCACCTTGTCGACGGCGATGAAGCTCGTGTACTGCGTGAGCAGGCTGTACTTCAGGCCGAGTTCGGTAATGCGTTCCTTGAAGGCCACGCCGCCTTCCAGCGTTTCCTGGTCGCTCAGGCTCTGGATGCGGTGGCGGGCCCACAGCGTGCGCAGTGCGGCCGTGTCATGGCGGGTGCGCTCGTCGATGCGCACTTCCTGGCGGTAGGGCCCATTGGCGCTGCGGCCTTCGATGATCACGCGGCCCTTGGCTTCGCCGCGCCACTTGCCGAACACGATCACCGGGCGCTCGCCGAGCACGTCGGGCAGCGCCTGCGGCTCCACGTCGTACACGTCGAGCCCGCCGAAGGTGGCCTTCACGCTGGTGAGCACCGGCGCCTCGACCATGCGGCGAAAGCGCGCGGCCTGCTCGGGCGCCTGCACCGGGTCGGTGATGATGAAGGGCTCGCCCATGCCGGCGCGCGCAATGCCTTCCATCAGGCTGCGGTTGACCGACGAGCCGATGCCGAAGGCGAACACATTGGCCTTCGAGAGGTTGTTGCGCACCAGCTCGAAGGCTTCGCGCTCGACCGTCACGTAGCCGTCGGTCACCACCACCACGGTGCGCGACACACTGTCTTCCTTCGGTTCGGCGTACACGCGCTTGAGCGCCGGAATGAGTTCAGTGCTGCCGCTGCCGCTGTAGTTCTGGATGGTGGCCAGCGCCTGCTCGATGTTGGCGCGCGTGGCCGGCACCGACTTCGGCGAGAGCATCCTGTTGCTGCCCGAGAACAGCAGCACGTTGAAAGTGTCGCTCGGCCGCAGGCCGCCGATCAGGCGTTCGAGCACCGTCTTCGCGGTGTCGAGCGGAAAGCCGTGCATCGAGCCCGAGATGTCGACCACGAAGATGTAGTCGCGCGGCGAAATCGCGCTGGCGGCCACGGCCTTGGGAGGCTCGACCATGGCGAGGAAGAAGTTCTCGGCGCTTCCATCCGAGTTTTGTCCCTGGCCCTTGTAGAGCATCAGGCCCGATTCGATTTTTTCACCCGCCAGGCGGTAGTCGAGCACGAAGTCGCGGTTGTCGGCGGGGCGGCCGTCGGCGGTGAGCACGATGTCGGCGTGCTGGTCTTCGTCGCTCTTCTTCACGTCGATGGCGTGCGTGGCCGAGCGGATTTCCTTCAGGCCCATCGGCGTGTCGATGCTGGCCTTGAGCTTGAAGCTGGTGTTGGGCGCCACGCCCGCGGCCAGCGTCGGTTGCGCGACCCATTTCGCTTGCGCGTTCTCCGACTGCGGGCTGTTGTAGCGCGGCCCGACCACGGTCGGGAACACGAACTGGTAGTTGCCCGACTGCGGCACCAGCAGCTCGGTGTAGCGCAGCTCCACCTTCACATCGTCGCCCGGCAGGATGTTGGCGACGTTCATCTGGAACACGTTGGGCAGGTGCTGCTCGAGCAGCGCGGCGGTCTTGCCTTCCTTCTTCGCCGTGTCGTACTCGATCTGTGCCTGCTGCTTCTCGCGGATCTGCGCGGTGATGAGCCGGTCGGCCAGGCGCACGTTGAGGCCGCTCACGGCGGCCTTGGTCGAGCCGGGAAACACGTATTTCGCCTCGATGGCGCGCTGGCCCTCGTTGCGGTAGGTCTGCGTGACCGTCACGTCGGCGATCACGCCCGAGATCTTCACCGAGACCTCGGTGCCCTTCAGGGGCAGGCGGTCGACCGAGGGGTCGTCGCTCTTCACGAAGAAATAGGGGCTCTCGGTCTTCAGGCGCGCTCCGGCGGGCGCTTCCTGCGCATGCGCCGGGCGCACGCCCGTGGCGATGAAGCCCGCAGCCGCCAGGCTCACGGTGGCGAGCCAGAGCCAGCGGCCGGGACGTGGGGTGGTGTGGGCATCCATGGCGGGGTTCCTTGTCCGTGCGAACTTGCACAGCCGCAACTGTCGGCACCGCACGAGAAGGCAGTTGGAAGGCGCGTTGAAGTCGAACGGCGCCATCGGCCGCTGTGTGAAGTCTGTGTGAAGCGAGGCGGCGCGCACGCTTCACACGGCCTTCGGGTCGCGCGGCGAGCATCGCGGCTTCGCTACAGACGAGGAGAGAAGAAAATGCTTCAGTTGTTCAAGGCCGTGCTGAATTCCATGCTGGCCAAGGTCGCCGGCCTGTTGTTCCTGCTGCTGCTCCTGTGCATTCCGCTGGGGGAGATCCAATCGCTCAACCGCGCCCGCGGCGAGAGCCAGCGCGAAGCGGCCGACGAGCTCGCCGCCACCTATGCCGGGCGCCAGACGATGGTCGGCCCGCTGCTGCTGGTGCCGTACGTGGAGCGCTGGATGGAGCCGCTGCGCAACGCGCAAGGCAAGGTGATCGGCCAGGAGCCGCGCAGCAAGGAAATGGCCCACGTGGTGTTCCCGGACAAGCTGCACATCGAGGGCTCGATGGCGCCGCAGGAACGCTACCGCGGCATCTTCAGGATTCCGTTCTACACACTCAGCGCCACGCTCACCGGTGGCTTCGCGGCCTTCGACCCGAAAGCCGTGGCGCACAGCGAGGCCGATTCGAAGATCGAATTCAAGGCGCCCTTCATCGCCTTCAACGTGAGCGACCTGCGCGGCCTCGACGGTTCGCCAGCGATGACGATGGGCGGCGAGGCGCTGCGTTTCAGGCAGCGCGTGCCGGGCCTGGCCGATAGCGCCTGGTTTGCCGACGGCATCCACGCACCGGTCACGGGCGCGGCGCTCACCGCATGGCAGGCCGGTACGCCGGTTTCTTTCGACATGAAGCTCGGCCTGGTCGGGCAGGACACACTCGCCATCGCGCCCATCGCCGAGGAAACGACTGCGCACCTGAGTTCGCCCTGGGCGCACCCCAGCTTCGGCGGGCGTTTTCTCGCAGCCGAGCGCAGCGTGACGCCACAGGGCTTCGACGCGCACTGGCGCGTGTCTTCGCTCGTGACTTCGGCGCGCGAACAGGTGCGTGCGGGTCTCTCGGCCCGCGGCGGTCCCACCGACGACAACGCCGCCGCCGCAGTTGTTGCCACCGCCGCGCACCGCAACACAGGTCCGCTGCAGACCTTCGACGTGTCGCTCGCGCAGCCGATCAACGTCTATTCGATGAGCACGCGCGCCGGCAAGTACGGCGTGCTCTTCATCGGGCTGGTGCTGATGGCCGCCTTCATGTTCGAGCTGTTCCGCAAGCTGCGCCTGCACCCGATCCAGTACGGGCTGGTCGGCCTGTCGATCGCGCTGTTCTTCCTGCTGCTGCTCGCGCTCTCCGAGAAATTCGCGTTCTGGATGGCCTACGCGGGCGCCGCCGCGGCGAGCGTCGCCCTGCTGGCCGTGTACTTCAGCGCAGTGCTCGGAGGCTGGCGGCGCGGCCTGTCGTTCGGCGCCTTCGTTGCGCTGCTCTATGGCGCGCTCTACGGCCTGCTGGCTTCCGAAAGCAACGCGCTGCTGCTGGGTGCGCTGCTGATCTTCGGCATGCTGGCGGTGCTGATGCTGGTCACGCGCAAGGTCGACTGGTATGCGCTCTCTCGCCGCGTGGAACCGGCTTCGGTCGCGGCACCCGAAGCGCAGGCGCCATGAAGCTGCAGAGGGCGCGCGGCCGGAAACCGTTTCAAGACGTGTCGAAACATTCGGATGCCGCGATCATGCCGGGCCATGTCATCCTTGCGGAACTCGACGCCGAATATCCGGTCTCTTTCTCGCGCAAAATCGTGCAACAGGTGATTCGAGGCGAATGGGGCTGTCAGGGCCTGCTCGTCACCGACGATTTCACGATGGGCGCGGCCTGCAACCGCGGTCTCTGCGATGCCACCGTCCGCGCCCTTGGCGCCAGGGTGGACCTGTTGCCGATCGCCTTCGACCAAGACAAGTATTTCGATGCCATGCATTGCGCGCAGCAGGCGGCGCAGTGCGGCGCGCTCGACCTCTCGATGCTGGAACGCAGCAGCGCGCGGCGGCTCCAACCTTTCGCCAGCCAGTAGCCAATTCCTATGTTCAAACGCTCAAGCCCCCAACCTTCCGACGACGACAGCGCGGCGCCGGTCGATCCCCGCCACCGCTGGAAACGCATTGCCGGCTGGGGCGCCATCGGGGTGGGCTCCGGCGCGCTCGTGGTGCTGGTCGCGGCCATCGTCGCGGTGGTTGCCATCTACCCGAAGCTGCCCGATGTCTCGGAGCTTTCCGACTACCGCCCCAAGCTGCCGCTGCGCGTGTACTCGACCGAGGGCCAGCTGATCGGCGAGTTCGGTGAAGAGCGCCGCAACCTCACGCCCTTCGCCAGCATTCCGAAGGTCATGAAGGACGCTGTGCTGGCCGTTGAAGACGCACGCTTCTACGACCACGGCGGGGTGGACTACAAGGGCTTCCTGCGCGCCGCGGTCGCCAGCCTGAAGGGTGGCCGCAAGCAGGGCGCATCGACCATCACGATGCAGGTGGCGCGCAACGTGTACCTGAGTTCCGAACGGACGATGAGCCGCAAGACCTACGAGATCCTGCTGGCGCTGCGGCTCGAACGACAGCTCACCAAGGACCAGATCCTCGAGATCTACCTGAACCAGATCTACCTCGGCAACCGTGCCTACGGCTTTGCCGCCGCCGCCGAAACCTACTTCGGCAAGCCGCTGCAGAACGTCACCGTCGCCGAAGCCGCGATGCTGGCCGGCCTGCCGAAGGCACCCGGCGCCAACAACCCGGTGGCCAACCCGCGCCGCGCGCGGGCGCGCCAGCTGTATGTGATCGACCGCATGCACGAAACCGGCTTCATCACCGCCGAGCAGGCCGCCGAAGCCAAGAAGGAAGAACTCCACCTGCGCGACGCCGGCGATCCGAACCGCCTGCATGCCGAATACGTGGCCGAGACGGTACGCCAGATGATGTACGCGCAGTACGGCGACAGCATCTACACCAGCGGCATGAAGGTCTACACCTCGCTCGTGGCGGCCGACCAGGCCGCAGCCTACCGGTCGCTGCGCAAGGGCATCATGGACTACGAACGGCGCCAGCCTTATCGCGGCCCGGAGAAGTTCGTCGACCTGCCGACCGAGCAGAAGGAAGTCGACGAGGCCGTGGACGACGCGCTCGCCGAGCATCCCGACAACGGCGACGTGGTGGCTGCCGTGGTGCTCGACGCGAACGCCAAGGAAATCAGCGCCGTGCGCGCCAATGGCGAAACCATCCAGATTACTGGCGATGGCCTGAAGCCCGCGCAGTCCGGCCTTGCCGCGAAGGCGCCGCCCAACATCAAGATCCGCCGCGGCGCCGTGATCCGCGTGGCGAAGACGCCGAAGAACACCTGGGAAATCACGCAGCTGCCGGAAGTCGAAGGCGCCTTCATCGGCATGGACCCGCGCAGCGGCGCCATCAAGGCGCTGGTGGGCGGTTTCGATTTCGGCAAGAACAAGTTCAACCACGTCACGCAGGCCTGGCGCCAGCCGGGCTCGAGCTTCAAGCCCTTCATCTATTCGGCCGCACTCGAAAAGGGCTTCACGCCCGCCACCGTAGTGAACGACGCGCCGCTGTACTTCGATGCCGCCGCCAACGGCGGCCAGCCGTGGGAGCCGAAGAACTTCGAGGGCACCTACGAAGGCCCGATGCCGCTGCGCACCGCGCTGATGAAATCGAAGAACCTCGTCACTCTGCGCGTGCTGCAGTCGATCGGCGCGCCCTATGCGCAGGACTGGGTCACCAAGTTCGGCTTCGACAAGGACAAGCATCCCGCCAACCTGCCGATGGGCCTGGGTGCCGGTTCCGTCACGCCGATGCAGATGGCGGTGGGCTACTCGGTTTTTGCCAACGGCGGCTATCGCGTCAATCCGTACCTCGTCACGCGCGTCACCGACCTGAGGGACAAGGTCATCATGGAAACCGAAGCGCCGGTGCTCGACGAAACACGCCGCGCCATTCCGCAGCGCAACGCTTTCATCATGGACTCGCTGCTGCAGAGCGTGGTGAAGAGCGGCACCGGCTTCAAGGCCCACCAGGCGCTGAAGCGCGACGACCTCTATGGCAAGACCGGCACCACCAATGATTCCTTCGACACCTGGTTCGCGGGTTTCCAGCCGACCATGGTCGGCATCGCGTGGATCGGCTACGACACGCCGCGCCAACTCGGCGTGCGCGGCGAAACCGGCGGCAGCCTGAGCCTGCCGATCTGGATCGGCTACATGCAGACAGCACTGCAGGGCGTGCCCGTGACGCAGCCGGCCGAACCGGCGGGCGTGGTGAACGTCGACGGCGAGTGGTACTTCGACGATTTCACGCCGGGCCACAGCGTGGCGAGCCTGGGCCTGGAGAACAGCGAGACGCCGCCACCGCCGGCCGAAGAACTCACGGGTGCGCCAATCGGGGCGCCGCCACCGCCCGAAGAGCGCAACAAGATCCTCGATTTCTTCCGCTAGAAGTCGAAGCGGAAAAAGCGAAGGCGGGTCGCGGTGCCTACACTCGGTGCTGCTTCCCGCCTTCTCTTTTTTTCTCCACGCATACATGGAAATTCTTACTCTGGTGGCGCTTTTTGCCACCGGCTTCTACATCCTCAAGTCCAGGGAACAGCGCCTGCGCATCGCACTGCTGGCCAGCCACCTCGGCCGCCACCAGATCGAGAAGCTGATGGAAAGCCTCACCTCCGGCTACATGCGCTGCCTCGGCGAAGACGACGCCGAGCGCCGCCAGCAGATCTGGCACTTGCTGGACGCCACCGAGGAAAAGCTCTCCGCCCAGTTCGACAGCTTCGCCGCCGAGTTCTCGCGCTTGCCCGAAGCTGTCACGCGCGTGAGCAAACTGCCGGTTGCCATTCCGATGTTCACCCACTTCTTTCCGGCCGCGACCTTCGACATGCGGCAGGCCCTGCTGATCCACGCGAGCGGCATTGCCGGCGTCATGCGCAACGAAGCCGGCCGTACGCCCAAGTCGAAGGCCTTCACCATGTCGGCCGAGCTGTTCCTGATGCAGCACACCTGCCACTGGTACTGCCGCTCGAAGACGGTGGCGTCGGCACGCATGATCGCGCAGCACCAGACGCAATATCTGCAGGCGCTCGGGGCGGTGAGCCCGGAGACGCGCCGTGCGTACAGCGCGCTGATCGGCCGTCCCGCGGCTCAATGATTTGACAGCAGCGGCAGCGTGAGCGTCGCCACGGCCCCGCCGCGCGACGCATTGCCGAGCTCGATGCGGCCGCGGTGCAATGCCGCGATCTCCTTCACGAACGCCAGCCCCAGCCCCGTGCTCTTCTTCTGGCTGTGCGGCCTGGCGAGCGAATAGAACTTCTCGAAGACCTTTTCCTGCGCGTACTCCGGAATGCCCGGACCACGGTCGCGCACGCTCACGCGGGCGAGCTTCGACGTGGTTTCCAGCGTGAGCAGCACTTCGCTGTCGCGCGGTGAAAAATCGATGGCGTTGTCCAGCAGGTTGCTGATCGCGCGGCGCAGCAGGAACGGGTCGCCTTCCGTGCGGGCTTCGTCGCGGATGTTCACGAGCAATTTGATGTTGCGCCTTGCAGCCGCTGGCTGCGCGCTGATGGCGATGTCGTCGATCAGCGAAGCCAGCGCCACCGGCTCGGTGCGGTCCAGCGTGCGCCGCGTCTCGAGCGCAGTGAGCTCCATCATGCGGTCGACGATTTCCTGGATGCGTTGCGTCTCGCCTTCGATATTCTTCAGGAAGCGTTCGCGCTCGGCATGCGGCATCGACGGCTCCTGCAGCAGCTCGGCCGCGCCGCGGATGGCGGAGAGCGGACTCTTCACCTCGTGCGTGAAGGTCTGCACGTAGTCGGCCACGTAGTTGCGGCCGGTCAGCGCATCGCGCATCTCGCTGAAGCCGGTACGCACGCCGTCGACCGCGCGCCGTGCCATGCGCGCCAGGCTCAGGCTGCGCTGTGCGCGCACCCAGGTCCAGTAGTCGCGGATCAGGCCGAAGGGGCGCACCAGCCACACAGAAACGATGAGCGTGAGCAGCAGCAGTGCGAGCGCCGAACCGACGCCGACCCAGATGGTGCGCACGCGTGCGTCTTCCACGAACTGGCCGAAGCTCTGCACCGGCTTGCCGACGCTGACCATGCCGACGATCTCGTTGTTCCAGCGAATGGGTGCGCCCACGTACATGACCGAAGTGCGCGGATCGCCATCGACGTCGCGCGAAGTACGTGCGCCGTACAGGCCGGCGAGCGTGCGGCTCACGTCGCTCCACTGCGAATAGTCGGCGCCAAGGTGTCTGCCGAGCGAATCGAACATCACACGCCCGCTGCGGTCGGTGACGTAGACGCGCAGCTCGACGCGGCTCTTGTGCAGGTTGTAGATCTGCGCCGAGAACTCGCGCGCGTAGACGGTGCGGAACAGCGGCTCGAGCCGTGCGGTGTTGATGGCCCCGGCAATCACATCCTGCTCGACCAGGCTTGCCACGAGCTGGGAGGTCTCGACCAGCGATTCCTCGGCCGACTCACGGTAGCGCGGATCGATGTCGGAAACAACGCGATAGAGGAGGAAGGCGATGCCCGCCGTGTAGATCAGCAGGATGCCGATGAAGATGCGCGTGCGTCTTGTCACGACGCCTTGGTCGGCAGTTCTTCGTTCAGTGCGTAGCCGGTGCCGCGCAGCGTGCGGATCGGCTCGACTTCGGGCGCGATCGCCTTGAGCTTGGCGCGCAGGGTCTTGACGTGCGCGTCGACCGTCCGGTCGAAGCTGTCGCTGGAATCGTCCCAGACCAGTTCGAGCAGTTCGTCGCGCGTGAAGACGCGCCCCGGGCGCTGCACCAGCAGTCTCAGCAGGCCGTATTCGTAGCGCGAGAGCTCGAGCACGCGGCCGTAATAGCGGATCTGCATGCGCTCGTGGTCGAGCGAGAAGGGCATTGCGGGTGCTTGAGGGCTCTCAGGAGGCGTCTGGGCCGGAATTTGATGGGGCACCCCATGGTTTGCAACCGCGGCTGTTGCCGGGGCTCCTGCGCCGTTTCTCGCGCTGCGCCGCAGGATGGTCCGCACGCGGGCGACGAGCTCGCGCGGCGAGAACGGCTTGGCGATGTAGTCGTCCGCGCCCAGTTCGAGGCCCACCACGCGGTCTATTTCGTCGCTGCGGGCGGTCAGGAACACCATCGGCACCTCCGGGCCGCCCATGGCCTGGTTCAGCGCCTGGAGGCGCTTGAAGAGTTCGAAACCGTTGAGATCGGGCAACCCGATGTCCAGGATGGCCAGGGCCGGCGCCTCCTGCGCGAACTGGGCAATGGCTTCCTCGGCCGTGGCACACCACACCGGCGTGAATCCGTCGCTTTTCAGGACGTACTGCAGCGTGTCGGCGATGCCCGATTCGTCTTCGGCGATCAGGATCCGGGGTTTGAAGCTCATCCGCGGATGTTAGCGAGGGGAACGCGCCGGGAGGACCGGTTTGGACCGGAGGCGCCGTGGACCGGCGCGGCCGTTCGCGGCTTTTTTTCGGGCGCAGCTTTCCCCTTTCCCATCTTCTTATTCTTCTTATTCAAATTAGTAGTAGTAGATAAGGGTCGCCCACTTCTGTGGACATGCCGCTTTTTTCGTTATGCGACAAGCACTTGTCATACCTCTGTCACTGTGCGCAGCCGTGCTTCGGGTTTGTACCCGGCATATGAACAACATGGGGTACCCGCTCCGGCCTGTGGATAACCGATGCCTTGTTCAAAAAATGTCCCCAGAGTTGTCCTTTGACGCACTCCGGAAAATCTGCGAAAGGCGGTTTCCGGCGCGAGAAATCCATTGCTGAAAATTTGGGCAAACTGTTTATTTCCCTTGTAAATCAATGACTTGCCGAACCCCTACACAGAAGTGCCGACGTTATCCACAGAGTTGCCCAAGGTTTGTGGGGAGAACCGGCGGCGGAACCTTCGCCAGCCATGGCGACCGAACCGGATCATTCATATTGCGAAATTTCGTACAAATGACACCTTCAGAAACAAAGTCGATAGTTACCCTGTCGCTGCTGGCTGCCTTTGTCGACGGCGAGAAGCACGAGCGCGAGCGCGCCGAGATCAAGCGGATTGCCGAGGGCCTGTCGCAGGCCGACGGCCTGAACCTGCCGACGCTCTACCAGGACGTGCTGATGAAGCGCGTGTCGCTGGCTTCGGTGGCCGGGGAGCTGAAAAGCACCGAGTCGAGGCAGCTGGCCTACGAGATGGCGGTGTGCGTGTGCGATGCCGACGGCACGCAGTCGGAGGCCGAGCGGATGTTCCTGGCGGACGTGCGAACTTCGCTGGGGCTGGATGCTTCGGCGGCCGCGTTCTCGCAGCGCGCGGAAGACATCGCGGCGGTGCCGGTGGCTACCGCCGCTGGGGGCAGCGCCGTGGCGGCGCCCGGTACGCCGGACAGCGCCGAGCTCGACAAGTCGATCCTCAATGCCGCCATCCTCAACGGCGCGCTGGAACTGCTGCCCGAGACGCTCTCGACCATGGCGATCATTCCGCTGCAGATGAAGCTGGTCTACCGCATCGGCCAGTCGTACGGCTACCAGCTCGACAGCGGTCACGTGAAGGATTTCCTGGCGACTGTCGGCGTGGGCCTGACCTCGCAGTACCTGGAGCAGGCCGGTCGCAAGCTCCTCGGCGGATTGCTCGGCAAGGTCGGCGGTGGCTTGCTGCGCGGGCTGGGCAACCAGGCCGTGAGCTCGGGGATGAGCTTCGCCTCGACCTATGCACTGGGCCATGTGGCCAAGCGCTACTACGCCGGCGGCCGGACCCTTTCGACGCAGATGCTGAAGGACGCGTTCTCGGGCGTGGTGAAGGAAGGGCAGAGCCTGCAGACGCAGTACCTGCCGGCGATCCAGGAAAAGGCCCGCACGCTGGATGCAGGCAAGGTTCTTTCGCTGGTGCGGGGCGCCTGATCTAGACCTTGCTCAGGTCATCGAGGATGGGGCAATCCGGTCTGGCGTCGCCGTGGCAGCAGTGCACCAGGTGGGCCAACGTGTTGCGCATGGATTGCATGTCCGCAATGCGCTGCTCAAGTTCGCCGAGGTGCTTCTCGGCGATGCGCTTCACGCTGGCGCTCGTGCGTCGGCGGTTGTGCCACAGGCCGACGAGTTCGGCGATTTCTTCCATTGAAAACCCGAGGTCGCGCGAGCGCTTGATGAAGCGCAGCGTGTGGATGTCGGCATCGCCGTATTGGCGATAGCCGCTTTCGGTGCGCGCCACCGCCGGCAGCAGGCCCAGCCCTTCGTAGTGGCGGACCATGCGGGCCGACACGCCGGAGCGCTGCGCCGCTTCGCCGATGGCGACGTGGCCCGCGCTCATTGAACGGCGTAGCCCGCGTTCTCGATCGCGGCGACGATGTCCTTGCGCGGCTGTTCGCTCAGCACGTCGACATGGCCGGTCTCGAGGTCGACCGTGACCTGTGCTTCGGGGTCCACCGTTTGCACCGCGTTCTGCACCGCGCTCACGCAGTGGCCGCAGCTCATGCCCGTGACCTGGAATTTCTGGCTCATCGTGATGGCTCCTTGGAAGTGATGGAAGTATGTGAGACGCAAGTTTGAACCCTCTCACGATGTCAATGTCCAGCAAAGGGACACTGGATCTGCCGCTTGACCTTGCCATCGTGTGAGGCTTTAGCCTCGGGGCATGGAAAATCTGCAATCTCCTCCAATGACGCTGGACCTCTCGGTCGGCGGCATGACCTGCGCCTCGTGCGTGATGCGCGTCGAGCGCGCGCTCAAGAATGTACCGGGCGTGCAGGACGTGAGCGTGAATCTCGCGACCGAATCGGCCCGCGTGGTCACGAGCGGCAACGAAGGCATGGACGTTCGCCTGCGCCGCGCCGTGCGCGCCGCCGGCTACGAGCCGCGGGCGGCAAGCACCGCGGCCGACGAAGCCGCTGCGCTGTCGCCCTGGCACGGTTTCGGCCCGGTCGCTGTGGGCCTGGCACTGTCGATCCCATTGCTGGCGCCCATGCTCGGTGATCCTTTCGGGCAGGACTGGATGCTGCCGCCATGGTTGCAGCTGCTGCTCGCGACACCGGTGCAGTTCTGGCTGGGCGCACGCTTCTATCGCGCTGGCTGGCATGCGGCGAAAGCGCGCACCGGCAACATGGACCTGCTGGTGGCTCTCGGCACCAGCGCGGCCTTCGGCCTGTCGCTCTGGCTCTGGCTCTGGTGGCGCGTGGCGACCGGCGAGCATGCGGGCCATGGCGAGATGCCGCACCTGTACTTCGAGGCTTCGGCGGTGGTGATCACGCTGGTGCTGCTCGGCAAGTGGCTGGAGGCGCGCGCCAAGCGCCAGGCCACGTCAGCGATCCGCGCGTTGCAGCAGCTGCGGCCCGAAGTGGCGCACCTGGTGGGTGCGCGCGGCAAGGAAAGCGACGTGCCGCTGGCCGAGGTGATGGTGGGCGACCGCCTCGCGGTGCGGCCCGGCGAGCGCGTGCCGGCCGACGCACGGGTGATCGAAGGGCAGTCCGAAGTCGATGAATCGATGCTCACCGGCGAGCCGCTGCCGGTGGCCAAGGGACCGGGCGATGCGTTGACCGGTGGCGCCGTCAATGGCGACGGGCGCATGGTCATCGAAGTGAGCGCGGTCGGCGCCGAGAGCGTGCTCGCGCGCATCATCCGGCTGGTCGAAGACGCACAGGCTGCGAAGGCGCCGATCCAGCGGCTGGTGGACAAGGTGGCGGCCGTGTTCGTGCCGGTGGTGCTGGTGATTGCGCTCGTCACGTTCGCTGGCTGGATGATGGCGGGCGCAGGCATCGAGACCGCATTGATCCACGCCGTGGCCGTGCTCGTCATTGCCTGTCCATGTGCGCTGGGCCTTGCGACGCCGGTCGCGGTGATGGCAGGCACGGGCGTGGCGGCACGGCACGGCATTCTGATCAAGGATGCGCGTGCATTGGAAATTGCGCACCGCGTCGATACCGTCGCGTTCGACAAGACAGGCACGTTGACGGTGGGCCGGCCGGTGTTGACTGCGCTGGTACCGGCGGCGGGTATTCGGGCACCCGAAGACCAACTGCTGGCAACTGCCGCCAGCTTGCAAAGCGGCAGCGAGCATCCGCTGGCCAAGGCCGTGCTGGCCGCCGCAGCGCAGCGCAACCTGCAGCCACGCGCATTGAGCGCGATGCAGGCGATGCCGGGCCGGGGTGTGCGCGGCGATGTCGATGGCGTCACCTGGGCTATCGCCAGCCTGCGCTGGTGCCGCGAACTCGACGCGATGCCCGAAGCCGCCGATGTCGACGGCCTGCAGGCGCAAGGTGCCACCGTGTCTGCATTGCTGCGCTTCGATCAGGCGGGCGCCGCGCATCTACAGGCATTGCTCGCTTTCGCCGACGAGCCCAAGCCGCAAGCCGCCGAAGCCATCCGCACGCTGCATGCGCGTGGCCTGCGCGTGGTGATGATCTCGGGCGACAACCTGCGCGCGGCCCAGGCCATGGCCGCACGGCTCGGCATCGCGGCCGAAGACGTGCGTGCCGACGTGCTGCCCGCCGACAAGGCGGCGCAGGTCGGTGCGCTGAGGAAGAACGGACACGTCGTAGCGATGGTCGGCGACGGCGCCAACGATGCGCCCGCGCTGGCAGCGGCCGACGTGGGCATCGCGATGGCGCCTTCGGGCGGCGGCACCGACGTGGCGATGGAAGCAGCCGGCATCACGCTGATGCGCGGCGACCTCGCGCTGGTGGCGCAGGCCTTCGAGCTTTCGGGCCGCACGGTCGCGAAGATCCGGCAGAACCTGTTCTGGGCCTTCGCCTACAACGTGGCCGGCATCCCGCTTGCGGCCTTCGGCCTGTTGAGCCCGGTGGTGGCCGGTGCTGCCATGGCGTTGTCGAGCGTGAGCGTGATGGCCAATGCGCTACTGCTGCGGCGCTGGAGGGCCTGAGGCTTGCCGCTCAGTCGATCAGCAGCGCCATGACGTGATCGTCGATGGCCTGCGCATCGCCGGCCCGCTTGTAGAACTTGCGCAAGGTGCCTTCGCGTTCGAAGCCGAGTTTTTCGTAGAAGCGCATCGCAGGTGCGTTGTCGCTTTCGACGAAGAGTTCGATGCGCCTGATGCCGATGGCCTTCAGTGCGTCGATGGCTTCGCTCACCATGGCGAGCGCGACGCCCTGGCCGTGAAATGCGGGATCGACCGCGAGCGTGCCCAGGCAGGCCACGTGCCGCACCCGGCCCGGGTAGCGCGTGGCCCGGTAGAAACCGGCGATGCGCCCCTCGCGCTCGTAGACGTAGAAGTTGCGGCCGTCGAGCAGTTCCTGGTAGATGGCGCGGAAGTCCTCGATCGGCATCGGGTCGTAGCCCAGGAAGGGCACGACCTTCTCGTGCATGTAGAGGGCGAAGACCGTGTCGATGTCTTCATGTGTGGCCAGCCTGCGCATGATGGGTGCCTTGCAACGATGAAGGCGCCGAGCATAGCGGGGGCGAGCGGATGTCGATCAGGTGAAGAGCAGCACCGCAGACATCGCCAGCAGTGCCGCCTGCGCGCACCAGGACCAGCGCAGCCGAAGCTGCGAATCGAGCACCGCGCCGATGGACCAGAAGCCGCCGACCGCCAGCAGGAGCAGCGTCAGCCCGGTGTGGAACGCGAGGTCGTCGGCGCGCCAGAGAAAGGCCAGCGTCACGCCGACCCAGCATGCGAAGTGGAGGGCGGCCGACGCGACCTGCGGGCGCGTCAGCGCGGGGGCGTGGATGTGCATGGCTTCTTCCAGCGAAAAAGGCGCTTCCGGAAACCGCGCCGCGACATCGGCCGGCCGCCAGCCCGGGGGCTTGAACCACACGGCGATCTTGTCCCGCCAGCGCTTCGTATGCCATGCGTCGCGCAGCAGCGGCACATAGGGGCCGAGGATCGCGCGCATCGGGTCGAAGCTCGCGAGCGCCTTGCGCGTGCCGTAGACGCAGCGTTCGGTTTCCTCGGCGAAGGTGCCGAACATCCGGTCCCACACCACGAGCATGCCGCCGTAGTTGCGGTCCAAATAGCCGTCGTTCACCGCGTGGTGCACGCGATGGTTCGAGGGCGACGAGAACACGCGGTCGAACCAGCCGAGCTTGCCGATGTGCTCGGTGTGGATCCAGAACTGGTAGACCAGCACGATGAGTCCCGCCAGCCCGAACTGCTCGGGCGGCACGCCCACCACCGCCATCGGCAGGTAGAAGGACCAGCCCAGGAAGACCACGGTGCTTTCCTGGCGCAGCGCGGTGGAAAAATTGAAATGCTGGCTCTGGTGGTGCACCGAGTGCGCGGCCCAGAACACGGCCGACTCGTGGCCCGCGCGATGCAGCCAGTAGTCGAGGAAGTCGAACAGCAGCACGGCGGCGATCCAGCCTGCGGCGCTGTCCCAGAAGCCGGGCCGGGTCCAGATCGCGACCAGCGGATAGACCATGGCATAGAGCCCGATCTGGAACAACTGCGTGCACACCGCGAGTGCCTGGCTCAGCAGCCCCTGGCTCAGGCTGCCGAGCGTGTCGCTGAAGCGGTAGGTGTTGCGCCGCTGGAGCCAGCCCCAGGCGAACTCGCAGGCCATGAGCAGCGCGAACACAGGCACGACGAAAACGACCAGCCGGTGCACCGCGTTCGTTTTTTCAGAGAGTGTTCAGCGAATCTTCAGCGTTCGCACGCGCGGCCGGCCACGATGACGGCGTTGGTGCCGCCGAAGGCGAAGGAGTTGGACAGCGCATAGCGGATGCCCTTGGCCTCGCGCGCCTCGCCCTGCACGAAATCGAGGTCGAATGTGGCGTCGGGCGTTTGCAGGTTGGCGATGGGCGGCAGCGCCTCGCGCGCCAGTGCGCGCAGCGCGGCGATGAGTTCGATGGCACCGCCGCCGCCGAGCACGTGGCCGTGGATCGCCTTGGTCGCGCTGACCGGCGTGGCCCTGCCGAACACTTCGCGGATCGATGCGGCCTCGGCTGCATCGCCGGCCGAGGTGGCCGTGCCGTGTGCGTTGATGTGGCCGACGTCCGAGGCCTCGATGCCCGCGTCGCGCAGCGCAGCGCGCATCACGCGCACCTGGCCCGCGGTGTCGGGGTTGGTGATGTGCGTGCCGTCGCAGTTGGTGGCGTAGCCCGCGAGCACGAAGGGCGCGGCTTCGGCGCCGCGTGCGGCCGCATGCGCTTCGGATTCGAGCACCAGCGCGGCCGCGCCTTCACCGATGGCGAAGCCCGCGCGGTCGCCCGAGAACGGACGGCAAGCCGAGGAGGGCGCATCGGCCGGCGGCGGCGCCATCACGCGCATTGCGTTCCAGCTGGCCATCACGCCGGGCGTGAGCATGGCGTCGTGGCCGCCGACGATGGCCACGTCGATCCAGCCGCCGCGGATGGCGCGCATCGCCTCGCCGACGGCCACGGCCGAGGAGGCGCAGGCACAGGCGTAGGCAATGGCCGAACCGCGCGCGCCGAAGTGCAGCGCGAGCTCGGCCACGGCGGCGTTGGGCATCACGGTGAGCACGGTGGTCGGACGCATGCGGCGCTGTTCGCCGTAGAGCGCGCTGGTGGTGTTGTCGAAGGTGCCGGCGCCGGCGAGGCCGCTGCCCCAGAAGATGCCGAGGCGGTCGCGGTCGATGGTGTCGAGGTCGATCTTTGCTTCCAGCGCCGCGTCCTGCGCCGCAGCCAGGGCCATGGCGGTGCCCCGGTCCAGCGGCAGGCGGGAGGTGCTGCGCATGCCATTCGAATCGAAGTCGCAGGCGGCGACGGCGAGCGCCATCGGGTCCATGCCCTCGATCTCCAGCGTTTGCGCACGCACGGCCGAGCGGCCCGCGAACAACGCCTCGTCGAAGGCCTCGATGGTGCGGCCAATGGGCGTGACGAAACCGATGCCGCTCACGCGCACCGGCGCCGAGGCGGCGCGTGTGGCCGAAGCGGCGAGCACGGCGTGGGCGGCGCCGCTGCTCATGCGGCCGCTTCGGCGGGCTGGACGGCGGCCGCGGGGGCGCTCTCGGCGTCGATCACGTCGCACAGGCGTTCCAGCGTGATGCCGGCTTCGCGCGGGTCGAGGCGGTCTTCGGGAATGCGCAGGTGGAAGGCGTCCTCGACGGCGAAGACGAACTCCATCAGCGCGAGCGAGTCGAGGCCGAGGTCCGACAGCGCGGTGGCCGGCGAGATGGCCGAGCGCTCGATGCGAAAGTCGGTCTCGAGGATCGCCGCGATGCTGTTGAAGGTGGGCGAAGCGGAAGAAGACATGGAGATGCTTTCCTTTCAGGCGTGTCGAACGAGGTCAGGCGTACAGCGGATGCTCTGGCGTCGTGCCATGCGCCACGGCATCGGCGAACGATACCGTTTCGCGTACCACCTGCTGGCGGTCGTTGTCTATCGTGATCATGTGGTAGCTGTTGGCGACCACGACGGTGCGGAAGTCGCGGCAGCGCAGGCCGCGCGCGAGGATGTCGAGGTTGGCCACGCTGGCCACCTCGTCCTGCTGGGCATGCAGCGCGAGCACGTTGCCGCATTGCACGCCGTTGAGGTTGCGCCGCACGTGGCGTATGAGCCGGTCGTGCTCGCGCAGATGTCCCACGCCGATGACGGAACTTCCGGCGCGCGAAACCTTGCGATGGCGCAGCTCGCGCTCGATCCAGGCGCGCACGCGCTCGTTCTTCACGCCGTAGGGCGGGCGCTCGCGGTATTGCCAGAACCGGCCGAGCGGCGTGTAGAAGGCCAGCGGCAGCAGGAATTGCGTGCGCGGGATGGCCCAGCCGTCGAAGCGCAGCGTGGTCGACATGAGCACCAGCGCATCGACGTCGCTGCCGCAGCGGATGGCCGCGCCGAGCGCGAGCGAGGCGCCGGCGGAAATGCCGACCAGCATCACGCGGTCGTGCTGCGTGCGCAGCGCCTTCACATGGGCCTGGATGGCGTCGAGCCAGCGTTCGTACGGCGCGGCGCGCTGCAGCGGCGCAGCGGCATCGAACGAATAACCCTCGATCGACAGCGGGTGCACCGGGTAGCCGCGGTTGCGCAGTGCGGACTGCACGGTCAGCAGCTCGTCAGGCGTGCTGCATAAACCATGCAGCAGGACCACGGCGGTGCGCTGCACTTGCGGAGGCACAAGGCTCAACAGATCGGAGGGTTCACGCGCACTCATCGTGTGGTGCCAGCCATGAAAATGGCCCGTGTTTCATCGTGCTGTCGTATGCTCATGCGGCGTTTATCGCTTGGAGCGACTGACCGGCCGCTGACCCGTCGTTCGCAAGGCAGATTACCCCCCAACCATTCAAACACCATGCGAATTCTGCTTGTCGAAGACGACGCCGTTTTGCGCGACGTGATGGTGCGCAGCCTCGCGGATGCCGGCCATCGCGTCGACGTTTCGACCAACGTCGAGGACGCCGACCACCTGTGGCGTGTGCAGCCCTTCGATGCCGTGCTGCTCGACCTCAACCTGCCGGCCACCGCAAGCCCGACCAGCGGCCTCGCGAGCGGCCTCAACGCGCTGCGGCAGGCGCGCGCGCGGGGCGACCGCACGCCGGTGCTGGTGCTCACGGCGCGCGGGCGTACCGAAGAACGCATCGCGGGCCTCGACGCGGGTGCCGACGACTACCTCGGCAAGCCCTTCGACCTGGCCGAGGTCGAAGCGCGCCTGCGTGCGCTGGTGCGCCGCGCGAAGGGTACCGAAGACCTCGTGCTGCTGGGCCAGCTGAAGCTCGACCGCAAGGCGCGCCGCTTCTCGACCGCGAGCGGTCCGCTCGACCTGCCGGCACGCGAGTTCGAGGTGCTGTGGGAACTCATGAGTCCGCCGGGCCGCACCGTGAGCAAGCGGGCGCTGTCCGACAAGCTCTCGAGCTTCGACGAATCGCTGGGCGACAACGCGCTCGAGGCCTTCATCTCGCGCCTGCGCAAGAAGCTGCAGGGCTCGGGCGCGAGCATCCGCACGCTGCGCGGCATCGGCTACCTGCTCGAAGCCGAGGTGTGATCCGAGCGTGACCGAGCAGACGACAGAACCGCAGCCCGCGGCCGTTCGTGCGCCATCGCTCACGCGGCGCGTGCTGCGTAACGTGCTGGTGCCGCTGGCGCTCACGTGGATGGTCGGTGCGGTCATCGCGCTGGTCATCGCCAACTATTTTTCCGAGCAGGCCTTCGACCGCGGCATGCTCGACGACGCCTATGCGCTGTCGGCCAACGTGCAGGCGGGCGAACGCGGCATCGAGCTGCTGCTGACGCCGCGCGAGGTGGCCACCGTGCTCTTCGACCAGGTCGACAAGGTGTATTTCGCGGTCCAGCGGCTCGACGGCACGCTGATCTCCGGGCAGCCGGGCCTGCAGGCGCCGTTGCCGGCGGACGGGGCGCGCTACCGCTTCGCCGACATCGACTACGAGGGCAGCGTGCTGCGCGCCGTGGTGCTCGAGCACGACGCCGAGCCCGACATCAGCATGCCGTACCGCGTGGTGATCGCGCAGACCACGCTGAGCCGGACTGCACTGGTGCGGCAGTTGCTTGGCTACGCGCTGGCGCCGCAGATCGTGCTGCTCATCCTGCTGGCCATCTGGCTCTGGTACGGCATCCGCAGCGACCTGCGGCCGCTCGGCGACCTGCAGCGCGCGCTCGACCGGCGCGACGTGCGCGACCTGTCGCCGGTGGCGGTGGCGCAGACCTCGCGCGAGATCCAGCGCCTGGGCAACGCGGTCAATTCGCTGTTCGAGCGGCTCGGCCACAGCGTGCAGGCGCAGCGCGAGTTCGTGGGCAACGTGGCGCACGAACTGCGCACGCCGCTGGCGGGCATCCGCGCGCTGGCCGAGTACGGGCTGGCGCAGCACGACACCAATGTGTGGCGCGAGCAGCTGGAGCGCGTCTCGGAACGGCAGGCGCGCGCCAGCCACCTGATCGACCAGCTGCTGGCGCTGGCGCTGGCCGAGGAGGCGCGTACCGAGCTCAAGCGCGTGCCGGTGCGGCTCGACGTGCTGGCCGAGCAGACGGTGCTGCGGCACCTTGCGCGCGCCGACGCGCGTGGTGTCGACCTGGGCGCGCGGGGCCTCGACGACGGCGTGGTCGTGCAAGCCAACGAGGCGCTGGTCGAAGGCATCCTCGACAACCTGATCGACAACGCGCTGCGCTATGGCGGGCGCACCATCACGGTCGAGCTCGCGGGCCACACGCTGAGTGTGATCGACGACGGGCCGGGCATTCCGCTGGAGGCGCAGCGCGACCTGATGCAGCGCTGGGCGCAGGGTCCGGCCGGCGAGAAGCTGGGGCAGGGCTCGGGACTGGGGCTGTCGATCGTGGCGCGCTATGCCGAGCTGCTGGGCGCCGAGCTGAGGCTCGAAGCGGCGGAGCCCACTGGCTTGCGCGTCAGCGTGGCATTCGGCGAAGCGGGCTGAAGCGCCGGCAAGCTAGAGCGGCGTACCCTGGTGGAACGCCATGCGCCAGCGGCCATGCCGGCGCTTCCACAGAGAGCTGCGCAGCGAGTCCGCTGCAGGTCGCTGCGCAATGGCTTGGCGGTGCGCGCGGTAGGTGACCAGTGCCACGTCGGGTGCCACGCGCAGCACGCGAAAGTCCGACATCGTGCGTGCCGAAAAGGCCTCGCCACGCAGCGCATCGATGATGGCATCCCGCGTCCAGACCGTGCCGGAGACGCCAAGTTCGTGGAAGTCGTCGTCGAGCAGTTCTTCGAGTTTCGCGGCGCTCGCGCGCACCTCGCGAAGATGCAGTGCGCCTTCGAGTTCGAACAGTAGCGCCTCGAGGTTCCCGGCCGGCGCGGCCTCGTAGAGTTCGAGCGGAAGACCGTCGGGATCGGCGAAGAAGGTGAAGCGGCGGCCCGTGTATTCGTCGATGCGCAGCGGCTCGACCGCGATGCCTTGCGATGCGAGTTCATCGGCCGCAGCCTGCAGGTCGTGCACTTCGAACGACAGGTGGCGCAGCCCTTGCGCTTCGGGCCGCGTGGGTCGCGCGGGCGCACCGGGAAAGGAAAAGAGTTCGATCTGCGAGCCGTCGGGCAGGGCGAGGTCGAGCTTGTACGAGTCGCGCGCGGCGCGATGGTTTTCGGCGACCACGCGCAGGCCGAGCACCTCGGTGTAGAAGTGCTTCGACACCACGTAGTCGGCGCAGATGATGGCGGCGTGGTGAATGCGGTCGAGTTGCATCGGAAGGATCAATTCAAAGGCTTGCGCAGGAACACGCGGGCTGTGCGGCGATCACGTCGACCAGAAAGCCTTCGTCGACGGGGCTCATGCGCCGATTTCCACCTCGCCCTCGATCTCGACCGGGATGTTGAACGGCAGCTCCGCCATGCCCACCGCACTGCGGGCATGCGCGCCGATGTCGGGGCCGAACAATTCGAGGATCAGGTCGGAGAAGCCGTTGATGACGGCGGGCTGCCTGTCGAAGCCGGGTGCGCTCGCGACCATGCCGAACACGCGCGTCCACGCGGTGATGCGGTCGAGGTCGCCGAGGGCGCGCTGCAGGCTGCCGAGCATCGCGAGTGCCGTGAGGCGCGCGGCTGCGCAGCCCTGCTCGACGTTCAGTTCGCGGCCCAGCTTGCCGAGCGGCGCGGCGATGGTGCCGTCGGCGTTGAGCGGACCGTGGCCGGAGATCAACGCGCGGCGGCCGACGACGCGCACGAACTGGAAGGGGAGGATGACGCCGGCCGGCGGGATCGCAGGCGGCGGCAGCACGAGGCCGAGCGAGGCCAGTCGTTGCGCAATGAGGGCCATGGCATTTCTCTCCTGTCGGCGGATGACGGCGGATGGATGGGTCCGCCGCATCTTGCCATGGCCCCGTACCACGGCGTGGCTCAGGCCAGTGCCGGATAGTCCGTGTAGCCCTTCGCGCCGCCGCCGTACATGGTGGCCTTGTCGAGCTCGTTGAGCGGCGCGTTTTCGCGCAGGCGGCGCACGAGGTCGGGGTTCGAGATGAAGGGCTTGCCGAAGGCCACGAGGTCATCGCCTTCCTTCAGCGCTTCCTCGGCCAGCGGTCGGTCATAGCCGTTGTTGACCATCCACGCGCCCTTGCCGCCGGCTTGGCGGTACGCGGCCTTGAGGGCCTCGTAGTCGAAGGGGCGGTCTTCGATTTCGCGCGGGCCGCCGGTGGCGCCTTCGATGATGTGGATGTAGGCCAGGTCGAGCGTGGCGAGCTGCTTCACCACGTAGGTGAACAGCGGCTGCGGGTTGCTGTCGTGCGCGTCGTTGGCAGGCGTCACGGGCGACAGGCGGATGCCGGTCTTGCCGCCGCCGACGGCGTCGACCACGGCGCGCGCGGATTCGAGCAGCAGGCGGGCGCGGTTCTCGATGCTGCCGCCGTAGTCGTCGGTGCGCTTGTTGCTGCCGTCCTTCAGGAACTGGTCGAGCAGGTAGCCGTTGGCACCGTGAAGTTCCACGCCGTCGAAGCCGGCGGTCTCGACCGCGCTGCGTGCAGCCACCGCATAGGCGTGCACGATGCCGGGCAGCTCGCCCGCATCCAGCGCGCGCGGTTCGGAGGTCTCGACGAAGGTCGGCACGCCGTCCTTGATGAGCACGGTCTTGGTCCTGGCGGTGATGGCCGAGGGGGCGACGGGCTTGCCGCCACCGGGTTGCAGTTCGCTGTGCGAGACGCGGCCCACGTGCCACAGCTGCACCACGATCTTGCCGCCCTTGGCGTGCACGGCGTCGGTCACGCGCTTCCAGCCGTCGAGCTGTTCCGTGCCGTAGAGGCCGGGCACGTCGGCGTAGCCCTGGCCCTGGTGGCTGATGGCGGTGGCTTCGGTGATGAGCAGGCCGGCGCTGGCGCGCTGGGCGTAGTAGGTGGCGGCGAGGTCGGGCGGGATCGCATTCGGCGAGCGGTTGCGCGTGAGCGGCGCCATGACGATGCGGTTGGCGAGCTTCAGGTCGCCGGCCTGGATGGGGTCGAAGAGGTTGGACATCGTGCGATCAATGGCAGAGTTGGAACAGGCGCAAGGCTAAGCGCCCGGCCTCAACCCTGCTGTCGCACGGTTGTCCCGAATGGTGCTAGAGAAGCAGCGCCAGCAGTGCCGGGCTCACGCGCAGCGGCATGGCGAGCAGGATCTGACCCATGCCCTTGCCGAGCGGGTCGTTGCGCAGCGAGGCCATGCCGCCGCCGCCCAGCGCCTGCTCGCAGACGAAGTTGAAGGCATCGATGCCCGGCACCTCGTAGCGCGTGACGCGGCCCTTGACAAGGTGTGCGAGCCATTCGGCCACGCGCGCCTCGGTGAGCTGTTCGCGCAGCAGCGGCAGCAGGGCGGGGTGGCGTGCGATGACGCCGACGTTCGAGGTGTCGCCCTTGTCGCCGCTGCGCGCCCATGCGAGGCGCAGCAGCGTCACTTCGACGGCGTCCGCGGGCACAGGTGCTTCATGCGTTTCCGTGGCTCTGGCAGGCTGTGAAACGGACCCGGCGTGCGGCGCAGGCGCTGTGGCGCGGGGCACGTCGATGCACACGCCGTCGATGCCGACGCGAGCCTCGACCTGCGACTTGTCGAGCAGGAATGCGTACTGCCGGATCGATGGGGAGACCGAGGCGCGCCCGCCGCCCGCGCCGGTGGTGCCGGGCGCCCACGAGGTGCCGGCCGGCGCGACCTCGCGCGCGAACAGTTCCAGGGCTTCCTTGCGCGAATGCGTCACCGCGAGCCGCAGCACAGCTTCGCGCGTCTGCAGGGCCCGCGCATGCGGGCCGTAGCATGACTCCGCGCCGAGTACTTCGAGCAGTGCGCCGCTGTAGGGGCCGAATCCCTGCTGCGAGAACAGCGCACCCGTGCGCGCGAGGATCGCCTCGCCCGTGCGCCTGGCCTTGGCCACCGCATCGAAGCCGACGATGGTGAGCTGCGCCGCGGCTTTGAAGCCGTCGACATAAGTGGCGCAGACCTTGTAGCTCGCGGTCGGCGCACGCCCGCGCGCGCCGTGCACGCGCACGCGGTGTTCGCCGGCCTGCTCGATGCGCACCTGCGTGAAGTCGGCCACCACGTCGGGCAGCAGGTAAGCCGCGGGATCGCCGATCTCGTAGAGCATCTGCTCACCCACCACCGCGGGCGTGAGCTTGCCGCCGGTGTCAGCGGGCTTGGTGACGACGAAGCTGCCGTCGGCGCTGCATTCGACGATGGGGTAGCCGATATTGGGCCAATCGGGCACGGTGTCCCAGTCGGTGTGCAGGCCGCCGGTGGCCTGGCAGCCGCATTCGATGATGTGGCCCGCGAGGCTGCCGGCCGCGAGCAGGTCGAAGTCGCCCGGCTGCCAATCGAATTCGTGCATGAGCACGCCGAGCGTGACGGCCGAGTCGACGCAACGCCCGGTGATGACGACCTGCGCGCCCGCATCGAGCGCGGCCTGGATCGGCCGTGCGCCCAGATAGGCGTTGGCAGTGAGCACGCGTTCGGGCAAGGCGGCGCCGCTCTGCAGCTCGCGCACGGGCGGCTGCGACTGGCGCAGCTGCGGCAGCAGCGGGGACACGTCGTCGCCGCTCACCACAGCGATCTTCAGCGCGATGCCCTGTTCGGCGGCCAGCGCCGCGAGCGCATCGGCGCAGCCTTGCGGGTTCACGCCGCCGGCGTTGCTCACCACGCGGATGCCTTGTTTCACGACGTCCTTCAGCACGGCCTTCATCGCGACGGAGACGAAGTCGGTGGCATAGCCCAGCTCGGGCTTCTTGAGCCGCGCGCCCGCGAGGATCGACATGGTGAGTTCGGCAAGGTAGTCGAACACGAGGTAGTCGACCTGCCCGCTGCCCACGAGCTGCGGCGCGCCCACGCTGCTGTCGCCCCAGAAGCCGGAGGCGCCGCCGATGCGGACGGTGCGTTCGTTGCCGCTGTTCATCGGCCGCTCCATTGCGGCTTGCGTTTCTCGCGGAAGGCGAGTTGCCCCTCGGCCGCATCTTCGGTGAGTGCGAACAGGCCGATCTGGCTTTCGGTGAAGGCCATCGATTCCTCGAAGGCCATCGCCTCGATCTTCTTCATCGTGTAGAGGCCGCGCCGGATGGCGGCGGGCGACTTGTCGAGCATGCGGCCGAGCAGCCAGTCGACGCTTTCGTCGACGTCGTCGCTCACGCGGTTCACGAGCCGCAGTTCGAGCGCCTGCGCGGCGGTGATGGGTTCGCCGGTGATGCACATCTCGGCCAGCACCCGGCGCGGCAGCAGGCCGCCGAGCACGCTGAGCACCTGCGCAGGAAAGAGGCCGACCTTCACCTCGGGCAGGCCGAACACGGCCTGGCTGCTGGCCACCGCCATGTCGCACATCGCCATGATCCCCATGCCGCCCGCCATGCAGGCGCCGTTGACGCGGGCTATCAGCGGCACGGTCGACTGGCGTGCCTGGCGGAACAGGTTGGCGATGTTCTGGTAAGGCGCGGCATAGTCGAACTTGAAGGAAGTGCCGCTGTGCAGGTCGGCGCCTGCGCAGAAGGCGCGCGTGCCGGCGCCGGTGATGACCACGGCGCGCACGGCGTTGTCGCTGTTGGCGCGGGCAAGAGCGTCCGACAGCCGCGCGACCACCGCGCCGTTGATCGCATTTCGGCGCTCTTCCCGGTCGATGGTGAGCCACATGACGGGCCCTCGCATCTCTTCGCGCAGTTCGGGAGGGGTCTTCTCGGGCATGGTGGAGATTCCTTCTTCGGTCTTCTGAAGCCTTCCCGTAGCGTGCGCCATAAAAAAAGCCGCATCGTGCGGCTTGTGGCTGAAGCGATGCGGGTTTTCCCTAGGAGGGGCTTCGCTCGCTTCGCTGCTTCTGCACGCTTTCGCGTGCTTCGGCTTACTTCAGGAGGCCTTCGGCCTTCATCGCTTCCTGTACGGCGGGCCGGGCACCCACGCGTGCGTGCCAGGCCAGCAGGTTGGGAAAGTCAGAGATGTCGACGCCGGTCGGCTTGGTCCAATTGGTGACGGTGAACAGGTAGCCGTCGGCCACGCTGAAATGATCGCCCATCAGGAACTGCTTGCTGGCCAGTTCGCCGTCGAGCCACTGGAAGCGCGACTTGAGCTTGTCCTTGAAGATGCCCTTGGCTTCTTCGGGCATGCCCGGGTTGAACAGGGGGCTGAAGCCCTTGTGCACTTCGGTGCCGATGAAGGTCAGCCACTCCTGCAGGCGGTAGCGTTGCATGGTGCCGGCGGCCGGCGCGAGGTTCTTGGTGGGGGCGAGGTCGGCGATGTACTGGAGGATGGCCGGGCCTTCGCGCAGGCGGGCGCCGTCGTCGAGTTCGAGCATCGGCACGTAGCCCAGCGGATTGATGCCGTAGTAGTCGGTGCCGTCCTGCAGCTTGTGGCTCTTGGTGCTGGCCAGTACCGGCTCGAAGGCGAGGCCTGCCTCGTGCAGCGCGATGTGAGGGGAGAGCGAGCAGGCGCCTGGCGAGTAATACAGCTTCATTCGAAAAAACTCCAATGGATGACGGAGGTTGATTTTGTGGGAGACCGCAGCGGATGCTAGCGGGTTTGGCAACCTCGCGTTCTTGTCCTACGGCGGCTCGCGCGCGGTGACCATCGAGCGTATCGACCGCTCTTCTAAGCTCCGCGGCACGGTGGCATGAGGCTGCCGGAAGGAGTTTCCGATGTTGAAGTACGCGATCATTTTTGCGGGCATCTCCCTTGTGGCCGCGTTGCTGGGCTTTGGTGGCGTGGCAGCGGGTGCTGCCGGCATTGCGAAGCTGCTGTTCGGCTTGTTCCTGGTACTGGCGGTTCTGTTCATCGTGCTGGCCGCGCTTGGCATTGGCGCGGTGAAGAAGACGCTCGATTGATGCCGCCCGATTGCTATAAAGTACATAGCAATCTGTTCAATGACAACGGGCGTTGGGGCGCAACTGGGCAGGCGCCCCTAGCTTGTCCACACAGCGGGCGCAAAGGGGCCTGGACGATTAAAATTGGCGCCCCCTTTTGCGCCGCGCACGCGTCAGTTGTGCGCTCCCATTTCAAATGCTGTATCCCGAAGAATTCGACGTGATCGTCGTTGGCGGCGGCCATGCCGGCACCGAAGCCGCGCTCGCTGCCGCGCGCATGGGCGCCAAGACACTGCTGCTCTCCCACAACATCGAGACGCTGGGGCAGATGAGCTGCAACCCATCGATAGGCGGCATCGGCAAGGGCCACCTCGTGAAGGAGGTCGATGCGCTCGGCGGCGCGATGGCAATTGCGACCGACGAAGCCGGTATCCAGTTCCGTATTCTCAACTCGAGCAAGGGCCCGGCCGTGCGCGCCACCCGTGCGCAGGCCGACCGGATCCTGTACAAGGCAGCGATCCGCCACCGCCTGGAAAACCAGCCGAACCTGAGCCTGTTCCAGCAGGCAGTCGACGACCTGATGGTGGAGGGCGATCGCGTGGTCGGCGCCGTCACGCAAGTGGGCATTGCCTTTCGCGCGCGCACGGTGGTGCTGACCGCGGGCACTTTTCTCGATGGCCGTATCCACGTCGGCCTCGATAACTACCAGGCTGGCCGGGCGGGCGATCCGCCGGCGATCAGCCTGTCGGCGCGGCTCAAGGAGCTGAAGTTGCCGCAGGGCCGCCTGAAGACCGGCACGCCGCCGCGGCTCGACGGCCGCAGCATTGATTTTTCGAAGTGCACCGAACAACCGGGCGACGGCATGCCTGGTGGGGCAGGGCCGATGCCGGTGTTCAGCTTCATGGGCCGCACCGACATGCACCCGCGGCAAATGCCCTGCTGGATCACCCACACCAACGCGCGCACGCACGAGATCATCCGCTCGGGTTTCGACCGCAGCCCCATGTTCACGGGCAAGATCGACGGCGTGGGTCCGCGCTACTGTCCCAGTGTGGAAGACAAGATCAACCGCTTTGCGGACAAGGAAAGCCACCAGATCTTCCTGGAGCCCGAGGGACTGACGACCAACGAGTACTACCCGAACGGGATCTCGACCAGCCTGCCGTTCGACATCCAGTACCAGCTGGTGCGCTCGATGCCGGGCCTGGAGAACGCGCACATCCTGCGGCCTGGCTACGCCATCGAGTACGACTACTTCGATCCGCGCGAACTCAAGAGCAGCTTCGAGACCCGCTCGGTCAAGGGCCTGTTCTTTGCCGGGCAGATCAACGGTACGACCGGGTACGAAGAAGCCGCTGCCCAGGGCCTGTTCGCCGGCATCAACGCCGCGCTGCAGTGCCGTGGCGAAGACGCCTGGCTGCCGCGTCGCGACGAGGCCTACCTGGGCGTGCTGGTCGATGACCTGATCACCAAGGGTGTGACCGAGCCTTACCGCATGTTCACGAGCCGCGCCGAGTTCCGTCTGCAGCTGCGCGAGGACAACGCCGATATGCGCTTGACCGAAGCAGGGCGCAAGCTTGGCTTGGTCGACGACGCACGGTGGGACGCTTTCAGCCGCAAGCGTGATGCTGTTTCACGTGAAACAGAGCGTCTCAAGTCGATCTGGGTGAACCCGCGCAACCTGCCGGCCGCCGAGTCGGAGCGGGTGCTGGGGAAGGCCATCGACCATGAATACAACCTGGCCGACCTGCTGCGCCGGCCCGACGTGAGCTACGAAACGCTGATGTCACTGGACGGCGGCAAGTACAACGCGCAGGTGGCGCTGAGCGAAACCGAGATCGAGCAGATCGAGATTTCGGCCAAATACTCAGGCTACATCGAGCGCCAGCACGACGAGGTGGAGCGCGCGGCGCACTTCGAAAACCTCAAGCTTCCCGCCGACTTCGACTATGGCCAGGTCAAGGCGCTGAGTTTCGAGGTGCGGCAGAAGCTGGACAAGCACCGTCCCGAGACCTTGGGTTTGGCCTCACGTATCTCCGGTGTGACGCCAGCCGCCATTTCTTTGCTGATGATTCATCTGCGCAAGGGTGGCCACAGGGCCTTTGCCAGCGACACCGCCACCACGGAAGCAGCCACCGAGCCGCAGTCTGCGGAATGACGGCGCCGATCGATACGCTGCGCGCAGGCGCGGCTGCGATGGGAGTCGCCCTGTCCGACAGCCAGGGCGAGCGCCTCTTGGCTTACGGCACGCTGATGCTCAAGTGGAACAAGGTCTACAACCTCACGGCCTTGCGCGATCCGGCCAGCGTACTCACACACCACCTGCTCGACAGTCTTGCGGCCATCGCACCGCTGCAACGCGAGTGGGCAGGGAAGGGCAAGTTGCTCGATGTCGGCTCCGGCGGCGGTTTGCCCGGCGTGGTGATCGCCATCATGCGGCCCGATCTCGAGGTGAGCTGCCTCGATGCGGTCGCCAAGAAGGCGGCCTTTGTCCAGCAAGTGGCAGCCGAACTGGAACTGCCGAACCTTCGCGGACTGCATGCCCGAGTCGAATCCCTGGCTGGCAGCTACGAGGTCATCAGCTCGCGCGCCTTCGCATCGTTGTCAGACTTCTTCAACGGTTCCATGAACCTCCTCGCGCCTGGCGGCGTTTGGCTGGCCATGAAGGGCAAGGTGCCTACCGATGAACTTGCAGTCCTGCCCAAGGGCGTCAAAGTGTTTCACGTGGAACAACTGACGGTTCCGGGCCTGGATGCCGAGCGCTGCATCGTTTGGGCGCGCAAGGACCTCGCCCAAATCAGCGACTGAATACGCAAAAGAAGCGGCGGCACCGGTAAAAGCCGGTGTCGGAACAGTCTCTGCGACGGCGTGCTCGCTTAGACTCGATGCCTCCCTTCGGTCTCTCTTCCGACTCGCTTTTTCGAGGCAAAACCCATGTTCGGCATTGCTGACTACGGCGCATTCGTCGCCGCCATCGTCCTGTTTCTTCTGATTCCCGGTCCGGGCAATCTGGCGCTGATCACCTCGACCAGCAAGGGCGGCATCCGAGGCGGCCTGGCTGCGACGGCCGGCGTCATCATCGGCGACCAGTTTCTGCTGTGGGCGGCGGTGGCTGGCGTGTCGGCCGTGATGGCGGCTTACCCGGCCGCCTTCAAGGCTGTGCAGTGGCTGGGTGCTGCCTATCTGGCCTGGATGGGCATCAAGATGCTGCTGGCCAAGCCCGGTTCGGCACCCATCCTCAATATCAAGCCCAGCCATTTCATGCGCCAGGCGTTCACCATCACGCTGCTGAACCCAAAGGCGATCGTGTTCTACATGGCTTTCTTCCCGCTGTTCGTGGATCCGGCCCGGCACCAGGGCCTGATCACCTTCGGCGCAATGGCGGTGACCATCGCCGCGCTGACTTTCCTGTACGGCCTGACCTCCACGCTGCTTACGCATTTCCTGGCCGAGCGCATCCGCGCGAATCCCCGCATTTCCACTACGCTCGAAAAGCTTGCCGGCAGTTTCCTGATCGCCTTCGGCGTCAAGCTCGCAATCTCGCGCTGATCGATCGATCCCGGTACTCACATGGCCAAGATTTTCTGCATCGCCAACCAAAAGGGCGGCGTCGGCAAGACCACTACCACCGTCAATCTGGCCGCCGGCCTCGCCAAAGTCGGCCAGCGCGTGCTGATGATCGACCTCGATCCGCAGGGCAATGCCACCATGGGTTCGGGCATCGACAAGCGCCAGCTGGAGCTGACGGTGTACGACGTGCTGCTCGAATCGGCCTCGGTGTCCGAGGCCCGCGTCAAGGCGGACAAGCTGGTGGAGGGTGGTTGCGGCTACGACGTGCTGGGCGCCAACCGCGAACTGGCCGGCGCGGAAGTCGAGATGGTGGCACTCGATCGCCGAGAGAAGCGCCTGCGCACCGCGCTGGCCGCCGTCGGTGCCGAGTACGACTTCGTGCTGATCGACTGCCCGCCGAGCCTGAGCCTGTTGACGCTGAACGGCCTGTGCGCCGCCCACGGCGTGATCGTGCCGATGCAGTGCGAATACTTCGCGCTCGAAGGGCTGACCGACCTGGTCAACACCATCAAGCAGGTGCACGCCAACCTCAACAAGAACCTGCAGATCATCGGCTTGCTGCGCGTGATGTTCGATCCGCGCATCACGCTGCAGCAGCAAGTGAGCGAGCAGCTCAAGTCCCACTTCGGCGACAAGGTGTTCGACACGGTGATTCCGCGCAATGTGCGGCTGGCCGAGGCACCAAGCTACGGACTGCCGGGCGTGGTGTTCGATCCAGCCGCCCGCGGCAGCCAGGCCTTCATTGCCTTTGCCCAGGAGCTGATCGACAAGATGCCACCCGCAAGCGCTTTTGCCTCGGGCGCGGTGGCGCCGCCGATCGCACCGGTCACGCGCATTGCGCCGGACCTGCCCATTCCCGACGACGTGATGGCGCCTGCTGTCGCGCCTGCATCCGATTCCACCAGTGAAAACAACGCCTGACGCATGCCACCGGCTGGCAATGCGCTATCGAGTTAGTAGCAAATGACAGATCCTCGCATCCTGCTGCTGCCAGGTTGGCAGAACAGCGGCCCCGGCCATTGGCAAACCCTGTGGGAGTCGGTTTACGGTGATCGCCGTGTCGAGCAGCACGATTGGATGCGACCGCTGCGCGGCGACTGGTCTGCGCGGCTCGAAGAAGAGGTGCTGGCCTCGCCCGGCCCGGTGGTTCTTGCGGCACACAGCCTCGGCTGCATCCTCGTCGCGGCCTGGGCCGCGCATTCGCGCAACACGCACAAGGTGCGCGGTGCGCTGCTGGTGGCACCTGGCGATGTGGAGCGCGACGACCTGCGCCAGCTGATTCCAGGCTGGGCACCGATCGTGCGCAAGCCGCTGCCGTTTCCGGCGGTGATGATCGCCGCCAACGACGACCCGTACTGCGAAGCCCCGCGCTCGCAGCAGCTCGCCAGGGATTGGGGGGCGCGCTTCATCGATGCCGGCCCGGGCGGCCACCTGAATGCTGAATCCGGCCTCGGCGACTGGCCTGAAGGACGGAAGCTCCTGAACGAAATCTCGAAAGAAAAGAACTGATGGCGACCAAGAAACCCAAGGGCCTGGGCCGCGGCCTCGAGGCGCTGCTCGGCCCGACGGCCGCGCCTTCCGTCGACAACGGATTGAACGGCAACGTGGGCCCGGAAGAGGGCGGCGCGCCAAGGAACCCGAACACGCTGATGCTCGAGCAGATGGTTGCTGGCGTCTACCAGCCGCGCACGCGCATGGACGAAGGCGCGCTCTACGAGCTGGCAGAGAGCATCAAGGTGCAGGGCATCATGCAGCCGATCCTGGTGCGCCGGCTCGATGCCGAATCGGCTGCCACCAAGAACGCGGAATACGAAATCATCGCGGGCGAGCGCCGTTTTCGCGCCGCCAGGCTCGCGGGCCTCGACAGCGTGCCGGTGCTGGTGCGCGACGTGCCCAACGAGGCCGCGGCGGCGATGTCGCTGATCGAGAACATCCAGCGCGAAGACCTCAACCCGCTCGAAGAAGCCCAAGGTCTGCAACGCCTTGTGAGCGAGTTTGGGCTCACTCACGAGCAAGCGGCGCAGGCTGTGGGCCGCTCGCGCAGCGCGGCCAGCAACCTGCTGCGCCTGCTGAACCTGGCCGAACCCGCACAGCAGATGCTGATGGCTGGCGACATCGACATGGGCCACGCCCGCGCGCTGCTGTCGCTCGATCGCGGCACGCAGATCACGGCGGCCAACCAGATCGCCGCCAAGAAGATGTCGGTGCGCGAGGCCGAGTCGCTGGTGAAGAAGCTCGCGGCCGAGTTCACGCTCACGCCATCGCGGCGCAGCAACGACGGCGAGAAGTCGCGCGACCTGCAGCGCGTGGAAGAAGAACTGGCCGACCTGCTCACCGCCGAGGTCGAGGTGCGCATCAAGAAGCGCAGCAAGCGCGGCGGCCGGGTCGAGGAAAGCGGCGAGCTCGCCATCCACTTCGGCTCCATCGAGGCCCTCAACGGATTGATCGAGCGCATCCGCCGAACGGCCTAGTGTTGTGAACCGAGGGGCTGGCGTTCGTTTGATTGATTCCTGCAATCCTTTGCGCGTATCCTCGACCGCTGTTTTTCCAACCCCAGATTTCTTGAATAAACGGAGGGAGTCCACCATGCTGTTCACCAAGTTCCCGCTCGCGGCCATCACCGTCGGCGCACTTCTCCTCACCGGTTGCGCGGCGACCGACATGCAGATGGGCAGCCAGTCGGCCAAGACCATGGCCACCGGCAGCGCCGCAGGCAGCGCCACCGCCGGCGAAAGCAGCCAGCTCGAGCGCTGCGAATCGCCGCTCGGCACGGTGTCACTGATCGAGAACGTGAATGCAGGCTGGTACACCATCCTTACCGGCGAATACCGCCTGCCGCCCACGGCCAACCTGCTGCGCCTGCTGGTGCAGCAATCGAACTGCTTCATCGTGGTCGAGCGCGGCGCGGCTGGCATGAACGCGATGACGCGCGAGCGCGCGCTGATGCAATCGGGTGAAATGCGCGGCGGCAGCAACTTCGGTCGTGGGCAAATGGTGGCCTCCGACTACGGCCTGTCGCCCGAGATCGTGTTCAGCAACAGCGACGCGGGCGGCATCGGCGGGGCGCTGGGCGGGCTGGTGGGTGGCGGCCGTGGCCGCGCACTGGCGGCCATCGGCGGCAACATGCAGACCAAGGAAGCCAGCGCCCTGCTGACACTGATCGACAACCGCTCGGGCGTGCAGGTCGCGGCCTCCGAAGGCAGCGCCTCCAAGACCGATTTCGGCGCCTTCGGCGCGCTGGCCGGCCGCAGCGCGGGCGGCGGCCTCGGCGGCTATACCAACACCGCGCAGGGCAAGGTGATTGCCGCGGCCTTCATGGACGCCTTCAACCAGATGGTGCGTTCGCTGCGCAACTACAAGGCGCAGACGGTGCGCGGCCAAGGGCTCGGCGGCGGCGGCCGGTTGGGCGTGGATGGCGGTGCGGCGCCGTCGCAGACCTATGTGCCGGCGGAGCAGGCACCGGCACGCCGCCGCAAGTAAGCGCGCTCGCCGGTCGCATCGTCGACAAAAAAAGCCCGGGGCTCTCGCGAGCCGCCGGGCTTTTTCACGGGGCGTCGCCCGAACGGATCAGAGGCTGAAGATCTTCCCGGGGTTCATGATGTTCTTCGGGTCGAGCGCGCGCTTGATCGTGCGCATCATGTCGATCGCGCCGACGCCCGCCTCGGTCACCAGGAAGTCCATCTTGTGCAGCCCCACGCCATGCTCGCCGGTGCAAGTGCCTTCGAGCGCCAGCGCGCGGCTCACCAGCGCATGGTTCAGCGCCTCGGCCTTCACGCGCTCTTCGGGAATGTTCGGGTCGAGCAGGTAGCCGAAGTGGAAGTTGCCGTCGCCCACGTGGCCGACGAGGAAGTAGGGGATGCCGCTCGCATCGGCTTCGGCCACCGAATCGAGCAGGCAATCGGCCAGGCGCGAGATCGGCACGCAGGTGTCGGTCGAAATCACGCGGCAGCCCGGGCGCGACTGCACGGCTGCGAAGTAGCTGTTGTGCCGCGCCGTCCACAGCCGCGTGCGTTCTTCCGGCGTGCTGGCCCATTCGAAGGCGTTGCCGCCATGCCCGCTGGCCAGTTCCTGCACCGTCTCGGCCTGCTCCTTCACGCCGGCCGGCGAGCCGTGGAATTCCATCAGCAGCATCGGCTCTTCGCGCAGGTTCAGCTTGGCGTAGGCGTTCACCATGCGCACCGTGTTCACGTCGATCAGTTCCACGCGCGCGATCGGCACGCCGAGCTGGATGGTCTCGATGGTCGTGCGCACGGCCGCCTCGATGCTCGGGAACGAGCAGATTGCCGCCGACACCGCCTCGGGCAGCGGGTAGATGCGCAGCGTGATCTCGGTGACCACGCCCAGCGTGCCTTCGCTGCCCACCATGAGGCGCGTGAGGTCATAGCCGGCCGAAGACTTCTTCGCGCGCGTGCCGGTGCGGATGACGTCGCCCGCGGCCGTCACCACTTCGAGCGCCAGCACGTTCTCGCGCATCGTGCCGTAGCGCACCGCGTTCGTGCCGCTGGCGCGCGTGGCCGTCATGCCGCCGATGGACGCGTCGGCCCCCGGGTCGATGGGGAAGAACAGGCCCGTGCTCTTGATCTCTTCATTGAGCTGCTTGCGCGTGACGCCGGGCTGCACCGTCACCGTGAGGTCGTCGGCGTTGACCGACAGCACACGGTTCATGCGCGACACGTCGATGCTGATGCCGCCCTGCACCGCCAGCAGGTGGCCTTCGAGCGAGGAGCCCACGCCGAAGGGGATGACCGGCACGCTGTGCTCGCTGGCCAGCTTCACCGTGTCGGCCACGTCCTGCGTGTTCTCTGCGAACACCACGGCGGCTGGCGGCGGCGCATCGAAGGAAGATTCGTCGCGCCCGTGCTGCGTGCGCACCGCCATGGCCGTGGAACAGTTGGCGCCGAAGCGCGCCTTCAGTCCGTCGATCAGGGCCGCAGGCACGTCGCGCAGATGAAGCTCCGGCATCAGGTGCGAGGTGGAGGTCGGGGCGTTCATCGTGTGTCTCCTGGCAGCGTGAGGGTGATCGGCCATTCTACGGAGCGCGCACCATAATGCGCTTCGGAAAAAACATGAACCCCACGACCCTCAGCGCTCTCGCCGCCTTCCCGTCGCAGTTGGAAGCCCACTACGCGGCCATTCCCACGGCCTTCCGGCATTGGGCGCCGCCCTCGTGGGAGGGTGTGCCCAGCGAGGCCTTCACCGCCATCGAGCAGCTCTGCCACGTGCGCGACATCGAGATCGAGGGCTACCACGTGCGCTTTCGCCGCACGCTGCAGGAGACGCATCCGACGCTGGCGTCGATCGACAGCGAGCCGCTGGCCATCGCGCGTGCATACGGCACGGCCGACGCGGCGAAGGTGCTGGCCGACTTCCGCATGGCGCGCGTGCAGACGATGGAAATCATCTCCAGCCTGAGCGACGCACAGCTCACGCGCACGGCCGTGTTCGAAGGCTACGGCCCGCTCACGATGCGCAGCCTCATCCACTACCTCTGCAGCCATGACCAGCAGCATCTTGCCGGCCTGCAATGGCTCGCGGGCAAGATAGACGCTTCGACCGTCGAGCTGTAAAAACAGGAGCCACCATGGGCAACCGACTTTCCCAGATCGCCACCCGCACCGGCGACGACGGCACCACCGGCCTCGGCGACAACACGCGCGTGCCGAAAGACCACCTGCGCGTGCACGCGATGGGCGACGTGGACGAACTCAACTCGCAGATCGGCCTGCTGCTGTGCGAGCCCATGCCGGAGCCCGTGCGCGAGCTGCTGGTCGACGTGCAGCACCAGCTCTTCAATCTCGGCGGCGAGTTGTCGATGCCGGGTTTCACGCTGCTGAAGGCCGATGCGCTGCTGCAGATCGACAACGCGCTGGCCGAGCACAACGCCGCGCTGCCGCGCCTTGCCGAATTCATCCTGCCCGCGGGCACGCGCGCAGCCTCGCTCGCGCATGTGTGCCGCACGGTGGCGCGGCGGGCCGAGCGTGCGGTGGTCGCGCTCGGCGCGGCGGCCGAACTCAACGACGCACTGCGCCAATATCTCAACCGGCTCAGCGACCTGCTCTTCGTGCTCGCGCGCGTGCTCAACCGGATGGACGGCGGCGACGACGTGTATTGGAAGAGCGAACGCATGGCACGCGCGGCCGCAGCGGAAGCAGACGACACCAAGGAGACTCCATGAAACTCTCGAACATCTTTCGCACATCGCTCGTCGCGGCGATGGCCGCCGCACTGTGGCTGCCGGTGGGCGCGCAAGCCCAGAGCGCAGACAACCCGCCGCAGGCCCGACGCGCTCACACCATCAAGTCACCCTCGCGCAGCGGCAAGGTCGTGGGCAGCGTGCAGCGCGGCACCGACGCCGCGGGCCGCAGCGTCAACCGCGCGGATGCGGCCACGCGGCGCGGCGTCAACAACGTGTCGGAGAAAGCCAGCCGGCCGGTGCGCAACGTGGGTGAGGCCTTCGGCCGCAAGCTCTCGCCGGGCTCGAGCGGTCGCGCGGCGCCGCCGTCCGTGGGGCCGCAGGGCAACGCGCCTTGACCGCCAATCCAGGAACACCGTGGAACCGGCTTTGCCGGGCCACTGGTGTTGCGCCGGAAGAGGGTGGCGAAGCGACACGAAGTGCGCGAAGCCTGGGGGAGAGCCTGATATGGCAAGAAACATCGAAATCAAGGCCCGCATCGACAGCGTGGAACGCGTGGCGCGCATCGCCGAGACGCTGGCCGACCACGGCCCCGTCGAGATCGCGCAGGACGACACTTTCTTCCGCTGCGCCGACAGCGCTGACCGCCTCAAGCTGCGCACCTTCGCGCCTGGCCGTGCCGAGCTGATCTTCTATCGCCGCGCCAACAGCAGCGGCCCGAAGGAATCGTTCTACCTGATCACGCCGTGCGCCACGCCAGACGTGCTGCGCGAATCGCTCGCGCTCGCGTGGGGGCAGGCGGGCCGCGTGCGCAAGCAGCGCCGGCTGTTCATGGTCGGCCGCACGCGCGTGCACCTCGACCGCGTGGAAGGCCTCGGTGAATTCCTCGAGCTCGAGGTGGTGCTGGAAGAAGGCGAATCGTCCGAGGCCGGCATCGCAGAAGCGCATGCGCTCATGGCGCAGCTGGGCGTGGGCGCCGACCAGCTGGTGCGGGGTGCCTACGTCGACTTGCTGAATGCCTGATCAGCGCCAGCCCGCGGCCTTGAGCTGGTCCGCCAGCAGCTGCGCGACCTTTTCATAGCCTCGTGCATTGGCATGGATGCGATCGGAGCGCAGCGACGCATCCGACAGCACGCTCGAATACACGTTCGCCACGAGCAGCGCCTGCCCCGACTTCGCGATCTCTTCGTAGAACGGCGCATCGCTGAGCGAGCCGATCGCCGCGCGCATGGCGTCGGGCGCCGGCGTGGCCAGCAGCGCGACGTATGGCGTGTGCGCCCGCGCTTCACTGACCAGGGCCGCGATGTTGTCGCGCGTGGCCGCGGCCGACATGCCGCGCAACATGTCGTTGCCGCCGATGCCGATCAGGATCGCGTCATAGCTGCCCGCGCCCAGCAGCCCTGGCAGGCGTTGTAGCGCGCCATCCGAGGTGTCGCCGTTGATGCCTGCGTTCTCGACCTGCCAGCCCGTGAGCTCGCCCAGCTTCACGGGCCACGCCGCATTGGGCGGCGCGCCGTAGCCGTAGGTCAGGCTGTCACCCAAGGCCAGCACGCGGGCATCGGATTTCAGTGCGGCGGCCGAGCCCCTGCGCTTGCCGCAGGCCACCAGAGCGGCCATGGCAGGTGCGCTGGCCAGCAGGTGCAGGAGGTGTCTTCGCTTCATGTGGCGCGCAGCTTAAACGCAGCTCGCAGGCGCTTGTCCCTTGCCAGTGAATGGAGGAGGGCAGCGGCACTCGTGCGAGAGGCTCGACGCGCCTCCTTGAAGGACAAGGCGCCGCGCGGATACCGGCGCTTACCGGACTTCACCTGTCCGCGACCCGAAGCGTCCGTAGCGGACACATGCGCGGCCCACAATGAATTCGTCATCAACGCATGAAGGATTTCCAGATGATCACCAATTCAAAGAGCATGGCCGTCGTCGCTGCAGCGCTCGCGATGTGCATGGCGGCGGGGAGCGCCTTTGCGCAGGACCGTCACGGCGATGGCCGTCCGGGCGACGGCCGCTACGAACAGCGGGATCAGCGGGATCAGCGCGACCGCAACTTCGACCGGCACGGTCCGCAAGGCGGCTACTACCGCGGCAACCAGGACTTCCGCGACGGCCGCCAGTTCGATCGACGTGGCTTCCCGCAGCCGCACGCCGAATGGCGCCGTGGCGGCCGCGTGCCGGCCGAGTACCGTGGCCGCAACTACGTGGTGCAGGACTGGCGCGCCTACCGCCTGCAGCAGCCGCCGCGGGGCTACCAGTGGGTGGGGGTAGGCGGTGACTTCGTGCTCGCGGCGATTGCCACCGGAGTGATCGCGAACATCATCGCAGGCCAGTAAACAAACGTCGTTCTTCGCAACGGACGAGCGCCGCAGGCCGCGAGGCCTGCGGCGTTTTTTTCAGACCAGCGCAGTGGGCACCGACTGGGCGCAGACGTTGCGCCCGGTGATGGTCAGTCGAAGGCCGCCACCATGCCATTCGAGCCAGTTGAGGCTCACGTACGCGTCGATGTCAGCATCGTCGATGCGGTCTGCCTGGCGGCTTTGCAGCAATTCGACCGTTGCAGGCAATGCCCGTCTCAACCGCTCGCGCCGTTCGGCTGCATCGGCCGCCTTGAGGGCGGCCCTTGTTTGCTGTTGCTGCTGCGAGGTCGATGCCATTGCTGATCCGTTTCCAGGAAGCCAGGGAATTAATCAGAATGTACGCTCCCTGTGTGAAGCTGCATGCTTCTTTTTAAACCCCCCTGCCGCCTGCAGTACACACCGCGCAACAGCCGCTGGACAAGGCCTAGATTTCGTAGTGCGAGGCCCCGGCATCGTCGCCCAATGCCTTCTCCACCACGGCGCGCGTCAGCGTCGGTGCGAACGACTCGATGAAGGCGTGGACGTACTTGCGCAGGTAGGTGCCGCGCCGCACCGCGAGCTTGGTGAGGTTGATGCCGAACAGCCGCCCTGCATCGAGTGCGCGCAGCTGCGTGTCGCGCTCGGCCTCGTAGGCCACGCCGGCCACGATGCCTACGCCAAGGCCCAGCTGCACGTAGGTCTTGATCACGTCGGCGTCCATCGCGGCAAGCACGATGTTGGGCTGCAGCCCGCGCTGCCCGAAGGCCTCGTCGATGCGCGAGCGGCCCGTGAAGCCCGTGTCGTAGGTGATCAGCGGATAGCGCGTGAGCGCGTCGAGCGTCAGTGGCGCGTCGAGCAGCGGATGCCCCGGCGGCACGACCACGGAATGCGTCCAGCGGTAGCAGGGCAGGGCAACAAGCTGCGGGTAGTCGCCCAGCGCTTCCGTGGCAATGCCCACGTCGGCCTCGCCGTCGAGCAGCATCTGCGCGATCTGCTTGGGCGAGCCCTGGTGCAGGTGCAGTTTCACGTTCGGAAACTGCATGCGGAATTCCTGCACCGCCACCGGCATCGCATAGCGCGCCTGCGAGTGCGTGGCCGCCACCGAGAGCAGGCCGCTCTGCTGCGCGACGAACTCCTGGCCCGCGTGCTTGAGGTTGCTGCTCTCCATCAGCATGCGCTCGATGATCGGCAGCACGTGCCCGCCCGGCTCGGTGAGCCCCGTGAGCCGCTTGCCCGCGCGCACGAAGAGTTCGATGCCGAGCTCCTCCTCGAGCTCGCGGATCTGCCGGCTCACGCCGGGCTGCGAAGTGTGAAGGGTATGGGCGACTTCGGTCAGGTTGAAGCCGCAACGAACGGCCTCGCGTACCGAGCGCAGTTGCTGGAAGTTCATCTGGCGCGAGAAGAGTCATGGAGCCCCGGCTGGGGCCGACCGCGGATTCTCGGCACAAGGGCTCGTTCGGGGAACGATGCGTTTGTTGGTTTCACATGAGCAAAACATCTTTAAGGCACTCCAGCAGGGCTCGTTTGCAATTTCGCACGAGTGTGCTAAAGTTTGTGGCATGGACGCCAAGACCCAGAAGAGCGAACTCACCCGCGCCGCCATCGTCGGCGCGGCGATGAACCTTGCGCTGGCCGAAGGCCTGGAGGCGATCACGCTGCAGGCCGTCGCGAGCCGGCTGGGCCTTTCCAAGAGCGGCGTGTTCTCCCGCGTGGGTTCGCGCGAGGCGCTGCAGAAGGCCGTCATCGAGGAGTACGGCCGCGGCTTCCTGGCCGAGGTGTTCGTGCCCGCCATGCAGAAGCCGAAGGGCCTGGCGCGGCTCAACGAGATCGTCGCGCGCTGGATCGCCCGCACGCGCGACGTCGAGATGCACACCGGATGCCTCTACATGGCCGGTGCCTTCGAGTTCGATGACCGCGAGGGCGAGCTGCGCGACATGCTGTTCGACGAAATCACGCGCTGGCGCGCCGCGCTGCGCCGCACCGTGCTGCAGGCCATCGAGACCGGCGAACTCAAGGCCGACACCGACCCCGCGCAGCTCGTGAGCGAGCTCAACGGCGTGACCATGACCCAGCTGCACGACGCGCGCTTCCTGCGCGATCCACAGGCCGCCGAGCGCGCCGTGCAGACCTGGCAGCGGCTTCTTTCCAGTTATCTCGCCTGAGCCGGCCACGAAGCAGGCGGTCCTCGACGTTTCCATTTGCCAGAATTTCGCACGGCTGTGCGATAAAAAGGAGAAGCACCATGCTGATCATCGCCCTCTTTCTCGCCGCCTATGCGGCCGTCCTCGGCGCGAAGGGCTTGCGCGACACCCTGCGCAGCCTGCCTCGCAGCAACCGCGACTGGGTCTGGTACTGAACGCCCGGAAGGAACGCCGCGCCATGACGACCACTTCCACGCCAGCCGCCGGCCATGCCGCGCAGTCGAACTACTACCGGCCCAGCCGCACGATGCGCGCGCTGCGCTTCGGCCTGACCACCTCGCAGCGACTCTGGCCCGCACTCGGCGTGCGCGCCGCGTATCGCCTGTTCGGCACGCCGCTGCCGCCCAAGTGGCTCTATCGCGGGCAGGGCCCCGGCGCGGAATGGCGCCGCGAGGGCTGGGCCTTCGAGGACGCGGGCGTCGGCATCTACCACCTGGCCGCGCAGGACTCGGGTGCGGAGTCGGCGCCCGTGGTGCTGCTGGTGCACGGCTGGGGCGGGCACGCGGGGCAGATGCTGCCGCTCGCGCAGGCCGTGGCTGCGGCAGGGCTGCGGCCCGTGCTGCTCGAGCTGCCGGCGCATGGCCGCAGCGCGGGCACGATGAGCAACTCGCCGCAGTTCGCACGCGCCATCGCCTACGTGGCAGCCCGGCTCGCGGCCGATGGCCACGCGTTGCGCGCCGCCGTCGCGCATTCGCTGGGCGCCAACGGGCTCGCTCTTGCGGCGGCGCGCGGCCTTCCGGCGCAGCGCCTCGTGCTGCTGGCGCCGCCTGCTTCGCCGCGCGAATACACGCGCTACTTCGCGCACACCTTCGGCCTCAGCGAAGCCACGCGGGGGGCGATGCAGCGGCTGTTCGAATCGCGTGAAGGGGTCCTGATGGCGCAGCTGGAGCCGGCCGCCGTGGGCCCGCGCATCGTGCAGCCGACGCTGATCGTGCACGACCGAGACGACCGCGTGAACCGCTTCGCCGATGCCGAGGCCTACCGCGATGCGATCCGCGGCGCGCAGCTGGCGGCCACGCAGGGGCTCGGGCACCGCCGCATCCTCCAGGCGCCGGAGGTGCTCGAGCAGGTGCTGCGCTTTCTTGCGGACCCCGTGCGCTGAGGTCCGCGAAACCCGTCAGCGCGCCGGCGCCGGGTCGGGCAGCTCGATCTTGATGTCGAGCACTTCGAGGTTGTCCTGGGTTTCCAGGTGCACCTTGATGTCGTCGGCGTTGATCGACACGTACTTGGAAATCACCGCCACCAGCTCGCGCTGGAGTTCGGGCAGATAGTCGGGGCGCTTCTTGCCGCTGAGGCTGGAGCGCTCGTGCGCGAGGATGATCTGCAGGCGCTCTTTCGCGACGCTTGCAGTCTTCTTCTTCTCGCCAAGCAGGAACGAGAGAAACGACATGCCTACTTGCCTCCGAAGATCCGCTTGAAGAAGCTGGGCTTCTCGGCGTCGACGAAGCGCATCGGCTTGTCCTCTCCGAGGAAGCGCGCCACCACGTCGCTGTAGGCCTGCGCCACGTCGGTTTCCTTGTCGTGGATCGCGGGCACGCCCTGGTTCGAGGCATGCAGCACGCTTTCCGACTCGGGGATCACGCCGATGAGCTTGATGCGCAGGATGTCCTGGATGTCTTCCAGCGAGAGCATCTGTCCGCCCGCCACCCGGTTCGGGTTGTAGCGGGTGATCAGCAGGTGCTCCTTGATCGGGTCGCCGCCTTCCTTGGCGCGCTTGGTCTTGCTGCTGAGCATGCCCAGGATGCGGTCCGAGTCGCGCACCGAGGAGACTTCGGGGTTGGTGACGATCAGTGCTTCGTCGGCGAAGTGCATGGCCATCATGGCACCGGTCTCGATGCCCGCCGGCGAGTCGCAGACGATGTAGTCGAACTCCATCGCGGCGAGGTCGGTCAGCACCTTCTCGACGCCCTCCTGCGTGAGCGCTTCCTTGTCACGCGTCTGCGAGGCGGCCAGCACGAACAGGTTGTCGCACTGCTTGTCCTTGATGAGTGCCTGGCTCAGGTTGGCTTCGCCCTGGATGACGTTGATCAGGTCATACACCACGCGGCGTTCGCAGCCCATGATCAGGTCGAGGTTGCGCAGGCCCACGTCGAAGTCGATCACCGCCGTTTTCTTGCCCGCGAGCGCGAGGCCCGACGCGAAGCTGGCGCTCGTCGTCGTCTTGCCGACGCCGCCCTTGCCCGAAGTCACCACCACAATTTTGGCCATGGCCATTCCTTCTTGTTTCGATTCAGTTGTTGGTTATGCGAGATGCGGCCGCCGCCGGGCCGCCCCAAGGCGAGCCGCGCCTCCCCCTCGGGGGGGGCGAATGACACGCAGCGAAGCGGAGTGCAAAGCCGGGGGGCGCATCAGATTGCGTCGATCGCGATTTTCTTGCCATCGAGGCGCACCTGGGCCGGCTTGCCCAGCACCGTGCCGGGCAGCGGCACCTCGTTGGTGCGGTAGATGCCCGCAATGGCCACCAGCTGCGCTTCCATGCAGGTCGAGAAGATCCGCGCCTCGGTGTTGCCGCGCGCGCCGGCAATGGCCTTGCCGCGCAGCGGTGCGTACACATGCACGTTGCCGTCTGCGATGACTTCGGCGCCGAAGCTCACCACCGCGGTCACCACCACGTCGCCGCCACGGGCGTAGACCTGCTGGCCCGAACGCAGCGGCTTGTCGATCAGCAGCGTGCCGTTGGCCGGCACCGGCACTTCGCGCACGATCTGCGGGGCTTCCGATGCGGGCGCCTCGGCCGGCGGCGCCGGGGCACGGGGCGCGGGGGCCGCGGGCATGGCCGCCACCGAGAGGCCTGCGGCGCGCGCCGCGGCGTTCTTCGCGGCGTTGCCGCCGCGCACTGCGATGGGTTGGGTCTGGTGGCGCGCCAGCAGGCCGCGCAGGGCGGCGAAGTCGAGTTCGCCCTCGCCTTGCTCTTCCTGCAGCAGCGAGAGATCGATCACCACCGGCTCCTGCTCGAAGAAGTCGGGCGAATCGGCCAGCTGGGCGTCGAGCGCCTCGGCCAGCACGTCCAGGTCGGACGTCTTGAGGATCACTGCGATCAGCGGCAGCGTGGCGCTCTTGAATTCGAAAACCGCCTTGGTGCGCGCGGCGGAGACATCGGCCATTGGGAAAACGTCGGTGCGAAAAGCGTTGGAGTCTAACGGGCGCGGGCCAAACCCCAATGAACAGGCCCTGCTTCGGGCCCCCGGGAGAACACTTCTTTCACGAGGTTGCACTTTTCCGGGGTGCCTAGCGTCAGTTCTTCGAGCGCCCCAGCAGCGCGTAAAGAAGGATCGCGCCGAAGGTCGCGGTGCCGATGCCACCGAGCGCGAAGTCGCCGAACTTCAGCGTGAAGTCGCCGGTGCCGATGATCAGCGTGATGGCCGCGACGATCAGGTTCCTGTTCTGCGAGAAGTCGACCTTGTTGTCGACCCAGATCTTGGCGCCCGCGATCGCGATCAGGCCGAACACCACGATGCTCACGCCGCCCATCACCGGCAGCGGAATCGCCTGGATCAGCGCACCGAACTTCGGGCTGAAGCCCAGCACCAGCGCGATGAGCGCCGCCACCACGAACACCGCCGTCGAGTAGATGCGCGTGGCCGCCATCACGCCGATGTTCTCGGCGTAGGTCGTCACGCCCGTGCCGCCGGCCGCGCCGCTCACCACCGTGGCGATGCCGTCGCCGATGAAGGCGCGGCCCATGTACGGGTCGAGGTTGCGGCCCGTCATGGCCGTCACCGCCTTCAGGTGACCGAGGTTCTCCGCCACCAGGATGATCGCCACGGGGGCGATCAGCAGCATCGCGTTGGCCGTGAACACCGGCGCCGTGAAGGTCGGCAGGCCGAACCAGGCCGCATTGGCGATGCCGCTCAGGTCGACCGGCTTGCCCATGCCCAGGATGTTGGTCAGCATCGCATAGACGATGGTGGCCAGGACCAGCCCGACCAGGATCAGCAGGCGCTGCAGCATGCCGCGCGTGAACACCGCCACCAGCCCCACGCAAAGGAAGGTCACGGCCTGCATCCACGAGTCGAAGTTGCTGGCCGCCATGTTCTTGATCGGCACGCTCGCGAGGTTGAGCCCGATCACCGCCACCACGGCGCCCGTGACCACCGGCGGCATGACGCGCTCGATCCAGCCGGTGCCGATGGCCTGCACCAGCGCCCCGATCAGGATGTACACCACCCCGCAGGCCACGATGCCGCCCAGCGCCACCGCGATGTTGGGGTTGGGCCCCTTGCCCGCATAGCCGCTGGCCGCGATCACCACGCCGATGAAGGCGAAGCTCGAGCCCAGGTAGCTCGGCACCTTGCCGCCGGTGACGAAGTAGAAGATCAGCGTGCCGATGCCGCTCATCAGGATCGCGATGTTGGGGTTGAAGCCCATCAGGATCGGCGCCAGCACCGTGGCGCCGAACATCGCGATGACGTGCTGTACGCCCATGGCGCCGGTCTGCAGCCAGGGCAGGCGCTCGTCGGGCGCGATGACCGCGCCGTTGGCCAGCGCGGACGCGGGCCTTTCAGTCCACTTGAACATTGCTTTCATCTCCTCTTGTTGGTGGGGCGTGATTGTGGTCGATGAACCCCGGCCTGAACACCGCCGCAAGAGAAGAACGAAAGAGCGGCGCTCAGCGCGCCTGCAGCACCGCCATGGTGATGCGCGACACGCAGGTCAGCTCGCCCGCCTCGTTCGTCAGCTCGATCTGCCAGACCTGCGTGCTGCGGCCGCGGTGCACCGGCCGCGCCGTGCCGATGACCCAGCCGCTGGTGACGGAGCGGATGTGATTGGCATTGATGTCCAGGCCCACGGCGCGGTCGCCCTCGGGCGCCGAGTAGTGCGCGCCGCAGGAGCCCAGCGTCTCGGCCAGCACCACCGACACGCCGCCGTGCAGGATGCCGTAGGGCTGGCGGGTGCGCTCGTCCACCGGACAGCGGGCGCGGATGAAGTCGTCGCCCACCTCCAGGAATTCCATGCCCAGCGCGGAGACGGCGGTGCCGACGTGGTTGCGGGTCAGCTCCTCGACGGAGACTTCTTTTTTCCAGATACGCATTCGGTACTTCCTTCTTGCCTGTAAAAGGGGACTCAAAACTATAGCGATGGCGACTGACAAACCGAGTCGCCTTTGCGTGCTAGCTTGCACCGATGAAGCACCCCGTCCGCCGCTGGCTCCTGGGCATCGCCGCAGCGCTGCTGCTGGGCGTGGGCGCGCTGGTGTGGGTGGTGAGCATGCGCCTGCCCTCCGACCAAGAGGTGGCCGCGAAGATCGCCGAAGGCTTCGAGAAGCGCTTCGGCGTTGCCCTGAAGGTCGGCGGGGCCCACTGGTCGCTGCTGCCGGTGCCCGTGCTGGCGCTGTCCGAGATCGCCACCGACCAGCCGCGTCCCATCACCCTGCGCCGCCTGACCCTGCGGCTGAAGCTCGCGCCGCTGCTGCAGCGCATCGTTGCCGTTGACGATCTCGAGATCGAAAGCCTGGTGCTGCCGCGCGCCTCGGTGCGGGCGTTCCGGGGCAAGGGCCCCAAGCCGCAGGAGGACAGCGGCAATCTGGTGGCGCTGCCCGCGCCGTGGACGCTGGCACCCGTGCCGCTGGCACAGCTGCGCTGGCGCGACGTGGTCTGGATCGACCGGCGCGATATTGCGCTGGCCTACGACGGCGACATCCGCTTCGACCCCGGCTGGCGCCCGCGCCAGGCCCGGCTCGAACGGGCCGGCGCCACGACACTCACGCGGCTTCGGCTGGACCGCCTGGACGGGCAGGACCGCTGGCGCACCCGCATCGAAGTGGGCGGCGGCACGTGGAACGGCGTCGCCCGCCTCGAGACGCCGCCCGGCGGCAAATTGCGGGTGTCGGCCGAGCTGGAGCCGCGCCAGGTCGACATCGAAAGCCTGGTGCAGGCCTTTGGCCGCCGCACTTCGGTGGCGGGCAAGGTCTCGGGCCACACCACGCTCAGGACCGAGGCCGGCGATGCCGAGGAACTGGGCGCGCTGATCCGCGGCCTGCACACCCGCACCACCTTCTCGGTGCAGCCCGCCATGCTCACGCGGCTGGACGTGGCCAAGGCCGTCACCACCGCCGGCATCAGCCGCGGAGGCACCACCGCGCTGGACGAACTCACCGGCACGCTCGACACCCAGGGCACCGAAGACGGCGTGGTAATGCAGTACAGCAACCTCAAGGCCCGTTCCGGGGTGCTCACCGCGAGCGGCAACCTGAAGCTGTTCAACCGCAGGCTCGACGGCGAGATCGCGGTGGACCTCGTCGACGGCGTGGTCGGCGTCCCGCTCAAGGTGAGCGGCACCATGAGCGACCCCGAGCTGTCGTTGACCGGCGCTGCGCTCACCGGCGCGGCCATCGGCAGCGCGGTGCTGCCGGGCGTGGGCACGGCGATCGGAGCCCGGATGGGGCAGCAGGTGGAGAAGCTGTTCGGCGGCGGGAGCGAGCCGAAGAAGAAGGCCGCGCCCAGGCGCTGAAGCCAGGCGCTCAGTGCCCGAACTCGCCGTGGCGGCCGGCGCCTCTTGCGAAGCGCGCGGCGCCGGCTTCGCCCTCGGCGAAGACCATCGGCACGCCCAGCGCGCCTTCGCGGCGCAGCGCTTCGGCCAGCGGCAGGTCCCATTGTTCGTAGGCGCTGCGGCGGTCGGCCAGCATGCATCGCTGCGGGAACGCAGCGAGCTGGCGGGCCAGTTCCTGCGCGGCGGCCAGCGCGCCGCCCGGTGGCGTGACGCGGTTGACGAGGCCCATCGCCAGCGCCTCGGCCGCGCCCACCGCACGGCCCGAAAGAATCATGTCGAGCGCGCGGCCCATGCCCACGATGCGCGGCAGCCGCACCGTGCCGCCGTCGATCAGCGGCACGCCCCAACGGCGGCAGAACACCCCGAACACCGCGTCCTCGTCGGCCACGCGCAGGTCGGCCAGCAGCGCGAGTTCGAGGCCGCCCGCCACCGCGTGGCCGTTCACCGCCGCGAGCAGCGGCTTCGACAGCGCCATGCGCGTCGGCCCCATCGGGCCGCTGCCGCCGCCTTGGGGATCGAGCTCGTTGCGGCGGGCCGGGTCGCCCACGGCCGAGAGATCGGCACCCGCGCAGAAATTGCCGCCCGCACCGGTCAGCACCGCGACGCGCAGCGCGTCGTCGGCCTCGAAACGCTCGAAGGCTTCGCGCAGCTCGGCGGCCATGGGACCGTCGACGGCGTTGCGCTTGTTCGCGCGGTTCAGCGTGATCGTGCACACCGTGTCTTCGATGTCGTATGTGACGTGCTGCATGGCCATGTCTCCAACAGTCGGGATTCGGGGTTCAGCCCGGGCGCACCACCTGCGCGTCGCCGGACGCATGCAGCCGCGCCACGTCGGTCGCGCGGCGCGTCAGCACGGCGCGCTGGTTGATGTAGCCCTTGTCGGTGATCTCGCCCGCGTCGAGGCTTGGGGGCTCGGCCAGCACCAATGCGCAGGCCGGGCATTGCGAGGAGCCCGCGCCTTCGTCGCGCAGCGCGCGCAGCATGCCAGCGATGCGTTCGCGCAGGGCATCGGGCGCGAGCGCAGCGCCTTGCGGGCTGGGAAACACCAGCATGCCGATCTCGTCGCGGTCGTGGCCGGTGAGCACCACGTCCTGCGCATGCGGCGCAAGCAGCGACACCAGCTTGACGCGCAGCGTGCCCACCGACACCCAGGTGCCGCTCGAGAGCTTGAAGTCTTCCGCCACGCGGCCGTTGAAGATCACGCCCTGCGCGGGCTGCGCCGGGTTCGCGAGGAAGCCGGCGTCGCCGATGCGGTAGTAGCCCTCTTCGTCGAAGGCCTGCGCCGTCTCGCGCGGTGCATCGCGATAGCCCGGAAACACCGAGACGCCCTTCACGCGCATCTCCAGCTTCTCGCCGTTGGGCACGAACTTCAGCTCCAGCCCGGGCAGCGGCGCGCCGATGCAGCCGGCGCCGTCGAGCTTCCAGTGTGCGGAGGTGATGGCGGGCGAGGTCTCGGTCGCGCCCCACGAGGTGGTGAGCCACAGCGGCCGGGTAGGGCGTACGCGCGCAGCCACCGCTTCGAGCCGCTGCCAGGTGGAAGGCGCGAGCGCCGCCGCCGCGTAGAAGGCCAGCCGCAGGCGCGAGAACACCTCGGCGGCCAGCGCGTCGTCGGCTTCGAGAAAGGGCAGCAGCATGTCGAAGCCGCGCGGCACGTTGAACAGCAGCGTGGGCTTCACCTCGCGCAGGTTGCGCACCGTCTTCTCGATCAGGCCCGGCGCGGGCCGGCCCTCGTCGATGTAGAGTGCGCCGCCGTGGCACAGCACCATGTTCAGGTTGTGGTTTGCGCCGAAGGTATGGCTCCAGGGCAGCCAGTCGACCAGCACCGGTGCTTCCCGCGTGAGGAAGCGCCAGGTCTGCGCCATCATCTGCTGGTTGGCGCAGAGCATGCGGTGCGTGTTGATGACGATCTTGGGCTTGCCGGTCGAGCCTGAGGTCAGCAGGTACTTGGCGTGCGTGTCGGGCAGCACGTCGGCGAAGGCCTGCATGACGGCGGGCGTTTCCTTCGCCGCGAGCAGCCGCTCGAACGCCATCGCACCGGGATGCGCCTCGGCGTTGCGGCTGAACACGGTGACCGCCTCGACGCCGCAGCCGGCGAGCGAGCCGCCGTACACCTTCGCATCCGATGCGTAGATCAGCCCCGGCTTCAGCGCCTGCAGCATGCCGTGCAGCCGCGACGGGTCTTTCGCCATGCGCGAGTAGGCGCTCGACAGCGAGCACGCGGTGCGGCCGATGTGCATGGCGGCCAGCATCAGCACCGCGTGGTCGATGGCGTTGTCCGACAGGATCACGACCGGCTGGCCCTGAGGCAGGTTCATGTCGAGCAGCGCCTGGGCGACGGCGCCCACGGCGTGACGCAATGCGCGGTAGTCGAGCTTGCGCCAGCCTTCGCCTGTTTCGTCGCGCTCGGCGAAGGCCAGTGCGTCGGGTGTCTCATGCGCCCAGCGCTCGATCCATTCGCCGATGCAGCGCGCATAGGGCTTCAGCGCCATTGGCGATCGCAGCGCGAAGGAGCCATCGTCGAAGTCGATGCGCACCGTGCGGGGCGGGGCGATCAGGTTTTCGTCTTGGAGGAAGTCGGCCATTTCAATCGAGTCTGCCGGTGTTGCTCTTGGCGCGAATCAGGTCTAACAGCAGGGTGTCGCGGGCGGCTTCGAGGTCGGCCGTGCGTCGAGCGCCCAACTCCTCGGACACGCCTTGCACCACCTTCTGCCTGAGCTCGGCCGTCATCGACGGCGCACCCAAGTCTTTCCACCAGTCCTCGATCGGCCCGCCCAAATGCGCGAGCAGGTGCTCGATGCCGCCCGCGCCGCCCGACAGATGCAGGTTCATGAACGGCCCCATCACCGCCCAGCGCAGGCCGGGGCCGTGGGCGATGGCCGTGTCGATATCGGCCACGCTCGCCACGCCTTCGTTGACCAGGTGGAACGCCTCGCGCCACAGTGCGGCCTGCAGCCGGTTCGCGATGTGGCCTTTCACCTCGCGCTTCACGTGGATCGGCCGCTTGCCGATGGCCGCGTAGAAGGCCATCGTGCGTTCGATGACCTCGGCCGAAGTCTGCTCGCCGCCGATGACCTCGACGAGGGGAATCAGATGCGGCGGGTTGAACGGATGCCCCAGCACCACGCGCTGCGGGTGCGCGCAGCCCGACTGCACGCCGCTGATCGCCAGGCCCGATGAGCTCGATGCGAGGATCGTCTCCGCTGGCGCAGCCGCATCCATGCGTCGGAACAGGTCGATCTTGAAATCCATGCGCTCGGGGCCGTTCTCCTGCACGAAGTCGGCCACGGACACCGCGTCTTCCAGGCTGTCGTGGAAGCGCAGGCGGTCCGCCGACGCGCCCTCGGCCAGCCCGAAGCGCTGCAGCGTCGGCCAGTGCTGCGCCACCGCTTCGCGCAGCCGTTCTTCCGCGCCGGGCGAAGGATCGATCGCGTTCACGTCGAGCCCGTGCGCCAGGAAGTACGCAGCCCAGCTCGCACCGATCACGCCGGTGCCGACCACCGCCACCCGCTTCACGTCCGGGGCAGTGCGGGAAATGTTCATCTGCGTGTCTCCGTTCATTGTTGTCGTGTCACTCAGCCCAGCGCGAACTCGGGCCGCGGACCGCCCGTGCGCGGCAGGCCCATGATCTGCCGCGCCTCGGCCGGCGTCGCCACTTCCATGTCGAGCTCGCGGATCACCCGCACGATGCGCTCGGTGAGCTGCACGTTGGTGGCCAGCTCGCCCTGGCGGAAGTAGAGGTTGTCTTCCAGCCCCACGCGCGCATGGCCGCCCAGCAGCAGCGCCGCGACGTTGGCTTCGAGCTGCGACATGCCGATGCCGCTCACGCCGAAGATCGCCCCCTTGGGCAGCGTGTCGACCATCATCTGCAGGTTGCGCGGCGAGTAGGGCATCGCGTTCTGGAAGTTGCGGTGCACGTTCATCACGAGGTTGATGAAGTAGGGCTCGTCGTCGTGGCCTTCCTCGATCAGCGTGGTCGTGTCCTGCAGGATGTGCGTGGGGCTGAACACCTCCCACTCGGGCTTGATGCCGCGCGCCTTCATGCCGGCGGCCAGTTCGCGCCCGCGCGTGATGGGCGTGTCCATCAGGATCTGCTTGCCCTCGAAGCTCAGGTTGAGCGTGGTGGCGTCGAGCGTGCACATCTCGGCGCCGGCGTCCATGCCCTTGATGCGTTCTTCCCACGCGATCTCCCAGCGCTCGCCGGCCAGCGGTTTCACCATGTCGCCGTGCACGCCACCGCCGGTGGAGTTGTTGAGCACGATGTCGCTGCCGAGCGCGCGGATGCGGCTGTTGATGTCGCGGTACACCTCGGCGTTGCAGGTGGCGCCGTCGTCGGGGCGGCGCGCGTGGATGGCCACCACGCTCGCGCCGGCGTTCCAGCAGCGCAGCACGTCGGCGGCGATCTCGGCGGGCTGCGTGGGCAGGTGGGGGTTCTGCGACTTGTGCGCCATGCCGCCGGTGGGGGCGATGGTCACGATCACTTTGCGCTTCGACATGGTCGGTGGCTCCTGGTGTCTTTCATGGGGGGCGCGCTATTATTTTTGGCTGCGCGGGCACACTCAGTCATCGCGACGACATTTGGGCTCAGGGTTTACGCACCCGCGCCTTCAGGAGCTTTCATTCCATGCCCACGACGAAGCCGGCCCCCCAGGCGGCATCGCTGACGATTCCGCAATTGCTGCAAGGCTCGGCCTGGTTCCCGCTGCTCGATGTGGCGGCGGGCGAGCGCGTGCTCGACGAGATGCGCGAGGTCGAGGTGGCGGCCGGCGCCGCGCTGTGCCGGCGCGGCGACACGCCGGTGCACTGGTACGGCACGCTCGAAGGGTTGCTCAAGTGGTCGATCACCTCGAGCGACGGGCGCTCGGTGACCTTCGGCGGCCTGTCGGTGGGCAGCTGGTTCGGCGAAGGCACGCTGCTGCGCGCGCTGCCGCGTTCGGCCGACATCATCGCGCTGCGGCCGAGCAGGGTGGCGCAGCTGCCGCTGGAAACCTTCGAGTGGCTGCACCGCACGCAGCGCGGCTTCGATCACTTCCTGCTGCAGCAGATCAACGAGCGGCTGCACTGGTTCATGGGCAACTATGCGGCGCACCGGCTGCTCGACACCGACAGCCAGGTGGCGCGCGCGCTGGCGGGGCTGTTCCACCCGTGGCTGCATCCGGGCAGCGAACCGCACCTGCAGACTTCGCAGGAGGAGATTGCGAATCTCTCGGGCGTGTCGCGTCAGCGGTGCAATGCGGCGTTGAACCGGTTGAAGGAAGCGGGGTTCCTGCGGATCGAGTACGGGGGGATCACCGTGATCGATCTTGAAGGGCTGCGGCGGTTCATCGAGTAGCGCCGGCTCCCCCGCCGTCACACGCCCAGCAATTCCTCCAGCGCCTGCGGCTCGGCGAGCAGATCCGCCGAGGCCCCATGCCGCACGATCTGCCCCTTCTCCATCACCACCGCGAGGTCGGTGTGCGCCAGCACCTTGCGGTAGTCGCGGTCGACGATCAGCGTCGCGATGCCGGTCGCGCGGATCTCGCTGATCACGCGCCAGATCTCGGCCACGATCAGCGGCGCCAAACCTTCGGTGGCCTCGTCGAGGATCAAGAGGCGCGGGTTGGTCATCAGCGCGCGGCCGATCGACAGCATCTGCTGCTCGCCGCCCGACAGCTGCTGGCCGCCGTGCGACAGCCGCTCCGACAGGCGCGGAAAGGTGGCCATCACGCGGTCGAAGGTCCAGTTGCGCCGGCCGTCGATGCCCGCGCGCTCGCTCATCACGAGGTTCTCGCGCACCGACAGATTGGGGAAGATGCCGCGCCCTTCGGGCACGTAGCCGATGCCCAGCCGCGCCATCTTCTCGGGCGGCAGGCCGGTGACGGTGCGGCCGTCGACCTGCACTTCGCCCGAGGCGGGGCGCACGTAGCCCATCATCGTGCGGATCAGCGTGGTCTTGCCCATGCCGTTGCGCCCGAGCAGGCCCACCGAAGTGGCCGTGGGAATGCCGGCGTGCACGCCGCGCAAGATGTGGCTGTTGCCGTAGTAGGTGTTGAGGTCGCGAACGATGAGCATCAGTGGTCTCCCGCCGGGCCGCCCCAAGGGAGGCCAGCGCCTCCTCGGGGGGCAGCGAATACACGAAGTGACGAGCGTGGAGGCATCAGTGTTCCTCGCCCAGATACGCGGTGCGAACCTCGGGGTTCTCGCGGATCTCCTGCGGGTTGCCGGTGGCGATGACCGTGCCGTTCACCATCACGGTGATGCGGTCGGCAATGCGGAACACCGCGTCCATGTCGTGCTCCACCAGCAGGATCGCGTGCGTGGCCTTCAGCCGCGCGAGCAGCGTGAGCATGCGGTCGGTTTCTTCGGCGCCCATGCCGGCGAGCGGCTCGTCGAGCAGCAGCACGCGCGGGTTGGTGGCCAGGCACATCGCCACTTCGAGCTGGCGCTGCGCGCCGTGGCTCATGGTGCCGGCGATGCGGTGCGCTTCGTGGGCGAGGCCGGCGGCTTCGAGCGCGGCGTCGGCCGTGGCGTTGCTGGTGGCGCAGTCCTGCGACGGCTGCCAGAAGGCCCAGGGCCTGGGCGTGGCGGCCTGCGCGGCGAGCCGGCAGTTCTCGTGCACGCTGAACTCCGGGAAGATGGTCGTGCGCTGGTAGCTGCGGCCCACGCCGTCGCGCGCGCGCTTCGACTGGGCGCGGCCGGTGATGTCCACGCCGTCGAGAGCGATGCGGCCTTCGGAGGCTTCGAGCTCTCCGGAAAGCATGTTGATCAGCGTCGACTTGCCGGCGCCGTTGGTGCCGATCACCGCGTGGACCTCGCCGACGTGCAGGTCAAGCGTGACGGCGTTGACGGCGGTGAGGCCGCCGAAGCGGCGGGTGAGCTTTTCGACGGACAGCAGTGCGTTCATGGTGTTGCTCCTTCCCCCTTTGGGGGAAGGTTGGGATGGGGGCAGGCAGAGCGCGCGATGGAGGCGCCGCTTGCCCCCACCCCGGCCCTCCCCCAGCGGGGGAGGGAGAAATGCAGGGAACACCGCGCAGCCGGCTTTGCCGGGCCGCTGGTGTTGCTCCCGGTGAGGGGGGTGGCGAAGCGACACGAAGTGCGCGAAGCCTGGGGGAGAGCTGACTTCACACGGCCTCCTTCGGCGACAGGCGCTTCACAAGCCCGATCAGCCCCTTGGGCAGCAGCGCCACGAACACGATGATCGTCAGGCCCAGCGTCAGCTGCCAGTGGTCCGCCATCGGGCCCATCACCGCATGGGTCGAGAAGATCTCCTTCAGCAGCGTGAACGCGATGGCGCCGATCACCGCGCCGCGCAGGTGGCCGAGGCCGCCGAGGATCACCATCAGCAGCACCTCGCCCGAGTTGTGCCATGCCATCAGTTCCGGGTTGACCACGCCATCGCGCGAGGCCAGCAGGAAGCCGGCAAGCCCCGCCAATGCACCCGCCAGCACGAAGGCCGCGAGCTTGTAGGCATACACCGAGAAGCCCGCGGCGCGCATGCGCTGCTCGTTCACGCGGATGCCCGCCAGCGCCGCACCGAAGCGCGAGCGGCGGATGAGCGCCAGCAGTCCGTAGGTGAACACCAGCGAGGCCAGCACCACGTAGAACAGCACCGTGCGGTTCTCCATGTCGAGCACGCCGAGGGCGGGCCGCACGTACATGTAGATGCCGTCGCTGCCGCCGCCGACCTTGGTGTCGTGGAACACGAAGAAGGCCATCTGCGCGAAGGCCAGCGTCACCATGATGAAGTACACGCCGCGCGTGCGCAGGCTCAATGCACCGACGAACAGCGCATACAGCGCCGCCGCACCCATGGCCAGCGGCAGCAGCAGCGCGAAGTTGCCGCCTTCGCTGCCTGAAGCGAGCACCGTGACGTATGCGCCGATGCCGTAGAAGGCCGCATGGCCCAGGCTCACGAGCCCGGTCATGCCGACCAGCAGTTCGAGGCTCAGCGCGAAGATCGACAGGATCATGATCTTCACGACGAAGTCGGAAACGTAGTTGCCCATGAACGGGCCCGCCACGCCGATGAGCACGGCGCACAGCACCGGCACGAGGAATGCGGTCTTCTTCATGGCCGCCTCCCCATCAGCCCTTCGGGCTTCCATATCAGCACGATGGCCATCAGCAGGTAGATGCCGATGCCGCTCAGGTCCGCGAAGAACACCTTGCCGAAGGTATCGACGAAGCCCACCAGCAGCGAGGCCACCAGCGCGCCCGTGATCGAGCCGATGCCGCCGATCACCACCAGCACGAAGCAGATGATGAGCACGCTCGCACCCATGTTCGGGTACACCGAGGACATCGGCGCCGCGATCATGCCGGCCAGCGCCGCCAGCGCCACGCCCGCCGCGAACACGATGCGGTAGAGCCGCTTCACGTCGATGCCCAGGCCGCGCACCATGTCGCGGTTGCTCGCACCAGCGCGGATCATCATGCCCAGCCGCGTGCGGTTGACCACCCAGTACAGCGCCACGGCCAGCACGATGCAGGCGGCCGAGGCGAAGAGGCGATACCACGGATAGCTCATGACGTTGCCCAGCGCGAAGCTGCCGTCGAGCCATGCCGGCACCTTCACGCCGTGCACGTCGTTGCCCACGAGGATGGAGCGCAGCTCCTCGAACACCAGGATGAGCCCGTAGGTCATCAGCACCTGCTGCAGGTGGTCGCGCTGGTAGAGGTAGCTGAAGAAGGCCCATTCGAGCAGGTAGCCGAAGACGGCCGCCAGCACCACGCCGGCCACCAGCATCAGCAGGAACTGGTCGCCGAACAGCGGCGCGAGCGCGAACGCCATGTACGCGCCGATCATGTAGAAGCTGCCGTGCGCAAGGTTGATGACACCCATGATCCCGAAGATCAGCGTCAGCCCCGAGGCCACCAGGAAGAGTAGGAGCCCGTACTGAACCGAGTTCAGGCACTGGACCAAGAAGGTTCCGAAATCCACGTTAGGTCATCCCTGTGAGACCGAAAGAGAGCGTGGCGCGATAGCGCCCGCGATGTTCGGGAGACACCGCGGAACCGGCTTTGCCGGGCCGCAGGTGTCGCCCCCGGAGAGGGGGAAGGCGAAGCGACACGAAGTGTGCGCAGCCTGGGGGAGTGCCTTGTCTACATCCGGCAACCGCGAGCGGGGTCGGCGAGACCCTTGATCGCGGTGCTCACCAGCTTGTTTTCCTTGCCTTCTACCTTGCGCAGGTAGATGTCCTGCACCGGGTTGTGCGACTTACTCACCGTGAACGTGCCGCGCGGGCTGTCGATCTTCGCCTTCTCGATGGCGGCCGTGAACTCGGCCTTCTTGCCGATGTCGCCCTTGGTGGCGGCCAGGCCCACGCCCAGCATCTGCGCTGCGTCGTAGCCCTGCACGGCATACACGTCGGGCTGCAGCTTGAAGGCCTTGGCGTAGCCGACGCGGAAGGCGTTGTCGCGCGCGGTGTTGAGGCCGTCGGCATAGTGCAGCGTGGTCAGCATGCCTTGCGCGGCTTCGCCCTGCGCATCCAGGGTGCCGTCGGTCAGGAAGCCCGGGCCGTAGAGCGGAATCGTCTTGTTGAGGCCTGCGGCCTGGTAGTCCTTGACGAACTTCACCGCGCCGCCGCCCGCGAAGAAGGCATACACCGCATCGGGCTTGGCCGCCGCGATCTCGGTCAGCAGCGCCTGGAATTCCACGTTGGGGAAGGGCAGCGTGAGCTGCTTGTCGACCTTGCCGCCGTTCTTTTCGAAGCCTTCCTTGAAGCCTGCAACCGACTCGTCGCCGGCCGCGTACTTCCAGGTGATGGTCATCGCCTTCTTCTTGCCCTGCTGCTTGGCCGCCACCTCGCCCATCGCGTAGGCCGGCTGCCAGTTGCTGAACGAGCTGCGGAAGATGTTGGGCGCGCACATCGGGCCGGTCACCGCGTCGGCACCGGCATTGGGCACGATCAGCACGGTGCCGCTTTCCTTCGCGGCCTTGGCCATGGCCATGGCGACGCCCGAGTGCACGGTGCCCACGATCACGTCGACGTTGTCGCGCTTGATGAGCTTGTTGACGTTGTCGGTCGCCTTGGCAGGGTCGGACTCGTCGTCGACCTTGAAGTATTCGATCTCGCGGCCGGCGAGCTTGCCGCCGTGCTCGTCCACGTAGAGCTTGAAGCCGTTCTCGATGGCCACGCCCAGGGCGGTGTAGGTGCCGCTGTAGGGCAGCATCAGACCGACCTTGAGCTTGCCTTGCTGGGCGTGGCCCAGCGTGGCGATGCAGGCCAGGGCGAGGGCCGTCAGGGTGGTGCGGGCGATGCGGGTGCTCATGTGATCTCCTGGCGTGGTATTGAAATGAAAGGGGAACGGCTTGAAGACGGGGGCGACGGGTTGGGGCGCGTGTCTTCACGACGCGCCGCCGCTGGCGCAGATACTTTAAGGGTAAATCATTTATCTCTCAAACACGAGTTTTCCCTGACCGAGGATTCCGGTCGCCCATGAATGAAACGGTCGCCACTATCGCTTTTTCGGGCTGGTCGCGATGCGGGGAATGCCCGCAGTCAGGCAGCTCCAGCAGCTCGGTGCCCGGCACGCGCCTGGCGATGCCGCGAATCTGCGCGAGTGTGCCGTACTCGTCGTCAGTACCCTGCATAGCAAGAATCGGGCAACGGATGCCATCGAGCTCGGCTTCGATATTCCATTGCCTGAAAGGCGGATGGAGCCAGACGCGGTTCCAGCCCCAGAAGGCCGAATCGACGTCGTCGTGATAGCGGCCCAGCTTCTTCGGCAGGTCGGTCTCCAGGTAGGCCAGCCGGGCCTGCTCGATGTTGGCCAGCGTCACGTCCTCGACGAAGATGTGCGGCGCCAGCACCACCAGGCCGGCCACGCGCTCGGGAAAGCGCGCCGCATACAGCAGCGAGATCGAGGCGCCGTCGCTGTGGCCGAAGAGCCAGGGTTTCTCGTCGCCGAGCTCGAGCGCGGCGAAGAAGGCGGGCAGCACTTCATGCGCCTGGCGGTGCATGAAGTCGACGTCCCAGGTCTCGTCGCCGGCGCGCGGGGTGGAGCGGCCGTAGCCCGGGCGCGAGAAGACAAGGCCGCGGGCGCCGGCGGCTTCGCACAGCCGCGTCGGGAAATCCTTCCACATGGCGACGGAACCGAGGCCTTCGTGGAGGAAGACGATCAATGGCGCATCGGTGCGCTCCGGGGCGATCCATTGGCACTCGATGCGGACCGGGCGGCCGCGCCAGGTGATGTTGGCGAACGCCGTGCTCATCATGTTGCCTCCGGCTGTTGCTCCTTCCCCCTTTGGGGGAAGGTTGGGATGGGGGCAAGCGGTGCCTGCAAGGGCTGCGCGTGCATGAAGGCCGATGCCCCCACCCCGGCCCTCCCCCAGCGGGGGAGGGGGAAAGAGGAAGACGGGGTGCGTATCACGCCTGCTTTTCCCTCTCGCGCAACCTGAACCGCTGGATCTTCCCCGTCGCCGTCTTCGGCAGCTCGCTCACGAACTCCAGGAACCGCGGGTACTTGTACGGCGCGAGGCGTTCCTTGACGAAGGCCTTCAGCTCTTCCTCGGTCACCGCGGCGCCATCCTTCAGAACGACGAAAGCCTTGGTCTTCGTCAGCCCTTCGGCGTCCTCCTTGCCGATCACCGCGGCTTCCAGCACCGCCGGGTGCTGCATCAGCGTGGCCTCGACCTCGAAGGGCGACACGTAGATGCCGCTGACCTTCAGCATGTCGTCGCTGCGCCCGGCGTAGGTGTAGTAGCCGTCGGCGTCGCGCGTGTACTTGTCGCCGCTCTTGGTCCAGCCGCCCTGGAAGGTCTCGCGCGACTTCTCGCGGTTGTTCCAGTACATCAGCGCCGAACTGGGGCCGCGGATGTAGAGGTCGCCCACCTCGCCGTCGGGCACGGGGCGGCCGTCCTCGCCGCGCAGCTCGACCTCGTAGCCCTCCACCGGCCGGCCGGTGGTGCCGTAGCGCACGTCGCCGGGCCGGTTGGAGATGAAGATGTGCAGCATCTCGGTCGAGCCGATGCCGTCGATGATCTCGCAGCCGAAGTGCGCCTTGAAGCGCTGCGCGAGTTCGCCGGGCAGCGCCTCGCCGGCCGAGGAGCACATGCGCAGCGCCACGGCTTCGCGCGCCGGCAGCTTCGGCGAGGCGAGCATGCCGGCAAAGCCGGTGGGCGCGCCGAAGAACACGGTGGGCTTGTGCTCCACCCAGCGGCGGAAGGTGGCGTCGGGCGTGGGCCGTTCGGCCATCAGCACCACGGTGGCACCGACCGACAGCGGAAAGGTCAGCGCGTTGCCCAGCCCGTATGCGAAGTACATCTTGGCGGCCGAGAAGCACACGTCGTTCTCGGTGAGGCCGAGCACGGGCTTGCCGTAAAGCTCGGCCGTCCACCACAGGTTGGCATGCGTGTGGACCGTGCCCTTGGGCTTGCCGGTGGAGCCGGAGGAGTAGAGCCAGAAGCCGGGGTCGTCGGAAGCGGTCTGCGCCGGCGATGCCAGGGGCGGGGCGGCGGCGAGCGCGGCTTCGAATTCCTGTGCGCCCTCGGGCAGCGTACCCGCGGGCTGCGACACGATCAGCGCCTGCACTTCATGGCCGCCGCGCGCCATCGCCTGCTGCAGCGTCGGCAGCAGTGCGCCGGACACCAGCACGGCCTGCGCGCGGCTGTGATCGAGCATGTAGGCGTAGTCGTCGGGCGTGAGCAGCGTGTTGACGGCCACGGGCACCACGCCGGCATAGAGGCAGCCGAGAAAGCTCACCGGCCAGTCGTTGCCGTCGAGCATCAGCAGCAGCACGCGCTCTTCGCGGCGGATGCCTGCCGCCTTCAACGCGGCGGCGAGGCGGCGCGCGCGGTCTTCGAGCTGGCCGTAGCTCAGCGTGCCGCGGTCGTCGATGTAGGCGGTGCGATCGGCGCGGCCTCGGTTGAGGGCGAACAGGTGCTCGGCGAAGTTGAATCGTGTGGGCAGGGTCATGGTCTTGTCTCCTTCGGCCGTGTCTCTCGTTCTAGAGGCCGAGTGCGGCGAGCACGCCGGGGCTTGCCTGCACCGCGCTTCGGCGGTGATAGAAATCGAGCGCGCGCAGGCCGCCCAGTTCGGCGCCGCCGCCCGCGCGGCCGGGACCGCCGTGCATCGACATCGGCATCACGTTGCCGTGGCCGGTGTGGGCCTGCGCCACCTCGGGGGTGATGACGTGCACGCGGCCGTGGCTCGGTGCGACCGACAGCGCAGCTTGCGCGAGCGCGGCGTCGTCGCTGCCATACAGGGAGGTCACGAGCGAGCCCTGGCCGCGGTGCGCAAGTGCGATGCCGTGCGCGAGATCGCGGTACGGCAGCAGCGTGGCCACCGGCCCGAACACTTCCACATCGTGCACGCGCTGCGCCGCATCGGCGTCGCGCGCGCCCAGCAGCACGGGTCCGATGCAGGCGGCGACCTTCGGGTCGGCATCGATGAACGGCTTGTTGCGGCTGTCGTGCAGCACGGTGGTCTGCGTGGCCAGCGCGTCGAGGCCGTCGCGCACCGCATTCAGCTGTGCGCGGCTCACGAGCGAGCCCATGCGCACGCTCTCGCTGCGCGGATTGCCCACCGTGATGCCCGCGAGTTTGGTGCCGATGGCTTCGGCCGCGGCGTCGTACACCTCGGCCGGCACCAGGATGCGGCGGATGGCGGTGCACTTCTGGCCCGACTTCACCGTCATCTCGCGCACCACTTCGCGCACGAGCAGGTTGAAGGCCTCGCTGGCAGGCGCTGCGCCGGGCAGCAGCAGGGCGCTGTTGAGGCTGTCGGCCTCGATGTTCACGCGCACCGAGCGTTCGGCCACTGCGGGGTGCGAGCGGATCACCGCGGCCGTCTCGGCCGAGCCGGTGAACGAGGCCACGTCGAAAGGTTGCAGCGCATCCATCAATCCGGCCGAGCTGCCGCAGACGATGGACAGCGCGCCGGCGGGCAGCACGCCCGCGTCGACCACGTCCTTCACCATGCGCTGCGTGAGCCACGCGGTGGCCGTGGCGGGCTTCACGATCACGGGCACGCCCGACAGCAGTGCGGGCGCGGCCTTTTCCCACAAGCCCCACGACGGGAAGTTGAAGGCGTTGATGAACAGCGCCACGCCATGCGTCGGCACCTGCAGGTGCTGCGACTGGAACACCGGCTCCTTGCCGAGCTTGACCGCCTCGCCGTCGCGCAGCGCACGCACGTCGCCGAGCGTGTCGCCCCACTTGGCGTACTGGCCGAGCGTGAAGATCGCGCCGTCGATGTCGACGGCCGAGTCGTTCTTCACGGTGCCGGAGTTGGCGGTGGCGATGTCGTAATAGGCGTCGCGGTTGGCCTGCAGCACTTTCACGATGGCTGCGAGCAGCCCAGCGCGCTGGCGGTAGGTGAGGGCGCGCAACGCATTGCCGCCCTGTTCGCGGGCGAAGGCAAAAGCTTCGGGCAGGTCGAGGCCGGTGGCGTCGATGCGTGCGAGCTCGGTGCCCAGGACCGGGTCGAACAGGGGCGTGCCGGCGCCCGATCCGCTTTGCCAGCGGCCGGCGACGTAGTTGGGAAGGAGTTCGGTCATGGGGTGAACTTGATCTGCCCTTCGGGCAGCAGATAGAGAACGAGCGCGCGGCCTTGCGCCACGGTCGGGCGGTGCGCGGTGCCGGGCCCGTAGACGCACCAGCCTGCCGGGCGCCCGTCGAAGGTGGCGTCGGCGCTGCCCTCCAGCGGCATGATCAGGTCGATCTCGCCGTTGGGGTGCGTGTGGTGCGGGCCGGCGATGTCCTGCATGTCGACCACGTCGACCGAGAAGCGGTGCAGCGCGTCCTCTGCCTTGAAGACGCGGCCGTACCGGATGCCGCCGCCCTCGCGCTCGCACAGCCAGCCTTCGGCGACGCCGCCGATGCAGGCCTGGCGCAGCTGCTCGAAGCGGGCGCTGCCTGCGCCGTGGGTGGCGTTGAGCCACTGGTCGAGCGCGCTGTCGAGCGGCCTGCCGGCGATCTCGGCGGTCAAGCCTGCAATCAGCTGGTGAAATGCTTCCTTGCCTGTGGCGGCGGTGCTTCGGTCGGACATCGTGGGGCCTCGAACTTTTGAACTACCTTGCAGAATCTCTGCGTGTGCAGTATCTTGCGTGTGGCCGAACGATAAGCATCGAGACAATGAGTGTCAAGCAATATAGTGCATCCATGGTGTTTACCCTGAGCGCGCACAATTCCGGTGAAGAACGAGGAATTGCATGAACGAGCATGTAGACGCGGTGCTGGCCACCGCGCCGGAAAGTGGCGGCCCCGGCAACGGCCTTGCGCCTGCAGGAGAGGCGAAGAACCCGCTGCTGGCGGCATTGGGCGATCGGGTGCGCAACCTGCGCGCGCAGCGCGGCCTCACGCGCAAGGCCGTGGCCGTTGCAGCGGAGGTGTCGGAGCGCCACCTCGCCAATCTCGAATACGGCATCGGCAACGCGTCGATCCTCGTGCTGCAGCAGGTGGCCGGCGCGCTGCACTGCTCGCTGGCCGAGCTGGTGGGCGACGTGACGACCAGCTCACCCGAGTGGCTGCTGATCCGCGAGCTGCTCGAACACCGCAGCGAAGCCGACCTGCGCCGCGTGCGCGTGGCGCTCGGCGAACTGCTGGGCACGGCCTCGGTCGATCCGGCGCGGCACCGCCGCATCGCGCTCGTGGGCCTGCGCGGCGCGGGCAAGTCGACGCTGGGGCAGATGCTGGCGGAAGACCTCGAGATCCCGTTCATCGAACTGAGCCGCGAGATCGAGAAGCTCGCGGGCTGCAGCGTGCGCGAGATCCACGACCTGTACGGCACCAACGCCTACCGTCGCTACGAGCGCCGCGCGCTGGAGGAGGCGGTGCAGATCTACAGCGAAGTGGTCATTGCCACGCCCGGCGGCATCGTGTCCGACCCGGCCACCTTCAACGAGCTGCTCGCGCACTGCACCACCGTGTGGCTTCAGGCCGCGCCCGAGGAGCACATGGGCCGCGTGGCCGCGCAGGGCGACACCCGTCCGATGGCCGCCAGCAGGGAAGCGATGGAAGACCTGCGCCGCATCCTGAACGGCCGCGCCGCCTTCTATTCGAAGGCCGACCTGTCGGTGGACACCAGCGGCAGGACCTTGTCGCAGAGCTTCCAGGCGCTCCGTGCGGCGACCCGCCAGTCGATGGGTCTGGGCGCCTGAGTGTTCAGGGCGCGCTCAGGCCGACGGGGTACCTTGCTCCGCGAATGTCCTCCGGCCTGCGGCCTCCCCCTTTATTTCGCTGCGCAAGGCACCCCGCCGGCGTGAGCGTTCAGAGCACTGGTTGATTGGCTGCAAACCAGCAGCGTGCCCTGTGCGCAGGGCATCGGGTGCTCCCCGCAGCGAAATAAAGGGGGAGCCCGAAGGGCGGAGGACATTCGCGGAGGGGAGTACCCGGTGGCCTGCGCACTTCCCCGAATCCCCAGCCCAGCCCGAAATCTGAAAAAAAGTGCAGCAGGCATTGACTTGCCTACATGCATGCAGCATGATGCATGTCATCGGAGCAGTAAAGTGCACTATCTTTCCTGTTCACGGTTTCCGAACACTGCCCCACAGGAGACTTCCGCATGACCGACACCACCACGCTCCAGGCGCCCCCGCGCGTCGACTACCGCACCGAACCCGGCCAGTACCGCCACTGGTCGCTGAGCTTCGACGGCGCCATCGCGCGCCTCGTGCTCGACATCGCGGAAGACGGCGGCATTCGCCCCGGCTACAAGCTCAAGCTCAACAGCTACGACCTGGGCGTGGACATCGAGCTGAACGACGCGCTCAACCGCGTGCGCTTCGAGCACCCCGAAGTGCGCAGCGTGATCGTCACCAGCGGCAAGGACCGCATCTTCTGTTCGGGCGCCAACATCTTCATGCTCGGCGTTTCGGGCCACGCCTGGAAGGTCAACTTCTGCAAGTTCACCAACGAAACCCGCAACGGCATCGAAGACACCTCGAAGCACTCGGGCCTGAAGTTCCTCGCGGCCGTGAACGGTGCCTGCGCCGGCGGCGGCTACGAGCTGGCACTGGCCTGCGACGAGATCCTGCTGGTGGACGATCGCTCCTCCGCCGTGTCGCTGCCCGAAGTGCCGCTGCTCGGCGTGCTGCCCGGCACCGGCGGCCTGACCCGCGTGACCGACAAGCGCCACGTGCGCCATGACCTCGCCGACATCTTCTGCACCAGCGTCGAAGGCGTGCGCGGCCAGCGCGCGGTCGACTGGCGCCTGGTCGACGCGGTGGCCAAGCCCGCGCAGTTCGCCGCCGCCGTGCAGGAGCGCGCCTCGCAACTCGCGGCCGGCAGCGATCGCCCCGCCAACGCCAAGGGCGTGGCGCTGACCCGCCTGGAACGCACCGACAGCGCCGACGGCATCGCGTATTCGAACGTCAACGTGCAGATCGACCGCAGCAAGCGCACCGCGACCATCACCATCAAGGCGCCCACCGGTGCGCAGCCGGCCGACATCGCCGCCATCGAAGCCGCGGGTGCCGCCTGGTGGCCGCTCGCGATGTGCCGCGAACTCGACGACGCCATCCTCAACCTGCGCACCAACGAGCTCGACATCGGCACCTGGCTGCTCAAGACCGAGGGCGACGCCGCCGCAGTGCTCGCGTCCGATACGGTGATGCTCGCCCACAAGGACCACTGGCTGGTGCGCGAAACCATCGGCGCGCTGCGCCGCACGCTGGCGCGCCTGGACGTGTCCTCGCGCAGCCTGTTCGCGCTGGTGGAAGCCGGTTCGTGCTTCGCCGGCATGCTGGCCGAGCTGGCCTTCGCGGCCGACCGCACCTACATGCTCGCGCTGCCCGACGACGCCGAGCGCGCACCGAAGCTCACGCTGAACGAATTCAACTTCGGCTTCTTCCCGCTGGTCAACGACCAGAGCCGCCTGCAGCGCCGCTTCTATGAAGAGGCCGCGCCGCTCGAAGCCGCGCGCACCGCCGCCGGCAAGCCGCTCGACGCCGACGAGGCGCTGAAGCTCGGCCTCGTGACCGCCGCACCGGACGACATCGACTGGGACGACGAGATCCGCATCGCCATCGAGGAGCGCGCCGCCATGTCGCCCGACGCGCTCACCGGCCTCGAAGCCAACCTGCGCTTCGCAAGCAAGGAGAACATGGCCACCCGCATCTTCGGCCGGCTCACCGCCTGGCAGAACTGGATCTTCAACCGTCCCAACGCCGTTGGCGAAAAGGGCGCGCTGAAGGTCTACGGCACCGGCCAGAAAGCCGGCTTCGACATGAACCGCGTCTGACAGAACAGCAGTCCGTACAACCCAAGGAACAACGATGAGCACGATCAACTACAGCGAGAAGATCCCCAACAACGTCAACCTCGGCGAAGACCGCACGCTGCAGCGCGCGCTTGAGGGCTGGCAGCCCAACTTCATCAACTGGTGGGACGACGTGGGCCCCGAGGGCTCGACCAACCATGAGGTGTACCTGCGCACGGCCGTGAGCGTCGATCCGCAGGGCTGGGCCCAGTTCGGCCACGTGAAGATGCGCGACTACCGCTGGGGCATCTTCCTGAACCCGGGCGACGCCAACCGCGAGATCCATTTCGGCGACCACAAGGGTGAAAAAGCCTGGCAGGACGTGCCCGGCGAGCACCGCGCCAACCTGCGCCGCATCATCGTGACGCAGGGCGACACCGAGCCCGCGTCGGTCGAGCAGCAGCGCCACCTGGGCCTCACGGCACCGTCGATGTACGACCTGCGCAACCTGTTCCAGATCAACGTGGAAGAAGGCCGCCACCTGTGGGCCATGGTCTACCTGCTGCAGAAGCACTTCGGCCGTGACGGCCGCGAAGAAGCCGATGCGCTGCTGCAGCGCACCTCGGGCGATGCCAACAACCCGCGCATCCTGGGCGCCTTCAACGAGAAGACGCCCGACTGGCTCGCGTTCTTCATGTTCACCTACTTCACCGACCGCGACGGCAAGTTCCAGCTGGCCGCGCTGGCCGAGAGCGCGTTCGATCCGCTGGCGCGCACCACCAAGTTCATGCTGACCGAAGAGGCGCACCACATGTTCGTGGGCGAGAGCGGCGTGTCGCGCGTCATCGCGCGCACGGCACAGGTCATGAACGAGCTGAAGACTGACGACGTGCAGAAGATCCGCGCTGCCGGCTGCATCGACCTGGGCACCATCCAGCGCTACCTGAACTTCCACTACAGCGTGACTATCGACCTGTTCGGCGCCGACCAGTCGAGCAACGCCGCCATCTTCTACAGCTCCGGCCTGAAGGGCCGCTACGAAGAAGGCAAGCGCACGGACGACCACATCCTCAAGGGCCAGACCTACAAGGTGCTCGAGGTGAAGGACGGCCAGCTGGTCGAGAAGGACGTGCCGATGCTCAATGCGCTCAACGAAGTGCTGCGCGACGACTTCATCAAGGATTCGGTGGCCGGCGTCGGCCGCTGGAACAAGGTGCTCGAGAAGGCCGGCATCCCGACGCGCCTGACGGTGCCGCACAAGGCCTTCAACCGCCAGATCGGTGCGCTCGCCGGCATCAAGATGTCGCCCGAAGGCCGCGTGGTGAACGACATCGAATGGGCCGCCAAGCGCGACGAATGGCTGCCGAGTTCCGAAGATTTCGCTTTCGTGGCATCGTTGATGGGCCGCGTGGTCGAGCCGGGCAAGTTCGCCGGCTGGATCTCGCCGCCGGTGATGGGTATCAACCGCCAGCCGGTGGATTTCGAGTACGTGCGGTTCGGTTGATCTGGGATTTCGGTATTGCTCCTTCCCCCGCTGGGGGAAGGCTGGGATGGGGGCAAGCGGCGATAGCGCCCACGACAGAGGCCGCTTGCCCCCACCCAACCCTCCCCCAAAGGGGGAGGGCTTCAGGTTAGGAGAACAACATGGACATGGCCGTTGAAGCCGGGGTCATCAAGCAGCACCTGATCGACCCCGAGATCTGCATCCGCTGCAACACCTGCGAGGCGACCTGCCCCGTGAACGCGATCACGCACGACGACAACAACTACGTCGTGCGCGCGGACGTCTGCAATGGCTGCATGGCCTGCATCTCGCCGTGCCCGACGGGTTCGATCGACAACTGGCGCACGATGCCGGTGGTGCGCGCGTACTCGATCGAGGAACAGCTCACCTGGGAATCGCTGCCCGCCGAACTCTCGCCGGAAGAGCTCGAAGCCGCCGGCGTGTCCGCTGAAGTGGCCGGCGACCCCGCGGCGGCCTTGCCCGCGCAGACGCAAGCCCAGGCGGCCGCCGAATCGATCGAGCCGGCCTTCAATTCGGCGCAATACGGCGCCACCGTGCCGCCCTGGTCGGCCGCGCACGCGTACACCAATCTCTTCCCGCCGAAGACGCCGACCACCGCCACCGTGGTGGGCAACTTCAACTGCACCGAGGCCGGCTTCGACAGCGAGACGCACCACATCGTGCTCGACTTCGGCGTGGTGCCGTTCCCGGTGCTCGAGGGCCAGTCGATCGGCATCGTGCCGCCGGGCGTCGATGCCATCGGCAAGCGCCACCATGCACGCCAGTATTCGGTGGCCAGCCCGCGCAATGGCGAGCGGCCCGGCTACAACAACGTCTCGCTCACCGTGAAGCGCGTGACCGAAGACCACCAGGGCGACGCCGTGCGCGGCGTGTGCTCCAACTACGTGTGCGACCTGAAGGTGGGCGACACGGTGCAGGTGGTGGGGCCCTTCGGCTCGTCGTTCCTGATGCCGAATCACCCCAAGTCGCACATCGTGATGATCTGCACCGGCACCGGCAGCGCTCCGATGCGCGCCATGACCGAATGGCGCCGCCGCCTGCGCAAGAGCGGCAAGTTCGAGGGCGGCAAGCTGATGCTGTTCTTCGGCGCGCGCACGCAGCAGGAGCTGCCGTACTTCGGCCCGCTGCAGTCGCTGCCCAAGGACTTCATCGACATCAACCTCGCGTTCTCGCGCACGCCGGGGCAACCCAAGCGCTACGTGCAGGACCTGATGCGCGAGCGCGCCGCCGACCTGGCCGCGCTGCTGAAAGATGGCGCGAGCCACTTCTATGTGTGCGGCCTGAAGAGCATGGAAGAAGGCGTGGTGCTCGCACTGCGCGACGTGGCGAAGGAAGCGGGGCTCGATTGGGACACGGTCGGCGCTGCCTTGAAGCGCGAAGGCCGCCTGCACCTCGAAACCTACTAGGCCGCGGCGGATGAAGTTCGCCGACTTCCACGCGGGGCAGGTCATCGAGGCCGGGCCCTACGTGCTCACCGAAACGGAGCTCCTGCAGTTCGCACGGGCCTACGACCCGCAGTGGTTCCACACCGATGCAGAGGCGGCGGCCGGCAGCTCCTTCGGCGGGCTGATCGCCAGCGGCTGGCACACGTGCTCGATCGCGATGCGGCTGGCCGTCGACGCAGCGCTTGCTGGTTCTGAATCGTTCGCCTCGCCGGGGCTCGATCATGTGCGCTGGCCGAATCCCGTGCGGCCCGGCGATGCGCTGCGGCTGGTGGCCGACGTGACCGAGGTGCGCCGCTCCGAAAAGCGCCCGACGCTCGGCATCCTGCGCTGGCGCTGGCGGCTGTTCAACCAGCGCGAGCTGATGGTGCTCGACATGGCGGTCACCAGCCTGTTCAAGCTCAAGCCGGCCAACTGAGGCGTTCGCCCGAAAAAAAGCCCGCAACGCGCGAGCGCTGCGGGCTTTTGTCCGGCCGGGGCCGGCGGGCCGATTACTTCTTGATGTCGACGGCGCCCGAGCCCTGCGCCTTGCCGCTCGCCTTCGCGCCAGCGCTCCCCGGCTTCACGGCATTGGTGGCCGAACCCACGGCGCCGGTTGCGCCATTCAGCGTGCCGCCCACGGTGTTCGTTACGCCGCCTGCCGCATTCGTGGCACCGCTGACGGCGCCAGTGGCACCGCCCAGCACGCCACCGACGGCGTTGCCCACACCGCCTGTCGCGCTGCCGGCCGTGTCGGACGTGGCAGCGCCGGCATTCGTGTTCGCGCCTGCGGCCGCACCTGTGCGTGCCGCGGCACCGCCATGGGTGGAGCCAGCGCCTGCGGCGCCCGAGGTGTTCACGTCTGCATTGACCCCCACGCCGACCCCGACGCCTTGCGCCTGGGCTGCGCCGCCGATGGCCAGGAGGCCGGCGAGCACGGCGCCGAGGAAGATGCGGTTGTGTTGCTGTTGCTTCATGGGTGACTTTTCCTTTCGTAGCTGGTCACGATTTCAAGAACCGACCGGGGTTCGGTCGGCTCGGGTGCAACCATGGCCGGGCCGGCCTTTGTCGCCATGTGCGCCACAGCCGCCCACGCGTGTGGGAACTGGCTGTCGGCGAAACAGGAGGCTCGAACGTTGCCCCCGCGGTGCGAATCATGGCAGCAGATGCGTGCTGAAGAAGGCCGTTGTCTTCTGGTTAACTTCCGGTAACACGCCGGCGCGGTCGAAGCCCGGCGGGTCGTTGAGCAGGTCGCCGATCAGTCCCGTGAGGTCCGGCGGTAGCGGAGACAACAGCGAGCCGTGCCCACCGGTCGGCATGTCCGCGATCAGCTCGCAGCGCGGCAGGCAGGCCGCAAGCACCCGGTCGCTGTGGAAGCGCGGGATCAGCCAGCGGTCCTGCGCGGCGGTGATCAGGCCAAGTGGTACGCGCGGCGCCGCGAGCGAGGCCATGTCGAAATCGGCCGAACCCGGCACGCCTGCAACGATGGCGGCGATGCGCGGATCGGTGTGCTTGCGCGGCGCGGCGTCGTCGCCGAAGCGGTGGCGGATGAGGAGCAATGCGGCCCATTTCTTGATGCCGTCGAGCGGTCCGCCGGTCAGCCGCGTGATGAGGCCGACGCAGGACTGGAAGTCGTTCACCAGGTCGACCTCGCAGTGCTGCGCGAACGCGGCCGGCGACCAGCGCCCGCCCGCGAGGCTCAGGGCCGTGTGGCCGCCCGCCGACATGCCGTACATGCCGACCCTGTCGAGCCGCAGCAGCGGCGCGAAGCGTGGGTCGCGCGCCACCGCGTCGATGGCGCGCGACACCTCGGCCGGGCGCATGGTCCAGCTGTCGGGACCGGGGTTGCTGTCGTCCTTGTAGTTGTCGGCCTTGTGCTCGGGCATGGCGACGACGAAGCCGGCCTCGACGAGGCCGCGCGCGATGTCCGCGTGCACCCAGGGCGCGCCGCCCGAGCCGTGCGAGACGATCACCAGCCGGCCATTGCCGGGTGCCGGCTTGCCCTGCGCGGCCACGTCGAGCGTGAAGCGGGCACGCCGGGTCGGCTGGGGCGCGTCGGTGGACGGATAGAACACCGTGACCGGGCCGTCGCCGGGCGCGGCGGGAAGTTCCGCCATGCCCATCGAGGCTCGCGCCCAGCCGCAGCAAAGCGCGAGGAGCAGGAAGAAGAGAGAGGAAAAAGAAAGACGTCGCATGGGGTGGTTCCTTGCCTTTGAAGGCCCGCACGATGCCGGGACGCCGCCGTCGAGTCTTGCCGAAAGCCGCAAGCGCGGCTTTCGGCAAGAGATTTCAGGATCCGGCCAGCTTCTGCCTGCGGAATTCGGTGGGCGTGAGGCCGGTGGCGGCCTTGAACGCGCGATTGAACGGGCCGATGGACTGGAAGCCCGCGGTCAATGCGATGGTCAGCACCGGCAGCTCGCGCTTGGAAGAATCGGCCAGCGCCGCCATCGCCTCGGCCAGGCGGAGGCCGTTGACGAAGGCGTTGAAGTTGCGATGCCCCAGCCGCTGGTTGATGAGGCGGCGCAGGCGGTATTCCGGCACTGACAGCCGGGCGGCCAGGCCGGCGATGCTCAGGTCTTCGCTGCGGTAGGCATGTTCCACCGCCATGGCGTGCCGCAAGGATTCCGCGAGGCGGTCCCCGGCGGGGTCGGGGGCTTGTTCGGGCTCGGGTTCCGCAGGCGCGACGGGGACTGGTGCGACGGTCTCTTGCGCAGGAATCGCAACGGGCGCCCGTGAAGCCGGAAACAGCTCCGACCCCGCCAGCCGCACCATCCGCCATGCCACCACGGCCACGATCAGCAGCAGCATCGCCACATCGGCCGTCGCCGACAGGCTCGACAGCCGGCCCTGCGGCGAGGCCAGCCGCACGGCCAGCATGCCGATGCTGTAGCCGACGCCCGCCACCACGATGAACGCGCGCAGCCGGCGCCGTCCCTCCACCAGGTCTGCCCGCCACTGCGAAGCCGCCGCCATCGCGGCAAGCACCGCGAACACCAGCGGCACCGCGCGCTGCAGGCCCAGCGTCACCGGCGCGAGCACCGAGGCGCTGCCTGCCACGACCGCGCAATTGAGCGCGGCCAGCGCCGCCACCGCGAGCCACGCGGCGACGTGCATCGGCCGCAGCCGGAAGTTGTCGTCGAACAGCGCTTGCACGAACACCCAGAACAGCACGGCGTTGCCGACGGAGACCGCGACAAGAGGCGCCTGCCACCCGCGCGGCACGAGCGCCTCGAACAGCGGCGTGGAGCCGATGGCCTGCACGCACAGGCCGAGCGCGAGCAGCACGCCCGCGCGCGCGACCGGCAGGCGAGGACGATCGCGCCCGAGGACCAGCGCGAGCACCAGCAGCAAGGCCAGCAGCACGCCGCGCAGGGCAGCGTCGAGAAGGGTGGTCGGTGTGGGCGTCATGGCGGGGTCGATTCTCGTGCCTGTGCCGTGACAAGCGATGCGGCATGCCGAACTCCCGAAGACCCTTCGGCATGTCATGGAAAACTTATGCAACTAATAATGTTGCATGAAACGAGACAGCAAGCTTTCGGGCGTTCTCCATGTGCTGCTGCACATGGCCGAGATGAAAGGCCCCGTCACGTCCGAGGCGCTCGCGGCCGCGATGCACACCAACCCGGTCGTCGTGCGCCGCGTCATGGCCGGACTGCGGCAGTCGGGCTTCGTCAGTTCGGCCAAGGGCCATGGCGGAGGCTGGGTGCTGTCGTGCTCGCTCGCGGCAGTCACGCTGGGCGACATCCACAACGCCGTCGGCGCGCCCGCGCTGCTGGCCATGGGCAACCGCACCGAGAGCCCGGGCTGCATCGTCGAGCAGGCCGTGAACGCGGCGCTCAACGGCGCCTTCCAGGAGGCCGAGGCGCTGCTGCTGAAGCGCTTCAACAGCATCACGCTGGCCGATCTTTCCAGGGACTTCCACCGCCGCATGACAGGCGGCGGCTTCACATTGAAGGACATCGAACATGCGCCATGACGCTCTGATCGTGGGCGGCAGTTTTGCCGGCCTTTCCGCTGCGATGCAACTGGCTCGCGCGCGCAGGAACGTGTGCGTCGTCGACGCGGGCGCGCCGCGCAACCGCTTCGCCGCCGCGTCGCACGGCTTCTTCGGGCAGGACGGCACGCCGCCGCTGGAGATGATTGCCGGCGCGCGCGACAAGCTGCTCGCCTATCCATCCGTCGAGTTCATCAAGGGCAGCGTGGTGGCCGGGAGCGCGGACGGCGCTGGAGGCTTCACGGTGTCGCTGCACGGCGGGGAAGAGATCTCGACGCACAAGCTGCTGCTGTCGTTCGGCGTGCAGGACGGCCTGCCCGACATCGCCGGGATCGGCGAGCGTTGGGGCAAGAGCGTGCTGCACTGTCCCTACTGTCATGGCTACGAGTTCGGCGGCCGCTCGCTGGGCTTGCTTTTCCACAGCGGCGCGCCGGCGGACCACGCGCTGCTGATCGCCGAGTGGGGCCCGACCACGCTCTTCCTCAATGGCGGCGAAGGGCCCGACGCCGAGGTGCGTACGAGGCTGCGGTCGCGCGGCGTGGCCATCGAGCCGGGACGCATCGCCGGCCTGGAAGGACAAGGGACGGATCTTGCCGGCGTGCGCATCGACGATGGCCGGCTCGTGCCGGTCGAGGCGATGTTCGTGGCGCCGCACACGCGCCCGGCCAGTCCGCTCGCCGAGCAGCTCGGCTGCGCCTTCGACGACGGTCCGATGGGCCGCGTGCTGCGCGTCGACACTATGAAGATGACGACGGTGCCCGGCGTCTATGCGGCAGGCGACCTCGCCATGACGTTCAGCAATGCCACGCTGGCCTCGGCCGATGGGTTGATGGCCGGCGTGTCGATGCACCGGTCGCTGGTATTCGGTGCTTGAACGAACTTTTTTCTCGGGCTCGGTAAAAACGGTCTCAATTCACCCTATAATCGAGGGCTCCACGCGGGAGTAGCTCAGTTGGTAGAGCGCAACCTTGCCAAGGTTGAGGTCGAGAGTTCGAGACTCTTCTCCCGCTCCAGATTAAAGAAAAGGCCACCTCATCGGGTGGCCTTTTTCTTTGGTGCTTCTGCTCAACTCCTGGCTGGCAGCACCGTTCCACGGCTTTCCCCGAAACCGATGCGCGCATGCCCCGGCTTCTCGCACCAGCCGCGCAGCAGCACCGCATCGCCGTCTTCAAGAAAACCACGCTGCTCGCCATTGGCCAGCGTCACCGGGCTTTGCGCTGCGCGCGTCAGCTCGATGATTGCGCCGGCCTCGCCCGCGCCGGGCCCCGAGATCGTGCCGCTGCCGAACAGGTCGCCCGGGTTCAGGCTGCAGCCGCCCATCGTGTGGTGCGCCACCATCTGCGCAACGCTCCAATACTGGTGCCTGAAGCTCGTGGACGACAGGCGCGACGGCCCGGCCTTGTCCTTGCGCGCCTTCTCGCTTTCGAGCCAGACCTCCAGGCGGATGTCGAGCGCGCCGCTCTCGCGGTTCGCCGTACTTTCCAGATACGCGAGCGGCTGGGGCTCGTGGGCCGCCCGCGTCCAGGCCTGGCGGTAGGGCGCGAGCGCTTCCATCGTCACGATCCATGGCGAGATCGTGGTCGCGAAGTTCTTCGCCAGGAACGGCCCGAGCGGCGCCATCTCCCAGAACTGGATGTCGCGCGCCGACCAGTCGTTGAGCAGGCAGATGCCGAAGATGTGTTCGTCCGCGCGTTCGAGCGGAATGGGTTCGCCCTGCGGGTTGCCGATGCCGATCCACACGCCGAGCTCCAGCTCGTAGTCGAGCCGCGCGCAGGCCTGGTACGTGGGCGCCTTCGCGCCCGGCGCCATCGCCTGCCCCATCGGTCGGTGAAAGCGCTGGCCGCTCACGCCGATGGTCGACACCCGCCCGTGGTACGCAGTCGGAATCCAGCGGAAGTTGGGCGTCACGTCGCCGTCGGGGTTCATCAGGCGGCTGATGTTCAGCGCATGGTCGATCGATGTGTAGAAGTCGGTGTAGTCGCCGATGCGCGCGGGCACGGTGTATTCGACCTCGGCCTGCGGCACCAGGCATTCGCGCACGGCCTGCACCGAGGCCACGGGCGCGTCGTTCTTCAGCAGGTCGAACAGTGCGTGGCGCAACGCCTTCCACGCGGAGCGGCCGAGCGCGAAGAAGTCGTTCAATGCCGGCAATGCGGCGGCGCGCGCCGCGTCGAGCGCCAGGCCGTCGAGCTGCTGGCGCGCGACCAGCGCGGCGAGGTCGAGCACCTCGCCGCCGATGGCGATGCCGCCGCGAAACGGCTCGGCGCTGCCCGCGCGGCGGAACACAGCGTGCGGCAGGTTCTGGATCGGGAAGTCGCCGCCTGCCGCATTGGCCGATTCGACCCAGCTGCGCGCGTGGAGGTCGTGCGTGCGGTTGAGCGCGTTCATGAATCGGCCCTCACACCGACGCCATCAGCGCATCGTCGAAGATCGCCACCGCGCGCGTCCACCCGGCCGACGCGCCGCGGATCTTGTGCGGGAAGCAGCTGATGAAGAAGCCCGTGGGCGGCAGCGCCTCGAGGTTGTGCAGCTTCTCGATGTGGCAATAGCCGATGTCGCGCCCGGCCTTGTGGCCTTCCCAGATCAGCGAGGCGTCGTGCGTCTCGCCGTACTTCTTTGCGGTGTGCACGAAGGGCGCGTCCCAGCTCCATGCGTCGGTGCCCGTGAGGCGCACGCCTCGTTCCAGCAGGTACATCGTCGCCTCGTAGCCCATGCCTGCGCCGGCCGACACGTAGTCCGGATGGCCGTAGCGCGAACCGGCGCGCGTGTTGACCACCACGATCTCCAGCGGGCTCAGCGTGTGGCCGATGCGCTTGAGTTCGGCCTCGACGTCGTCGGCCGTGACCACGTAGCCATCGGCGAAGTGCCGGAAGTCGAGCTTCACGCCCGGCTGGAAGCACCATTCGAGCGGCACGTCATGGATGGCGATGGCGGGCTTCTTCTCACCCAGCGCCTTGTCCATGGTCGAGTGGAAGTGATAGGGCGCATCGAGGTGCGTGCCGTTGTGCGTCGACAGCTGCACCAGTTCCACGGCCCAGCCTTCGCCGTCGGGCAGGTCTTCCTTTTTCAAGCCGGGAAAGAAGGGTTCGATCTGCTCGTAGGTCTGCTCATGCGTGAAGTACTGGATCTTCGGCGCGAAGGCCGGTGGATCGGAGAGCACATCGTTTTCGAGAAAGATCGAGAGATCGACGAATTTGCGTGGCATGAAGAGGCTCCTTGTGGGGTGTTCGTGTTTGGGGAGAGAAGCAATCGGGGAGTCAGGGGCGCTGCCAACGCAGCAGCCGTTGCTCGGCAAGGGCCAGCAGCGCGTTGCTCACGAAGCCGATGAGTCCGAGCAGCACGATGCCGGCGAACAGGTCGCTCGCGCGGAAGGCGCGCGCCGCCAGCAGGATGGCCTGGCCCAGGCCGTTTTGCGAGGCGATCATTTCGCCCACCACCGCGACGACCAGCGCGATGGTCAGCGCGAGCCGCATGCCGGCCAGGATGTCGGGCATGGCGTTGGGCAGGCCCATCTTCCAGGTGTACGCCGCGCGCGACATCTGCAGGCAGCGCGCCACTTCCGAAAGGCGTGGCTCCACGGCCGCGAAGCCGTGCACCGTGGCCAGCAGCACCGGCCACATCGCGCCGAATGCGACCACGAAGAGCACCATGCCGGGGTTCAGCCCGAAGATGGAGATGGCCAGCGGCAATAGCGCCGAGGCGGGCAGCGGGCGGATGAATTCCAGCGTCGGCTGCACCCACGCACGCACCTGGGGCGATACGCCGATGGCCGCGCCCAGCAGCACGCCGAAAAGCGACGCGAGCAGCCAGCCTTCGACCATGCGGCCGACCGTGGCCTGCGTGAAGGCGAGCAGTTCACCGTTGCCTGAATTGCCCGAAGAGAGATTGAGCCCTTCGAGCAGGCTCGCAAACGTGGCCTGCGGCGTCGGCAAAAACACGCGGCTGACCCAGCCCGCGTTGCTCGCCACCCACCACAGCGCGACCAGTGCGAGCAGCATGCCCACCGACCCCAGCCACCCCAAGCCGAACCGGTCGTTGCGGTGGTTGTTCATGGCTGCACCCCCATGCGGCGTGCGACCCAGGCCTGCAGCCGCACCATGCCCGCGTTGACCACGAAGCCGACCACGCCGATCCAGCCCAGCCACGCGAGCATCAGCGCGGGGTCGAAGCTCTGCTGCGCGATCATCATCGCGTAGCCCATGCCGTTCGGATTGGCCGCGATCTCCACCGTCACGGCCACCACCAGCGCCACCGCCACGCCCAGCCGCAGCGCGACGAACAGGCGCGGCACGATGGCCGGCAGCACGATCTTGAAGGCCCGCTCGCGCGACGACAGGCCCAGCACGCGGCTCACCTCGAGCAGCCGCGGCTCGACCTGCTGCACCGCCGACTGCACCAATACCAGCAGCGGCCAGAAGGTGGCGAATGCGACGATGGCCAGCTCCATGCGCACGCCGAATCCGAAGCCCAGCATCGCGAGCGGAATCAGCGCGACGGATGGCACGGGCCGAAGTACTTCGATGGAGACAGAGCCGAGCTGCGCCGCGCGGCGCGAGAGCCCGAGCACCAGCCCCAGCGCAATGCCGAGCACGGCGCCCAGCAGCAGGCCGAGTGCCGCCGTGCCGAGCGTGAAGCCCGTGGCCAGCCAGAGCGAGCCGTCCATGGCCGCGCCGACGAAGGCCTTCGCCGCCGCGCTCGGCGGTGCGAGCGCGTCGCTGCCCAGCGCGGCCGCGCGCCGCGCGTACCACTCGAACAGAGCCAGGAGCAGCAGCGGCAGTACAAAGGGACGGACCTTGCCAGGAACACCGCGGAACCGGCTTCGCCGGGCCGCAGGTGTTGCCCCCGGCGAGGGGGTAGGCGAAGCGACACGAAGTGCGCGAAGACTGGGGGTGTGCCTATTCATGGCCCTGCTCGATGAAGGCGAAGAGCTCGCGCCGCAGGTGCAGGTATTCCGGATGCTCCTTGGTCGTGAGCTGGTCGCGCGGGCGCGGGATCTTCACGTCGATCATCCGCGCGAGGCTCGGCCGCCCCGGCCCGGGGTTGGCCTGCAGCGCGATCACGCGGTCGCCGAGGTAGATGGCTTCTTCGAGGTCGTGCGTGACGAACAGCACCGTGAGCCCGTCGTCGCGCACCAGCCGCGCCAGCTCGTCCTGCAGGCTCTGGCGCGTGAGCGCGTCCAGCGCGCCGAAGGGCTCGTCCATCATCATCAGGTCGGGCTTCTGCGCGAGGCAGCGGGCGATCTGTGCGCGCTGCTGCATGCCGCCCGACAACTGCACCGGAAACTTGTGCGCATGCTTCGCGAGGCCGACCTTGGCGAGCACATCGGCAATGCGCGGCGCGCGTTCCGCCGCCGGCACGCCGGCCGCTTCCAGTGCGAGGCTCACGTTGCCTTCCACCGTGCGCCAGGGCAGCAGCGCGCGGCCGTAGTCCTGGAACACGAAAGCCACTTCGCGCGAGGGCTCGGTCATCTTCGCGCCGTTGCGCCGCACCTCGCCCGCGCTCGCGCTGACGAGCCCGCTGGCCGCGCGCAGCAACGTGGTCTTGCCGCAGCCGCTCGGGCCGACGATGCAGACGAACTCGCCGCGCGCCACGTCGAACGAGGTGGGCGACAGGATCTCGCGTCCGCCGAGGCGGATGGTCACGCCGTCGAAGCACAGGAAGGGGGTGGCTTGCATCGTGGGGACGGTCGGCGAACGAAAGGCGCTCGCCGACAGTGCGGCGCGCGCGGTGACGGGGGCGGGTGCTGCGATCACTTCGCCACCAGCTTCGCCACGTCGATGCTCGTCTTGAGCATTTCCTGCTCCTTCATCAGCCCGGTCCAGTAGGCGAGCTGCTTTTCCGTCACCACGGGGCCGGGCGGCGAGATCTGCACCTTGGCCAGCACCTCGGGCGGGAGCTTGATGTACTTGCCGATGGCCGCGCGCACCTTGGCGTCGTTCCTCGGCTGCTGCATGAAGGCGGCCGATTCGACCAGCGCCTCGCGGAACGCGCGCGCAGCGGCCGGGTTCTTCGCCACCCACTCGCGCTTGGCCGCATGCACGATGGTCTGGTTGTTCTCCGGCAGGAAGGTCGAGTAGTACGAGGCCACGTAGCCCGCACCGCTCTCGGTGATGCGGCTCATGAACGGGTCGGCCGACACCACCGCATCGACCGAGCCGCCGCGCAGCAGGTCGGCGTGCTGCGGGAACGCGGCCTCGACGAAGTTCACCTTGCGGTAGTCCACGCCGCTGTCCTTCAGCCACGCGCGGAAGGTCACGTGCAGGAAGGCGCCGAGGCCCGGCACGCCGATCTTCTTGCCCACGCAGTCCTGCGGCCCCTTGATGCCCGAGCCCGCGCGCGCCACCAGGCCGAAGCCGGTGATCGTCTTCGAGGTGAGGCCGCCGCCGGCCACCAGCACGAGGTCCAGGCCACCATCCACCGCCTGCAGGAAGACCGAGGGCGTGGGTCCGCCAATCTGCAGCGAGTCGGACTGCAGTGCCGCCGGGATCGTCGAATTCAGCGGAATGAACTTGAGCTCGACGTCGAGGTTGCGCTTCTTGAAGTAGCCCTCTTCGGCCGCCACGAACACCGAGGCGAAGTCGGTCACGGCCGTGTAGCCGAACACGATCTTCGGGTTGGACTGGGCGCGCGAAGGCAGTGCGGCGGCGGCCGATGCTGCGGCAAGCGCCGACAGCAGGGTGCGTCGTTTCATCATGTCTTTTATCTCCTGGGGGTGGTTCTCGTGCGTGGGGTTCTGGCGGTCTTCGGGCGCGGCAGTGCGGCGCGCAGGCCGCCGACGATGAAGTTCACGAGCATCGGCGCCACGGCCGGGTCGGCGCGCCTGTTCTCGCCGCGCGTGAGGCGTTCGATGCGGCTGTCGTTCAGGTGGTGCAGCAGCGCGCCCAGCGCGAACTGGTAGCCCCAGGCCGCCTGGCTGCGCGTGGCGTGCGGCAGCGCGAGGTGCAGCGCGTCGATGTAGGCCTCGGCCAGCGGGTCGAAGTAGCTGCGCAGCACGCGGTCGGCTTCCTCGGTGGCGTGGTAGAGCTCGCGCGCCACCAGCAGCGCGTAGTACTCGCCCTCGGCGCTCGCGCGCAGCGCCAGCACGGGCGCGGTGAAGGCATCGATGATGCGCGGCAGCGTGCGCGCGTCGTCGGGGTCGACGTTCACCGCTGCCAGTCCCGCGAGCCGCGCCTCGATGGAATGGCTCCAGTGTTCGAAGATCGCGTGAAACAGCTCGTGCTTCTGGCCGTAGTAGTAGCCCACCAGCGCCAGCGGCACGCCGGCCTCTTCGGCGATCTGGCGGATCGTCACCACGTGGTAGCCGTGCTGCGCAAAAAGTTTCTCGGCCGCCAGCAGGATCGCCTGCTTGCGGTCGGGCCGCGCAGTCTCGATGGTGACTGCGGCGGGGGCTGGCGTCGCGGCACGCGAGGTGCTGCGCCTTGCGGTGGGTGTGCGGGTGCTCATCGGGGCGTATTGAACGCTTGTACAAAAACATTGAACACGCGTACAAACCCTGAGGTCAACCCCCATTGAGCACGCTCGTTCGCGGCGCTACGCTCGTGCCATGCCCGCCCCCAACATCCCCCAGATCCGCCTCTATCAAGACTGGCTGCGCGAGACGCGCGGCCTTCGCTTCGACAGCTACGACGCCCTGTGGCGCTGGTCCGTCACCGAGCTCGACGCCTTCTGGCAGAGCATCTGGGATTACGCCCGCATCGAGTCGCCCACTCCGCACACGGCCGTGCTCGCCGAGCCGCGCATGCCCGGCGCGCGCTGGTTCCCCGGCGCGCAGGTCAACTACGCCCGCGAGGTGCTGCGCCATGTCGACGCGGCGCACGCGGCCGGCATGCCCGCCATCGTGAGCGACAACGAGCGCGGCGAAGTGCGCGAGATGTCGTGGCCGGAGATGCGGCGCCAGGTCGCGTCGGTCGCGCTCATGCTCAAGTCGCTCGGCGTGCGGCGCGGCGACCGCGTTGCGGCCTACATGCCCAACGTGCCCGAGACCATGGTCGCGTTCCTCGCATGCTCCAGCATCGGCGCGATCTGGAGCGTGTGCGCGCCCGACATGGGCACGGCCGCCGTGGCCGACCGCTTTCGCCAGATCGAGCCCAAGGTGCTGATCGCCGTCGATGGCGTGCACTATGGCGGCAAGCCGCTCGACCGCAGCGCCGTGCTGCAGGAGCTGCGCGGCCAGCTGCCGAGTGTGCAGAAGTTGTTGCTCGTGAAGTCGCCGTATGCCGCCAGCGCCGTGCCGCACGACGTCGAATGGACACAGGCCATCGCGCGCAACGATGCCGAGGTCGCCGCCTTCGAGCCCGAATGGCTGCCCTTCGACCATCCGATCTGGATCGTCTATTCGAGCGGCACCACAGGCCTGCCCAAGCCCATCGTGCACGGGCAGGGCGGCATCATCCTCACCATGCATGCCTGCGGCCTGCACAACGACGTGGGCGCGAGCTACGGCGCCAACAACTTCGGCGAGCGCTACCACTGGTACAGCTCCACGGGCTGGGTCATGTGGAACTCGCAGCTCTCGGGCATGGCCTTCGGCGCCACCATCTGCATCTATGACGGCAACCCGGCGGGCAGCAAGGAGAAGCCCGACTGGGGCGTGCTGTGGCGCTTCGTCGCGAAGCACCGCGTCACCTTCTTCGGCGCGGGTGCGGCCTATTTCACCAACTGCATGAAGTCGGGCCTCGTCGCGAAGGAATGCGGTGACCTGTCGCGCGTGCGGGCGCTCGGCAGCACCGGCTCGCCGCTGCCCGAGGAGGTACAGCGCTGGGGCTCGCAGCAGATCCTCGACGCGGGCTCGAAGGAGGTGTGGTGGTGCAACATCTCCGGCGGCACCGATTTCTGCGGCGCTTTTGTCGGCGGCAACCGCGACCTGCCCGAAGTGCCGGGCCAGATGCAGTGCCGCGAGCTGGGCCATTCGGTCGAGGCCTGGAACGAGAACGGCCAGCCCGTCGTCGGCGAGGTCGGCGAGCTGGTGTGCACCAAGCCGATTCCGTCGATGCCGCTCTACTTCTGGGGCGACGAGGGCAACGCGCGCTACCTGTCGAGCTACTTCGACACCTATCCCGGCGTATGGCGCCACGGCGACTGGATCAAGATCGGCACCGACGGCGGCTGCATCATCTACGGCCGCAGCGACGCCACCATCAATCGCCAGGGCCTGCGCATGGGCACGAGCGAGATCTACAGCGCGGTCGAGGGCCTGCCCGAGGTACTCGACTCGATGGTGGTCGATCTCGAATACCTGGGCCGCGACAGCTACATGCCGCTGTTCGTGGTGCTGCGCCCCGGCGTGGCGCTCGACGAGGCCATGCGCGCGAAGATCAACAACGCCATCAAGACTTCGCTGTCGCCTCGCTTCGCGCCCAACGACATCTTCCAGGTGGCCGAGATCCCGCGCACGCTCTCGGGCAAGAAACAGGAGCTGCCGATCAAGAAGCTGCTGCTGGGCCAGCCGATCGAGAAGGTGGTCAACCGCGAGGCGATGGCCAACCCCGGCAGCCTCGACTGGTTCGTGGCCTTTGCCGCGCAGCGTGCCTCCGCATGATGGGCGCGTGAGCTTCGCGCCCACGAGCAAGCTCAGGCCGTGAGCTCATAGAGCACCATGCGCGTCTGCCGGCCGCGCAGCTCCACCAATTCCTCGATGCGGCGTGCATGAAGCCGGCCGCCGAGCCCCGCGAAGGTGGCCTCGGAAATCAGCGTCTGCGTTCCGAGCTGCTTGTTGATGCCTTCGATGCGGCTCGCCACGTTGATCGCGTCGCCGAACGCGGTGTAGGACAGCCGATCGTTCGAGCCGAGCACCCCCGCGATCACCATGCCGGTGTGGATGCCGATGCGGGTGCGGAACCTCGGCAGCCCCTGCTCGTGCCACTTGCGGTTGAGTTCGTCCATCTCCACGTGCAGCTCCAGCGCGGCCACGCAGGCCTGGTATTCCGCGTCCTTCAGGTCGGAGGGCGCGCCCCACAGCACCATGATGCCGTCGCCGATGAACTTGTCGACCACGCCGCCGTGCCGCGCGAACACGCCCGCCGCCAGGTTGAAGTACTCCGTCAGCATGCCCACCAGCACGTCGGTGTCCAGCGATTCCGAGATCGAGGTGAAGCCCTCCACGTCGGTGAACATCACGGTCACGCGGCGCGACGAACCGGAGGGCGCGAGCGCATGGCCCTCGTCGATCAGCTGGTTGATCACGTCCACCGGCACGAACTTGCTGAAGGCCTTCAGGCTGCGCGCCGAGTCGTCCAGCGCCTGGTCCAGGTGCTGGATCTCGAGCACGCGGCTCGGTTCGCGCGGCAGGTTGTCGAGTTCCAGCAGGCCGATGCTGCGCGCGATGTGCGAGAGGTTCTCCACCGGCGAGGTCACCAGCTTCGACAGCTTCAGCGAGATGAACAGCGCGATGGCCAGGAAGGCCAGCGCCAGCAACAGGCCCCACAGCACCGAGCGGTTCAGTTCGCCCAGCAGCATGTCTTCGGGCACCCAGCTCACGAGCTGCCATCCGGTGCTGGGAATGCGCGAGGCCTGCACCAGGTAGCGGCGACCTTCGTAGGTAAAGGAGAACTTCTTGTTCGAGCCACTGTCCGCCGTGCCGCCGGTCACCGTGTTCGCGTACAAGGCGCCGAGCACGCCGGCCGGCGGCTCCAGCTGATGCAGCACGCCCGGCATGTCGCTGCGCGCGAGCACCCGGGCGTCGGCGCTCAGCAGGGCGCTGTCGCCGTAGCCGTCGTTGCTGAACTGGCGCACGAATTCCGACAGCCGCCCCAGCGACACATCGCCCGCCACCACCATGGCCTGCGCCGCGCTGTCCGCATAGCTGCGCTGGCTCGGCAGCGCGTAGGTCACGCCCAGCTCCTGCGCGGCGGCGAATACGTATGGCTGCGTCCAGACCGGCCCCTGTGCCTTGCGGGCCTGCACATACCAGCCGCGTTGCGTCGGGTCGTAGCTGCTGCGGAAGGACGCGAGGCGCTGCGTGGCGAAGCGCTGCTGCACGTCGGCCTCGGCGTCCTGGGGCAGCATGTACTGCCACGTCTCGGTGGTGAATCCCGCGCCGCGCTCGATATGGCGCATGGCCGGCACAGGGTAGCGCAGTGCCATCAGCATCTGGCCCTTCTCGTTGCTGACGTAGATGCTGTCGAGCTCGGGCGACTGCTGCAGCAGCGTCCAGAGCAGCTCGGCTGTTCTTTCGGCGTGTTCGCCCGCCGGGCGCAGGCTGGGGGCTGTGCCCACAGCGTTGACGACCGACTCGGCCTTCTGCAGGAAGGCCAGCACCTTGTCTTCGGTGCGGTGGTGGTTGGCCTTGTGCGCGGACACGCCGATGCGCGACACCAGCCGCTGCGACCCCCAGTAGCCCAGCGAGACCAGCAACAGCGACTGTGTCAGCGCCACGGCACTGACGATGGTGCCCACGTCCACCCTGAAGCGGCGCGAACGCCCGGGCGGTGCGGCCGGCGCGGCCGCAGTTTCGATCGACGGCTTTCCCGCCGCTTCCGGATTCCCGGACGACTTCTTGTTCATACAGCTCCCTGACGACCATTCGAGCGCGCCCGCTGCATCGAGGCCGCGGGCCGCTTCCGGCGGGCTCACGGCCCCGATCGTTGGTGTCGGGGATCCTGGTGGGCGCCGGAGGCAGGCGTGATTTTCGCTCGACTTCGCCCTTCGGGCGCGGCGGCCCGGGCCTGCCGGGACCGGCCGCGGCAGCGGCTCGTCAGCGGGCGTCGTGAAAGATGATGCCCAGCGTATGCCGCCGCCCCGAGCGCACGCGGCTCACGCCGTGGCGCATCGTCACGCGGTAGCTGCCGCGCGTGCCCGCCACCGGCCGCTGATTGACCGCGAAGATCACCGCCTCGCCCTGCGCGAGTGACACCACCTCGGCGCGCGACTGCATGCGCGGGCGCTGTTCGGTCAGCACGAACTCGCCGCCGGTGAAGTCTTCGCCGGGCCGGTTCAGCAGCACGGTGAGCTGCAACGGGAACTGCAGGTCGCCGTACAGGTCCTGGTGCAGGCAGTTGTAGTCGCCCTCGTCGTAGCGCAGCAGCAGCGGGGTGGGGCGCAGCTGGCCCGCCGCGTGGCAGCGCGCGAGGTAGGCCGCGTGGTCCGGCGGGTAGTCGGCCGGAAGGCCCATTGCCGCGGCCCATGCATTGGCCAGCGGCGCGAGGCGTTCGTACAGCGCGCCGCGCCATGCCGCGAGCTTTGGCGGCAGCGGGTTGGCGAAGTACTGGTACTCGCCCTGGCCGAAGCCGTGGCGCTGCATGATGACGCGGCTGCGGAAGTGGCGGGGCTGGTCGTACATGGCCGCGAGGGCGGCGCATTCCTTCGGAGTGAAGAGCGCGGCGCCGGTGGTGGCGCAGCCGCGGGTGGCAAGGTCGTCTTCGATGCGGGGCCAGTCGAGGGCGTCGACCTGGGAGGCTGGGGCTGTCATGCGCGCAGTGTCTCGCCTGCGGGCCTGCGAGGCTCGCCGTTTCCGGACGCGGGTATGCGGCGGTGCGGGCTTTGGCGCAGCAGGTGGCAGGCGGCTTCCGTTTTGAGCGATCATCCGGCCATGGCAAGAGCAAAAACCATCGCACGCGAAGGCTCGGCAGGGCAAATGGTCCAGGGCCGATCGGTTGCGACCCTGGGGCGCGGCATGGCGCTGGTCAAGGTCGGCAAGGCTCCGCGCGCCGTGGTCCGCCCCGAGGACAACACGACGGAACTGTTGAAGAAGGCGGCCCGCGCACTCGACAAGCCCGGCATCGACAGGTCGGTCGTCTTCCGCGGACCCAACGCGGCCCGGATATTCGCCTACTCCGCCTACCCGCAGGACCCGACCCAGGTCATTCGCGAAGCAGCCGACGGCACCAAGGTCATTGGCCGCCTGGTCGACGGCAGGTTCCGCGCGAGCAAGGCGTGAGCCGCCGCCCACCGAAGCTCGGGAAGCTCCTCGAGCAGACGCGCGGCCCGCGTCCGGTGGCCTTCGTCCTGGCGGGCCACAACGGCTCCGGAAAATCCACGCTCTGGTATTCGCGCCTGGCGGCATCGCTGCAGATGCCGCTGATCAACGCCGACCGGATGATGATGTCCATCCTGCCGGATGCCGACCCCGCCACCGGGCACATCCCCGCCTGGGCCCAGCGCCTGCGCGACGACGACGAGAAATGGCAGGTCCTGTCGCAGGAAGGCGTGCGCGCCTTCAAGAGCCTGGTGATGGACCAGCGCATGCCGTTTGCGTTCGAGACGGTGTTCTCCCACTGGAAGCCGCTGCCCGGCGGCGGCCATGCGTCGAAGGCGGACGACATCCGCGCGATGCAGGAGGCGGGGTATTTCGTCGTGCTGCTTTTCGTCGGCCTGGTCTCGGTGGACATGTCCATCTTCCGCGTGAGCACCCGCAAGCAGCAGGGCGGCCACGACGTGGACCGCGGGAAGCTGGTCGAGCGCTTTCCCCGCACGCAGGCAGCGGTCGGCCATGCGGCACAGATCGCGAACATGACGCTGATGTTCGACAACAGCCGTTCCGGGAAGAGCGCTTTCGCACTGGTGCGGGCGCAGGCGAAAAAGTCGGTCCTGTTCGATGCGCGCGATCCCAAGTTCGACATGGACCCTGAACTGCGGGCCGTCTGCGATCCGTGGCTCGAGAAGGTCGCCGGTCCCTTCAAGCCGTCTCGCGCCCGGGCTCCTGCCGTGCCTGCGCCAGCAGCCAGTCGCTGAAGAACTTCAGCAGCGGCCGCTGGTCGGCGCGCTCCGGCGTCACGAGGTAGTAGTTGCGCTCGCCCGACAGCGGCCGCGCGCAGGCCACCACCAGTTCGCCGCGCGCCAGTTCGTCGGCCACCAGCATCGTCGGCATCAGCGCCACGCCGAGCCCGTGCGACGCGGCCGCGGCCAATATCGAGAACAGCTCGTAGCGCGGGCCGCCGCGCGCATTGGGCGCGTCGATCTGCTGCGCATCGAACCACTGGCGCCAGCCGTCGGGCCGGGTGCTCTGCTGCAGCAGCGGCATCTTCGCGATGGCTGCCGGCGCCACGGCCTTGCCGCGTGGCAGCAGGGAAGGGCTGCACACCGGCACCACGTCTTCATGCATCAGCAGCAGCGCGTGCGTGCCGGCCCAGTTCTCGACCTGTGCGGGCGTGCCGGCATACAGCGCCGCGTCGAACTCCGCATCGGCGAACAGGAAGGGGCGGGTGCGCGTCTCGATGTGCACCACCACGTCGGGCTGCAGTGCCGCAAAGCCCTTCAGGCGCGGCATCAGCCAGCGCGTCGCAAACGTGGGCACGGCCGCCAGCGAGAGCGAGCCGCCTTCGCCCTGGTGGGCCATTGCGTCGAGCGTGTCGCGCTCCATCGCTTCCAGCCGCTTGGTGATCTGCCGCGCGTAGGCCGCGCCGCTGGCCGTGAGCGCCACGCCGTGCCGCGTGCGGCGGAACAGCGCCACGCTGAGGAAGGCTTCGAGCGTGCCGATCTGGCGCGACACGGCGCTTTGGGTGAGCGCCAGTTCCTGCGCAGCGCGGGTGTAGCTCTCGTGGCGCGCGGCGGCGTCGAAGCACACGAGGGTTTGCAGGGGTGGGATCTTGCGGCGCATGTATGCCTCGGGTGTATGTATGAAACCTCGGCCTCACCAATGGAGAGGCCGATCGAACATCTTGCAAGACATTCTACGAACGCATATCTGGGTGCGGAATCATCGTTTGCGTCATGCCCCCCGCATGGCTAGCATCGGCCCCATTCCCCCTCTTTTCACCTTTCCCCTAATTTCCGGAGACAGCCACATGGCCGCCAAAGCGCAATTCCACTGGGACGACCCCCTTCTTCTCGACCAGCAACTGACCGACGAAGAACGCATGATCCGCGACGCGGCCAATGCCTACTGCCAGGAGCGCCTCGCGCCCCGCGTCATCGAGGGCTTCCGCACCGGCGAGACCGACCCCGCCATCTTTCGCGAAATGGGCGCACTCGGCCTGCTCGGCCCCACGATCCCCGAGCAATACGGCGGCCCCGGCCTCAACTACGTGGCCTATGGCCTGATCGCCCGCGAAGTCGAGCGCGTCGACTCCGGCTACCGCTCGATGGCCAGCGTGCAGAGCTCGCTGGTGATGGTGCCCATCTTCGAATTCGGCACCGAAGGCCAGAAGCAGAAGTACCTGCCCAAGCTCGCCACCGGCGAATGGATCGGCTGCTTCGGCCTGACCGAACCCGACCACGGCTCCGACCCCGGCAGCATGGCCACGCGCGCCAAGAAGGTGCCGGGCGGCTATTCGCTCAGCGGCTCGAAGATGTGGATCAGCAACTCGCCCATCGCCGACGTGTTCGTGGTGTGGGCCAAGGAAGTCAGCGAAAGCGGCACCGTGGGCCCGATCCGCGGCTTCGTGCTCGAGAAGGGCATGAAGGGCCTGAGCGCCCCCGCGATCCACGGCAAGGTCGGCCTGCGCGCCAGCATCACTGGCGAAATCGTCATGGATGGCGTGTTCTGCCCTGAAGAAAACGCCTTCCCCGAAGTGCAGGGCCTCAAGGGCCCGTTCACCTGCCTGAACAGCGCCCGCTACGGCATCTCGTGGGGCGCGCTCGGTGCCGCCGAAGACTGCTGGCACCGCGCCCGCCAGTACACGCTGGACCGCAAGCAGTTCGGCCGCCCGCTGGCCGCCAACCAGCTCATCCAGAAGAAGCTGGCCGACATGCAGACCGAGATCACGCTGGGCCTGCAAGGCAGCCTGCGCCTGGGCCGCATGAAGGACGAAGGCATTGCTGCCGTCGAAATCACCTCGATCATGAAGCGCAACAACTGCGGCAAGTCGCTCGACATCGCCCGCATGGCGCGCGACATGATGGGCGGCAACGGCATCAGCGACGAGTTCGGCGTGGCACGCCACCTGGTGAACCTGGAAGTGGTCAACACCTACGAAGGCACGCACGACATCCACGCGCTCATCCTTGGCCGCGCCATCACCGGCATCGCAGCGTTTTCGAACTAACCCCCAGTCTTACTCACTTCGTGTAGACGCCAACCCCCTTTCAGGGGGCGATGCCAGCGGCCCGGCAAAGCCGGTTCCGCGGCATCCCTCGAACTGCAAGACAACACTGACGTAGATGACGATGAACAAACCTGCTGCGGCACTCGACGGCATCAAGGTCCTCGATCTGTCCCGCGTGCTCGCGGGCCCGTGGTGCACGCAGATCCTCGCGGACCTGGGCGCCGACGTCGTCAAGATCGAACGCCCCGGCGTCGGCGACGACACGCGCACCTGGGGCCCGCCCTTCATCAAGGACGCGGACGGCAACGATACCGACCAGGCCAGCTACTTCACGTCCTGCAACCGCAACAAGCGCTCGGTCACCATCGACATGGCCACGCCCGACGGACAGGCGCTGCTCAAGCAGATGGCGGCGCAGGCCGACATCGTGGTGGAGAACTTCAAGACCGGCGGCCTGAAGCAATACGGCCTCGACCACGAGAGCCTGCGCGCGGCCAACCCGCGCCTCATCTACTGCAGCGTGACCGGCTTCGGCCACGACGGCCCGTACGCCGAGCGCGCGGGCTACGACCTGATGATCCAGGCCATGACCGGCATGATGAGCATCACCGGCCGCCCCGACGACGTGCCCGGCGGCGGCCCGCTGCGCGTGGGCGTGGCGCTGACCGACCTGTTCACCGGCGTCTACGCCAGCACGGCCATCCTCGCGGCGCTGCAGGTGCGCGACCGCACCGGCGAAGGCCAGCACATCGACATGGCACTGCTCGACGTGGGCATGGCCATCCTCGCGAACCAGGCCAGCGCCTTCCTCAACACCGGCAAGGCGCCCGGGCGCCAGGGCAACACGCACCCGAGCCTCGCGCCTTATCAAGACTTTCCGACGCAGGATGGTTCGATGCTGCTGGCCATCGGCAACAACGGGCAGTTCGCGCGCTTCTGCGAAGCGGCCGGCCACGCGGAATGGGCGAGCGACGCACGCTTCGCGACCAACACGCTGCGCGTGAAGCACCGCCTGGTGCTGATCCCCATGATGGAAGAACTCACGCGCACCCGCACCACGGCCGCGTGGGTCGCGCTGCTCGAGGACAAGGCCGTGCCCTGCGGCCCGATCAATGACATCGCGCAGGCCTTCGACGATGCGCAAGTCCAGGCGCGCGGCCTGAAGGTCACGCTGCCGCGCGACGCGGGCGACGGCATCGCCAGCATCTCCGGCGTGGCGAGCCCGCTGCGGCTCACGGCCACGCCGCCGGTGCTGCGCCATGCGCCGCCGGCGCTGGGGCAGCACACGCAGGAAGTGCTGGCGGAAATGGGCATCGATGCGGCACGCTTCGATGCCCTGCGCTCAGCCGGCGTAGTCTGAAGAGGCGCACATGACGAGACCGGTGCGCCCACCGTTCTCGGTGCTGCGCATCGACCACATCGTGCTGCGCGTGAAGGACATGGAACGCGCCGTCGCGTTCTATGTCGACGTGCTCGGATGCAACGTCGAGAAGCGCCGCGACGACCTGGGCCTGGTGCACCTGCGTGCCGGCGCCAGCCTCATCGATCTCGTCACACCCGACGGCCCGCTGGGCCGCCAGGGCGGTGCGTTGCCCGGCGCCGAGGGCCGCAACGTCGACCACCTCTGCCTGCGCATCGAGCCCTTCGACGAAGCGGACATCCGCGCGCTGATGGCGCGCCACGGCGTGGCCCTTCACGGCGATGTGCAGAACAACTTCGGCGCCGAGGGCTACGGCCCGTCGATCTACCTGAGCGACCCCGACGGCAACACCGTCGAGCTCAAGGGCCCGGCCGCCTAGCTGCAGCCCGGCCGCCAGGCTGCTCCTGAGCGCCCGCTCTTCGGTTTTCTCTTTCGGTTTGTACGCCACTGTGTCTGGCCGGCGCAGCGTACACACGCGCATGCAAATCTGCCGGTGGCCCGACACATCGTGGATACAGCCCGCCGATGTAATTCATGCATCGCCACCGACGACACATGCACCGAGGAGGCGATGGTGTTCAACCGACTCCTTCACCCTTCGTCTTTGAAAGACATTGCCATGAAAACCACCAAGCTCCTGATCGCCGCCGCCGCTCTTTCCGCTTTCGCCATCGGCGCCAGCGCAGAGGACTACCAGGGCGTCCTGCAATTCCAGTCGTCCGCCAGCCGCACCGCCGTGCAAGCCGCGGGTGTGGTCGCCGCCCACGGTGCCGACCCGTACGCCGACGGCGCCACCGCAGGCGTGCCCGCCGTCATGGCCGGCCTGAGCGACCGTGCCCAGGCTCGCGCCGGCGCCATCGCCGCGGCCCGCGCCGGCAACATCTACGCAGACGGTGCAGGCGCCGGCCCCGACGAGCGCTTCACCAGCACGCTGGACCGCGCCGCGGTGCGCGCCCAGGCCGTTGCCACGGCCCACGGCATCGACCGCCTGGCCCTCTGAGCCCGGCCCGCACAACGCCACTTCCACCACGATCCCCTCTCATCCAAAGAAGCACCATGACCGACAAGCAAGTTCTCTACACCGGCAAGACCCACACCACCGGCGGCCGCCAGGGCGCATCGCGCAGCAGCGACGGCAACCTCGACATCCAGCTGTCGCCCCCCGGCGGCAACGGCACGGGCACCAACCCCGAGCAACTGTTCGCGGCCGGCTGGTCGGCCTGCTTCATCGGTGCCATGGGCAAGGCCGCGGGCGGCCTGAAGGTCAAGCTGCCGGCCGACCTGGCGGTGGATGCCGAGGTCGACCTGGTGCTGCAGGAAGGCCAGTACGTGCTGCAGGCGCGCCTGGACGTGAGCCTGCCGGGCCTGGACCGCGAGACCGCGCGCGCCGTGGTCGACACCGCGCACCAGACCTGTCCTTACTCCAAGCTCACGCGCGGCAACATCCATGTCGAGCTGAATCTGGCCTGAGCCTTTTCGCCGATATGCGCGAGCCCGCCCCCTGTTTGCAGCGGGCGGGCTCGCGCATAGACTCCGCCTTCTCTGCAACCCAGGCCGGCTTCGCCGCCGGAAAGCGACGTATGAGCAGCAAGGTCTTCTTCGACGTGGGCATCTCGCTCGACGGGTACATGGCCGGTCCGAACGCCAGCCCCGGCAATCCGATGGGCGACGGTGGCCGAGCCATGCACGGCTGGATCTTCCAGACCGCCACCTTCCGCGAAATCCTCGGCATTCCCGGCGGAGGTGGCGAGCAGGGCACACCCGACGACGCGCGGGTCCAGCATGTGTTCGCACGCACCGGTGCCTACGTCATGGGCCGGCGCATGTTCGACGAAGGCGAGGTCGGCTGGCCCGAGAACCCCCCGTTCCGCGGGCCCGTGTACGTGCTCACGCATTCGCCCCGCGAACCCTGGGTGCGCCAGGGCGGCACCACCTTCCATTTCGTGACCGACGGCCTCGCGAGCGCGCTGGCGCAAGCCAAGGCCGCGGCCGGCGGCAAGGACGTGCGCATCTCCGGCGGCATCGACACCGTCCGCCAGGCCATCAGGGCAGGCTTGCTCGATGAATGCACGATCCACGTCGCGCCGAACCTGCTGGGCGCGGGAAAGCGGCTGCTCGACGGCCTCGCACCCGGCGAGATGAAGCTGGTGCCCGTGCGCGCCGACGGCTCGGCGCTGGTGACGCACCTGGACTACCGTTTCGCCCAGGCTTCGTGAGGCAGGGGGGCGTGGCGGGCGCTGCCTACCCCGCCCGTCCCATGGTCGCCACCCCGAACACCACGACCCCCAGCGCCAGGTTCACCATCACCAGCTGGCGCACGGTGTTCAGCCGCGCGGCCGCCGCTGGCCATGCGCTTTCGTCCACCGCGCGCCGCAGCGCCCTGAACACCGACGCGCGGATGTAGACATAGATCGCGGCCATCACGATCGCGATGCTCATCATCGCCTCGATGCGCCAGTGCACGGCGCGGAAGCCGCCGGCCGAGAGGATCATCGTCACGCCGGTCACGAACAGCAGCGTGACGGCCGCATCCACGCCGACGAAGAAGCGCCGCAGCGTCGCGGCCATCATGCGCAGCCGCAGCGGCGGCTCCAGCGTGGCGACCGCCGACGGGCGCACCGCGAAGTGCATGGTGGCCATGCCGCCGACCCAGAAGGCGGCGCACAGCAGGTGGATGAAAAGCGCAATGACGTAGGACATGGGGCCCGATCAGAACACCGAAAGGGCCGGGCGCGCAATGCGGCCAGTCATGCCGCGGCCGCCCGGCCGCGCGTGGCCGCGCGCTTCTCCTTGCCGGGCGTCTCGTCGGCATAGCGCCGCATGTCCGCCACGATGCGCCGCAGCAGCTCCGCTGCAGCCGGCGACAGCATGCGGCCGTGCCGCGACACGATGTGCGAGCGCCCTTGCGACAGCAGCGGGTTCTTCATCGGCAGCTCGATCAGCTCGGGGTTGCTGGCATTGGGCGTGAGCGAGATGCGCGTGCCCAGCGTGTAGCCGAGCCCGGCCGACACGAAGTGGCCCAGCGCGCTGAACGAGGTGGTGGTCAGTACCGAAGGCAGGCGCACGCCTTCGCTGATCTCGGCCGCCTCGATGTGCTGGCGCACGCCGAAGTTGCGGTGCAGCGTGGCGCCGGGGTAGGGCAACAGGTCGGCCAGCTTGAGCGGGCGGCCCAGTTGCGCGAGCGGGTGCGAGCGCAGCACCATCGCCTGGATCGGCTGCGGGTGCGACTGGTGCGAGGTCAGCCGTTCGTCCTTCGGCGGCTGGAACAGCATGCCGATGTGGGCGCGCTCCTCGACCACGCGGCGCACGATCTCGTCGGTGCTGGCCACGTCGAGGTCGACGGTGATCTTCGGGTGCGTGGTCATGAAGTCGCGCAGGCTGCGGCGCATGAGCCAGTCGATGTAGCCCTCGCCCGCCACGATGTCGATGTGGCCGCGCTCGATCTTGCGGATGCCATCCATCTGCGCCATGAGGTGCTGCTTCTGGCTGTTCTGGCGCCGCACGTAGCCGGCCAGCATTTCGCCCGCGTCGGTGGCCACCACGCCGCGGCCGTGGCGCTCCAGCAGCGGCACGCCACACTCCTGCTCCAGGATGCCGATGGCGCGGCTCACGGCCGAGGGGTCCATGTCGAGCACGTCGGCAGCACCGCGCACCGAGCCGCTGTCGAGCACCTGCATGAAGTAGCGCACGCGGCGCGTGTCGAGCTTGTCGTCCATGGCCCGGCCTCCTGAGTGTTGCATTCAATGCATCGAATATCTCGATTTACTGTCATTGATGCAATAGGCCTACATGCGGAAACTTGCCGGCATTCGTTCCAACCGCGCCAGATGAGCCCCCACCGATGACCTCTGCAGCCTCCGTTCTCGCCACCGCCGCGCCCTCGAGCGCCTCCGGAAAACTCAAGCTCGCGCTCGTCACCCTGGCCATCGTGGCCGCGGCCGAGCTGATCGGGCCGGTGCAGTTCAGCGTCGGCCCGGGCAAGGTGGCGCTGCTGCCGATGCTGTGGGCGCTGCTGATCGCGGCCGCGTGGGGCATTGCGCAGCGCCGCGTGCCGGTCGTGCTGCGCGTGGCCACGGCCGAGCAGTCGTTCGCCGGTGGCCTGCTGAACGCGGGCCTGCTGCTGTTCGTGGTGAAACTGGGCCTCACGGTCGGCGCCGCGCTGCCGCAGGTGAAGCAGGCCGGCTGGGCGCTGCTGTTCCAGGAGTTCGGCCATGCGCTGGGCACGCTGGCGCTGGGCCTGCCGCTGGCGCTGCTGCTGGGCATCAAGCGCGAAGCCGTGGGCGCCACTTTCTCGGTGGGCCGCGAGGGCAACCTGGTGATCATCGGCGAGAAGTACGGCATGGCCTCGCCCGAAGGCCGCGGCGTGCTGGCCGAGTACATCACCGGCACGGTGCTGGGCGCGCTCTTCATCGCGGTGCTGGCGGGCTTCATCGCCAGCCTGCACATCTTCGACCCACGCTCGCTGGCCATGGGCGCCGGCGTGGGCTCGGGCAGCCTGATGGCGGCGGCACTGGGCGCCATCGCCGCGCAGCAGCCGGCCGAGATGCTGCCGCAGCTCACCGCCATTGCCGCCGCTTCGAACCTGCTGACCACTGTGGCCGGCTTCTATTTCACGTTGTTCCTGTCGCTGCCGCTGTGTTCGTGGCTTTACGGCAAGCTGGAGCCGGTGCTGGGCCGCCTCTCGAAGCGCGGCGCGCAGGCGGCGGCTGGCACGGGGGCCATGTCGCAGATTGCGCAGGCCGGCATGCCGCACGGCGGCGCGATGTCGCTGCGCGACACGCTCATCGCCTGGGCGGTGGTGGGGGGCGGCGTGCTCATCGGCAATTCGCTGACCTACAAGGTGCCGATGCTGGTGTCGCTCGAAGGCATGGCTGTGGTGGCGCTGATCGCGCTGACGGTCGAGGGCATCAAGCGCCTCGCGCCGCGCCTGCCGATGGTGCTGGTGCTGTCGGTGGTGGCTACCGTGGCGGGCATTCCGGGGCTGTTTCCGTTCTCCGACGCGCTGATCGCGCTCACCGGCAAGCTCAACTTCCTGGCCTTCACCACGCCCGTGCTGGCACTGGCCGGCTTCTCGGTTGCGAAAGACGTGCCGATGTTCCGCCAGTTGGGCTGGCGCATCGTGGTGGTGTCGCTCACAGCCACGGCCGGCACTTTCCTCGGCGCTACGTTGATCGCCGAATTCTTCCACTGACAACCAAGGCTCGCCCCCAGGCTTCGCGCACTTCGTGTCGCTTCGCCAACCCCCTACCGGGGGCAACACCTGCGGCCCGGCAAAGCCGGTTCCGCGGTGTTCCCCGCAAAGTCCATCCAGTTCCTGTTCATCCACCGAGATCAATCCCATGTACCGCGATCCCGAAATTGCCGAAGACACCCGCGCCCGCATGCTGAGCTGGCGCCGCGACATCCACGCCAACCCCGAGACCGCCTTCGAGGAACACCGCACCGCCAACGTCGTTGCCAACGCGCTGATGCTGATGGGCCTGTCGGTGCATCGCGGCCTGGCCGGCACCGGCGTGGTCGGCACGCTGAAGAACGGAGAAGGCCCGAGCATCGCGCTGCGCGCCGACCTCGACGCGCTCAACATGCAGGAGCTGGGCACGCAGGCGCATGCCTCCAAGTGCGTGGGCAAGATGCACGCCTGCGGCCATGACGGCCACACCGCCATGCTGCTGGGCGCGGCCGAGCACCTGTCGCGCCACAAGCCCTTCAAGGGCACGGTGCAGTTCGTGTTCCAGCCCGCCGAGGAGAACGAAGGCGGCGGTCGCGTGATGGTGGAGGAGGGCCTGTTCGAGCAGTTTCCGGCCGATGCCGTCTACGGCATGCACAACTTCCCGGCGCTGCCGCGCGGCCAGTTCGCCATCCGCAAGGGCACGATGACGGCCTATCTCGACACCTTCGAGATCATCATCACCGGCAAGGGCAGCCACGGCGCCATGCCAGAGACCGGCATCGACTCGGTCGTGGTCTCGGCCCAGCTCATCAATGCATTGCAGACCATCGTGAGCCGCCGCACCGGCGCGACCGACTCGGCCGTGGTCAGTGTCACGCAGATCCACGGCGGCGACACCTGGAACGTGATCCCCGAAACGGTGGTGCTGCGCGGCACCGTGCGCACGCTCGATGCCGCCATCCAGGGCAAGACCCAGGCGGCCATGCAGCAGATCTGCGACGGCGTGGCCGCCACGCACGGCGCGAAGGTAACGCTCGACTATCGCCGTGGTTACCCCGGCGTGGTCAACACGCCCGCCGAGACGGACGCCGCCATCGCCGCCGCCGCCAGCCTGGTCGAGCGCGCGCAGGTGCACACCGACATTCCGCCGGCCATGGGTTCGGAAGACTTCGCGTTCATGCTGCAGAAGCGCCCGGGTGCGTACATCGGCATCGGTGCAGGAGAAGGCCCGAACGACCCGAACGTGCACAACCCGTACTACGACTTCAACGACAACATCCTGCCGCTGGGTGCCGCCTACTGGGTGGCACTGGTCAAGCAGCAGCTTCCCGTCGCATGATGCGCTGATGCTCTCCGCCTTCGACATCTTCAAGATCGGCATCGGCCCTTCGAGTTCGCACACCGTGGGGCCGATGCGCGCCGCGCTCATGTTCGCGCAGTCGCTCGAACGGCAAGGCGTGTTGGCGCGGGTCGCGCGGCTGCATGTGGACCTGTTCGGCTCGCTCGGCGCGACCGGCCACGGCCACGCCACCGACCAGGGCGTGATCCTCGGGCTCTTCGGCGACGCGCCCGACACCGTGCGGCCCGAGACCGTGCAGCCCCGCCTGGATGCACTGCGCCGCACCGGGCAACTGAGCCTGCTGGGCACCACACCCATCGCCTTCGACCGCGTGCGCGACATTGCCTTTCGCGGCGAGGAGTCGCTGCCCGAGCACCCGAACGCCATGCGCTTCACGGCTTTCGCGGCCGATGGTGCCATGCTGGCCGAGGCCGCGTACTTCTCGGTCGGCGGCGGCTTTGTGGTCGAAGGCGGGCAGGCCGTGGCCGAGACGGCGGCCGCCGCGTCCAGCGTGCCGCATCCCTTCTCGACCGGCGACGAGCTCATGGCGCAGTGCCGCGCCACCGGCCTCTGCGTGGCCGCGCTGGTCATGCGCAACGAATGCGTGTGGCGGCCCGAAGCCGAAGTGCGCAGCGGCCTGCTGCGCATCTGGAGCGTGATGCAGCAGTGCGTGCAACGCGGCTTCGGCATCGACAACCCGCTGGCCGCGCTCGCGTTGCCCGGGCCGCTGCGCATGCGCCGCCGCGCGCCCGAGCTGAACCGCGAACTGCTGGCGCAGGCCGGCGCGGCCGACCCGCTCGCGGTGATGGACTGGGTCAATGCCTTCGCGATGGCGGTGAACGAAGAGAACGCGGCCGGCGGCCGCGTGGTCACCGCGCCCACCAACGGCGCGGCGGGCGTGGTGCCGGCCGTGATGCACTACTACCAGCGCTTCGCGCCGCAGGCGAGCGACGACGGCATCGTCGATTTCCTGCTCACCGCCGCCGCCATCGGCATGCTCTACAAGGCCAACGCATCGATCTCGGGCGCTGAGGTCGGCTGCCAGGGCGAGGTGGGCGTGGCCTGCTCGATGGCGGCCGGCGCACTGGCCGCGGTGCTCGGCGCCACGCCCGCGCAGGTCGAGAACGCGGCCGAGATCGGCATGGAGCACAACCTGGGCCTGACCTGCGACCCGGTGGGCGGCATGGTGCAGATCCCTTGCGTGGAGCGCAACGCGATGGGCGCGGTGAAGGCCATCAACGCGGCGCGCATGGCGCTGCGCGGCGACGGCAGCCACTACGTGTCGCTCGACGCCGTGATCCGCACGATGAAGCAGACCGGCGAGGACATGAAGTCCACCTACAAGGAAACCTCGCTGGGCGGGCTCGCGGTGAACGTGGTGGAGTGCTGACCCAGAGCGCCGGGCCGCGGGGGCTGCGTCAGAATGCAGGGCTCGTTGTTGCCACGCACGCAGAAAGATGAGGCTCCCATGACCCGCACCGTCGCCCAGAAACGCGCCGACTTCCGCGCCCTTCACGAACGAGGCTGCTTCGTCATCCCGAACCCCTGGGACACGGGCAGCGCGCGCTACCTCGAAGGCCTGGGCTTCAAGGCACTGGCCACCACCAGCTCCGGTTTCGCGTGGTCGCAAGGCCATGCCGACGGCGCGATGTCGCGCGAATCGATCCTTGCTCATCTGCGTGAGCTGGTGGATGCCACCGACTTGCCCGTGAACGCCGACTTCGAGAACGGTTTTGCCGTCGACGCGCAAGGCGTGGCCGAGAGCGTGCGCCTGGCCATCGAGACCGGCGTGGCGGGCCTGTCGATCGAGGACTCGACCGGCAACGCGGCCGATCCGCTCTTTGCCATCGACGGGGCGGTCGAGCGCATGCGCGCCGCGCGCCAGGCCATCGACGCCTCGGGCGCCGACGTGCTGCTGGTGGGCCGCGCCGAGAACTTCTTTGTCGGCCGGCCCGACCTCGACGACGCCGTCGCGCGGCTCAAGGCCTACGCGAACGCGGGCGCCGACTGCCTCTACGCGCCCGGCATCAAGACCCGCGAGCAGATCGCGGCGGTGGTCGCGGCCGTGGCGCCCAAGCCGGTCAACCTGCTGGTCGGCGGGGTCAGCGAACTGCGCATGGTGGACATCGCCGAACTGGGCGTGCGCCGCGTCAGCGTGGGCGGCGGCATGGCGCGCGCGGCCTGGGGCGGCTTCATGCGCGCCGCGCGCACGCTCGCGGACGAGGGCCGCTTCGACGGTTTCGCGGATGCTGCGGCGGGAAGCGAACTCAACGCTTTCTTCCGTCCGTTCGCCGGCTGAGGCCCGTGGACGCGCTGCTCGCCGAGATCCGCAGCTGCCGCGTCTGCGCCGAACACCTGCCGTTGGGGCCGCGTCCCGTTGTGCAGGCCAGTGCCGGCGCGCGGCTGCTGATCGTCGGGCAGGCGCCCAGCCTCACCGTTCACAAGACCGGCGTGCCGTGGGACGACAAGAGCGGTGAGCAACTGCGCCGCTGGCTCGGCGTCGACCGCGCCACTTTCTACGACGCGGCACGCATCGCGCTCATGCCGATGGGCTACTGCTATCCCGGCCGCGGTAACAGCGGCGACCTGCCGCCGCGCAAGGAATGCGCGCCGCTGTGGCAAGACAGGCTGCTCGCGCAGATGCCGCGCATCGAGCTGACATTGCTCATCGGCCAGTACGCGCAGCGCCACTTCCTGGGCAAGACCGCGCGCGCCAACGTGACCGAGACGGTCGAGGCCTTTGCCGACTACGCACCGCGCTTCATTCCGCTGCCGCATCCGTCGCCGCGCAACACGGGCTGGTTCAAGCACCACCCGTGGTTCGAGAGCGAGGTGCTGCCGGTGCTGCGCGAGCGCGTGCGGCACGCGTTGGAGCCCGCCTTGTCTTACGGCGCCACGGCCACCGAAGTGCCCGCCGCCTCGAAAGGCCGCGCGGCGTAGACCACGCGCCCGCCCACCACGGTCATCAGCGAAGTGGTCTTGCCAATGCGCTCCAGCGGCACGGTGAAGAAGTCCTGGTCGAGCACCGCGAAGTCCGCGAGCTTGCCGACCTCCAGCGTGCCGCGCCTGCCTTCGTCGAAGCTGAACCACGCGCTGCCCGCCGTGTAGAGCCGCAGCGCCTGCTCGCGCGTGGGTGTCTCGTCGGGCCCGCGCATCGTCTTGCCGCTCACGGTCTTGCCGTCGAGCATCCACTGCAGCGCGACGAAAGGGTTGTACGAGGCCACGCGATGCGCATCGGTGCCAGCGCCCACGTTCACGCCGGCGCGCAGGGCCGTGCCGATGGGCGGCATGCGGCGCGCTGCGTCGCCGCGCACGGCGAGCGCGCGATCGCCCTGGAAGTACATCGCGTCCTGCATCGTCCAGCCGATGCCCAGCGCCTTCATGCGCGCGAGCGTCTCGGGCGAAGCATCGTCCAGGTGCGCGATGGACCAGCGCAGGCCGTTGATTGGCACCTCGGCGTTCAGTTTTTCGTACAGCCCGAGCAGATGATCGACCGAGCCGTTCTCCTGCCAATGGATGGTGACCGCGAGCTTCTTCGTGGCCGCCCATTTGATGAGCTCATAGAACTTCGCCTTCACTGCCTCGTCGGGGAAGTTGTTGTTGTACATCGCGAGCGTCACGCGCTCGCCCAGGCCGTTGAACTTCAGCATGTCGTCGCCGAAGCCCATCGGCAGCATCTGCGTGAGGTCGCGAAACTCCTGCAGCTCGGCGCCGGGCTTCTGTGCGAACACGCTGTAGGCCACGCGCAGCGTCAGCGCCTTCTCGCGCCACAGCTCGAACAGCGCCGCGTACTGCGAGGGCGCAATGCTGAAGCCGCCCGGGTCCACCAGGCCGGTAATGCCGAGCCGGTTCAGCTCGGTGAAGAAGGCGCGCGTGCCCGCTACGTTGTCGTCGTAGGTCGGCTTGGGCAGCTTGTCGAACAGGGCCGAGATGCCGACGATGTCGCCGGTCATCCAGCCCGGCGCACCGTCGGGCGAGGGCTTCATGCCCGCAGGCAGGGTGCCGGCGGGAACGCCGAGTGCCTCGAGCGCCTTGGGCGTCATCACCACCGCTTCGTAGAAGAGCTGCACGTACACCGGGTGGTCCGGCGCGGCCTCCTGCAGCTCGGCCATCGTCGGACGCCGGCGCTCGGCGAACTGCTGCTCAGTCCAGCCGCCTGCAACGATCAGCCAGCCGCCGGGGCGGGCATTGGCAGCGGCGGTGCGGATGCGCGCCATGGCTTCGGCGATGGTGCCTGCGCCGATCCAGTTGACTTCGGTCGAATAGCTCAACGCCGCGCGCACCGCGTGCATGTGCGAGTCGATGAGACCGGGAATGACGGTGCGTCCGCCCGCATCGACGGCGCGTGTCGCGGAGCCCGAGAGTGCGCGCATCTGCGCGGCATTGCCGACGGCCACGATGCGGCCGTCGCGCACGGCGAGTGCTTGCGCGGTGGTGCCGGCGGCATCGAGCGTGGCGATCTTCGCGTTGATGACGACGAGGTCGGCCGGCTGCGCCTGTGCGGCGCCGGGCATGAGAAAGCCGGCGACGAGGGCGGCCGCCGTGAAGAGCGTGCGGGTCATGTCAGTCGACCTTGATGCTCGCGGCCTTGACCACCTGCTGGGCCTTGCCGGTCTCGTCCACGAGGAACTTGTTGAACTGCGCCGAAGGCATGGTGAACGGCTCGGCACCGAGCTTCTCCAGCCGTTCCTTCAGCTCGGGCGACACCATGATCTTCGCGACCTCGGCCTGCAGCCGGTCGACCACCGGCTGCGGCGTCTTCGCGGGCGCGAACAGACCGACCCAGAACAGGTACTCCGAGCCCGGCACGCCGGCCTCCGCGGTGGTCGGCGCATCGGGCAGCGCCGACGAGCGCTTGCCCGTACCCACGGCCAGCGCCTGCAGCCTGCCGGTCTTGATGAGCGGCAGGGCGGACACCATCGGCGCGAAGAACCAGTCGACGCGCCCGGCCATCACCTCGGTCATGGCCTCGGGCGTGCCACGGAACGGCACGTGCTGCGCGTCGATGCCGGCCGCGAGGCGGAACACCTCGGCGTTCATGTGCGTGGCCGAGCCGTTGCCCGCCGAGCCGTAGTTGAAACCGCCGGGCTTGGCCTTGGCCTTCGCGACGAGGTCCTGCACGTTCGCGAAATGCGAGGGCGCGGTGACCAGCACGTTGGGCAGGCTGGCCATCGGCGTGATGCCGGTGAAGTCCTTGATCGTGTCGTACGACAGGCCCTTGTAGATCCACGGGTTCACGAGGTGGCCGGCCGAATGCACCAGCAGCGTGTAGCCATCGGCCGGCGACTTGGCCGCAATGGCCGCGCCCAGCGTGCCTCCGGCACCGGGCTTGTTGTCGACGATCACGCTGGTGCCCAGTGCGGGCCCGAGCTTCTCGGCCACGAGGCGTGCGACGATGTCGGTGCCGCTGCCTGCGGTGAAGGGCACGACCAGCTTGATCGGCTGCGTGCCCGGCCACGGGCCCTGTGCGTGGGCGCCGGTCAGCGCGCAGGCGGCCAAGGCTGCTGCCGCCGCCAGTGTCTGCCTGCGGCTCCATGGGGATGTCTTCTTCATGCGTCTTGTCTCCGTTGAATTGTTCGATGAGCGATGAATGACCGAAAGAGGGGAGGCCGCTACGCCGGTGGCGCGTTCGGCATCACCAGCGCGACCAGCACCGGCCGGTTGCTCCGGTTCTCCAGCTGGCGCTTTTCGCCGGGTGCGAAGCGGCAGCTGTCGTAGGGCTCGAGCACGTCTTCCTGGTGTGCGCCGTCGATCTCGCCGACCACGTGCAGCTGGCCTTCGAGCACGAGATACAGCTTTTCCATCGGCGAGCCGTCGAGACCGGTGTGGCCGCCGGGAAGGATCTGGCTCACGCCCATCCACATCTGCGTGGACGGCCCGGCCTCTTTGCCTTGCAGCCGCAGGCAACGCATGTCGAAATGGTTGGGCGCCTCGTAGTGCGGCGCTTCGTTGAAACGGGTCACGTGCATGGTCGGGTGCTCCAGGGTTCAGGGTCGCAGCACGACGCGGTCGGTGCTGCCAGAGAGCACCAGCCGGTAGGCGTCGATCGCTTCGTCGAGCGTGAAGCTGCGTGCGACGGGAAAGGGCTTCAGCGTGCCGCGCTCGAAGCCTTCGCGCATGGCGTCGAGCTGCGCGGTGCTGGCGATGCAGTCCATCGCCAGCGAGTCGATGCCCACATAGGTGTGCATGCCCCGGTAGAACGCGAAGATGTCGAAGGGCACCGCGCGCTCGTGCGTGGCGATGAAGATCTGCGTCGCACCCTTGGCCATCGCCTTGTTGGCGGCCTCGAAGTAGGCGCTGCCGACGGTGTTGTAGACGATGTGCGCACCGCGCCCGTCGGTGAGTTCGCGCACCTGCGCGCCCACGTCGGCGTGGTGGCGCGCATCGATCACGTCCACCGGTCCGCTGGCAAAGCCCTCGAAGGGACCGGCATGCCGCTGTACCGCGATCACGCGTGCGCCGGCCTGCGAGGCCAGCTGCACCGCAGCCTGCCCGACTTTGCCGTTGGCGCCGAGCACCAGCACAGTCTGGCCCGCCTGCGGCATGCCGCTGCGGCGAAAGCCTTCGTAAGCGGTGACGAAGGGCACGCCCACCGCGCCGGCTTCGTCCATCGAGATGCCTAGGGGCTTGGCGCGCAGCGCCTGCTCTGGCAGCACCAGGTAGCGCGCATGCGAGCCGTCGCGGGTGATGCCCACGTCGCCGCCGGAGCCATAGACCTCGCGGCCGATCCACTCCGAAGGGCCGCTCACCACGGTGCCCGCGAAGTCGCGTCCCGGGGTGCGAGGCCACACGGCCTGCGGCATGATGCCCAGCGTGGCCTTCACGTCGCTGGGGTTCACGGCCGCGGCGGCGATGCGCACCACGGCATGGCCGGGCGGCGGCGAGGGCTCCGGCTGCGGCGTGGCTTCGAGCTGCAGCGCATCGAGGTTGGCTGCCTTCTCGTTCACGCGCAACGCGCGGGAGCTGTGGGCGGTATGCATGGCTGCGACGCTCATCGTTCAGCTCCTCGCACCGGGCAGGCCCAGCATGGCGCGCGCCTCGCGCGGGTTGGCGATCTCGCCACCCAGGCTCTGCAGGATGTCGCGCGCCTTCGCCACGAGCTGGGCGTTGCTCTCGGCGAGCACGCCCTTCTCCAGGTAGATGTTGTCCTCCATGCCCACGCGCACATGGCCGCCCAGCAGCCATGCCTGCGCGACGATCGGGAACTCCATGCGCCCGATGCCGAAGGCGCTCCAGAAGGCGCCGCGCGGCAGCATGTTGCGCGCATAGAGCAGCGTCTCGGGCGTGGGCGCGAAGCCGTACTTCACGCCGAGCACGAAGGTCCACATGGCCGGGCCGTCGAGCGTGCCGTCGGCGATCAGGTCGAGCGCGAGGTTGATGTCGCCGGAGTCGAAGATCTCCAGCTCGGGCTTCACGCCGGCCTCGCGCATCACCTTCGCCATGCGCCGCACGTTCTTCGGCGTGTTGATGACCACGTCGGGCCCCGAGTTCATGGTGTTGAGGTCGAGCGAGCACACGTCGGGCCTGATGAGCGCAATGTGTTCCACGCGCTTCTCGGGCGGCAGCAGCGTGGTGCCCGGTGCGGCGATCTTCGGATCGTCCTCGCTCGGAATGAAGCGCCCGCCCGGCCCGGTCGTGAGGTTGACGATCAGCTCGCGGTTCTCGCGGCGGATGCGCTCGACCACCTCGCGGTACAGCTCGACCTCCATCGAGGGCTTGCCGGTTTCGGGATGGCGCACGTGGATGTGCACCTGCGCCGCGCCGGCCTCGGCCGCGGCGAGGCACTCGTCGGCGATCTGCACCGGCGTGATCGGCAGGTGCGGCGTCTGCTCCGGCTTCACGAGGTTGCCCGTGACCGCGCAGGTGATGAGTGTCTTGGCGGTGCTCACAGGTGGCGCCCTCCGTCGACCACGATGCGCGTGCCGGTCACGAAGCGCAGGGTGGTGGCCAGCGCTTCGACCGTGGCCGCCACGTCCTCGGGCAAGCCGATGCGGCCCAGCGGCGTGGTGCTGGCCATCTTGCTGGCGAACTCCGCGCCGCGCCCGGGCACGAAGCCCGATTCCACCGCGCCCGGCGACACCGACACCACGCGCACCGACGGCGCGAGTGCCTTGGCCAGTGCGTCGCCCACCACGTCGAGCCCAGCCTTGGCGGCCACGTAGGCGAGGTTGCTGCCCACGCCCGTGAAACCCGCGATGGAAGAGATGTTGGCCACCAGCCCGTCGCCGCTGGCCTTCAGCATCGGCGCAAAGGCGCGGATGGTGGCGAACACGCCGCGGAAATTGGCGCGCACGATGTCGTCGATGAGTTCGTCGGTCAGCGTGTCGAGGTCGCCTGCCGGCACCGGCTTCGTATGGCCCGCGCTGTTGACGAGGATGTCGCAGCGCCCGAGCGTGGCCTTCACCTCCGCCGCCGCGGCCACGAGGCTGGGCGTGTCGACGATGTCGGCGCGGATCGCGGCATGGCGCTGGCCGCTGACCGAGGGCAGGGCGGCCGCGCGCGCCGCCGCATCGTCACCCTTGCGGTGCAGCAGCACGCAGGTGGCGCCGAGCGCGGCCAGGCGCGTGGCCGTGGCATAGCCGATGGCGCCAAGGCCGCCGGTGATGACGGCGACCTTGCCGTCGAGTCTGGAGACTGGATCGAAGCTCATGGATGTGAAAGGAGTGGATGAGTCGGTACGGAGTCTTTTCGCGGAACACCGCGGAACCGGCTTTGCCGGGCCGCAGGTGTTGCCCCCTCGAAGGGGGTTGGCGAAGCGACACGAAGTGCGCGCAGCCTGGGGGTGGTCAAGGTATAGGAGGGCGGGGGAACTTCATCTCGCCCGGTTCGAGTTCGAAGTCGTGGTGGAGTGACGCGCTCTTGCCGTCGGGGGCCAGTGCGAAGCGGCCGATGAGGCGGCGCGTCACGCCGAAGGTCGGGTCGCTTTCCAGGTTCTCGTCGTCGTCGGCGAAGACCTGCGTGATCAGCACCTTGTGGCCCGGCTTGCTCACCATGAAGTGCAGGTGCGCGGGCCGGTTCGGGTGGCGCACCTGCGCGCGCAGCAGCACGCCGCAGGGGCCGTCGGTCGGCACCGGGTAGCCGGCGGGACGCACGCTGCGGAAATGGAAGCGGCCCTCGGCGTCGGTGGAAAAGCGCCCGCGCAGGTTCATGTTCTCCTGCGACGGGTCCTGGTTTTCGTAGAGGCCGATGGGCGAGGCCTGCCACACGTCGACCGTGGCGCCGGCCACCGGCTGGCCCCTGCCGTCGCGCACCGTGCCCGTCACTTCGAGCGGAATGCCCGGCGTGCCCGAGCGCGCGATGCTCTCGCCCAGTGCGCAGTCTGGCGAGTTCGCGCGCCAGAACGGCCCGAGCAGCGCGGCCGGCGATTCGCCATGCGGGTCCTGGTTGTTCTGCAGCGCGACCACGGTCGATACACCCAGGATGTCCGCCGCCAGCACCACCTCGTTTTTGGTCTCGCCCGTGGCATGGCCGATGGCGACGATGAATTCGAGTGCCTGCTCGAACTCTTCTTCCGTCAGCTTCACTTCCTGCACCAGGGCATGCAGGTGGCGCGTGACGGCTTCCATCACGGTGCGCAACCGCGGGTCGGGCGTGCGTTTCATGGCATCGAGCGTGAAGCCCAGCACCGATTCGGGGGAGGTGGCGATGTTCATGGTGGATTAGTGCAATCGTTTGCACGATATTAGTCCAGATCGCTGAAAAGTAAAATGCCCCCGTTCAGCAGGTCGGGAATACCAGAACGCCCCGTGCACCCCTGACCGGCACGACAACCGTTTGCATCAATCCATGAGTACCAGCCCAACTTCCACGCCCGTGACCATCCGCGACGTCGCCCGCGCCGCCGGCGTGCACGTGTCGACCGTCTCCCGCGCGCTCAGCCCCAAGAAGCGCTCGCTGATCAGCGACGAGGTGCTGCGCGTGGTCGAGGAGGCGGCGCAGCGCCTGGGCTACCGGCCCAACCGCGCGGCCTCGGCGCTGCGAACGGGCCGCACCCACACCATCGGCGTGCTGGTGCCGGACATCACCAACGCGGTGTTCCCGCCCATCCTGCAGGGCATCGAGGCCAGCGCCGCGGCGCGCGGGTACTTCGTGTTCGTCACCAACGTCGTGGATCCCGCGCTCGCAAGGCCCGTGCTGGAGCGCATGCTGGCGCAGCGGGTCGACGGGGTGGTCATGGCCACCGCCACGCGCGACGACCCGCTGATCGAATTCGTCACCCAGGCCGGCATGACCGCGGTGCTGGTCAACCGGGCCGACGAGACCGGCCGCCTGCCCGCGGTGGTCAGCGATGACCGGCTGGCGATGAAGCTCGCGGTCGATCACCTCGTGGGCCTGGGCCACAAGCGCATCGCGCACCTCGCGGGCCCGCAGAACATTCCCACTGGCGTGGGCCGTCGGCTGGGCGTGGAGCAGGCCTTGAGGGACCACCGCATGAAGCCCTTCCGCGTGGTCGAGTGCGCGAGCTACAGCCGCGAAGCCGGCGCGGTGGCGATGAAGCAGATGCTCGAAGCCGGCGCCGCCCCGCAGGCCGTGGTGTGCTGCAACGACCTCGTGGCACTGGGCGCCTACGACGCGCTGCGCGAAGCCGGCCTGCGCGTACCCAAGGACATTTCCATCACCGGCCACAACGACATGCCGCTGGTCGACATGGTCGACCCGCCGCTCACCACCATCCGCCTGCCGCACCGCGAGCTGGGCTGGCGCGCGGCCGAGATGCTGTTCGACGAGATCGACGGCCGTTCGATGTCGGCGTCGACAGTGGTGCTGCGGCCGGAGCTGGTGGTGCGCAAGTCGACTGCCAAGCCGTCCGCCGCGCGCTGAGCGCGGCAGGACTCACTTCATCCGCCACCACAGGGCCGCGATGTCGTCGCTCAGGCCCGCGAGCAGAAGCGCCACGGCGACCAGCGCGACGATCGCCTTCGCGCGTCGCGACAGACCTTCCTTCGGCGCGAAGTCTTCGGCGCGGCCGCTGAAATGCACGCCGCAATGGGGACAGCGCAGCGCGTAGCCGAAGACGGGCTCCTTGCAACGGATGCAGGGCACTTCGTCCGGCCCCGGCTTCGCCGATGCGTCGGCGCCGTGCGATGCCTGCGCTGCTGCGCGCAGCTTCTGCTGCCGCGCGCGGCGTTCGCGGTGGGCGGCCAGGTCGATGGGGTCGTTGGAGTTCTCGGGCATGCTGCTGAAAACCAGTCTAGCTTGCGCGCGACGCGGCCTTCTTCCGCGCCGCCGGCCGACGTGGCGGCTTCGCCTCCAGCACCAGTTCTGCCGGCAGCGCGTCGTTCCACGATTCGGTGAAGTAGGCGCGGTCGCTCGGCACCAGTTGCGGCAGCGCTTCGCGCAGCGAGGCCAGCGACTGCTCCGCCGCTTTCAGGTCGCCCGCGTGCGCCGCGTACCAGGCGTGCTCGAACAGCAGGCTGCAATGCTGCAGGCCCGGGTAGCGGCGCTGCCCGGCCTGGTGATCGGCCAGCCGCGCCTGCGCCACCTGCACCCAGTGCGCCGGCCAATTCGCGGCGTCGAAAGCGTCGGCCAGCGGACCGGCCAGCGCCGAGACCGCGGCCGGGTCCAGCGGCTTCTGCGCGCGGAACTGCGCGAGCGTGGGCCGGGTCTCCGGCCTGCAGTGGCCGCGCGCGATGCGCATCAGGTAGATCGCGTTCCACGCCGAGCGGCCCTGCCCGTCGGCGCGGCTGCAGAGCCATTCGCTGAAGGCGATCCACTGCACGGCGCGGCGGGTGGTGTCGGCTTTGCCGTCGTGGGCGAGCGCGGGCAGGTCGGACAGTCCCACGCGGTCGAACAGCCATGCGGCCATGCCCATGTTGGCGGCCACGTGCTGCGCCGCGTCGAAGGAGTGCGACTCGAAGGCGGCCGCCAGCGCCTCGCCGAAGCGGCGCAGCGATTCCTCGGCGAGTGCGGCGGCCGCGGGCATGTCGTCGGCCGACAGCGCCAGCGCGCGCGAGCGGCACACCAGCGCCCAGAGGTTGCACCACTCGAAGCGCACGTCGGGGTGGTGCCGCAGCACCAGCGCGCGAGCCGCGTCTTCGGCCATACCGCCCAGCAGCGACTGCGCCAGCGGCAGGTCGCGCGCGGTGTAGGCACACCACGCCGAGACGATGCACTCCATCGCGCCGAGGTAGTCGTTGCCCGCCACGTGGTGCGCGAGCCGCTGCTTCTTGAGCGCCTGCAGCCGGCGCCGCGCCTGCTCGTTGTCGCCGAGGCGGCGCCACAGCATGGCCTCGTTGAGCGTGACCAGGGCGCGCTGGAAGTCGGTGGCGGCCAGCGTGCCGGCGAGGCGGATCGATTCGAGGGCGCTCCCGCCCGTGTTCTCGCCCGCCACGGGCGCCATCAGCCGGCCCTGCCGCGCCGCCTGCTGCGACGCGACCAGCTGCTTCCAGAAAGCCGCGTCCTGCAGGTGCACGGCATCGGGCGGCGGCGAGCCGGCGGTCCGGGCGACCTGTGATCCGCGCGAACGCAGCCCGAGGAACGACGCCACCTCGGCCGTCGTGGCCGCGCGGCCTTCGACCAGCACGCGCACGCGCTTCGCCTCGGCGGCCGGCAGCCAGAACGGGCCCTGGCTGCGCCGTTCTGCATTGAGGAAGCGGGGCTCGCGCTGCGTGTCCTCGCCCCAGCCGACCTCGATACGCCAGGCCTTGAAGTCGCGGAACGCGCGGCTCACGACCATGCGCAGCGTACTTGCGTCGGACACCTCGCCGCGCAGGTCCGCCAGCCGCACGATGCCGGCGCCGGCATCGTGGGCATGCCGCATGCGCACCAGCAGCCAGAGCGACTGAAAGGCCGCGCGCCGGCCATTGACCGACTGCGGCGAAGTGAGTTCGATGGAAAGGAGAGCGGGAAGGACTGGCTTGGGCACGGCCCCGATTTGAACCTCAAATCCGGTGGTGTCAGTAACGGTCGCGGTCCAGCAGCTGCGGCACTTCGCTGCGCCCGATGCCCAGGTCGCGCAGCTCGTGATCGCTCATGTGCGAAAGCTGCGACGCATCGGCGCGCATGCGGCGGCGATCCATCACGCGGCGGTGCCAGCCGCGCAGGGCATGGATCAGGCGTTGATGGAAGGACGATGGCTTTGGCGCGGTCACGATGGGCTCCTTGGTTGGGAGCGCTCATCTTCAGGCGACGCATGCTATTGTGGAAGTTGAGATTCCTGACACTCGTCATCACCTTTCCTGATGTGAACCGATGCGACAACTCAACCTCGACCAGCTGCGCACCCTCATCGCCATCGTCGACCTCGGCACGTTCTCGGCGGCGGCCAGGGCGCTGCACCTCGCGCAGCCCACGGTGAGCCTGCACATCAGCGAACTCGAATCGCGCCTCGGCGCACCGTTGGTGGTGCGCGGCAACCGGCGCATCACGCCGACGGCGGCGGGCGCCGCGCTGGTGGAGCGCGGGCGCAAGCTGCTGCGCGACACCGACGACGCGATCGAGACCGTCAAGCGCCAGGCCGAAGGGCGCGTGGGCCGCGTGCGCCTGGGCACCTCGACCGGCGTGCTGGTCGACCTGCTGCCACAGGTGCTGGAGGCACTGGGCGCGGAGCATTCGGGCATCGACGTCGAGGTGAGCATCCGAGGCTCCTACGAGGCCATGGAGCGGCTGGCGGCGGGCACGCTCGACATCGGCCTGGTCGCCATTCCGCAGCCGCCGCTGCGCGGCATCGTCGTTACGCCATGGTGCAAGCAGCCCATGATGGCTTTCGTGCCGCGCCGCTGGAAGGCGCCGAAGCGCGTCACGCCGGCCTGGCTGGCGGCACAGCCGCTGATCTTCAACGAAGCGGCCACGCACATGTACCGCCTCACGATGGAGTGGTTCGCCGCCGCCGGCTTCGCGCCGCGCGCGCGCATCGAGCTCAACTACGACGCCGCCATGCGCAGCCTCGTGGCCGCCGGCTACGGTGCCGCGCTGCTGCCGCTGCAGCAGTCGACCGACACGGTGTCCGGCAACGACCGCATGCAGATCCTGCCGGTGAGCCCGAAGCTCACGCGCTGCGTGGGCATCGCGCACCGCCAGCATGCGCTGCTCGACGGTGCGACGCTGAGCGTGCTCGAGGTGCTGAAGACCTTCAGTCAGGCCTGAGCCATGTTCATCGGCCTTGCGCCGGCCCGTTCGGAATACCCTCGATGGGGCACTCCGGCGTGCCCGCCGTGCTGCGCGTGAGCGCTTCCACCATCTCGCGCGTTCCTTCGGGGTCGTTGATCCACTTCGCGTAGAAGTCGTAGGGGCAGGCCGCCAGCCCCTTGTCGCCGTCGCCCGAGTTGATGGTGCCGGTATAGCCGCGGTGCAGCAGCTTGAACAGGTGGTTCTGCGACTGGCCGTTCCTGCGCGCGTCGCGGATCAGGCTTATCGACAGTTCGGCATAGTTGATGCCCATCTCCTCCTCGCCGCACTCGCCCAGCGTGCGGCCGTCGAAGCCGATCAGCGCCGAGTGGCCGAAGTACGAGTACACACCGTCGAAGCCCGCCGCGTTGGCCACCGCCACGTAGGTGTTGTTCATGAAGGCCATGGCCTTCGACACCAGGATCTGCTGCTCCTTGGACGGGTACATGTAGCCCTGGCACCGCACGACGAGCTCGGCGCCGCGCATCGTGCAGTCGCGCCAGATCTCGGGGTAGTTGCCGTCGTCGCAGATGATCAGGCTGATCTTCATGCCCTTGGGGCCCTCGCTCACGTAGGTGCGGTCGCCCGGATACCAGCCCTCGATGGGCACCCACGGCATGATCTTGCGGTACTTCTGGACGATCTCGCCCTGGTTGTTCATGAGGATCAGCGTGTTGTAGGGCGCCTTGTCCGGATGCTCCTCGTGGCGCTCGCCGGTCAGCGAGAACACACCCCAAACGTTGGCGCGGCGGCAGGCGTCGGCGAAGATCGCGGTCTCCTCGCCCGGCACGGTGGCGGCCGTGTCGTACATCTCCTTCTCGTCGTACATGATCCCGTGCGTCGAGTACTCCGGGAAGATCACCAGGTCCATGCCCGGCAGGCCCTTCTTCATGCCGACCAGCATCTCGCCGATCTTGCGGGCGTTGTCCAGCACCTCGGCCCTGGTGTGCAGGCGGGGCATCTTGTAGTTGACGACCGCGACGCCCACGCAATCGCTGCTGCTCGAAATATCACCGTGTCTCATGACGCTGCTCCTGAAGGATGGTTGAGAAAGAAAAACAAGAAAGCCCGGATCGGCGTTCAACCGATCCGGGCTTTCCGGTGGAGCAATGGGTTCGTGTCGTCGAAGCCGATTGTTCTCAACTCAGCGCGGGCTGCACATACGTCATTTCGCTGATTGCGTTGGTACCCGGTGCGTCAGCGCGGCCGCGCGTAGCCGGATTCGATCCACGCACTCGCGCTGCTGGCCGTGAGCCTGAACGCGGGCGACACGTTCACGCTGGCGAGCTCGGAGTCGTCGGCATCGTCGTAGGCGCTGAGCGTGGCCGAGGGGTTGTCCTCGTCCGGCACGATGGCCAGCGCCACGCGCACGCGCCGGTCATCGCGCGTGGTGACGGTCACGCTCCTGTTGAGCGTGGCGTGCAGCTGCTGCTCGTGGCGGCGGATGACTTCGGCGGCGGTCTTCACCAGCGTGGAGAAGGCGGGGCCGTCGAGCGGCTTCGGATTCTTCTTGTCGCGGCCCATGGTCCAGGGGCCGACCAGTGCCGGCTCGGGGTCGCCGTGGCGCGTCATCTCGACGGCCCAGCCGTCGTCTTCCTCGTTCTTGATGATGCGGGCGGTCCAGCGGTCGTCGCGCCAGAGGCGGTCTTCCTGCAGGGGGAGGGAGTCGGAGTCGTTCGGTTCGGTAAGGTCGGTCATTCGGTGGCCTGGGTTCTCGCGGCGGCCATTTTCCCCTGTGTGCCGGCTACTTCCGGCGCGCCAACGTACTGTTGCAGTCCCTCGACCAGCGCGTCGAACGCGGCGCGGCAACGCGGGCTGTGGCGCAGGTCCTCGTGCATGGTGACCCAGGTGTCGAGTTTCATCGAGAAGGTGCGCGGCATCAGGTGCACCAGCGCGTCGCTGCGCCGGGCGAGGCCGACCTGGCAGATGCCGATGCCCGCACCCGCGCGGATCAGCGCCAATTGGGCCAGGTCGCTGTCGGTGCGCAGCGAGAAGGCGTCGCGGCCATAGCCCGGCCACGCCTTGCCCGCCTTGGCCGCGTTGCGCACGAAGGCCGGCGGTTGGTCGTAGCCGATCACCGCATGCGCGGCCAGCGCCTCGAGCTTGCGCGGCGTGCCGTGGCGCGCCAGGTAGTCGCGGTGCGCGTGAAAGCCCAGTTCGATGTTGCCGATGCGGCGCGCCACCAGCTGCTCCTGCTTCGGGCGCACCATGCGCACGGCGATTTCGGCTTCGCGCCGCAGCAGGTCCTGCACGCGGTTGGTCAGCACCAGCTCGACCTTCAGCGCCGGATGCGCTTCGCGCAGCCGCGCCACGATGGGCGGCAGCACTTCCACGCCCATCACCTCGCTGGCCGACACCCGCACCACGCCGCGCACGCCCGCGCCATGGCTGCTGGCGGCGCGCTCCAGCGAGGCCGCAGTGCTTTCCATGGCCTCGGCGTGGGTCTGCAAGGCCAGCGCCACCTCGGTCGGCAGCAGGCCGACCTGCGAGCGCGTGAAGAGCACAACGCCCAATGCCTCCTCGAGCGCGGCCACGTGGCGCCCGGCCGTGGGCTGGGTGATGCCCAGCGCGCGCGCGGCGCCCGAAAGCGAACCCTCGCGCAGCACGCCGAGGAAGGAGCGGTAGAGCTCCCAGCCGATGTTCGAAGTCATACAGAAATGTATAGCTGCTGGTTAATGTTCGGCAATTCCTTTTGAACCTCGCCAAATCCAGAATTCGTCCATCGACAACTGTTCTGGAGCATTTCATGGCACGCAACGACACGGTTCTGGTTCTTGGCGCAACGGGCGGCATCGGCAGCGAGGTGGCGCGCCAGCTGCGCGACGCAGGCTGGCAGGTGCGCGCACTCAAGCGCGGCGCGACCGAAGGCCGCAGCGACGGCATCACCTGGCTGGCCGGCGACGCGATGGATGCGCAGGCCGTGAGGCAGGCCGCGACGGGCTGCGCGGTCATCGTGCATGCGGTCAATCCGCCGGGCTATCGCCGCTGGTCGGAGCTGGTGCTGCCGATGCTCGACAACACCATCGCCGCCGCGAAGGCCGAGGGCGCGACCGTCGTGCTGCCCGGCACGGTCTACAACTTCGGCCCCGACGCCTTCCCGCTGCTGGCCGAAGACTCGCCGCAGCACCCGCTCACCCGCAAGGGCGCGATCCGCGTGGAGATGGAACGGCGCCTCGAAGACGCGAGCCGCCAGGGCGCCCGTGTGCTGATCGTGCGCGCCGGGGATTTCTTCGGCCCGAAAGCCGGCAACAACTGGTTCTCGCAGGGGCTGGTAAAGGCGGGGCAGCCGGTCAAGGCCGTGAGCTACCCGGGCCGCGCCGGTGTCGGCCACCAGTGGTCGTACCTGCCCGACGTGGCACGCACCATGGTCGAGCTGCTCGCGCGGCGCGACCGGCTCGAACCCTTCGCGTGCTTCCACATGGCGGGCCACTGGGACGCCGACGGCACGCGCATGAGCAGCGCCATCGGCAAGGTGGTGGCGCGGCGCACGCGCGGCACCGGCGCCGCGGTGCGCGTGTCGGCCTTTCCGTGGTGGCTGCTGACGCTGGCCTCGCCCTTCGTCGTCACCTTCCGCGAGATGCGCGAGATGCGCTATCTGTGGCGCACACCCGTGGGCATGGACAACGCGAAGCTGGTGGCCTTCCTTGGGCGCGAGCCGCACACGCCGCTCGAAGAGGCGGTGGAGGCCGCACTGGAAGGCATGGGTTGCCTGGCTTCGGCGCCGTTGGCCGCCACGGCCTGAAGAGCGATCAGAACACCGACAGCTCCGTGCGCGCCACGAACATCTCGAGCGCCTTCATGCCCAGCAGCGAATTGCCGGTGGCGTCCAGCGCGGGCGACCATACGCACAGCGTGAGTTTGTCGGGCACCACGGCCACGATGCCGCCGCCCACGCCGCTCTTGCAGGGCAGGCCGATGGAAAAGGCCACGTCGCCCGCCGCGTCGTAGGTGCCGCAGGTGAGCATCAGCGCGTTGATGCGGCGCGTCTGCCGCTCGCCGGTGATCGCAGGCTCGCCGTCGATCGGGTGGGCGCCGTCGCGGCTCAGGTAGGCGGCGGCGCGCGCGAGCTGGCGGCAGCTCATGCGCAGCGAGCATTGGTGGAAATAGGTATCGAGCACGGGCGCGACGTCGTTGTCGATCTTGCCGAAGCTCTTCATGAAGTTGGCCAGCGCGATGTTGCGAAAGCCCGTGTCGGCCTCCGATTGCGCGACTTCGTCGTCGAAGCCGATGGGCTCGCCGCACAGGCTCGTCATGAGCGCGAGGATGTCGGCCTTGGCGCTGCCGCCGTTGGCCTTGGCGTGGCTCACCAGCCGGTCGGCCACTGCGATGGCGCCGGCATTGATGAAGGGATTGCGCGGCTTGCCCTGTTCGTTCTCCAGCTGCACCAGCGAATTGAACGGGTTGCCCGAGGGCTCGCGGCCGATGCGCTCCCACAGCGCATCGCCCATGCGCTGCATGGCGAGCGTGAGCGTGAAGAGCTTCGACACGCTCTGGATGGAAAAGGGCGTCTCGCAGTCGCCCGCACCGGCCTCTTCGCCCTCGCAGGTGCGCAGCGCAATGCCGAACTGCCGCGCATCGACGCGTGCCAGCGCCGGGATGTAGCTGGCGACGGTGCCGCCTTGGCCGAGCTGCGGGCGCAGGGTGGCAACGATCTCGTCGAGTACCGGCTGGAAATTCGTGGTTGTCTTGCTCATGCGCTGCGTTGTACCGCAGGCCGCCGGTTCACCAGCACGATGCCCAGCGCGACGCCGACCAGCGCCACCACCAGCTGCGCCGTGAGCGGCTCCTTCAGCAGCGCCACGCCGAACACCAGCGCGAACAGTGGCGTGAGAAAGGTGAAGGACGACATCTGCGTGGCCGGGTAGTGCCGCAGCAGCCACATCCAGGTGAGGTAGCTGGCGAAGGCGCCGATCACGGTCTGCAGGCCGATGGAGGTCCAGGCCCAGCTGGAGTACGAAAAACTCCAGTGCTCGCCGAGCGCGAGCGACACCACCGGGCACACCGCCGTCGTCACTGCCACCTGATAGAACAGCGTCTTCTCTGCACTGGCCGTGGCCAGCCGCGTGGTGCGCAGCGTCAGCGTGGTCAGGCCCCAGAGCATGCCGGCGGCCAGTGCCATCCCGTCGCCGACGAGCTGCGACGAACTCATGTGGCCGAAACCCTCGCTGAAAGCCAGCACCACGCCCGAGAACGCGATGAACAGGCCCAGCCACTGGAAGCCGCGCAGCCGTTCGGCAGGCACCCAGCGCGGCAGCAGCAGCGACACCCAGAAAGGCGCGGTGTAGAGAAACACCGTGAGCCGCGAGGCGCTGGTGTGCTGCAGCCCCAGGTAGATGCCGGCGAACTCGCCCGAGAACAGCAGCCCCGCCAGCAGCCCCGGCCACAGCGTGCCGTCGCGCTCGAACAGCGGCACGCGCCGCCACACGCACCACAGCCACAGCAGCACGACCGCGCCGGTCATGCGGATCGAGGCCTGCCACAGCGGCGGCACCTCGGCCACGGTGGTCTTGATGAGGATCTGCTGCAGGCCCCAGAAGGCGCAGCAAGCAATGAGCAGGCCGATGGCGAGGCTGTCGAGATGGGTCTTGCGCTGGATCATTGGCGGGCGGTCGGTCACGGCGGATCGCCCGCCAGATTCATCCGATGATCGTACCGCGCCAGCGTGATCCGCGCGCAAGGCGCCGTCAGTTCGCGGCCCGAGGGTAGGGCGGCTTGCCGCGCGTGCCGACCATCAGGTCGGGCACCACGGTCTCGACGTCGGGCAGGGCGCGCGCGGCGCGTTCGAGCTTCTTCGCCAGCGCGGCATTGGGCACGCAGCCCTGCAGGTACACCCAGCGGCGCTGGATCATCACCCACACGCTGCCCTTGTTCACGCCCGGCACGGCCAGCAATGCGGCGCGCACCTTGGGCGCGAGCGGCTTGTCGTAGCGGTAGGCGTTGCTGTCGGTGCATTTGCCGGCCAGCCAGCAGCTGGTGCCGCGCTCCAGCCGCGAATGGGTCTGCAGGCGACGTTCCTCGGCCGTGTAGAACGGGCCTTCGGGCATCGCGCAGGCGGGCAGGCCCGCGGACACCTGGAAGAACGGATCGTCGAACCAGTTCTGCTTGAGCGGCCCCGCCGTTTCCTGCGCCATGCCGGTCTGCGCAGCGAGCAACAGGACGGACAACAGCGCAGGGCGTTTCATCACAAGGGATGCTCGGTATAGAAGCGCCCGCCGTGGAACAGCAGCGGCGAGGCGCCCGCATCGTGCGTGCAGCGCTCCACCTCGCCCACGAAGATCACGTGGTCGCCTTCGTCGTAGCGGCTGCGGTTGAAGCACTCGAAGCTGGCGGCCGCGCCCACCAGCACCGGTGCGCCGCCGAGGCCCTCGGTGAAGGCCACGTCGGCCCAGCGGTCGATGTTCTTGGCCGCGAAGCGTTCGGCCAGCGCCTTCTGGTTGGCCGCGAGGATGTTCACCGCGTAGTGCGAGCCGGTGCTCAGCGCGGGCATCGAGCCGGCCGCGCGCGCCAGGCTCCACAGCACCAGCGGCGGCGCAAGCGACACCGAGTTGAAGGAGTTGGCCGTGAGGCCGACCAGCGTGCCGTCGGCCGCGCGTGCGGTGACGATGGTGACGCCGGTGGCGAACATGCCGAGCGCTTCACGAAACTCGTCGGGCGAAAAGGAGGGCGGCTGGGCCCGGCGGGAAGTGGTCACTGAAAAAGGCGGCAAGGCTTGGAGGGCGGAGGACCATTTTGGCTCAGCGCCTGTCCGGCTGCTTGGCCGGGCTCATCAGCTCTGCCACCAGGCTGGCGTAGACGGTGGCGGCAGGTGAAAGCGTACGCCCTGCCAGGGTCACGAGGCTGTAGTGCGTCTGCATGTGCGCGAGGCCCGCGACCGGCAGCGGAACCAGCGCGCCCGTTTCGTGGCCCGGCCCCGGGGCGTCGGGGGCGAGGATCACCGCGTTGGCCGTGAGCGCGAGATGCCGCAGCGTGCCGGCGTCGTCGCAGGTCACGTTGAACACGCTGCGGTCGCCCCGTCGGGCCTGCCGGTCGAAATGCGTTGCCACCTCGGCCGGCAGGTGCGGGCCGGCCACGGGATAGGCCATGATTTTCTCGAGCGTCGCCTGCCTCAGCCGCAGCAGCGGGTGCTTCGGCCGCACGAAGAACGACACCGGTACGTCGGGCAGGCGCGCGAGCTTCAGCCCGGGTTGCCGCTTCGTCAGGTCGCGCGTGTCGGCGATGAACAGGTCGAGCTGGCGGCGCTGCAGGCGCTCGCACAGGGTGACGGTGTCGGCCACTTCCATGCGCATCTGCAGCTGCGGGTGGCGCTGGGCCATGAGCGACAGCGCCACACGGCCCAGCGTGCCGGCGGCGAAGGGACCGAGGCCCACCGCGAGGCTGCCGATGGCGAGGCCTTCGAGCTGCAGCACGTCGCGCTCGATCTGCTTCGCGTCGGCCAGCAGTTCGCGGGCACGCGCCAGCACCAGCTCGCCGGCTTGCGTGAAGCGCACGCTGCCGTAGGCGCGGTCGATCAGGCGCGCCTGCAGGCCCTCCTCGAGGTTCTCGATGCTGCGCGAGAGGGCGGGCTGCGACAGGTGCGAGGCCTGTGCCGCGCGGCCGAAGCTGCCCTGGTCGGCGAGGGCGACGAGGTGCTGGAGCTGGCGCAGCTGCATTTTGCGTTCTGGTTAAAAAGACAGCGCATATTTTGCATTTGCCAATGCTTGCGGCGCTTCGCAGAATTGTTGGATGACCCCTTCTTCCTTCTCCACCGCACTCGTTGCCCTGGCGTGCGCGCTGGGCGCATCGTCGATTTCCGCGCAGATCGCCCCCAAGGCGCCGCAGCCCTCCACCTTGCAGGCCAATGCAGACATGGCGAAGACGCTGCCCTTCGCCGACCGGCAGGACTTCGAGGACGCGATGCGCGGCTTCGTCGGCACCGTGCCAGATGCGCTCGTGCCCGGTGCCGGCGCGCGCCCTGTGTGGAGCATGAAGCCGTACGACTTCCTCAAGGCCGACGCGCCGGCCGACACCGTCAACCCGAGCCTGTGGCGGCAGGCGCAGCTCAATGCGATCCACGGCCTGTTCAAGGTGGCCGATCGCGTCTACCAGGTGCGCGGCTTCGACATCGCCAACATGACCATCGTCGAGGGTGACACCTCGCTGATCGTGATCGACCCGCTGCTGGCCGCCGAAACCGCGCGCGCCGCGCTCGATCTGTACTACCGGCACCGGCCCCGCAAACCGGTGGGCACGGTGATCTACACGCACGGCCATGCCGACCACTTCGGCGGCGTGAAGGGCGTGGTCGACGAGGCCGACGTGAAGGCCGGCAAGGTGCAGGTGCTCGCGCCCGCGGGCTTCATGGAAACGGCCGTGGCCGAGAACATCCTCGCGGGCAACGCGATGAGCCGGCGCTCGCAGTACCAGTTCGGCTCGCTGCTGCCGCCGGGCGTGCGCGGGCAGGTCGACACGGGGTTGGGCAAGGCGTTGGCGCGCGGCACGGTCACGCTGATCGCGCCCACGGCTACCATCGACAAGCCGACCGAGGAGCGCACCATCGATGGCGTGCAGTTCGTGTTCCGCCTGGTGCCCGGCTCCGAGGCACCGTCGGAAATGCTCATGTACCTGCCGCAGTTCCGCGTGCTGGACATGGCGGAAGACGTGACGCACACCATGCACAACCTCTACACGATCCGCGGCGCCGAGGTGCGCGACGGCAACCTGTGGTCGAAGTACATCGACGAGGCGCGCGTGGCTTTCGGCGGCAAGGCCGAGGTGCTGATCGCCCAGCACCACTGGCCCACCTTCGGGCAGGAGCGCATCGTCGAGCTGCTGAAGAAGCAGCGCGACATGTACAAGTTCATCAACGACCAGTCGCTGCGCCTGCTCAACCAGGGCTACACCGCCGCCGACATTGCCGAGACGCTGCGCATGCCGGCGAGCCTGGAGCAGGAATGGTCGGCGCGCGGCTACTACGGCACGCTGAGTCACAACGCCAAGGCCGTGTACCAGAAATACCTGGGCTGGTACGACGCCAATCCCGCCAACCTGAACCCGTTGCCGCCTGTGGCCTATGCGAAGAAGACGCTCGAGTACATGGGCGGCGCCGATGCGGTGCTGGCCCGTGCGCGCGAAGACTTCGGAAAGGGCGAATTCCGCTGGGTGGCCAGCGCGATGAGCCAGGTCGTGTATGCCGATCCGTCGAACCGCGCGGCCCGCGAACTGGGTGCCGACGCGCTCGAGCAGCTGGGCTACCAGTCGGAGGCCGGCACGTGGCGCAGCGCCTACCTGGTGGGCGCGATGGAGTTGCGCAATGGCGTGCCGAAGATCCCGGCGGGCAGCAGCTCCAATGCCGACACGCTGAAGGCGGTGAGCAATGACCTGTTCTTCGACTTCCTCGGCGTGCGGCTCGATGCGGCCAAGGCCGAGGGCAGGAAGATGGTCATCAACTGGAACTTCACCGATTCGAACCAGCAGTTCGTGCTGACGCTGGAGAACTCGGCGCTGACCCACATCGCGGGACGGCAGCCGGGTGCAGACGCTACGGTGACATTGAGCCGGGCCACGCTCGACGCGGTCACGCTGAAGGAGACGAGCTTTCCTGCGGCGGTGCTCGCGGGCAAGGTGAAGATCGACGGGGACCGCGCGAAGCTGGCGGAACTGATGTCGATGCTCGACACCTTCGAGCCGATGTTCCCGATCGTCGAGCCCAAGGCTCAGCCGAAGAACCAGTAGCACACCGCGATGGCGGCCACCACGCCCGCCAGCTCGGCCAGCAACGCACACGCCACCGCATGCCGCGCGCGCTGGATGCCGACCGCGCCGAAGTACACGGCCAGCACGTAGAAGGTGGTCTCGGTGCTGCCCTGGATGGTGGCGGCCACCAGCGCGGGGAAGCTGTCGACGCCCTGGCTCTTCATGGTCTCGATCAGCATCGCGCGCGCCGCGCTGCCCGAGAAGGGCTTGACCAGTGCGGTGGGCATGGCGTCGACGAAGCGCGCGTCGAAGCCGCCTGCGTGTACCAGCCAGCGCAGGCCGCCGAGCACGACGTCGAGCGCGCCCGAGGCCCGCAGCACGCCGACCGCGCACAGCATCGCGACGAGGTACGGCAGCAGGTTCTTCGCGATGTCGAAGCCTTCCTTCGCGCCTTCGATGAAGCACTCGTACACCTTCACGCGGCGGATCGCCCCGGCGAGCAGGAACACCATGACCACGCCGAACAGCGTGAGGTTGCCCAGCAGCGATGACAGCGACGCGATGGCCGCCGCCGACAGCGTGCCCAGCAGCGCCATGAAGCCGCCCAGCAGCAGCGCGCCGGGCACGAGGTAGGCCAGCACCACCGGGTCCCACAGCCGCAGGCGCTGCGCCACCGCCACCGACAGCAGCCCGACCAGCGTCGAGGCGCTGGTGGCCAGCAGGATCGGCAGGAACACCAGCGTCGGATCGCCCGCGCCCTGTTGCGCGCGGTACATGAAGATGGTGACCGGCAGCAGGGTCAGCGACGAAGCGTTGAGCACCAGAAAGAGAATCTGCGCGTTGGTGGCCGTCACCGGGTCGGGGTTCAGCCGCTGCAGCTCGCGCATCGCCTTCAGGCCGATGGGCGTGGCGGCGTTGTCCAGCCCCAGCGCATTGGCCGCGAAGTTCATCGTGATGAGCCCGAGCGCCGGATGCCCCGCCGGCACGCCCGGCATGAGGCGCCGGAACAGCGGCCCCAGCAGCCGCGCCAGCCAGCCGACCAGCCCCGCCGCCTCGGCGATGCGCAGGAAGCCCAGCCACAGCGTGAGCGTGCCGAACAGCAGCACCATCACCTCGACTGCCAGCCGCGCCATCGCGAACAGGCTTTCGACCAGGGCCGCGAACACGGTCGGGTCGCCCCCCACGAGCCACCGCCCCAGCGCCGCCAGCGCCGCCATCCCGAAGAAACCCAGCCACAAGCCGTTGAGCACGCTTCTCTTTCCTTTTTTGCGGGTCGATCATAGGTCGCCGCAGCGGCCCGCCGCGAGCTACAGTTCGGGCCATGCGCGCTTTCATCGTTCGTCGTTTCGCCGCCTTCCTGGGCTTTGTTGCGGCCGCATGGCTGGCCGGCTGCGTCAGCCTGCCGCCGCCCGTGCCGCGCGCGAACGTCGCGGCGATCACCGACGTGGCGCAGACCGAGCTCGGGCAGCTGGCGGCCAAGGGAATGCCGGGCGGGTCCGCCGCGCTCTCGGGCTTCCGCCTGCTGCCAGAGGCGGCGTTTGCCTTCGACGCCCGCATCTCGCTCGCGCGGCATGCCGAGAAATCGCTCGACGTGCAGTACTACCTGATCCAGAAGGACGACGTCGGCCTGCTGCTGCTCAAGGAGCTGCGCGAAGCCGCCGCGCGCGGCGTGCGCGTGCGCCTGCTGGTGGATGATCTCTACACGGCCGGCGAGGACGAGGTCTTCAGCACGCTGTCGGCCTTCCCGAACATCGAGGTGCGGCTGTTCAACCCGCTGCCCTCGCGCGCCAATTCGCTGTCGGCGCGGCTGCTGTTCTCGCTGACCGACTTCGGCCGCATCAACCATCGCATGCACAACAAGCTGCTGGTGGCCGACAACAGCTTCGCGGTGTCGGGCGGAAGAAATATCGCCAACGAGTACTTCATGCGCAGCACGGCGGCGAACTTCATCGACATGGACGTGTTGTCCAGCGGCCCCGTAGTGCGCCAGATGTCCGAGGGCTTCGACCGCTACTGGAACAGCGAACACGTGCGTCCCATCGAGCAGATCGCGCCGCTGCGCATGCCGGTGGAAGAGGCGCAGAAGCGCTTCGACGCCATCGCTCGCACCGCGGTGCCCGACGTGCCGATGCGCCCGCGCGACGTCCTCGACAAGCCGCCGGTGGGGCAGGAGCTGATCACCGGCGATGTCGATCGCCACTGGGCGCCGTTCAAGCTGTTCGTGGACGACCCCGAGAAGATCACGCGCAAGCCCGAGGCGGCCTTCGAGGGCAGCGTGACCGAGGGCGCGCTCGGCGTCATCAATTCGGCGAAGCGCGAGGTCAAGATCGGCTCGCCGTACTTCATTCCCGGCGCGCGCGGCATGGCGATGATGAAGAAGGCCATCGAGCAGGGCGGACGCATCACGGTGGTCACCAACTCGCTCGGTGCGACCGACGAGCCGCTCGCCTACGCAGGCTACGAGCGTTACCGCGCCGACATGCTGAAGATCGGCGTCACCATCTACGAGATCGCGCCCACGCTCACGGGGCGCTCGGGCCGGTTCGGGGATTTCGGCAAGTCGATCAGCCGGCTGCACGCCAAGCTCGCAGTGGTCGACGACGACCGGTTTTTCGTCGGCTCGATGAACCTCGACCACCGCTCGGCCGCCGTCAATACCGAAATGGGCCTCGTGATCGACAGCCCGGAACTGGTGAAGGACTACGACAAGCTGCTCGGCGGCGAGCGCCTCAACCTGGGCTACAGGCTGCGGCTCGGGCCCGACGGCCGGCGCGTGCAGTGGCTCGAGTACGACGATGCCGGCGGCGACATCGTCCACGAGGACGAACCCGGCGAATTCCTCTGGCTGCGCTTCAAGAACTGGCTGCTGCTGCCCATCGTGGGCGAGGAACTGTTGTAGACAGCTGACTGGCTGAGTCCGAACGTCCTTTCCAGGAGGAGGGAGTGCGTTACATTTCTAGTAGAAATGTGAAGTTTTGTCACTGCCCTTTGGAGGGCTCCTGGAGATTTCCCCCATGACCGTTCCTGTGCCGCGCGAATCGATTGCGCCGCTTTCCACCAGCCGTCGCCGTGCGCTGACCGGGCTGGCCGCAACCGCTGCAGCGGGCTTGGGATTTCCGGCGCTTGCGCAGACGCGGGCGGTGCGCGTCGGCGCCACCTTCGACAACAGCAGTGTCGAGAAGGCCAACGGGCAGGGTCTCTACCAGGGGTCGAGCGCGTTCTTCAATGCGCTGAACAAGGCGGGCGGCATCAACGGTACCAAGGTCGAGCTCGTGATTGCAGACGACACGTTCAAGCCCGAGGTGGCCAAGGCCAACGCGCTGGCCTTCGAGAAGGACAGCTCGGTGCTCGCGCTGGTGCATCCGCTGGGCACGCGCCAGACGGCCGCGGTGATGGATGCGGTCCCCGGCATCGCCGTGGTCGGCCCGATCACCGGCACCATCTCGCTGCGCAAGAAGGTTTCGCCGAACACCTTCTGGGTGCGCGCCAACTACGACCAGGAAGTCGACAAGCTCGTGAGCACGGCCATCGTGCTGGGCCAGAGCCGTATCGGCCTCGTGCATTCGGACGATCCGCTCGGCCAGTCGGTGCTGGGGGCCTTCAAGAATGCGCTGGTCAAGGCCAAGCTGGAGCCGGCGGTGATCGCGACCACGCCCAACACCACCAGCATGGAAGTCGGCCCCGCCGCCGACGCCATCGCCAAGGCCAAGCCGCAGGTCATCGTGGTCGGCCTGGCCGGCACGGCACCGGTGTTCCTGAAGGCATTGCGCGAAGCGGGCAACAGCAGCTCGGCCTACGGCCTGTCGATCACGGCCAGCGCGCTCGCGGCCATGGGCGACCTGGCGCGCGGCCTGGGCTTCGTGATCGTGGTGCCGTCGCCGTATTCGACCAAGTACGAGATCGTGCGCCGCTACCAGGCCGACATGGTGGCCAGCGGCGTCAAGGAGTTCTCGCTCACGAGCCTCGAGGGCTACATGAACGCGGCCGTGCTGGCGGAAGGCATGCGCCGCGCCGGCGGCTCGCTGACGCGTGCCTCGGTGATGTCGGGACTGGCGAGCATCGAGAACTTCGACCTGGGTGGGGTGAAGATCAACTACGGCCGCACGAACCGTGAAGGCGGCCAGTTCGTGGACGTGGCCGTGATCGGCAGCCGTGGGCAGATGCTGAGCTAGGCCTGGTCCTCCCCCAGGCTTCGCGCACTTCGTGTCGCTTCGCCAACCCCCTCGCCGGGGGGCAACACCTGCGGCCTGGCAAAACCGGTTCCGCGGTGTTCTGGCAATCAAACCCCGACGCCCAGCAAGCCTTCCAGCAGTTCCTGGTCCGAAGCCAGTTCGCTGCTGGGCCCCGCGTGCACGACGGTCCCGCGCTCCAGCACGATGGCCTTGTGGGTCATCTCCAGCGCCAGCACAGGGTGCTGCTCCACCACGATCGACGCCAGTCCTTCCGACTCGCACAAACGGCGAATAGCAGCAGCCAGCTCTTCCACGATGATCGGCGCGAGGCCCTCCATCGGCTCGTCGAGCAGCAGCAGCTTGGGGTTGGTCATCAGCGCGCGGCCGATGGCCAGCATCTGCTGTTCTCCGCCCGAGAGCTGGTTGCCGTAGTTGCCGCGCCGCTCGCGCAGGCGCGGGAAGAAGTCGTAGACGCGCTGGAGGTTCCAGCCGCCGAGCCGCGAGATCACGGTGAGGTTTTCTTCCACCGTGAGCGACGGGAACACCTCGCGCTCCTGCGGCACCCAGCCCAGCCCCGCACGCACGCGCTGGTGCGACGGCCAGCGCGAGATGTCGGCGCCCTGCCAACGGATCGCGCCCTGCATCACGCGGGTGTTGCCCATCAGCGTTTCCAGCAGCGTGGTCTTGCCCACGCCGTTGCGCCCGAGGATGGCGAGGCTCTCGCCTTGCTGCAGCGAAAAGTCGAGCCGGTCGAGCACGACGGCGTTGCCGTAGCCGGCGGTGATGCGGTCGAAGGCGAGTGCTTCAGGCATGGTGATGCGAGCTTCCCAGGTAGACCTCGCGCACGCGCGGGTCGGCGCCGATGTCCAACGGCGTGCCCTCGGTGAGGATGCGTCCGCCGACCAGCACCGAGATGCGGCGCGAGAAGCGGAAGACGAGCTTCATGTCGTGTTCGATGAACAGCACGCTGATGTCCTGCGGCAGCGCCGCGATGGCTTCGAACAGCTCGCCGCTCTCGTCCTGCGGCACGCCGGCGGCGGGCTCGTCGAGCAGCAGGATGCGGGGCTTGGCCGCGAGCGCCAGCGCGATCTCGAGCAGGCGCTGCTTGCCGTAGGCCAGCTCGGCCACGGGCACGTCGGCCAGGCTGTCGAGCCTGAGCGTGCCGAGCAGCGCATGCGCTTCGTCGAACACCGCGCTGCAGCCCTTGAGCGGCCGCCACCAAGTGGCGCCCAGCCCTTCGCGCTCGCTGATCGCCAGCACCACCGACAGCAGCGGCGTGAGGCTGGGGAACAGCGTGTTGATCTGGAACGTGCGCGCCAGGCCCATGCGTGCGCGCTTGTCGCACGACAGGCGCGTGATGTCGCGTTCGCCCATGTGGATCGAGCCGCTGGTGGGCTTGAACACGCCGGTGAGCAGGTTGATGAGCGTGGTCTTGCCGGCGCCGTTGGGGCCGATCAGCGCTTGCCGCGCGCCGGGTTCGAGCGACAGGCTCACGTCGCTCACGGCCTGGAACGCGCCGAAGCGGATGCCCAGGCCCTGGGTGCGCAAGGTGTGCGTGGTGCTCGAGCTCATCGCGCCTTCCCCGTGCGAACGAAGTGCGACAGCGCGCCCATGATGCCGCCGCGGCCCAGCATGACCGCCGCGATCAGGAAGATGCCGAGCCAGAACATCCAGTACTGGGGGTTCATGTCGGCGAACCAGTCGTGCACGAGCATGTAGACGATGGCGCCGATCAGTCCGCCGTACAGACGGCCGGTGCCGCCCAGCACGAGGATGATGAGCACCTCGGCCGAGCGATTGAAGCCGATCGACTCGATGCCGACGAACTGCGTGGTCTGCGCCAGCAGCGCTCCCGCCACGCCGGCCACCGCGGCCGAGAAGGCATAGGCCATGCGCAGCCGCGCCTCCACCGGCGAGCCGATGGCGAGCATGCGCTTGCGGCTGTCGTGGATGCCGCGAAGAGCCAGGCCGAAGGGTGAGCGCAGCACCCGCCGCACGAGCAGGAACATCGCGAGCACCGCGCCGAAGGCATAGCCGAAGGCGGTCTTGCCGTAGAGGTCGAAGTCGAAGAGGCCGAGCACGGGTGCAATCGCCACGCCTTGCAAGCCGTCGGTGCCACCGGTAATGCCCGAGAGGCGGTTGGCCACTTCGAACAGCAGCACGCACACGCCGATGGTGATCATGAGCCGTGTGAGGTCGGCGCCGCGCACGACGAGGTAGCTCAGCACATAGCCCAGTACGCCGCACACCGCGAGTGCGAACAGCAGGCCGGTGAAGGGCTCGCTCCAGCCGTACTTGACGAGCAGGCCGGCCGCGTACGCACCAGCACCGAAGAAGGCCGCATGGCCCACGGTGAGGATGCCCGCATAGCCCAGCGCCATGTCGAGCGACACCGCGAAGAGGCCGAAGATCATCACCTGGCTCATCAGCGTGAGCTTGTCGGGCAGCAGGAAGAAGCTCGACGCCAAAGCCAGCCAGAAGGCGATTTCGGCAGCGCGCAGTTGAGTAGGGGAGAGGGTGACTGGCTTCATGCGCGTTCTATCGCTTGTGCTTGTCTTGAGCGCTGCTGTTCGGGGTGCGTGCACAGGGCGTCGGGTACTCCCCCTCCGCGAATGTCCACCGTGTCGGCGTGAGTGCACCCCGAAGGAAACGCGCACATCATGCGAGCCCCTTCTTCGCGACGATGCCGTTGGGCCGCACCAGCAGCATGACGATCATGAAGACGTAGATCAGAAAGGCGCCAGCTTCAGGCAGGTAGTACTTGCCCGCCACGTCGACGATGCCGACCAGCAGCGCCGCGATGAACGGCCCGGTGACGGTGCCCGCGCCGCCCACGCACACCACCATCAGAAAGTAGACGAGGTACTTGTGCGGGAACGACGGCTCCAGCCCCAGCATGCCGAGGCTCAACGCACCGCCAAGACCGGCGAGGCCGCAACCCAGGGAGAAGGTCAGGAAGAACAGGCGCTGCACGTGAATGCCGGTGCCGCCCGCCACGCGCTGGTTGTCCACCGCCGCACGCACCATCGCACCATAGCGCGTCTTGCCCAGGCCCAGCAGCAACGCAAGCAGCACGGCCACGCCGCAGACGATCAGGAACAGACGGTAGCGGCCCACCTCCAGGCCCAGCAGCGACACCTGGCCGTCGAGTGCCGGCGGCAGCGTGAAGGGCTGCATCGTCGGGCCGAAGAAGTACGTGAACGCGGCGATCGACACGAACACCACGCCGATCGACAACAGCACCTGGTCGAGCGGGTGCGCGCGGTACAGCCGCCGGTAGAACACGAACTCCAGCACCGCGCCCGCCACCGCCGCCGACACGAAGGCCGCTGCCAGCGAGAGGCCGAAGCCCAGGCCGAAGTGGTTCATCAGCACGCTGGCCGTGTAGCCGCCCACCATCGCGAAACTGCCGTGCGCGAGGTTGACGAAATTCATGAGCCCCATCGTGATGGACAGGCCCACGCCGATGAGGAACAGGAGCATGCCGTAGGCCACTCCATCGAAGATCACGATGCCCATGAATTTCCTGCTGGCTTGCTTGCTTACTTGGCGGAGGCGGCTTCCTTGGCCGGGTCTTTCACGCGGTCGAACTTGTCGAACTCGACGTTCACCAGCTGGCCGTTCACGCGCTCCGTCTTGCGGATGTAGACGGTCTGCACGATGTCGCGCGTGGCCGCATCGATCTCGATCGGGCCGCGCGGGCTCTCGAAGCTCAGGCCCTTGAGCGCGTCCATGAACTTGTCGCCGCCGGTGTCGCCCTTGGTCTTGGCCAGCGCGAGGTCGATGGCGGCCATGGCGTCGTAGGCGGTCACGGCAAAGTAGCTCGGGCGCAGCTTGGTGCCGTTGTCGGCGGCGAAGTCCTTCACGAACTTCTGGTTCTTGGCCGAGGGGTGCGCGAAGGAGTAGTGGTGGCTGGTGACCAGGCCCAGCGCCACGTCGCCGGTGGCATCGAGGTAGCTGTCGTCGGTGGCCTCGCCGGTGGCGTAGAGCTTGATGCCGGCCTGTTCCATGCCGCGCTCCTTCCACACCTTCAGGAAGGCCGGCGGCATCACGCCCGAGGGGAAGAAGAAGAACACGGCCTGGGGCTTGGCATCCTTGATGCGCTGCACGTAGGCCGAGAAGTCGGGGTTGTTCATCGGCGTGCGCACTTCGCCCGAGACCTTGCCGCCGCCGGCGGTGAAGGTCTTCTTGAAGGCGGTTTCCGCATCGACGCCCGAGGCGTAGTCGGCCACGACCGTGTACGCGTCCTTGATGCCTTCCTTGAGCATGTAGCGCGCCATCGGGTCGGTGACCTGCTGCACGGTGAACGACAGGCGCGCCACGTAGGGCGAACTGGTGGTGATGGCCGAGGAGGCGGCGTTCATCACGATGGTCGGGATCTTGGCCTGCGTGGCGATGGCGCCCACGGCGTATGCGTTGGGGCTGAAGTCCAGGCCGGTAAGGATGCTCGCCTTGTCGCGCACGATCAGCTCCTGCGCGATGCGCTTGGCGGCGTCGGGCGCGGGGCCGGCGGTGTCTTTCTTGATGATCTCGACCGTGCGGCCACCGACCTTGCCGCCATGCTCCTTCAGGTAGAGCGCGATGCCGGCGTCGAACTGGCGGCCGTAGTCGGCGTAGGGGCCGGAGTAGGTGGCAATGAGGCCGATGCGCAGCGGCTCGTCGGCGGCCTGCGCCGCGGCACCCAGCAGGCCGAGGCCGGCCAGCAGCAGGGTCGAGAGGATGGTTCTCTTGGTCATCGTCATTGGAAAACGCCTTTCAGGTGGAATGGATGCGGCCGCTCGGGCGCCGCTGTCGTGTAACCGGATGTGCAAAGCGGGCGATGATGCCCGAGCCGCGCTTCAGATCTGGGTATCGGGCACGCGCACCGTGAGGCCATCGAAGGCCGTGGTGATGTTGAGCTGGCAGCTCAGGCGCGAGCCAGGCTTGCGCTCGGAGGCGACGGCGTCGAGCAGCGCGCTCTCCATGTCGTCGGGCGGCGGCAGCAGGTCGATGAAGGCGTCGTCCACGTAGACGTGGCAGGTGGCGCAGGAGCAGCAGCCGCCGCACTCGGCGTCGATGCCGCGCACGTTGCCGCGAATGGCGGTCTCCATCACGCTGGCGCCGACCTTGGCGTCGACCGCGCGCGTGGCGCCGTCCTTGAGGATGTAGTGGATCGTGGGCATGGGTCTCGGGGCTAGAACATGTCGAAATACTCTCGGTGCTCCCATTCCGAGACCTCGAGGTTGAAGCGGGCGATCTCCGCTTCCTTGATGTGGCAGAGGTAGTCGACGAAGGTCTTGCCCATCTGCGCGTTGAGCATTTCGTCGCGGCGCAGGCAGGCCAGCGCCTCGCCCAACGAGCGCGGCAGTTGTTCGGCCGGCGTTTCGTAAGGCGCGTCGGCCGAAGGGCCGGGGTCGGTCTTGTGGTGGATGCCGTCCAGGCCCGAGAACAGCTGCGACGCAAGGTACAGGTACGGATTGGCCGTCGGCTCGCCCACGCGGTTCTCGATGCGCGAGGCGTTCTGCCCCACGCCGCCGAGTACGCGAAGCATCGCGCCGCGGTTGTCGCGTGCCCAGATCGCACGGTCGGGCGCGAGCGAGAAGGGGCGGTAGCGCCGGTAGCCGTTGATGGTGGGGCTCGCCAGCGCCGCCGCGCCGCAGGCGTGCGCCTTCAGGCCCCCGAGGTAGTGCATGCCGATTTCGCTCAGGGTCTGGCCCTCGGCCTGCGGCATGAACGCGTTCACACCGTCGCTCTTGCGGCGCAGCGACTGGTGCAGGTGCCAGCCGCTGGACATCACGTTCGGAATCTTCGGGCGGCACATGAAGGTGGCATGCAGGCCGGCGCGCTGGCAGATCTGCTTGATGGCGCTGCGCAGCAGCACCATGGTGTCGGCGGGCATCACGCCGGCGGTGGGGCCGAAGGTCAACTCGAACTGGCTCGGGCCGAACTCGATCTCGAGCGAACGCAGCGGCAGGCCGAGCGCGATGAGGTTCGAGCGCAGCAGCTCCATCAGCGTGTCGACGCGGTCGTAGCGCAGCTCGGTGAGGTACTGGTGCCCGTGCGACAGCAGCGACACGCGCGGCGGCTCGCCCGGCTGGCCCGAATCGGCCAGGCCCATGCGTGCGTCGTCCAGCTTGAAGACGTGGAACTCGACCTCGAGGCCGGCGATGAAATCGAGCCCCAGCGTGTCGAGCTGGCGCACCGCGCGCTGCAGGATCTGCCGCGTCGCGAAGGGGCAGGGCGTGCCGTCGGCCATGTAGGCGTCGCACATCACCCAGCCGGTGCGCGGCGACCACGGCAGGATCTTGAAGGTGGCGGGGTCGGCCACGATGGTGAAGTCGGCGCCGCCCTGCAGGCCTTCGATGGCGAAGCCGCCGCCTTGCGTGAACACCGGAAACACGGTCTTGTGCGAGGTGTCCTTGGCCAGCAGCGTGGAGGTGAGGTTCACGCCTTCCCATAGCGCCGAGCGCGCCTCGGCGGCAACGAGCGTCTTGCCGCGCAGGATGCCGTGCTGGTCGGGCCAGGCGAAGCGGACGAGGTCGACCTCGCCGCTGTCGATGCGGCGCACCAGTTCCCTGGCTTGCGCGTGCTGGTCGTCGGACCAGAGACCGAAGCGGTCGACGAATGTGTGGCTGGTCATGGCGCGTGCTCAGGCAGCGAGCCGTGCGGAGGCCCAGTCGGACTTCAGGCGGCGCGCGCGGTCGGCGTCCTGCCAGTAGGCCTCGGTGGCGGCTTCGTCGCTGACGTTGCGGCCGATGCCGTCGATGGAGGGCGGCCCGGTCATCGCGCTGGCCTGTGCCGCGTCGATGAGCATCGGCGCGCTCTCGCCGGCCAGCGTGGCCTCGATGGCCTTCACCAGCACGCGGCGGTAGGCAATGATCCCCTTGTCGGTGCTGCCCAGGTGTTCGCGCGTGCGGTCCTGGATCGGGCCCTGCGATTCCACCGCCCATTGGTCGTGCACGTTGATGTCGTCGCCCATGCCGGTGTAGGTTTCGGTCAGCTGCTCCTCGATGCTGTAGCCGTAGTTGTTGCGCTTGTTCTTGCGCGAGGTGTAGTCGGGCAGCTCGTAGAGCTTCAGGCGCTGGTCGCGCATCTGCTGCTTGTCGACCGGGCCGGTGAAGCTGGTGAAGATGGCGTACCAGTAGCAGTGCGTGTCGTCCACCGGCACGTGCCATTGCGAGATGGTCATCTCTGCGCTCATCGGGATCACGAAGGCCTGCGGGAACACCACGTTGGTCACGCGCACGTGGGTGGTGTCTTCGGACAGCTTGCGCAGCGCCTTCAGGCGAAAGCCGTAGTCGGTGGGCTCGACGCTGATGTCGGGCCGGTCGTACTCGCGCAGTACCTTGGTGATGGGCATGTCGGAGTCGGCCGAGGCGCCGCGGAACTGCTTGCCGTAGCTCCCGGAGGTGTCCTCGTCCTCGAAGAAGCGGTGCAGGTACGAGGCGTGTGCCGGGTCGATGCCCACTTCGAGCGCCTGCAGCCAGTTGCACTCGAACAGGCCCTTGAAGGCGAAGGTGTGGCTGTCTGGCGCGACGAAGCAGTCGAACTCGGGAAAGGCGGGGGGCTCGCCCTCGCCGATGTAGGCGAAGACCACGCCGCTCTTCTCGACCACCGGATAGGCCGACTGCTTGATGCGGCTGCACAGCTTGCTGGTGGCGGGCTCGGCCGGGGTCTCGAGGCAGTTGCCCTTGGCGTCGAACAGCCAGCCGTGGAAGGCGCAGCGGATGCCGCCGTTTTCGAGCCGGCCGAAGGCGAGGTCGGCGCCGCGGTGCGGGCAGTCGCGGTCGAGCATGCCGAGCTGGCCGCTCTCGTCACGGAACAGGACGAAGTCCTGCCCCATGAGCTTCACCGGCTTGACCGGGCGCGGGCCCGCCAGTTCGTCGACCAGGGCCACCGGCTGCCAGTAGCGGCGCAGCAGCTTGCCGGCGGGGGCGCCGGGTCCGACGCGGGTGAGAAAAACGTTCTGCTCTGCGCTGATCATCGTGCGGGCTCCATCGTGGGGACTGTGGAAAGAGGCTTGCATTCATTGCATGCAACTGTATGCATTCTCTTGGTGATCCTCGATCCAGGTCAAACTTTCATCTGCGATTCAGCCCCAATCTGGGGCTTGGGAAGGCAAAAATCAGGGTAAATGCTGAGCATATCGTCGGTTCTTGACACTTGTCTCTTAGTTGTGCATGCAACATCCGAGCCAGGCTAAATATGCTGCGTGCAATGGCGGGCGTGTCTCCTAGAATTCGTGGATGGACTCCCAACAATCCCGCGTGCTCGTGCAACTGCGCGACATGATCCTCAAGGGCGAATTCGGGCCCGGAGAGCGGCTGGCCGAGATCCCGCTGGCCGAGAAGCTCGAAGCCTCGCGCACTCCGGTGCGGCTGGCACTGGCCAGCCTGGAGCACGAAGGGCTGATCGAGCAGTCGCCCTCGGGCGGCTACCAGATGCGCCGCTTCACCTCGCAGGAAGTGGCCGACGCCATTCGCGTGCGCGGCGTGATCGAAGGCTTCGCGGCGCGCCTGTTGGCCGAGGACGGTGCGCCGCGCCAGCTGCTGCGCGACCTGAAGGATTGCCTGGAAGCCGGCGACCGCGCGGTGAACAAGCCCAGCATGGAGATCGACGACTACGCGGCCTACGTCGAGATGAACGACCGCTTCCACAAGCTGATCGTCGACGGATGCGGCAACCTCGCGCTCAAGCGCGTGATGGACATGCTGGGCGGCCAGCCTTTCGCCGCGCCGAGCGCCATGCTGCCAATGCAGTCGTCCATGGAAGAGGGCCAGCAGTGGATGCGTCAGGCGCACCGCACGCACCACGCGATGGTGCAGGCCATCGAGCGCGGCCAGGGCTCGCGGGCGCAGGCGCTGGGCGAAGAGCACGTCGAGATCGCGCGCATGAACCTCGACTACGCGCTGGAGCGGCCGGAGCTGGCGGCCGAGCTGATGCCCGGCATTCGCCTGGTGTCCAAGGGCCGCGGCGCCTGAGCGGGCAAGGGCTGTTTCGCCGATTCGTCGGCATCCGCTGCGCCTGCCAGGACTCGCGAAGAGGCCGTCGCGCAGGCGGGTGCCGTATCAGCTGCTGAGAGCGCGCCGCGGCGTCACCACGGCTTCCACCGCCGCGCCAACCGCGAGCAGCCGGTGGTCGGTGTTGCCGATGCCGGCCACCATCAGCCCGACCGGCGCCGTGCCGACGTCGTGGCAAGGTACCGAGAGCGCGCAGCCGTCGAACAGATTCACCACGGAGGGGTTGCGCAGCATGCGGGCATTGATACGGTAGTAGGTGTCGTCGTCCTTCAGCACGTCGGCGATCGGTGGTGCGGTGTCGGGCGTGGTGGGCATCAGCATGGCGTCGTAGCCGGCGGCCGCCGTGTTGATCGAGCGGATGAACTGGCGGCGCAGCGCCTGCAGCTGCAGGTAGTCGGGCGCGGTGATGGTTTCGCCTGTCTTGATGCGGGCGAGCACGCGCGGGTCGTACTTTGCGGCGGCGCTCTTGATGAAATCGCGGTGCCAGGCGAAGGCCTCGGCGGCGGTGATCATGCCGCGCGGGTTGATGGTCGGCGCCTTCGCGAACTCGGCCATGGGCAGTTCGGTGACCGTGGCGCCGGCGGCCGAGAGCTTGGCCAGCGCCGACGCGAAGGCCGCGGCCACGGGCGGCGACAGGTCGTCCTGGAAAAAGGTCTTGGGCACCGCGAAACGCAGGCCGCGCAGCGGCAGCACGCGCAGTGGGCGCGGCAGTTCGGCGGCCAGCACGGAGTCGAGCAGGGCGCAATCTTCCACCGTCCAGGCCATCGGTCCGGCCGAGTCGAAGGAGGTCGACAACGGCATCACGCCGTCCAGCGGAATGCGCCGCTGTGTCGGCTTGAAGCCCACGAGCCCGTTGAGGGCGGCCGGAATGCGCAGCGAGCCGCCCGTGTCGGTGCCGATGGCGCCGGCTGCCATGCCGTCGGCCACCGAGATCGCGCCGCCCGAAGTCGAGCCGCCCGGGATGCGGCCGGTCGCGCGGTCGTAGACGTTCTTCGGTGTGCCGTAGTTCGGGTTGATGCCGAGGCCGGTGTAGGCGAACTCGACTGTATTGGTGCGCCCGATGATGATCGCGCCGGCGCGCCGCAGCCGCTCGACCACGAGGGCATCGCGCGCGGCCGGCGGCTGGCCGGCCAGCACTGTCGAGCCGCCGAGCGTGGTGATGCCGGTTTCGTCGAACAGGTCCTTGAGCGAGATCGGGATGCCGGCGATCGGCGAAGCGGCCGCGCGGCCGTTCTTGCGTTCGGTGTCGAGCTGCGCCGCAGCGGCGCGGGCCGAGTCGGCGTGCACGCGTATGAAGGTTCGAGCGCCTTCGCCGGCCGGGTTCTGGATGGCGGCCAGCGCTTCCTCCACCAGTTGGCTGCTGCTGAGGGAGCCGGCGGCGAGGCGGCGTGACATCTCGGCCATCGACAACTGACCCATGGCCTTGCCCGCGCCTTCGCCCGGACCCTGGGCGAAAGCCCGGGGCCAGACACCCAGCAGGCCGGTGGCAGCGGCGGCGCCCGCGGTCTGTTTCAGGAAAGTGCGTCGTTGTTCTTGCTGTTGCGTCATGGCGCTCTCCTCCATCGGTGAGATGGGCTCGGATCAGTCTACACAGCGGCAGTGGCGCGTACGTTGCCGGCCGTTACCGTGTTACAGCGCGTGCCGATGTTCTTTTCAGCGCACGTCGATCAGCAGGTGGGGTCTGAAGCCCTCCTGCTCGCCATTTCGCGCGTAGCCCAGCGGATTGGCTACCACGCGGCAACCATTCTTCACATAGTCGGAAGGGCAATGCAGATGACCGTGCAGCCACAGCTTGGCGTGGGGCAGCAGTTCGTCCAGCGCATTGCAGAAACCGGCCGTGCCGGGCGTCAGGCCGTAGCGCGGGTCGCCGCTCTCGAGACTGGGTGCGAAGTGGGTGATGGCCACCGTGGTGCCGTCGAAAGGCTCGGCCAGCGCCTCGGTGAGCCAGGCCTGGCAGGCCAGCGCCTGGTCCCGCAGCTGGGGGGCGAGGAAGAGTTCGCCGTTACGCATGGTGGCCGCTTTTTCAAGGTAGAAATCGGCCGCGCGCATCGCCTTGCCGCGTTTCTTGAGCGCCTCGGCCAGGCTGTCGGCGGGTTCGGCCAGCGCGTCGAAATCAGCCCACAGCGTCGTGCCGACAAAGCGGATGCCGTCGATCACCCGCGTTTTGCGCTCCAGCCAGAGGATGTCGAGCTCCTCGCAGAGTGCGCGCAGGCGGCCGTGGGTCTCGTCGAAATCGAGGTTGTCGTATTCATGGTTGCCTGGCACATAGACCACCGGCACCGGCCAGCCGTTGCGGGGCGAAAATCGGCCCAGGCCGAAGTCGGCATCGGTCAGGCGGGAGCCCTGCTGGTAGGAGCCGATGTCGCCCGCAAGGATCAGCATGTCGGCACCCGGCACGGGCTCGGCATGGAAGCGGGGATGGGACTCCAGGTGCAGGTCGGAGAGCAGTTGAAGCTTCATCGTCGGGGCAGTCTAGGTGAATTGCCCCATGCATGAAGCGCATAAGGCTTGGCTTGAATTACTAGGGATAACCCTTATTCTTGAACCATCAACCACTCCAGCGCCGCCACGAGCCGCGCACCGTCATGTTCAGCCTCATTGCCCAAGTGGCCCGTTTCTTCCGTTCCACCGCTGCCAACGCCCCGGCCAGCCATGCCGCCGCGCTGATGGAAAGCGCCGACATGCGCGCCGGCCGTGGAGCCCACCACGCGCAGGAACTGCGCGCCGCCGCCTCGGCCTGGCTCAGCGTCGTTCGCTGATCTCTCCGGTCAGCCGGGCACCTTCTGCCCAAGGACCGACCCGGCGAAAGCCGCGGCTGCCGAGCGCAACAACGCCGTTCGCAGCCATTCGTGCGCATGCCCGTGCTGGGCGCGCCGGTGCCAGATGGCATCCACATGCACCGGCGGCTGGTCGAAGGGCAGGTCGCGCAGCACCAACTGGTCGTCGATGCCGGTCACGGTCACGAAGTGGCGCGGCAGCACTGTCAGCAGGTCAGAGTTGGCGACCACCCGTCCCGCCGTGAAGAACTGGTTCACCGTCACCACGATGCGCCGCTCACGGCCCAGGGCGCCCAGCGTCTGGTCGATGAAGCCGTATGGCCGCCCCGAAAAACTCACCAGCAGGTGCCGCGCCGCGCAATAGTCGTCGAGCGTAAGGGGCGCATTGGCCAGGGGGTGCCCGCGCCGCATCACGCATACATACTGGCCCAGGTAGAGCCGCTGGGTTTCAAACGCGACCCCCACGCCGGACTGCCCGCGCGCCGCGAGGCTCGCGATCACTGCCGGGAAATAGCCGACGGCCACATCCACCTCTTCCAGTTCCAGCATGCGGCGGGGGTCGCGCGTGGTCAGCGGGAGCACGCGCAGCGAGATGGCAGGCGCCTCCTTTTCGGCGATCTGTACCAGTCCGGGGACCAGTTCGGCCGCGGTGGCATCGGCCATCGCTAATAGGAAGGTGGTGTCGGCAACCCCTGCATCGAACTCGCCGGGAGCCAGCGTGTGCTGCAGCTGGCGCAAAGCGTCGCGCACTGTCGGCCACAGCGCCAGCGCGCGCGGCGTGGGTTCGACGCCGGCGCCGGAGCGGCGCACTAGCTCGTCTCCCAGCACTTCGCGCAGGCGCCTCAGTGCGTTGCTCACCGCCGGTTGCGTGATCGAGAGGTTGCGGGCGGCGCGCGTGAGGTTGCGCTCCGCCATCACTTCGTCGAAGACGCGAAGCAGGTTGAGGTCGAGCGTGCGAAAGTTGACATCCATCAATCCTGTGAATGATAAACATCAGAAAGATAAAGTTGATGCACACTAGGGTAAGCCCTAATATCACTGCATCGGCCTTGTTCGCCACCACTGATTACCACACTGTCCCAGGAGGGATGCATCATGACCAGCTTCGTTCACGTTGACCAACCTACTGTCCACCCCGGCGTGCGTCGCGCCGAAGTCATGTTCGGCCAGATCCAGGCCGCTCGCGCCGGCGTCAACGGCGCCCGCCCGCTCGTCGCGCTGCTGATCGTCGCCATCGCGGCGGCGGTGCTGGTGGTGACCGACTCCCTCGTTTCCAATTGGAACGAAGGCGGCCTGCTCGCTGTCTGGGCCGTGTTCTGCCTCACTGCCATTGCCTTGTTCGCGCTGTTCGCAGGCTCGGTGCGCCAAAGCAGCATCGCTGGTGCCTGGCGCGCTGCCGCCGAACGCCGCGCCGCTGCCCGTGCCGACGCCCGCTTCCTGGAAACTGCCCAGAACGACCCGCGCATCATGCAAGAGCTGCAGGCTGCGATGTGGCGCCAGCAATCGGAAGGCACAGTGCCTGCCGCCGAAGCTGCCAAGATCGACGCACTGGCCCGCACCAGCGCCCGCTCGCAGCAAGTGCGCATGCCCACGCTGTATGAAGCGATGCGCCGCATGAACAGCTCGCGCTATTACTAAGCAGCAACCTGCTGAATGCGAAAGCCGCTCTTGAGCGGCTTTTTTCTTGTCTGTATGGAAAGAGGTGGACTCGTTCACCTGAAGGGGAGGAAGCCCTCGATGACTTTCGGAAGGCTTCTTTGAAGGCCGAGCGAAAAAATCCCCGAAGGTTGACGATGCGGGCAAAAACGATGCATAATCGAAGGCTGCGCTGACAACGCCTTCGGGTGTTATGAGTAGGCCGTCCTCCTAGGAGTTCTGCTTGCGAGTCGGCAAAGAAAGTCTTCAAAAAGTTTGACTGGTCTTAAAAAACCGGTGCATAATCGAAGGCTTCGCTGAAACGGCTTCAGTGGTTTGCAATGAAAGTTGCGGGTTGCGATGAAGGGCTGGTTGAAAGCGAAAAGGGTTGAAAAAGTTTGGTGAGACTTCAAAAGTCGTGCTAGACTACAAGGCTCCGCTGAAACGGCTTCAGCAGCTTGCAACGAAGGTTGCGGGGTGCGAATAAAGAAGATGTTGAAAGCGAAAAAAGTTTGACGATTCTTTAAAAATCGTGATAGACTACAAGGCTTCGCTGATCGCAGCAAAGCAAAACGAAGCAGACGAAAGTTGCTTCGGGGTTCGTTAAAAATTTACAGCCGATAAGCGTGGGCGTTTGAAGGTAATTGCGTAAGTTCTTCGGAACAAGTCGCAAGACTTAAAAACGCTCATGAGATAGAAGTGAAGTTCACTTTAATTCTTTTTTTATGAGTTTTGCTTGACCGCGAGGTCAGGCGCAAAAATCAAGATCGAACTATAGAGTTTGATCCTGGCTCAGATTGAACGCTGGCGGCATGCCTTACACATGCAAGTCGAACGGCAGCGCGGGAGCAATCCTGGCGGCGAGTGGCGAACGGGTGAGTAATACATCGGAACGTGCCCAATCGTGGGGGATAACGCAGCGAAAGCTGTGCTAATACCGCATACGATCTACGGATGAAAGCAGGGGATCGCAAGACCTTGCGCGAATGGAGCGGCCGATGGCAGATTAGGTAGTTGGTGAGGTAAAGGCTCACCAAGCCTTCGATCTGTAGCTGGTCTGAGAGGACGACCAGCCACACTGGGACTGAGACACGGCCCAGACTCCTACGGGAGGCAGCAGTGGGGAATTTTGGACAATGGGCGCAAGCCTGATCCAGCCATGCCGCGTGCAGGATGAAGGCCTTCGGGTTGTAAACTGCTTTTGTACGGAACGAAACGGCCTTTTCTAATAAAGAGGGCTAATGACGGTACCGTAAGAATAAGCACCGGCTAACTACGTGCCAGCAGCCGCGGTAATACGTAGGGTGCAAGCGTTAATCGGAATTACTGGGCGTAAAGCGTGCGCAGGCGGTTATGTAAGACAGTTGTGAAATCCCCGGGCTCAACCTGGGAACTGCATCTGTGACTGCATAGCTAGAGTACGGTAGAGGGGGATGGAATTCCGCGTGTAGCAGTGAAATGCGTAGATATGCGGAGGAACACCGATGGCGAAGGCAATCCCCTGGACCTGTACTGACGCTCATGCACGAAAGCGTGGGGAGCAAACAGGATTAGATACCCTGGTAGTCCACGCCCTAAACGATGTCAACTGGTTGTTGGGTCTTCACTGACTCAGTAACGAAGCTAACGCGTGAAGTTGACCGCCTGGGGAGTACGGCCGCAAGGTTGAAACTCAAAGGAATTGACGGGGACCCGCACAAGCGGTGGATGATGTGGTTTAATTCGATGCAACGCGAAAAACCTTACCCACCTTTGACATGTACGGAATTCGCCAGAGATGGCTTAGTGCTCGAAAGAGAACCGTAACACAGGTGCTGCATGGCTGTCGTCAGCTCGTGTCGTGAGATGTTGGGTTAAGTCCCGCAACGAGCGCAACCCTTGTCATTAGTTGCTACATTCAGTTGGGCACTCTAATGAGACTGCCGGTGACAAACCGGAGGAAGGTGGGGATGACGTCAAGTCCTCATGGCCCTTATAGGTGGGGCTACACACGTCATACAATGGCTGGTACAAAGGGTTGCCAACCCGCGAGGGGGAGCTAATCCCATAAAACCAGTCGTAGTCCGGATCGCAGTCTGCAACTCGACTGCGTGAAGTCGGAATCGCTAGTAATCGTGGATCAGAATGTCACGGTGAATACGTTCCCGGGTCTTGTACACACCGCCCGTCACACCATGGGAGCGGGTTCTGCCAGAAGTAGTTAGCTTAACCGCAAGGAGGGCGATTACCACGGCAGGGTTCGTGACTGGGGTGAAGTCGTAACAAGGTAGCCGTATCGGAAGGTGCGGCTGGATCACCTCCTTTCTGGAAACAAGCAATTTAATTTAAACGCCCACACTTATCGGTTGTTGGAAGAAGTCGGTTGTCTTCATTTTTTGAAGATGATTGGCGAATGGGTCTGTAGCTCAGCTGGTTAGAGCACCGTCTTGATAAGGCGGGGGTCGTTGGTTCGAGCCCAACTAGACCCACCAAATCTTCCTGTGACGCGTTTGGAACATTGAAGTGTTCACGGGGGATTAGCTCAGCTGGGAGAGCACCTGCTTTGCAAGCAGGGGGTCGTCGGTTCGATCCCGTCATCCTCCACCAATAACGATACTTAATTCAACACCAAAGCGGCTTCGTGTGAAAGCATGAGGCTTCTTTGTTGTTGATCAAGATCTCTTGATCAATCGGCTGTTCTTTAAAAATTCATAGAGTCGAATCAGCGCTGCTGATGGAAACTGCACATTCGTAAAGGTTTAGTGCAGACCGTGCCATCAGCAGCATAGAATTTTTGATTGCGTCAAAAGAAACTTCAATTTCGAGTCAAATCGAATTTTGAATGTAACGGCATAACGCGCCAGGTGAAAGACCTGGTAATTCCTTGAAACGATTTTGGATCTCCGCGAGGAGAGCTCAAAGTTATAGGGTCAAGTGAATAAGAGCACGTGGTGGATGCCTTGGCAATGATAGGCGACGAAGGACGTGATAGCCTGCGATAAGCTTCGGGGAGCTGGCAAATTAGCTTTGATCCGGAGATTTCCGAATGGGGAAACCCACCTGCAAAGGTATCGCATGATGAATACATAGTCATGCGAGGCGAACCGGGTGAACTGAAACATCTCAGTAGCTCGAGGAAAAGACATCAACCGAGATTCCGAAAGTAGTGGCGAGCGAAATCGGAGAAGCCTGTTAGTGATAGCACAAGACATAACGGAACAGCTTGGAAAGGCTGGCCATAGCGGGTGATAGCCCCGTACGTGAAATGACCTGTGTGGTACTGAGCTAACGACAAGTAGGGCGGGACACGAGAAATCCTGTCTGAATATGGGGGGACCATCCTCCAAGGCTAAATACTCATCATTGACCGATAGTGAACTAGTACCGTGAGGGAAAGGCGAAAAGAACCCCGGGAGGGGAGTGAAATAGATCCTGAAACCGCGTGCTTACAAAAAGTAGGAGCCTCGTAAGGGGTGACTGCGTACCTTTTGTATAATGGGTCAGCGACTTACATTCAGTGGCAAGGTTAACCGAATAGGGAAGCCGTAGAGAAATCGAGTCCGAATAGGGCGATCAGTCGCTGGGTGTAGACCCGAAACCAAGTGATCTATCCATGGCCAGGATGAAGGTGCCGTAACAGGTACTGGAGGTCCGAACCGACTAGTGTTGCAAAACTAGCGGATGAGCTGTGGATAGGGGTGAAAGGCTAAACAAACTTGGAAATAGCTGGTTCTCTCCGAAAACTATTTAGGTAGTGCCTCAAGTATTACCATCGGGGGTAGAGCACTGTTTTGGCTAGGGGGTCATGGCGACTTACCAAACCAAGGCAAACTCCGAATACCGATGAGTACAGCTTGGGAGACAGAGCACCGGGTGCTAACGTCCGGACTCAAGAGGGAAACAACCCAGACCGCCAGCTAAGGTCCCTAAAATTGGCTAAGTGGGAAACGAAGTGGGAAGGCTAAAACAGTCAGGATGTTGGCTTAGAAGCAGCCATCATTTAAAGAAAGCGTAATAGCTCACTGATCGAGTCGTCCTGCGCGGAAGATGTAACGGGGCTAAGCCAGTTACCGAAGCTGCGGATTTGCAATTTATTGCAAGTGGTAGGAGAGCGTTCTGTAAGCCTGTGAAGGTGCGTTGTAAAGCGTGCTGGAGGTATCAGAAGTGCGAATGCTGACATGAGTAGCGTTAAAGGGGGTGAAAAGCCCCCTCGCCGTAAGCGCAAGGTTTTCTACGCAACGTTCATCGGCGTAGAGTGAGTCGGCCCCTAAGGCGAGGCAGAGATGCGTAGCTGATGGGAAACAGGTCAATATTCCTGTACCGATTGTTAGTGCGATGTGGGGACGGATCTTAATAGGTCATCCAGTTATTGGATTATTCTGGTTTAGTTGGATGTAGGCGTGCATTAGGCAAATCCGGTGCACATATACCGAGGCCAACGATCGAGCGGACTTGTCCGTGAAGTGACTGAACGAGGTTCCAGGAAAAGCCACTAAGCTTCAGCTAACAACGACCGTACCGCAAACCGACACTGGTGCGCGAGATGAGTATTCTAAGGCGCTTGAGAGAACTCAGGAGAAGGAACTCGGCAAATTGACACCGTAACTTCGGAAGAAGGTGTGCCCTATTAGTGTGTAGTGAACAACGAAGCATGAATGGGTTGCAAAAAATCGGTGGCTGCGACTGTTTATTAAAAACACAGCACTCTGCAAACACGAAAGTGGACGTATAGGGTGTGACGCCTGCCCGGTGCTGGAAGATTAAATGATGGGGTGCAAGCTCTTGATTGAAGTCCCAGTAAACGGCGGCCGTAACTATAACGGTCCTAAGGTAGCGAAATTCCTTGTCGGGTAAGTTCCGACCTGCACGAATGGCGTAACGATGGCCACACTGTCTCCTCCTGAGACTCAGCGAAGTTGAAATGTTTGTGATGATGCAATCTCCCCGCGGAAAGACGGAAAGACCCCATGAACCTTTACTGTAGCTTTGTATTGGACTTTGAACAGATCTGTGTAGGATAGGTGGGAGGCTTTGAAGCAGGGTCGCTAGATCTTGTGGAGCCAACGTTGAAATACCACCCTGGTGTGTTTGAGGTTCTAACCTAGGTCCATTATCTGGATCGGGGACAGTGCATGGTAGGCAGTTTGACTGGGGCGGTCTCCTCCCAAAGCGTAACGGAGGAGTTCGAAGGTACGCTAGTTACGGTCGGACATCGTGACGATAGTGCAATGGCATAAGCGTGCTTAACTGCGAGACTGACAAGTCGAGCAGATGCGAAAGCAGGACATAGTGATCCGGTGGTTCTGTATGGAAGGGCCATCGCTCAACGGATAAAAGGTACTCTGGGGATAACAGGCTGATACCGCCCAAGAGTTCATATCGACGGCGGTGTTTGGCACCTCGATGTCGGCTCATCTCATCCTGGGGCTGTAGCCGGTCCCAAGGGTATGGCTGTTCGCCATTTAAAGAGGTACGTGAGCTGGGTTTAAAACGTCGTGAGACAGTTTGGTCCCTATCTTCCGTGGGCGCTGCAGATTTGAGGAAGCCTGCTCCTAGTACGAGAGGACCGGAGTGGACACACCTCTGGTGTATCGGTTGTCACGCCAGTGGCATTGCCGAGTAGCTAAGTGTGGAAGAGATAACCGCTGAAAGCATCTAAGCGGGAAACTCGTTTCAAGATGAGATCTGCCGGGGCCTTGAGCCCCCTGAAGAGTCGTTCAAGACCAGGACGTTGATAGGTCAGGTGTGGAAGCGCAGTAATGCGTTAAGCTAACTGATACTAATTGCTCGTGCGGCTTGACCCTATAACTTTGATCAATCCGATCAAGGTGTTATGCCAAGTTGACGCATTCAAAATAATTCGCCACAAGCTGATTCCAAACTCTATGAATTCGTTCTCTTGATCATGTGATCAACAGAACAACCCTTTATGCCTGATGACCATAGCGAGTTGGTCCCACTCCTTCCCATCCCGAACAGGACAGTGAAACGACTCAGCGCCGATGATAGTGCGGGTTCCCGTGTGAAAGTAGGTCATCGTCAGGCTCTTACAGCCCAAAAAACCCCAGTCAGTGATCTGACTGGGGTTTTTTGCTTTGGGGAATTTGAAAATGGAAATGCAATGGGAATGGCGACACCGTCAATAACCAAACCGAACAGCCAATAAAAAAGCCCGATGGACAATCCACCGGGCTTTTTAGTTGGCGCAATCAGCGATTGTCAGGCTGCCAGACGCTGCTCGATCGCAGCCTTGGTTTCCGGCAATTCCTTCGGCAGATGGTGCTCGAGCTGCTTGAACAGCTCGGAGTGCAGCTTCAATTCAGCCTCCCACGCAGCCTTGTCGATGCTGGTCACGGTCGCGAACTGTTCGGCGCTGAAATTCAGGCCTGTCCAGTTCAGGTCCTCGTAGCGCGGGCTCACGCCAGTGATGTGCTCCACACCATTGGTCTTGCTGCCTTCGACCCGATCGATCATCCACTTCAGCACGCGCATGTTCTCGCCATAGCCAGGCCAGACGAACTTACCGTCCGCGCCCTTGCGGAACCAGTTGGTCGTATAGATCTTCGGCAGTTTGGCGCCCGAGGCTTCCAGTTTCTTGCCGAGATCGAGCCAGTGCTGGAAGTAGTCGCTCATGTTGTAGCCCATGAACGGCAGCATGGCGAACGGGTCGCGGCGCACGATGCCTTGCTGGCCAGCCGCGGCAGCGGTCGTCTCCGAACCCATGGTCGCGGCCATGTACACGCCTTCCACCCAGTTGCGGGCCTCGGTGACGAGCGGCACGGTGGTCGAGCGGCGGCCACCGAAGATGAAGGCATCGATCGTCACGCCCTTCGGGTCGTCCCACGCCTCGTCGAGCGCCGGGTTGTTGGTGGCCGCCACGGTGAAGCGGGCGTTCGGGTGCGCGGCCTTGGCACCGGTTTCCTTGGCGATCTGCGGCGTCCAATCCTTGCCCTGCCAGTCGATCAGGTGCGCTGGCAGCGCCTTGCCCGGTGCGTCCTGTTCCATGCCTTCCCACCACACATCGCCGTCGTCCGTGAGCGCGACGTTGGTGAAGATCACGCCGTCGTCCAGGCTGCGCATGCAGTTCGGATTCGTCAGCATGTTGGTGCCGGGGGCCACGCCAAAGTAGCCGGCCTCGGGGTTGATGGCACGCAGAGAGCCATCGGCCTGCGGTTTGATCCAGGCGATGTCGTCACCGATGGTCGTGACTTTCCAGCCTTCGAAGCCCGCCGGCGGCACCAGCATCGAGAAGTTCGTCTTGCCGCAGGCGCTCGGGAACGCCGCTGCGACGTGGTATTTCTTGCCTTCGGGATTCGTCACGCCGAGGATGAGCATGTGCTCAGCCAGCCAGCCTTCGTCGCGACCCATGTTCGAGGCGATGCGCAGGGCGAAGCACTTCTTGCCCAGCAGCGCGTTGCCGCCGTAGCCCGAGCCATAGCTCCAGATCTCGCGCGTCTCGGGATAGTGAACGATGTACTTGGTCTTGTTGCAGGGCCAGGACACGTCCTTCTGGCCGGCCTCGAGCGGCGCGCCCACGGTGTGCATGCAGGGCACGAATTCGCCATCGGCGCCCAGTACCTCGTACACGGCCTTGCCCATGCGGGTCATGATGCGCATGTTGACGGCCACATAGGGCGAGTCGGAGAGTTCGATGCCGATGTGGGCAATCGGCGAGCCCAGCGGGCCCATGCTGAACGGCACGACGTACATCGTGCGGCCCTTCATGCAGCCGTCGAACAGGGGCTGCAGCGTCGCGCGCATTTCGGCCGGGGCCATCCAGTTGTTGGTGGGTCCGGCGTTTTCCTTCTCCTGGGAGCAGATGAAAGTGCGGTCTTCGACGCGCGCAACGTCGCTCGGATCGGACACCGCGAGGAACGAGTTGGGGCGCTTGGCGGGGTTGAGCTTCTTGAAGGTGCCGGCGTCGACAAGTCGCTGGCAAAGGCGGTCGTATTCTTCCTTGCTCCCGTCGCACCAATGAATGGCTTCGGGTTTGCACAGCGCGGCCATGTCGGCCACCCAGGCAATCAATTTCGCGTTCTTGACGTATGAGGGCGTCTGAATGGTGAGGCCCTTCATCGTGGGTGCGTTCATCGGAAAATCTCCTAAGTTGAAAAATCGTCTTTCCGAACGGGGCGCCGTGCCGCTCAGGCACGGAGGTCCGTTTGAGAAAACGTTTCGCTTTGGGAGACTGCGTCAGCGCGGGCCGCACCGCCCGCGGACAAAGGCGCGAACGCCTGTCAGCGTCAGGCCATGTAGACCGCGATGGATGCCAGTAGCAGCATCAGCACGCCGCCGGCCAGCGGCAGCACCAGTGGCATCAGGTGAACGACCGACTCGACGGCGTCTTTTTCGACAGCGGCGCCCTGGCTCGGCTCGATGGGGGTGGGGTTGGACATCGGGAAGTACCTCGAATACGCAATTGACAAACTGCCGGCATTTTACCGACGGGCAGCCTGGGACCGGTCTAGGGGGTTGCGAGCCCCTGAATAGAACCGTCCGGGGTTGATCTTGCGGCTCAATGCTGCTCTTCGGCTTCGAAGCCGGCGTCCTTCAGCGCGGCCAGCACGCTGGCGAGGTGAGCGCGTCCGCGAGTCTGCAGCACCAGTTCGATGTCGACGTTCTGCGCCGCCAGCATCGTGAAGGCGCGCTGGTGATGGACTTCATCGACGTTAGCGCCCGCTTCGGCCACGGTGGCCGTGATCTGGGCCAAGGAGCCCGGAACATCGCGCGCGCTAACGCGCACGCGAGCCAGCCGGCCAGCCCGCACCATGCCCCGTTCGATGATGGCCGCGAGCAGCAGCGGATCGATGTTGCCGCCCGAAAGAACCAGCCCCACGCGCTTGCCCCTGAAGCGCTCGGGGTGCCGGATCAGCGCCGCCAGGCCGGCCGCGCCCGCGCCCTCGACCAGGGTTTTCTCGATTTCGAGCAGCATCAGCACGCCCTGCTCGATGTCGCCCTCGTCCACCAGCAGCAGGTCGTCGACCTTGCTTGCGATGATCTCCCGCGTGAGCACGCCAGGCGTTCCGACCGCGATGCCCTCGGCGATGGTGCTCTTGCCCTGCGCGTGGTGCGTACCCTTCACCGCATTGACCATGGCTGGAAAGCGCGTGGTCTGCACCCCGACGATCTCGATGCCCGGCTTGCGTTCGCGCGCCGCAACCGCCATGCCGGCAATCAGTCCGCCGCCGCCCACCGCAACCACCAGCGTGTCGAGGTCGGGCACCACGTCGAGCATTTCGAGCGCCACCGTCCCCTGACCCGCGATGATCGCCTCGTCGTCGTAGGGATGCACGAAGGTCAGCCCCTCGCGCTGGGCCAACTCCAGCGCGTGGGCGCGGGCCGCATCCAGCGTGTCGCCGTGCAGCACCACCTCGGCACCGAAACCGCGCGTACGTTCGATCTTCACGCCGGGCGTGAAGCGCGGCATCACGATCAATGCGCGCAACCCCAGCCGCTGCGCGTGATAGGCCACACCCTGCGCATGGTTGCCGGCAGACATGGCGATCACTCCGCGTATACCGTTCTCCGAGAGATCGACCAGCTTGTTGCATGCCCCCCGCTCCTTGAACGAGGATGTGAACTGCAGGTTCTCGAATTTCAGGAACACCTGTGCGCCGACGATCTCGGAGAGCGTGCGCGACTCGACGCAGGGTGTATTGAGCACCTGACCTTGGAGACGCGCCGCGGCGCGCAGGATTTCATCGATTCCGACCATGGCGCGCATTGTGGCTGGAATCGCACCCATGAGGGTTTTTACCGTTCGCCGGTCTTCCCGAAGCCAAAAGTCTGCGTTATGGTCGCTCCGAGATTGTCCTCGTTGGAGGTTGCCTGATGGTCAAGCGTGCGGGTGTCGATGTCGTGGCTGCTGCGGTACGCGGGCAGGCACTGCCGTCGCCCGGCCTCAAGGAGGCGCCGGTGCTCGAGCTGATGTGCTCGCACTTCGTGCTCACGCTGGCGGCCAAACAGGGGCCGCGTTTCAATGTGCGGCGCGACATCAATGGCCTGCTCTCGCTCACGGGGCGGCACCTGGTGTGGCCGGCGGCCGTGCTGCAGCGGCTGCGCGAATTCCTCGGGCGACGCTGCGCGGGCAACGAGGCCTGGAAGGGCGTCGAGGACTTCGACGGCCGCACGCTGCTGGAACGCCACGGCGTGTGGCGCGGCCCGTATGAAGAGGGCACGCTCTTCTTCTATCTCGACGAATACGCGAAAGACCAGCCGAAGGACCTGCTCTCGGTGCTGGCCGTCACGCGCGACTGGCTCACGCACGCGCTGCGCAAGCAATCGACGCTGGTCGAGAAGAACATCGACGCGCTCGCGGGCCTGCTGCAGCTCAACAAGGCCGAGCGCGCGCTGTTGCTCTACGGCACGCTCGCGCGCTACCAGCGCGACCTGCGCTCGCTGCTGGTCGAGTTCAAGGTCAACAACGCTCCCGAGGCCTATGCGGCCATTGCCGACCTCGCGGGCGTGAACGCGAGCGAGGTGGGCGAGGCGTTGCGCGCGGGCTCGCGGCTCGAGCGCATCGGGCTGGTCGAGAACCTCATCTCCGAGCACAACATCACCGACCTGGCCGACCTCATGAAGGTCAGCGAGAAGCTGCCGCCGGTGCTCATGCGCGAGTACCGCGACCACAACGAGCTGATGGCCGTGTTCACGCGGCCCTCGGCCAAGAGCGCGCTGACGCCACACGACTTCTCGTTCGTGCAGGAAGACGCGCAGATGCTCGTCACGTTGCTGCGCGCGGCGGTCGCGCGCAAGGAGCCCGGCGTCAACGTGCTGCTCTACGGGCCGCCCGGCACCGGCAAGACCGAACTCGCAAAGGTTGTCGCGCAGGCTGCAGGACTCGAACTCTTCGAAGTCGAGTATGCCGACCGCGACGGCAATTCATTGAGTGGCCGCGACCGCTACCGCTCGCTGCAGATCGCCCAGGTGTTCCTCAAGGGCAGCGCGCAGGCCGCACTGCTGTTCGACGAGGTCGAGGACGTCTTCCCGCCCATCAGCACCGAGGCTGCGCAGTTCATGGCGCGCGCCGAGCAGATCCCGGCGCCCACCAGCGGCAGCGTGAGCGGCAAGGCCTGGGTCAACCAGATCCTCGAGGCCAACCCCGTGCCCACGCTGTGGGTCACCAACCGCATCGAGCAGATCGACCCGGCCTTCCGTCGCCGCTTTGCCTACCACCTGGAGCTGAAGTCGCCGCCGCCGGGCGCGCGCGAGCAGCTCGTGAAGAAGACGCTCGAAGGCGTGGTCGTGTCCGAGGCCTTCACCGCCAAGCTGGCCGAGCGAAAAGGCCTCACGCCCGCGCAGATCCGCACGGCAGTGCGCTTTGCGGGTCTCGCGCGAACCGACGACGCTTCGGTGGAAGCGCTCATCGAACGCCAGCTGCGCAACGCAGACCTCGCCTTGGGCACGCTCGATGCCGGACGCGGCGAGCGCCGCAGCGTGACCACCTACGACCTCGACATGCTCCATGTCGAGACCCGCTTCGAGATCCCGCGCATCGTCGAGGCACTGAAGGCGCGCGGCCACGGCACGCTGTGCTTCTACGGCGCGCCCGGCACCGGCAAGACCGCGCTGGCCGAGCACATCGCCAAGGCCGTGGGCCGTCCGCTCATCGTCAAGCAGGCCAGCGACCTCATGAGCAAGTACGTCGGCGAAACCGAGCAGAACATGGCCGCCATGTTCCGCGAGGCCGAGAACGAAAAGGCCGTGTTGCTGCTCGACGAGGCCGACAGCTTCCTGCAGGACCGGCGCGGCGCGCAGCGCACCTACGAGGTCACCGAGGTCAACGAGATGCTGCAAGGCATGGAGCGCTTCAACGGCGTCTTCGTCTGCACCACCAACCTGCTCGACCGGCTCGACCAGGCCGCGCTGCGGCGCTTCACCTTCAAGATCAAGTTCATGCCGCTCACCGCCGCGCAGCGCGAGCGCATGTTCGTGACCGAGGCGCTTGCGGGCGACGCCGCGCTCATGACAGGTTCCATGCGTTCGCGGCTGGCCCCGCTGACACAGCTGTGCCCGGGCGATTTCGCGGCGGTGAAACGGCAGACCGACATACTGGCGGCCGAGTTTTCCGCGACCGAATTCCTTGACCAGCTCGAAGCCGAGCACCGTATCAAGCCCGAAGTGCGCGAATCGCGCGGCATGGGTTTCGTGCAATAGCGGGAACAGAAGAAAACCGGGCGCGCGAAACATCCGCGCGTCCGGGCTACGAGGAGGAACGTATGGACTTTCGCAAGGTCGACGCGCGGCTGCTGCCGCGCCCAGGCGCATCGGTTGCGGGCGCCGCGCTCGCGGTGGCCTGCCTGCTGGCGGGTTGCGGAGGTGGCGGAGGCGGTGGCGGTGGCGGTGGCGCAGGCCTGCCGATCGGCCTGCTGCCCGGGACCACGGCACCGCCCGCCAGCGGTGGCGGCGATGGCGGCATCGTCGCCTCGGCCACGGTTGCCGGCCTGTGCGCGGCGCCGCGCGCGGGCGTCAACCCCGACACGGGTGCCGCCTATCCGGACCGCGCTGGCTCGCTCGACAACGAGAAGAGCTGGGTGCGCGGCTGGATCGACGAAACCTACCTCTGGTACACCGAGGTGCCGACCACGCTCAAGGCCGCCGACTACGCCACGCCGGTCGCCTGGTTCAACGTGCTCAAGACGCCGCTCACCACGGCTTCGGGCCGTGCCAAGGACCGCTTTCACTTTACCTACGACACCGAGGTGTACCGCCAGCTGTCGCAGGGCGGCGTGTCGGCCGGCTACGGCATGGAGACGGCGGCGATACGCAGCTCGCCGCCGCGCGACATCCGCATCGCCTTTGTCGAGCCGAACTCGCCCGCTACCAATGCGAGCCTGCAGCGCGGCGCGAAGATCCTCACCATCGACGGCATCAACGTCGTCAGCAGCACCGGCACCGCCAACGTCAATGCGATCAACGCCGCCCTTTCGCCCAAGGCCGTCGGCGAATCGCACACCTTCACCTTCGAAGTGAACGGCGTCGCGCAGTCTCCCGTGCAGTTGACGGCCGCGAAGGTCACCAGCACGCCGGTGCAGAACGTCCAGGTCATCGACACCGGCAGCGGCCGCGTGGGCTACCTGCTGTTCAACGACCACATCACGACCTCCGAGGCGCAGCTCATTGCCGCGGTGAACACCTTCAAGCAGGGCGCGGGCATCCAGGATCTCGTGCTCGACATGCGCTACAACGGCGGCGGCCAGCTGCTCATCGCCAGCCGGCTGGCCTACATGATCTCGTCGCCGGCGGTGACCGCGGGCAAGACCTTCGAGCAACTCACCTTCAACGACAAGAACCCGTTCCACCTGACGGCGGCGCAGACCCTGACGCCCTTCACCGGCACCAGCCGCAGCGGCCAGGCGCTGCCTACGCTGGGCCTCTCGCGCGTCACGGTGCTCACCGGCCCCGACACCTGCTCGGCGAGCGAGTCGGTCATCAACAGCCTGCGCGGCGTGGGGGTCACCGTCAACCTCGTCGGCGGCACCACCTGCGGCAAGCCCTACGGCTTCTACCCGCAGGACAACTGCGGCACCACCTATTTCGCGATCCAGTTCAAGGGCGTGAACCAACAGGGCAGCGGCGACTACGGCGACGGCTTCGCGCCCACCGCGGGTTGCACCGTGGCCGACGACTTCACCCACCAGCTCGGGGACCAGAGCGAGGCGCGGCTGTCCGCGGCGCTCACGCTGCGCAGCACCGGCGCCTGCCCGGCCGGGTCGTCCAAGGCCCTGGCGCCGGGCCTGGACAAGAGCCAGGCCGTGCCCGATGTGGAGCAGCCCTACATGCCTGGCCGCTCGCCGCTGCGCGAGAACCGGCTGATCGATCCCGCACCCGATCCGGCCTGATCCGACCGGCCCGCGCAAACCCCTAGGCTGTGGCGCTTGCCATGGCCGCGGCTTGCGCCGTAGAGTTGGCAAACGTTTGCGCAAAGCTTTGCGCAAACGTTTGTATTTCAGTGCCTTCGACTGAAAACCAACCTCTTAGTCTCAGGAGCGGAAGATGCAGATGCGCAAATGGATCGGGGCGATGTTCATCGCCGTCATCACGGTGTTGGCGGGCTGCGGCGGCGGCGACGGAGGCGGCGGCATCGGCCTGGGCCCGGGCTTCGGCGGCGGATCGGGCGGCTCCACGGCGCAGAAGATCATCATCGACAGCGACTACAACACCATGAGCGACGACGGCCAGCTCGGCGTCATGGCAGTCCAATTGCAGGCCAGCGGCAAGGTGCAGGTCATGGGCATCAGCGTGGTGTCGGGCAACCAATGGCTCAAGCAAGGCGTGGCCGACGCGCTGATGTCGATGGAGCGGCTCGGCGTGGGCAACCGCATCGGCGTCTACGTGGGCGCGAACTACGCACTCAACCACAGCTTCGCCGACGTGCAAGCCGAGATGGCCGCGGGTGCCGGCGGCGACGGCTATCTCGGCGCCTGGGGCGGTCCCGAGCCGAAGACCGATGCCGACCTCAAGCCCTCGCCCGACGGCTTTGCGCAGCACACCGTCGTGCAGCGCAAGAGCGCGGTCGACTTCATCGTCGACACCGTGAAGGCCAATCCCGGCCAGATCACCATTCTTGCCATCGGCCCGCTCACCAACATCGCACTCGCGGCGAAGCAGAACCCCGAGATCGTCCCGCTCATCAAGAAGATCATCTACATGGGCGGTGCCATCGACGTGGCGGGCAACACCACCAAGGCCGCCGAGTTCAACTGGTGGTTCGACCCCGACGCCGCGCAGTACGTGGTGCGGCTGCCGATCCCGCAGGTGGTGGTGCCGCTGGACGTGACCGACACCGTGTTCCTCACCAAGACCATCTACGACCGCATCGCGCACCCGGCCAAGCCCACGGCCGTGACCGACGTGTTCCAGAAGCTCAACGGCTACGGCTTCGACGGCAAGAACGGCTTCGAGAACAACCCGAACTACACCCAGAACATCTGGGACACCCTCACGCTGGCCTACCTGATCGACCCGGGCTACGCCACGCAGACGGTGGACCGCTACGTCGACGTGATCGCCAAGCCTGGCGCGGCAGACAACGGCCGCTCCATCGGCTATGCCTCGCAGCCTGCGGGCCCCACGCTGCAGAAGATGACGGTGGTGAAGAAGTTCGACAACGCGCGCTTCTTCGAGCTGTACGTCGACCTGCTCACGCGGCCGGTGCCGGTCGTGCTGCCCGCGACCAACTGAAGGCTAGAAGGCCTCGCACACCCGCAGCACTTCGCTGCCATAGGCCTCGAGCTTCTTGGTGCCGATGCCGCTGATGCCCTGCAGGTCTTCGAGCGTCGCCGGTGCCCGCTCGGCGATGGCCGCCAGCGTGGCGTCGTGGAAGATCACGTAGGCCGGCAGGTTGTGCTCCTTCGCCACTTCGGCGCGCCATGCCTTGAGCGCCTCGAAGCGCTTCTTGCCGGTGTCGTCGAGCTTGGCGGCGGCCGGCGAGGGCGCGCCCTTGACGGTCTTCTCGCGCCGGGACTTGCGCTCCGCCGGTGACGACACCGATTCGCGCAGCGTCACGCTCGCCTCGCCCTTGAGCACCGCGCGCGAGCCTTCGGTGAGCTTCAGCGTGTTGAACGCCTCCGCGTCGACCGCGAGCGCGCCCGTGGCGATCAGCTGGCGCAGCACGCCGCGCAGCGCCACCTCGCTGAACTCCGCGCCGATGCCGAAGGTGCTGATGCGCTCGTGGCCGAACTGCTTGACCTTCTCGGTCGGCTTGCCGCGCAGGATGTCCATGATGTGCCCGGCGCCGAAGCTGATGCCGCTCAACTGCTGCACGCGGTAGATGGTGCTCAGCAGCTTCCGCGCGGCATCGGTGCCGTCCCACACCTGCGGTGGGTTCAGGCAGTTGTCGCAGTTGCCGCAGGGCGTGCTCTTCTCGCCGAAATAGCCCAGCAGGCGCACGCGCCGGCAGTCGCTCGCCTCGGCCAGCGAGAGCAGCGCGTCGAGCTTGCCGCGCATCACCTGCTTGAATTCCTCGCCGGCAGGGCTCTCGTCGATCATGCGGCGCTGGTTCACCACGTCCTGCAGGCCGTAGGTCATCCAGGCGTCGGCGGGGCCGCCGTCGCGGCCCGCGCGGCCGGTTTCCTGGTAGTAGCCTTCGATGTTCTTGGGCATGTCCAGGTGGCCGACAAAGCGCACATCGGGCTTGTCGATGCCCATGCCGAAGGCGATGGTCGCGACCATCACGATGCCTTCCTCGCGCAGGAAGCGGTCCTGGTGCTTCTGGCGCACCGCCGCATCGAGCCCGGCGTGATAGGGCAGCGCGTTGATGCCGGCGTCGCGCAGCATCACCGCCACGTCTTCCACCCGCTTGCGCGACTGGCAATAGACCACGCCCGCATCGCCTTCATGCTCGCGCTCGATGAAGCGCAGCAGCTGCGTGGTCGCGTCCTTCTTCTCGACGATGGTGTAGCGAATGTTCGGTCGGTCGAAGCTGGAGACGAACTGGCGCGCCTCCTCGAGCTGCAGCCGCTCGACGATGTCGGCGCGCGTCAGGTTGTCGGCCGTGGCCGTGAGCGCGATGCGCGGCACGCCGGCGTAGCGCTCGTGCAGCACGGTGAGCGCGCGGTACTCGGGGCGGAAGTCGTGGCCCCACTGGCTCACGCAATGCGCCTCGTCGATCGCGAACAGCGAGAGCTTGCCGCGCTCCTTCAGCGAATCGAGCTGCGACAGGAAGCGCGGCGTGTTCACGCGCTCGGGCGCCGCGTACAGCAGCGTGATCTCGCCGCGCAGCATGCGGCGCTCCACGTCCTGCGTCTCTTCCCAGTCGAGCGTGGAATTGAGAAAAGCCGCGCTCACCCCCGCCTCGTGCAGCGCGCCCACCTGGTCGTGCATCAGCGCGATCAGCGGCGACACCACCACCGCCACGCCGTGCCCCGCGCGCTGCCGCGCGATGGCAGGGATCTGGTAGCACAGCGACTTGCCGCCGCCCGTGGGCATCAGCACCAGCGCGTCGCCGCCGCCGACCACGTGGTCGACGATGTCCTGCTGGGCCCCGCGGAACTGCGCATAGCCGAAGACTTCGTGAAGGATGTCGGCGGGTGCGCTGCTGCCGGAGGCGTCGATGGGGCGAGGAGCGAGAGAGGACACAGGCAGCGGAGGGGAGGTCGGAAGGGGGCGAGGGGAGGGCCGCCGATTGTCCCCCAGCCGCGCAGATATGACTGTGGCACAAGGTTTGCAATGGTGGCCCCCGTCCTGCAACCTTTCTTGTCTAGACAGCAAATCGGTGCATTTCCCAAGGAATTGCACCAGAAATGATCTTTCGGGTTATCCTGTATATACAAGTTGGGGCGCTTGGCAACAATGCGAGGCGTGCGCAGCCCGGCCACCGAGGCGCGCCGCCGAGCCATCTCTCAAGAACGGAACCAGGAGTACCCATGGTCAAGACGACGGTAGTTGTGAAAGTCGCTTCGCTGCTGGCAGCAGGTGCATGTGCAGCGGGCATGGCCGGAGCGGCCGCCGCCCAGGAAACCAAGATCGCGCTCGGCATGTCCGGCTGGACCGGCTTCGCGCCGCTCTCGCTGGCCGACAAGGCGGGCATCTTCAAGAAGAACGGCCTGGACGTCGAACTCAAGATGATTCCGCAGAAGGACCGCCACCTGGCGCTCGCGTCCGGCGCCATCCAGTGCGCGGCCACCACGGTCGAGACGCACGTGGCCTGGAACGCCAACGGCGTGCCCATCGTGCAGATCTTCCAGATGGACAAGTCCTACGGCGCCGACGGCATCGCGGTGCGCAACGACGTGAAGAGCTTCGCCGACCTCAAGGGCAAGACCATCGGCGTGAGCGCCCCCGGCACCGCGCCCTACTTCGGCCTGGCCTGGATGCTCAGCAAGAACGGCATGACCCTGAAGGACGTGAAGGTGGTCTCGCTCGAGCCGCAGCCCGCCGCGCAAGCTTTCGTGGCCGGCCAGAACGACGCCGCCATGACCTACGAGCCGTACCTCTCGACCGTGCGCGCCAACCCCGCCGCCGGCAAGATCCTGGCCACCACGCTCGACTACCCGATGGTGATGGACACCGTCGGCTGCGCGCCCGCCTGGCTTAAGGCCAATCCCAAGGCCGCCGCCGCGCTCACCAAGTCGTACTTCGACGCGCTCGACATGATCAAGGCCGAGCCCGAAAAAGCCAACGAACTCATGGGCTCGGCCGTCAAGCAGAGCGGCGAGCAGTTCGCCAAGTCGTCCGCCTACCTGCGCTGGCAGGACAAGGCGGCCAACCAGAAGTTCTTCTCGAGCGAACTCACGACCTTCATGAAGGAAGCCGCGGCCATCCTGCTGGAAGCCGGCGTGATCCGCAAGGCGCCTGAAGACTACGCGGTGACCTTCGATGCAAGCTACGTCAAGTAAGGCGCTGCCGCAGGTGCCGCCGCGCGCGGCATCGGCCTCCACCGCCGTCTCCTCTCTGCCCGTGGCGCCCGTGCGGCGCCGCGCATTCGCGCCGCTCGAACCCGTCGGTGCGCGTGCCCGCGTGCTGCTCGGGCTCGGCTTCTTCGTCGTGTTCGTGCTGGTGTGGTCGCTGGCCACGCTCGGCGGCTTCGTGTCGCCGACCTTCCTCGCCAGTCCGCCGACCATGGTCAAGGAAGGCTGGCTGCTCTTCACCGAGTACGGCTTCATCGGCGACATCGGCATGACCGTGTGGCGCGTGTTCGGCGGCTTCCTGCTGGCGGCCGTCATCGCGGTGCCGCTGGGCGTGGCCATGGGCACCTGGAAGACCGTCGAGGCCTTCTTCGAGCCCTTCGTCTCGTTCTGCCGCTACCTGCCGGCCTCGGCCTTCATTCCGCTGCTGATCCTGTGGGCGGGCCTGGGCGAAATGCAGAAGCTGCTGGTGATCTTCATCGGCTCCTTCTTCCAGATCGTGCTGATGGTGGCCGTCACCGTGGGCGGCGCGCGGCGCGACCTCGTCGAGGCCGCCTACACGCTGGGCGCCAACAGCCGCGGCATCGTGGCGCGCGTGCTCATTCCGGGCGCCGCACCAGGCATCGCCGAGACGCTGCGCCTCGTGCTCGGCTGGGCGTGGACCTACGTGATCGTGGCGGAGCTGATCGGCTCGTCATCGGGCATCGGCCACATGATCACCGACAGCCAGGCGCTCTTGAACACCGGGCAGATCATCTTCGGGATCATCGTGATCGGTGTCATCGGCCTGTTGTCCGATTTCGCTTTCAAGGCGCTGAACCGCCGTCTGTTTGCCTGGGCTGCATTGTGATGAACCAACTTTCCATCCAGGGCGTCTCGCGCGTCTTCACCGGCACCAAGGGCCAGCGCACGCAAGCATTGCAGCCGATCGACTTCGAGGTGAAGGAGAACGACTTCGTCACCATCCTCGGCCCCTCGGGCTGCGGCAAGTCGACGCTGCTGCGCATCGTGGCGGGGCTCGACTTCCCGACCACCGGCCAGGTGATGCTCGACGGCGAGCGCATCGAAGGCCCGGGCGCCGATCGCGGCGTGGTGTTCCAGAGCTACACGCTCTTTCCGTGGCTCACGGTGGCGCAGAACATCCGCTTCGGCCTGCGCGAGCGCGGCATGAGAGAGGCCGACCAGAAGGAGCGCAGCGAGTTCTTCATCGCCAAGGTGGGGCTGCGCGGCTTCGAGAATCACTTTCCGAAGCAGCTCTCGGGCGGCATGCAGCAGCGCACCGCCATTGCGCGCGCGCTGGCCAACGACCCCAAGATGCTGCTGCTCGACGAGCCCTTCGGTGCGCTCGACAACCAGACCCGCGTGCTGATGCAGGAGCTGTTGCTCGGCATCTGGGAGTCGGCGCGCAAGACGGTGTTGTTCGTCACGCACGACATCGACGAGGCGATCTTCATGGCCAACCGCGTGGCGGTGTTCAGCGCGCGGCCGGGGCGCATCAAGACCGAGATCGCGGTCGATTTTCCGCATCCGCGCAGCTACACCATCAAGACCTCGCCGGAGTTCATGGACATCAAGGCGCGGCTGACGGAAGAGATTCGCGCGGAGTCGATGGCGGCTGCGGAGCATTGAGGATGGCGCCTTGCCTTCATTCCGTTGTGCTTGGCGTGCGCCGTTGTTCGGTGCGCGCCCACGCCGGCACGGCGGCCTTTGAGCGAAGCGGGGGACATTCGCGCAGGGGAGTACCCGGCGGCCTGTGCACGCGCCCCGAACAGCAGCGCTCAAAACAAGAGCTACAACAGCAAGCATGAAACGCGACCTCCCCACCCTCGCGCTCTACGCGCAAGTCAAGGATCACATCTCCCGCAAGATCCAGGACGGCACGTGGCCGCCCGGACACCGCCTGCCCTCGGAGCATGAACTGGTCGCGCAGTTCGGCATGGCGCGCATGACGGTGAACCGTGCGCTGCGCGAGCTGGTGGAACAGGGCCGCATCGTGCGCGTGGCCGGGGTCGGCAGCTTCGTCGCCGAAAACAAGCCGCAGTCCACGCTGCTGCAGATCGCCAATATCGCCAGCGAAATCCGCCAGCGCGGACACGACTATCGCTGCGACATGATCGAGGTCGAGCGCATCGCCGCCTCGCCCGACGTGGCCGCCTGGCTCGACATGCGCGCCGGCACCTCGGTGTTCCACAGCGTGTGCCTGCACCTCGAGAACGGCACGCCCGTGCAGCTCGAAGAGCGCTACGTCAATCCGCAGGTCGTGCCCGACTACCTCGAACAGGACTTCAGCGCCATGCCGCCCAGCGAGTACCTGGTGCGCAACGTGCCCTTCGACCAGATCGAACACGTGGTCGACGCCGTGCTGCCCAACCAGGAACAGGCCGACAGGCTCGCCATGGAACCCACAGCCCCCTGCCTCCTGCTCACGCGCCGCACCTGGTCACGCAACACACCCGTGACCTGGGTGCGCTGCCTGCACCCGGCCTCGCGCTACAGCCTGGGCAGCCGTTTCAAGGCAGACGGCAACCCTAGCTTCGGTTGATTTTTCCGTCCTCAGAGGCCTCAGTTTTCACTCGCAACTACTTGTATAGACAGGTTCACATGACAAGCAAACACACCGCTACTCCAGATGCCACCCTGATCCTCACGCCCGGCCAGGTCGATCTGGCGATGCTGCGACGCATCCAGGCCGGCGGCGTGCAGCTGTCGCTCGACCCGTCGGTGCGCGACGGCATGCTTCGCGCCGAAGCCGCCGTGCGCCACATCGTCGAGAACGACCAGGTCGTCTACGGCATCAACACCGGCTTCGGCAAGCTCGCGAGCACGCGCATCGGCAACGACCACCTGGCGGAACTGCAGCGCAACCTCGTGCTGTCGCACAGCGTGGGCACGGGCGAGCCATTGGCGGCACCGGTGGTGCGCATGGTGCTCGCGACCAAGGCGGTGAGCCTGGCGCGTGGCCATTCGGGCGTGCGCCCGGCGCTGGCCGATGCGCTGCTGGCGCTGTTCAACGCGGGCGTGATGCCGCGCATTCCGTGCAAGGGCTCGGTCGGCGCGTCAGGCGACCTCGCGCCGCTCGCGCACCTGGCCTGCGTGCTGATCGGCGAAGGCGAGGCCACGCTGGCCGACGGCACTGTGGTCAGCGGTGCGCAGGCGATGAAGCGCATCGGCCTCGCGCCCTTCGTGCTCGGCCCCAAGGAAGGCCTGGCGCTGCTCAACGGCACGCAGGTGTCGACCGCGCTCGCGCTGTTCGGCCTGTTCGGCGCGGAAGACGTGTTCGCGTCGTCGCTGATGTCGGGTGCGCTGTCGCTCGAGGCCATCCAGGGCTCGATCAAGCCCTTCGACGCACGCATTCATGCGGCGCGCGGCCAGCTGGGCCAGATCGCCGTCGCGGGCGCAGTGCGCACGCTGCTCGAAGGTAGCGAGATCGTTCCCTCGCATGCCGACTGTGGCCGCGTGCAGGACCCGTATTCGGTGCGCTGCATCCCGCAGGTGATGGGCGCCTGCCTCGACAACCTCGCGCACGCCGCGCGTGTGCTGGTGATCGAAGCGAATGCCGCGTCGGACAACCCGCTCGTGTTCTGCGACACCGGCGAAGTCATCTCGGGCGGCAACTTCCACGCCGAGCCCGTTGCCTTCGCGGCCGACATCATTGCGCTGGCCATCAGCGAAGTCGGCGCCATCGCCGAGCGCCGCATCGCGCTGCTGCTCGACACCGGCCTGTCGGGCCTGCCGCCGTTCCTGGTGCGCGACGGTGGCCTCAACTCCGGTTTCATGATCGCGCAAGTCACAGCCGCAGCATTGGCCTCGGAGAACAAGTCGCTCGCGCACCCCGCAAGCGTCGACAGCCTGCCGACCTCGGCCAACCAGGAAGACCACGTGTCGATGGCCACCTTCGCGGGCCGCCGCCTGGGCGACATGGTCAACAACACGGCGGTGGTCGTCGGCATCGAAGCGATGGCCGCCGCGCAAGGCATCGAACTCAAGCGCAAGCTCAAGAGTTCGCCGCTGGTGGAGGCCGAATTCGCCGCCATTCGCCAGAAGGTCGCCTTCCTCGAAACCGACCGCTACCTCGCGCCCGACATCGAAGCCATGCGCCAGTGGGCGCTGAAGGCCGAGCTGCCGGCCGCGCTGCTCGACATCCTGCCCAGTCACTCGTAAAACATCCCCCGACAAGGAGAACCACGCCATGAACGCACCCGACAAGATCGACCTGAACAAATCCACCGGTACCGACCCGCGCCATGACCCGACCCGCGTGATCCGCGCCCCGCGCGGCAGCGAGCTCAACTGCAAGAGCTGGCTCACCGAAGCCCCGTTCCGCATGCTGCAGAACAACCTCGACGCCGAGGTCGCCGAGCGCCCGCAAGACCTGGTGGTGTACGGCGGCATCGGCCGCGCCGCGCGCAACTGGGCCTGCTACGACCAGATCCTCGCGTCGCTGAAAGAGCTGAACGACGACGAGACCCTGCTCATCCAGTCGGGCAAGCCGGTCGGCGTGTTCAAGACGCACGAGAACGCACCGCGCGTGCTGCTCGCCAATTCGAACCTCGTGCCCAAGTGGGCCAACTGGGAGCACTTCAACGAGCTCGACCGCCAGGGCCTCTTCATGTACGGCCAGATGACGGCGGGCAGCTGGATCTACATCGGCAGCCAGGGCATCGTGCAGGGCACCTTCGAGACCTTCGTCGAAGCCGGCCGCCAGCACTACAACAACAGCCTCGCGGGCAAGTGGATCCTGACGGCGGGCCTCGGCGGCATGGGCGGCGCGCAGCCGCTGGCGGCCACGCTGGCCGGTGCGGTGTCGCTCAACATCGAATGCCAGCAGTCGAGCATCGACTTCCGCCTGCGCACCCGCTACGTCGACAAGCAGGCGCGCGACATCGACCATGCCTTCGAGCTGATCAAGCAGCACTGCGACGCGAAGGAAGCCGTGTCGATCGCGCTGCTGGGCAACGCGGCCGACATCCTGCCCGAGCTGGTCAAGCGCGCGAAGGCCGGCGGCCTCAAGCCTGATCTGGTGACTGACCAGACTTCGGCGCATGACCTGATCAACGGCTACCTGCCCTCGGGCTGGAGCGTGCCGCAATGGCAGGCAGCGATGAAGGACGTTTCGCAGCACGACGCGCTCAAGAAGGCGGCCGCGAAATCATGCGCCGTGCACGTGCAGGCCATGCTCGACTTCCAGGCCATGGGCATCCCCACGGTCGATTACGGCAACAACATCCGCCAGGTGGCGTTCGACGAGGGCGTGAAGAACGCCTTCGACTTCCCGGGCTTCGTGCCGGCCTACATCCGCCCGCTGTTCTGCGAAGGCAAGGGCCCGTTCCGCTGGGTGGCGCTCTCGGGCGACCCGGAAGACATCTACAAGACCGACGCCAAGATCAAGGAGCTGTTCCCCGAGAACAAGCACACCCACCGCTGGCTCGACATGGCGCGCGAGCGCATCGCCTTCCAGGGCCTGCCGGCGCGTATCTGCTGGCTGGGCCTGGGCGAGCGCCACATCGCGGGCCTGGCCTTCAACGAGATGGTGAAGAACGGCGAGCTGAAGGCGCCGATCGTCATCGGTCGCGACCACTTGGACACCGGCTCGGTCGCCAGCCCGAACCGCGAGACCGAAGCCATGAAGGACGGCACCGATGCCGTGAGCGACTGGCCGCTGCTCAACGCGCTGCTCAACACCGCGGGCGGCGCCACCTGGGTCAGCCTGCACCATGGCGGCGGCGTGGGCATGGGCTACTCGCAGCACTCGGGCGTGGTGATCGTGTGCGACGGCACCGACGCGGCCGCCAAGCGCATCGAGCGCGTGCTGTTCAACGACCCGGCCACCGGCGTGATGCGCCATGCCGACGCGGGTTACGACATCGCGGTCGCCACCGCGAAGAAGCAGGGGCTCAAGCTGCCGATGGTGAAGTGATGGCGGGCGTCGTTCTCCCCGACGCCCAGGAACTGCAGCGCCGCGTGCAGGCGCGCGTGGACGACGCGCTCGTCGCGCAGTTTCAGCGCGACGGCGCGGTGTGCATCCGTCAGTTGCTCACGGCCGACGAGCTGGCGCTGCTGCGCGATGGCATCGAGGCCAACCTCGCGGCACCCAGTCCGCGCGCCAAGATCGCGAGCCGGCCCGACGACCCGGGCCGCTTCTTCGAGGACTTCTGCAACTGGCAGGACATCGACGCCTTCCGCCGCTTCATCTTCGAGGCGCCGCTCGCGCAACTGGCGCAGCGGCTCATGGGCTCGAACACCGTGCGGCTCTATCACGACCACCTGCTGGTCAAGGAGCCTGGTACCCGGCAGCGCACGCCGTGGCACCAGGACCAGCCCTACTACAACATCGAGGGCGAGCAGAACGTCAGCATGTGGATACCGGTTGATCCGGTGTCGCGTGCGGCCACGCTCGAGTTCGTGGCCGGCTCCCACAAGGGGCCGTGGCTGATGCCGCGCACCTTCATGGACAACCACGCCAAGTGGTTCCCCGAAGGCAGCCTCGAAGACCTGCCCGACATCGAGGGCGCGCGCGAGCGCTTTCCCATCGTGGGCTGGAACATCGAGCCCGGCGACTTCGTCTGCTTCCACATGCTCACGCTGCATGCGGCCGCTGGCGTCGAGGGGCCGAACCGGCGCCGCGTGTTCTCGGTGCGTTTTTTGGGCGACGACATCCGCCATGCGCCGCGCAGCTGGAAGACCTCGCCCGATTTCCCCGGCCTCGCCGAGCGGCTGCCGGCCGGTGCGCCGATGGACGATCCGCTCTTTCCTCTGCTGGTGGATTGAGAAGGTAAGACGAAGGTAGAAAGAAAAAACGCGGCCATTCCCACTCCGTGGGAATCCACGCTTGGAAGTGAGAACGGCGAGCAAGATACTGCACGCCGCATCCACTTTCGACCTCCAGCGATTGCTTCCGATGACGCCCCCGATCGACGCCCCCGCCCACAACGACCGCGCCCTGTTCGTGCTGTCGGTGCTGGCGCAAAGCAAGGCGGCGATGACAGCGGCCGAGCTGGTGCAGGCCACCGGCCTGTCGCAGAGCACGCTGTACCGGCAGATCGCCACGCTGCGCCGCTGGGGCTTCGTGATGGAGTCCGATGGCCGCTACTCGCCGGGCCCGGTGAGCGTGCAGCTCGCCACCGGCTTCGACGGCAACTCCGACCTCGTGATGGCCGCGCGTGCCGACATGCGGGCGCTGGCCCAGCAGACGCACGAGAGCGTGGCGCTGGTCACGGCCGTGAACGAGCGCGTCGTGTGCCTGGAGATGATCGACAGCGAGCAGTCGCTGCGCTGCTCCTTCGACCGCGGCCGCAGCGTGCCCGCGCGTGACGGCGCCAGCGCCAAGTGCCTGCTGGCCCACATGCCGCTCGACCAGCGCGACGCCCTGCTCGACGGGCTCGGCGAAAGCCCCGAACGCCGCGCCGAACGCGCCGCCGAGCTCGACGCCATCCGCGAGGCCGGCCATGCCGTGACGCACGGCGAGGTCGATGCCGGCGTCTGGGGCGCGAGCGCGCCGGTGCTCGCCCCGGGACGGCACCTGCGCGGCGCGATCACGCTCATGGCGCCGCTCACGCGCGTCGAGGGCATGGAAGCTGCATTGCTCCACATGACCGTCGTCACGGCGGCGCGCATCTCGCGGGCGCTGCAGTAGCCGCGTCTCTCCTTTTCTTCCTCCTTCATCCTCACCACGAAAGCTCCTGCCATGAACACCCGCCGCTCTCTCGTCGCCGCCGCACTCTCCGGCCTTGCCATCCTCGGTTTCGCGGGTGCCGCGCATGCGCAGGGCGAGCCGCTGCGCGTGGCCACCGACGCCACCTTCCCGCCAATGGAATTCGTGGAGAACGGCAAACGCACCGGCTTCGACGTGGAGCTGGTCGAGGCCATCGGCCAGACACTGGGCCGCAAGATCGAGTGGATCGACATCGACTTCAAGGGCCTCGTGCCGGGCCTGATCTCGAAGCGCTTCGACATGGCCGTCTCGGCCATCTACATCACCGACGAGCGCAAGAAGGTCGTCGATTTCACCGCGCCGTACTACGCGGGCGGCCTCGTCGTGATGGTGAAGGACGGCAACACGGCGATCAAGGCGCCGGCCGACATCAACGGCAAGAAGGTCAGCGTGCAGGTGGGCACCAAGTCGGTGGCCTACACCAGGGAGAAATTCCCGCAGGTGCAGCTGATGGAGGTCGAGAAGAACCAGGAGATGTTCAACCTCGTCGACATCGGCCGCGCCGACGCCGCCGTGACCGGCAAGCCCGCCGCCTACCAGTACGTGCGCACGCGCGGCGGCCTCAAGGTGCTGCCCGAGCAGATCACCACCGAGGAATACGGCATGGCCATCCGCAAGGACACGCCCGAGCTCACCAAGGCCGTGAACGGCGCGATCGAAAAGCTCAAGGCCGACGGCACCTACGCAAAGATCGTGAGCAAGTGGTTCAGCGCGAGCGCCAAGTAAGCGAGCCATGGATTTCGATTTCTCGCCCGTCTGGCAGGGCTGGACCGACCTGCTGCGCGGCGCGCTCGTCACGGTGGAGATCACCGCGTGCGCGCTGGCGCTGGGCTGCGTGCTGGGCCTGCTGGTCGGCATCGGCCGGCTGAACCCGAAGCGGCGCTGGCTCTACGGCGCGTGCACCGCCTACGTGGCGGCCATCCGCGGCACGCCGCTGTTGGTGCAGCTGTTCATTTTGTTCTTCGGGCTGCCGCACTTCGGCATCCTGCTGCCGGCCTTCCTGTGCGGCGTGCTGGGGCTCGGTGTGTATTCGGGTGCATACGTATCGGAGATCGTGCGCGGCGCGATCCAGTCGATCGACAAGGGCCAGACCATGGCGGCGCAGTCGCTGGGTATGACGCCCGGCACGGCGATGCGCGAGATCGTGCTGCCGCAGGCGGTCGTGCGCATGATCCCGCCGCTGGGCAACGAGTTCATCGCGCTCATCAAGAACTCGGCGCTGGTGTCGCTGCTGACGATTCACGACGTGATGCACGAGGGGCAGAAGATCATCAGCGTGTCGTACCGCTCGCTCGAGGTGTACCTGGCCATCGCCGTCGTGTACTTCGTGCTCACGGGCACGATGACGCTGGTGCTGCGGCATTTCGAGCAGAAACTGCGGCAGGGCGGGTTGATGCGATGAGCGCGGGTTCCGTATTTGCATTTCTTCCTCCCCCTCTGGAGGTGGGCATGAGCGGCGTACAGCATTTCTCCCGCAGCACACTCCCGGTCACCCCCTGGAAAAACGGCGGCGGCACCACGCAGGAGATCGCCAGCTGGCCGCAGGGCGCGGCGTTCGACGGCTTCGGCTGGCGCGTGAGCATCGCGACCATCGCCGCGGCCGGACCGTTCTCGGTGTTCGAGGGCATCGACCGCAGCATCATGCTGCTGGAGGGCGATGGCGTTCGCCTGTTCACGCACGACGGGCGCATCAGCCACTGGCTCGACGCACCGCATCGGCCCTTCGCCTTCAGCGGCGACGACGCGATCGACTGCGCGCTGCTCGGCGGCGCATCGAACGACTTCAACGTGATGACGCGGCGCGGGCAGTGGCGTGCCGATGTGCAGGTGCTGGACCGCGCGTCGGCCGTCGATGCGGCGCCGCACGGCGTGCTGCTCGCCTTGCGCGGCGCCTGGCGCCTGAACGAAGAGGCCTGCCGCGAAGGCGAGGGCCTGTGCTGGACCGACGCGGCCCATGCATGGCGCGCGACACCCGAGAGCGACGGCGCGCGGCTGGTGGCGGTTCGAATCCTGCCGGCGTAACCCGCAGAAAGAAAGATGACGATGATGAAACCTGTCAGCGAATATCCCTCGGCCGACGGCCTCTGGACCGGCCTGCGCCTTGCGCCCGATGCCGCATCCGGCGTGGCGCTGGAAGACGGCGTCGAGGCCGCCATCGTGGTCATTCAGGGCGCGATCCGCTGGGCCGGCGCACGCGACGCGCTGCCGGCCGAATTTGCGGCACTGCCCACCCACGACGGCGGCGGAGCGCTCGTCACGCCCGGCCTCGTCGATTGCCACACGCACCTCGTCTACGGCGGCCAGCGCGCCAACGAATTCGCGATGCGGCTCGCAGGCGCCACGTACGAAGAAGTGGCCAAGGCCGGCGGCGGCATCGTGTCGTCGGTGCGCGCCACGCGCGAGGCCGACGAGGACACGCTCTTCGCACAGGCCGCGCCGCGGCTCGAACAGCTGCTGGCCGATGGCGTCTGCGCCATCGAGATCAAGTCGGGCTACGGCCTGTCGCTGGAACACGAGCGCAAGCAGCTGCGCGTGGCACGGCGGCTGGGCGAAGCCTATGGCGTGACGGTGCGCACTACCTTCCTCGGCGCGCATGCGTTGCCGCCCGAATACGCGAACCGCAGCGGCGACTACATCGACCTCGTCTGCCGCGAGATGCTGCCGGCGCTCGCGGCCGAGGGGCTGGTCGATGCGGTCGACGTGTTCTGCGAGCGCATCGCCTTTTCGCTCGCGGAAACCGAGCAGGTCTTCCAGGCCGCGCAGGCGTTGGGCCTGCCGGTGAAGCTGCATGCCGAGCAGCTGTCGGACATGGGCGGCGCGGCATTGGCCGCGCGCTACGGTGCGCTGTCGTGCGACCACATCGAACACCTGTCGGCCGACGGCATCGAGGCGATGCGCCGGTCGGGCACCGTGGCCGTGCTGCTGCCCGGCGCCTACTACACCCTGCGCGACACGCACCTGCCGCCGATCGACGCACTGCGCGCCGCCGGCGTGCCGATGGCCGTGTCCACCGACCACAACCCCGGCACCTCGCCGGCATTGAGCCTGCTGCTGATGGCGAACATGGCCTGCACGCTGTTTCGGCTGACGGTGCCCGAGGCACTGGCCGGCATCACGCGGCATGCGGCGCGTGCGCTGGGCCTGCAGGCCACGCACGGCGCGATCGCCGAAGGCATGCCCGCCAACTTCGTGTTGTGGAACGTGCGCGAGGCGGCCGAGCTGGCGTACTGGTTCGGCCAGCAACCCGTGCGCACCGTGGTGCGCCAAGGCCGCATCGCGGCAGGAGTCCAGGCATGACACAAACGCTTTTCGCAGCCGACGCGCTGCTGCCCGAAGGCTGGGCGAAGAACGTCCTGCTGGCATGGAACGACGCCGGCCGGCTCACGCAGGTGCAGGCCGGCGCGCAACGCCCCGCCGACGCGCAAACTGTCAAAGGCCCGCTGATCCCCGGCATGCCCAACCTGCATTCGCACGCCTTCCAGCGCGCCTTCGCGGGCCTGACCGAGCACCGCGCCGAGCAGCACGACAGCTTCTGGAGCTGGCGCACGCTGATGTACCGCTTTGCCGCACGCCTCGGCCCGCAGCACATGGAAGCCATCGCGACCTGGCTCTATGCCGAGATGCTCGAAGCCGGCTACACGAGCGTGTGCGAGTTCCAGTATGTGCATCACGACACCGACGGCCGCCCCTATGCCGACGACGCGACCCTGAGCCTTGCGCTGCTGCGTGCTGCGCGCAAGGCCGGCATCGGCTTCACGCTGCTGCCGGTGCTCTACCAGACCGGCGGCTTCGGCGACGTGCCGCCCACGGAAGGGCAGCGCCGCTTCATCAGGTCGACCGACTCGATGCTGCGCCTGCTCGACGCATTGAAGCCGGCGTGCGACGAACAGGGGGCTCGGCTCGGCATGGCGCCGCACTCGCTGCGCGCCGTGCCGCCCGAGGCGCTGCGCGATGCGATCGCGGGGCTCGAAGCCATCGACCGCACCGCCCCCATCCACATTCACATCGCCGAGCAGACGAAGGAAGTGGACGACTGCGTGGAATGGAGCGGGTTGCGCCCGGTCGAGTGGCTGCTCGACCATGCACCGGTCGATGCGCGCTGGTGCCTTGTCCATGCAACGCACATGAACGCCGCCGAGTACGAGTACGCCGCCAAGAGCGGCGCGGTCGCGGGCCTCTGCCCGACGACCGAGGCCAATCTGGGCGACGGCATCTTCGACTTTCCCCAGTGGCGCAGCCATGGCGGCGCGTGGGGCGTGGGCTCCGACAGCCACGCCAGCGTCAACGCGGCCGAAGAACTGCTGATGCTCGAATACGGCCAGCGCCTGTCGCGGCGGCAGCGCAACGTCGGCGCGAGCGCGGTGCAGCCGCATGTCGCGACCGCGTTCACGCTCGAGGCGGTGCAGGGCGGGGCGCAAGCCTCGGGCCGTGCCGTCGGCGGGCTGGCCGTGGGGCAGCAGGCCGACTTCGTCGTGCTCGATGCCGCGCACCTCGCGCTGCAGGGCTTGTCGGCGCCCGACATGCTCTCGGCCCACGTTTTCGCGAGCCACCGCACCTCCGCCATCGACAGCGTCTGGGCCGCGGGCCGCGCGCGTGTGGCGGCCGGACGCCACACGCTGCATGACGACGCCGCGGCCGCCTTCGTGGCCGCGCGCACTCAACTTCTCAAGGACTGAATTCCCATGGCCTTCACGACCACCGAACCCGCCTTCCGCTTCCGCCAGGGCACACGCCCGCTGCTGATCTCGATGCCGCACGTCGGCACCCACGTGCCGACCGCGCTCGCCGCCCGCTTCACCGACGAAGCGCGCCACGTGCCCGACACCGACTGGCACCTCGAACGGCTCTACGACTTCGCCGATGAACTGGGCGCCTCGGTGCTCGCGGCCACGCACTCGCGCTACGTGGTCGACCTGAACCGTCCGCCGGACGGCGCGAGCCTGTACCCGGGCCAGAGCGTCACCGGCCTGTGCCCCGTCGACACCTTCGACGACACGCCGGTCTACGCCAACCCTGCCGACGTGCCGGACGACGACGAAGTCGCCGCGCGCCGCGATGCGATCTGGGTGCCGTACCACCGGCAGCTGCGGGCCGAGCTCGACCGCCTGAAGGCCGCGCACGGCACCATCGCGCTGTGGGACGCGCACTCGATCCGCTCGGTGCTGCCGCGCTTCTTCGAGGGCAAGCTGCCCGACCTGAACCTCGGCACCGCCAACGGCGCGAGCTGTGACCCGGCGCTGGCCGAAACGCTGCTCGGCATCGCGAAATCGGCCACGGGCTACACCGGCGTGCTCAACGGCCGCTTCACGGGCGGCCACATCACGCGCCAGTACGGGAATCCGGCCGGCGGCGTGCACGCGGTGCAGCTGGAGATGACGCAGTCGAGCTACATGCAGGAGCAGTTGCCGTTCGACTACCTGCCCGAGGTGGCGGCGGGCGTGCAACCGCATGTGCGCAGGATGCTGGAGGCGGTGCTCGGTTTCGTCGAAGGCCGCCGCGGGTGAACGCACCGGACTTTCTCGCTGCGCCCGGCCAGGCACTCGATTTCCTTCACCCGCTCCATCCCGGCAAGGTATTCGACCTGTGAACACAACCACCATCCACGCCCTCGCACGCCCCGAAGTGCCGCCGCTGCCGCCCTACAACGCGGGCCTGTCCTCGGACGCCGTGCGCGCGCGCTACGGCGCCACCGAGATCGCGCGGCTCGCGAGCAACGAGAACCCGTACGGTGCCAGCCCCGCTGTGGCGCGCGCCCTGGTCGATCTGGCCGCGCGTGCTGGCACCTACCCCGACGCCAACTGCACCGCGCTGCGCGCCGCGATCGCCGGGCGCACGGGTGCGCAGCCCGCGCAGGTGGTGATCGGCAACGGCTCCGAGGACATCCTCCAGATGCTGTGCCAGGCGCTGCTCTCGCCAGGCGACCGCGTGCTCACGCAGCGCCCCGCCTTCGGGCTGCACGAGATCTACCCGCGCATGATGGGCGCGCAGGTCGAGCTGCTGGCGCTCACGCCGGCGCTCGGCTTCGACCTCGATGCCTGGTGCGCGGCGCTCGCGCGCGGACCCAAGATGGTGATGCTGGCCAATCCCTCGAACCCGGTCGGCTGCATGTTCGATGCCGGCGACTTCGCGCGCCTGCTCGCGGCGGTGCCGGCGGGCACGCTGCTGGTGGTGGACGAGGCGTACCACGAGTACGCGCGGCTGGCGCCCGGCTATCCCGACGTCCTTTCGATGCTGCGCGCGTGGGAGGGGGCCGACGCAGCCGCAGGCCGTCCGTGGATCGTGCTGCGCACCTTCTCGAAGGCCTGGGCGCTCGCGGGCCTGCGGGTGGGCTACGGCATCGCTTCCGACGAGGCGCTGGTGCAGCTGCTCGACCGGGTGCGCACGCCCTTCAACGTCAACCTCGCGGCACAGGCCGCGGCGCTGGCGGCCTGGGGCGACGAGCCTCATATGGCGCGGGCGGTGGAGCGCACCGTGCGGCAGCGCGAGGTGCTGGCGGCGCAGCTTCGCACGCTCGCGCAGTCGGTCCTTCCGGGCCTGCGCATCGCGCCCTCGGCGGCCAACTTCCTGTTCGTCGACCTCGCACGGCCGAACGGGCCGGTCAACGAGGCGCTGCTGGCGCGCGGGATCATCGTCAAGCCCTGGAAGGAGCCGGGCTTCGAGACCTTCATCCGGGTGTCGGTGGGCACCGACGAGGAGAACGCGCGCTTCGTGCAGGCGCTGACCGAGATTGCGGGCGGGTCGGACTAGCGCCCCTGCGGCCGGGCCCGCCAAGACCCGCCCGGGAGCCGGGCCAGGCCGGGGTTTTTACAATCGCGGGAATGACGAAGCCCCTCACCTACACCCGCGGCCAGGCACTGCCCGGCATCCTCGCGCAACGCATCGCGATCCTCGACGGCGCGATGGGCACGATGATCCAGCGCTTCAAGCTCACCGAGGCGCAGTACCGCGGGGAGCGCTTCAAGGACTTCGAGCGCGACGTGAAGGGCAACAACGAGCTGCTCTCGCTCACGCGCCCCGACGTGATCCGCGACATCCACGAGGGCTACCTCGCGGCCGGCGCCGACCTGATCGAGACCAACACCTTCGGTGCGACCACCATCGCACAGGAGGACTACAAGATGGCCCATCTCGCGCGCGAGATGAACCTCGAATCCGCCAGGCTGGCGCGCGCGGCCTGCGACAAGTTCAGCACGCCGGACAAGCCGCGCTTCGTGGCCGGCGCCCTCGGCCCGACCCCCAAGACGGCGAGCATCAGCCCCGACGTGAACGACCCGGGCGCGCGCAACGTCGATTTCGAAGCACTGCGCGCGGCCTACTACGAGCAGACCGAAGCGCTGGTCGAGGGCGGCGCCGACGTGATCCTGGTCGAGACCATCTTCGACACGCTCAACGCAAAGGCCGCGTTGTTCGCGGTCGACGAGTATTTCGACAACAGCGGCCAGCGCCTGCCGCTGATCATCAGCGGCACGGTGACCGATGCCTCCGGCCGCATCCTCAGCGGACAGACCGTCACCGCCTTCTGGCACAGCGTGCGCCACGCGCAGCCGCTGGCCATCGGCCTGAACTGCGCGCTGGGCGCGGCGCTGATGCGGCCCTACATCCAGGAACTGTCGAAGGTGGCGGGCGACACCTTCATCAGCTGCTATCCGAACGCGGGCCTGCCCAATCCGATGAGCGAAACCGGCTTCGACGAGACGCCCGACGTCACCTCGCGCCTGCTGCACGAGTTCGCGGCCGAAGGGCTGGTGAACATCGTGGGCGGCTGCTGCGGCACCACGCCGGACCACATCGCGGCCATCGGCAAGGCGGTTGCGCCGGTCGCGGGCCGCGCACTGGGCAGCCACAACGCGGGTTTCTACCGCGAGGCTGCCTGATCGCGCCTCCGGCCGATTGACAGGCGCTCCTGCCCCGGCCTAGGCTGGCTGGCACAAGAACAGGAGCCCGCCATGAACACACTCGCCCCACGCTGGATCGGCATCGGCGCGCTTGCCCTGATCCTGCCGCTTGCGGCCGCGGCGCAGCAGGCCTTCACCCGCGGCACGGTCAACCTGCGCGCCGGCCCCTCGGGCGACTATCCGCTGGTGGCGCGGCTCGGGCCCGGCCAGCCGCTCGACGTGATCGGCTGCACCAGCGGCTATGGCTGGTGCGACGTGGTGCTGCCCGACGGCGGGCGCGGCTGGGTGTGGTCGCGCAGCCTCGACTACGCCTACCAGGAGCGGCGCGTGCCGCTGGCGACCTACGGCGCGGTGATCGGCGTGCCGATCATCAGCTTCGCGATCGGCAGCTACTGGGCCAGCTACTACCGCGACCGGCCGTGGTACGGCGAGCGGCGCTGGTGGGGCGGCCGCCCACCGCCGCCCGTGGCGGGCTGGCGTCCGCCGCCGCCAGCCAGGCCGGCGTGGCAGCCGCGTCCCTGGCAGCCTGGCCCCGGGTTCCGGCCATCGGGCCCTGGATTCCGTCCGCCGCCGGACCCCGGCATCAGGCCGCCGCGGCCGCAGCCGAGCTTCCGTCCGGGGCCGGCGCCTGGCATGCCGCATTCGCATCCCGGTGGTGGCGGCGGACGACCGCACGGGGGTGGCGGTCATGGCGGGGGTGGCCATGGCGACGGGCACGGGGGTGGCCATGGCGGCGGCCGCGGCCACGACCGCTGAAGAGGCCGGCAGCTAGTTTCCGCCGGTCTTGGGGCTGCACTCGCCGGGGGCTACCCGGTCTTTCCCTATCAGTGCCACGAAGCGCTGGGCTCCCAGCCCAAGTGGGCGCTTACGTGACCACACGACGTCCACCCACAGGTCCAGCCCGTTGCTGAGGTTCTCGAACGGAATCTCGACCAGCGCCCCGGCCGCCACGTGCGGCCGCGCGAAATTGCGCGGCAGCCAGCCCCAGCCCAGCCCGGCGGTGATCAGGCTCAGCGCGGCCAGCGCGTTGTCGGTGCGCCAGACGTGGCGCGCGAACACGAAGCGCGGATCGCTGTTGGCGAGGTCGCGGCCGGCCACGACGATCTGCCGGGTGTTCGTCAGATGCTCCTCGCGCAGCCGGCCGCCCGGCGCCGCGAGCAGCACGGGGTGGTCGGGCGCCATCACAGCCACCATCAGGTCGCTGCCGACTTCCTGGAAGCCTTCGCGGCCGTCGAGGCTCGGGCGCTCGAACACCAGCGCCAGCTGCGCGCGACCGCTGTGCAGCAGCGCCAATGCATCCGCTTGCGGGGCCGCCAGCACCTCCACCTGCAGCAGCGGGTGTTCGCGTGCCAGTTCGGCCAGCGGGCCGCTCCAGGGCGCGGCCAGCAGTTCGGGCGCGATGGCCAGCGTGAGCCGGTCTTCCAGCCCCTGGGTCAGCGCCAGCGCCTGTACCTGGAGCTGCCCGAGTTGTGCCGCCAGCAGCCGCGCCTGAGGCTCCAGCGAACGTGCCGCGGCCGTGGGCTGGGGCTCGCGGCCGCTGCGGTCGAACAGCGGCAGGGCGAGTTCGGCCTCGAGGTTGGCGATGGCCATGCTGACCGCCGATGGCACCTTGCGCAGCGCCCGCGCCGCGGCAGAGAAAGAACCGTGGTCGATCACGGCCAGGAAGACTTCGATGTTGTCGCTGGAGAAGGCCATGGCGCCCGATCTTTCAATAAAACTGAAACAAGTTAACTTTTTATATCAGCGCGTGACACATAAAGTCCAGACATCGCAGCCACGAACCAGGAGAAAAGCGTCATGCAGGGCATTCAGCGTCGCATCGTCTACATCACCCTTTACGAAGGCATCGCCATCGTCGCCGCCAGCGCCGGGCTGGCCTTGATGACGGACGCCGGCCTGGGCCATTCCGGCGTGCTGGCGGTGGCCGCCTCGGTCATCGCGGTGATCTGGAACCTGGTCTTCAACGCGCTCTTCGAGCGCTGGGAGTCGCGCCAGGCCGTGCGCGGGCGCAGCGTGCGCCGCCGCGTCGCCCATGCCATCGGCTTCGAGGGCGGGCTGATAGCCTTCCTGGTGCCGATGTTCGCCTGGGGCCTGGGCGTGTCGCTCTGGCAGGCGCTGGTGATGGACCTGGGGCTGGTGGTGTTTTTCCTGGTCTACACCTTCGTCTTCAACTGGGCTTTCGATCGCGTGTTCGGCCTGCCGGCTTCGGCCATGGGCGAGGCGCAACCCGCCTGAGCCGGCGGGCGGGAGCGGAAACGGGGGCTTTTACCTTGGCCGGTTGAATCGACCTAAAATGCACCACTTCCCAAGGAGCGTTGCAGCGGCGGGCCTCGCAGGCCGGCCGTCAGGCTTGGGGCGACAACGACGCTCGCCTGTCCGACTCTTCCGCAGGTGAGGCCATGTCCCAGATTCCCGCTCCAGCTACCCCCGATTCCGCCCCCGTTGTTCCCCCGCCCATGAAGCTGTCCGGCCTCGAACCGGTCGCCATCGGAGCGGGCACGCTGTTCGTCAACATCGGCGAGCGCACCAACGTCACCGGCTCCAAGGCCTTCGCGCGGATGATCCTGAACGGCCAGTTCGAAGAAGCCCTGGCCGTGGCGCGCCAACAGGTCGAGAACGGCGCGCAGGTGATCGACATCAACATGGACGAGGCCATGCTCGACAGCAAGGCGGCGATGGTGCGCTTCCTCAACCTCATCGCCAGCGAGCCCGACATCGCGCGCGTGCCGGTGATGGTCGACAGCTCGAAGTGGGAGGTCATCGAGGCCGGCCTGCGCTGCATCCAGGGCAAGGGCATCGTCAACTCCATCTCCATGAAGGAGGGGGTCGACAAGTTCAAGCACGAGGCCAAGCTCGTGAAGCGCTACGGCGCCGCCGCCGTGGTCATGGCCTTCGACGAGAAGGGCCAGGCCGACACCTACGCGCGGAAGATCGAGATCTGCGAGCGCGCCTACCGCATCCTGGTGGACGAGGTGGGCTTCCCGCCCGAGGACATCATCTTCGACCCCAACATTTTCGCGATTGCCACCGGCATCGAGGAGCACGACAACTACGCGGTCGACTTCATCAACGCCGTGCGCTGGATCAAGCAGAACCTGCCGGGCGCCAAGGTCTCGGGCGGCGTGAGCAACGTGAGCTTCAGCTTCCGCGGCAACGACCCGGTGCGCGAGGCGATCCACACCGTGTTCCTGTACCACGCCATCCAGGCGGGCATGGACATGGGCATCGTCAACGCCGGCATGGTGGGCGTGTACGACGACCTCGAACCCGAGCTGCGCGAGCGCGTCGAGGACGTGGTGCTGAACCGCCGTCCCGACGCCGGCGAGCGCCTCGTCGAGGTGGCCGAGACCGCCAAGAGCGGCGCGAAAGACGACAGCAAGAAGCTCGAATGGCGCGGCACGCCGGAGAACCCGGTGCCGGTCAACCAGCGCCTGTCGCACGCCATGGTGCACGGCATCACCGACTTCATCGTCGAAGACACCGAGGAGGCCTATCAGGCCATTCTGGCCAAGGGCGGCCGCCCGCTGCACGTGATCGAAGGGCCGCTGATGGACGGCATGAACATCGTGGGCGACCTGTTCGGCCAGGGCAAGATGTTCCTGCCGCAGGTGGTGAAGTCCGCCCGCGTCATGAAGTCGGCCGTGGCCCACCTCATTCCCTACATCGAGGAAGAAAAGCGCCAGGACGAGGCCGCGGGCCGCGACGTGCGCACCAAGGGCAAGATCATCATCGCCACCGTGAAGGGCGACGTGCACGACATCGGCAAGAACATCGTGACCGTCGTGCTCCAGTGCAACAACTTCGAAGTGGTGAACATGGGCGTGATGGTCCCGTGCCACGAAATTCTTGCGAAGGCGAAAGTCGAGGGTGCGGACATCGTGGGCCTGTCGGGCCTGATCACGCCGAGCCTCGAAGAGATGCAGTACGTGGCCGGCGAGATGCAGAAGGACGACCACTTCCGCATCAAGAAGATTCCGCTTCTGATCGGCGGCGCCACCACCAGCCGCGTGCACACGGCCGTGAAGATCGCGCCGCACTACGAAGGCCCCGTGGTCTACGTGCCCGACGCCTCGCGCAGCGTGAGCGTGGCGCAGTCGCTCCTGAGCGATCAGGCCACCGCCTACATCGACGAGATCAACGCCGACTACGACAAGGTGCGCCAGCAGCACGCCAACAAGAAGCAGGTGCCCATGTGGCCCCTCGCGAAGGCGCGCGCCAACAAGACGCCCGTCGATTTCGCGAACTACCTGCCGCCGGTGCCCAAGTTCATCGGCCGGCGCGTGTTCAAGAACTTCGACCTCACCGAGCTGGCCAAGTACATCGACTGGGGCCCGTTCTTCCAGACCTGGGACCTGGCCGGCCCGTTCCCCGCCATCCTGAAGGACGAGATCGTCGGCACCGAGGCCGTGCGCGTGTACGCCGACGGCCAGCGCATGCTCAAGCGCCTGATCGAAGGCCGCTGGCTCAGCGCCAGCGGCGTGGTCGGTTTCTGGCCCGCCAACACGGTGAACGACGACGACATCGAGCTCTACACCGACGAGACGCGCAGCGAAGTCGCGCTCACCTGGTACGGCATGCGCCAGCAGACCGAGAAGCAGGTGATCGACGGCGTGATGCGCCCGAGCCGCTGCCTCGCCGACTTCGTGGCGCCGAAGGACAGCGGCGTGAAGGACTACGTCGGCATGTTCGCCGTCACGGCCGGCCTGGGCGTCGAGAAAAAAGAGAAGTACTTCGTCGATGATCTCGACGACTACTCCGCCATCATGCTCAAGGCTTTGGCCGACCGATTGGCCGAGGCCTTCGCCGAGTCGCTGCACCACCGGGTGCGCACCGACCTCTGGGGCTACGCGAGCGACGAGAGCCTGAGCAACGACGACATGATCGCGGAGAAATACCGCGGCATCCGCCCCGCGCCCGGCTACCCGGCCTGCCCGGACCACAGCGTGAAGGGCCCGATGTTCGACCTTCTGGGTTGCGCGGACATTGGCATGACCCTGACGGAAAGCCTCGCTATGATGCCCGCCGCCAGCGTGAGTGGTTTCTACCTGAGTCACCCCGATTCGACGTACTTCAACGTCGGCAAGATCGGTCACGACCAGCTGCAGGACCAGGCCGCGCGGCGCAAGGAGAGCGAGTCCTATCTCGAGCGTCTGCTGGCGCCCAATCTTTGAACCTGCCGGCCGGCGCGGCCGCCCGGCGCCGGGAGTTGTTATTCAGAAGCTGATGTTTGCAGCCGCGCATTACGCGGCCTTGTCGATTTTCGTGATCGGCTGCTGGGGCTTCGGCCGCGCGCTGCTGGGCCGCCTGGCCCCGCCGCCGCGCCGCGATGCGGGGCTCGAAGCGGCCATGGCCGTCGCACTCGGGGTCGGCCTGTACATCTGTGCCTTCCAGGCGCTGGCCATCTTCGGTGCTTTCAAGGCCGGCGCGACCGTGGCGCTCGTGGTGGCAGGCGTGGTGGCCGCCGCGCTCCAGCTTCCGTCGTGGCTGCGCGAGCGGCGCGCCTTGCGCGCAAACGAACCCGCCGCGCCGTGGACCTACGTCGAGCGCATCGCGCTGATTGCGCTGGCCCTGGTCGCGCTGCCCGCGCTGGTGGCGCCGCTCGTGCCGCCGATTGCCTTCGACGAACTGATGTACCACCTGCCGTACGCGCGCCAGGTCGCACAGCAGGGCTCGCTGGGCATCCACGACTGGCTGCGCTATCCCTGGTTCCCGTACAACTACAACCTGCTCTACGCCGCCGCGCTGCAGCTCGGCGACGACGTGCTGCCGCACTTCCTCAATGCGCTGGCGGGTGCGTTGTCGGTGGTGATGGTCTATCGCCTGGGCATCCTGCACGCCAACCGGCTCACCGCCTGCATCGGCGCGGCCATCTGGCTGGGGCTCGGCGATTACTCCAACGCGCTGATCGACATGGGCGTGGCGCTGTTCGTGCTGTCGGCCTGCGTGGCGCTGTGGTGGTGGCGCGAATCGGAGCCCGGCAAGCCCGCGCACGGCGGCATGCGCTGGCTCGGCGTGGCCGCGTTCTGCCTCGGCGTGGCCGCTGGCTCGAAGTACCAGGCGTTGATCTTCCTGCCGCTGGTGGCGGTGTTCGTCGTCCGGCACGAGCGCCGGCCCCGGGCCTGGGCGCTGGTATTCGCCTGCTTCCTGGTTCCGTGCGTGTACTGGTATGCGCGCAACGCCATCATGACGGGCGACCCGTTCAACCCCATCGGCGCGCGCGTGTTCGGCTTCACCGAGTGGACGCCGGCCGACTACGTGCAGCAGGTGGCCGACGTGCGCGTGCACGCCGAGCTGCCCAACGCGCTGATCTGGTCCGTGTTCTTCGCGCCGTTCAGCGTGTGGTGGAAGCGTTCGGCGGCGGTGCGTGCAGCCGGCTGGTTCTGCCTGTATTCGGTGGCCGTCTGGGTCGTGACCTCGCGCTATCCGCGCTACCTGACAGCCTCGTTCCCGCTGCTGGCCGCGATCGCGGCGATCGGCTGGCAGGTGCTGTTCGGCTGGATCGTCTCGGGCGTTCGCCGCATGTTCGGCGCCAGGAACACGGCGCAGGACGCGCCGCCTGCTGCCGTCACGCGGCGCACGCCGGCCCGCGTGGGCGACTGGGTGGCCGTGCTGCTGCTGGCCGTGCTGGCCGCCGTCTCGGTGCGCCAGACCGCCGCCAAGGTCGCGATGGTTTCGATCACGCCCGAGGCTCGCGAGGCCGTGCTGCGCCGGCACGTGCCGGGCTACGCCGTGATGGACTACCTGCGCCGCAACGCCACCGGCCGCGTCTACCAGATCGCGCTGAACGAGGCGATCTACTACGGCCCCAACCCCATCTGGGGCGACACGCTCGGGCCGTGGCGCTACACCGACTTCGGACGCCTGTCTGGCGGCGATCTCGCGCGCAAGCTCGGCGACATGGGCTTCACCGCGGTGGTCCTGCCGGACTCCGTGGTGCCCGTGTTCAGCGCGCGCATCGATTTCGACAAGTACTTCGCCGTGGAGTACGAGAAAGACGGCAGCCGGGTCTACCGTATCCTTCCCGCCGCACCATGACCGACACCGATTCCCTCGCCGTTCCAGGCAACACCGGCCTGCGCATTGCCGCGGTCATCCCCTGCTACAACGAGGCGCTGGCCATCGCCCAGGTGGTCGCGGGCTTTCGCGCCGCGCTGCCCGAGGCCGAGATCCACGTCTTCGACAACAACTCCAGCGACGACACGGCCGCCGTGGCGCGCGCGGCCGGCGCCGTCGTCACGCACGTGGCCCTGCGCGGCAAGGGCAACGTGGTGCGGCGCATGTTCGCCGACGTCGAGGCCGACGTGTACGTGATGGTCGACGGCGATGCCACCTACGACGCCGGCGCCGCGCGCCGGCTCATCGACCGGCTGGTGAACGACAACCTCGACATGGTGGTCGGCAGCCGCGTGGACGACGGCCAGGACGCGCACACCTACCGCACCGGCCACCGCCTCGGCAACCGCATGCTCACGGGCGCCGTGGCGCAGCTGTTCGGAGGTGGCCTCAGCGACATGCTCTCGGGCTACCGCGTGTTCTCGCGGCGCTATGCCAAGTCGTTCCCGGCGCTGTCGCGGGGCTTCGAGACCGAGACCGAGCTCACCGTGCACGCGCTCGAACTGCGCATGCCCTATGCAGAGGAAGGCACCGCCTACAGCACGCGCCCCGAAGGCTCCGTCAGCAAGCTCTCGACCTACCGCGACGGCTGGCGCATCCTGAAGACCATCTGCAAGCTGTTCGTGAGCGAGCGGCCGCTGCAGTTCTTCTCGATCATCGGGGGGCTGCTCGTGCTGATGTCGGTCGCGCTGGTCCTGCCGCTCGTCATGACCTACATGCACACCGGCCTGGTGCCCCGGCTCCCCACGGCGGTGCTGGCCACGGGCGCGATGCTGGCGGCCATGCTGTCCTTCGTGTGCGGCGTCGTCATGCAGGCCATCACGCTGGGGCGGCGGGAGGCCAAGCGGCTGCGCTATCTCGCGATTCCGGGCGTGCGCGAGCAGGCGACCCGCGCTTCACGCGCCTCGCGATGAAGATCGCACGCGAGTTCCTCTCGTTCGCCGCCGTCGGCGTGATCGGGCTCGTGGTCGACGTGGTCGTGCTGTACCTGCTGGCGCCGCTGCTGGGCTGGTATGCGGCGCGCGTGGTGTCGTTCCTCGCGGCGGCGACCACCACCTGGGCCTTCAACCGCCGCTACACCTTCGCGGCCAGCGCAGCGGCCGGCCGTTCCCTCTGGCGCGAATACCTGGGCTATCTGGCGACCATGGCCGCCGGCGCAGTGCTGAACTATGGCGCCTACGTGCTGACGCTGCACTGGGTCGAAGGGCGCTGGGCCGCGGCCCTGGGCGTGGCGCTGGGCAGCCTCGCCGGCATGAGCGCCAACTTCCTGTCGGCGCGCTACCTGGTCTTTCGCTCGCACCGCGGCGGCTGAAGCCGCCGGCACGGCGCGCTCAGTGCGCGCCGGAAACGACGACCGGAATTTCGGTCGCGGGCGGCGTGTTGCGGCTGCGGCCGCAGCGCACGATGCCGTCGATCATCACCATGCCCACGCCCGGAATGTCGCCGAGCTGCACGCTTTCGAGCAGGCCCGGTGCGGGCGAATGCTGCGCACGGTCCATGAACACGAAGTCGGCATCGCGGCCCACTTCGATCAGCCCGCAGTTGAGCTTGCGGATCTTCGCCGTGTTGCCGGTCGCGAAGCAGAACACCAGCTCGGCCGGGATGTTCGCGATGGACGACAGCATCGCCACCATGCGCAGGATGCCCAGCGGCTGCACGCCCGAGCCGGCCGGCCCGTCGGTGCCGAGGATCACGCGGTGCGGGCACTTCAGCTCCAGCGCCGCCCTGGCCGCCGCGATGGCCACCTTCTCGTTGCCGTTGTGCACGATCTCGATCGCGCGCGAGCTCTTCTCGCACAGCTCGCACACATGCGCCTCGGGCAGCGAGGTGTGGCCGCCGTTGATGTGGCCGATGATGTCGGCGTCGGCTTCGAGCACCACGTCCTTGTCGATCAGGCCCGAGCCCGGGATCGACGGGCCGCCCGTGTGGATCGTGCTCTGGATGCCGTACTTGCGCGCCCAGGCCACCATTTCCTTGGCCTCGTAGCCGGCCTTGACCGAGCCCAGCCCCACTTCGCCCAGCAGGCCCACGCCGGCCTCGGCGAGTTCCTTGAAGTCGCTCTCGACCATGCCCTTCTCGATGACGGGCGCACCGGCGAGCACCTTCACGCCGCCGGGGCGGAAGTTGTCGAAGGCGCGTTGCGCGGTGATGGCCAGCGCCTTCAGTCCGACGATGTCCTTGGGGCGGCCGGGCAGGTGCACTTCGCCGGCGGAAATCATCGTCGTCACGCCGCCGTGCATGGTCGAGTCGATCCAGCCGATCTGGCCCTGGCGCGGCGTCCAGTCGCCGAACACCGGATGCACGTGGCTGTCGATCAGGCCGGGTGCCACGCAGGTCTTGCGTGCGTCGATCACGGTCTGCGCGCCTTCGAGGTCGCAGTCTTTCTCTTTGCCGACCGCCGCGATCAGGCCGTCGTTCACCACGATGGTGTCGGCGTCGAGGATGGGCTTGTCGATGTCGCCCGAGAGCAGCAGCCCTATGTTCTTGATGACGACCTTGCCCGACTTGCCGCCGGCTGCGATTTCTGCCATTTCGATGTGTCCTCGTGGGGTGATGTGTTGTCTTGCGGCTCGTCCGCGCGCACCGTGCGCAGCAGCGTCTCGATCACGAAGTCTTCCCAGTGCGCGACGGCCTCCGGCGACTCCATCGGCTCGCCGAGGAAGGCGGTGAGCGTGTGCCGGTTGGAGGTGTAGAAATAGCCGGTGGACGCTATCAGCAGGTAGATGTCGCGCGCCACCAGGTCCTTGCGGAACAGGCCCTGCGCCGCGCCACTGGCGAGGATCTCCGCAATGATCGCCACCGCCCGCGACGAATACTCGCGCGCGCGCAGCGACTTCGAGATGTGCCGCCCCTTGTGCAGGTTCTCGGTGTTCAGCAGCGTGACGAACTCGGGGTTCTTGCGGTAGTAGCCCAGCACGAAGCGGATCACTTCGGTGAACGCCTCCACCGGCCGCGAGGCGTCGAGCGCAATGGCGGCCTCGGCGTCGTCCATGCGCTGGTAGATGCCCTCGAGCACCGCGATGAACAGGCCTTCCTTGCTGCCGAAGTAGTAGTAGATCATCCGGTCATACGACTTCGCGGCCTTGGAGATCTTCTCCACGCTGCCGCCGTCGTAGCCGTATCGGGCGAACACCTTGGTCGCCGATTTCAGGATGCTGTCGCGCGTGGCCTGCGCCGCGGCCTCGCGCACGCCGGTGCGGCGCTGGGGCTTGGCGGCGGTGCGGTTGTCGGCCATTGCGCGCGGCGCCCTGCTTATTTTTCGGCGAACGCGCGCTCTACGACGAAGTCGCCGGGCGTCGAGGTGTTGCCTTCCTTGAAGCCGCGCTTTTCGAGGATGTGCTTCAGGTCGACCAGCAGGCCGGGGCTGCCGCACAGCATGACGCGGTCTTCCTCGACGTTGAGCGGGGGCAGGCCGAGGTCGTCGGTGAGCTTGTTGCTCTCGATGAGGTCGGTGATGCGACCCTGATTGCGGAACTCCTCGCGCGTGACCGTCGGGTAGTAGAGCAGCTGCTTGGCAACCATCTCGCCCAGGAACTCGTGCTTGGGCAGGTGGTCGATCACGAGGTCGTGGTAGGCCAGCTCGTCGACCTGGCGCACGCCGTGCACCAGGATGACCTGCTCGAACTTCTCGTAGGTGTCCGGGTCGCGGATGATGCTCATGAACGGTGCCAGGCCGGTGCCGGTGCCGAACAGGTACAGGCGCTTGGCGGGCAGCGTGTAGTCGATCAGCAGCGTGCCGGTGGGCTTGCGGCCCACGATGACGGTGTCGCCCACCTGGATGTGCTGCAGCTTCGAGGTGAGCGGGCCTTCTTCCACCTTGATGCTCAGGAACTCGAGATGCTCCTCGTAGTTCGGGCTCACGATGCTGTAGGCGCGCAGCAGGGGCTTGTTGTTGACCTTCAGGCCGATCATCGTGAAATGACCGTTCGAGAAGCGCAGCGCCGGGTCGCGCGTGGTGGTGAAGGTGAACAGGCGGTCGGTCCAGTGGTGGACGCTCAGGACGCGTTCTTCGCTGAATGCACTCATACGGAACTCAAGAGTTGGTTGGAACAGTGGAAGGTGGCTGGGCCGGGATGCACGCCCTTGGGGCATGCGGCCGCCGGCCGGCTGCGAACCCTCCATTGTCGTTGGTCGGAAAAACCCCGACGGACAGCGCGAGAAAACACCATTGCAAGCATCGGGCCCGTTTGCTACATTGACTGCGAATGTAGTGAACGCAACATGAAAGTGTAGGGAATGCTACACAAACGGAAGTCGGTGCACAAGCGGGCTGACGGCACGTTTGTTGCAAACCCCGGCAGCCAGGATTTGCCCCCGCACATCACCGAAACGCCCACGAGATCGCCCCGATGACAGAACACACCAAGACAGATGGCCTCCCCGGCATGGACATGCCCGTGGTGGCCGAAGCCGGCAGCGGCGCCTTCGGCAAGGCGCCGCCGCGCAACGAGCGCATGAGCACTGCCAAGGTCGAGTGCAACGCCTGCCCGGTGCTGTGCCAGATCTCCGACGGCCGCACCGGCGCCTGCGACCGCTACGCCAACCGCGACGGCGTGCTGGTGCGCGTCGATCCGGTGGTGCTGCTGCGCCGAACGATCGAGAGCGAGGCGCCGGCGCTGGTGCCTTTCGATCGCCCGGGCGCCGAGCCCGCCACGGCGCAGGCCCCCGACTGGAACGGCGACCTGCTGCACGCCGACGAAGTCTTCGTCACCGGCGTGGGCTCGTCCACCACCTACCCCGACTACAAGCCGGCCCCCTTCATCGTGGCCTCGAAAGCCCGGGGCGTCGACATGGTCACCGTCGTCACCGAAGGCATCTTCAGCTACTGCAGCTTCAAGGTGAAGATCGATACCGACCGTTTCCTCGGCTCCGAGCAGGCCAACGTGCGCTACCGCGGCGAGGTCGTGGGCCACGTCACCACGGCCGAGTACGGCTCGCAGATGCTCTCGCTGGGCGGCGTGCACCACCTCACCGGCGGCAGCAAGAAAGAAGGCCGCATGACGGCCGAGCTGATGCAGCTGCTGGGCAACAAGAAGGCCGTGGAGTGCACCATCGACGGCGGCTCCACCCTCGTCATCCAGGCCGGCAGGGCGCCCATCGTCAACGGCGTGGAAGAGCAGCGCATGCGCGTGGGCTGCGGCTCGGCGGCGGTCGGCATCTTCGCGCGCCAGTTCGCGGGCGTGGCCGACGAGGTGGTGGTGGTCGACGACCACATCACCGGCGTGCTCACCGAGCACCAGGCCGGCCGCTGCCTCGACATGGCGCCCTCGGGCATCCAGATGCTGGGGCGCAAGTCGACGCCGGGGCGCTACTTCCAGGTGGCCAACCCGGGCAACGGCTGGGGCGGCACCGACATCGCCGATCCGCTGGCGATCATCGAGGGCTGGGAAGAGGGCGTGGCGCGGCCCGGCCTGCGCCTGCTGATGACCTCGACCACCGGCGAGCACGCGCAGTGGTACGTGCTCGACGATGCGCTCAAGCCCGTCGAACAGCCGATGCCGCCCGAAGTGAAGCGCATCGTCGATCGCATCGGCGAGAACTGCGAGCCTTCGCTGTGCACCGTGCTGTTCCTCGGCGGCGCCGGTGGCAGCCTGCGCGCGGGCGTCACCGAAAACCCGGTGCTGCTCACGCGGGCCATCAAGCGCGCGCTGGTCAACGTCACCTGCGGCGGCGCGCCGGCCTACGTGTGGCCTGGCGGCGGCATCACCGTGATGGCCGATGTCATGCGCATGCCCGACAACAGCTTCGGCACCGTGCCCACGCCGGCCATCGTCGCACCCATCGAGTTCAGCATGCGGCGCGACGACTATGCCGCGCTCGGCGGCCACATGGAGCACATCTTTTCGCTCGAGCTGGCGCTTGCGCGCGGTGCGTGGCAGGAAGACGGCGCACCGCTCGCGCGCCAATGGCTCGCGGTGGACGACGCCAACCCGTGGCCGCTCGGCCACGCACCCATGCTCGGCTGATCCATGCTCGCGTCGATGTTCGGCTTGCGTGTTGCTCCTTCCCCCTTTTGGGGAAGGCTGGGATGGGGGCAGGCAGAGCGCCCAATGGATACGCCGCGTGCCCCCACCCCAGCCCTCCCCCGGAAGGGGAGGGAGAAAGACGGGAGCGCGCAGCCATGAGCGCCCAACGCAGCGCCCTCGACAGCGGCCGCTGGCATTTCAACCACGGCCCGATCGACATCGTGGCCGAGGCGCACGGCGATCCCTACGCCGTGGCAGCCGCGCACGACGCTGCGTGGGCGCGCTTCGTCCATGTGCTCGACGAGCTCGTGCGCGAGCTGCCGCTGCTGCGCCTGCCCGTGAGCGACGACATGCGTCCGCGAGGCGTGGTCGCCAGGCGCATGTGGGACGCCTGCGCCGCGTTCTCGCCGATGTTCATCACGCCCATGGCGGCAGTCGCGGGCTCGGTCGCGCAGGAGCTGATCGCGTTCTACGACCGCCCCGGCATCGAGCGCGCGTGGATCAACAACGGCGGCGACATCGCACTGCACCTCGTGCCCGGCCAGTCGGCGCGCGTGGGTGTGTTCGCCGACCTCGCGCGCTTCGACTGGCGCGACCACGGCGGCGCCCTCACCACAGACGGCCAGTTCGAACTGCACGCGGACCAGCCCGTGCGCGGCGTCGCCACCAGCGGCTGGCGCGGGCGCAGCTTTTCGCTGGGCATCGCCGACAGCGTGACGGTCCTGGCCGCCACCGCAGCGCAGGCCGACGCCGCCGCGACAGTGATCGCCAACGCCGTCGATGTCGACGACGACGCCATCGCGCGCCGCCCCGCGAACGAATGCAAGGACGACAGCGACCTCGGCGACATGCTCGTCACCGTCGACGTGCCGACGCTCGCACCGTCGCAGGTCAAAAGCGCACTCGATACGGGCGCGATCTGCGCCAAGGTCCTGCAAAAAGGGGGGCTCGCCTGGGCCGTTCTACTCGTTTGCCAGGGGCAGTTTCGACTTGTCGAGCCCTTATGCTCGAAGTCGCTGCAGACAGTGCTGCCGAAAGCAGTTGGTTCAGTATTTGCTTAACGAAAAGCAAGGTCCTTTTTCATGATCGATATACGCCGCGTCTTCACCCATGTCGAGCACATCCACCACGAGTTCGGACCGCGTGCCGACACCCCGTTGGTGCGCGGTGCCATCGGCGCGGTGCTGACCAATCCTTTCGCCGGCCGCTACGAGCCCGACATCCTTCCGATGATGGCGCTGCTCGACCCCGTGGGCGTCGACATGGCGCACAGGCTGCACGCCGCCATGGACGTGCCGCTTGAGCAGATCGCCACCTACGGCAAGGGCGCCATCGTCGGCGCCGATGGCGAGCTGGAGCACGGCGCACTGTGGCATGTGCCCGGCGGCTACGCGATGCGCGAACTGCTCGGCTGGAAGGGCAGCCGCGCGGCCTACACCGCGGGCAAGGCCGAAGAGAAAACCGGCCAGCCAGGCAATGCGCTGTCCATCGTGCCCTCGACCAAGAAGGTCGGGCCGCCCGGTGCCGCACTCGACGTGCCGCTGACCAACATCAACGCGAGCTACGTGCGCGGCCAGTTCGATGCCATCGAAGTGCGCGTGCCCGGCGCGCCTGCGGCCGACGAGATCGTCTTCATCCTCGCGATGAGCACCGGCTACCGCGTGCACGCCCGCGTCGGCGGCCTGCTCGCCAAAGACATCAGCAAATGGGACGGCCTGCGCTGACCTGAACAAGAGACACGAAGGAACACAAGACATGACCGCCAACATCCGCAAGCTCGTCGTTCAGGTCGACGAAACCCGCAAGGAGATGGGCCAGGACGTCACGCCGCCCACGCGCCGCGCCGTCGCCATCGCCGTGATCGAGAACCCCTACGCGGGGCGCTACAGCGAGAACCTCGACGAACTCATCGCCATCGGCGAAGAACTCGGCGCGCTGCTGGGCCAGAAGGCCGTGAAGGCGCTCGGCATCGAGCCCGGCCAGGCGCAGAGCTACGGCAAGGCCGCCATCGTCGGCGAGCGCGGCGAGCTCGAACACGCCGCTGCCATCCTGCATCCCAAGCTCGGCGCGCCGCTGCGCGCGGCGGTCGAGAAGGGCGCGGCGCTCGTGCCTTCGGCCAAGAAGCTGGGCACCCTGGGCACTGCCATCGACGTGCCGCTCGGCCATAAGGACGCGGCCTTCGTTCGCAGTCACTTCGACGCCATCGAAGCCCGCGTGAGCGATGCGCCGCGCGCCAACGAGATCGTGGTGGCGGTCGCAGTCACCGACAGCGGCCGTCCACTGCCGCGCATTGGCGGCCTGCAGGTCAGCGAAATCAAGGGCGAAGACGGTCTGCGCTAACGCCGTCCCGCCCGCCCCCGCATCCACTCACGCCGTTTTCTTCTCTTTCGATCCCAAGGAGTTTTCCTCATGAACCCATTGCGTCACGTCTTCAGCGCCGCGGCCCTCGCCGCGCTGACCACTGCTCTCGTTCCCGCGCATGCGCAGGGCGTGATCAAGATCGGCGAGGTCAACAGCTACAAGGCCCAGCCCGCCTTCCTCGAGCCCTACAAGAAGGGGATGGAGCTGGCCGTCGAAGAAATCAACGCCAAGGGCGGCGTCAACGGCCGCAAGGTCGAACTCATCACGCGCGACGACAACGCCAACCCCGGCGACGCCGTGCGCGTGGCCGAGGAGCTGGTGGCGCGCGAGAAGATCGACGTGCTCACCGGCACCTTCCTGTCGAACACCGGCCTGGCCGTGGCCGACTTCGCCAAGCAGAAGAAGATCTTCTTCCTGGCCGGCGAACCGCTGACCGACAAGATGACCTGGCAGGGCGGCAACGAATACACCTACCGCCTGCGCCCCGGCACCTACATGCAGGCCGCGATGCTCGTGCCCGAGGCCGTCAAGCTCAAGAAGAAGCGCTGGGCCGTCGTGTACCCCAACTACGAATACGGCCAGTCGGCCGTGGCCGCGTTCAAGACGCTGCTGAAGGCCGCGCAGCCCGACGTCGAGTTCGTCGCCGAGCAGGCGCCGCCGCTCGGCAAGGTCGATGCGGGCGCGGTCGCGCAGGCGCTGGCCGATGCCAAGCCCGACGCGATCTTCAACGTGCTGTTCGGCGCCGACCTGTCGAAGTTCGTGCGCGAAGGCAACACGCGCGGCCTGTTCAAGGACCGCGCGGTCGTCAGCGTGCTGACCGGCGAGCCCGAATACCTCGACCCCCTCAAGGACGAAACGCCCAACGGCTGGATCGTGACCGGCTACCCCTGGTACGGCATCCAGACGCCCGAGCACAAGGCCTTCTTCCTCGCCTACCACGGCAAGTACAAGGACTATCCGCGCCTGGGTTCGGTGGTCGGCTACAGCATGATCAAGTCGGTCGCGGCCGGCATCGAGAAGGCCAAGAGCACCGAGACGCCGAAGCTCGTCGCCGCGTTCAAGGGCCTGCAGGTCGACACGCCGTTCGGCAAGATCAGCTACCGCGCCGAGGACCACCAGTCCACCATGGGCGCCTTCGTCGGCAAGACGAAGAACGAGAACGGCAAGGGCGTGATGGTCGACTACACGTATTTCGACGGCGCCAAGTTCCAGCCGAGCGCCGCCGACGTCAAGAAGTCCCGCGCTGCCGACTGACCTTTTTCTTCCCGGAATGCTTGCACCCATGAGCCTCTCGTCCCTGCTGCTTCAGTTCCTCACCGGGCTGTCGTCGGCTTCGTCGCTGTTCCTTGTGGGGGCCGGCCTTTCGCTGATCTTCGGCGTCACGCGCATCGTCAACTTTGCGCATGGCTCCTTCTTCATGGTCGGCATCTACCTCGCCTACACGCTGGTCGAGAAGCTCGGCGGCGGCATGGCCTTCTGGCCGGCCGTGGTGCTGTCCGCCGTCGCGGTCGGCATCCTCGGCGCGCTGATCGAGATGGTGCTGCTGCGCCGCATCTACAAGTCGCCCGAGCTGTTCCAGCTGCTGGCGACCTTCGCACTCGTGCTGGTCATCAAGGACGCGGTGCTCTATGTCTGGGGCCCCGACGAACTGCTCGGTCCGCGCGCACCGGGCCTGTCGGGCTCGGTCGAGATCCTGGGCCGGCAATTCCCCACGTATGACCTGTTCCTGATCGTCGTCGGCCCGGTCGTGCTCGGGCTCATGTGGCTGCTGCTCACGCGCACCCGCTGGGGCACGCTGGTGCGCGCCGCCACGCAGGACCGCGAGATGGTCAGCGCGCTGGGCGTGAACCAGGCCTGGCTGTTCACCGCGGTGTTCGGGCTCGGCGCGATGCTCGCGGGCCTGGGCGGCGCGCTGCAGCTGCCGCGCGAGCCGGCCACGCTCGCGCTGGACCTCAACACCATCGGCGCGGCCTTCGTGGTCGTGGTGGTGGGCGGCATGGGCTCCATTCCGGGCGCCTATGCGGCGGCGCTGCTGATCTCGGAGATCAAGGCGGTCTGCATCTGGATCGGCGTGGTGGAAATCTTCGGCTACAGCGTGTCGTTCTCCAAGCTCACGCTGGTGGTCGACTTCGTCGTGATGGCCGTGGTGCTGGTGTGGCGCCCGTGGGGCCTGTTCGGCCGGCCGCAGGCGCCGAGCCGCTACGTGGGCATGGCCGAGGAGCCGCTGCGCCGCGCGAGCAAGGGCTACCTGTGGCTGGTCGCCGCGCTGGGCGTGGTGTTGATGGCGATGCCGCTGCTCACGGCCGACTCTCCCTACACCACGGTGCTGCTGATCGACCTGCTGATCGCCGCGCTGTTCGCCGCGAGCCTGCACTTCATCATGGGCCCGGCCGGCATGCACTCGTTCGGGCATGCCGCCTACTTCGGGCTCGGGGCCTACGGTGCCGCGCTGCTGGTGCGCGCGAGCGGCCTGCCGATGGAAGCGGCGCTGGTCGTGGCGCCGCTGGTCGCGGCCATCGGCGCTTTCGTCTACGGCTGGTTCGCGGTGCGGCTGTCGGGTGTGTACCTCGCGATGCTCACGCTGGCCTTCGCGCAGATCACCTGGGCCATCGTCTACCAGTGGGACTCGTTCACCGGCGGCAGCAACGGCCTCACGGGCGTGTGGCCCTCGGAGTGGCTGTCGGACAAGCGCACCTACTACTGGCTCACGCTGGTGCTCGCGGCCGCAGGCATCCTGATGCTGCGCCGCGTGCTGTTCTCTCCCTTCGGCTACGCGCTGCGCGCGGGCCGCGACTCGCTGCTGCGCGCCGATGCCATCGGCATCGACGTCAAGCGCATGCAGTGGACGGCCTTCGTCATCGCCGGTGCAGCGGCTGGCCTCGCGGGTTCGCTGTATGCCTTCTCCAAGGGCAGCATCTCGCCCGAAAGCCTCAGCGTCGACAAGTCGGTCGACGGGCTGGTGATGGTGCTGCTGGGTGGCATCCAGACGCTGGCGGGGCCGGTGGTGGGCGCCGTCACCTTCAGCTGGCTGCACGACACCGTGGCGCGCAACACCGACTACTGGCGCGCGACGCTGGGCGCGATCATCCTGCTCCTCGTGCTGCTGTTCCCGCAGGGCATCGCGGGTTTCGCAAAGCAGCTGACCGACCGCGTGCTGCGCCGGGCCAAGCCCGATTCACCGACAGCGGCCGAGGTGAAGGAGGCCAAGGCATGACCACCTCCAGTGCACCCCTTCTCAAGGTCGAGAACCTCGGCAAGTCCTTCGGCGGCGTGAAGGCCGTCGATGGCATCAGCTTCGAGCTGCACGCCGGCGAACTGCTCGCGCTGATCGGCCCGAACGGCGCTGGCAAGTCCACCACCTTCAACATGGTGAACGGTCAGCTCAAGGCCGACCAGGGTTCGATCCTGTTCGACGGGCACGAGCTCGTGGGCCGCAAGCCGCGCGACATCTGGCGCCGCGGCGTGGGCCGCACCTTCCAGATCGCCGAGACCTTCGCCTCGCTCACCGTGGCCGAAAACGTGCAGATGGCGCTGCTGTCGCACGACGGCAAGCTGTTCTCGATGTGGCGCCGCGCGGCCGACCACAAGCGCGACGAAGCGCTGGCACTGCTCGACCAGGTCGGCATGAAATCGCAGGCCGACCGGCCCTGCAGCGTGCTGGCCTACGGCGACGTGAAGCGCGTCGAGCTCGCCATCGCGATGGCCAACTCGCCCAAGCTGCTGCTGATGGACGAGCCCACCGCCGGCATGGCGCCCAAAGAGCGCAACTCGCTGATGGCGCTGACCAAGGACCTCGTCATCCAGCGCGGCATGGCCGTGCTGTTCACCGAGCACAGCATGGACGTGGTGTTTGCGTATGCCGACCGCATGATCGTGCTGGCGCGCGGGCGCCTCATCGCGCAGGGCAAACCGCTCGAAATCCGAGATCACCCGAAGGTGCAGGAGGTGTACTTCGGCAGCGGCAAGACATTCGAGAAGATTGCAGAGAAAGCCGCAGCCCTTGGAGTCGCAGCATGAGCACGCAAGAACCTCTTCTGCAGGCCAAGGCCCTGTGCGCCTGGTACGGCGCCGCGCAGATCCTCTATGACGTCGACCTCGACGTGCGCCGCGGCGAAGTGGTTGCGCTCATGGGCCGCAACGGCGCGGGCAAGTCGACCACGCTCAAGGCGCTGATCGGCATGCTCGCCAAGCGCCGAGGCGCCGTGCGTTTCCTGGGCCACGACATCTCGAAGAGCGAGCCGCACCACGCCGCGCGACTGGGCCTGGGCTTCGTGCCCGAAGACCGCCGCGTATTCACCGACCTCACGGTGATGGAGAACCTCGAGGTCGGCAAGCAGCCCGCGCGCCGCTGGGCCGACGGCGCCGACGCGCCGCTGTGGACGCCCGAGCGGCTGTTCAAGCTGTTTCCCAACCTCGGCGAGATGCCCAGCCGACCGGGTGGGCGCATGAGCGGCGGCGAGCAGCAGATGCTCACGGTCGCGCGCACGCTCATGGGCAACCCCTACCTGGTGCTGCTCGACGAGCCGTCCGAAGGCGTGGCCCCGGTGATCGTCGAGCAGATGGCCAACATGATTCTCGAATTGAAGGCGCAGGGCGTGAGCATCCTGCTGTCGGAGCAGAACATGCACTTCGCCGAGCTGGTGTCCGACCGCGCCTATGTGCTCGAGAAGGGGCAGATCCGCTATCACGCGACGATGGCCGAGCTCGCGGCCAACGACGAAGTGCGCCGTGCTTATCTGAGCGTCTGAGTCTTTCGTTCTTCATCAACCCACCGGAGTCCACGCCATGCATCGCAGAACCCTCGTGAAATCCGCCGCCGCCCTCGGGATGGCCGGCGGCCTCGGCAGTTTCGGCTTCAACGCTTTCGCGGCCGGCAAGATCAAGCCGGGCGCCAAGGCCGCGTTGATCGTGGTCGACGTGCAGAACTGCTTTCTCGACGGCGGCACGCTCGCGGTCAAGGGTGGCAACGAGGTGATTCCGGTCATCAACGCACTCGCACCGGCGTTCGAGAACATCGTCGTCACGCAGGACTGGCACACGGCGGGCCATGCGTCGTTCGCAAGCACCTACAGCGGCAAGAAGCCCTTCGAGACCACCAAGCTCAGCTACGGCACGCAGGTGCTGTGGCCCGACCATTGCGTGCAGGGCACGGACGACGCGGCGCTCGGCAAGGACCTGAAGGTGCCGACCGCGCAACTCGTCATCCGCAAGGGCTTCCACAAGGACATGGACAGCTACTCGGCCTTCGAGGAGGCCGACCACAAGACGGCCACCGGCCTGGCCGGCTACCTGAAGGCGCGCGGCATCAAGACCGTGTTCGTCACCGGGCTGGCCACCGACTTCTGCGTGGCATGGACCGCGATGGACGCGCGCAAGGCCGGCTTCGAGGCCTATGTAATCGAGGACGCCACGCGCGGCATCGACCTCAACGGCTCGCTCGCCGCGGCCTGGAAACAGATGGCGGCCAAGGGCGTCAAGCGCATCCAGTCCGCCGATGTACAGGCCACCTGAACGAACGAATCGTTCCCTGACGACGACAACCTGAGAAAAAGACGCATGAAGCTTTCGATATCAAGGCGCGCCATGGTGGCGGGCGGCGCAATGCTGGCGCTCGGCCCCGGATTTCTTCGATCGGCACGCGCTGAAAACGGGGTGTCCGACACCACCATCCGCATCGGCCAGTCGGCCGTGCTCAGCGGGCCGGCGAAAGACTTCGGCATCGACTACCGCGCGGGCATCAAGCTGTACTTCGACCGCGTCAACAAGTCGGGTGGCGTCAATGGCCGCAAGATCGAACTCGTCACTTACGACGATGCCTACGACCCGGCGAAGACGGCCGCCAACACCGCGAAGCTGATCGATGAGGACAAGGTCTTCGCGCTCACCGGCTACGTGGCCACCGGCAACCTCGCGGCCGCGATGCCGCTCGCTGAGAAGGCCGGCGTGCCGATGTTCGCGCCGCTGGTGGGCACCAGCTCGTTCCGCGCCAAGGTCAACCGCTACCTGTTCCACGTGCGCGCGGGCTACGACCTGGAGCTGCGCAAGATCATCAGCCACCTCTCGACCATCGGCATTTCGTCGATTGCCGTGGTGTACCAGGACAGCCCCTTCGGCAAGTCGAACCTCGCCACCTGCGAGGAATTGGCGGCCGACTACAAGGTGCAGGTCGTGAAAACGCTGCCGCTCGCGATCACGGCGGAAGACGCGAAGCAGGTCGCCACCAGCCTCGCCGAAGCCAAGCCCGGCGCGGTCGTGATGATCATGGCCGGCCGCATGGTCGAGGTGTTCATGCGCGACTACCGCGCGAACGGCGTGGGCTCGCCGCTGTACACGCTGTCGGTCGGCATCACCGACGCGGCCGGCTCGGCCAAGCGGCTCGACGGCAAGCTCGCGGGGCTGGTCACGGCCAGCATCGTGCCGCCGCCGACGGCGCAGCGCGTGCCCATCGTGGCCGACTACCAGCGCGACCGCGCCGAGTTCGGCGAGAAGATCGACAGCTACACCGCGCTGGAGGGCTACATCGTCGCGCGCGTGATGGCCGAGGGCCTGCGCCGGGCGGGCAAGACGCTCACGCGCGACAGCTTCATCGCCGGGCTGGAGAGCATCGGCAGCACGCGCTTCGGCGACTTTCCCATCGAGTACAGCGCGAAGAACCACAACGGCTCGACCTTCGTGGACCTGGAGATGTACACCCGTGACGGACAGTTGCGGCGCTGAGCCGCTGCACCTGCTGGTCAACGGCCGGGCGCAATCGATCGAGGGCGTGCCGCGCGAGGCGACGCTGCTGCACCTGCTGCGCAACGACCTGGGGCTGAACGGCCCCAAGTACGGCTGCGGACTGGGGCAGTGCGGCGCGTGCACGGTGCATGTCGACGGCGTGGCGGCGCGCTCGTGTGTGATTCCCGCGCATGGCGTGGCGGGGCGTGCGATCACCACGCTCGAAGGGCTGGGCGCGCGCGGCGATTGGCATCCGGTGCAGGCCGCGTTCGAAGATGCGCAGGCCGCGCAGTGCGGCTACTGCCTCAACGGCATGGTGATGCAGGCGGCCGCCTTGCTCGCGCGCGATCCGGATGCGAGCGAGGCGCGCATCCGCAGCGAGCTGTCGGGCAATTTGTGCCGCTGCGGCACGCACATCGAAATACTCGATGCGGTGCAGCGCGCGGCTTTCCGCATGCGCGCGAAGGTGGCTCCATGAGCCGGTGGCCTTTTTCCCTCTTCCGGTGGGAGAGGGGGCAACAGCCATGACACGCCGCGCCGATCTGCCACGCACGCGCGCCGAATTCCTCGCTTCCAACGGCGTTCTGCTGGTGGTGCGCGAGACCCCGCCCGCGCCGCCGACCGCCAATGGCCAGCCAGCCTTCATCGCCGGCAACCCCATCGAGGGCGACGAGATCCTGCTCGCCGTATGGGACGACGGCAGCGCCTGCGCGCTCAACGGCCACGTCGACCTTGGCACTGGCATCCAGACCGCGCTCGGACAGATCGTGGCCGAGGAGCTCGACCTCGGCATGCCCTGCGTGCGCGTGATGCTCGGCGACACCGCGCGCGCGCCCAACCAGGGCGCGACCATCGCGAGCGCGTCGATCCAGATCCATGCGCAGCCGCTGCGCCTCGCCGCCGCGCAGGCGCGCGCGTGGCTGGTCGCACGCGCGGCCGAGCGGTTCGGCGTGGACGTCGATGCGCTGCAGGTGCGCAACGGCGTGGTGCGCGTTACCGAGGCGCCGGATCGCCACGTCGGCTACGCCGAGCTCGTGGCCGGCCAGCGCACCGTGCTGCGGCTCGATTCCCAGGCGCAGCCCAAGGACCCGGCGGACTACCGCGTCGTCGGCACGCGTCAGGCGCGCGTCGACATTCCGGCCAAGCTCGCGGGCGACCTCGTGTTCGTGCACGACATGCGCGTGCCCGGCATGCTGCATGGCCGCGTGGTGCGCCCGCCGTATGCGGGCGCGGACCATGGCGAGTTCATCGGCAACACGCTCGAGTCGGTGGACGAATCGTCCATCGCGCACATTCCCGGCATCCGCGCGGTGGTCGTCATCCGCGATTTCATCGGCATCGTGGCCGAGCGCGAGGAGCACGCCGAGCAGGCGCTGCGCGAACTGCGCGTCGCGTGGAAACCGTGGCCCGGCATGCCCGACCTCGGCGACCTTGCACGGGCGCTGCGCGACAACCCCTCGACGCAGCGCCTGCTGGTCGATGAAGGCGATGTGGATGGCGCCATCGCCGCGGCCGCGCAGCCGATGCACCGCACGTATGTGTGGCCGTACCAGATGCACGCGTCCATCGGGCCCTCGTGCGCGCTGGCCGAGTGGCAGCCGATCGATGGCGGCGGCATCGTCCTTCGCTGCTGGGCCGGCTCGCAGAACCCGCATGTGCTGCGCGCCGATCTGGCGAAGCTCATGGGCGTGGAAGACGTGCAGGTCGACGTCATCCGCATGGAAGCGGCAGGCTGCTACGGCCGAAACGGCGCCGACGGCGCGCCGGTGCGCGTGCAGCTCACGCGCGAGCAGGAGCACGCCTGGGAGCCCAAGGGCGCCGCGCAGCTCATGGAGATCGACGGCGGCCTGATGGCCGATGGCCGCGTGGCCGCCTACGACTTCGAAACCTCGTACCCGTCCAACGGCGCGCCCACGCTCGCGCTGCTGCTCACGCGCACCATCGAGCCGGTGGCGCAGGCCTACGAGATGGGCGACCGCACTGCGCGCCCGCCATACAGCTACGACAACCTGCGCGTGAAGGTCAACGACATGGCGCCGATCGTGCGCGCCTCGTGGCTGCGCGGCGTGTCGGCGCTGCCGAGTTCGTTCGCGCACGAGTCGTACATCGACGAGCTCGCCACGGCGGCGGGTGTCGATCCGGTGCAATTCCGGCTGCGGCACCTGGACGATCCGCGCGCGTTCGAGCTCGTGCAGGCGACCGCGCAGAAGGCCGGCTGGCGCATGCGCACCGGACCGCAGGAAAACGCCGACGGCGGGCTCGGGGAGGGCGGCGACATCCTCTTCGGGCAGGGCTTCGCGTATGCGCGCTACATCCACAGCAAGTGGCCGGGCTTCGGCGCGGCGTGGGCCGCGTGGGTGGCCGATGTGGAGGTCAACCGCAAGACCGGCGAGGTGCACGTGCGCCGCGTCGTGGTGGGGCACGACGCGGGTTTGCTGGTCAACCCAGCGGGTGTCGAACACCAAGTGCACGGCAACGTGATCCAGACCACGAGCCGGGCGCTGAAGGAGCAAGTGCAGTTCGCGCCGCAGGGCGGGTCTGGCGGCGCACAACTGCCTGGGGTGTTGCCTTCCGGTGTGGTCGCGAGCCGTGAGTGGGGCAGCTACCCGATCATCAATTTCCGCGAAGTGCCGGTGATCGAGGTGATGCACATGCCCCGGCCCGGCGAGCCTTCGCTGGGCGCGGGCGAATCGTCGTCGGTGCCGGGGACGGCGGCGATCGCGAATGCGATCTTCGATGCGACGGGAGTGCGGTTCAGATCGCCGCCGTTCACGCCGGAGACGGTGTTGGCGGAGTTGAATCGGGAATTTCTCCCGCCCCCTTTGGGGGAGGGCGGGGGTGAGCGGCGTACGAATGGTGACGCTGCCGTGCCCCCATCACAACCTTCCCCCAGAGGCGGAAGGAGCAATGCGGGAGCCATCTGGCCCAAGAGGAAGGGCCTGTGGGCCACTGGTGCCGCACTCTTCATCGGCGGCCTCGGCATCATCGCCGGCCTGCTCGGCTGGCGCTCCGCCATCGCGCCCGTATCGCTCACCGCACCCGTCTACAGCCAGTCCACCATCGACCGCGGCCGCGTGCTCGCCGCCGCCGGCGACTGCGCCGTGTGCCACACCGCGCCCGGCGGCACACCGAACGCAGGCGGCCGCGCGATGGAGACGCCCTTCGGCACGCTCTACACCACCAACCTCACGCCCGATGCGGACACGGGCCTCGGCCGCTGGTCTTTCAGCGCCTTCCAGCGCGCGATGCGCGAAGGCGTCTCGCGCGACGGCCACTACCTGTACCCCGCGTTCCCCTACACCGCGTTTGCGAAGACCAGCGACGACGACCTGCAGGCGCTCTATGCGTACTTCATGTCGATGCCTGCGGTGCGTGCGGAAACGCCGAAGTCCGAACTCAAGTTCCCGTTCAGCATGCGCCCGTTGATGGCCGGCTGGAACGCGCTCTTCCACGACCCCACGCCGGTGCGGCCCGTGGCCACGCAAAGCGCCGAGTGGAACCGCGGCGCGTACCTCGTCAACGGCCTGGGTCATTGCGGCGCATGCCACACGCCGCGCAACGCGCTCGGCGCGGAGCAGGGCGGCAGCGCGTTCCTCTCGGGTGCGATAGTCGACGGCTGGGAGGCGCCCGCACTCACGCAGTTGTCGAAGGCCGCCGTGCCGTGGGACACCGACGCGCTGTACCGCTACCTGCGTAACGGTCATTCGCCGCGCCACGGCATCGCGGGCGGGCCGATGGCCGAGGTGGTGCGCGAACTCGCGCAGGTGCCCGACGACGATGTGCGCGCGATGGCCGTGTACCTCGGCTCGCTCAATCCCGCACCGGTGGCGGAGCCGCAAGCGCTTGCGCAACAGGCCATCGACAACGCGGCGCGCACCCAGGGCCAGCTTCTCGGCCCCGCGCAGCGCATGTTCGACAGCGCCTGCGCCTCATGCCACCATGACGGCGACGGCCCCACGCTGCTCGGCGTGAACACGCCGCTGGCCCTCAACAGCGGCCTCACGAGCGCGCGGCCCGACAACCTGCTGCGCACCATCCTCGACGGCGTGCGCGAGCCCGCAAGCCGCGACATCGGCTTCATGCCTGCGTTCCGCGAGGCGCTCGACGACCGGCAGATCGCCGAACTCGCCGGCTACATGCGCGCGCGCTTCGCACCGCAGGAGCCCGCGTGGGCCAACCTGCCCGCCGAAGTGGCGCGCGTGCGAGCCGCGCGGCACTGACACAAAAGGAGCGGCCGGCCGCGTCGCCTCCCCGCTGCGCCGCTACGATGCAACGTAGCGCACACAACCTCACGGAGACACCACGCCATGCCGCTCGATCTTTCAACTTCTTCCAGCCTGCCCCGCGACGCCGAACGCGCCACCCTCGTCGGCCGCCTCTGGCAACCCGGCGTGGGCCCCGTGCTGGTGGCCGTGCACGAAGGCGGCCTGTACGACCTGTCGAGGCTCGCGCCGACCATGAGCGACCTGCTCGAAGGCAAGGAGGCGCCCGCCGAAGCCGTTCGCCGTGCATTGCGCAGCGCTCCGCGCATCGCCTCGCTCGACGAGGCCATCGCCAACAGCGACGAGAGCGCACGCGACGCCGGCAAGCCCTGGCTGCTCGCGCCCTGCGACCTGCAGGCCATCAAGGCCAGCGGCGTCACCTTCGTCGCGAGCCTGCTCGAACGCGTGATCGAGGAGCAGGCGCGCGGCGACGCCTCGAAGGCCGAGGCCACGCGCGCGGCCATCGGCGGCGTGCTCGGCGACAACCTCGCCGACATCGTGCCGGGATCGCCCGAGGCCATGAAGGTCAAGGACGTGCTGATCGCGCAAGGCGTGTGGTCGCAGTACCTCGAAGTCGGCATCGGCCCCGACGCCGAGATCTTCACCAAGGCCCCGGTGCTCGCCGCCGTGGGCACGGGTGCCGATGTCGGCATCCATTCGGGTTCAGTGTGGAACAACCCCGAGCCGGAGGTCGTGCTCGCCGTCAACAGCCGCGGCGAGACACTCGGCGCCGCGCTCGGCAACGACGTCAACCTGCGTGACTTCGAAGGCCGCAGCGCACTGCTGCTCGGCAAGGCCAAGGACAACAACGCCTCGTGCGCGATCGGCCCCTTCATCCGCTTGTTCGATGCGCACTTCGGCATCGAGGACGTGCGACGCATCACCGTCGCGCTGGAAGTCACCGGCCCTGAGGGTTTCACGCTCGAGGGTTCGAGTTCGCTGTCGAAGATCAGCCGCGATCCGCTCGATCTCGTGGCGCAGACCGTGGGCAAGCACCACGCCTACCCTGATGGCTTCATGCTGTTTCTGGGCACGATGTTCGCGCCGACACAGGACCGTCACGGGCCTGGGCAAGGATTCACCCATGTCGTGGGTGACCGCGTGCGCATTGCCGCGCCCGAACTCGGCGCCCTCGTCAATCGCGTGGTGCACGCCGATCAGGCGCCGATGTGGACTTTTGGCATCAGCGCATTGATGCGCAACTTGGGTGAACGCGGACTGCTGAGTGTGAACATGTAGACGTTCTGTTTGAGTTTTAAAAGGAGTTGTACTCCTTTGTGATTCATATGGTTCGCGTTGCAGTCTGTTGCTGTTGACCGCGCCTCTTGTTCCCCTCAAGATCGCTGCTGTTGAGAAACGGTTGAACAAGGGAGAAGAGGTTGTCGACGAGCGAGATCGATCTATTGCAGTTGCCTGTGGAAGGCCCGCTTTCCTGCGGGGAAGACCTGGAATACGACCCCGATTTCATGGCGTTGCACCAAGCAACAACAGGTAAGCGCGAGCAGCAATTCGGCTCGACGATCATCCCCGCGGAGCCGCCCGACTGGGCACGCGTGGAGCGCATCGCGAAGCAGCTGTGCACACGCACGCGGGACCTGCGCGTGCTGGTGCCCCTCACGCTGGCCTGGACCGAAAACCGTGGATTGCCGGGCTACGTCGATGGGCTGCAACTCGTCGATGCCGTGCTGCAGAAATTCTGGAACGACGTGCATCCGCGCGTCGTCGATGGCGACTTCGAAGATCCGCTGCCGCGCATGAATGCACTGGCCGCGCTGGCCGAAGCCGAGGGACTCGGGCGCAGCGTGCGCGATGCCCGGCTGCTCGAGGACGGCGGCGCATCGATGAGCCTGCGACAGGTCGAAGCCTTGCTCGATTCGAGCAAGACCGACCATCAGATCGATTACCCGGGCGGCATTGGCCGGCTGCGGGACGCGGCGCGGCGCGCGCACGAGAAAGCGGCGCCTCCGGTGGTGGCGTTGCGCGCGGCGCTCGACCTGCTGCGGCGCATTCGCGAGACCTGCGAGCGCGCGCTCGGCCAGAGCTGGGCGCCGGACTTTTCGCGGCTCGAGCGCTCGCTGCGCACCGTGGTCCAGCTGTTGCCCGAACAGGCGCAGGACGCGGCAGCCGTGGCCGGTGAAGCGCGCGTCGGCGCCGTCGCGCAAGGGGCGGGTGCTTCGGTGCCGATGGCGAACGGGGCCGCCGCGGCCACCGCCAATGGCGGCACCGGCCCGCGCACGGTGCTGGTTAAAGATATTGAAATATCGACTCGTGATGATGTGCAGGTGGTGTTGGAGAAGGCCTGCCAGTACCTGGAGCGCATGGAGCCCAGTCATCCGGCGCCCATGCTGATACGAAGAGCGCAGCGGCTGATGGACCTGAACTTCTTCCAGATCATCGAAGAGCTCGTGCCCGAGGGATTGCAAAAGATAGAGAGCCTTGCAGGACGTCCGCTGAACGCTGGGGGCAGCACGGAATAGCAAGGCGAAAGCCATCGGGAGCTCCGCGGGCCGGCAGGCCACCGGGATCGCACCCACACGCATTACAGATTCAAGAGGAAGCTTATGGCAGACAACCGTGTCAGAAACAGTGGTCAGAAGTTCATCGCGCGCAACCGCGCGCCGCGTGTGCAGATCGAATACGACGTCGAGATCTACGGCAGCGAACGCAAGATCCAGCTGCCCTTCGTGATGGGCGTCATCGCCGATCTCGCGGGCAAGCAGATCGACCCGATGCCCGACCTCGGCGAGCGCGAGTTCATGGCGGTGGACATCGACAACTTCGACGAACGCATGAAGTCCATCAAGCCGCGCGTTGCCTTCCAGGTGCCCAACACGCTCACCGGCGATGGCCAGATGAACGTCGACATCACCTTCGACAGCATGGACGACTTCTCGCCCGCGCGCATCGCCCGCCAGGTCGGTGCGCTGCAGCAGCTGCTCGAAGCGCGCACCGAGCTGTCGAACCTGCTCTCGTACATGGACGGCAAGAACGGCGCGGAGCAGCTGATCGCGCAGGCGCTGCAGAACCCCGGCCTCCTCAAGTCGCTGGCATCGGCGCCGAACCCGGCCGTGGCGAAGGCGGTCGAAGCCGCGAACGAAAAGGCCGGCGCCCCCGGCACATCTTCAGAGTAAGCGCGAGCAGCAAGGACCGCCATCATGAGCACCGCATCCAATCAGAGCGCCGCGCGCGCACCCGCCACCGTCGAAGCGCTCGAGCCGAACGAGTTCGCCGACCTGCTGCAGCGCGAGTTCAAGCCCAAGACCGACCAGGCCCGCGAGGCGGTGGAGAACGCCGTCAAGACGCTGGCCGTGCAGGCGCTGGAAAGCACCGTCACCGTCTCCAACGATGCCTACCGCACGGTGCAGGCCATCATCACCGAAATCGATCGCAAGCTCTCCGAGCAGATCAACCAGATCCTGCACCACGAGGAGTTCCAGCAGCTCGAAGGCGCTTGGCGCGGGCTGCACTACCTCGTGAACAACACCGAGACCGACGAGCAGCTCAAGATCCGCGTGATGTGCGCGTCCAAGCGCGAAGTGGCGCGCTCGCTCAAGCGCCACAAGGGCATCGGCTGGGACCAGAGCCCCCTGTTCAAGAAGATCTACGAGGCCGAGTACGGCCAGTTCGGCGGCGAGCCCTTCGGCGCGCTGATCGGCGACTTCCACTTCGACCACAGCCCGCCCGACGTCGAGATGCTCAGCGAAATGGCCAAGATCGCGGCCGCCGCGCATTGCCCGTTCATCGCGGGCGCCTCGCCCACGGTGATGCAGATGGACTCGTGGCAGGAGCTGTCGAACCCGCGCGACCTGACCAAGATCTTCCAGAACACCGAGCACACCGCATGGCGCTCGCTGCGCGACTCGGAAGACGCGCGCTACATCGGCCTGGCCATGCCGCGCTTCCTGGCGCGCCTGCCGTACGGCGCGCGCACCAACCCGGTCGACGAGTTCGAGTTCGAGGAAGAGACCGACTCGGCCGCGCATAACCGCTACACCTGGGCCAACTCGGCCTATGCGATGGGCGTGAACATCAACCGCTCGTTCAAGCAGTACGGCTGGTGCACGTCCATTCGCGGCGTGGAGTCGGGTGGTGCGGTGGAGAACCTGCCCACCCACACCTTCCCGACCGATGACGGCGGCGTGGACATGAAGTGCCCGACCGAGATCGCCATCAGCGACCGGCGCGAGGCCGAGCTCGCCAAGAACGGCTTCATGCCGCTGGTGCACCGCAAGAACTCCGACTTCGCAGCCTTCATCGGCGCGCAGTCGCTGCAGCTGCCGGCCGAGTACTACGACGCCGATGCCACGGCCAACGCGAACCTCGCGGCGCGCCTGCCCTACCTGTTCGCCTGCTGCCGCTTCGCGCACTACCTGAAGTGCATCGTGCGCGACAAGATCGGTTCGTTCCGCGAGCGCGAGGACATGGAGCGCTGGCTCAACGACTGGATCATGAACTACGTCGACGGCAGCCCCGGCACCTCGTCGCAGGACACGAAGGCAATGAAGCCGCTGGCGGCGGCGGAAGTCCAGGTGGAAGCCATCGAGGACAACCCGGGCTACTACGCCGCCAAGTTTTTTCTCCGGCCGCACTATCAGCTCGAAGGGCTGACGGTGTCGTTGCGGCTGGTTTCGAAGCTGCCATCCAACAAGAAGGACAGCAGCTAATTCAACGGTGTCCCGTAATCGGGCACATATAACTTTGGGGGTTAATCATGGCAGTAGACATGTTCATGCGCGTCGAAGGCGCAAACGGCGAATCGAAGGACTCGAACCACAAGGAGTGGACGGACATCAAGTCGTTTGCCTGGGGAGCGACGCAGCCTGGAAACATGGTCAGCGGCGGTGGCGGTGGCGTTGGCAAGGCCAGCTTCAATGACCTGCAGGTGCTCGCGCGCATCGACAAGGCGGCACCCTCCGTCCTGAAGAACTGCGCCAGCGGCAAGCACCTGAGCAAGGTCGAGGTTTCGGTGTGCAAGGCGGGGGGCTCGCAGATCGAATACACACGCGTCACGCTCGAGGAAGTGCTGGTCACCTCGGTGCAGTACACGGCAGAGCAAGGCTCCGACGCCGTGTTCGTGCAGTACGCCTTCCAGGCCGCGAAGGTGAAGCAGCAGTACTGGGAACAGACCGACAAGGGCGGCAAGGGCGCCGAGACGGTCCTGGGCTGGAACATCAAGGAAAACAGGGAATCCTGATTTCCCTTTTCCCGATGCGCGGCCCGCCCCGCGGGCCCGGCGACGTTTTCCCGACGGCCTTCGCGGCCGTCTTTTACACACTGGCCTTTCGCGCCGTGTGCCAGTCAGTCAGCGAGGAAGCTTCATGGGCGATGGGTTTGCAGTGCTGGGCGAACGCTCCGTGGCCGAGCACACCGAATGGGTACAGCGGCAGATCCGCGCCAGTCCCCAGAATGCCAGCCTGCGTCTTGCCCTGTGCCACTTTCTCGCCCTGCGCGGCGACTGGCAACGGGCCGAAGACCAGCTCAAGCTCGCCACCAAGCTCGATCCCACTTTCACGCCTGCCAGCGTCACGTGTTCGATGGCGCTTGCGGGTGAGCGCCATCGCAGCGACTTCTGGTCCGGCGGGCGCGCACCGGCCATCGTCTGCGGCAATGCGGACTGGGTCGAACAGCTGATCGCCGCCGCCGCATTGCCGGCCGACCGCGCCGATGAAGCCGCTGCTCTGCGCGAAACCGCGCGGCAGGCCGCGCCCGCATTGCACGGCGCGCTCACCAGCGTCGACCGTTCCGATTCGCGCGCTACCCAAGCGTTCGACGGCGAACCGGTGGAGCGCAGCGACTTCGCCTGGCTGTGCGACGGCGACGTGCGCATCGGCCCGGTGCTGGAGCTGCTCACGCCTTCGGGCTATGCATGGCTGCCCCTGCCCGAGGTGCGCCGCATCAAGTTCTCGCGCCCGCAGCACCTGGTCGACCTGCTGTGGGCCCCCGCCGAGCTCGAGCTGCACGACGGCCGCGCGCTCAACGGCCTGGTGCCGGTGCGCTACCCGGGCCCGCTCGAAGGGCTCGACGACGAGACCACGCTGGGCCGCCGCACCGACTGGCTGCCGCTGGCCGGCGAAGATCAGTACGCGGGCCTGGGGCAGCGCACGCTGATCAGCGAAGCCGGCGACCATTCGCTGCTCGACCTGCGGCTCATCGAGTTCGCACGGGAGGCCACCGACGCATGAGCGCCATGATGGACACCGACGGCGACCAGCAGGAAAGCGTTGCACGCGACCGCCTGCAGCCGGTGCTGCTCGATCGCCTCACCGACAAGACGCCGCAGACCCGGCAGGAGCGCGCGGGCGCCTTCCTCATGAGCGGCAGGCTGCTGCGCGACTCGGTGCTGCGCGACCTGCAGTGGCTGCTCAACACCACCAACTTCGGCGCGGACCACAACATCAACACCATGCCCCGCGCGCGCCGCTCGGTGCTGAACTTCGGCGTGCGCGGCTGGGCTGGCGGGCGCATGTCGGAGGTCGACTTCGCCGACGTCGAAGCGGCCATCCGATCGGCCATCATCGACTTCGAGCCGCGCATCATGAAGGACAGCATCGACGTGCGCTGCGTGACAGATGCCACCGACCTCGAACACCACAACCTGCTCGCGCTGGAGATTCGCGGCACGCTGTGGTCGGTGCCGTACCCGATCGAGTTCATCCTGCGCTCGGAGCTCGACCTTGAAAGCGGGCACATGGTGCTGCGGCCCACCGGAGGCCTCTGATGGATGCCAGGCTGCTTGACTACTACAACCGCGAACTCACCTACATGCACGAGCTCGGGGCCGAGTTCGCGCAGCGCTACCCGAAGATCGCGGGCCGTCTCGGCATGCGCGGCATCGAGGTCAGCGACCCGTACGTGGAGCGCCTGCTCGAAGGCTTCAGCTTCCTCACGGCGCGCATCCAGCTCAAGATGGACGCGGAATTTCCGCGCTTCTCGCAGCGGCTGCTCGAAGTGGTGTACCCCAACTTCCTTGCGCCGCTGCCCGCGATGGCCGTGGTGCAGATCGACGGCAACCTCAACGAAGGTTCGCTGAAGGCCGGCTACGAGCTGCCGCGCCACACCATCCTGCGCGGACGCATGATCAAGGGCGAACAGACGGCCTGCGAGTTCCGCACCGGCCATGCCGTCACGCTGTGGCCCATCAAGATCGCCGAGGCCGGCATCGGCCCCGTGCCGGCGGAGATCGCGCATGCCATGCCGATGGTCGCGCGGCAGGCGAAGAGCGCGATCACCATCAAGCTCGAAGCCGTGGGCGGCGCACGCTTTGCCGACATGCCGCTGGATCGGCTCGAATTCTTTCTCTCGGGCGCGGAGCTGCATGCGCTGCGCGTGCTCGAACTCGTGGCGCACCACAGCGTTGGCGTGGTTTGCCGCAGCGGGCCGGGCAGCACCGCGCGCATCGTGCCGCTCGGCGACGAGGCCGTCAGGCACGAGGGCTTCGACCCCGACCAGGCGCTGCTGCCCTACGACGCGCGCTCGTTCCAGGGCTACCGGCTGCTGCACGAGTACTTCGCGTTTCCCGACCGCTACCTGTTCTTCAGCGTGAACAAGCTGCGCGCGGCGGCCGCGGCCATGGGCGGCACCACGATGGAGATCGTGATCCTGCTCGATCGCGCCGACGCCGACCTCGAACGGTTGGTCGACGCCAAGCACTTCTCGCTGTTCTGCACGCCCGTCATCAACCTCGTGCCGCGCCGCAGCGACCGCATTCCGGTGGGACCGGGCCAGCATGAGCACCATGCGGTGATCGACCGCACACGCCCGCGCGACTTCGAGATATTCACCGTCGAACGTGTCACCGGCCACATGGCCAACGGCTCCGAAGAGCGCGAGTTCCGCCCCTTCCTCGGCTCGTTCGCGGCCGACGACGGCGACTTCGGCGCCTACTTCTCGCTGCGCCGCGAACCGCGACTGGTGTCCGACCGCGCACGCGCGCAGGGCACGCGCACCAGCTACACCGGCAGCGAGGTCTACGTGTCGCTCGTCGACCAGCACGACGCGCCCTTTCCGCACAGCCTGCGCCACATCACGCTCGACGCGCTGTGCACCAACCGCGACCTCCCGCTGCTGCTGCCGACCGGACTCGAATCGGACTTCACGCTGCGTGTGTCGGCGCCGGTGCGCGCCATCCGCATCCTGCGCGGGCCCTCGCGCCCGTACCCCGCATTGGCCGAGGGCGCGCTGACCTGGCGCCTCATCAGCCACCTGGGGCTCAACTACCTGAGCCTCACCGACGTGGATGCGGCGCAGGGCGCAGCCGCGCTGCGCGAGATGCTCGACCTATATGGCAACCTCGCCGACCCCTCTGTGCGCCGCCAGATCCAGGGCGTGCGCTCGATGGCGCTGGCGCCGGTGTTCCGCCGCCTGCCGGAGCCGGGCCCGATCGTGTTCGGGCGCGGCGTGGAGGTGGCACTCAAGATCGACGAGGTCGCCTTCTCCGGCGCGAGCCCTTATCTCTTCGGCGCCGTGCTGGAGCAGTTCTTCAGCCGGCACGTGTCGCTCAATGCCTTCACCGAGTTCGCGCTGTCCAGCCTGCAGCGCGGCGAGATCGCGCGCTGGACGCCGCGCGTGGGACGTCGGCCTGCCGTATGAGCGAAACCGGCTTCACTGAAGGAATGCAGCAGGACGCGCCGGCCGCCAGTGAAGGCGAGGTGGTGCTCGATACGGACGAGATTCGACAACACGACGTCGCGCCGCCCGTGCCCGGCACGGCGCCACGGCGCGGCGTGCCCGAGGTCGATCCGGTGCTCTGGGCCAGGCTGTTGGAGCAGCCCTTCGAGCACGACCTGTTCATGCTGCTGCGCCGCCTCGACGCGCAGGGCGACCATCCGCTGCTGGGCCGGGCACCGCGTCCGCTCGACGAGCCGCTGCGCCTCGGGCAGGAGCCCTCGATGGCGTTCGCGCCGTCGAACGTGTCGGGCGTCGATGTCGACAGCGATGGACCTCCGCGCATTTCGATCTACGGCTTCGGCCTGTTCGGTCCCAACGGCCCGCTGCCGCTGCACCTGACCGAGTACGCGCGCGAGCGCAAGCGGCATCACGCCGACGACACCCTCAGCGCGTTCGCCGACCTGTTCCATCACCGGCTGATCCTGCTGTTCTACCGGGCCTGGGCCGACGCGCAGTCGGTCAACAGCCTGGACCGTCCCGACGGCCATCGCTTCGTCGACTACGTGTCCAGCCTCATGAACATGGGGCAGCCCGGCCTGAAGGAGCGCGACCGCATCGCCGACCATGCGCGCACCTTCATGGCGGGGCACCTCGTGCGCCAGACGCGCAACCCCGAGGGCCTGATCCAGATCCTCAAGCTCTACTTCGACGTGCCCGTGCACGTCGAGGAATTCGTGAGCGACTGGGTGATGCTCGACGAGCACCAGGTCAGCCGGATCGGCCTTTCCGGCCGCAACCAGCGGCTCGGCGGCGGCGCCACCATCGGCCTGGCCGTGCGCGATGCTCAAGCCAAGTTCCGCCTCGAACTCGGGCCGCTCTCGCAGGAAGAGTTCCGCGAGTTCCTGCCGGGCAGCAAGCGGCTGCAGCAGGTGGTCGACTGGGTGCGGCAGTACGTCGGCATCGAGTTCGCGTGGGATCTGCGGCTCGTCCTGAAGAAGCAGGACGCGCACGGCATGCGGCTCAACAGCAGCCAGCGTCTCGGCTGGGGCAGCTGGCTCGGCACGCGCATGTCGGACACCGACGCGGGCGACATGGTGTTCCAGCCCGAAGCATTGTTTTCCCGTTCCGCTCCTTCTTCCATGGGTTTATGACCGACATCCGCCGCGTCTCTCTTTTCTCCAAGCTCAACCCGATGCTCTACAAGGCATTGGAGACCGCCACCGCCTTCGCCAAGCTGCGCGGCAACGCCTACGTCGAACTCGTGCACTGGCTGCACCAGATCCTGCAGCTGCAGGACAGCGACATGTTGCGCATCGTCAAGCGCGCGGGGCTGAACCTCGATGCGATCGAACAAGACCTGGTGCGCGCGCTCGACCGGCTGCCGCATGGCGCCACATCGATCAGCGACATCTCCGAACACGTCGACAACGCCGTCGAGCGCGCATGGGTCTATGCGAGCCTGCGCTTCGAGGCCACCTCCATCCGCGGTGCGTACCTGCTCGCGGGCATCATCAAGACGCCGGGGCTGCGGCAGGTGCTTTCGGGCATCTCGCGCGAGTTCGACAAGATCGTGCCCGACGTGCTGGTGGCGCAGCTCGCTGCGTGGACCGAGGGGTCGCCCGAAGACGACTTCGACGCCGCACCGAGCGCAGGCGCGGCAGGCGGCGCACCCGCGGTGGCGCACCACCAGGGCGATGGCCCCGCGGCAGGCGGCTCTGCACTCGCCAAGTATGCGAGCGACCTCACCGCCAAGGCACGCGCGGGTGAGCTCGATCCGGTCTACGGTCGCGACGACGAAATCCGCCAGATCATCGACATCCTGATGCGCCGCCGGCAGAACAATCCGCTGCTCACCGGCGAGGCCGGCGTTGGCAAGACGGCCGTGGTCGAAGGCCTGGCCTCGCGCCTCGCCGCGGGCGATGTGCCGCCTTCGCTCAAGGACGTGTCGCTGTGGGTGCTGGACCCCACGCTGCTGCAGGCCGGCGCGGGCGTGAAGGGCGAGTTCGAGCAGCGGCTGCGCCAGGTGATCGACGAGGTCGAGAAGAGCCCCAAGCCCATCGTGCTGTTCGTCGACGAGGTGCACACACTGGTCGGCGCCGGTGGCACGGCCGGCACCGGCGACGCGGCCAACCTGCTCAAGCCGGCGCTTGCGCGCGGCCGGCTGCGCACCATCGGCGCGACCACCTGGTCGGAGTACAAGAAGTACATCGAGAAAGATCCGGCGCTCACGCGGCGTTTCCAGACCATCCAGGTGCACGAGCCCACCGAGCCCAAGGCGGTGATCATGCTGCGCGGCATCTCGGCCGAACTGGAGAAGCACCACGGGGTGCTCATCCTCGATGCCGCGCTCGAGGCGGCCGTGAGCCTGTCGCACCGCTACATTCCCGCACGGCAATTGCCCGACAAGGCCGTGAGCCTGCTCGACACGGCCTGCGCGCGCGTGGCGCTGAGCCAGCATGCGCTGCCCGCCGCCATCGAAGACCTGCAGCGCCGCATCGAGGTGCTGGGCATCGAGTCGGGCATCGCGGGGCGCGAGGCCGCCATCGGCGTGGGCGAGCACCACCGCGTGGAAGACATCGCGGCGCAGGTCGCGCAGGCGCAGGCCGAACTCGAGGTGCTGGAGAAACGGCGCGTGGAAGAAAGCGCGCTGGTCGAGCGCATCGTGGCCTTGCGCAAGCAGCTCTCGCCGGCCGCGGTGCCGCAGGCGCGGGCCGAGGCATCGGACGCGCAGGAAGTGGAAGCTGCGAACGTCGATGCGGACCCCGACGCGCCACCCGCCGAACCCCAGCGCACGACCCAGGAGATTCGCGCCGAACTCAACGAAGCACAGGACAAGCTCGTGCAGCTGCAGGGCGAATCGCCGCTGATCCTCGCGGCCGTCGATGCGCAGGCCATCGCCACCGTGGTGGCCGACTGGACCGGCATCCCCATCGGCCGCATGGTGCGCGACGACGCGCAGTCGGTGCTCAGGCTCGGCGAGATCCTCTCGGCCCGCGTGGTCGCGCAGCCCGATGCGCTGGAGACCATCTCGCGCCGCATCCGCACCGCGCGCGCACGGCTCGACAACCCCAACAAGCCGGTCGGCGTGTTCCTGCTGTGCGGCCCCTCGGGCGTGGGCAAGACCGAGACCGCGCTGGCGCTGTCGGAGGCGCTGTACGGCGGCGAGCAGAACCTCGTCACCATCAACATGAGCGAGTTCCAGGAGTCGCACACCGTCTCCACGCTCAAGGGCGCCCCGCCCGGCTACGTGGGCTATGGCGAAGGCGGCGTGCTCACCGAGGCCGTGCGCCGCCGGCCTTACAGCGTGGTGCTGCTCGACGAGATCGAGAAGGCCCACCCCGACGTGCACGAGATCTTCTTCCAGGTGTTCGACAAGGGCTGGATGGAAGACGGCGAAGGCCGCCACATCGACTTCCGCAACACCGTGATCATCATGACCTCCAACGTCGGCACCGACCTGGTCATGCAGCTGTGCGAAGACCCGACCCTGCGCCCCGACCCCGAGCCGCTGGCCACCGCGCTGCGCGAGCCGCTGCTCAAGGTGTTCGCGCCGGCGCTGCTCGGCCGTCTCGTTGTAGTGCCTTATTACCCGTTGCACGCCGAGGCATTGCATCGCATCATCCGCCTCCAGCTCGATCGCATCGCGGCGCGCCTGCAGGCGAACCACGGCATTGCATTGGCTTACGACGACAGCGCCGTCGAACTCGTGGTGCGCCGCTGTACGGCCATAGAGTCGGGTGGACGGATGATCGACGCGATCCTCACGCACACGATCCTTCCGCGATTGAGCGAGGAAGTCATCGGCGCCACGGTCAGTGCGCGCAAGCTCGCCGGCGTGCAGTTGAGCGCGGCGGGCGACGATTTCCACTACGAATTTTCTGAGCACCAAGCGTAGAAAGGGAGAGCTCCATGGCCAGAGTCGTCAAAGCCCACACACCGCTCGCGGAGGACCAGTTGCTGTTCCGCTCGATGCACGGGACCGAGGGCCTCTCGCAGCTGTTCGAATTCGAGGTCGATCTGCTGAGCCCGACCGTGTCGCTCGACATGAAGTCGGTACTGGGCAAGCCGCTCACGCTCGAAATACTGACGGCAGGCCAGCCTCGTTTTCTGAATGGACAGATCGTCCGGTTCACGATGATCGGCAAGGAGGGCGGCGGTTCGCGCTATGTGGTGTACCGCGCCACCGTGCGACCCTGGCTCTGGTACCTGACGCGCACCAGCGACTGCAAGATATTCCAGAACAAATCGGTCGTCGACATCCTCGAGGAAGTTTTCGCCGACTACAACTTCGCGTTCGAGAAGAAGCTCAGCGGAACCTACCGCCAGTGGGAGTACTGCGTGCAGTACCAGGAGACCGACTTCGCCTTCGTGAGCCGGCTGATGGAGCATGAAGGCATCTACTACTACTTCAAGCACGAAAAGAATCAGCACACGCTGGTGCTGGCCGATGACATGGGCGCGCACGAGACCCTGCCGGCCTATCCGAAGATCAGCTACCTCGCGGCCGACCGCGACGCGGACCCGCTGCAGGAGGTGATCGACCAATGGCAGGTCACCGAGGAAATCCGCCCCGGCACCTACGTGGTGGACGACTACGACTTCAAGAAGTCGAGGGCCGATCTGCTGAGCATGCGCAGCCAGCCGCGCGGAAACGCACACGACACCTACGAGATCTACGAGTGGCTCGGGGGTTTCAGCGAGGCCGAGCAGGGCGAGCGCTACTCGCGCATCCGGCTCGAGGAGGCGCAATCGCAGGCCGAGCGCGACGTGGGCCACGCCAGCGTGCGCGGCATGGCGCCGGGCTACCGCTTCACCATGCAGAACTGTCCGCGGCAGGACGACAACCGGGAATACCTGATCGTGTCGGTGTCATATGCGCTGCGCGAAGGCGGCTACGACACCGGTGCGGCCGACAGCTCGTACAGCTTCGATTTCGCGGTGCAGCCGACCTCGTATGCGTTCCGCGCGCCGCGCGTGACGCCGATGCCCCGCACCAACGGACCGCAGACCGCCACCGTGGTGGGTAAGGCGGGGCAGGAGTATTGGGTCGACCAATACGGCCGCGTGAAGGTGCAGTTCCGCTGGGACCGCTACGGCAAGAGCGACGAGAACAGCTCCTGCTGGGTGCGCGTTTCCAGCGCCTGGGCCGGTTCGAACTACGGCGCGGTGAATCATCCGCGCAAGGGCCAGGAAGTGATCGTCGATTTCATCGGCGGGCACCCCGACCGGCCGATCATCATTGGCCGCGTCTACAACTCGGACCAGATGCCGCCGCTCGAGTTGCCTGCGAAGGTCACGGTGAGCGGCTTCGTGAGCCGCAGCCAGGACGGGACGCCGGCAAATGCCAACGAGTTCATCCTGGACGATGCGCCGGGTTCCGAGCTGGTGCGGATTCACGCCGAGAAGAATTTCGAGATCGATGTGGAGGCCGATGAAACCGATACGGTCGCAGGCAAGAGAACCACGACCATCGAAGGCGCGGACAACTACACCACCAACACCTCGCTGGACGAGACGATCAACGGGCCGCACACGCTGACGGTCAACAAGGGCGGGCCGCAGAAGATCACCGTCAACGGCGGCGACCAGTTCATCAAGGTGGATGGGGGCAACCAGCAGGTCGATGTCATCGGGAATCAGACCATCCATGTCACCGGCACGCGCACAGACACGGTCGACAAGGGCGAGACCAAGACCATCGGCGTGTCGTTGACGGAACAGATCAACGGCCCGCAGGGCACCACCGTCGACGGCAAGTACACGGAGAAGTCCAAGGGCAAGGACGTCACCGTGACCGGCCTCGAGACTTACCACGTCACATCGGACAGCAAACGCACCATTGGCGGCACGGAGCTGATCGACGTCACCGGCACGACGACGATCAACTCCAAGGGCAAGCTGACCATGCGCAGCACCGACGCCGATGTGGAGATCACCACCCCGACCGAGTTCAAGGTGAATGCCAACGTCATCAACCTGCATTCGGACCACAAGGACGTGAGCTACACGAACTCGCTGCACACACACGCAGGCAGCACGATCACGACGGAGGCCGAGATTTCGATCACCTCGAAGACGCCCTTCTCGTTTTCCATCGCCTACGCGAATTCCTTCACCTACGCCTCGCTGTCCGAAACCATCAATGCCGTCAGCACCAACATCGGGGGCGCCAGTTTCGACTTCAAGGTGTACAGGCTGTCGAACCGGGCACTCAACTTCGACAACGGTGCCAAGATCAAGGTCGGGGCGTTCAAGGTCATGCTCAAGGGCCTGTTCGTGTGCACATGACCGGCGCATCGCCGTCCCTGCGAATGAAGTGGCTGGGTGCGGTCCTGCTCGCGGTGGGCGCCGTTCCGATGGTGGTGCTCGCCGGCGGCCTGGGCCTGGGCCAGATGGGTGCGTGCATCGGCCTGATGCTGTTGGGGTCCTTCCTGCTGTGCGGTGGATGGGATCTCTTTCAGGTCTCGCGCCGCGAGGCGGCGAGCGAGACGCTCGACGGACGTGCGGACGGCGTGATCGTGGCGAGCGAGATGGGTGGAAGCTATAGCGATCTCAGCCCCCTGATCACGTTCACCGTGGCGTTCCGGGACGCGGCTGGCGTCCGGCACAGCGTGAGCTTGCAGAAGGTCATTCCACTTAGCGAGCTGACCCTGTACGGCATCGGTTGCGCGGTCGAGGTCCGCTATGCGCCGGATCATCCGGCACAGAGCGCCTTGATCTTTCCGGCGACCACCTCCCGTTCGCCCTCTTCTTCCTCTTCCTGAGCGACCCTCGCCGTTGAAAATCGTCAAGCCGTTCCGTCTCAGCCTGCTGACCCGTCCGTACCGGTGGAAGGGCAGCAACCACCTGGGCATTGCCTCGATCGCCCTGGCGAGCCTGAACGCAGACCCGCAGTTGCAGCCGGAGCAGGAGCTCTGGCAGATGGTGAGCGAAGTGCTCGACCCCGGGAGCGTGCTGGACCTCAGCGTGCCCAAGGCCGAGGCCGAGGTGTTGGCCAGCGGCTTCGCCTACACCTGCCATCAGACCGAGAAGTCGCAGTGCGCAGTGCGCCTGCGCGTGGACACGCTCGAGAAAACGCTTCTGGTGTCCGGTGACCGCTACTGGCTCGACGGGCGATCGACGGCTCCCTTGCCCTTCGAGCAGATGCCTCTGGATTGGCGCCACACCTACGGCGGGCCCGGGTTCGCACAGAACCCGCTGGGCATCGGTGCGCAGGATGAGGTTGTCAACGGAGTGCACACGCGTCGGCTCCCCCACATCGAACACGCTTCCCGTCGCCTCGCCGGCCGCGAGCAGCGTGGCACCCCGGCGGCGCTCTGTGCCTACCTGCCGGACTGGCCGCAGCGCATGGCGCACATGGGCCGCCAGTACGACAACGCGTGGCTGGAAAACGGCTACCCCGGTTTCGCCGACGACATGGACTGGCGCTTCTTCAACGCGGCGCCGGAGGATCAGCGCTGGCCCGGCCGCAGTTCGCTGCCGCCGGGCGCAGCGTACGAACTGTGGAACATGCATCCGCGGATTCCCGTCATGAAGGGGCACCTGCCCGACTGGAACGCGGTCTGCCACGTCAGCTTCTCGGACGACGCCGACATGCTGAGGGCGGTGCCGCTGCACCTGAGCACCGCATGGTTCTTCCCCGACCGCGAACGCGTGATCCTGATTTGGCACGGCTCGACGGTGGTGCGCGAGGACGATGCCGCCGACGTCAAGCACATCATGCCAGTGCTTGAACTGCGGGACGCGCCGCGGCCGCCGGCGCATTACCGCGAGGTTCTTCTCAAGCGGATCGATCCAGAAAAAGGCGCGGTGCATGTACTGCGCGACAGAGACCTCGTTCCCCAGTCGATCCTTGGTGACTGGCGGCAGATGCAGTTGTCCAACCCGATGGCCGAGCCGCTGCCGCGAAACATCCGCGCCGGCCTGCTGCGCGACCACGATGCACGCCGTGCGGATCTGCTCGCGCGGGGACTCGACCCCGACCAGTACCTGACGGCCCCCTGGGAGCCCGAAGCGACTCCGGACTTCGACGACTTGCCCGAATACCTCGAGCGAGCGGAAGCCTCGGCCATGGAGGCGCGGGACCGGCTGCGGAAGGAGGGCGAGCGGATCGAGGCCGAGCGGGATTCCCTCCCAGTCGAAAGCGCTGCCGGATCGGCGGCGCGAGCACAGCCAGTGGTGCCCGATCCGCAGCAGCTCCAGCAGGAGATGGCAAAGGGCGACCGCTACGACCAGGCAAAACCGGGCACCGGGGATGCCGGGACCCATGGCGTCGAGGAGCCGGACGTCCCGACCGTGCCTGCCGATCCCCTGATGCGTCTCGGATACCTGCACTCCGCGCATCTCGGAGGATCGGCGCCCGCAATGCCAAGCTTCCGAAGCGCCAAGCTTCGCCGTCGGCTCTCGGTGGCCGAACCCGGGCAGCGCGCGTTCGCGCACATGAACCTGATCGGCGCCGATTTGTCCGGCATGGACCTTCGCGGAGCCGATTTCTCGCACGCCATGCTGGCGGATGCGGACCTGACGGGCGCGCAGCTCGACGACTGCAACTTTTCGCAGGCAGTTCTGGCGCGCGCCAACTTCACGGATGCGAGCCTTGCCCGAGCGTGGCTGGACGAGGCAAACATCGGCGGTGCGCGCTTCGATCGCACCAATCTCGAAGGCGCAAGCCTGCGGGAGGCGCATGCCGACGCAGCGCAGTTCGTTGGCTGCCGCATGGCGGGAGTCCGCATGGACCAGGTGCAGTTGCACGAGGCGTCGTTCGCGCGCTGCGACCTCCGCGGTTCGCGCTGGCACCAGGTGGCCCTGCTGCGAATGGCGCTCGAAGACCTGAATCTCGATCAGTCCGAGATGCTGCAGGTGGTCTGGATCGAATGCCAGCTGCGCCGCGTGTCATTTACCGGTGCAAAGCTGACGCGTTGCGGATTCGTGACGACAACGCTCGACAGCTCGGTGAACTTTTCCGATGCGACGCTGGACGCTTGCAGCGTGGCGCTGCGCAGCTCGCTGTCTGGCGTGCGGCTGAATGGCGCGAAGCTCAAGCAATGCGGCATGCGCGGCATGCCATTGGTTGCAGCGGACCTGAGCGCGGCGCACCTCGATACCTGCGATTTTTCCGAATGCAACTTCAGCGACGCGAAGATGGATGGCCTGTCCGCCGGCGAGAGCCTGTTCGTACGCGCCGATTTCACCCGCGCCTCCCTGCGCGCGGCCATCCTGATCGATGCGAACCTGTCGAAAGCCGTGCTCACCCATTGCGATCTGCGCGGTGCGAATCTCTTCCGCGCCGATGTCTCGCAGGCCCTCGTCGACGGCACCACCCTGCTGGATGGCGCCTACACCCGGCACGCCAAGGTATGGCCTGCGCGCCCTGCGGACGCACCAGCACCATGACGCGCGACGAACTTCTCGACCATGTGCGGCACGGCGTACAAGTGCGGAGCGTCGAATGCCGAGGCTGGGACCTTCGCGGCCTCGATCTGTCGGGCGCCCTCTGGGACAACGTCGATTTCACGGGCGCCAACTTCCAGGGCGCGCACCTGGCAGGCAGCGTGATCTCGCATTGCCGGATGGGTGAATGCGACTTCTCCGGCGGCATCGCAGGCAAGGCGCAGTTCTACCGGTGCCGACTGGAGCGCGCCGATTTCTCGCAGGCCACGCTCGAAGAGGCATCGTTCGTCGAATCGCACGTTCAGCAGGCCGATCTGTCCGGCGCCAATCTGGACCGTGCAACCTTCTTCCGCTCGGACCTCACGCAAACCCGGCTCGCCATGCTGCGAATGGATCGGGCCACCGTGGCCGAGTCGAAGCTCGCGCAGACCGATTTCACCGGTGCCGTGCTGAGCTTCGTGACCATGTACAAGCTCGACCTCTCGACGGCGATCTTCGCTGGCATGCAGGCCGACAGCGTGATATTCCTGGAGTGCGACCTGACGCGCCAGGTCTTTGCGGGCCTGACGCTGCAGCGGTGTCAATTCACCGACAGCAGGATGGACGGGGCGGACTTCCGCAACGCCACGTTGACGCAGAGCAATTTCAAGGGCGCGTCGCTGCTCAACGCGGACTTCTCCGGTGCCGCCGCAGCACAGACGATCTTTGCCGAAGCCGATCTGGGCGAGGCGAACTGCAGGGGCGGCCGCTTCGAGCAGTCGATCTGGGTCGACGCGAAGCTGCAGGGCACGGCGTTTGACGATGCCTTTCTGCCGCTGAGCGTGTTCCATCGCGCGCGTGCGAACGGGGCGGTCTTCCGCCGCGCCGAACTGCAAGACGCCGACTTTTCATACGCAGATCTCAGTGGTGCCGACATGAGCGGAGCGCACTTTTTTCGTACGCGCTTTCATCGAGCCATCCAGCAAGGGGCCCGGATTTCCGCACGCGGTGGCATCATTGAAAACGACCCCGAGCTGCACAAGGCGCAGGCCTGGTCCGACTCCCCGTGAACGGCAAAGCCATGCGCCATCGATCAACGCCAAGAAGGGAATCATCATGAATGTCGTTCCGCTCCGCTCGACTCCAGCCGAATCGACGCCGGTCCATTTCATCGGACGGCTGACAGCCTTCATGCCCGACGGGCAGCTGGGGGTCGAAGACGACGAAGGCGTCGTGTGGATGTGCCGGCGGGCAGCGAGCTGCCTGCTCAAACCAGAGCAGGGCGACACGGTGCTGTTGTCCGGGCCGGACCGCTACCGGGTCTACCTGATCGCGGTGATCGAACAGGCAGACCCCGCGACGAGCCGCATCGACGCCCCCGGCGACATCACGCTCGGTGGGGCTGTGGGAATGGTGTCGATCGAGAGCGCGGGCAATCTCAGCCTGCGAAGCGGAGCGACGCTGGAAATGAAAGGCGCGCAATGGACCCTGCAGGCCGACGAGGGCGATTGCCGCGTGGACCAGTTGCATGTCACAGCGCAGTCGGTCGATGCGACGGTGGGTCGGACGCGGCTCGTCGGCAAGGTGCTCGAGACCGTCGCCGAACGCATCGTGCAGATGGCGCGCAACGCCCTGCGCATGGTGGAGGAAGTCGACCAGTCCCGCGTCGGTCATCTGGACTGCAAGGCCACGCAGACGGTGCGCATCCACGGCCAGCACACGATGGTGACCGGCAAGGAACTGGTGAAGGTCGACGCCTCGCAGATCCACATGGGCTGACAAGGAGCTTCAACGATGTTTGCCAACTGCCAATTGATGGGGATGGACCTCGCCTTCCCGGACGTTTGCCGCACGCCGGTGCCTATTCCGTTCCCGAACATGGCCCTCGGGCCGATGGCCGTACCGAACGCCTGGAACATCCTCTTCATGGCGATGCCGGCACACAACATGGCTACGACCACGCCAATCACCCTGGGCGATCAGCCTGGGGCGCTGGGCGGCGTTGTGTCGCAGACCTTCATGCAGCAATCGCGTCACCTTACCGGCGCGTTCACGGTACTGCTCAAGGGCACGCCGGCCACCCGCGTGACCAGCATCACGATGCAGAACCGCTGCAACATGGTCGGCATGCGCATCGTGCCGAGCCAGTTCAAGGTGCTGATGCTGGCGCCCTGAGAAAGCGCGCCGCTTCCCGCGATCGTCAGACGGGCCTGGCCGTGCCCGCCAGCGTCACCTGCTGCGGAAACCCCACCCACACCGCCAGCGCCGAGTAGTTGTCGCGCGACTCATCGGCCTTGGCCTCGGCCGCGCGGCGCAGCAGCGCGAGCCACTCTTCAGCGCTGTCGGCCAGTTGCAATGAACGTTCCATCACCTGCTGTGAAATGAGCTGCCACAAGCCGTCGGTGCACAGCAAAAAAGCATCGCCGTCGGCCAGGCGCTGCGGCGTCGACACGGTGGTTTCCACCGCGGCCCTGGCGCCGAGCGCGCGGTACAGCAGGTTGGTCTTGACCAGGCGTTCTCCGCCATTGGTACCGTTGCCCAGTGCCGCTTCGCCCGAGCGCTCCGACAGGCTGTGGTCTTCGGTGCGCTGCATCAGCGCGCCGCGGCGGAACCAGTAGAGACGGCTGTCGCCCACGTGAGCCCAGCAGGCCTGGCCGCTGGTGCGGTCGACGAACAGCGAGACGATGGTCGCGCTCATCCTGCTCTGGTCGGCGAGCTCCCGCTGTTTGGCAAGGATGGCGTCGTTGGCGGCCTTCACGGCGTGCTGGATGTCCTCTTGCTCCACCGATGGGTTGCGCACGAAGGTGTTGAGCGCGGTGTCGACCGCAATGCGCGCGGCCAGTTCGCCGCCCGCGTTGCCGCCCACGCCGTCGCTGACGACGAAGCAGGCGTTGTATTCGTCGAGGTGGTAGCCGATGGCGTCCTGGTTGCCGCTGCGCTCGCCGACACAGGAGAACTGCGAGGTCGATATCGGCACCGCGAAAGCGCGGGTGAGTTCAAGCACGGCGCGCCTCCTTCAATCTTTCCATTTCCTTGTCGTAGGCCTGCTGGAAGGCCCGGCCGAAGACGGCCTGGAAGTCGTCCTCGACGGCCGCGGTGGTCTCGGTGTGCAGCTGCTGCAGTTCGCGCCACAGGCGCGCCTCGCGGCCACCGGGCAGCAGCTTCTCGCCCAGGCCTCCGTCGTGCGGCGTGGCGCTGTTCAGTGCCGCGGGATCGAAGCGCTTCAACAGCGTGAGCAGCGCGGCGCGCATGCCGGCAACCATGCCGAGCTGGTGCGACTGCAGGTCGCCGAGCGCATCGTGCACGGCCGCTTCGGGCGGCAGGAAGCCGGGCATGCGCGCGCCGAACATCTGCATCAGCACGGCGCGGCCGTTGGGCAGGATCTTGAACGGGTTGTTCTCCTCGTCCACGATCATCGTGATCTCGGCGCGCACCTCGCGCTTGAGCATGGCGCGCGAGGACAGCAGGTCGATGGTGCCGTCGGTGAAGGCCCGCATGATGCGGCCCAGCCGCTGCATGGCCTCGATGTCGAGCGGCTGCTGGCCGGCGACCTCGGGCACGCCGGCGCCTTCGAGGAAAGCCTTGAAGAGAGCTTCCGACGAGGAGGACGGGGCTGCGGGTTGTTGTTGCGCCGCAGGTTGCTGCGTTGCTGCCGCCGCTGTAGCGGCGGGCGCGGCAGCGGGCTCCGCGACCACGGCAGCCACCGGCGGAGCCACGACAGGCGGCGGCGCGGGCGGGCTCTCTTGCATCACGACGGGTGGAGACGGTGGCGGAGGCGCTGGAGGCGGCGGAACGGGCACCGGCGGAGGCGGCGGTGCCTCCACCTTCACCGGCTCGACAACGGGCGCAGGTGCGGGTGCCGGCGCTGGCATCGCCACGGGATTCGGCGGACGAAACTGCGCCGCCACTTCGCGCGCATGGTTCGACTGGCTGTACCCCTGCACGGCAGGCCTGTTGTTCTGCAGCAGGTCGAGCGCGGGGTGCGTGTCGCCCGGCAGCAGCGGATCGGTGTGCGCCAGCGCGGTGGGGCGCGGGTCGGTCAGCGGCGAGTGCGCGCTTTCGTCGGCCGCGAAGAAAGAGAGCGGATCGACGCCGCGCTTGAGCGCCATGTCCGACATGTCGTTGGCCGCGTCCGGGTTCAGTTCCGCGAGCGGATCGACCGGGTTGCGGCGCGCCTGCGACGGTAGCTCGAAGGGTTCGTGCGCCATCGGGTCGGGCATCGGCGCGGGCGTGCTGTCGACGCGGCGCGGCGCGTTGGCGAGGATGGCGTCCCAGTCCGCGGCGGAAGGAATCTGCGCCGGGGCAAGGCTCGGGCCTGTCTTTGGCGGGGGTGGCGGTGACGGCGGTGCCGATGGCTGCAGGGGCGCCGCGAAAGATTCGCTGGGCGCCGGCGCCGCCACGGGTGCTGGAGCCGGAGGGGGGGCCTGCCGCGGCGGCGTTGGCATCGCCACCGTGGGCTGCGTATCGCCGATGGGCAGCGCGCCTTCGCCGAACAGATCGGCGAACACGTCGGATGCGCCGGAGGACGGCAGCAGCGCATCGACGGGGCCCGCCGACACGGGCGCGGCCATCATCGGTGCTGCCATCGAAAGCGGCTGCAACGGCTGCACTGGAGAAGCCGGCGGCTGTACCGGTGCTGCCGCCGTCACGGGCGGCGCAACAGGCGGCGCACGCAGCGGGCTCGCGGCCTCCAGCACATAGCTGCCGATCGCCACGCGGTCGCCGTCGGCCACGCGCGCCTCCTGCTCATGCGCAAGCGAGCGCCCGTTCACGCTGATCGGCAGCACGGCACTCATGTTGCGCAGCACCGCAACGCCGTCGTCGTCGAAGCGCACTGTGGCCTGCAGGCGTGAGATCTGGCGCTGTTCGTCGGGCAGCACGAGGTGGTTGTCGGGGCTGCGTCCGATCGTTCCGCCGGGCGCCGCGAGCAATGCCGAGGGCCCCGCAGCCACCGGCCTGCCCGCATGTTCGATCACTGTCCAGAGCATGGCTTCTCCGTGTTCGTTTTCCCGCGCTTCGGCAACAGCGGCGGCCGCAGGGCCGCGGTGTTCTTCATCAGCGCTTCATTCGCTTGGCGGCCTCGAACGCAGGCCCCCACACCGGATGCTTGCGCTCCGCCACGTTGAGCTCGAAGCTCGGGAACGCATCGAGGATCTTGCGGAACTGCGTGCGGCATTCGGGCACCTGGTTTGCCACACAGTAGCTGAAGGCTTCGAGCTTCATCGCATCGAGCCGCGTAGCGGGCTCGGCGGCGTCGAACACCGACACGCCGCCGCTCTTGAGCGTGTTGACGGCCTTGGCATAGTCGCCGTCGTCATAAGCCTGCTGCGCGCGTTCGAGCGTGGTGCGTGCCACCTGCTGGCTCAGCCGTTCGGGTTGCGGTGCGGGATCGGGCGGTGGTGTGGTCGTGCAACCCGCGATCACCAAAAGAGCGAGCGCCAGAGCAGGCAGACATGACTTCAATCTTCTCTCCTACCTTGCAAAAGGCAATCCTTGAGTAGTGTGCCGCTGTGTTGCGACATGCACGCGACGCGCCATCGTAAGGGCGCACGACTTCGATAATATAGGCCGCGAACCCCCGGGGAGAATTCAATGCATCGACGAAGCTTGCTACAAGGCGCACTTGCAACCACACCGTTGTTTGCGGGCCTCATCAGTGGATGCGCATCGACGGCCAAGTCCATGCCCACGCCCTATGCCATCACCGTGAAGATCGACGATGGCGTCAACCCCGACGGACGCGGCCAGGCCGCGCCGATCCTCGTCAAAGTCTTCGAACTGAAATCTTCCGGCAACTTCGAGACGGCAGACTACTTTGCACTACAGGACCGTGACCGCGAGACGCTCATGACCGAGCTCGTGAACGCCGACCAGGCCATCATGCGCAGCGGCGAAGAGCGCGTGTTCAAGCGCGAGGCGGGACTCGACTCGCGCGCCATCGGCATCATCGCGGGCTACCGCAAGCTGGAAGCCGCGCGCTGGCGCATCGTGCTGCCATTGAAGGAACCGAAGCAGACCAACCTGTACAAGGTGTGGCAGTTCTCGCCGAGCGAGCAGGCCGTGCATGTCGCCATCCGCAAGACGGGCATCGAGTTGCTACCAAGTCGTTAATTTCTTCTCAAAAATTTGATTCGCTAGTACGAAAGTGCGAAAAATTAGCTAGCGAATTGCGATGCAAAACGTAAGACGCGCCGTGTAGCATCAAGAGCAAAACAGGTGGACCGGGAGGCCGCTCCTCAGCGCATCTTCCGCTTCGACGTGAGCACTCCCCAGGAGGTCTTTTGGTGACAGTTCGCAATCCGGGCGCCGCAAAGAACGGCGCCCTTCCGCAGGCGTTGGCGAATCGCGTGGTGTGGTCCGAAGGGATGTACCTGCGGCCGCAGCATTTCCAGCAAATGGAACGCTATGTCGAGCAGTACGTGACCCGGCGTACCGCAGGCCTGCAAGGCGCCTATTGGGGTTGGCTGCATCTCGAGATCGACCGCGACGCGTACGCACTGGGCCGCGTGTCGCTGCTCGGCGGTGCGGGCGTGATGCCGGATGGCACGCCGTTTTCGTTCGGCGCCGAAGACGCGCCCCTGCCTTACGAAGTACCGAACGACCTCACCGACGAACTCATCGTGCTCGCGCTGCCGCTGCGCAGGCCGGGCAGCGAGGAGGTCATCTTCTCGGAAGACGAAGGCTCGGCCGCGCGCTTCGGCGTGATCGAGCGCGAGGTGAACGACGGCAATGCCGTTGCGCTCGGTCCTGCCGTGCTGCAGCTCGCTTCGCCGCGCCTGCGCCTGGCGCGCGCTTCTTCGCTCACCGCGGAGTGGCAGGCCATCGGTGCGGTGCGCGTGATCGAGCGGCGCACCGACCACAAGCTGGTGGTCGATGCCAACTACATTCCGCCGGTGCTCGATGCCTCGGCGCACGGGATGCTGCGCAGCATGATCGCGGAACTGCACGGGCTGCTCACGCAGCGCTCCGAGGCACTGGCCTCGCGGCTGTCGCAGCCGGGGCGCGGCGGCGTGAGCGAGGTCTCCGACTTCCTGCTGCTCGAACTGGTCAATCGCTACCTTGCACTCACGTGGCACGCGCAGCAGGCGGTGCAGGTGCATCCCGAGGAGCTGTTCGTCGACTGGCTCAAGCTCGCTTGCCACCTGGCCACGCACACCTCGCCCACGCGCCGTCCGGTGCTGTGGCCGGTGTATGACCACGACAACCTCAACGATTGCATCCGCCCCTTGCTGGAAGAGCTGCGGCGTTCGCTGTCGGCGGTGCTCGAGCAGAGCGCGATCGCCATCGAACTCGAAGAGCGCAGCCACGGCGTGCGCGTGGGCCGCATGCCCGACCCGGTGCTGGTGCGCAACGCGGGCTTCGTGCTCGCGGTGCATGCCGACCTGCCGGCCGATGCCATCCAGCAGCGCTTCCCCACGCAGGTGAAGATCGGCTCGGTCGAGCGCATCCGCGACCTCGTGCAGCTGCAGCTGCCGGGCGTGGTGGTACGGCCGCTGCCGGTGGCGCCGCGGCAGATTCCGTACAACGCGGGCTATCACTATTTCGAACTCGACAAGAGCGGCGACATGTGGCGACAGCTCGAAAAGTCCGGCGGCGTGGCGATGCACCTGGCCGGTGACTTTCCCGGCCTGGCCATGGAGTTCTGGGCCATCCGTCCGTGAGGGAGTCTATGAACGGTGTCAACGACATGGCCGTCGGCCCGGGCGGCTTCGTGCCGCCGAACCCCGGCGGCGGCAACGCCAGCGGCGATGCAGGCGGCATGCCGTCCGCCTCGCGTGCCGGCGGTATCGGTGGCCTCGGCGCGCAGCCGGAGTCCTTCACCGCGTGGCACGACTCGCGGCGCCCGCATGCGGGCGACACGGCGCTCGCGGGCAACAACCCGCTGGTGGCCGCGGCCAATCCGCTGCTCGACCTGATCCCGCAGATCCGTGCCACCGGCCACCATGCCGCGCCCTCGCAGCTGCGCGAACACCTCGTCGACGAGGTGCGCCGCTTCGAGACGCGCGCGCAGCAGGCGGGCATTTCTCCCGAAGTGATCATCGGCGCGCGCTACTGCCTGTGCACGGCGGTCGACGAGGCCGCCGCGCTCACGCCGTGGGGCGGCAGCATCTGGTCGTCGCAGAGCCTGCTCGTGATGTTCCACAACGAGACCTGGGGCGGCGAGAAGTTCTTCCAGCTGCTGTCGCGCCTGGTGCAGAACCCGCAGCAGCACCTGCACCTGATCGAGCTCATCTACTTCTGCCTGGCGATGGGCTTCGAGGGGCGCTTTCGCGTCATCGACAACGGCCGCACGCAGCTCGAGACGCTCAAGCAGCGGCTGCTGCAGATCATCCGGCAGACGCGCGGCGAAATCGCCGTGCCGCTGTCGCCGCACTGGCAGGACGCGAGTGCGCCCGTGCGGCGCGCGCGCAACTGGCTGCCGGTGTGGGCGGTGGGCGCGGTGGCAGCGGTGCTGCTGGTGCTCGTGTTCGCGCTGCTTACCTTCAACCTGGCGGGCCATTCCGACGGCGCCTTCGCGGCCGTCAATGCAGTGCGCCTGCCGCAGACGGAGCGCGCCGTCGTCTTGCCAGCGCCGACGCCGCGGCTGCAGCGCTTTCTCGAGCCCGAGATCCGCGACGGCCTGCTGACCGTGCGCGACGAGGCCGATCGCAGCGTGGTGGTGCTGCGCGGCGACGGCCTGTTCGCCTCGGGCTCCGACCGCGTGCTCGACCGCTATGTGCCGGTGCTCGCGCGCGTGGCCGATGCGCTCAATGCCGTGGAAGGCAACGTGCTGGTCAGCGGCTTCAGCGACGACCAGCCGATCCGCAGCGTGCGCTTTCCTTCCAACTGGCAGCTCTCGCAGGCCCGCGCCGACGCGGTGCAGAAGATGATCGCCACCCGCCTCGCGCGGCCCCAGCGCCTGCGCGCCGAAGGCCGCGGCGATGCCGACCCGATCGTGCCCAATGATTCCGCTGCCAACCGCGCGCGCAACCGGCGCGTCGAGGTGACGCTGCTGGTGGCGCCCGTTGCCGGTATGCCAGCAACCTCCGCGCCGCTTGTGGCGCCCACTCCCGCTCCGCAGCCCGGAGGCTCCCGCTGATGCTGCGCGCCATCTTCCGTTTTCTCATCAGCCGCGACCTGTGGGTCTTCCTGGGCCTGGTCGCACTCGCCTTCCTGATCTGGATCATCGGCCCGGCCATCGCGGTGGGCCGCTATCGTCCGCTCGAGGACGAGATCGTGCGCATCGCGATCATCGTGCTGATGTTCGCGATCTGGCTCGTGCGCGTCATCTACCGCAAGTGGCGCGAACGCCGCCTCAATGCGCAGCTGCTCAACCAGCTGCGCACGCCTTCCAAGAAGGAGAAGGAGGCCAAACCCGAGGACGCGCCCGAGATCAAGGAGCTGCAGAGCGGCTTCACCGACGCCACGGCCATCCTGAAGAACATGCGCTTCGGCCAGGATGCCGACGGCAAGCCCGCGAGCCGCTTCTCGCTGTTCGACCGGCAGTACCTGTACCAGCTGCCCTGGTACATCTTCATCGGCGCGCCGGGCTCGGGCAAGACCACCGCGCTGGTCAATTCCGACCTAGACTTTCCGCTGGCCGACCAGCTCGGCAAGGCGGCCGTGCGCGGCATCGGCGGCACGCGCAACTGCGACTGGTGGTTCACCAACGAGGCGGTGCTGATCGACACGGCCGGGCGCTACACCACGCACGAGAGCAACCGCGAGACCGACGAGGGCGAGTGGAAGGGCTTCATCGAGCTGCTCAAGAAGTTCCGCCCGCGCCAGCCGATCAACGGCGCGATCCTCACCATCAGCATCGCCGACCTTCCGCTGGCCGACGACGCGCAGCGCGCGCGCCACGCGATGGCGCTGCGCAAGCGGCTGCTGGAACTGCGCAATGACCTGGGCATCGACTTCCCGGTGTACGTGCTGGTGACAAAGACCGACCTGCTGGCCGGCTTCAACGAATACTTCGGCTCGCTGGGCCGCGCCGAGCGGCAGCAGGTGTGGGGCTTTACCTTCCCCATCCAGGGCAACCCGGCGAACGCGAAGGCCGTCAAGGGCAAGGGCGCGGCCCCGGTGAGCGGCGACCTGCGCGAGCGCTTCCACCAGGAATACAAGCTGCTGCACCAGCGCCTCGACGAACGCCTGCCCGAACTGCTGGCGGCCGAGTCCGACCCGATGCGCCGCGCGCAGGCCTACCTGCTGCCGCAGCAGTTCGCGAGCTTCGAGGACATCCTCGGCACATTCCTGGCGGACGTGTTCAATCCGTCGAAGTTCGAGGCCGCGTCGATGCTGCGCGGCGTGTACTTCACCAGCGGCACGCAGGAGGGCACGGCCTTCGACCGCGTGATGGGCGCCATCAAGCGCTACCTGCAGGTCAACGCGCCGCCGGCGCCGCCGCCGGGCCCCGGCAAGAGCTACTTCCTGAAGGAGCTGCTGCAGCAGGTGATCTTCCGCGACGCGGGCGTGGCCGGCACCAACCTGAGCTGGTACCGGCGCAAGCGGGCCATCGACATCGCGGGCTACTGCGCCATCGGCGTGCTGCTGGTGCTGTTCCTGGGGGCCTGCGTGAACAGCTGGCGCAACAACAAGGACTACGTGGCCGAGGTCGACACCAACGCCAAGGCCTTCAACAAGGCGGCCGCGCGCGGCGAGCTGCCGACGGTGGTCGACTCGAGCGGCGACATCGCGAGCTCGCTGCTCGTCCTCGACAAGCTGCGCGATCTGCCGAAGTCCAGCCACTTCGACATCGGCGATCCGCCCACGTCCTACCGCTTCGGCCTCTACCAGGGCGAGAAGCTGCAGGCCGCGACCGACGGCGTGTACCAGCGCGCGCTCGAAACCGTGCTGCTGCCGCAGGCCGCGCAGCGCGTGGAGCAGTCGCTGCGCGAAGCCGCGAAGATCGACGCCGAGTACAGCTATGAAGCGCTCAAGGCGTATCTCATGCTGTACGACCCGGAGCGCTACGACGCCGACTTCCTGCAGGCCTGGCTGCTCACCGATGTGGACCGCAAGATCGGCGCCTCGCTCACGCGCGAGCAGCGCGCGAACCTCGAATCGCACCTGAAAGCGCTGTTCTCGGGACGCGTGGTGACCTCGCCCTTCGCCAAGGACGACAGGCTCATCACGCAGACGCGCGAGCGCCTGGCCGGCGTGCCGCTGGCGCAGCGCTCTTATGCGCGGCTGCGCCGCATCCTGCTGCAGACCAGCCCGCCCAATGCCTTCACCATCGCCGAGGCGGGCGGGGCCGAGTCGGCACTGGTCATCCGCCGTGCCAGCGGCAAGCCGCTGACCGATGGCATTCCCACGCTGTTCACCTACCGCGGCTACTGGGACATCTTCGACAAGCGCATCGCCGAGACCACGCTGTCGCTCGAGCAGGAAGACCGCTGGGTGCTGCAGATCCGCGCGCCCGGCATCACCGACATCACCTCGCGCGAGCTGCTGCTGCGCGAAGTGCGGCGGCTCTACCTCACCGACTACATCAAGGTGTGGGACGACTACCTCGTCGACATCCGCCTGGCCGACAGCCGTTCGCTGCTGCAGAGCATCCAGATGACGCGCGTGCTCTCCACAGCCGAGTCGCCGATGTCGCGGCTGATCCGCGGCGCCGCACGAGAGACCGACCTGCTGCGCAACCACGACGAGGCCGCGCGCAGCCTGCTCGACCAGGCGCAGAACCGCGTGCAGAGCACGCGCGAGCGCATCGAGCAGCTCATCGGCCAGCCCGACGGCAGCCAGCGCCGCAATACGCGCGTGGACCGGCCCGAATCGCTGGTGGACAACCACTTCGAGCCGCTGCGCCGCATGGTGACCGCGCCCAAGCAGGGCGGCCAGGCGCCCATCGACGCGACGGCCGCGCTCATCAACGAGCTCTACAACTTCCTCACTGCCACCGACACCGCGCTGCGCAGCGGCAACATCCCGCCGACCAGCGATTCGGTCACCAAGGTGCAGGCCGAGGCCGGGCGCCTGCCGGTGCCGTTCCAGGGCATGCTGAACGACCTGTCGGCCACTGCGTCGTCGAAGGCGGCGGCGGTGACGCGGCAGAACATCGGGCAGAGCGCTGCGGCCAGCATCGGCTCGTTCTGCAGCCAGGCGATCGCGGGGCGCTATCCGTTCACGCGTGGGTCGAACCGCGACGTGGCCTCGGGCGACTTCGCGCAGCTGTTCGCGCCGGGCGGGATGATGGACGACTTCTTCCAGAAGAACCTCGTCACGCAGGTCGACACCTCGGTCAACCCGTGGACCTTCAAGCGCGGCGTGGACGGCAGCGCCACCGGCCGTTCGGCCTACCTCGATTCGTTCCAGAAGGCGCAGGCCATCCGCGACGTGTTCTTCTCGGGCATGGCGGGCGGGCGCACGCCTTCGTTCACCATCGACATCCGGCCCGAGGACATGGACGCGTCGCTCACGCAGTTCACGCTCGACATTGACGGGCAGACGGTGCGCTACGCGCATGGCCCGCAGGCGCCGAGCACCGTCAAGTGGCCCGGCCCGCGCAACAGCAACCAGGTGCGCCTGCAGGTCACCACCGCCAACGGCACGCCGGCCGGCGGCATCGTGACCGAAGGGCCGTGGGCGCTGCACCGGCTGTTCGACAAGGCCTCGATCTCCGCGGGCAGCTCGCCCGAATCGTTCAATGCGAGCTTCGACCTGCAGGGCAAGAAGGTGGTGCTCGCGGTCACGGCCAACAGCGTCTACAACCCGCTGCGCCTGCCGCAGATGAACAGCTTCTCCTGCCCCGGGAAGTCCTGATATGAACAGCAGCATTCCCCCGCAGGCCTGGGTGCCCGTCGACGAACAGATCGGCTGGTACGGCAAGCTGCCCGCTGCCGGCGACTTTCTCTACCGCCGCATGCCGCGCGAGCTGCAGGCCTGGTGGGACCGCTGGATGCAGAACGGCCTGGGCAGCTTCAAGCGCTGGCCCGATGCGATGACGCAGCACTACGCGGTGGCTCCGGTGTGGAACTTCGCCATTCCCGCCACGCAGGGCGTCGACGCCGTGCAGTTCGGCTGCATCGCGCCGAGCTGCGACCGCGTGGGCCGCTACTACCCCGTCTGCATCACGCTGCAGGTGGCCGCGCGCAACTATCGCCCGTCGGTGCTCGAAGGCTCGGCCGAGTGGTATTGGCAGTGCGGCAGCGCGCTGCTGCAGGCCATCCGCCACGGCGTGGCGCCCGACCAGTTCGACAGCCAGGTGCTGGCCGCGGGCCGCGCCGGCTTCCAGACCGCCAGCGGCGGTTCGGACGACATCCTCTCGATCCTCGGGCCGACGGCAGGCGGCGCGGGTGCGCAGCAGCGCCTGGGCTGGCCCGAGCTTCCACTGTGTTTCGACCCCTTCGGCAGCACCAGCTACTGGTGGACCAACCAGGCCGATGGATCGCCGCTGCGCACCGCCGCCCACGGCGGCGGCCTCAACACACCATTGTTTTCCAAGTTGTTTTCGCAGGGACACGTGCCATGGGCATGAAGCACCAGATGAGCCATGAGAGCCACCGCCCCGCAGGAGAAGAAGCATGACCACGACGCACGGCACCGCAAGCCCGCCGGCCGACACGCAGGAGGAACGGCCGCATCCACTGGGCGTGAACCACCGGCTTGACGAATTCGAGCTGCTGGAGGTGATCGGCGAAGGCGGCTTCGGCATCGTCTACCGGGCCTACGACCACTCGCTGCAGCGCGAAGTGGCGATCAAGGAATACATGCCTTCGATGCTCGCGCGCCGCGTGGGCGACAACAGCGTGCACGTGCGTTCCGAGCGGGTCACGGCCACCTTCCAGGCGGGCCTGCGCAGCTTCATCAACGAGGCGCGCACGCTCGCGCAGTTCAGCCACCCGGCGCTGGTGCGGGTGCATCGCTTCTGGGAGGCCAACTCCACCGCCTACATGGCGATCCAGCTCTACAAGGGCCGCACGCTGCGTCGCCTGGCCGAGGACGAGCCGGGCAAGATCACCGAGCCCTGGCTGGTCGGCATGCTCGGGCCGCTGCTGGGCGCCCTCGAGACGCTGCACCGCAGCCAGTGCTTCCATCGCGACATCGCGCCCGACAACATCTTCATCCAGCAGGACGACCTGCCGGTGCTGCTCGACTTCGGCGCGGCGCGCAAGTCCATTGCCGACCTCGTCGACGAGGTGGCGGTGATGGTGAAGTCGGGCTACTCGCCCATCGAGCAGTACGCCGACGACAACACCCTGCTGCAGGGCGCGTGGACCGACCTGTATGCCCTGGGCGCCGTGCTGTACCGTGCGGTCACCGGCCATCCGCCGCCTTCGGCCGTGGTGCGCAGCGTGCAGGATGCCTACGTGCCGCTGTCCTCGATGGACCGCGCCGACCTGAGCCCGGCCTTCTGCGCCGCGGTCGACCACACGCTGGCCGTGCACAGCAAGGACCGCACGCAGACCGTGGCCGCCTTCGCGGCCGAACTGGGGCTGGTGAAGCTCGGCGACATCTACGTGAGTGGCATGGGCGCGCCGACGGTGATCGTTCCCGCATCGCCCGTGCCGGCAACGCCGCCGCCGCCGCTGGAGCCGCAGCAGTTCTCCCCGGTGTCGGCACCGGTACCGCTGGAACCGGTGCCGGTGGCGATGGCAGCGCCCGAGCTGCCGAAGGCGCCTGCGCCACAGGACAGTCGCAGCAAGGCGCCTGGCCGCAAGGCCGCGGCGCCCGCGCAAAAGAAGAAACCCGCATTCCCGCGGTGGGGCCTGGTGGGCGGGCTCGTGATCGCGCTCGTGGCCGTGGGCAGCTGGATCGGCCTGCGCCTGACCTCGGGCATGCAGCCGCAGGACGCCAAGACCGCGATGGTGCCGGCGCCGCCGCCACCCGCCGCGCCGATGTCGAGCAACACCGCGCCGCCGGTGGCGATGCCGCCGCCCGCCACCGATGGCGTGCCGCCAACCGTGGCCGGCGCACCCACCGCACCGCCGCCCGCCACGCCGGCCAGCGCGCCTGCTGCTGCGGCGGGTCCGCTGGCGCCGCTGGAGACCGTGCCGGTCGTCCCGCCGGCCGCACCGCCCGAATCCGCGCTGGCCATCGCCGAGGCCGAAGACTGGAATCTCGCGCAGACCGAGAACACGCGCGAAGGCTACGAGGCCTACCTGCGCCGCTACCGCCGCGGTGTGCATGCGCGCGAGGCGCGCAACGCCCTCGCCGAGATCAACCGGCTCTCGCCGCCGTCCGTGCCCCTCGTGCCGGGCACGCAGCCGCGGGGCACCACGACGACCGTGGCGGGTGCGACACCCGGCACGACGGGCGCTGCCGCCACCCCTGCACCCGCACCCGCGGCGGCGCCAGGCCTGGGACGCGTGCTGTTCAACGTCCGACCGTGGGGCCAGGTGTTCGTCGACGGCGCGGACCGCGGCGTGAGCCCGCCGCTCAAGTCGCTGTCGCTGCGCCCGGGCATCTACAACATCGAAGTGCGCAATGGCGACCTCGAGGTCTACCGGCAGCGGGTGACGGTGCAGGACAGCAAGTCGGCGCCCGTGGTGGCGCACGAGTTCAAATAGCAGTACGCCGGCGCTGGCGGCGGGGCCGCATTCATGTGCGGCTGTGCAGCGCCCTGCGGTACTGCACCGCCTCCGCAAGATGCTCGACCTGCACGGCCTCCGACGAGCCCAGGTCCGCAATCGTCCGCGCCACCTTCAGCGCGCGGTGCGTACTGCGCGCCGACCATCCGAGCTTGGACGCCGCGTTGAACATGAACCGGCGGGCCGCGTCGTCGAGCCCGGCGTGCCGGTCGATCGCCGCGCCCTGCAGCGACTGGTTCGCGTACCCCTGCCGCTGCATCGCGCGCTCGCGCGCCCCGATCACCCGGCCGCGGATGCTTTCCGTCGATTCCCCTGCCGGCGCGTCGAGCAGCAGCTGCGCCGACACCGCCGGTACCTCGATGTGCAGGTCGATGCGGTCCAGTAGCGGGCCGCTGAGCTTGCCCTGGTAGCGCGAGACCTGGTATGGGAAGTCAAATATAGTGAGCTTCGGTATGCAAGTGAATCAACAGTTTGCGCATTAACTTTGATCGACGATCTAAGTGCGTGGATCACACTTAGTGCACTCAGAGTGATTTCAGGCCGAAGTTGTTGAGCTAACTAACTGGGCATACAACATCTTCGGAATGGGGTCGCGAGTGTTGCCTCACACAGAACCGATGCCTGGTGTCACTTGTAGTGCGACGCCCAGTTATAGAAAGGGATCGAGAGGTCATGGCGGGACGCATAGAACGGCTCGGTCTCGGGGTTGTCCCAGTGCAGGACGGAAAAGCGACAGCTCTTGGTTCCGAATTCCTGCTCGACATGATCTGCGAGGATGTCCGTCATTGCTTCACGCTGGGCAAGGCTTCTGCTGTCCGAGAATTCGAACAGCCGCGCGAGGTATCTGCCGTCCTTCGTGACAAACGCGCGATCGGTCTTGAGAAGCGCACGCACGAACGGTTCGGCGCCATCGTGCAGCCAGAGCCAGCAACCACCGAACTCTCCGTTCTCCGCGGGACCGGCCTCCCGGTCGACCAGAGCCACGAGTTCGCCAAAGCGTGCGGAGATTGTTTGCGCTTCCAACTTGCTTCCGAGGAAGTACGGGGCGAGGTCGATCGATGCAGCTTGAAGAGTCTCGTTGAGCTGCTGCTTGTCCTGGATGTCACGTGGCGATGTCAGATCGTCGGTGACTAAGACGAAACGGAAGGCCGTCTCCTGAGCCACGTGAGCATCGATGAGAGCCAGCATGTCTCTTATCACTAGCTCGGCATGCTCGCGAGTCTTCACGACCGCGCCGATTCCGCTGAGTCCAGGTTGATACAGCTCGAGTCCAGGAACTTGGTCCCACTCGGCGGCACCGCCTTCGTCGCGGTGCGCAAGCTCTGCTCCACGCAGGGCCCAGCGCCACTCCCGTTCATGCGTCCAGTCGACCGTGCGGCCCGGCCCTACTACGTCCGTGACGTAGCGGTACTGCTCCGCGTGCGGTAGGACATCTGGCGAAAAAATTCGGGCGCCACCATCCGTGCCGCTGGATACTGTCGCGTTAGGCTGGCTCAGGCCGTAGATTGCAGTCCGAGCGCCGAGTGAGCGCATGTTGCTTTTGGGAAAAACAAGAGCAACCTCCCCCATGGCTTCTCCGCGCGCGTTCCGTTTGCGACTAGCCTCCACGAACGCAGCGAGGGGCATCTCCGAGAAGCAGACTGCGGGATCGGGTCCATAGATGGTTCGCACGCCGTTACGGTAGGACCAGGTGGCCCAGAGCCGCCCGTTACGCAATGCCGCCCTCAACATGAAGATCGCAGGGAGCTTTTCGTCCTCGTACACGCTATGCCATCCGAGGTGCTCCGGCAGGGAGATGCCGTTTGGGCCACTCTGATCGATGTCGCGAAAGAAATGGATCAGGTAGTCGGACAAGTCAAAGCGATAGTTGTTGTCCATGGGTGACCTTGGAAGATGAGGAAGTCGTTGGTTTTGAACGCGGCGTTGCTGTCATCGTCGGCCGGTTGTTCAACGAGAAGTCTACTGGCCCAAGGCTCGTGCTCTTCATCATAAAAACCTGAATGCGCGTCACGCCTCCGGGCTTTGCGACGCTCTCTTGCAGAGCGCATCCCTCTTTCAAGACGTGCATGCTTACCTCTCCCTTGATGCTTCTAACATCGCGTCTGCCAGGCCAGCGAAGGTTCAGGAGCTTGGCAGTAGCCGGTGGCCTCGTGCATCTTCGGACGAAGCGCTAGCTCGTCCACCACGTCTTCAGCGATTGCCAGATTCCTGCCGGTTTCAGACCCAGCGCGGAACTCGAGTCACGCTCGGCTGACGCTCGTGGCACCTGCGCCGGGACAGCCGGCGCTCCAGGTGGCAAAGTGATCGGACTGGATTTCGTGCTCGAGAAGTAGGCAGCCTTGTTCCGGCGGTCTCGAGACCGACCGAGTTCGATGGCCGCATCCGACATGTTCGCAGCCCACTCGACTGCGCCTCGGTCGATGAAGTAATGGGCGCGGCAGGGGAGAGACCAGTTGCCGACGGAAGGATCGAGGGAGACCGTGTCGCCATCGAAGATCAGCGACCAGTCGGTCGGTGACAACGGTGTCACCACCTCCTGGCCGCAGCCGCACGCGCATCGGTGGATGGCCGTGGCGCATTCCATCGAGACATACAGCACACCCTGTTCCGTCTCGGCTGGGATTTCCTCCACGAAAACATGCGACATGCGTTGCTGCTTCATTCGGAGACCTCGTCGCTAGTCAAGAGATTCATACTTGTGGAATAGGTCGAGTGGTGCTCGATTTCCTCGTCCGCGTAGAAGCCGCACATCTTTTTCCACTTGATGACCGCCAAGACCGCGTTCAAGGCGTTCAGGTCGGCGATTTGGATGTTCTGGTTGTACGCATCCTCTTCCTCGCGATCGGCCATCGAAATCCGCGATGCGATGTGGCACTTCTTGTCAGCGGTGACAGTCGTTACTCGACACACCGCTAACAGCTCTTGCGTTTCTGCGGTGAGTTCGACCCCCATGCCGACGTCGATGAACGACGCACCGGTCGCAACAAGTGCTTCGGCGATCATCTTGCGCGCGCTGCCCTTGTCCACGCAGATGAACACCATGTCGAACCCCTGAATCTCGTGCAGGTTCGTTTCGTCCAGGTAGCCGTTGTGCGCCACGATGTGGGCGTGCATGTTCGAGTAGATGCCCTTGAAGCGTTCGACCTTGCTCACCCGCGTCTCCAGTTCCGCCAGCGAAGCCGCCCCGGGTGACCGAAAGGCGTTGTGCTGCATGAAGACGTCGCCATCGAACAGGTGAATTTCGGTCGCCGGCGTTTTGGCGAGCAGATCGAGCAGGTAAGAACCGGTGCCGCCGAGCCCAACGATCGCGATGCGACGTGCGAGGCGCATCGCGATCGCTTGAATGCCGGCCCGACTCGAGGCGGTATCGACGTACCGGAACACCGATTCATCGGCTCCCGCGGCCACCGGGCGGAAGGTCTGCGCCTTGAGCGCGGGATCGCGGGAGCGCGCTGGAGCACTGATGATCTCGATATAGCGAGTCATCTTGTGGTGGTAGTCGGCGTAGCCATCGGCTGGCTTGTTAGAGAACGAATGGTTGGTGACGATGCCACCCCCCAAATCGGTCATGGCGCTTGCGTGCTTGATCTGCACGATCTCTGTGCCGTTCAGATTGCACGGATGCTCGCCCACAAAGTGGGCGACATGCGAGTTCGGCCTGACCGTGATGTTCCCGCCCAACGTCAGGTTCGAGACAAGGGTGCCCAAGGCCGTTTCACCGCGAGGGTTCACGTACGGGACCGAATGAACAAGCAGATGCCCTGCCCGGACTTCGACCTCGTACCCCTCGTCGCGAAGGCGCTTGAGGTCAGGACTACGATTTATCAGTGAATGTGACATTGAAGAGCATCCCGTCTTTGATGTAAACCGAACCGCCCTCGACCAGCGTGCCCTCGGGGTTGGTGGTCGGCCCGCGCTTGAACGTCACGGTGTAAACGCGCGAGTCGGTCGTCGCAGCGTCTGCGAATGCCAGCTTCACCACTTGGTCGAACGTCAGCGTTTCGGTGTGAACGTGGTGCGGCCTGGTGTTCACCTTGACCGTGATCGTGCGCAGCGCCGTGTAGAACCGCTCCACACCGGGCGCCGAGAGGTCGAAGAGTTCGGCATCGCCGATCAGGCGGTCCTTGCCGCCGCGTGCATCGAGCCAGACCGCGAAGGTCGCGAGGTCGACGCCGGCCAGCTTCTTCAGCGTCAACCCCGAAATGCGGGTTGCACCCCACTCAACAACGCGGTCGTCCAGCTCGAAGCGGAAAGAGCGGTCGTTGCGGAAAACGAGGAACCGCTCCACGCCGGAGCTGCGCAGATCGACCGTCTGGTCGGGGCCCAACTCCTGGAGGAGGCCGTTGTACGACATGAAGAACAGCAGGTGCTCCAGGGTGTCGCGCACATCGGCCGCCTCGAGGATCTGGCGACCCGTCGGAACGGGATCGGCAATGACCACCGGTCGGAACTCCAGCTTTTCGTCACCGATGAGCATGCCGTACGGGCCATGACCACGGATCTCGCGCCCGGCGCTCAGCGCCTGCAGCACATCTTCCACACCATCTTCAAAGTTCTTGGCCATGGGGCCCGTCCTTTCTTGCGCCGCGAGGAATCCCGCGGTCTGTTGCTAATGTGACGGCGCGTGCTAAGTTTGTCAAGCAAAAACATTGCATGCTTGAAAAAATTAGCATTCGGGATAGACTGAGGTTGTCGGGCGGTGGACGAAACCGCGTTCGTCGCTGTCGGCATCCAACGAGGAGAACGTGAAGCCAACACTTGGCCAATATCTGGCGTCTATCCGACAGGACAGAAAAATGTCACTCCGGCAGGTGGAGGAGGCCAGCAGCAAGGAGGTATCGAATGCCTACCTCAGTCAACTTGAAACAGGAAAGATCGCTCAGCCGAGCCCCAACGTGCTGAACACTCTTTCGGAGATCTACGGAATCGACTACGTCCAATTGATGGAACTAGCGGGCTACTTATCCCCCTCGGCTGCGCGCGAAGCGACGCAGCGCCACGGACGGCTTGCGACGTTCGCGGAGCACAACCTGACACCGGATGAAGAAGGTGAACTCATGAAATATCTGCAATTCCTGAGAATGAAAAAGCCACCATGAGAAAAGAGGACGACAGCAGCTTGCTACCGGCCGAACTGCAGGCCGTAGAGGAGCGCGCCCGGCAATCGCTCGACAAAGCAGCGGCATGGGGTCGCTTTCCTACGCCTGTCGATGACATCGTTTCGGCAGCAAAGCTGCGTGTCGCCCCTAAGGGCCTCTTCGATCCAGAACGCCTGCTGGCGTATGCCAAGGCGAAAACCGCCAAGGCATTCTTTGCGGTGAAGACTGCACTTTCGAAAATACTCGGTCTCTACGATGCGACTGAACAAATCATTCACATCGACGAGTCAGTCGGCCTGAGCAAGCAAAAATTCCTGACGCTTCACGAGACCGGGCACCATGAACTCCCGGCACATCGAAAAATTTTCACGTTCTTTCAGGACTGCGAACAGACTTTGGCGCCGGACATCGCCCACCAGTTTGAACGCGAGGCCAACAACTTTGCTCGTTACGCGCTCTTCCAGGGAACTGCCTATCGGCAACTCGCGGCGGACAGCCCGATGGGAATCAAATCGCCGATCAACTTGGCAAAGAAGTTCGGCGCATCCAACTATGCATCGGCGCGCGAATTCGCTCGGACGAATCACCGCTCCTGCGTGGTCTATGTGCTTGAACCTATCGAATTCATCCCTGGGAAGAGCGCATCCGCAGCGGTGCGCCGCATCGAGACATCACCTAGCTTCGAAGTGAGTTTCGGTTGCCCGTCCGATGTACTTATCGACAAAGGGCACGCATTGTTCTCGCTCCTGCCAATCGGCAAAAAGATGACGCGACCGACCACTTTGGTCTACCAGGATAAAAACGGTGATCAGCACGAGTGTCTGGGCGAGGCCTTCGATACCACCCACAACGTTCTGCTATTGATCTACCCGATCAAGGCGCTCACTGCAACGAGCATCCTTGTCCCGGCCGGATTCACGATGTAGTCGTAGCGGTCGAGCGACGCCGGTGCGATGCACCGTCATTCCCCCCATTGAAGGGCTAGGCGCGTCGGGTATGCCACTTCTGTACCTGTCGCGATCGTGGCTGCCTTCTCTGCTGCGACCGCGCGGCGTTGATCAGGAGAGAAGTCGTGCCAAAAAAGTTTGGTCGTGGATGGCTCGTACACCCATGGATGGTCGAGGACTTCGTAAGGCTGCAAGCGGCGGCCCCTGAGGTAGATGTGCTGCTCTGCGGTCGCAACATCCGGAGGCCAGTAGACACCGAAGTGCCGCTGGTTCATATGCTCATAAACCTTGGTGACCTGAGGCGCGCCGCCAATATCTCTAAAGCGCCTTGACGAGAGCACTTCAAAAAAAGCCTCCGCTGGCACCATGCCTAGCTTTGTGTGACGCGCTTTGCCGGCTTTCAAGATTTCGGATATTCGACGGACAGTGGCATTGACAGGGTCCTCGTCGCCGATGAAGGCGATCGACTGACCACCGTAAGATTTTGGGTGGGTTGCTTCAAATTGCTTTCGATCTGGGTGGAAGGCAATCCGCCGCACAAAGAAGTCCCTTTGGCGCACAGAAAATCCGGCGAAGATGAATGCGCAGTCGCCAGGAACCGCCACCGTGGCGTGGTCGGAATCTGAGACGAAATTCAGCGATTGATTCAGCATCGTGAGGATTTGCTGATAGACATCCGCGATGTCGATAACCCTATCCCGCAGGTTTATGAACGACTCAACGTAGGCCGAAATCTGAGCAATCAATGGGTATGTCCAAACGGTGTCCCCTGCGAATGCAATGACGCCATCGCTTCGGCCAATTGAAAATATCTTTGGGCCATAGTCCCAGAGCTTGCCGCCTGTAAGCCTGCTATCGGACATCACCCACAATTCGCGACCGGTCCGGGTCGGTCTGGTCCAAGCGACGACGAGTGTCATAAGTGATCGTTGTTTGAGAGGTTGGCTAGTGCGACGTCATGGACGGGAGCAAGCCACCCTCGCCGAGAGATTGATTCTGCCAACGAACTTGTTGGCTAGGTTCAATTTGCTGCTTCATGACGCTCGGGGAGCAACCGGTGGGAGCGACGCGCGAGCTCGGAGTGCGTTGAATTCTTCAAGGACCGCCGCTTGAATCCGATGATGATCAAAGGGCTCTACGTCGAACATGAACGCAAGGGCTGCTTCGTGACCATCGAAGGTCAGGACTGCATACTCGAGCCAGCTTTGGAAGCCTTCTGGCGGCACCGGCTTGTTGGAGGTGGTTGTCATGGAATTTCCTTTCTGCTGACACGCCGCACACGGAGGAGATTCATCTCGTCAGATCAAGACCGCAAGAGTCTCGCACCGATCGCAGCGCGTCCGAGCTATCGTCCCGCGGCGCCTACCCTTGCAAGGTGGCCTGTAGCTTCACTAGCCGCTGCAGGTACGCCTCAGCGTTCTTTCGCGATGCCCACGGCAGGCAGCCGTCGTTGTACAGGCTGCCTGGATGCGAGGGATGAAAAGCGAAAACCTGCATCCTCGATGAATCAAGGCGCAGGTGCAGGTGCGGATAATCCTGGTATTCGGCCCAGTCGTCAGAGATTTGACCCACGGGCTTGTACCGGCGGTTGACCAGCACGGTCGCATCGCCCTCTAGCTTTTGCGTCAGATAAGGCAACCAGCAACGCATCTCCCAGTTGAGCGTGGTTGCCGCATACACCTTGAAGCGGGGCAAAGAAAGCAGGCAGCGCATGTAGTCCACCGCAAAGTCGACTGCGTTCTGCGTAGAGATAAATCGCCGCGAGAGGTCCTTGACCGCATCACGCGCGACCTCAATGCGGTTGGCGCCACTGTGCGGTGGCAACTGCAGCTTGTGGGATGCCAGGCGCATCTCCTCGGGCGTTCGCATGAAGCGATAGGGAGATGGCGTGCCGTCGGGTTTGATCGAGTGTTTCTTCAATACTGACCAGTTGGGGAAACCGTTGGCGATCGCGATCTGGTCGAGCGCGTGGTGGTGGACTATGCCCAAGCTGCGACCCAGCGGCTTGGCTTGGCGCTTGAAGCACTCGATCTCGGAAGCGGAAAAGGATTTAGCCATAAGAGTTCCATAAGTTGGCCGCTGACAATCGACGCGCCCACACGTCGAGTCCTGCGGCGACCTATGAAAGTCGGCCTGACGTTCGCAATTGCTTGCGAACCACGTTGCTGAAACAGCTTTGCCGATGTGGGCGGGCTGGCCTACGTTGAAGGCCATACGCCATCTTATCCAGAAGGTCCCACTTCAGGCAATAGCCGGATTGAGCTGCGATTGCTGGCACTAAGACCTTGGTCAGATGCAATGCCAGACGGTTGGTGGCGGGCATAACTCGCGCACGCGCCCGCGTGCTGCACAACTGGAGAGCTTAGCTTCTGTGCGTGAGCTCACTGCAGCGAGCTCGCTGGAAAGCTCGAGAGTCTTTAGTGCTTCGCGAGCGCCGATGCGTCGCGGCGCCACCACGCGCTATTGCCCTGCGGTATTTCCGCGCTGTATGCTTGCGTCAGGCGACTTCCGGCGCCAGCTGCTCATCTTGGCAAACCCTCACGGGACGGTTGCAAACAACCCATTCCCTGGTTCCCTTTTTGCAGGCGGGCCTTGGCAGTGAGCACCTCGCGCCCGCATGCAGAAATGGAATTTCTCATGCGTTTCATTCCGACGTCCGCCTCCCAGGTGGACACCATGAAAAAAGCTGCCAAAAGGCTTCAGCGCAAAAATGGCGGCAAGCACACCGATCTCCTTAACCGCGTTGCTCGACAGCACGGGTACAACCACTGGCATCACGTGATCACCTGCCAGGAGATCACCGCGTCGCCGGAGGGTAGGCCACTCATTGATCCGACGGAAGTGCTGCTCCAAGCCTGCGGCGACGCGGTGCTTCGTGCGCAAGCGGGTGATGCAAAGATCTGGGTGTCGCCCAGTGACCTTTTCCAGAATGCGCGCCTGGTGATATTCACCACCTCGGATGGCGATGCATGGCTTCTTGAACCCAACGATGGATTGGTCATGTGCCTTTGCTGGCATGGGAAGAAGATGCCCTATCGAATCCGCGATGAGGGGCGCGACGTCGAGATGCTGTGGAACGGCGAGTTTGAAATGCGGGGACCGTTCTTCGAGGTGTTCACGGAACTGCCGGAGATCGGATCCCGGCTGATCGCAGGTTATCCGGTCGACGCCTTGCGCGAGCGCCTGGAAGAAGCCGTCACTTTCGAACGAAAGATGGAGCAGGTCATTTTTCAGACCGACAGCGTGCCGATCGATGAGCAAATCGTTCAGCACTTGGTCCGCACGAAGGACTTCACCCTCGAAGAGGTGAAAAAATTTCAGGCGGACGGCGGCCGGTACTCCCCAAGCCGCGATTCAGTTCTGTTCGGTCCGTTCATGGACGAAGACATGGACGACGACGAAGGTGCGGGAGCGCATGCCGAGCCCTGATGGAGATCAAGAAGATCTTTTGTCAGACTCAAAGCTTTCATTGGCGCGCTCGGCTGTCAGCAGTCGCGAACCCAATCGCCACTCTGCAACCCCACAACGCCGGAGCAGGTCCGCAAGCCGAGCTGCCAAGCCGAAGCCTTGAGTCGCAACGCCGAATCGCGAGAGGAACAGGGCACGCTGCGGTCGCTCGTACCGTTCAAAGCGGGTTCGAGCGCCCATTAGATAGCCTTCCATCCAACCCAGATAATTTCTCGCGAGCTGTCCGCGCGTGTTGTCCGAGTGGGCCGCGTGTCGCCAGTCCTCCAGCAAGTCTTGGCCCCGATCTAGGTCCAGCCTCGAGGTGGCCCTTAACGAGATGCCGAGCCAAGCCGCGGCAGCAATGCAGCATGCATCACGCATGAGGCAGGCACGTTCATCTCTCGCGCTCGTAGCGCTTGCCAGGTCGGAGTTCAAGAGCCCGACGACCGAAAGCATCTCGGTCTCTGACAAGCGACGGGTCATGATGGGATGAGACGCGTCAAGTGCCTTTCCTTCGGTCACGCCCAACATGCGTTTGATGGCGACCTTGGTCACCGGACACGCGGCGCTGCTCAGCAATGCAGCGGCGGCCGATATCTCGCCTGCAGTCGGTCGGTACCGCTTGCGGTCGAGGTGTTCCTTGCAGACGCGCCACAGCCAGTAAGGCACCGGGATCTCGGCCGTGGCGTATTCGTTGCATGTGATTCGGGCCTTGCCCATGGTTCTGACGAAACGTTCGGGCCAGTCCTTGGTCAGCCAGTCGATTAGGTTCAGCATTTGATGTCGCGCCGCTACCGGCTGGCGGTCAAACTTCATGCGAGCGGCGCCCGCCATGGAGTCGAGGATCGGGGCCAGCGGGCGAGGCAGTCCTGCCTTCTGAAGCTTTGCCGCGAGTCGAGGGCGCCCCAGCACGTTCAGCAAGACACGGATACCGTCCCACCAGAGCTTGCTGTGACCCACTGGTACGGGAAGGTCGGACCGCGTCGCATCCTGCGGATCGATAGCGCGCCATTTCGAAATTCGCCGAACAAGGACCGGATTTGCGTCGTCATGCAGAGCTCGGCCGCAGAATTCGCACATCCGCAGTGAAACTGCTCGCGCTCCCGAGAGAATCAATGCGCCACCGCAGGTCAGACACGTGTCGACAAGAAGTCGCATATGCACCGGACAAAAAGTGCTCGAAGTGAGGCGCCAAGCGCTGTGCCAATGCGGCTTCTCGTGCTCCGCCAAGCACGCTGAGCAGATCGAGTATCTGCATCCACGGCCGCCACTGGACATCAACCATCGCCCCGCCGTGCTCCCTGGCATCCCAGTCATGGCCGATAGCGAGATGTCCAGGGCATGCGTTCGCAACCGCTGAAACGCAACGCCTGAGAGTCGCTCCAGGCCTGAAAGTAGCGCCCATCGCTCTGGATCGACATCGACAAGCGCGTGAGCAGAAAGCGGCATGCCTTCGTTCTGTAGCAGCTCGCCGTAGGCGGCAAAACCATTGGCGATCGCTAACCGGAATAGCCACGAAGTCAGTGACTCCGCATGACTCTGGCTTACGATCGGTGCAGGCCTGATGAGCAATCTGGTCAGTTGTGGACGCATCTACAGTGCTCACGCGGTGGCGTTCTCGCAGTGCAGTTCAGGTCTGTCGCGGGCAGGTCAACCGCGTGGGCCCATGCCGTGAAAGTCGGCAAGCCAGCCGTCTATCACTGGTGAATTGTTGTGCTCGTGAACGAGTCGGAAAAAGTCAATCGGGCGACGCACTGCGAAGTCTTCAACAAACCATGCAGCCCGCGAGCGTATCTCGATGGGTTGCAGAAGAAATTTTTGCGCGGCCCTGACCTCGACGCGTCGCGCCAAATTTTTTCGCACCCGCTGCTCGACGAGCGATTCGATCGAGGTGATGCCTGCTTCCGCCAAACCTGCCAGATCTAAAAGACGGCGAAGTGCTCGGCATGGCAGCCCATATGACGGCTGGGATGTGTTCGCCGGGTGACCGTAGATGTCGTGCAGGGTTTGAAGGATCACTCGACTCTGGAAGGCCGCGGTGTCAATCGCAGAGCAGCGGAGATCGAAGCTGCAGTCGCCGCAGTGACTTAGTGGCCAGAGATTTTTCCTTGGCACAGTGAACGCACCGTGGCACTCCGGACAGCGTTCCAGCATGCCGGCGCCGTGAACGTCGCATGCGGTAGTGGTGGCAAGCCGCCAACTTCGTCGCCAGTAAGGCACTTCGTCATGCGCAAGGCACGCGGGACACACGACATGGCGGGCGGCAAAGGTTGGGCGTCGGTCGGGTTTTTCGCAAAGCGCCCACGCGCGCATGATTGTCGGCCCGGATGCGACCGACCGCTGCTCTTTCCCCAGCGACAAGAGCAGTGGCGCGATCTCCGCTGGACTGCGGCGGCTTACCTGGGCCCAGTCGAGTGCCGTCTTCTCGGGACTCGTGGGCGCATCGCTGATCCTGCCGTACGGAGCTTTCGCCCTCGCGCCGAGCATCAACGGGCTCGAGAGCCCGTTTGACTTCTGCAGACGAAAGGCCCACGAGGCCAGCGACTCGCAAGCGCGGAAATCCGACGACGACGTACCGATCGGTTTGGTGCGCACAAGGACCAAAGGGAGGTCGCCGGCCGCGGGCCTGTCCCCTCGCGGCCGCAAGGTGGAAGGACTAGACCTCTTCATACGACAAGCCCTCCTCATGGTTGTCGCCGTCCAAGTAGGTCGGTGCATGAATCTCTCCGACCCTGTTGAGCCGGCGCATCACGAAAGAGTTGTGAAACGGATTGAGCTTTGCAGGGACATCTGCCCAGTAGTAGCGAACGAACATTTTCTCGAGCACGTCGAACGTCAGCGTTTGCTCCTGTTTGGCGAGTTGAGCCATCCTCTTGACCATGAACGCGGTCGTCCGGTGAATACCATCGGTCGCGTAGAACAAGCGCTGCGACACGGCCGAGCTCGCCAGCCATCTGCGGTTTGCATCGCTCATGCCTTGGGCAAGTTCATGTACAAAGCCACGGTACTGCGCAAACCCGTCCCCGAGATTGAAGGGATAGAGCTTGAGCGTTTCGGGCACGCGGGAGCGCAGTTGCCCGTTGTGTGCGAAGAGGGTTTGTGCTCGGGGCGCGCCACCAAACGCCACCGGAATCTTCAAAAGATCGAGAATTTCCTTAAGTGCATCCGCAGCCGATGCGAAGGTATGGGCTTGGCCTCGATCTATCAGATGCTGAACTTCATCGATGCAGACGAACTGGACGCCGCATTCCTTGTAGAGAATTGCCGCGCGTGCGCACAGCTTGTCGGCGGATCCAGCACCAACGTGAATACCAACCGCCTTAAGGAATGCAGCAAAGACACCTTTTCGGGTCGGTTTCGACGGGATCTTGACGAGCACCACCGGTATGCGCGTGACCTCGTCCTCGATCACCGGGGGATGACGAAGGCAGTATTCCTTGAAGATGAACGATTTGCCCACACCCGAGACCCCGAGCAGCCGCATGCTCTGAGGATCGTCGTCGACACCACTGTCGGCATGGCATTCGGCCAAGCGCGCTATAGCGTTCTGAAACGCTGCGGTTTCGATGCAGATCACGATTGACCACCGTTCAATGTTGCTGGTGCTCGCACCACAGTCTTGAAAGACGGGAGCTCGTCTTCATCGCGTGTCGTTGCCGGGGTGTGCTCAATCAGCTCATACAGCGCGCCGGCGGTCGATTGCCTGCCGGAAAGCATCCCGCGGCTGCGCGAGGATAGCCGTCGAGCCGGACTTGCCGGTAGCGGACTCTCCGGGGGGGCCGTCGATGCTTCAGGAGGGAGCGCCAACAGCTTCAGCAGCCGGCGTCTGGTTGCCTGGGTCGATGCCTTCAAGAAGTCCCGCGCCTGATCGCGTGCTTTTACGATGGCTTGCGAGATGGTGATTCTCTGACCCGCTTCACGTGCCTTGTTCCGAACTGCACGAACGGCCGAGATCTGGTAGGCGCTCAATGTTGCCATTGTCTGATCAGTGTTCGGGACTCGCAGGCGTTCTTTCGATTTCGGATCCATCACCCAGATGAAGGCCATGAGGCTTCGATTGAGGCGGACCTGAACAGGCGCGCTCACCGTCCGCTTGCCCGATGTCTTTGGCGCCCTTCGCAGCAGGTTCTGCAAATGGTCGCTGTTGAACATACAGTTTTCGAGTTGAATGCCTTTGGTGGTCAGCGTGCACGTGACGGCTTCGGAGCAAACCACGTCTAGTTCGTCAGGGTCCGCAGGCAGCCGGATCGGCGTCACAGCGGCGCCGCTGCGCCAGGCTTCATAGGGACTCATAACAGCCCCCTGTGATTGCGGGTCATGTAGAAGTCCACGATCCAGCTGTGAAGGAGCTTCTGGAGTTCCTGCAAAGTGATCACGGCGTCGGCTGCTGGGTCCGCACCGTTCGGACGCTTGTAGAAATGGGCGCCGGTTGCGCCCGGAAGGCCGGTGAGCGCGGATTCGTTGAACGTCCGAAAGAACCGCTCGATGCGCGCCTTGTACCAGGGCTCCTTGATTGGACAGTACTGAAGATCGATGCCGAGCTCGAAGCAGGACTGTTTGAGGGAGTGCGAATGAAATTCCGGACCGTTATCGCACTTGAGCACCATCGGCACTCCATGACAGGGCCAATCGCCCTTCACCTCGGGATATCTGTCGCGCAGATAGTTCTTCGGAAGGATGGCATGCTTCAGACAATCCATTGCCGCTTGGGAGGATGTGCCAGTGAAGCCGACATCAAAGCCCATGATCGAACGGCTGTAGTGGTCGATGATGACGGTGAATCGAGGGCGACCCATCAGGACGCCGGTCATGTCATCGACAATGAACAGATCGAGCGTGGTGTGGTCAATCTCCCAGCAGTCGTTAAGGCCGTACAGCTCGGTGTTTTTCCCCGAAGGCCTGTAAGCCGTGAGAGCATGGACGGCCCCTTCTCGTGCGGCAGTGATCTCGTAGCCCGAACGACGCCGGAGACAACGCCTGAACGTTGTGTATGACGGAATCTGGTGCACTCGTTCACTGGGAAGCCACCTGTTCTTTTCGAGAAGTTGCCCCTCAAGAACTTCGTATGCCGTTCGGATGGAATACCGCTCCGTCGTCAGATAGAAGTTGTCGAGCACGCCATTGACTGCTTGCTCTACCTCGGGAGACATGCGCTGTTTCCCAGGACCACCACGGAGTGAGAAGTACGGCATGTGAGCCGCCGGATCGCCGCCCTGAATCTGGACCTGCCTGCGCCAGCGCTTCAAGCTTGACACAGAGGGGATACGTTCTAAACCGAGCGACTTGCGAACTTCCTCGAGCACGTCCTGCAGCTTCTTGTTGCCCGGCTGCAAAGAGGCGCCTGCTGCACGAATGGCGGCCAGATACTTCTGTCGTGCGAAGCCATGTCGCTTGGTTACTTCACTGACGTCGTCCGAAAGGCGCATGGCAACAGTTACCTTGCGCTGCTGGATGGGGAGTTGTGCGCTCTTGACGCCCTTGAGGTTGCCCGAGCGGTAATGGATGTGCAGAGTGGCGATGTCCCATAGCCGTTCGTTGCCTTCCTCGTCGGCGAGGATTACCTGATCGGGATCGACACTCGACCTGACGGTGACCACCTTCTCGAACATTCTGAACTGTTTACTGGACGTGAATGAAGTCAGCTGCATCGAAGCGCTCCTCCAGGCAATAGGTCAAGGGCGAGGCGCACGACATGGCTCGGTGCATGTCGAGATAGACATGACCGAGCGCGAGCATGCGCAGCGAGGAGGTGGCGCCTAGCAGCGATTTGAGCTCGGCGTATGCGGCCGGCTTCGACCGCATCAACTGGACGCGGTCGCGAGCGTCGCGATCTGGCGTACTGAGCGTCCGCAATGCTTGAGTAAGCATGCGGGCGTTGAGGCGGGTGCGAGGGCGTTCGAGCTCGTTTTCAGTGAGCGCCAGAAAGCGGACGTCGAAAGCGCTTAGATGCCGGCTGATAGCGCGGTAGCGGTCCTGGAGGGATTCGTCGGCCAGAAGTCTGGACTGAATGCACTCAATGCACACCAATTGGCCGTCATGTTTCAGGGCAAGCGCATCCGGCGTGTACCGGAACGAAACACCGTGCTGCAGAGGCACATCCATGGTGGTTGGCTGGGTGCACGCGTCGGCGACCAGCCAGGATGCCTCGAGGCGATAGATGAGGTCCCACTCCAGCATGGATTCCCAGTGCATGGCACGTCGAAAACGGGCGGAGGGGAAAATGCCGCGGACACGCAGACCGCTTCGGGTCACTATGCGCCGCGGGCGAAAGGACGGGTCTTGCCCTACCAATTGGGCAAAGCGTCCCCTTAGAGATGTCGTCATGCGACCTCCACAAATCAATAGGCGATGAAATTCCCGGGCGTACGCAAAAATGCGTACGCCGAAGGGGCTTCAGACTTGACGTGGAAGTTAGCCGGATGAGATACTGAACTCGCCCCTAAGCAAGGCCCGTCAGTAAAACGTCGGACTAACGCCGTCTAGCCCTCGCGGTTAGATGGCGTTTTTTATTTCATGGTGATTCCTTCGGCTTGTCTTGGCAAAACTGGTTAGGCGTCGGAATTTCCTTCTGGGAAATCACGGGTAATACTTTTTCCGCATCTACCCGATCCAGCACCGCGGCGATTTCTCGGGTTGACGCGAACAAACCCCTCCGACGTTCAATATCAAGGGGTGTGAAGGGGAGGTTTCCCCGCGTGCGTGCAGTATTCAGCGCGGTCACCGTGGGGTAGTGCAGCACTTTGCACAGTGCTTTCGCGTCCATGATCGGACCGTATTCCGCCCAAAGAAGAGCATGCGTGTTTGGCTCCATGGCGCTTCAGTCTGTTGGGGGTAATGCCAGTTGTGTAGGGATAAGGTCAGGCATCGTAGACCCAAGCCGGTTAAACTTCAACTTAAAACTTTCCAAGTCGGCCGCGTACTCTTTTTTAAGGGCGAGCTTGCTGAAGCGAGGGTTGTCTTATGGGTTGACCATTGGGTTTTTAATTGCGGTTGATGATCAATCGGCAATTGCGATGCAATTCCGATCGCAGTCATGCATTAAAGCAGGTCGTCTAACGGCGAAAACGGCTCTTTTCCCAAACGTACGCGGTCTTAGGAATACCGTTTAACGGCGCTGTAACCAAGGCGATTGCAATTGGCACCCAAATGAGGGGGACGCCCAAGAAGCAGGCCGACGACGTAGCGTTCATGGTCAGCAGCGGCGTTGACGTGGTTCCCGGACTCGGACGTCCTGCCAGTGCAGCCTCGAGCGAACGACGTTTGCCACATCTACTCCGTTAGTCGGCTCGACATGGGTTCCCTGATCGGACTCGAACAGCCAAGGCGTCTGGTCATGGCCGGGGAGGGCACGACATTGCCACAGGGCCGAGCACCGCGCGAACTCGAGCTCACCTAGCTCAGTCATGTATCCGGGCAGAAGTACATGGAGACATGTGGCTTCCCAGGGTTGGTTCGCCAATATGGCCGCGGCGTCGGCCGCGCGGGTGGCCAAGTACCTGCTCCAAAGCTGCATGCCGTCGATTGCCTTGAAGGGTAAGACCCCGATGTACCAGAGGGGCGCATCCATGCAGAGCTCAGCCCAATGAAATCGGCGCATGTGAGCGTCCTCCGACCCAAAGGCTGGGATCGTGATTTCGAAACGCTCGTCGACTTGCAGCATGGATCGGTGATATGTGGAAGATCGTCCGTGGTGCAATAGTACGCATGGCGGGACCATTTTGTCCATGCCTGCACCCTCTCCGAAACACGCGCGAGATCCTGCGCTTGTTGCACTTGGCGCGGCAATCAGATCATTGCGCAAAGCCCGCGGCATCTCTCAGGAAGAGCTTGCCCATCGAAGCCAGCTAGACCGGTCTTACATGAGCAGCGTGGAACGAGGCACGCAGAATCCGGGCGTTATGGCGGTGGTCTGCATTGCCAAAGGGATCGGGGTGTCGGTTGCCCACCTCGTCTCCGAAGCTGGGCTTTAGCCCTAACCTGCAAACAGCATCGCGTATACCGCGGTTTGCTGATGTCGCCATTTCACCGCAGACCGCGAGAAAACACGGGTGTCGTTCGCAGTGCAGTGCATCAAGAATGCCGGGGGAACTCGGAGAGGCCTCAATGACATGTGAAGTAGCTATCGCCAACAAATTGGCCATTGCCCTAGCGGCTGACAGCGCCGTAACTTTTTCAGGGGCAGGGTTGCAGAACACGTACGCCTCTGGTGCAAACAAGATTTTCCAGCTCGCAACACACGAACCTGTTGCGGTGATGGTCTACAACAATGCAAGCCTCAACGAAGTTCCGTGGGAGCTGATCGTCAAAACGTACCGCAAGACACTTGGTGAGGCGGGCTTCCCGAGCCTGAATGCCTATTGCGAGGATCTGACGCGCTTTCTGAACACTTGCCCCGAGGAATTGGTTCCGGCTGCACTCAAGCTTCGCGCAAGCCAAGCTGCATATAGGACCGGCTTCTTCTACGTCATCAAGCTGCTCTATGCCGCGCAGCCCCTACTGGAGCAAGGCGACGCACCGGCTGTGGATCTGCGCCAGGCTTGGGATGCTGCGCTGGAATCATTGCAGCAAATGCTTGAAGCGGCGGAGGTGGCGGAGTCATTGAGCCAAGCCGATCTGGACGAAGCGCTCGCGGAATTCGCCGGTGCCCTTTCGCAGGAGGTTGCCGAGTGGTTGCAGGCCCCGGAGCGCACACACCTTGTCCCCGTCGTCGATACGGCGGCCATCGCGCGCATGGCCATTGAAAGCACCTACAAGCAGGGCTCTAGCTTCCTGAACAGTGGCTACACCGGGGTCGTGATCGCCGGCTTTGGCAGAGATGACTACCTGCCCGGCTACTGCAACTTAAGGTTTTACGGGTACGTAGGCACTCGGGTGCTATGGACCCACAGCGACGAAGGCGTCATCGACTATGAACGACGTCCCTCGCTCATCCAGGCGTTCGCCCGTCAAGCCATGGTCGAGACCTTCACCCAAGGGGCAAGTCCGCAGGTGTGGAAAGCTGTCAACGAGGCCTACGACAAATGGACGGTCGAAATATGCCGCTCAGCCGCGACCGAGGCAGGAGTGGCCTTGGCAGATGAACACATTCTCAAGGCCGTCAACGACAACCGCGCAAATTTCACCGAGGGCTGGACATACGCTGTTTTCGACGAACACCTGAAGCCTCTGTGGCGCGTAGTCGCCGGCCTGAACATCGAAGAGCTGGCAGAGCTGGCGGAAACACTCGTGTTGCTAGAATCTTTGAAGGAAAAAGTAACGCTGAGAACTCAGTCGGTCGGCGGCCCAATCGATGTCGCCGTTATCACCAAGTCCGAAGGGCTTGTGTGGATCAAAAGAAAGCTGTATTTTGAGCCTCACCTCAACCATCGCTACTTCCAGCGTCTTGGTCAACCGAATGGAGTCAACCATGAGCCGCAAGGATGATGACATCGTAGGTTATCCGAGGGGACACGTTTCAAGATTGCAAGAGCATGGAGAAACGTTGAAAGCGCTCAAGCAATCGGAACTCCCCGCAGTGGACTCCCTGGGGTCAAGTGAAATGAGAAGATACCTCGAGCAGCGGCGCGAGTTTGAGCGTCTCGAACGTTCTAGTGCCGTGACTTCGCTAGCTGCATACGAGTAATCAGTTGCGGCGACAGTTTCTGAACGTTGTAGATTTCCGCTTAGCCGATCAGGGCCGCTCTCCACGGCCACCGCGTCGAAGGTGACGGCGCGTCCGTCCGCTGAAGAATCCCGAACGGCTTAGACTAGAGCGGCCAATGGGTCCTCAGCCGCCGTAGCTCGAGTTCGAGGGACCGCAGCTCTTCATTCACCGCTGCTAGCTCGTCGATGGAGTACTCGGTCGTCTGCTGAGCTCCGCCTGTAGGCAAGCCGACAACGTTTACAACCTTGCTCCGGTGCGCCTCGATGCCCCAGCGGCCATGGACAAGTCGATTTCTCTCGGCCCTTGCTATGTGCATGCGCTCAATCCAGCGGTCGTATGCTCCCCTGCGTTTCGAGCCTGCCGGCAGTTTGACCTGCACATGCTTCGCAAGCTCCGCGAGCTTGCCGTGAAACGACATGCCGGAAACCTTTGGCGTCAGGCTTTCCAGGTTCGCTCCGCTGTCGACCCATACGAGGCTAAGACCGAGGTTCACGTCTATGCGGGAGAACTCGAACAGCATGTGCCCGAGTAGGGACGCGGCGGCGCCCTCCATCGCCTCGCGGTGAGCCCAGAGTTCGCCGGCGGTCAGCGTATCGATATCGGGTTGCGGAAATGATTCCAGAGGTCCGCCTTCAAGTACATCAAGTTCAGCTGCAACGCTAGCAAAATCGGCCGGGGGGTGCCCGGAAGAGCGAACGGCCAGTTTCTGGATGGATTCTGCCCGAAGGGGGAATGGCTGGTGCGGCCCGAGAACGCAATCTCGGGTTGTGCCGGCTCTCTTGCGCCCGACCGAGAGGTGTGGGTCAACTCAATGCTATTGAGATAACTCTTCTTATCGCAATAGCCGTCTCGTCTGACTAAACTCCAAATATGAAAAGTACCCCGAGCGCGCTGATCCAAGAGGAGGCGTCGCAGGACTTCCCTGGTGCCGCAGCGCTCGCGGCCTTGAGAGCCTGGTACGCCGGAATGGGCACCGCCAAGGCCGTCGCGCAGTACCTGCCGCACAGCACCGGCACTGGAAGGTCGTCTCGCGCCGTGCTGGGCGAGATTCGGCGCCAGTTGGCGGACCATGCCCGACGGTGCCGTCGCGACGATCTGGCGCAACGGCTCATGCACTCGGCGTCCGAACGGCCCAAGCATGCCCGCGCTGTCATGGCGGCGATCGAGGTGTTGCGCGGGCTCGCCGTGCCGCGGCCGCTGGTGACGGACGCTGTCGAGCACTGGCTGTCCGCACGCATCGCCAAACCCCTGCGAACCCACGGCCTGCGCACGCTGGCCGATCTGACGGTGCGCGTGCCGCGCCGGCGGCGCTGGTGGGTGGGCATTCCCGGCTTGGGCGCCACCGGCGCCAGGCAGGTGGAAGCTTTTTTCGCGGCACATCCGTCTCTGACCGCCGCCGCCCGTGCGCTGGTGCCGGTCGGCATGCCGCAGGACGTGGTGCCCTGGGAGCGCCTGTACGTGCCCCATGAGGTCGACGGCTCGCGCGGTGCCTTCCGGGCGCCGCTGGAAACCTGCGTCCTGGGCGCGCGCAACGACTACGAGGCGGTGCAGGCCTGGCTGTCGCTGCACGAGTCGGCGCCCACCCAGCGGGCCTACCGCAAGGAAGCCGAGCGGTTGATCCTCTGGGCCATCGTGGAGCGCGGCAAGGCGCTGTCGTCGCTGACGACGGAAGATGCCGTGGCGTACCGGGCGTTTCTGCGTCACCCCGCACCGCGTGGGCGTTGGGTCGGACCCGCCGCGCCGCGATCCTCGTCCGAGTGGCGGCCATTCACGGGTGCGCTGTCGGCGCGATCCGTGGCCTACGCCTTGTCGGTTGCGGGGGCCTTGTTCCGCTGGCTGATCGAGCAGCGCTATGCGCTGGCCAACCCCTTCGCGGGCATCAAGGTCCGGGGCGCCTCGAGGTCTGAGTCGCTGGCGGTGACGCGGGTCTTTGGCGAAGGGGAATGGGCGATTCTGCAGGCGGTGGCCGAAGGCCTGGAATGGGTGCACGGCTGGGAGGCCGCTGCGGCGCATCGGCTGCGGTTCGTGCTGGATTTTGCATACGCGACCGGCCTGCGCATCGGCGAGCTGGTCGGCGCGACGCTCGGCCAGATCGACACGGATGTCCACGGCGATCACTGGCTGCGCCTGGTGGGCAAAGGCGGCAAGGCCGGCAAGGTGGCGCTGCCGCCGCTGGCCCGGTCTGCGCTGGACCGGTACCTGATGCAACGGCAGTTGCCGATCACGCCGGCCCGGTGGGATCCAAAGGCGCCGCTCGTCTGCAGCCTAGAGCTGGATAGTTCGGCCGGCATCACGGCCGCGCGGCTGTGGAGCGTCATGCGGCGCTTCTTCCTGCAGGTGGCCGAGGTCATCGAGGCGGACAGTCCGGCGCTCGCGGAGAAGCTGCGCCATGCCAGCCCCCACTGGATGCGCCACACCCACGCCACGCACGCGCTGGCACGCGGCGCGGAACTTACGACGGTGCGCGACAACCTGCGCCACGCCTCGATCACGACTACCTCGATCTACCTGCACGGCGACGAGGTCAAGCGAGCCCGCCAAATGGATGCCGCGTTCGCGGCACGCGCCCCGGACTCATAAGTCGGCCGCGGCGGCTGCCGGGGCCTGACGAGTGCCGAGAGATGAGGGCTCCGAACGGAGCCCTTTGAGGAATGGTCGCGAGGACCGGCTTGGCGGGGATCAGTAGCCTTGACGGGCCACCTCACTGGGCTGAATCCTTCACGGTGCTTCCACGACGCTGTCAGTTCCGCGTTCGACGAACGTAATTGTTCTGGGCGAAACGACGGCGGTACTACTCCCACCGCAACGGCGCCAGTCCGATCTGCTTCGGAAAAGCACTCTAGAAAACCGTTCGATCGAAGACCCCAAGCCACAGCATCTCGCTTCCCGGCAGGCAGCGCTACATTCTCAATTGATCTGCATCTGCAGCGACATTTTCAATATATCGCTGCTCGGCTACAACGATATCGTGAGTTTGGTTCAGATCGAGATTGATCCTCCTCAAGAGTTCCATGTCATCAAAGAACATCAAGATTGGACGATGCGAAATCTCAAGGGACGTCAGAAGTTTTCTCAACTCAGCAGCCAAGTTTTCAAACGAAGAAGACCCCTTCATCGCGTTCTGTTCAAACCTGCCTCTGACGTCCAAATACCCGATGTCATCAAGTTCGAGTGCGCGAAGCGCCAGGGCTCGCGTGTTAGCGATGAAATCCAGTCGAGGTGCGATACGAACATCGACGATAAGATGAGGGTGGGTCTGCTCCGCAAAGGCCCTAAATAAATGCCGGCGACCAAAATGATCGGCAAACACCAATACGACATTGTGAGGAGTGAGAAACGGCAAGGCGAGCTGCGTTCCTTTCGGAGGCAACGGTTGCTCGATTGGTTCGGCAGCAGATTTTCTCTGCAAATGCTCCGCCAGTGATATGACGTTAGGCATTGGGCCCGCTCTGAACTTCCAAGTGTTTCTCTACGTCCAAATAACTTTCGCGTAAAAGTCCGCGCTCCCACACCGGCACGTGGGAAATCATTGTGCCGGCATCATCTTTAAGTGCGCCATCTTTGAAGAACGCGCGCCTGTATAGCCTCGGAGCAACTCCGGTGAAAGCCCTAAAAAGAACTCGAGGCTTGGCTTGCCTAATACTTTCTAGATTCCCGCTTTGCAGAATTATACGAAACTTCGAAGGGGATGTCCACTTTACCGAGGATTTTTGCAGCGCGTCATCATGTAATTCGAAAGCCCTGCTTTTTGGATATGGTTCAATATATTGGACTTCATCCACACCGCTTGCAACAATGTGTCTTGCGCAGTAATGACAGGGAAAGGTTGTGACGAAGAGCTTCGTCCCGGCAGTCGCAACGCCAAGCCGAGCTGCTGAAAGCAAGGCATCCATTTCTGCATGAACCGCACGGCTGAACTCGATCAATCTCCCCAGAGGTGTTTTCTTTATCTGACCGGCGATCTTTTTTCTTTCTTCATCTTTAAAATCCTTTAACTGATCGATGCTAGCAATCACTTTTTCGATAATTTCATCTTGTATTCGGGTGTTGCTGCAATAGCCGCGATGAGCAAAGCACCGATCATCTTCATGATGAACGTCGTTAGGATCCTCAAAATTGCTACCGTAAACGCCGCCGCCCGCCATAGGTACTTCGTTTGTTCCCGTGGCAATAAGGTTGCCCTTGCTATCTGTCAGAGCTGCGCCTACTTGACGCGATAAGCATGCGCTTCGAAGTTGTGCCCCTTTTGCGTGAAACATTCCTGTTTCCGAAGCGTCGGGTCGAACAATTCTCTTATTGGTTAGTATATCGAAAAGTCTGCCAAGCTTATCAGTGACAATCCACTCGGGATTAGGCACTTTTTGTGCGGCGTCACTGTAGCGATTGGGAGTGTTATCTACAAAATAGTCGGCCAAGTGAAAGGTGTCCGCGACCTTCTGCCCATATTTAATATCAGCGCTTTCGTCGCGCTTCATAAATTTCTCAATATCGTCCAAAGAGGAATCTCGGAATTTTGCCGCGTGAAGGCGCTGAGTTCGAATGGTCTCTTCACACACAACGCCAATTAGGCAAAATGCTTCCCTGTATATTCCTCGTAGTAATTCCGCCTCTGCCGGGTTTTTGAGGGAATCAATAATATAGACCCGCGTTGGTTTTTCGTGTTCCACGAGGGCGACGACAGGATTGTGTGGCGTGGCAATCTTCTTATCTTCTGCTTCTCGAGTCGCCTTTATGCGCGACATTAACTTCAAGGCCACTGCGGAAATGTCAGCTTTTCGCATCTCGTCGCCAAGATCTTGGAGCGATGTACCGATCTCTAGTTTCTTTTTTTGGGCGAGATTGACTCGCTCTTCCTTTGTAAGCGAACTTTTAATAACGTCGCTTGCCTTTATGACGAAAACGTCTTTGGTCTCGAATGCCGTCGCAGCGAGCGACTCCAAAGTGGCCGCGACATAGGACGTTCCCGAGCCTGCGGGGCCCACAACCGCGAAGACCCATTCTTTTGCCGCGAGCGTGTTAAAGGACCTTTTTGCCTCGACAGCGCTGGGTTCATTCGCTGCTTCCGCAGAAGGCAAGGGCAATGAAGACATGAGTTCCTATGTATGAAGTCCGCACCGCGGGGAGACATGCAGAGTATGCCGTCAGGTGTCACCGAATGTAGCGAGCAAACCCTGCGAGCGGTCCGAGGAAGCGTGAAAATTCGCGCTGAGATGGGACTTCATGGCGTCAGACGCTGTGGCTGGTTCGCACAACCCGAGCAGGGGTCGGCGCTCCCAGCGGGCTGCTGAGCTTTCAACCGTTCGTGTCCGAAGGAGCCGGCGCAAGTTGATTGATCATCCTCACACGGCACGAACGACGAAATAGGCTTCGTCCGTGTCACCGAGATCGCGCAAGCCCGCCGTCCTGGCCGCATCGAAGGCCTTGATCCAGCGCTTGGCCAGCGCGATCTCGTCTTTGGTCAGGTCACTTTCGCGAGACTCGCTCGCGTTCTGGAACGCGCGCAGCGCCGGCACCACCTCATGGCCCAGCTGCCGGTCGAGCTCCCGCCGGAAGCGCTGCTCCGCGACCTTCACTGCATCGGCCACTGGATGCGGATAGTCGGAGAGCCGCACGAGGTAGGCGACCCTCGGTTCCGGCTCCACCTCTTCGAACCGGAACGGCGTGTCGTCGTCACAGGCCTCCTGCGGCGCGACGTCGATCGGTGCCGTAGGTATCGGCTGTGGGAAGAAGAGTTCAGCTTGGTCCATGGTCATCTCCTTGAGCAGTTCGCAACGCGCTATGCACTTCCACCGAGGCTGGAACCGCCGCGGCGCGATGGCCAGCGCTGCAACGCCTTCGCGATCATTTCGCCGTGGCGCTGCGCCTCCAGGCGGGCAGCCTTCGCATCGGGCGGGGCGGGCCGCGGCACCGGCCGGCAAAACCAGCGCTGCGGGTAGGTGTCCGCCTTGATGTTCTTGAGCGCCCGTCCACGCGGATTGATCTCGGTGCCTTCGATGAAGAAACCGCCCCGGACCTCGAGCATGGACGCGCGGTTGAGCAGCGGAATCACGTAGCTCTCCTGGTCGTCGGCCAGCAGCATCGCGATCATCAGGCTGCGGCCCGGGCGCGGGTCATGGATGCGTGGGACATAGAGCAGCTCTCCGATGCGGCGCGTGTGCTTCACCGCCTCCTTGTTGGAAAGTGCTTGGCCCTCGAACCGGTATCTAAACACTTCGCAGTACACCTGTATGAATATACAGTAGTATGGCGGCATGGAAGACGAGATTCCGACCGATCTGTGGATCTACTATTGCGCACAGCAGCTCAAGCGCCATTGGCGGACGGTGGATCCTGAGCAGCTCGAGGAGTTGGCGACCGGCTTGGCTTGCGAGACGCATTTGCGTGCGCTGTCGCCTAGGGCGGCCGCGCTCAAATGGCTCGAGCCGGTGATGACTCCAGAGGACCTGCTCCGCCAGAGATAGTCGCTTACGGAGGCGCCATGCCGACACTTCCCTATGCAATTCTTGAAGCCCCACGTTGGGCTTGGCGACAGATGGAGTGGAGCGCTTGCCCGAGGCTCCTGGGTCTCGGTCTTGCTGAGCGCATCCAGGCACGGCGCGCCGTGCGGCTGGCAGTGCCTTCGAAGGATCCGGCGCCCGACCCGGACCGGCATACTGAATGCCACGGCCGTTTCAGCGTGGTCTCCCCGCATTGCCGACGCGGTGGAAGCGGTGCTTGATGCGCGCGAATTCCCGGTCGTGCTCGGCGGCGATTGCACGATCTTTCTGGGCTCGATGCTCGCGTTTCGGCGGCGCGGCCGCTACGGCCTGTTCTTCATCGACGGCAACGCCGAGCTCTTCCAGCCCGAGGCTGAACCCAATGGTGAGGGCGCCTCGATGGACCTTGCCCTCGTCACCGGCTGGAGTGCCGCGTCCGCGAGCGCACGAGCCCGAAAACAGAAGAGCTCAGCGCAACGTCGATGTTCCTCCGACGTTGAAGAATACAAGCTCACTATCTGTGATCGGGCGAGATCAATAACTTTGGCCCAAGCTCACTAACTTTGACTCCCTACACCTGGTCGGGCGTGCAGCGGCAGGCCTTCGATGCGGAGCCCAGGTAGCCGCAAGGGCAGGGGTTCATCGCGGCGATCAATTGAAAGCGCGCCGGGAATTCGGCGCTGCGCGCGGCCCGTGAGATGGTGATCGTGCCGGTCTCCAGCGGCTCGCGCAGCGCCTCCAGTGCGGAGCGTGCGAATTCGGGGAATTCATCGAGGAAGAGAACGCCGTGGTGCGCTCTTGAAATCTCGCCGGGCCTTGGCGGAGAGCCGCCGCCCACCAGCGCCACCGCACTGGATGTGTGATGGGGCGAAGACGTAGGCCGTGTCATCCAGCGCTGCGTCGCGAAGCGCCCGCCCAGGCTGGCCACGGCGGCGCTCTCCAAGGCCTCGTCGATGCTCATCGCGGGCAGCAGCCCGGCGAAGCGCTGGGCGAGCATGGACTTGCCCGAGCCGGGTTCGCCCATCATCAGCAGGCTGTGGCCGCCGGCCGCCGCGATCTCCAGTGCGCGCTTGGCGCTCGCGTGTCCCTTGACGTCGGCCAGGTCGGCATAGTGCGGCACGCCTGCGCCGGCCGTCGCACGGACCCGCGCCCAGCCGTCGGCCGGCGGGTCGGGCCACTGGGAGGCGGCCTCGCTGTCGGCGACGAACTGGCGCACCACGTCCAGCAGGTGCCGGGCGCCATAGACCTCGCCGTCGGGCACCAGCGCGGCTTCCTGCGCACTGTCCAGGGGCAGCACCAGCCGCGTGGCCACGCCGCGCGTGTGCAGGGCCAGCGCCATCGCCAGGGCGCCGCGCACGGGCCGCAGCTCGCCCGACAGGGACAGCTCTCCCGCGAACTCGTGCCCGGCCAGCCGGGCGTTGTCGATCTGCCCGCTGGCCGCGAGGATGCCCAGCGCGATCGGCAGATCGAAGCGCCCCGAATCCTTCGGCAGGTCGGCCGGCGCGAGGTTGACGACGATCTTCTTGTTGTTGGGGTACTCCAGCCCCGCGTTCTGGATGGCCGAGCGCACCCGCTCGCGCGCCTCCTTGACCTCGGTTTCCGCCAGTCCGACCAGCGTGAAGCTCGGCAAGCCGTTCGCCAAATGCACCTCGACAGTGACACTGGCCGCTTCCAGCCCCAGCAAAGCGCGGCTTTGCACCAAAGACAGTCCCATTCTTCTTCCTCTCCCCAGTATGGTGCGTCATTCTTCCCGGACCCGCGGTGGTGCAACGCACCGGATAACTGCAACCACCCCGCAACAGACGTTGTAACGATTTGGCTCTCAGCCGAGGCGGTGTCCGGTGGCGCGAGGACCGGTATTCGTGCACTTTGGCACGCTCCCTGCTTTGAGCCTCCAGGTTCACAACACACTTGCGAGGAGTTTCCCGATGACGCACCGTACCGCCGTCCAGGCGCTGATCGTTCTGGCCACTGCATTGACCGCGTCGGGCGCAGCCCTTGCGCAGGCCACCACGGACGCCGCAACACCTGCGGCAGCGCCCGCCCCGAACCTCACGGGCAACGTGTCCATCACCACGAACTACAAGTTCCGTGGCCAGGACCAGGACATGATCGGCAAGAACGACTACGCCAAGACCAAGGGCTTCAAGCCCGCCATCCAGGGCGGCCTGGACTACGCCTTCGGCGACAGCGGCTTCTACGTCGGCAACTGGAATTCCAGCGTCAACTGGCTCAAGGGCAACAGCATCGAGATGGACGTGTACGGCGGCTACAAGTTCAAGGCCGGCCCGCTGGACATGGACGTGGGTGCGCTCTCCTACATCTACCCGGGCAACTCCTCGGGCAACACCACCGAGCTGTACGTCGCGGGCACCTACGCCAATGAAAGCCTCGGCTCCTTCACCGCCAAGTACTCGCACACAGTCTCCAAGGACTACTTCGGCTACGCAGGCAACAAGGCCGGCTCGGGCCTGAAGGGCACCAACACCGGCTACCTGAACCTGTCGTACAGCAAGGAGATCGTGCCCAAGGTCACGCTGAAGGCGGCCGTCGGCTACACGAACATGTCCAGCGACATCCGCAGCCTGGGCTACAAGAGCTACGTCGACTACAACGTGGGCGCGAGCTACGACTTCGGCAACGGCCTGTCGCTGACCGGTTCGGTGCAAGGCGCCAACAAGAAGAGCTCCTATGTCGCGGTCGCGAACCCGGGCATCGACCTGGGCTTCGGCCCCTTCGGCCAGACGACCTACTCGCCCAACAAGGCGCGCTTCATCCTGACGCTGACGAAGACGCTGTAAATAAAACAACGAGGTGCGGCCCAAGCTGCCGCACCATTTCATTTCCATCCGAAGGAGAAAACTCATGAAGCTGGTCACAGCCATCATCAAACCGTTCAAGCTCGACGAGGTGCGCGAAGCACTGTCGGCCATCGGCGTGCAGGGGATCACCGTCACCGAGGTGAAGGGCTTCGGCCGCCAGAAGGGCCACACCGAGCTCTACCGCGGCGCGGAGTACGTGGTCGATTTCCTGCCCAAGGTCAAGATCGAGGCGGCCGTCTCGGACGACCTCGTCGACCGCGTGATCGAGGCCGTCGAAGGCGCGGCACGCACCGGCAAGATCGGCGACGGCAAGATCTTTGTCTACAACCTCGAACAAGTCGTTCGCATCCGCACCGGCGAAACGGGCCGCGAAGCCCTCTGATCGAGTCCAGGCCCGAAAGAACAACGATTATGAAAAAACTGCTTGTCTCTCTTGCGTTCGGTTTGAGTGTGCTGGCTGCCGGCACCACCGCCCTTGCACAAACGCCCGCGGCCACGGCCGAGGCGCCCGCTGCTTCGGCATCCGCACCCGCGGCGGCTGCCCCTGCGGCAGCGCCCGCCGCGGCTGCGGCCGCCGCCGCCCCCGCGGCGCCCGCAGCCGCACCGGCTCCGAAGATCGACTCCGGCGACACCGCCTGGATGCTGACTTCGACGCTTCTCGTGATCCTGATGACCATCCCCGGCCTCGCGCTGTTCTATGGCGGCCTGGGCCGCTCGAAGAACATGCTGTCGGTGCTGATGCAGGTCTTCGTGATCTTCTCGCTGATCAGCATCCTGTGGGCCGTCTATGGCTACAGCCTGGCCTTCTCGGGCGACGGCAACTTCCTGGGGACCTTCGACAAGATCTTCATGAAGGGCATCACGCAGGAGACCTTCGGCGCGCTGACCACGATTCCCGAATACGTGTTCGTCGCCTTCCAGGGCACCTTCGCAGCCATCACCGTGGCGCTGATCGTCGGCGCCTTCGCAGAGCGTGCCAAGTTCTCGGCTGTGCTGCTCTTCTCGGTGCTGTGGTTCACCTTCAGCTACGTGCCGATCGCCCACATCGTGTGGGGCGGCGGCCTGCTGGGCAAGGACGGAGCGCTGGACTTCGCCGGCGGCACCGTGGTGCACATCAACGCCGGTGTGGCCGGCCTGGTCGGTGCCTACATGGTCGGCAAGCGCGTCGGCTACGGCAAGGAAGCGTTCACGCCTCACTCGCTCACGCTCACCATGGTCGGCGCTTCGCTGCTGTGGGTCGGCTGGTTCGGCTTCAACGCCGGCTCGGCCGGTGCTGCCAACGCCGTCGCCGGCCTGGCCTTCATCAACACGGTGCTCGCCACCGCTGCCGCGGCGCTGTCGTGGATCCTGGGTGAGAGCCTGCACAAGGGCAAGGCCTCGATGCTGGGTGCCGCGTCCGGCGCCGTGGCCGGCCTCGTGGCCGTCACGCCGGCAGCCGGCTTCGTCGGCCCGATGGGTTCGATCGTGCTCGGCCTGCTGGCCGGCCTGGTCTGCCTGTGGGGCGTGGGTGGCCTGAAGCGCATGCTCGGCGCGGACGACGCGTTCGACGTGTTCGGCGTGCACGGCGTGGGCGGCATCCTGGGTGCCATCCTGACCGGCGTGTTCGCGGCCAAGGGCCTCGGCGGCACCGGCGGCGCAACGCCCGACACCTTCGCGATGGGCGCACAGGTCTGGATCCAGATCAAGAGCGTGGCGCTCACGGTCGTGTGGTCCGGCGTGGTGGCCTTCATCGCCTACAAGATCGCCGACCTGACCCTCGGCCTGCGTGTGTCGGAAGAAGAAGAGCGCGAAGGCCTCGACATCTCCTCGCACGGCGAGACCGCATATAACAGGTAAACCCCCAGGCTACGCGCACTTCGTGTCGCTACGCCAACCCCCTTGCGGGGGGCAACACCAGCGGCCCGGCAAAGCCGGTTCCGCGGTGCCCACCGATTGAAGAAAAAGTTTTCAAGCGAGGTCTCCTTTGGATGTTCAGCCCGCGAGCGCTCCGGCGCCAGCGGGCTTTTTTTTGCCCGCCGCCGCGATGGCCGGGGGCACAATCGCGACACCATGTGGACCTCCATCGAAGACAGCCTCTGCGAGCTCGGCGAGTCGCCGTTCTGGCACCCGGAAGAACGCTCGCTCTACTGGCTCGACATTCCCGGGCGTGCCGTGCTGCGCACGCGCGGCGACATCGGCTCGCCGGAGGCGAAGGTAGAGCGATGGCCCTTGTCCACCGAGCCCGGCTGCATGGCGCCGGCGCGCAGCGGCGGCCTCGTGATCGCATTGCGCGACGGCATCTACCGCGCGCGCCAATGGGGTGGCGAATTGGTCGCGATGGCGCGCGTGGAGCATGACGTGAGCACCATGCGCTTCAACGACGGCAAGTGCGATGCGCTGGGCCGCTTCTGGGCCGGCTCGATCAACGAGGCCAAGGACCGCGCCAATGCCGCGCTCTATTGCCTCGACGCACGCAGCAACACCGGCATCTCGCCGACCATCACGCAGATGGCCAACCAGGCCACCACCGCCAACGGCCTCGCGTTCTCGCCCGACGCCCGCACGCTCTATTGGGCCGACACCCCCTCACACGTGGTGCGCGCGTGGGACTGGGACGCCGAGGGCAACTCGCTCTCGCGCGCCCGCGTGTTCCAGCAGTTCGACGCCAAGCCCGAGGGCTGGTCGCCAGACTCGCTGCTGCACTACGGGGGGCGCCCCGACGGCGCCACCATCGACGCCGAAGGCCACTACTGGGTGGCGATGTTCGAAGGCGCGCAGCTGCTGCGTTTCTCGCCCTCGGGCCAGCAAGTGGCGGCCGTGCCGGTGCCCGTCCAGTGCCCGACCATGCCCTGCTTCGGCGGCGACGACCTGAAGACGCTGTTCGTCACCAGCGGCCGCAAGGGTCGGCCCGCCGCCGAGATCGAGCAGCGGCCGGCCTCGGGGACGGTGATCTCGATGCAGGTCGAGACGCGAGGGTTGCCTGTGAACTTCTTCGAGGACTGATTGGCGTGAAGCGCGTTGTTCGGGTGCGATCACGCCGACGGGGGACATTCGCGGAGGGGAGTACCCGGTGTCCTGTGCACGCGCCCAGAACGCGATCGTCCCGCAAAGAAGCTAAGACGCCATGGCTGCGCAGCACATCCCCCCGATCCAATGCCTGCTGACCTTCGAGGCCGTCGCAAGGTTGCGGCACGCGGGCCGCGCGGCCGACGAGCTGTGCGTCACGCCCAGCGCGGTGAGCCACCGCATCCGCCAGCTCGAATCGCACGTCGGCTTCAAGCTCTTCGGCCGCAGCGACTTCAGCCTCACGGCAGACGGCGCGGCCTACCTCGCCAACGTGCGCACGGGGCTCGCCGCGCTGCAGGCCATGCCGCTCGGCGCCAACGCCGCGCAGCGCGCCACTCGCCTGCGCATTGCCGTCACGCCCACCTTCAGCCGGCAGTTCCTCATGCCCCGACTGGAGCTGTTCCGCAACATCTACCCCGACATCGAGCTGGTACTGCAGGTGTCGATCCCGCTGCTCGACGTGACGGCCGAGCAGGCCGACCTCGAAGTGCGCTACGGCCCCGGCGGGTATGCCGACTGCGAGCACCGGCTGTTGCTCGAGGAGCAGGTGGTGCCCGCGTGCAGCCCCAGCTATCTCAACGAGTTCGGGCCGTTCACGGGTTTTCGCACCGCGGCCGAGATCGCCAGCGCGCGGCTGATCCGCAGCCCGCTCGAACCCTGGGGCACCTGGTTTGCGAGCTGCGGGCTCGACCAGCCCGAGCCGAACATCGGCGCGCAGTTCAACGACCTGGGACTCGTGTACGACGCCGCCGCCAGCGGCTTCGGCATTGCGCTGGTGCGGCAGAAGTTGGGCGCCGCGTGGTTCGAATCGGGCCGGCTGGTCGCGCTGTCCGAGCAGGCCGTGCCGTCGCCGCACCGGCACTACATCTGCTGGCAGCCGGGCACGCTGGAGCGCTGGGAGTGCGCGGCCTTCGCCGATTGGCTGGAACAGAGCCTGCGCTGAAGAACCAATCACCACGTTCGCGAAGTTCTTTCAAGCGCCCGGCAAAAATCCGTCAACCCAGGGCCGCCGCAATTCCGTAGAGTGCGTGAAGTAAACCCCGAGACATCCCGCGAGCAGAAGAAAGCAGAAAGAGGTCGCCGCATGAATGCGCCGCTCACCCCCACGCAGCACGATTCGCTGCAGAAAACACAGCGCCAGTCCGAAGTGGTGCGCGCGCTGCAGGCGCATCTGCCCGCCCACGCGCTGATCTGGCAGGCCGAAGACACCACGCCCTACGAGTGCGACGGCCTCACCGCCTACCGCGCCCGCCCGCTGGTGGTGGCCCTGCCCGAGACCGAGGCGCAGGTGGCCGCCGTGCTCAAGGCCTGCCACCAACTCGGCGTGCCCGTGGTGGCGCGCGGCGCGGGCACCGGGCTCTCGGGCGGCGCCATGCCGCACACCATGGGCGTGACCATGTCGCTGGCCAAGTTCAACCGCATCCTGAAGATCGATCCGGTGGGCCGCACGGCCGTCGTGCAGTGCGGCGTGCGCAACCTCGCCATCAGCGAGGCGGCCGCGCCTTTCAACCTGTACTACGCACCCGACCCGTCGAGCCAGATCGCCTGCACCATCGGCGGCAACGTGGCCGAGAACTCGGGCGGCGTGCACTGCCTGAAGTACGGCCTGACGCTGCACAACGTGCTGCGCGTGCGCGGCTTCACGGCCGAGGGCGAGCCCATCGAGTTCGGTGGCGAGGCGCTCGACGCGCCGGGGCTCGACCTGCTCGCGCTGGTCATCGGCAGCGAAGGCATGCTGGCCGTGACCACCGAGGTCACCGTCAAGCTCGTACCGAAACCGCAGCTCGCGCGCTGCATCATGGCCAGCTTCGACGACGTGCGAAAGGCCGGCGACGCGGTGGCCGCGGTGATCGCGGCCGGCATCATCCCGGCGGGCCTGGAGATGATGGACAAGCCCATGACCGCCGCCGTCGAAGACTTCGTGCGCGCGGGCTACGACCTCGACGCGGCGGCCATCCTGCTGTGCGAATCCGACGGCACACCCGAAGAGGTCGAGGAAGAAATCGGCCGCATGACCGCCGTGCTGCGCGGCTGCGGCGCCACCGCCATCGCGTGCAGCAACAGCGAGGAAGAGCGCATGAAGTTCTGGAGCGGGCGCAAGAACGCGTTCCCCGCCTCGGGCCGCATCAGCCCCGACTACATGTGCCTCGACTCGACCATCCCGCGCAAGCGGCTCGCGGACATCCTGCTGGCCATCCAGCAGATGGAGAAGAAATACAACCTGCGCTGCTGCAACGTGTTCCACGCGGGCGACGGCAACCTGCATCCACTGGTGCTGTTCGATGCCAACGACCCCGACGAGCTGCACCGTTGCGAACTGTTCGGCGCCGACATCCTCGAGACCAGTGTCGCGATGGGCGGCACGGTATCGGGCGAGCACGGCGTAGGCGTGGAGAAGCTCAACAGCATGTGCGTTCAGTTCACGGCGGCCGAGAACGAGCAGATGTTCGGCGTGAAGCGCGCCTTCGATCCCGAGGGCATGCTGAATCCCGGCAAGGTGATTCCCACGCTTCAGCGCTGCGCCGAGTACGGCAAGCAGGTCGTGCGCGGGGGGAAGTTGCAGCATCCGGATCTGCCGAGGTTCTGAGATGGGGACCTGTTTTTCTAACCCGTGGGTTCATTCGGGGCGCGATCACGCCGACGGGGGACATTCGCGGAGGGGAGCACCCGGTGGCCTGTGCACGCACCCCGAACAACAGCACTCACGATGGAGCGCCAGATGAGTACCGACACAGCACTCCACCAGATCGTCGAGCGCATCCGTGCCGCAGCTGCAGCCAATACGCCGCTGTGCATCCGCGGCGGCGGCACCAAGGATTTCTACGGCGAAACACCGCAGGGTGAACTGCTCGACATGCGAGCGCTCACCGGCATCACGAGCTACGAGCCAAGCGAGCTGGTCGTCACTGTGCGCGCCGGCACGCCGCTCGCCGAACTGGAAGCGGTGCTTGCGGAAAAAGGCCAGTGCCTGCCGTTCGAGCCGCCACGCTTCGGCGGAAACGGCACCGTCTGCGGCATGGTCGCGGCCGGCCTCAGCGGACCCGCGCGCGCGAGCGTCGGCGCGGTGCGCGACTACGTGCTCGGCGCCACGCTGGTCAACGGCCGCGGCGAGCTGCTGACCTTCGGCGGGCAGGTGATGAAGAACGTCGCGGGCTACGACGTTTCGCGCGTGCTGGCCGGTTCGCTCGGCACGCTGGGCGTGATCGCCGAAGTGAGCCTCAAGGTACTGCCTGCCGCGCCTGCCGAGGCCACGCTAGCATTCGCCTGCGGCCAGGCCGATGCGCTGCGCCTGCTCAACGAATGGGGCGGGCGGCCGCTGCCGCTGAATGCGAGCTGCTGGTTTGAATACGAAGGCGCGGGTGTGCTTTACCTGCGCCTGCGCGGCGCCGCGGCCGCCGTGGAAGCCGCATGCACACACCTCGGCGGCGAGCGCAAGAACAACGCGCGTGCCGCCGCCGAATGGCAATCGCTGCGCGACCAGCAACTGCCGTGGTTCGCCACCGACGAAGGCACGGACGCGCTCTGGCGCCTGTCGGTGCCGCAGACCGCGCCGGTGCTCTCGCTCGACGGCGCCGCGCCCTTGATCGAATGGCACGGCGGCCAGCGCTGGTACAAGGCGCGGCCCGATCAGGCCGCGCGCATCCGCGAGATCGCGCGCGCCGCGGGCGGTCACGCCACGCTGTTCCGCCTGCCCCGGTCGGACACCCAAGGCAAGGTCCCGCGCTTCGACGCGTTGAGCGCGCCCGTCGAACGCATCCAGCGCGCGCTGATGCGCGAGTTCGATCCGCACGGCCTCTTCAACCGCGGCCGCCTGCTCGCCTCCACGTAGAACAAGAACCGACATGCAAACCGAGCTCGCCCCCGAATTCCGCGGCACCGACGATGGCCGCGAAGCCGAAGCCATCCTGCGCAAGTGCGTGCACTGCGGCTTCTGCACCGCCACCTGCCCCACCTACCAGCTGCTCGGCGACGAGCTCGACGGCCCGCGCGGGCGCATCTACCTCATCAAGCAGGTGCTCGAAGGCAAGGCGCCGACGCGCAGCACGCAGCTGCACCTCGACCGCTGCCTGACCTGCCGCAACTGCGAGAGCACCTGCCCGAGCGGCGTGCAGTACGGCAACCTCGTCGACATCGGCCGCAGGATCGTCGACGAGAAGGTGCCGCGCCCCGCGATGGAGTCGGCGCAGCGCTGGCTGCTGAAAGAGGGCCTGCCGTCGCCGCTGTTCGGCCCGGCGATGAAGCTCGGCCAGTCGGTGCGCGGCGTCTTGCCCGAGGCGCTGAAAGCCAAGGTGCCCGCCAGGCAGGATGCCGGCGCCTGGCCCACCGCCACGCACGCGCGCAAGGTGCTGATGCTCGCGGGCTGCGTGCAGCCGTCGATGATGCCGAACATCAACAGTGCCACCGCACGCGTGCTCGACGCGGCCGGCATACAGGCGGTGATCGCACCCGAGGCCGGCTGCTGCGGCGCGGTGAAGTTCCACCTCAACGACCAGGACGGAGGCAAGGCGCAGATGCGCGCCAACATCGATGCGTGGTGGCCTTTCGTGGAGCGCAACGAGGTGGAGGCCATCGTGATGAACGCTTCGGGCTGTGGTGTCACCGTGCGCGAGTACGGCCACATCCTGCAGCACGACGCGGCCTACGCGCTGAAGGCGGCACGCATCGGCGAGCTCACGCGCGACCTGAGCGAATTGCTGCCGGACCTCGTGCCTGCCCTGAAGGCCCGCGTGCGCGCGCCGCAGGGCGTGGTGGCCTACCACCCGCCGTGCACGCTGCAGCACGGCCAGAAGCTGCGCGGCGGCGTCGAGACGCATCTGCGCGCGCTGGGCTTCGACATCCGCGTGGCAATGAACGAATCGCACCTGTGCTGCGGCTCGGCCGGCACCTACTCGGTGCTGCAGCCCGAGCTGGCCTATCCGCTGCGCGACCGCAAGCTCGGCCACCTGGAGCAGCTGCAGCCGAGGGTCATCGCCTCGGCCAACATCGGCTGCATCACGCACCTGCAAAGCGGCAGCCGGGAGACGCCCGTGCGGCACTGGGTGGAACTGCTGGACGCGGCACTGGCGGCGGCCTGATCGCACACCGAAGAGCGCTCTGGTCCGACTCGCGCCATGGCAATTCGCGCCGCATCATGGCAGCACCGATTTTTCCAAGGAGCAAGCCTCATGTCTTCTGTTCAAGCAGCTTCCATCGTTCCGAAGAAGCACGTGCGGCACGCCCTGCTGGCGCTGGCTTGCGTGGCCGCTGCCGTTGGCGTGCAAGCCCAGTCGGCCATGCCGCAATGGAAGGGCGAGGGCGCGGTGCGCTATGTCTGCGGCGGCATCGGCTCGGACGAATCGACCGCGATGCGCGCGGCCATGAAGGAGCATCCTCTGGCGCTGCTCTTCGCGCGCTCCGACGGTGCCTACCTGACGGATGTCCAGGTCGACATCAAGGGCGCCGACGGCGCGCCTTCGCTGGGCCTGCGCGCCAGCGGGCCGGTCTGCCTGATCGACCTGCCGGCGGGCCGCTACACCATCGACGCTGCCATGGCCGGCAGTGCCAAGAGCCAGACGGTGACGGTGGGCGGCGGCTCGAAGACCGTCGATTTCAGGTTCTGAGCTTCCCGTGCGCTCAGGGCGCGCCGCAGCGCAGCGGCAAGCTCAGCCAGAACGTGGTGCCCACGCCCGGTGCGCTCTGCGCCTCGATGCGCCCGCCGTGCTGCTGCACGACCGCGCGCACCACTGAAAACCCAAGGCCCATGCCGCGTGCGGCGGGCATCGGAGCAGGCGCGGCGGCAGCCTGATCTTCCTTGTGCATGGCAGGGCGCTGGCCGCGCGGCGTGGTCAGCAGGGCCTGCAGTTGCGAAGGCGTCATGCCCGAGCCTTCGTCGCTGACGGTGATGCGAACAACGCCTCCGCCGGGGCTCTGGAGATCGGGCATGGCCTCCATGCGCAGGCTCACGCAGCTGCCCTGGCTGCTGTGGCGGATGGCGTTGTTCAGCAGGTTCACGATGGCGCGCGTCAGCAGCGCGCCGTCGGCCCGGATCGTTGTTTCATCGGCTTCGTCGAGCCCCGTCTCCACGCGCACGCCATGGGTCCGGGCGTAGGGCCACACCTGATCCCGCGCGTCGAGCAGCACCGTGCCGACATGCGTTTCCGCAAAGCGGTAATCGTTCGACCCGGCCTCGGTGTAGTCCATGAAACCCTCGGCCAGCGCGAGTGTGCGTTCCGCTTCCCGGCGGATCGCCCGCAGCAGATTCGCCGGCGGCGGCGCTGTGTCCGTCTCGGCGTCATGCATCGACAACAGGCTGAGGATGGTGATCTGCGGGCTGCGCAGGTCGTGGGACAGAAAACGCCGCCATTCATCGCGCTGGCGCTGGGCTTTGCGCTCGGCGGTGAGTTCGGGCAGTGCCACGACCCAGCCCCGCTCGTCACGCGCCGCGGCGCCGAAGGGCGCGGCCTCGAACTGGAACACGTGCGCCTCGGTGGTCTGGTATTCGCCGCGCAGGCGCACGGTCCAGTGGGGGTGTTCCGCCGCCATCGCTGCATCGGCTTGCACCGTGGTCGCCAGGGTCGCGAGCAACCTGGGCAGCGACACACCCCTGAGTGCCGCTGCCTCGCCGTCGCGCGAAGGCGGCGCACCGGCGCGCAACAGGCGAAAGGCCGCGGCGTTGCTCGATCCGATGCGCCCGTCTTCGTCGCAGATCAGCATGGCGACGGGCACGGTGTGCATGGCTTCGTCCATCAGCTTCTGCATGCGCTGGACACGGGCAATGGCCCGGTCCAGGGCCTGCTTGGGTTGCTGCGCGGAATCGGCCGCCGCAGGCGCGAGGGCCGGGAGCATCTCGAAGGCGCCGGCCGGAAGCATGTCCAGCGCCTGGGCGCGCTCGCGCAGAAAGGCGAACTGAGACTCCAGCCGCCGCCAACTCCACAGCAGGTAGAGGATGGCGAGCCCCGATATGGGGGCCGCCGGGGGCAGCCACCAGTGCCGCGCGAGCATGGCGGCGATGCTGAGCAGCAGGCAGGTCGCGGCCAGGCTGAAGGCGACCGGCAAGGCGTGGTGCGCCATGCGGATCAGCAGCCACAGCGCGATCCAGATCGGCACCACCGTCCATGCCGCATAGGCGAGTGGCGGCAGCACGCTGATGTTGCGGGCATGAAGCAGGTTGTCGATCGCATTGGCGTGCACCTCGACGCCGGACAGCACGCCCCGGACGCCCGCATGGGGTGCCAGCGTCTGGTCGCCGAGGCCTGGGGCCGTGGCGCCGATGAGCAGCAGCTTGCCCTGCAGTAGCTCACCGGGCACTTCCCCACGCAGTGCGCTCACATACGACACCGTGCGGTAGCTGCCGCGCGGGCCGGCGAACAGCAGGCGCAGCGGGTCCTCGCGCACCCAGGTGCCGGACGGTGCCGCCGGGGGCGCCTGCGACGGGACGCGGCCCGTCATGAGCGCCCCCACATAGGGCTGCAGGTGCCCGGCGTATCCCTCGCGCAGGTACAGCGTGCGCGCCACCCCGTCGGAATCCGGCGTCAGGCCCGCATGGCCGACGCCCCTGGCGCGTTCGGCGAATACCGCGAGAGGCGGCAGGAAGCCCGGCCAGTTCTCGCTCATCGACGCCAACGGCGGGGCATGCAGCAGCGGCAGGTAGACCGGCAGCTTGCCCATGGCTTGCGCCAGCCGCTCGTCATCCCGCGGGTTGATGCTGGGCTCGGTCAGGAAAAGATCCAGCAGCACCGCGCGCGGTGCATGGGGCGCCAGTCGCTCCAGCAGCCGGGCGTGGGTTTCCCTGGACCAAGGCCAGCGGCCGAGTTCGCCCAGGCTGCGTTCGTCGATCGCGATGATCATGATGTCGGGCGTCGCGGTGTGCGATGCAAGGCGCAGCATCCGGTCATGGATCGAGGCATCGATCTGCGTCACGATGGGGCGCTGCGCCAGTCCCAGCATGGCAATGGGTAACAGCAGCGCCATCAACAGCCGTTCGATGACGAGCCGCGTGCGCATTGCGAAGGCCCGGCTCAACGCGCGGGAATGTCGAAGCTTCCGCCGAAGCCCTGCCGGGGGCTCGCGGGTTCAGTGCTGCCCGGCTGCTGCTCGCGCACGCGCCAGTGGTAGCGGCCGCCGACCGCGAAGGGGCCCACCGTCATGCCCGTGGCGTAGACAGCCGGCTCGCTGAGCAGCAGCAGCGAGAAGTCGGCGCTGCGCGAAAGCTCGAAGGCGTAGCGCCGACCGGAAACCCCGGGCCACCGGATCTCGACGCGGCCGTCGGCTATCGGCGTGGCCGTTCCTGCGCTGCTGCCCTGTCCACTTGCACTGGATGGCGGCAGGTAGACCGTGCTGTCGCCCGGCAATCCCTCGAGCTGTGCGGCATCGAAGGCGGTGAGGCGAAGCTGGTAGAAGCCGGGCTCGATTTCGGGCGGCACGGTGAATGCGGGGCCGGTGCCGCGCTGCTCGTGCACCGGCAGCAGGACGCGCTCGTCGCGCGCGAGCTGCAACCGGTAGCCCTTGGCGTTCGCGACCGGCACGAGTTCGAGCGTCCGGTCGCCGCTTCGGGGCCCGGTGGCAGGCAGGAGCTGGGGCGCCGTCAGCAGGGTGCGCGCCTCGGCGCTGCCGTCTTCCAGCAGGACGGCGCCGTGGCCGGCGCGCAGTACGAGGGCAGGAGCTGCAGGCGCTGCGGGCCGCTGCGGGTCTTGTCGTCCTGCCGCGGCGCTCTTGCCGACCGACACTTCGCCTTCGATGACCTCGCTGGCCAGCAAGCCGCCTTCGTCGCGCACGCGGAAATGGGTGCCGCGCACGCCCAGGCCCAGCGACCGCGCACGGATCTCGAACTGCTGACTGGGCCGCTGCTTCTGGACTTGCGACTCCACGCGCCCTTCGATGAGCCGCAGCCTGACCGTCGCGGCATCGATCGCCAGCACTTCGAGCGCACTGCGGGAGGGCAGCACGACGCGGCTGCCGCCAGGCAGGCCCAGGGTAACGAAGGCCTCGCCGCCGGTGGTGAGGATGTCGCCCGGCTGGATCGGCATGCCGGGGGAGAGCGCCTGTTCGCCCCCGCTGCCGCCGCGGCGGCGCGAGGCCGCTCCTTCGACTGCCGTCACCACGGCTGCGCCCTCGGGCACGATGCGGCCGTCCGCGAAATGCAGCACCGTGCCGGGTTGCAGCAGGCGAGGTTCGCCGACCTGGTTGCGCTGCTGCACCTCGGGCCAGCGCTGCGGTGCCTGCAGGCGCTGCCCCGTGATGCCCCAGAGGGTTTCGCCGGGCTGCACCACGTGCGGCGTCGGCTGTGACTGTGCGGACACCGCGAATGCAATGAACCATGCGCATGCCACCAACTGCCTGCACTGCATCGCTTGAGAATCTCCCCTCGTTCCGTGATCGCTCTTTGTCATGTCGGAATCGTTCTGGTTGGCGGGAGCATAGTCCTTGCCCCCTGCGGCACCATCAGGGTTCCTCCTGCCGGGTGGCTTCGAGCCGATAGCCGCGTCCATAGACCGTGCGCAGGCTCAGCCCGCGCTCCGCCTCCAGCCCGAGCTTGCTGCGCAAGCGGTAGATGTGGCTGTCCAGTGTGCGCGACGGCAGCTCTTCGCTGCTGTAGCCGGCGCTTTCCAGGAGATGGGCGCGCGACACCACGCCGCCCATGTGCTGGAACAAGACCAGCACCAGCTTGAACTCGCGGTCGGTGAGCGCATGCCGCTCGGGCGGTGCGCTGTCCGGCGGAACCGGATGGATCAGCACGTTCTGCGTGAGCCTGTCGAACTCCCATCGGCCGAAGCGCTCCCGGTCCGACTGCGCCACCGGCGAGCGCCTGGCCATCAGGCGCTGCACGCGCGCACGCAACTCCAGCGGGCGGAACGGCTTGACGATGTAGTCGTCGGCGCCGAAGTTCAGCGCCTGCACCACGTCCTGCTCCGAGGTCCGGGAACTGAGCATGAGCACGGGCACCAGGTCGCGCTGCCAGGTGCGCAGCCATTTCAGCAACTCGAGCCCTTCCAGCCCCGGCACGTTCCAGTCGAGCACCAGCAGGTCGAAGCTTTCCCGCCGCAGCACCTGCTGCAGCGCGGCGCCGTCGGTGAAGGCCGTGCACGCCACCGTCGTTTCTCCCACCGTGAACAGCTGCTCCATCGTCCGCACGAGGTGGGACAGCTGGTCGGGGTCGTCTTCGAGGATGGCGATGCGCATGGGGTCCGTTCGTTTGGCGGCGGGATTCTGACAGCGAATCGAAGGACCAAATCTGACGATTTCACACAAACCGCCGCAGTTACTCGAAGGATGCGAACAGTGTAAAAAAAATTCACAAACCGACACGAAAAGTGCCGGCAATTCTGACGAAACCTCGTGGCGTGTCCGCGCCGCGGAACCTCCCTCGACATCATCCGCGCCCTGTGCAGTGCCGGCCGGTGCTGCGAATTCCGCAAAAAGCCACAGTCTCCCGTGCCCGGTCATGGACGAGGTTGTGCATGCAACCTGATGGATCGAGGAAGATTGAAATGAACAAGACCTACCGGTCTGTATGGAACGAGGCGCTGAGTGCCTGGGTGGCTGTGAGCGAGGTTGGGGCCGCGCGTGGAAAGAAGTGCCGCGGAGTCGGTGGTGCGCGGGTGCGGGCTGCGGCACTTGCGGCGGCGTGTGCAATGAGTTCGACCGCGTGGGCGGATACGGCCATTGGTGCCAACTTGACTCCCAATCCCGGTGGGGCCGTTTGCTCCACCAGTACCTCGCCGGCAACCTCAACTTCCACCTGGACCTGCCAAGTACCCAACGGCAGCGGGGGTTTTGCCACCATGTCCGGCATCCCGAGCACGGCGGCAGGGACTCCTGACACGTCCTTCCTTTCCACACTCATCTCGGCCAACCTGGGCGCCGGTGCGGTTCTCATCGGATCGACCACCACCTCTGCGGCAGGAAAAAATGCCATCGCGATCGGCGGCGGGGCGAAGGCTGTGAGTGAGAACGCGATCGTGATGGGTGCCCAGGCGGGAACCGGATCGACCGCCGTCTCTTACAACCAGATTGCGCTGGGCTACAGGACGGGACAGAGGGTCAGCGGCTCGAACAACATCGCTCTAGGCATGGATACCGGCAGCGGCGTTTCGGGGAGCAACAACATCTCCCTCGGCCAGACCTCCGGGATGTATGTCACCGGCGCAGGCAATCTCAGCATGGGTCTTGGCGCTGGCTACAGGGTCGCAGGGAGTGGAAATATCGCGTTCGGCGCGAATACCGCCCAGAGCGTGACCGGCGATCGCAACGTCGCCATCGGAGACGGTGCGGGCTACACCATCACGGCCAGCGAAACGGTGGCGCTCGGCTACTTGGCGAATGCAAGCAGGAGTGGCGGTGCGGCGCTCGGCACCCACACGTCTGTGACGGTCGCCGACGGCGTGGCTCTCGGCAGCAACTCAGTGGCCAGTACTTCTGCGAACGGTGTGGGCTTCGTTCCTGCGACCGCGTCGGCGGCCGAAAAAACCGCCATCGTGAACACCACGTTCGGGTCATTGGCTCCAGTATCGGTGGGCTCCGCTTTATCCGGCACGAGACAAATCCAATATGTGGCGGCAGGCACGGCCGACAGCGACGCGGTCAACGTGAGCCAGCTCAAGGCCGTGTCCAGCGCGGCGGCGGCAGGGGCTGTGCATTACTACAGCGTCAAATCGACCGACCAGAGTGCCGGCAGCAACTATGCCAACGACGGCGCCACGGGCTTCAATTCAATGGCTGCCGGCGTGGGGGCAACAGCAGCGACGCAGGGTTCCGTTGCGATCGGACACGGCGCCAAGACGATCCTGTCTCCTGCTTCTGTCGGCGGTATCGCGATCGGGGAATCCGCGACGGCAATGGGTTCGAATATCGCCATCGGACAAAGGGCAGGCGAATCTTCCACCTCAAGCAACAGCTACTTCATCGGTGAATCGGCGGGCCAGGGATCCAGCACGAACGGATCGATCGCGGTTGGGTACCAAGCAGCTTCGCGATCGACAGCGACCACCAGCTCCTTTTTTGGTGCGAACGCGGGCAGCGACTCCTCGGGCTACGGACTGGCCGGTTTTGGGACCTTCGCGTTGGAAGGAAGCCAGGGGGATTCAAATGCAGGCTTCGGCTATTCGGCGGGCAGTTCTTCGACCGGATCCAGCAATTCGTCCTTTGGTAGCGGCGCAGGCACGTCCGTCACGGGGAACTCCAATGTTGCGATTGGAGACTCCTCGGGCGGGGGCGTGAAGGGCGACTACAACTTTGCAGGAGGCTATGCGTCAGGCTACGGAAGCACCGGCAGTCGCAACGTCGCAATCGGCTATTTCGCGAACGTCGATGAAGCGACTGCTGCTGGTGTCACGGCCAACGATGTTGTCGCCATCGGATCCAGAGCATTGGCCGGCAAGGACAGCGCCATAGCGATCGGCACCGGCGCAAAAGCCACAGGCCTGCAGTCCATCAGCATCGGCACCGGCAACGCGGTCGGCGGCGACCACTCGGGCGCCATCGGCGACCCCAGCATCATCAACGGCGCCAACAGCTACAGCGTCGGCAACAACAACACCATTGGCGCCACCACCAGCGATGCTTTCGTGCTGGGCAACAACGTCCACCTGGGCGCCGATGCGGCCGGCGCCACGACCGCCAGCGTCAGCGGGGCCGTGGCGCTGGGCAGCGACACCAGCGTGACACAGCCTGGCGGCGTGGCACTGGGGCAGGGGTCGGTGGCAAGCACGGCAGCGGGCATCGCGCCCTACGTTCCACCGAGCGCCGCCGCGGCACAGGCCAGCGCCATCACCTCAACCACCGGCACACTGGCGGCCGTCAGCGTGGGCGACGCGGCCAACGGCAAGTTCCGCCAGATCACCGGCGTGGCCGCCGGCGCCGCGGACAGCGATGCGGTCAACGTGAGCCAGCTCAAGGCGGTGTCCAGCGCGGCGGCGGCGGGCGCGGTGCACTACTACAGCGTGAACGACGGGGGCACGCAGCAGGGCAACTACAGCAATGGCGGCGCCACCGGACTGAACAGCCTGGCGGCGGGCGTGAATGCGACGGCGCAGGCCGCCAATTCGGTTTCCATGGGCAACGGCGCGAGCGTGGGAGCTATCGCCACCGGCGGCATCGCCATCGGCACGGGCGCGTCGGTGTCGGGAACCGTCTCCACCGGCGCGACCACGCCTTCGACGTTCTACTCGTCGATCGCCATCGGCAACAACGCGAAGTCGCATGACGCGCAGGAAGTGGTCATCGGCACCAATGCAGGTTTGAACGCCACCATGCTGGCGCAGCCGGGCTACCTGTCCGACAGCGTGATGGTCGGGGCGCAGGCGGGCACCAACTCGAAGTACCAGTATGCGACCTTCATCGGCCAGGAGGCCGGGCGCAATACCAACGGTGTCCACAACACCGCTGTCGGCCAGAACGCGATGCGTTTCATGGACGGCAGCGCCAACACGGCGCTGGGCAGCAATGCGCTGGCATCGGCCAATGCTTCGGGTCTCAATCCGGCGTCGGGGTCCAGCAATACGGGCATCGGTTCCGGGGCCGGGGTCAGCCTGCAAGGCAGCGGAAATGCCTACCTGGGCGCCTCAGCGGGGGCGGACACGATAGGCAGCAACAATGTAGCCAGCGGCAACAGCGCCGGGGCTTCCGTCGAAGGCAGCGGCAACGTCGCGAGCGGCTACGTCGCAGGCTATAACGTGACCGGCAGCAACAATGTCGCGAGCGGCTTCCTGACGGGCATCAACGTGACCGGCGACTACAACATCGCCAGCGGTTTCATGGCCGGTACGGGCATCACCGCCAATGACACCGTGGCCATTGGCTCGCAAGCGCGGGCCTCTCAGAACAGCGCTATCGCCATCGGCAACGGCGCCCGTGCGAACGGCCTCCAGTCGATCAGCATCGGCACCGGCAACCAGGTCAATGGCGCGCATTCCGGCGCCATCGGCGACCCCAGCTATATCGACGCCGACGACAGCTACGCCATCGGCAACAACAACACCATCGCGGTCGGCGCCAACCAGAGCTTCGTGCTCGGCAACAACGTCACGGTGGCCAACGCCAACAACGTGGTGCTCGGCAACGACAGCGCCGACAAGGCGGCCGTCCAGGTCAGCAGCGCCACGGTGCCGGGCGTGATCGCCACGCTCAATCCGGACGGCTCGGTCAGCTATGCGCCGGGGCCGTCCATCACCTACGGCAACTTTGCCGGCACCGCCGCGGGCGTGGTGAGTGTGGGCGCCCCCGGCGCCGAGCGGCAGATCGTCAACGTGGCGCCGGGCGAGATCAGCAGCACCAGCACGGATGCCATCAACGGCAGCCAGCTGTACGCGGTCGCCAGCACCGTCAATGCGCTGGGCGGCAGCATCACCACCATCGTCAACAACGCGCAGACGCACTACTACAGCGTGAACGACGGCGGCACCAGGCAGGGCAACTACGACAACAGCGGTGCGAGCGCGGCCAACAGCATTGCTGTCGGCGCGGGGGCGAGCGTCGGCTCCGGCGCGGTCAATTCGCTGGCCGTGGGCACCAATGCCAGTGCCACCACCGCCAACAGCGTGGCCGTGGGCCCGAACGCCACCGCCAGCACCGACAACAGCGTGGCGCTCGGCGCGGGCTCGACCACCGCCGCGGCCACGCCCACGGCCAGCACCACCATCCAGGGACAGACCTACGACTTCGCCGGCGCCGCGCCGGTGGGCGTGGTCAGCGTCGGCGCGCCAGGGGCCGAGCGCCAGATCCAGAACGTGGCGGCCGGCCAGATCAGCGCCACCAGCACGGACGCGATCAACGGCAGTCAGCTCTATGCAACCAACCAGGCCATCAACAACATCCAGGTCGGCGGTGCAGGCATCAAGTACTTCCACGCCAACTCGCAGGCCGCGGACTCGCAGGCTGCCGGCGCGGAGAGCGTGGCCATCGGGCCGCAGGCGATCGCGCTGGGCAACAGCGCCTTTGCGGGCGGCAGCGGCGCGCAGGCGAATGGCGCAAGCAGCATCGCGCTGGGCGCGAATGCCATCGCCACCACCAGCAGCGGCGTGGCCCTTGGCAGCGGCGCATCGGCCGACCGCGCCGGCATGAACGGGCAGCGCGAGATGTTCTCGAACGTCTCGGTGCTGTCCGCGCAGGGCGCGGTGTCGGTGGGCAGTGCAGGCAACGAGCGCCAGATCACCAACGTCGCGGGCGGCACGCAGGCCACCGATGCGGTGAACGTGCGCCAGCTGCAGGCGGTGCAGGCCGGCAGCGTGCGCTACGACACGAACGTGGATGGCAGCGTCAACTACAACAGCGTGACGATGGGCAACGGCAGCGCCGCCGGGCCGGTGGCGGTGCACAACGTGGCGCCTGGCGTGGCGCCCACCGATGCCGTCAACGTGCAGCAGCTGAACCAGTCCAGCGCGGCCAACACGGCCTACACCGATGCGCGCGTCAACGCGCTCGGCAGCGACATCCGGGGCGTCGCGCGCAATGCCTACGCCGGCGTGGCCGCCGCCATGGCGGTGCAGATGCCCGGCACCTACGTGCCCGGCAAGACGGTGATGCGCATCGGCTATGGCGTCTTCAAGGGCGAGAGCGCGGTGGGCGTGAGCTTCCGCCGCACCTCGGAGAACAACGCATGGAGCCTGACGGGCGGCGTGGGCATGAGTCGCGCGGGAGCGGCCGCCACGGTCGGCGCCGAGTGGGTCTTCAATTGAGCGCGGGGAGAAGAGAAATCATGAATCGAACGATCTGTGGAACTGCACTGGCAGCGGCAATGCTGGTGCTCCAGGGCTGTGCGTCGCCGGGCGCCGCCATCGACAAGGACGCGCAGGCGCGCGTCGCATCGGAACGGCCGGAGGCGCCCAGGCCCGAGGACTTTCCGGACCTTGGCAGCGCCAAGTGGAAGCAGGGCGCCTTTCCCGGCACCGATGCATTCGCACGCATGCGCACCGGCATGGGCAAGGACCAGGTGCGCGAACTGCTGGGCTGGCCGCATTTCAGCGAAGGACTCTGGGGCGTGCGCGAGTGGAACTACATCTTCCACTTCCGCACGGGCAAGAGCGCCGACTATGTGACCTGCCAGTACATGGTGCGCTTCAGCGGCGACGGCGTGTCGACGGGCGGCTGGTGGAAGAACCCCGACTGCGCCTTGCTCGCGCAGCCGCCGGCGGCCACGCCGATTCCGGCCAGCACCAGGCTGGCGCCGCCGCAGAAGGTCACGTTGAATGCCGACGGCCTGTTCCGCTTCGACGGCTCTTCGCTGTCGGACCTTCTCCCCGACGGACAGGTGCGCATCGAGCGGCTGGCCGCCGAGCTGCGGGGCAACTTCAGGTCGCTGCACTACATCGTGGTGACGGGGCACACTGACCGGCTGGGCGGCGACGCCTACAACGAGGCCCTGTCGCTCGCCCGCGCCAACACCGTGCGCGATCTGCTGGTGAAGCAGGGCATCGACGGCAAGCTGATCCGCACCGCGGGCATGGGCAAGCGCCAGCCGGTGGTCAGCGATTGCGAGGGCACGCGCAGTTCGCCGGCCCTGCTGCGCTGCCTGCAGCCGAACCGCCGCGTCGAGATCGACGTCGCCGGGGAGCAGTAGCCTGTGAACGCATCCTGGATCCCCAGGGAGTATCGGATTGCCCTGGTGGATTCGGATGCGCTGCAGCGCATCTGCACCTCCAATTCGCTGTCGGTCCTGGGCGCGGACAGCGCGCCTTTCGGCCGGGTGTCCGAACTGGTAGCGGCGATCCGCGCAGGGCATCAGTTCGACGCCGTCATCATCGGGATCCATGCGGACGCCGCGAAGACGATCTCAAAGCTGTCCGACGTGGAGGATGCCGCGGGCCGGCCGCTTCCGGTGCTGTATGTCGCCCATCACACCGAGCTGCAGATCGTGCATCGGCTGCCTGCGCAGGTGCTGGCGCAGGAGTCGTTCCGGCTGCTGCCTTCGCCGGTCGACGAGGATGCGCTGATCGAGTGGCTGAACGCGCTGGACCGGCGCGATGGCCGGGATGGGCGGCACGCAGGCATCGGGTTCCTGCGCGTCGGGCCTTGATGAATCAGCCCGCCGCCAGCGCCGCCTCCACATCGCGCGTCAGCGAGGCCGGCGTGTCCAGCGGCGCGTAGCGCTTGAGCACGGTGCCGTCGCGCCCGATGAGGAACTTGGTGAAGTTCCACTTGATGGCCGTGCTGCCCAGCAGGCCCGGCTTTTCCTTCGTGAGCCACTGGTACAGCGGCGCGGCGTTGCTGCCGTTCACGTCGATCTTCTCCATCATCGGGAAGCTCACGCCGTAGTTCGTGGTGCAGAAGGCGCCGATTTCCTCGTTGGTGCCCGGGTCCTGCGCGCCGAACTGGTTCGACGGAAAGCCCAGCACCGCGAGCCCCTGGTCGGCGTACTTCTCGTGCAGCGCCTCCAGCCCCGCGAACTGCGGCGTGAAGCCGCATTTGCTGGCGGTGTTGACGATCAGCAGCACCTTGCCCTTGAAGGCGGAGAGCTTTACCGGCTTGCCGTCGATCCGGTTGGCCTCGAAGTCGTAGACGCTGGTCATGCTGTTTCCTCAGGTGGGGGAAGAGGCGCGATCATCACTCCGCCCGGGCGTTCGTGCAAACGCCGACCAGACGGCGCCCAGCACGATCAGCGCGCCGCCGGCGAGGATGCGCGGCTCCATCGTGGCCGCGCCGAGCGCCACCGACGACACGCTCGCGAACAGCACCTCCGACAGCATGATCACCGAGGTCGCGGCGGCCGGGAGCCGGGCCGCGCCGTACTGCAGGCACACGTTGGCGAAGACGAAGCCGGTGCCCAGCAGCACGGCCCAGCCGAGCCAGCCCGGCGAGGCGTGCAGCGGCGAATCGAACGCGCCGAGCGCGGTGCCGCCCAGCGCCGCGGCGCCGGCCACGATGGCGCAGCCGCAGAACATCGACAGCGCGCGCGACTCGCCCGGCGCCTGTCGCAGGTGGCGCAGCGCGATGTTGGTGACGGCAAAGCTGAAGCCCGCCGCCATGCCCAGCCAGTCGGGCAGGCTCGACGGCACCGGCCATTCGGTGCCGGGCGCCTTCAGCACCACCACCACGCCGGTGAGCGCCAGCGCCACGCGCGCCAGCGCGCCGCCGGTCGGCCGCTCGCCCAGCAGCAGCCAGCCCAGCAGCACGCTCCACAGCGGCATCAGGTAGAACAGCAGCACCACGCGCACCACGTCGCCCTGTGTCACGGCCCAATTGAATCCCACGTTGGTGAAGCCGGCCGCGAGACCCAGCAGTGCCAGCATCGGAAAGGCAATGAAACCTTTCCACGCGTGCCGTCGCAAAAGCCCCATCGCGGCGGCGATGACCAGGTAGATCAGGCAGGTGGTCCACAGCGGATGCAGGCCGTGGCTCGCGATCTGGCGAAACGGAAACCACGAAACGCCCCAGACGAAGGCGTTGAAGACGAGCGCGAGAGCTGCTTGCATTGGAGCGGAAATTTTCGTGGGGCACCGAGAAACCGGCTTTGCCGGGCCTCTGGTGTCGCCCCCGGCGAGGGGGAAGGCGCAGCGACACGAAGTGCGCGCAGCCTGGGGGAGGTCAATGATGCTTGTCGCTGCGGGCGATGGCCAGCAGATGCTCGATCTCTTCCGGGTATTTCTTCAGGTTGCTGTCGTACCAGTATTTGATGAGCCACATGCATCCCGCCACCACGAGGCCGAACGCACTGATCGCGCCGTACGCCGAGAGGCCGAGGCCCGTGCACACGCTGTAGAAGCCGCCGAGCAGGAGAATGCAGGCCTGCTCGTTGAAGTTCTGCACCGCGATGGAGCGGCCCGCGCCCATCAGGTTGTGGCCGCGGTGCTGCAGCAGCGCATTCATCGGCACCACCAGGAAACCGCCCAGGCCGCCCAGCAGGATCAGGAACGGCACCGCCAGCCACACGTTGCCGATGAAGTTCATGCAGATCACCATCAGTCCCATCGCGATGCCCATGGGGATCACTCGCGTGGCCATGTCCAGCCGCATGCGCATCGAGGCCACGATCGCGCCCACGGCCGTGCCGATGGTCACCACGCCCGTCAGCGCCGAGGCCTGCGTGGTGTTGTAGCCCAGGGCCAGCGAGGCCCAGGCCAGCACGATGTACTTGAGGTTGCCGCCCGCGCCCCAGAACAGCGTGGTGGTGGCCAGCGAGATCTGGCCAAGGCGGTCGCGCCACAGGCGGGCGTTGCAGTGCCAGAAGTCGGGCAGCAGCGCGGCGATGTTGCGCGCCAGGCCCTGTTCGGGGTTGGAGCGCAGCGGGCGCATCTCGACGCCGGTGTGCGGGATGCGCGTGTTGAACCATGCTGCCAGCACGTAGACAAAGATCAGCACCGAGATCGCGGCCTCGGCCGGTGAGTCGATGCCGGTGTCGATGAACGGGAGGTCGAAGGCCAGCAGTTTGCTGGAAATGGCATGCCCCACCAGCGAGCCGCCGAGCACGATGCCCAGCAGGATCGACGCGATGGTCAGTCCTTCGATCCAGCCGTTGGCCTTCACCAGTTGGGATGCCGGCAGCAGCTCGGTCAGGATGCCGTACTTTGCCGGCGAATACGCCGCGGCGCCGAGCCCCACGATCGAATACGACAGCAGCGGATGCGAGCCGAACAGCATCATCAGGCAGCCCACCACCTTGATGGCATTGCTGATGAACATCACCTTGCCTTTGGGCAAGGCGTCGGCAAAAGCGCCCACCAGCGGTGCCAGCACCACATAGAAGACCGCGAAGATAGGCACCAGGGCTGCGCGCTGCCATTCGGGCGCACCCGAACTTCGCATGAGGTCGACCGCAACAACGAAAAGCGCTTGGTCGGCCAGCGACGAAAAGAACTGGGCCGACATGATCGTGTAGAAACCGCGCTTCATCGATGGGCTGGCTGGCCAGAGGGGTCTGCTGGCGGTAGTGAAAAAGTGTTGCGCTGCGGGCGAATGGGCGGTTATAGCATGGGGGTGGGGCACGGAATTAGGGATCCCTACGGTGTTCAACCCCATTCCCGAAGATGCTAAAACGTGGTCTGCATTGTCCCCGAGTCTTCCCCGGAATTCCCATGCCGCGTCCCATTCTCGCCACCGTCCACACCGGCGCCCTGCGTCACAATCTCGAGCGGGCGCGTCGCTCGGCCCTCGAAGCCCGCGTCTGGGCCGTCGTCAAGGCCAATGCATATGGCCATGGCATCGAGCGGGTCTATGAAGGCTTGCGGGGCGCCGATGGCTTCGCGCTGCTCGACCTGGCCGAGGCCGAGCGCGTGCGCGCACTCGGTTGGCGCGGCCCGGTGCTGCTGCTCGAAGGCGTGTTCGACGCCCGCGACCTGGAGCTGTGCTCGCGGCTGGACCTCTGGCACACCGTGCACTGCGACGAGCAGATCGACATGCTCGCCGCCCACAAGACCCTGAAGCCGCAGCGCGTGTTCCTGAAGATGAATTCGGGCATGAACCGCCTGGGCTTCACGCCCGAGCGCTTCGGCTCCGCCTGGACCCGCCTGAACGCGCTGACGCAGGTCGACGAGATCTCGCTGATGACCCACTTCAGCGACGCCGACGGCGCGCGCGGCATCGCCCACCAGCTGGCGACCTTCGAGCGCGCCACGCGCGACCTGCCGGGCGAGCGCTCCATCGCCAACAGTGCCGCCACGCTGCGCCATGCCGAGCAGACGCGCGGCGACTGGGTGCGCCCCGGCATCCTGCTGTACGGCAGCGCGCCCGATTTTCCCGAGCACGATGCGGCGCACTGGCAGCTGCAGCCCACCATGACGCTGTCGACCCAGATCATCTCGGTGCAGACGCTGAAGGCCGGCGACACCATCGGCTACGGCTCCAGGTTCACGGCGCAGGGGCCGCTCACCATCGGCATCGCGGCAGTCGGCTATGCCGACGGCTATCCGCGCCACTGCGACAGCGGCACGCCGGTGCTGGTGAACGGCGTGCGCACCCACATGGTCGGCCGTGTGAGCATGGACATGATCACCGTCGACCTCACGAACGTGCCCGACGCGAAGTTCGGCAGCGAGGTCACGCTGTGGGGCAAGTCCGCGAAGACCGGCGCGGTGCTTCCCATCGACGAGGTTGCGAAGGCCGCGGGCACGATCGGCTACGAACTCATGTGCGCCGTGGCGCAGCGCGTGCCTTTCGCCGATCCGGCCCCCACCGAAGGCCGATGAAGATCCTTTCCGACTGGCGCTCCGTGCGCCTGTGGGAAACGCAGGTCGAACGCGACCTGCACCGCAGCTACAGCCTGCGCACGCACGGCATCCTGATCGGCACGTTCACGATGCTGCTGATGTGGGGCGTGTCGGCGCTGCAGATGCACCTGCTGCATGTGCACTCGCTGGCGGTGCGCTACCTCCTCACGCTGGGCGTGGGATACCTCGGCTATTTGCTGGTGCTGCGCTGGTGGGCCAGGCGCCTGGTGGAGGGCCGCGAGGTGGACGCCAACGTCGATGCGCCCGATCTGGACTTCGGCGGTGGTTCCCAAAGCCATGCGAGCGCCGGCGACGGCAGCGGCCTGTCCGACGTGGCGAGCGGCGCGCTCGACATCGCGGGCGGGGCGGACGAAGGCGCAGTCGTCGTCGTGCCGGTGATCGCCATCTTCCTGATCTGCGCGGCCGTCGTGCTCGGCGCCGGTTCGCTCGTGCTGCTGTACTTCGGCTGGGACGCGCTGCTGGCCGTGGCCATCGAGGTCGCGTTCTCGTACGTGTCGGCCCGCGCCGCGGTGCGCGTGGCGCGCGAGGGCTGGCTCATGGCGGCCGTGCGGCTCACATGGAAGCCGCTGCTGGGCGCGGTGGTCTGCGCGGTGGCCCTGGGCGCGCTGCTCGACCACTTCATGCCGCAGGTCAACTCCCTGCCCGAGGCGGTGCGCGTCCTGCTGAAGAAGCACTGAGCACCGAGCGCGAGCAGCGCCGCCTTCCTGCGCGCCGCGATGGTGTGCATGACGCGCTCAATACAGGCCGAGCTGCCGCGTCCTCAATCGCGCCAGGCCCAGCAGCGCGTCGGTAAAGGGCGTGGCCACCGCAGTCAACTCGCCCAGCTCGCGTACCACGGTCACCAGCGCGTCCAGCTCCACCGAGCGGCCGGCTTCCACGTCCTGCAGCATCGAGGTCTTGAACGCGCCGAGCTTCTTCGTGATCGCATGCCGGTCTTCCGGGCTCTGCGTGATCTCGATGCCGATGCGCCGGCCGATCTCCTTGGCCTCCAGCATCACCGCCGAGATGAAGCCGCGCACGTAGTCGTCGTCCATGATCAGGTCGGTGGTGCAGCCCGTCAGCGCGCTGATCGGGTTCACCGTCATGTTGCCCCACAGCTTGAACCACACGTCCTTCTGGATCTGCGGCGACAGCGTGGTGTCGATGCCTGCGGCGTTCAGCAGCTCGACCAGCTTCTGCACGCGCGGCGTGGCTTCGCCCGAAGGCTCGCCCACGATCAGCCCGTTGCCGAAGTGATGCCGCACCACGCCGGGTCCGTCGAGCGAGCAGCTCGCGTGCACCACGCAGCCGATCACGTTGCGCGCGGGAATGGCCTTGGCAATAGCGCCTTCGGGGTCCACCGCCGCGAGCCGGTGGCCCGTGATCTCGCCGCCGAAGCCGCCTTCGAGGAACCACCATGGCACGCCGTTCATCGCGACCAGCACGATGGTGTCGGCGCCGATCAGCGGCCCGATGCGCTCGGCCACGCCGGCCAGCGCGGGCGCCTTCACGGCGATCACCACCAGGTCTTGAACACCGAGCGCTTCGGGGTCGGCGACCGCGTTCACCGGCACACGCGTGCGCACGTCGCCACGCATGAGCGAGAGGCCGTCGCGTTGCAGCGCATCGAGCGTGGCGCCGCGCGCCACCACGTTGAGGCGTTGGCCTGCCTGTGCGAGGCCGACGCCGATCCATCCGCCGATCGCGCCGGCGCCGTAGATGCAAATCTTCATGGGAACAGGCGCCTCAGTTGCGGTAGCTCGGGTCGATGCGGTCCACTTGCCGCACCAGCGCATCGAACACGTCCTGCCCCGCGCCATGCTCGGGGCTGAACTGCAGCGCGTCGCGCGTGCAGCGCTGCGCGATTTCATCGCTCACCGGAATGGCCGCGCCCATCGAGAAGGTGGCCATCTGGATCTCGCAGGCGCGCTGCAGCGTCCAGAGGATCGCGAAGGTCTGCGGCAGCGTCTGGCCCCAGGCCAGCAGCCCGTGGTTGCGCAGGATCACCGCGTTGCGGTTGCCGATGCTCTTGAGCAGGCGCGGGCCTTCGTCGGCATGGATGGTGATGCCCTCGAAGTCGTGGTACGCCACCATGTCGTGCAGCTGGGCGGTATAGAAGTTGGTCTGCTGCAGCCCGCCCTGCAGGCAGGCCACGGCCACGCCGGCCGTGGTGTGCGTGTGCATCACGCAGTGCGCACCGGGCAGGCCGTCGTGGATGGCGGCATGCACCGTGAAGCCGGCCGGGTTCACCGGATGGGTCGAGCCGTCGAGCACCTTGCCCTGCAGGTCGATCTTCACCAGGTTGCTCGCAGTGACCTCGCTGTAGTGCAGGCCGAAGGGGTTGATGAGGAACTGCTTCTCCCCGCCCGTCACGCTGTCGGGCAGCCGCATCGTGATGTGGTTGTAGATCATCTCGGTCCAGCCCAGCATCGCGAACACGCGGTAGCAGGCCGCGAGCTGCTCGCGCGCGGTGCGCTCGTCGGGGTGCAGCGAGGGATGGACCAGCGCCGGCGGCGCGGTGGTGGCGAGTGTGTTCATGGCAGTTCCTTCATGTGTTCAACCCTCCGCGGTGAAGCCGACCTCTTTGACGATCGGCGCCCACTTGGCGGTGTCTTTCTTCAGCAGCTCGGCCAGCTCGGCCGGCGTGGAAGACATCGCCTCCAGGCCGAATGTGCCGAGGCCGTCGATCACGTCCTTCTGCGCGAGCGCGTTCTTCATTGCGGTGTTCAGCTTCGCCACCAGCTCGGGCGAGGCCTTGGCCGGCAGGAAGAAGGCGAACCATTCGCTGTGCGCCATGTCCTTGATGCCCTGTTCGCCGAAGGTGGGCACTTCGGGCGCGAAGCGGCTGCGCTTGGCGCCCGAGACGCCCAGGATGCGCACCTTGCCAGAGGGCAGGTGCTGTGTGATGTCGCCGATCGGCCCCGACACCGCCGAGATGTTGCTGCCCAGCAGGTCGAGCATGGCGGGCTGCGTGCCGCGGTAGGCCGCGTGCTTGAGCTCGACGCCGCCCTTCTTGCCCAGCAGCGCGCCGATGAAGTGCGGCGTGGAGCCCGCGGCGGGCGAACCGTAGTTGGCGCCGGCCGGATTGGCCTTGGCCCAGGCCAGGAACTCGGGCACCGTCTTCACGCTGGCCGGCACGGCCGGGCCCACGGCAAAGCCGAAGTCGAAGATGCAGGCCAGGCTGACGGGCGTGATGTCGACCATCGGGTCGTACGGCAGCTTCTTGTAGATGTGCGGGTAGATCGTGAGGATCGAGGTCGGCGTCTGCAGGATGGTGCTGCCGTCGGCCGGGCGGCCCTTCACGTAGCTCACGGCGATCTGGCCGCCCGCGCCGGTGCGGTTCTCGACCACCGCCACCTTCGCGTACTCGGGGCTGAGCTTCTGCGCGAGGCGCCGGCAGGTGGTGTCCGAGGTGCCGCCGGCCGCGAAGCCGGTGACGATGGTGGCGGTCTCGATGCTCATCGCCTGCGCGAAGACGTTCTGGCCAAGGCTGGCCATCAAGGCGGATGCACTGGTGGTCTGCAGGATCTGGCGGCGGGTGAAGCTCATGGTGTCTCTCTCCGGACGGTGGTTATGGAGGGTCGATCAAGACTCGTCGCGCAGCCAGGTGACCGCGCCCGAGTGGGTCACGGCGCCCTGGTGGGCCGGGCGCACGGTGAGCGCGTATTTTTCCAGCAAGCCCCCGCGGGCCGCCCCCGCGTTTACCTCACGTCGGGCGAGCCGCGCGGCGATTTCCTCCGTGGTGAGATCGACCGTGATCGAGCGTGCCTCGGCACGCGCGTCGATGGCGATCACGTCGCCGTCGCGCAGCGCCGCGATCGGGCCGCCGTCCGCCGCCTCGGGCCCCGCGTAGCCGATGCACAGGCCGCGCGTGGCGCCCGAGAAGCGCCCGTCGGTCAGCAGTGCCACCTTGTCGCCCATGCCCTGGCCATAGAGCAGGGCGGTGATGCCGAGCATCTCGCGCATGCCGGGACTGCCCTTGGGGCCTTCGTTGCGGATCACGATCACGTCGCCGGGTTCGTACAGGCGGTTCTGCACGGCGGTCTGCGCTTCTTCCTCCGAGTTGAAGACGCGCGCCGGCCCGCGAAACACCAGCCCCTGGAGCCCCGCCGTCTTGAGCAGCGCGCCGTCCGGGCAGAGGTTGCCCTTGAGCACTGCGAGGCCGCCGTCGCGCGTGATCGGGTTGCCGGCCTCGCGCACCACGCGGCCATCAGGCGCAAGGGCGCCGGCCAGTTCCTCGGCCATCGTGCGGCCGGTGAAGGTGAGCGCATCGCCGTGCAGGAAGCCCTGCTCCAGCAGCGTGCGCAGGATCACGCCGGCGCCGCCGATGTAGAACACGTCGCGCGCAAGGTACTGGCCGCCGGGGCGCAGGTCGGCGATGAGCGGCGTGCGCGCGAAGACCTCGGCCACGTCGTCGAGGTGGAACTTGATGCCGGCTTCGTGCGCAATCGCCGGCAGGTGCAGCGCGGCATTGGTCGAACCGCCCGTGGCCGATACCACGGCGCAGGCGTTTTCCAGCGCCTTGCGCGTGACGATGTCGCGCGGCAGCGGGCTGTCGCCCATCACTGCCTTCATCAGCGTCTTCGCGGCGCGGCGCATCAGCGGCGCGCGTTCGCTGAACACGGCAGGCACCATGCTCGAGCCGATGGGCGCGAGGCCCAGTGCCTCCGACACCATGCCCATCGTGTTGGCCGTGAACTGCCCTGCGCAGGCGCCGGCCGTCGGCAGGCAGGCGCGGCTCATCGCGTCGAGTTCGTCGTGCGTGGCGGTGCCGGCCAGCACCTTGCCGATGGTCTCGTAGGTGTCGACCACGTTCAGGTCGCGCCCGTCCGGCCCCGGCATCTGGCCAGGCAGCGCCGAGCCGCCATGCACGAACACGCTGGGCACGTTGCAGCGGACCATGCCCATCATCAGGCCGGGCAGGTTCTTGTCGCACGCGCCGATGGCGAAGATCCCGTCCCACTGGTGGCCGCGCGTGGAGGCTTCCACGCTGTCGGCGATCAGCTCGCGCGAGATCAGCGAGAAGCGCATGCCCGAGTGCGCCATCGTCAACCCATCGCTGATCGACACCACCGGGCATTCGTGCGGCGTGCCGCCGCCCGCATAGATGCCGGTCTTGGCGTGCTGCGCCTGCTCGCGCAGGTTGAGGTTGCACGGGCTCATCTCGCCGCCCGTATGGAACACGCCGATGTGCGGGCGCGCGATGTCCTCGTCGTCCTGTCCCAGCGCATGCAGGAAGCTGCGCGTGGTCGCACGGATCGTGCCCTCGCGGATGGTGGCGGAGCGAAAGCGCTTGGGTGGGTCGGCGGGCGCGGTCATGGGGTCAGAACATCCCGTTCTTGTTTGCAGCGGTTTCCGGCACGGGCTGCACCACGTCCCAGTGCTCGACGATCTTGCCGTTCTCCAGCTTGAAGATGTCGACGATGGCGCTGCCGCGCGTGCCCGGCTCCCGCACTGCGTTGACGTGCAGGATCACGTAGTCGCCGTCGACGAAGCTGCGCTTGATGTCGCTGTGCGAGTTCGGAAACTTCTCGCGCAGGAACGCGATGAACTTGCGAAAACCCTCGGGGCCGTCGGCCGCCGTGGGGTTGTGCTGCACGTAGCGGCTGCCCACGTACTGCAGCGCTGCGTCGGCGTCCTTCTGGTTCAGGCCTTTTTCATAGAAGGCGAGCACCGCCTGGCGGTTGGCTTCCTGCTGGGCGGTCGCGCCTTGCTTGCCGGCGCCCATGGGTGCGCACGCGGCGAGGAAGAGGGTGGCTGCTGTGGCGATGGCCGCCAAAGTCATGCGTTGCATCGAGCGTGCTCCGGTGTGAAGAAAATCAGTAGCCGTTGGGCGAGGCGGTGCCGGGCGCGGCCTTGTACATGCCCAGCAGCTGCTTCGCCGCCGCCGCCAGCACGATGGTGTCCACGCCCACCGCCACGAACAGCGCGCCGGCCGCGAGCCACTTGCGTGCCTGTTCCTCGGTGGTCGACAGGATGCCCGGCGCCTTGCCGGCCTTGCGGATGCGCGCAATCGCGTCGGCAATCACGGCCTGCACCTCGGGGTGGTTCGGCTGGCCCACGAAGCCCATCGAGGCCGACAGGTCGGCCGGGCCGATGAACACGCCGTCCACGCCCGGCGTGGCCGCGATGGCGTCGAGGTTCTTCATTGCCTCCACCGTTTCGGCCTGCACCAGCAGGCAGGTCTGCGCATTGGCCTCGTGCAGGTAGTTGGGGTAGGCCTGCCAGCGCGAGGCGCGCGCCAGCGCACTGCCCATGCCGCGGATGCCTTCGGGCGGGTAGCGCATGCCCTGCACCAGCCGCGCCGCCTGCTCGGCCGTGTCGACCATCGGCACCAGCAGCGTCTGCGCGCCGATGTCGAGGTGCTGCTTGATCAGCGTGGTGTCGCCGACCGGAATGCGCACGACGGGGTGCGAGCGCTCCGACTCGGGCTGCGCCGACCATGCGCTCGAAATGCCCTGCAGCTGCGCGAGCACCGAGCGCAGGTCGTTGGGCGCATGCTCGCCGTCGACCAGCAGCCAGTCGTAGCCGGTGCCGGCCAGGATCTCGGCGGCGTAGCCGTCGGCCAGCCCGACCCACAGGCCGATCTGGGGCTTGCCTGATTGAAGGGCTTGCTTGAAGGTGTTGATGGGGGTGTGCATGTTTAGTCCGGGAGGTGGAAGGGTGATGTCTTCATTCGTGGAACACCGCGGAACCGGCTTTTCCGGGCCGCTGGCGTTGCCCCCGGTAGGGGGTTGGCGAAGCGACACGAAGTGCGCGAAGCCTGGGGGCGAGCCTCATACAAATCGGAAGGAGATGGAGCCGAGCGGGCCGTAGTCCGCGTGGAAGGTGTCACCGGGAACTGCGGTGGTGGGCCGCGTGAACGAACCGCCCAACACCACTTCGCCGGCTTCGAGGCATTCGTCCCACGGCGCCAGCTTGTTCGCAAGCCACGCCACACCGGTCGCCGGGTGGTTGAGCACGGCCGCGGCCACGCCCGATTCCTCGATCACGCCGTTCTTGTAGAGCAGCGCGCTCACCCAGCGCAGGTCGACCGCGTCGGGCTTCACCGGCCGGCCACCCATCACGATGCCGGCATTGGCCGCGTTGTCGGCGATGGTGTCGAACACCTTGCGCGGCGCCTTGGTGTGGCGGTCGAACTGCTCGATGCGCGCATCGATGATCTCGATGGCCGGCACCACGTAGTCGGTGGCGGCCAGCACGTCGAAGATGGTCACGTTCGGGCCCCGCAGCTTCTTGCCGAGGACGAAGGCCAGCTCCACCTCGACGCGCGGCGCGATGAAGCGCTTGAATGGGATGTCGCCGCCCTGCTCGAAGAACATGTCGTCCAGCAGCGTGCCGTAATCGGGCTCGTCGATCTGGCTGGACTGCTGCATGGCGCGCGAGGTCAGGCCGATCTTGTGGCCCTTCACGGTGCGGCCTTCGGCAATCTTGGCCTTCACCCATTCGCGCGAGATGGCGTAGCCGTCTTCCACGGTCATCTCGGGAAAGCGCTTGGAGAAGTGCTCGACCTGCACGCGCGACTTCTCGCTTTCGTGCAACTCGGCGGCCAGTTGGGCGATGGTGGCTTTGGAGAGCATGTGGCTTCGTTCAGTTCTTGTTGAACAGGGGATGCAGGTTGCTGTGCTTGCCGTCGTACACCTGCCCGGGGCTTTCGTCGATCTGCAGCGTGATGCCGATGGGGCGTTGGTCGAAGATCGGCGCGAAATGCGCGCGCACGCCGGCCAGCAGATCGTCGCCGGCCTTCTTCTTCACCGCCTCGGCGCGGCCCGCAGCCATGCGCAGGTTGAGGTAAACGAAGGCGTAGTCGGCCTTGCCATCGGCCACCGCGTGGTGCGCCGCAGGGTAGGCCAGCACGCGCGTACCGCCGATGGGGAACACCGGCTTGCCGGCTTCGTCGCGCTGCTCCAGCATGGTGTCGGCCAGCGTGCGGCACAGGGCCGACATGTCGGTCTCGGCCTCGATATTCGGCGTGTAGAGGATCACCAGATGGGGCATTGCTGTTCTCCGTTCATTCCACCGACATGGTCGCGGCCGTGCACGTTACCGCGAAGATCGGAATCGCCTTCATATGGAAGATCTCACCCTTGCCGCGCGCGGCCGCGGCCACGCTGAGGAAGGTGCGGATCTCGAAGCCGCCCTGGCCCGCCTCGCGGTAGGTGGCTTCGTCGCCATAGTCGTCCAGCGAGAGCATGCCCTCGCGATCGTTGGCGCACCAGCGGCGCATGAACTCGGCGTCCCACTCCGCGTTCACCTTGCCAGAATCGGGCGTGGCCGGCCAGTGCGAGATACCGCCCGTGCCCACCAGCGCGATGCGCTCGGGCACCTTGTCGCAGGCGCGGCGCAAGGCCTCGCCGAAGGCCCAGGCGCGGTGCAGCGGCGTGAGCGGCGGGCCCTGGCAGTTGATGTTCACGGGGATGACCTTGGTGTCGAAGTTCGGCGTGAGGAAGTTCAGCGGCACCATGATGCCGTGGTCGAACTTCCATTCCTCCGCATAGGCCACGTCCACTGTCTGCATCACCTCGCGGATGAGGCGCTGCGACAGTGCTGCGTCGCCGGGGATGGTGTGCTTCTCGATGCCCAGCCACTTCGGGTCTTCGATGGGGCCTTCGTAGCTGTCGGCCATGCCGATGGCATAGGCCGGCATGTTGTTCATGAAGAAGTTCGCGAAGTGCTCCGCGGCGATCACGATCACCGCGTCGGGCTTGGTGGCGCGCATGGCCTCGCCGAAGCGGTGGAACTGCGCATGGAACTCGTCCTTCACGGCCGGGTCCGCCAGATGCGCGCGGCCGGTGATGCCGGGGGCGTGGCTGCACACGCCTGCAAAAACCAGACTCATACGCCTGCCACCTTTTCGTCTGTGCCCGTCGTCATCGCATAGATGCCCGCGCGCACCGGTCCGTACTTGCGCACGCCTTCGCGCATGGCTTCGAGGTAATCGGCCCACGGAATGCCGAGCAGGGGCGCGAAGTGCATCAGCAACTGGCCGTTGCAGCCGAGCACGTAGAGCTTGCCGATGTCGCCGGTGTCGATGGCTTCGCGTTCTTCGTCGTCGAGGTCATAGCCGGCGAGCAGCGCGGTGCGCGTGTTGCCCCCTTCGGCATAGCGCCGCTGCACTTCGGGTTCGCGGTTGAGCGCGAAGAGGAATTTCTGCATCGCATAGAGGCTCATGGTTCAGCCCTCGATCTGGATGTTGGCCTTGCGGATCACGTCGTCGTACTTCGCGATCTCGCTCTGGATGAAGGCCGCGAAGCGCTCCGGCGTGCCCGACAGCGACGCGATGCCTCCCTTCTGGAAGGCCTCGGTCAACGCGGGGCCCGCGAGCGCGCGGTTCACCTCGGCGTTCACGCGCTGCACGATGGCGTCGGGCGCGCCGGCCGGCGCCAGCAGGCCGTTCCACGAATTGGACTCGATGGGCACGCCCTGTTCGGCCAGTGTGGGTATGGCGGGCGCGTACTGCGAGCGCTGCGCGGTCGCCATGCCCAGCGCCAGCAGCTTGCCGCTCTGGATGTGGCCGCGGAACTCGGGCCAGTTGCCGAACATCATCGTCACCTGCCCGCCGAGCAGGTCGGTGAGCGCCGGGCCCTGGCCCTTGTAGGGCACGTGCACGATGTCCAGGCCCATCTGCAGCTTGAGCATCTCGCCAGAGAGATGCGCCGAGGTGCCGTTGCCGAAGGAGGCGAAGCTCAGCGTGCCGGGCTTGGCCTTGGCGGCGTTGCGCAGGTCGGCCAGCGTCTTCAGGCCGCTCGCGGGGTGCGTGGCCAGCACGTGCTCCGACATGCCCATCAGGGCGACGGGGCGCAGGTCTTTCTGCGTGTCGTAGGGCAGCTTGCGTATCAGCTTCTGATTGGCCGCGAAGCTGTTGGCCACGCAGACGAAGGTGTTGCCGTCGGGCGCGGCCTTGGCGGCGGCATCGACGCCGATCACCGTGCCTGCACCGGGCTTGTTGTCGACGATCACCGGCTGGCCCAGCGCCTTCGCCACCTCGGTGCCCACCAGCCGCGCGACGAAGTCGGTGGTGCCGCCGGGCGGGAAGGGCACGATCACGCGGATCGGCTTATTGGGCCAGGCGGCCTGGGCACGCGCGAGCGAGGGCAACGCGGCGAGTGCGGCCGCGCCTTGCAGCAGCGTGCGGCGCCGCGTGTTCATGCAACGCCCCAGTGCGGAATATGGTGCGAACCCAGCGATACCGCCACGTTCTTCGGCTCGCAGAACACTTCATAGCTCCAGGTGCCGCCTTCGCGCCCCGTGCCCGAGGCCTTGGTGCCGCCGAAGGGCTGGCGCAGGTCGCGAACGTTCTGGCTGTTGACGAAGCACATGCCGGCTTCCACGGCGGCGGCCACCCGGTGGGCCTTGCCGATGTTCTCGGTCCATACGTAGCTGCTCAGGCCGTACTGGATGTCGTTGGCCAGCCGGATGGCATCGGCCTCGTCCTTGAACGGGATCAGGCAGGCCACGGGGCCGAAGATCTCTTCCTGCGCGATCTTCATGCGGTTGTCGACATCGGCGAACACGGTGGGCATCACGTAGTTGCCCTTCTTCACGCGGTCCGGCAGGTTCGACGGCGCATCGAGCCCGCCGCACAGCATCGTCGCGCCTTCCTTCGGGCCCAGCTCGATGTAGCTGCGCACCTTGGCCAGGTGGGCCTGCGAGATCATCGGGCCGACGATGGTCTTCTCGTCGAGCGGGTCGCCGACCGTGATGCGCTTGGCGCGCTCCGCGAACTTCGCGGCGAAGTCGGCGTAGATCGACTGCTGCACCAGGATGCGCGAGCCGGCCGTGCAGCGTTCGCCGTTGTTGCTGAAGATCATGAACACGGCCGCGTCGAGCGCGCGGTCGAGGTCGGCGTCTTCGAAGATCACGAACGGGCTCTTGCCGCCGAGTTCCATGCTGAACTTCTTCAGCCCCGCGCTCTTCACGATGCGGTTGCCGGTGGCGGTGGAGCCGGTGAACGAAATGGCGCGCACGTCGGGGTGCCCCACCAGCGGCTCGCCGGCCTCCTTGCCGTAGCCGTGCACGAGGTTCAGCACGCCGGGCGGAATGCCCGCTTCGAGCGCCAGTTCGCCCAGCCGCGCGGCCGTCAGCGGCGACAGCTCGCTCATCTTCAGCACCGCCGTGTTGCCGAAGGCCAGGCAGGGCGCGACCTTCCAGGTGGCGGTCATGAAGGGCACGTTCCACGGGCTGATGAGCGCGCAAACGCCCACCGGATGGAACAGCGTGTAGTTCAGGTGCGTGGGCGTCGGGTAGGTGTGGCCGTCCACGCGCGTGCACATCTCGGCGAAGTAGTAGAAGTTGTCGGCCGCGCGCGGAATCAGCTGCTTGCCGGTCTGCGCGATCACCTGGCCACAGTCGTCGGTCTCGGTCTGCGCGATCTCGGGCACGTGCTTCGCGATCAGGTCGCCGAGCTTGCGGATCAGCTTGGCGCGCTCGGGCGCGGGCAAGCCGGCCCATTTGGGAAAGGCTTCCTTGGCGGCGGCCACGGCGGCGTTCACTTCGGCTTCGCCGCCCGAGGCGACTTCGGCCAGCACTTCCTGCGTGGCCGGGTTGACGGTCTCGAAGTAGTCCTTGCCCGTGACGGACTTGCCGCCGATGAGATGGTCGATCTGTTGCATGAAGAAGTGTCCGGTCCGGTTCAATCGAGTTTGATGTCGCGCGCCTTGATCAGGGCATGCCATTTCTTGCGCTCGGCGTCGGTGTAGCGCGTCATTTCGGTGGCGTCGGCGGGGCGTGCTTCCCAGCCCGCGTCGTAGAGCTTCTGGCGCACGCCGCCGTCGGCCATGGCCTTCTGAAGCTCGGCGCCCAGCTTCGCCTGCACTTCCTTCGGCGTGGCCGCGGGCGCGACGAGGCCCTGCCAGGTGTAGGCCTCGACGTTGGCAAAGCCGAGTTCCTTCGCGGTGGGAATGTTCGGCAGCTGCGGCACGCGCTCGGCCGACATGGCGAGAAGCGGCACCACCTTGCCGGCCTTGACGGCGCTCACGCCGCTGGGCAGGTCGAGCATCATCAGCGCGACCTGGCCGCCCATCAGGTCCTGCAGTGCGGGCGCGCCGCCCTTGTACGGCACGTGCAGCATCGACACGCCGGCTTCGCGCTGGAACAACTCGAGCGCCAGGTGGTGCGGGCTGCCGGTGCCCGGCGTGGCGATGCTGTACTTGCCGGGCGAAGCCTTGAGCGCGGTGAGCAATGCCTTGGCATCGGCGATGCCGGCGTTGGGCGCGGCCGTGAGGATGAGCGGCGAGCGGCCCATCATGCCGACCAGCGCGAAGTCTTTTTCGGCGTCGTAGGGCAGCTTCTTGTAGAGCGCGGGGTTGTAGACCAGCACGCCGTTGTCGGCCGAGAACACGGTATAGCCGTCGCCCGGTGCGCGCGCCACGTTCTCCGACGCGATGATCGCGCCCGCGCCGGGCTTGTTGTCGACGAGCACCGGCTGGCCTAGCTGCTGCGATACCTGCGCGCCGACCGTGCGCGCGAGAAAGTCGGTGCCGCCGCCCGCCGGGTAGCCCACCACCCAGCGCACGGGCTTGGTGGGGAAGGCCGCAGTCTGCGCGGGCGCGTCGAGCGCGAACATCGAGGCGCTCACGGCCACGAGGGCGGCGGCGAGGGCGAGCGTTTTCTTTCCGGCGTTCATTGCGTTTGTCTCCGCTTGTTGATGTGTGACAGGAAAAAGGGTTCAGGCCGCGTCGATGGTGTTGACCAGCGCGCCGATGTGCTCGATCTCGGTCACGACCACATCGCCCGGCTTGCAATCGACCACGCCGTCGGGCGTGCCCGTGAGGATCAGGTCGCCCGGCGACAGCGTCATGAAGCGGCTGAAGTACGCGATGAGGAAGGGCGCGTCGAAGATCATGTCGCGCGTGTTGCCTTGCTGCGTGACCGTGCCGTTGACCGTGGTGCGCAATGCAAGAGCCATGGGGTCGGGCACGTCGGCCGCGTCGACGAACCACGGACCCAGCGGCGTGCAGGTGTCGCGGTTCTTCACGCGCAGGTTGGGGCGGTACCAGTTCTCGAGGTAGTCGCGGATCGCGTAATCGTTGGCCACCGTGTAGCCGCCGATGAAGTCATACGCGTCATCGCGCTTCACGTTCTTCGCGGTCTTGCCGACCACGATGGCGAGCTCGCATTCATAGTGCATGAACTGCACGCCGGCCGGACGGTGCGTGAGCTGGCGGTGGCCGATGAGCGTGCTCTGGCCCTTGACGAACACCAGCGGTTCCTCGGGTGCCTTGAACTCGAGCTCCTTCGCGTGGTCGGCGTAGTTGAGGCCGAGCGCGAGGATGGTGCGCGGCCGCGCCGTGGGCGCGAGCGGCGGCAGCCAGACGAGCTGCTCCTGCGGCACGATGCGGCCGTCGTCCAGGCGCACGGCGGCGTCTTGCTGCCCATTGAACTCATGGCTCGTGCCGGAATGCTCGCGGCCTTCGAAGATGACGCGTGCGTGCTTCATGCGGCCTCCTTCACCAGCGTGTTGCTCAGGGTCTCGAAGCCCGGCGCCGAGATGTCGATGCGCTGGCCCGCGCGGGCCAGCGGACGGCCAAGGTCGCAGCCGAGCATCAGGACGTCGCCGTGCGCCAGCGTCATGAACTCGCCGACATCGGCAAGCAGTTGCTGCGCCGGGCGCACGAGCTGCGAGAAGACGATGGATTGCTTCAGCTCGCCGTCGATGCGCACCTCGACGAGGAAGTTCGCGGGGTCGGCCACCTCCTGTGCGTCGCGCAGCACGGGGCCGATGCCGAGGAAGCCGTCGACGCACTTGAACTTCACCGGCGGGCGGAAGAAGCTCGCATGGGGAATCGACAGGTCGTTCATCAGCACCAAGCCCTCGACGTCGCCTTCGGCGCCGATCACCATGCCGATGCTTGCGCCGATTTCCACCTCGGGCACGGTCGCCGGCACTGCAATGGCGCTGCCGTGCGGGCTCCAGGTGTTGGCCGTCTTCACATAGAGCACGGGCGCCTTCGGCGGTGCCTTGTAGGGCGGCTGCGTCATCTGCGCTGCGAGCGCCACCACTTCGGCGCGGAAGTTCAGCAGGGTGCCGTACACCGTGCCGGTGGGCAGGAAATGGGGGGCGCTGCTCATGAAGGTTGCTCCAGTGCGATGAGTTCGTCGAGCAGCCCGTAGAGCTGCGCGAGCTTGGCCTTGCCGAGCGACTTTTCCATCCAGTCGTAATGCGCCTCGATGCTGGTGCCCAGCCGCTTCACCAGCTTCATGCCGTGCGGCGTGGCCTCGACCACGGTGCGGCGCTGGTCGGCAGGGTCGCGCGCGCGGGTGATGAGGTTGTCGCGCTCCATGCGCGCAAGCACGCCGGTGAGGCTGGGCCCGAGGATGAAAGCTTCGCGCGCCACGCGGCCGGTGTCGACCGCACCGTGTTCGCCCAGCACGCGCAGCACGCGCCATTGCTGGTCGGACAGCGCGTGCTCGCGCAGGCTGGGCCGGGTGTGGGCCATCACAGCTTCGCGGGCCTGCAGCAGCAGGCGCGGCAAATTGCGGTGCGTGAATGTCGTGCTCAAGACGCGTCTCTCTTTGAAATTACTTAACATGTTAAATGATTCGCCAGGGCTTTCCTAGCTGTCAGTCATCAGGGTTTGTGCGGACACCTAAACTCGCCGCATGGCCAAGGACAAAACACTTTTCGTCTGCAGTGAATGCGGCGGCACCAGCCCCAAATGGCTCGGCAAATGCCCGAGCTGCGGCGCCTGGAACACATTGATCGAGCAGGTCGCGGGCGCGGGCAGCGGCCCGGCCAACAACCGCTTCGGTACGCAGTTCGCATCGCTCGCGGGCGCGTCGGAGCTCGCCACGCTGTCGGAAATAGAAGCGACCGACGTCGCGCGCACGCCCACAGGCATTGACGAGCTCGACCGCGTGCTGGGCGGCGGCATCGTCTCGGGCGGCGTCACGCTGATCGGCGGCGACCCGGGCATCGGCAAGTCGACGCTGCTGCTGCAGGCGGTCGATGCGCTGCAGCGCGCGGGGCAGAACGCGCTGTATGTCACCGGTGAAGAAAGCGGGGCGCAGGTGGCGCTGCGATCCAAACGGCTCGGGCTCGATCACTCTCAGGTGCAGGTGCTGGCCGAGATCCAGCTGGAGAAGATCATCGCCACGCTCGACGCCACGCGTCCGGCCATCGCGGTGATCGATTCGATCCAGACTGTCTATTCGGACCAGCTCACGTCAGCCCCCGGTTCCGTCGCGCAGGTGCGCGAATGCGCGGCGCACTTGACGCGCTTCGCCAAGACCAGCGGCACGGCCGTGGTGCTGGTGGGCCACGTCACCAAGGAAGGCGCACTGGCCGGCCCACGCGTGCTCGAACACATGGTCGACACAGTGCTGTACTTCGAGGGCGACACGCATTCGAGCTTCCGCCTCGTGCGCGCCATCAAGAACCGCTTCGGCGCGGTCAACGAGATCGGCGTGTTCGCCATGACCGAGCGCGGCCTCAAGGGCGTGACCAATCCGAGCGCCATCTTCCTGAGCCAGCATGCCGAGCCCGTGCCCGGCAGCGTGGTGCTGGTGACGCTCGAAGGCACGCGGCCGATGCTGGTGGAAATCCAGGCGCTGGTCGACAACGGCGGTCCGAGCCCGCGCCGCCTGTCGGTGGGCCTGGACCGCGACCGCCTCGCGATGCTGCTGGCCGTGCTGCACCGCCATGCGAGCGTGGCCTGCATGGACCAGGACGTGTTCGTCAACGCGGTGGGCGGCGTGCGCATCAGCGAGCCCGCGGCCGACCTCGCCGTGATGCTGGCCATCACCTCGAGCCTGCGCGGCAAACCGCTGCCCAAGGGCTTCATCGCGTTCGGTGAGGTGGGCCTGGCCGGCGAGGTGCGGCCGGCGCCGCGCGGGCAGGAGCGCCTGCGCGAGGCTGCCAAGCTGGGCTTCAGCGTGGCGGTGGTTCCAAAGGCCAACGCGCCCCGCAAGGGCGCGAAGGAAATCGAAGGGCTGACGATCCACGCCGTCGACCGCATCGAAGAGGCGATGGACGTGGTCCGCCGCCTCGACTGATTGATTGATCAGTGACCGGGAAGTCCGGGAAAAAATGGCCCGGCGCACCGTGGCGCCGGGCCCCCCCTCCCTATCCCCCGATGTGCATCGTGAACGCCGGTCCGCTGTTGAGCACGCATTGGCCGCTGCCCAACGTGGCCGAGTTCATCGTGTACTGGCAACTCAGGTTGCCGCCGCGGCTGCCGGTGGCATTCGCCACGCCGGTGCCTCGCGAGCCTGCGACCCGGGTTGCCTCTCCCTGAAACTGTTCGCCGCCGATCTGTGCGTTGAAGTGGCCGCGGCCGTTCATGTCGTTCGTGACCGTGCCGGCGACGGCGCCGTAGCGCGCGGCTTCGGCGTTCGACGGGTACAGCCGCGCGTTGAAGGTCTGTGCGACCGGGCCCGGTGCCACGGCGTACGCCTGCGAGGGCGGTGCTGCGGGAGCGGGTTGTCCGAGCGGGACCACGTAGCAGCCGCTGAGGGCGATGCCCGCGAGCGCGGCGACGAGGGTGAGACGAACGAAAGTGACGGAACGCGGAATGGTCATACGCTTTTCAGTGGCCCGGGCTGATGCCCGTGCGGCGAAATGTGCCGCGTGGCGCTCGCGTGCCGTGCGCTTTTCGGGGGGAGTACCGTCCGGCGCGCCCGGCGGTAGCCATGGTCGCTACTGCGGGCGGCGACAATGCGCGCCATGAATTTCAAGAAATTTCTGGTGCCCGTCGGTGCCGTCCTTCTCCTCGGGCTGGCGTGGCGCAGCGGCGGATGGGGCGGCGTGGCCCTGGCCGGTGGCGCGATCGTGATGTTCCTGCTGTTGCACTTCAACCGCGCGATGCAGGTGCTCAAGCGAGCCGCCGAGCGGCCGGTGGGCTATGTGGCAAGTGCCGTGATGCTCAATGCCAAGCTCAAGCCTGGGGTCACGCTGATGCACGTGATCGCGATGACGCGCGCCCTCGGCGAGCTGCGCTCGCCCAAGGACGAGCAGCCCGAGCACTACCGCTGGACCGACGGCGGCGGCTCGTACGTAGACGCCGTGTTCAATGGCGGCAAGCTGCAGAGCTGGACGATGACGCGGCCCGAAACCCCGGAAGAAGACCCGCCGGCGGCCTGAGCCACGCCTGTTGGAAGACGCGTCAGAACGGCGCGTCTTCTTCCTCGGGCGCGTCGGCCGGGGTCGTCATTGTGGGAGCGGCTGCTGCTGCGGCGGCGGGCTTCGCCGCTTCGTCCGGCACGGCCGCCGAGAATGCCGCCTCGCCGCCGAGCGCATCGAGCAGCGCCGGCACCAGCTGGCCCAGTTCGCCCGTGGCAATGGCCACATCGGCGTCGAAGTTGTCTTCCTTCTTGCCGCCCGCGGCGCCGTCGCCCGTGCCTTCGAGGAAGGTGATCTTGCGGATCAGCAGGCCATGCGTCAACTCGAACGACACGCGGTCGTCCCAGGTGAGCGCCAGGCGCGTCGGGCGCTTGCCGTCCGTGATGTGCTTCTGCACTTCCTCGATGTCCAGCGGATGCTTGGCGTAGCGCACCACGGCCTTGGAGTCGTCCGAGGCCTTGAGCTCGCACTCGCGGTCGATGGTGAAGCCGGCTGGCGGCTCCTGCGTCAGCAGCCAGTTGGCCATGGCGGCGGCGGGCTCGATCTGCGTGTTGATGAGGGCCACCGCGAAACCGTCGAGCGACTTCACGAGGCTGGTGACCACTTCGTCGGCGCGCGATGCGTTGCCGCTGTTGATCACGAGGCGGTTCTCGGCCTTGTCGATCCACACCGTCACGCGCGCACTGCGGGTGAAGGCCATCGGCAGCAGCTCCAGGGTGATGTCTTCCTTGAGTTCCTTCTTTTCCTTCTTGCCGGGCTTGCGGCCGGTGGTGGCTTCGATCTGAGCGCAGCGTTCGTCGAGCTTGCGGCGCACCACCGAGCCGGGGACCTGCTTGCTCTCGATCATGTATTCGACCAACCACTGGCCGTCGATGGACTCGACCAGCGGGCCATTGGCTTCGCCGCGGGGCTCGACCCAGCCGGCGGACTTTTCCTGCGAGGGGCCACAAGGCACGAAGCGCTGCTTGCCGAGCCCTTCTTCTGCCTCGGTCAGTGTCTGGGACCAGGCAGGTTCGATGCGATAGACGATGACGTTCTTGAATACGGACACGGAAACCCTTTTCCACTGGTTTGCACAACCGGGCATTGTCGGGCACCCCGCCAATCCCGCCGCCGTAAAATCGAAAGCTTTTGCGACTTCCCACCTCGCTCCCAACACCGCTTCCAAAGGAATCAGGAAATGAGCTCGATCCCCCCCTCGCTGGACGACCGTGACGGCAAGATCTGGATGGACGGCGAACTCGTGGACTGGCGCGACGCCAAGATCCACGTGCTGAGCCACACGCTGCACTACGGCTGCGGCGCCTTCGAGGGCGTGCGCGCCTACAAGACGCCCGAGGGCACCGCGATCTTCCGCCTGGCCGAGCACACCGAGCGCCTGTTCAACAGCGCCAAGATCCTGCGCATGAAGATCCCGTTCACGCAAGAACAGCTGAACGAGGCCCAGAAACAGGTGGTGCGCGAGAACAAGCTCGAAAGCTGCTACCTGCGCCCGCTGATCTGGATCGGCTCCGAGAAGCTCGGCGTGAGCCCCAAGGGCAATCGCGTCCACGCCATGGTCGCGGCCTGGTCGTGGGGTGCCTACCTCGGTGAAGAAGGCATGAAGCGCGGCATCCGCGTGAAGACTTCGAGCTACACCCGCCACCACGTCAACATCACGATGACGCAGGCCAAGACGGTGAGCAACTACACCAACTCGATCCTCGCCAACATGGAAGCGCTGGACGACGGCTACGACGAGGCACTGCTGCTCGACGCGAGCGGCTTCGTCTCCGAAGGCGCGGGCGAGAACATCTTCGTGGTCAAGGGCGGCGTGGTCTACACGCCCGACCTGTCGGCCGGCGCGCTCAACGGCATCACGCGCAACACCATCCTGCACGTGTGCAAGGACCTGGGCCTGGAGCTGGTGCAGAAGCGCATCACGCGCGACGAGGTCTACATTGCCGACGAAGCCTTCTTCACCGGCACCGCCGCTGAAGTGACGCCCATCCGCGAACTCGACCGCGTCGAGATCGGCAACCGCGGCGACGGCGGCGCCCGTGGCCCGATCACCGAGAAAATCCAGTCTGCCTTCTTCGACATCGTGAACGGCAAGAATCCCAAGTACGCCCACTGGCTCACGAAAGTCTGAGAAAACCCATGTCCACCAATGCAGTCGTCGAACTCCTGGCCAAGGAGCTCAATCATCAAGGCGGCGTGTTCTGCCCCAGCCCCAAGGCCGACATGAAGCTCTGGAACAGCCACCCGAAGGTCTACCTCGACGTGGCGCGCACCGGCGAGGCCAAGTGCCCGTATTGCGGCACGGTGTACCGGCTGAAGGCCGGCGAGACGGTGTCGTCGCGGCACTGAGCCGCTGGCCGCCGAGCCATCCGGCCCCGGCCGTCCGATGCCTCTTCAGGCAGCCGGGCGGGTGGGGTCTTTTTCCAGGTTTTCCAGGCTCTTCAAGCGCGAGGACAGCAGTCCGCGCCACGGATCCGGGTCGTTCTTCTCCTGCGCGAGCCGCAGGTAGACCATCGAGACGAACAGCAGCGCCAGGCCGATCTGCGCGTCGCGCATGGCCGAATTCACGCTCGATGCGATCAGCGCGATCAGCGTCGCGGCCAGCGCATAGCGGCCCGCGATGTCGGGCCGCTTCCATGCCTGCCAGACCGCGGCGACCATGATGATGAGCAGGCTCAGCAGGGCAGGCAGCCCGCCTTGCGCGCCGGCCCACAGGAAGTCGTTGTGCGGCATGTTCGAGTCGGCGAGCAGCGCCGGGCCGCGCTTGTGCCACTGGTCGGTCCAGCCACCGATGCCCCAGCCGGTGAACGGTCGATCGGCGATCATGAGGCCGGTGTCGCGGTACATGTAGTAGCGGATGACCCAGCTGCCCTTGAAGACCGCGCCGGCCTGCGCCTCCTCGAGTTCCTGCACGCCGGTCTCGACCTTGTGCTGCAGCTGCGGCACCTGATAGAGCGCCGCCCCGAGCACCACAGCCCCCAGCACCAGCGCGCCCACCAGCATCTTCAGGTGATTGCGCCACTGATGGACGCAGACCACCGGAATCACCAGCAGCAGCGCGAGCACCGAGGTGCGCGAGGTCAGCGGCAGCGCCACCACCAGGCCCAGTCCGAGCATCAGCACGAAGGCGGGAATGGAGCGCAGCGGCCTGTGCGCGGCGATCTGCGCGATGCCCCACACGGCGGCCGTGGACGCCACCACGCTGAACAGCAGTGCGTTGCTGATCGACTTGTTGCCCACTTCCATCACCACCGCGCGCAGCGGCAACCAGATGTTGAAGCCGCCGACCGCGTAGAAGAAGCTGACCAGCAGGATGTTCAGCACGGCGACCAGCAGGAAGCCGCGCAGCGCCCAGATGGCCTCTTCGCGCGTGAGCGCCATCGCCATGAGCATGGTGAGGCCGATGCGGATGCCGTGGAACAGGTTGGAGCCGGTCTCGGGATAGTGCTGCCCGATGGCCAGCACGATGAGGGTCCAGGCCAGGTAGGCCATCACCGGCCACCACAGCGGGTTGGCGCGCAGCCGCGCATAGCGCTTGTCCAGGCCGCCGGCCACCAGCATGGTGAGCAGCAGCAGGATGGCCGAAAGATAGGTGACGCCGACCGGCATGAACACCACCAGCCCCCAGAACATGGCCGCGGGCCGAACGATGTGCGATCTCTGCATAGGGGCGGGATTTTAGGTGGACGGGCTTGGTATTCCCCAGGCTTCGCGCACTTCGTGTCGCTTCTCCTTCCCCCTCGCCGGGGGCGACGCCTGCGGCCCGGCGAAGCCGGTTCCGCGGCGTCCCGCCAACAGGACCGGGGGCTCAGTGCCCGCGCGCGGCCACCGGCAGGCGGATCACGAAGCTCGCGCCGCCGCCCGGGCGGTCTTCGCAGCGCACTGTGCCGCCGTGGCGCTCGGCGATCGACTTCACCAGCGCCAGCCCCAGGCCGACGCCGCCGTTGCGCTCACTGGCGCCGGGCAGCCGGTAGAAGGGCTCGAAGATGCGTTCGCGCAGGGCCGTGGGCACGCCCGGGCCGCGGTCGTTGACGCGCACGGTGGCGTAGCCGTTGGCGCTGCCCAGCTCCACGGCGATTTCGCCGGCACCGTAGCGGCGGGCGTTCTCCAGCAGGTTGCGGATCGCGCGGCGCAGCAGGCGCGACACACCCGGCACGGTCAGCGTGGCGTTGTCGGCGCCTGCGGCCAGGTCGAGTTCGGCGTTCACCTGCGAGCATTCCTCGGCCGCGAGGCCGGTCAGGTCCACGGCCTCGATGGTGCCCATGTCGGCCTCGCTGGCGTCGAGGCGGCTGGCCAGCAGGATCTCGTCGATGAGTTGGTCGAGCTCGCCGATGTTGCGCGAGATCTCTTCTCGAGCCGACTGGCTCGGGCGCTCGCCCATCAGCTCCAGGCCCATGCGGATGCGGGTGAGCGGCGAGCGCAGCTCGTGCGAGGCGTTGGCCAGCAGCGACTTGTGCGAACGCACCAGCTGCTCGATGCGTTCGGCCGACGCGTTGAATCGTTTGGAGAGATCGGTCACTTCGTCCTGCCCTTCTTCGGTCACGCGCACCGAGAGATCGCCTTCGCCCCATCGCTGCACGCCGCGCTGCAGCGATTCCAGCCGCTGCGTGATGCGCCGCACGATCGGATACACGCCCAGTGCCACCGCTACCCCCACCAGCGCGATCATCCATCCCAGCCCGAACGGCGTGCGCCATGGCGCGAAGCCGGCTGAACCCGGGAGCCGTTCGCGCGGCGCCACGCGCAGCGTGAGCGCCTTGCCGTCGCTCAGCGTCACGTCGAACTCCAGGCCCTGGCCCGGCACGCGCAGCGCGGTGCCTGCGCCGATGGGCTTGTCCTGCGCGTCGAGCACCACCACGTGGCGCGGCACCGGCGCCAGGCGCTCGCGCTCGGCCTCCGCCGCTTCGCGCACGATCCAGTTGGCCATCAGCGTGAGGATGACGACGCCACCCACCACCGCGAGCCAGATGCGGACGTAGAGGTGGCGGGAATAGAGGTTGCGCAGCATCGGGCCGGGGTCGGGTCAATCTTGCTGCTTGGCAAAGACGTAGCCCACGCCGCGCACCGTGAGGATGCGCTTCGGGTTCTTCGCGTCGACCTCGATGGCCGCGCGGATGCGGCCCATGTGCACGTCGATGGAGCGGTCGAAGGCCTCGAGTTCGCGGCCGCGCACGGCTTCCATGATCTGGTCGCGCGTGAGCACGCGGCCCGCGCGTTCGGCCATCGCCACCAGCAGGTCGAACTGGTAGGAGGTGAGGTCGGCCAGCGCGCCGGCCACCGACACGGTGCGCGCGTTGCGATCGATCTCCAGCGTGCCGAAGCGCATCACGGTGGAGGCTTCGGCCTCGGTGGCGTTCTCGCTGCGGCGGCGCAGCACGGCGCGGATGCGCGCCAGCAGCTCGCGCGGCTCGAAGGGCTTGGGCAGGTAGTCGTCGGCGCCGATCTCCAGGCCGATGATGCGGTCCATCGGGTCGCCCTTGGCCGTCAGCATCAGCACCGACACCTTCGACAGCGGAGCAGGCAGCGCGCGGATGCGGCGGCACACTTCGAGCCCGTCGGTGTCGGGCAGCATCAGGTCGAGGATCACGAGGTCGGGCGCGTGCTGCTGCAGCTGCTCGAGTCCGCTCGCGCCGTCGCCGGCATGGTTGAACGCGAAGCCCGACTGCGTCAGGTACTCGCCCACCATCTGCGCCAGGCGGGCGTCGTCTTCGATCATCAGGAGTTGGGGGGTGCTCATGCGCTTCATGGTCGTCCAAAGTGAGCAAGCGGGCTTGAACGCTCCGTAAAGTTGGGTAAACCTCGAACACCCCTGTCAACCGGCGATGCTGCGAAAAGCATAGCGCCGACTCCAGAGGGCGTGGGCTCAGCCCCGCTCGAGCGGCCGCAACTGCAGCCGCAGCGACAGGGACGAGGACAGCGGCAGGTCAACCGGCGTGCCCGCGCCGTTTCCCGAGTGCGCCAGGTGCGCCAGCGATTCGAACAGCGCCAGCGCCTGGGCCATGGGGTTGATCTCGGCCAGCGATTTCGCCGCTTCCGAGCTCGGTGGCGTGGCTGCGGGCGCCGTGCCGCCCTCGCCGGCCAGCGACCAGTCGAGCGCCGCCACGGTGCGCTGCGTCGGCTCGTGGGCGATCACCAGCGCCACCGCCAGCAGGCCGCGGCTGTCGGTGACCGAAGCCAGTGCGCCCACCGTGGGCGTGTCGCAGCCCACCAGCAGCACCGGCTCCTGGTCGCAGGCGCACTGCACCGCCGCTTCGAGCAGGCCCGAGGCAAAGCTGTGCTCGTAGGCCGAAATCGCGTTGCTGGCCGCCATGCAGCCGGTGCCGATGGTCCAGTAGCCCACGGCCGCGTTGTGCACCGAGTTGTGGAACTTGGTGGGCGACAGCATCTTCGGATCGCTCGCGAGCGTGCTGCACATGTAGTCGTTGATCGACAGGTCGCCGTGCGCCGACGTGAACACGCAGGGCACGTCGGCCGCGTTGCGGCCCGAAGCGGCCATGGCGGCGGCCGCCACTTCGAGCGCCAGCGCCACGGTGTCGGGCGCGCGGCGGCGCTCGGCCGGGGCCAGCACCTGCGGCGAGGGGCGCTTCGCGGGCGGGTCGGCCAGCGCGCCTTCGCCGCGGAAGGCGGCGCGCGCGGCTTCCCAGCCGGGCAGCGTGGGCGTCCAGAAGGCGGGGCCTTCGATGTAGAGGGTCGGGCGGGTAGGGACGCTTGTCGTGGTTGTCATTGGATTGCCTTCTCGCGGAACACCGTGGAACCGGCTTTGCCGGGCCATTGGTGTTGCCCCCGGTCGGGGGGAGGAGAAGCGACACGAAGTGCGCGCAGCCTGGGGGCGAGCCTCATGATTCCGCCTTGCCGAAAACGAGGGAGCAGTTGTTGCCACCGAAGCCGAACGAATTGGACAGTGCATAGCGCACCTCGCCGTGCGCCGGTTCGAGCTTGATCTGCGGGCCGAAGCCTTCGTCCAGCGTGCGGGTGTTGACCGTGCCCGGCATCAGGCCGCGCTCGATGGCCAGCAGGCTGATGACAGCCTCGACGATGCCCGCCGCGCCCAGCGTGTGGCCCATGAAGCCCTTGGTCGAGCTGGCGTGCGTGCGCGCCGGGAAGCGGCGCGCCACCAGCGCGCCTTCGACCTCGTCGTTCTTCTGGCTCGCGGTGCCGTGCATGTTGATGTAGTCGATCGCCTCGGGTGGCAGGCCGGCGCGCGCCAGCGCTTCGTCGAGCGCACGCTCGGCGCCCAGGCCCTCGGGGTGCGGCGTCGACATGTGGTGCGCATCGCTGGCCTCGCCATAGCCCAGCAGGTGCAGCGGTGCGGCATCGGCGCCGGCCTGCACGCGCTCGACCAGCGCGAAGCCCGCGGCCTCGCCCAGGCTGATGCCCTTGCGGGAGGCGTCGAAAGGCCGGCACGGCTCGCTCGACACCAGTTCGAGCGAGTTGAAGCCGAACAGCACGCTGCCGCACAGCGTGTCGGCCCCGCCGACCACGGCCGCGTCGGCCAGGCCCAGCCGGATCAGCCGCTCGGCCGAGGCGAACACCTTGGCGCTCGACGAGCAGGCGGTGGAAATGGTTTCGCTCGGGCCGCTGATTCCCAGAAGCTGCTGCGTGAACATGGCCAGCGAATGCGGCGTGTGCACCCTGGCGCGGCGCTGGTTGGGCGGGAACATGCCCTGTTCGTCGAGCTGCGTGTAGGCCAGTTCGGTTTCGCCGATGCTGGCGGTCGAGGTGCCCAGGATCAGCGCGACGCGCGAAGCACCGTACTTCTCGCGCGCCGCAGCCACCGCCTCGAGGAAGCCATCGGCCTGCAGGCCCAGCCAGGCGAGCCGGTTGTTGCGGCAGTCCCAGTGGGCCAGCGATTCGGGCAGGCGCACTTCTTCGAGTCCATCGACGCGGCCGATCCAGGTGGGCAGCGGCGCATCGCCGAAGTCGTTGGCGCGCAGCCCGCTGCGCGACTGCGCAAGCGCGTCGGCCAGCACTTCCTTGCCGACGCCGACGGCGGAAGTCGCCGTGTAGGCGCTGATTTGGAGAGGAGAAATTCGGGACGGCACGATCTTGTAGGGGCTTGCTGGCAGACGGGTGCGCGGGAAGTGGCGCAGGAAGGGAAAAGAAAACGAATGTATAGCGCCCGCAGCCTACCAGTTGCGCGGTGCGCGCAATGTCGGCTGTTTCCTATAAGGCCCAGGCCCTATTGACGGTCCGCGGGCCTTGTGGTCGTCGTCAGCCGCGAGGCCAAAGCCACCAGCACCAGCACCGGCAGGCCGAGCATCGCGGTGGCGACGAAGAAGGTGCTGTATCCATAGGCATCGACGAAGGCGCCCGAATAGCCGGCGATGAACTTCGGCAGCAGCAGCATCAGCGAGCTGAACAGGGCGTACTGCGTGGCCGAGTAGCTGATGTTGGTGAGGCTCGACAGGTAGGCGATGAAGGCCGCCGAGGCGATGCCGCCGGCCAGGTTGTCGGCCGAGACCACCGCGATCAGCGCCGTCAGGTCGTGCCCGCGCGAGGCCAGCCAGGCGAACAGCAGGTTGCTGGCCGCGCTCAGCACCGCGCCCAGCATCAGCACCCGCATCACGCCCAGGCGCATCGACAGCACGCCGCCGACGAAGGCGCCCACCAGCGTCATGATCACGCCGTAGATCTTGCTGACCGTGGCCACCTGATCCTTGGTGAAACCCATGTCCACGTAAAAAGGGTTGGCCATGATGCCCATCACCACGTCGCTGATGCGGTAGATGGCGATCAGCGAGAGGATCAGCGCGGCCTGCCACCTGTAGCGGCGGATGAAGTCGGCGAAGGGCTCGATGAGCACGCTGCGCAGCCACTCGGCGGCATTCTTTGCCTTGGGCAGCACGCGCGGCACCGGTTCGGGCGACAGCAGCACCGTCAGCACCCCCACCGCCATCGAAGCGGCCATTACCAGGTACGCCGTCTTCCACGCCCCGTTCTGGTACGCCGCCGCACCCGTGACCGCGGCCGCCGGCACCACCTCGGCCCAGGCCGCGACCCACAGCACGCCCGCACCGGCCCAGATCATCGCGAGCCGGTAGCCCGTCTGGTAGGCGGCCGCCAGCGCGGCCTGCTTGCGTGTCTCGGCCGATTCGATGCGGAAGGCGTCGAGCGCGATGTCCTGCGTGGCCGAGCCGAAGGCCACCAGCAGCGCGCACCAGATCAGCGGCGTGAGCCCCTGGCGCGGGTCGTTCAGCGCCATGCCGATCAGGCCGGCGATCACCACGCACTGCGCCAGCAGCAGCCAGCCGCGCCGGCGTCCGAGCAGCGTGGTCAGCGGCGGCAGCGGCAGCCGGTCGACCAGCGGCGCCCAGACCCACTTGAAGCCGTAGGCCAGCCCGACCCAGCTCAAGTAGCCGATGGTGGTGCGGTCGATGCCCGCTTCGCGCAGGCGAAAACTCAGGGTGCCCAGCACCAGCAGCAGCGGCAGCCCGGCCGAGAAGCCCAGCGCCAGCATGCGCAGGGTGGCGGGCTCCAGGTAGACCTTCAGCGCATCGCGCCAGGGCGGGGAAGAGGCGGTGGGGGTTTCTGCGGAAGGTACGGACATGAGCCTCGGATTGTCCATGAGTGCCGGGGGGGCCTCGCCCCGGCCCTTTGTCTTCATTTGTTCCTATGATCCGGCTCCTATGTGCACACGATGCGATCGCCCTGTTTCCGCCATCTCCACAGCCTCCGCATGGAATCCCCGGCGGGCCTTCCTGCTGGCGGCCGCCGGCGCCGCCCTCAGCGGTAGGGCGCTGGCGCAGGTCAATGTCGGCAATGCCTCGGTGGCGCGCAACCTCGTGCCGGCCGACAGGATCGAGGCGGCCGGCGTGCAGCAGTATGGCCAGCTGCTCGAACAGGCGCGCGCCAAGAACGCGCTCGCGGGCGACGGCAACCCGCAGCTGCAGCGCCTGCGCGCCATCGCGAAGCGCCTCATTCCCTTCGCCACGCCCTGGAATTCGCGCGCCCGCGACTGGAAGTGGGAGGTCAACCTGATCGGCAGCAAGCAGATCAACGCCTTCTGCATGCCCGGCGGCAAGATCGCCTTCTTCACCGGCATCCTCGAACAGCTCAAGCTCACGGACGACGAGGTCGCGATGGTCATGGGCCACGAGATGGCCCACGCGCTGCGCGAGCATGCGCGTGCCCGAATGGCCAAGAGCGCGGGCACGGGTGCGGCGCTCTCCATCGGTGCGCAGCTGCTCGGGCTGGGGCAGATGGGCGACCTGGCGGCGCGCGCCGGCACGCAGCTCCTCACGCTCAAGTTCAGCCGCAGCGACGAGTCGGAGGCCGACCTCGTGGGGCTCGAACTCGCGGCACGTGCGGGCTATGACCCGAAGGCATCGGTGTCGCTGTGGCAGAAGATGGCCACGGCGTCGAAGAACCAGGGCGGGTTGAGCTTTCTCTCGACGCATCCGAGCGGGCCGGACCGCATCGCGAAGCTGGAGGCGAACCTGCCGAAGGTGGAGACGCTCTACCGCGACGCGAAGAAGAGCTGACCTGCCTGACTCCCTCTCTCCCCTGGGCAGGGGTGAGGGTGGCCGCCTTCATACGAGGGCCGCGCTTCTTCGCCTGCACCTGCCCTCGCCCCAACCCCCTCCCCGAGGGGAGAGGGAGCAACGGCCCAATTCCCTGAATTGATCCGCGCGACCCTGCGTCGCCGCTGGCACGCCGCTTGCATCTTAACTTGTACACATGTTTGGATGCTTGATGATGGTGCATGAAGAAAACGGATCGCCCGCCGCCGCCTGGATCACCAGGTTCGCGCAGCCCATGGCGCACGCCCGGGCTGGCGAAGCCCCCGGCTCAGTCCTGCCGCTCGACGGGCTGCGCTTCGCGGTCAAGGACAACATCGACGTGGCCGGCGTGCCCACCACCGCCGCCTGTCCGGCCTTCGACCGCCTGCCCCCGGTCCACGCGGCCGTGGTGCAGCGCCTGCTTGAAGCCGGTGCATCGCTGGCCGGCAAGACCAACCTCGACCAGTTCGCCTGCGGCCTGAACGGCACGCGCTCGCCCTACGGCGAGGTGCCCAATGCCTTCGACGCGCGCTATGTCTCGGGCGGGTCTAGTTCGGGCTCGGCCTACGTGGTGGCGGCTGGCGAGGTCGACTTTGCGCTGGGCACCGACACCGCGGGCTCGGGCCGCGTGCCGGCCGGGCTCAACAACATCGTCGGCCTGAAGCCCTCGCGCGGCCTGCTGAGCACCTTCGGCGTGGTGCCCGCTGCGCAGAGCGCGGACTGCGTCTCCATCTTTGCGCGCACCGTCGCCACCGGGGTCGACGTGCTGCTCGCTTGCGCCGGCTACGACGCGCGCGACCCCTATTCGCGCGACCTGCCTTTGCGCCGCGAGCCGCTGCCTGCGCACTTCCGCTTCGGCGTGCCCGACAGGCTGAGCTTCTTCGGCGACACCGCCGCCGAGGAGGCCTTCAACGACGCGACCGCACGGCTGCTGGCCATGGGCGGCTCGCCCCTCAGCATTCCCTACGCCCCGCTTGCCGAGGCTGCTGCGCTGCTCTATGAAAGTGCGCTCGTCGCCGAACGCTACGCCGCGGTGCGCGAGTTCTTCGACGCGCACGGCGACGAAGTGATCGAGCCCGTGCGCGGCATCCTCGCGAGCGGCCGGGGCTACAGCGCCGCCGACCTGTTCGACGCGCAAACGAAGCTGCGCGCCATCGCCCGGCAGGTCGAGCCGATGTGGCGCGGCATCGACGTGTTGCTCGTGCCCACCGCGCCCACGCACTACACCCGCGAGCAGATGCGCGCCGATCCGGTGGTGCTCAACCGCAACCTCGGTGCGTACACCAACTTCGTCAACCTGCTCGATTACGCCGCGCTCTCCGTGCCCAGCAGCCTGCGCGCGGACGGCCTGCCGTTCGGCATCACGCTGATCGGCCCCTGCGGCAGCGACCTTGCGCTGGCCGACCTGGGCCAGCGCTACCACCACGCCACGGGGCTCGCGCAAGGCGCCCTCGGCCTGCCGCTGCCCGCGCCGCGCGCCATTCCCGGCCTCGCCGCGCCGGGTGCCGGCACCCTGCCCATCGCTGTGGTCGGCGCGCATCTTTCGGGCATGCCGCTCAACGGCCAGCTCACAGAGCGTGGCGCCACGCTGCTGCGCACCACCACCACCTCGGCCGCCTACCGCCTCTATGCGCTACCGGGCACCGTGCCGCCCAAGCCCGGCCTGCAGCGGGTGGCACAAGGCGATGAAGACGCTCTCGCCATCGCGCTCGAAGTGTGGGCCTTGCCCCTGGCGCAGGTCGGCAGCTTTCTTGCCCTCATCCCGCCGCCTCTTGGCCTTGGCAGCGTCGAGCTGGCCGATGGCAGCTGGGTGAAAGGCTTCATCTGCGAGGGCCATGCACTGGTTGGCGCGCAGGACGTGACCCGTCACGGCGGCTGGCGCGCATATGTCGCGAGCCGCGCCACCCCGAGTTCCAACTGATTCCAACTGATCAGGAGTTCCGATGAACACCCCGGAAAAATCTTCCACGTCGCGTCGGCAGTTGCTGCAGGCCGCTGCTTCCGGCCTGGCTGTGCTGGCTGCGCCTGCCGTCGTGCACGCGCAGGCCGCCGCACCCAAGCTGCGTATCGGCTTCTGGCCGGTGGCCGCCGGCCTGCCGTTCTTCGCGGCGGTCGACAAGGGCTACTTCAAGGAGGCCGGCCTCGACGTCGAGCCGCTCAAGTTCGCCGGCGCGCAGCAGGTGATGGAAGGCATGCTCGCGGGCCGCTGCGACGGCAGCGCCAACGGCACGGGCTCGGCCAACCTCGCCATCGGCGAGATCGCGCAGCCCGGCCTGTTCAAGATCTTCTGCACCAACCCGAGCAACGCGAAGTTCGTGCTCGACGAGTTCATCGTCGCGCAAGATAGCCCCATCAAGACCATGGCCGAGCTGGCCGGCAGGAAGGTCGCCTCGGGCCCGGGCATCCAGAACGTGACGCTGTGCAAGACCATGCTGGAGCGCGCCGGCGCCAAGGGCGCGGTCGTGAGCGAGCTGCCCATCGGCCAGCACGTGGCCGCGCTGGTCGCGGGCCAGGTCGACGCCTGCTACACGCTGGAACCCACCGGTACCGTGGGCCGCATGAACGGCACCACGCGCGTCATCGAGGCCGGCGTGGTCGCCAAATACATCCTCGGTGACCCGATGGCGCCGTGGCACGGGGGTGCGGCCAGCCTCACCACCGAGTTCATCAAGAAGAACCCCGAGGTCGCGAAGAAGTACATCACCGCCTATGCGCGTGGCGTGGAGCTGGTGCGCAGCAAGCCCGATGAGGCGCGCCAGTTCATGAAGGGCTACACCGCCATCGAAGGCAAGCTCACGGCCGAAGTGCCGCTCGCGTCGTACATGCTCTACAACGAGTTCAAGCTCAGCGACGTCGCATACTTCCAGAAGTTCTACGACCTGTTCACCGAAAAAGGCATCTTCGAGAAGAAGGTCGCGGTGGACGCCTTGCTCTACAAGGCCTGACGACCATGGCCGACGCAAGCTCGACCACGGCCGCGCCGTGGACCCCGCCGGCCAGCGCCGCCACATCGACGCCCAGGCCACCGCTGCGCGACCGCCTGCTGCCGTTCATCGGTCCGGTGGTGCTGTTCATCGTGTGGGACCTGGTGGTGCGGCTGGGTTTCATCAAGCCGATCCTGCTGCCCACACCCGCCGACACCATCGCCGCACTCATCACCGGCCTGGTCGGCGGCCCGCTGCTCACCGACTTCGCCATGACCGTGTGGCGCACCGTACAGGCCTTCGTCATTGCGGCGGCCATCGGCGTGCCGCTGGGCGTGCTGCTCGGCAGCAACGAGAAGGCCTACCGCAGCGTGGAGTTCCTGATCGACTTCTTCCGCTCCACGCCATCATCCGCGCTCATCCCGCTGTTCCTGCTGATCTTCGGCGTGAGCGACGTCAACAAGGTGGCCATCGCGGCCTTCGGCGCGCTGCTCATCGTGGTGTTCAACAGCGCCTACGGCGTCATCAACGCACGCAAGCAGCGCGTGATGGCGGCCAAGGTGATGGGCGCCTCGCGCTGGCAGGTCTTCAAGGACGTGCTGGTGTGGGAAAGCCTGCAGCCCAGCTTCGTCGGCCTGCGTTCGGCAGTGTCCATGGCGCTGGTGATCGTCATTGTGGCCGAGATGTTCATCGGCTCCGACACGGGGCTCGGCCACCGGATCATCGACGCGCAGCAGGTGCTCAACGTGAAGAGCATGTACGCCGCGATTCTTGCGGCGGGTGCGTTGGGCTATGCGCTCAACATTCTTTTCCTGATCGCCGAGCGCCGCATCGTGCACTGGAGCGGAAGGTGATGGACCACCCCCAGGCTTGCTCGCTTCGCGTAGCCGCCAACCCCCTGCGAGGGGGCGCTGCCTGCGGCCCGGCAAAGCCGGTTCCGTGGCAGCTCACGCAAAGACCTCAACAGGAGCGCCTCCATGCGAGCTTCAACTGACATCGTCGTCAACGGTCCGGTGTACGCCGACGTGCCCAAGCCCGTGTTCAGGCCTGGCCCGGCCGGCACGCACATCACCATCCGCGGTCTCACCAAGTACTTCGCGGGCTGGCCGCTGTACGAGAACTTCGATCTCGACATTCCCAAGCACGCGATCGTCTCGGTGTTCGGACCGAATGGCTGCGGCAAGTCCACGCTCATCAACATGATCGCGGGGCTCATTCCCATCGACTCGGGCGAGATCCTGTTCGACGGAAAGCGGCGCTTGGACACCAAGATCGGCTACGTGTTCCAGAACTACCGCGAGGCGATGTTCCCGTGGATGCGCACCATCGACAACATCGCCTATCCGCTGAAGCTCGAAGGCCGCAGCAAGGCCGAGGTCGACCGGCGCATGGAAGAACTGGTGGCCTCCTTCGACGTGAAGTTCGACCTGAAGCGCTTTCCGTACGAGCTCTCGGGCGGCCAGCAGCAGACGGCATCGATCATGCGCGCGCTCGCGCCGGAACCCGAGGTGCTGTTCCTCGACGAGCCCTTCTCGGCGCTCGACTTCGAGATGACGCTCTTCATCCGCGAGAAGCTGCAGGAAGTGTTCATGCAGACCGGCACCACCATGCTGCTGGTGTCGCACGACCTCGAGGAAGCGGTGTACCTCGCCGACGAGGTACTGCTGCTGACCAAGCGGCCCACCAAGGTGGCCGAGATCCTGCGCTATGGCGATGCGCGCCCGCGCACCGTCGAGACGCTGAGCACCGAGAGCTTCGTCGCGACCAAGAAGCTCAGCCTGGACATCTTCCAGCGCGAGGTTCGCCGATGACGCCGGAAATCAACATCCCCGAGGTGCTGGCCGAAGTGCAGGCCGTGTTCGCCCGCTACGAGGCCGCGCTGGTCGGCAACGACCGCGCCACGCTCGACGAGCTCTTCTGGAACAGCCCCCACACGCTGCGCTACGGCTTTTCCGAGAACCACTACGGCCACGCCGACATCGCCGCCTTCCGCGCCTCGCTGCCCGTGCAGAGCCCGCCGCGCGAACTGCTGCGCACCGTCATCACCACCTACGGCCGCGACTTCGCGACCGCGAACGTCGAGTTCCGACGCGAAGGCAGTCGTCAGACCGGCCGCCAGAGCCAGACCTGGATGCGCACGGCCGAGGGCTGGCGCGTGGTCGCCGCCCACGTGAGCCTGCTCGGCTGAGCCCGGGGCACATTTTTTGCACCTCAACCTGTAACGGAGAAGAACGCCATGACCCGCCACCTCAATCGCCGCGATTCGCTCAAGACACTGGCCGCGCTGGGTACCGCCGGCAGCCTCGGAAGCTGGAGCGCGCTCGCCGCCGCCCAGGCCAAGCCCAAGCCGCTCACCGTCGGCGTGATCTACGTCGGCGCGCGCGACGACTACGGCTACAACCAGGCGCACGCCATGGCCGCCGCCGAGATCAAGAAGCTGCCCGGCGTGAAGGTGGTGGAGGAAGAGAACGTGCCCGAGACGGCGGCCGTGCAGAAGACCATGACCGGCATGATCTCGCAGGACGGCGCGGGCCTGCTCTTTCCCACCTCGTTCGGCTACTTCGATCCGCACATCCTCGCGGTGGCTCCCAAGAACCCCGACGTGCGCTTCTCGCACTGCGGCGGCCTCTGGACCGAGGGCAAGCACCCCAAGAACGTCGGCAGCTTCTTCGGCTACATCGACGAGTGCCAGTACCTCAACGGTGTGATCGCCGCGCACATGACGAAGAGCAACAAGATCGCCTTCGTCGCCGCCAAGCCCATTCCGCAGGTGCTGCGCAACATCAACGCCTTCACGCTCGGCGCGCGCTCGGTCAAGCCGAACATCACCTGCAGCGTGATCTTCACGGGCGACTGGTCGATGGCGGTGAAGGAGGCGGAAGCCACCAACAGCCTGGCCGACCAGGGCTGCGACGTGTTCACCATGCACGTGGACGGCCCCAAGGTGGTGGTCGAGACGGCGGCCAAGCGCGGCAAGATGGTTTGCGGCTATCACGCGAGCCAGGCCAAGCTCGCGCCCAATGCGTACCTCACCGGCGCCGAATGGAACTGGCTCACCGCCTACAAGACCGCCATCGAAGCCGCGCAAACCGGCAAGCCGCATCCCAACTTCCTGCGCGGCGGTTTGAAGGAAGGCTACGTGAAGATGTCCGCCTACGGCCCCATGGTGCCGGACGCCGCGAAGAAACAGGCCGACGAGATCAAGGCCAAGATGATCGCGGGCAGCTTCGACATCTTCAAGGACGGCATCAAGGACAACAAGGGTGCGGTCGTGGTGCCGGCGGGCAAGGTCCTGAAGCAGACCGACCTGGAGCTCGAGAAGATGAACTACCTCGTCGAAGGCGTCGTCGGCAGCGTCTGACCGTCACACCGTCAACGCCATGCTGCGCCCCGCGCTCTTCAAGGAACTGGCCCTGCCGGCGTTCGCCATCGCGGCGGCGCTGCTGCTGTTCGGGCTGGTGGTGGCCTTCGCGGGCGTCGACCCGGTGGAGGTGTGGGCCACGCTGTTCAAGGGCGCGTTCGGCGACTGGTTCTCGTGGCAGAACACGCTGCAGCGCGCGGCGCCGCTGATGCTCACCGCGCTGTGCGTGGCGCTGCCCGCGCGCGCGGGGCTGATCGTCATCGGCGGAGAGGGGGCGCTGGTGCTGGGCGGGCTGGCCTGCGCGGCGCTGGCGCATGCGGTGCCGCTGCCGGGCAACGTTGTCGGCACTGTGGCTGTCTGCATCGCCGGTGCGCTTGCCGGCGCGTTGTGGATCGTGCTGGCTGGCTGGCTGCGCCAGTACCGTGGCATCAACGAGACCATCAGCAGCCTGCTGCTGGCTTACATCGCCATCGGCATCTTCAAGCACCTGGTCGAGGGGCCGCTGCGCGATCCGGCCAGCCTCAACAAGCCATCGACCTACGCGCTGGGCGACGGACTGCTGATCGGCGGCATCGGCGGTTCCGACGTGCATTGGGGGCTGGTGATCGGCATCGTGGCTTGCCTGGGGCTCGGCTGGTGGCTGCGCGCCACGGCCTCGGGTTTTTCGGTGCGGGTGGTGGGCGGCAATCCGCGCACCGCGCAGCTCGTGGGCCTGCCGGCCACGCGGCTCATTCTTTCGGCCTGCGGGCTCGGCGGCGCATGCGCGGGGCTCGCGGGCGCCATCGAGGTGGCGGCGGTGCACACGAATGCGAACGCATCGCTGATCGCGGGCTACGGCTACGCGGGCATCCTGGTGTCTTTCATCGCGCGGCACAACCCGGTGGCCATCGTGCCGGTGGCCATCCTGTTCGGCGGCTTCGGCGCGGCGGGCAGCCTGCTGCAGCGCCGGCTGGGCCTGCCGGATGCATCGGTGCTGGTGCTGCAGGGCATCGCCTTCGTGCTGATCCTCGCCAGCGAAGGCCTGCGCACGGTCGACTGGAAGAAGTTCGGTGACCGCATGCTTCCGGAAGCAAGGAGCTACACATGACGGCCGACCAGTGGATCGCTCTGGTCGCCGGCATCGTCGGCGGCGCATTGCGCGTGGGCGCCCCGTTCCTCTTCGTGAGCCTGGGCGAGTGCCTCACCGAGAAATCGGGCCGCATCAACCTCGGCCTCGAAGGCGTGCTGGTGCTGTCGGCCATGGCTGCCTTCGGCGGCGCCTACCTCACCGACTCCGCATGGCTCGGCGTGCTGATCGGCGCGCTGGCCGGTGCGGCGCTCGCGCTGCTGCACGGGCTGCTGTGCTCGCTCGATCGCGTGAACGACGTGGCGACCGGCATCGCGCTGATGCTGCTGGGCACGGGGCTCGCGTTCTACCTGGGCAAGCCGCTGATCCAGCCGCAGGCGCCGCAGATCCCGGCCATTCCGCTGGGCTTCTGGAGCGACAACACCGTGGTGCGCTCGGCCCTGCAGCTCAATGCGCTGGTGCCCATCGGCGTGGCGCTCGCAGTGCTGCTGTGGTGGGGCTTCGCGCGCACGCGCGCCGGGTTGCTGGTGCGCATGGCGGGCGACTCGGCGCAGGCGACGCGCGCGCTCGGCTATTCGGTCTCGGGGCTGCGCATCGCGGCCACCACGGCGGGCGGCTTCATCGCGGGGCTGGGCGGCGCGTCGCTCACGCTCTTCTACCCGGGCAGCTGGAGCGAAGGCATCTCCAGCGGACAAGGCCTGATTGCGGTCGCGCTGGTGATCTTCGCGCGCTGGAGCCCGCTGCGCTGCGTGGGCGCGGCGCTGCTCTTCGGCGGCGCGGGCGCCATCGGGCCGGCGCTGCAGTCCATCGGCATCGGCTGGGGCTACCACCTCTTCAACACGGTGCCTTATGTGCTCACGCTGGTGATCCTGGTGTTCACCTGCAGGCCGGGCAGCGCCGCCGCCGGCAGCCCCGGCGAACTCTCATCGACAAGGAACTGAACGTCATGACCGAAACGACGACATCGACGAAGACCGTCGCCGCCGAGCCCTACGCCTGGCCCTACAACGCGAACATGCGCCCCGACAACACCGCGCTGATCGTCATCGACATGCAGACCGACTTCTGCGGCAAGGGCGGGTATGTCGACGTGATGGGCTACGACCTGTCGCTGGTGCAGGCGCCGATCCAGCCGATCGCGCGAACGCTGGCAGCGCTACGTCCGCTGGGCTATCACATCATCCACACGCGCGAGGGCCACCGGCCCGACCTCGGCGACCTGCCGGCCAACAAGCGCTGGCGCTCGCGGCAGATCGGTGCGAACGGCGTGGGCATCGGCGACGACGGGCCCTGCGGGCGCATCCTGGTGCGTGGCGAGCCCGGCTGGGAAATCATTCCCGAGCTGGCGCCGATGCCGGGCGAGGTGATCATCGACAAGCCAGGCAAGGGTTCGTTCTACGCGACCGACCTGGAGCTGATCCTGCGCACGCGCGGCATCGAGAACATCATCCTCGCGGGCATCACCACCGACGTGTGCGTGCACACCACGATGCGCGACGCCAACGACCGCGGCTTCGAGTGCCTGCTGCTGTCGGATTGCACCGCGGCCACGGACTACGGCAACCACCTCGCAGCGCTGAAGATGATCACGATGCAGGGCGGCGTCTTCGGCGCGCACGCCACCTCGCAGGCGCTGCTGGCCGCGCTGGACTGACCGCGATGGGCGCCGCGTCTTCTTCCTCCCGTGCCATCGGAGGCCTGCCGGCGGGCAGCGGCGCGCTCGCGCTGGACACGTATCAACTCACCAAGCGCTTCGGCGACTTCACCGCGATGGACCGCGTGACGATGCGCGTCGAGCCCGGCACGGTGCATGCGCTGCTGGGCGAGAACGGCGCGGGCAAGAGCACGCTGGTGAAGTGCGTGGCGGGCTTCCAGCGCGCGGAGGAGGGCAGCATCCTGATCGACGGGCGCGAGCAGGACATTGCCAACCCGATCGTGGCGCGCGCGCTGGGTATCGGCATGGTCTACCAGCATTTCACGCTGGCGCCGGGCATGACGGTGGCCGAGAACCTGCTGCTGGCGGGCGGAAAGACGCCGGCGGTGATCGACTGGAAGAGCAAGCGCGCGGAGCTGCAGAACTTCCTGGCGACCACGCCGTTCAGCCTCGACCTCGACGCGCGGCCTGTCGAACTCGCGGCGGGCGAGAAGCAGAAGCTCGAACTGCTCAAGCAGCTCTACCTGAAGCCGCGCCTGCTGATACTCGACGAGCCGACCTCCGTGCTCACGCCGCAGGAGGCCGACGAGGTGCTGGGCCACGTGCGCGAGTTCGCGCGCAGCGGCCTGTGCACCGTGCTCATCATCACGCACAAGTTCCGTGAGGTGATGGCGTATGCGGACAGCGTGACGGTGCTGCGCAGGGGCAAGGCGGTGCATCACTGCCGCGTGGCGGACACCAGCCCGGCGCAGCTGGCGCAGGCCATGATGGGCGGCGAGCAGGCCGCATCGTCGGCGCAAGCTTCCGCTGCGAGGAAGCCCGTGCCTGCCAATGCATCGGTCGCATTGAATGTCGAAGGCCTCAAGGCGCAGGGCGACCGCGGCACGCTGGCGTTGCATGACCTGAGCCTGTCGGTGCGCGCGGGCGAAATCCTCGGCGTGGCCGGCGTCTCCGGCAACGGACAGCGCGAGCTTGTCGAGGCGCTGGTCGGCCAGCGTCCGCGCCTTGCCGGCAAGGTCAGCGTGATGGGGCAACCCTACGATGCACACCGCGTGGAAAACCGTGAGCTCAAGGTTCGGAGTCTCCCCGAAGAGCCGTTGCGCAATGCGTGCGTCGGCGACCTCAGCGTTGCGGAGAACATGGCACTGCGGGATTTTGATCAACCGCCGTTGTCGCGCGGCGGCGTGCTGAGCTTTCCTTGCTGGCGCAGCCGTGCGCGCGAGTGGATTGCCGAGTACGGCGTCAAGACGCAGGGTGAGGGCGCGCCGATACGCAGCCTGTCCGGCGGCAACGTGCAGCGCGCCGTGCTGGCGCGGGAACTGGCGGGCGACATCAATGTACTGGTCGCGGCCAACCCCGTGTTCGGGCTGGACTTCGCAGCCGTCGCGGAAATCCATTCGCGCATCGTGCAGGTGCGTGAGAAGGGCGGGGCGGTGCTGCTGATCAGCGAAGACCTCGACGAGCTGCTGGAGCTGGCGGACCGGATCGTGGTGATGAGCGAAGGGCGGATCGTGTTCGAGACTTCGGCTGCCGGGGCGGAAAGACACGTGATCGGAGCCCACATGGGTGGCGGGCATCACTAGCCTTTGAAGCGAGAACCGACATGCGAATAGAAGAAGCCAACCCCTTTCCCTACGAATTCGACGTGGCCAGCACGGCGCTGGTCCTCATCGACATGCAGCGCGACTTCATCGAGCCCGGCGGCTTCGGCGAAGCGCTGGGCAACGACGTGTCGCTGCTCGAAGCGATCGTTCCCGCGACGAAGGCCGCCCTGGCGGCGTGGCGAAAAGCCGGCGGTCTGGTGGTCCACACCCGCGAGGCGCACAAGGCGGACCTCTCCGACTGCCCGCCCGCCAAGCGCAACCGCGGCAACCCGAGCCTGCGCATCGGCGACGAAGGCCCGATGGGCCGCATCCTCGTGGCCGGCGAGCCCGGCAACCAGATCATCGATGCGCTCGCGCCGGTCGACGGCGAACTCGTCATCGACAAGCCCGGCAAGGGCGCGTTCTATGCCACCGGCCTGCACGAAGTGCTGCAGCAGCGCGGCATCACCCACCTGCTGTTCGGCGGCGTCACGACCGAGGTCTGCGTGCAGACCAGCATGCGCGAAGCCAACGACCGCGGCTACGACAGCCTGCTGCTCGAGGACTGTACCGAGAGTTACTTTCCGGTATTCAAGGCGGCGACGCTCGACATGGTGCGCGCCCAGGGCGCCATCGTCGGCTGGACCGCGCCGAGCGCCGCGTTGCTCGCTGCGCTGAATGGCAACCCTTCGTGACGCTGGCGCCAGCGACTACCATTCCACACGTGTCTACCGTCCGAACCCGCCCCGCGCCTCCTGTCCCCGCCGCCGATACGGCCGTTTTCCGCACGCGGGCCGACGAGGTCTATGCGCAGCTCAAGCGCGACGTGGCCGACTTCATCCTCGTGCCCGGTGACCGCTTCACCGAGAACGAGATCAGCGAGCGGCTGGGCGTGTCGCGCACGCCGATCCGGCAGGCGCTGTTCCGGTTGCAGCAGGAGGGTTTCGTTGAAGTGCTGTTCCGAAGCGGCTGGCGCGTGCTGCCCTTCGACTTCGACCAGTTCGAGCAGCTCTACGATTTGCGCATGGTGCTGGAGACCACCGCAGTGCATCGGCTGTGCGAAACCGACCGCCACATCGACCGCAGCCTGCTCGACGCGCTGGCCAGCATCTGGCTGGTGCCCGCGGCGCAGCGCAGCGCCGACATGGCGCAAGTGGCGCAGTGGGACGAAGCCTTCCACTGCGCGCTCGTGGCGGCCGCCGGCAACGACGAGATGGCGCGCGTGCACCGCGATGTGACCGACCGCATCCGCATCATCCGTCGGCTCGACTTCACCAAGCAGCCTCGCATCGACGCTACCTACGACGAGCACGCGAAGATCCTGAAGGCCATCCGCGCGAACCGCGGCGACCAGGCGGCGATGCTGCTGCGGGCGCACATCGAGACCAGCCAGGCGGAGGTGCGCAAGATCACGCTGCACCAGGTGCATCTGGCGCGGCATGCGGGGAAGGCACGGCTCTGAGCAGCCACGACTTCCCCGCGCGATCACGGAGGGCCGATAGGGACGAATGCCATTTTCGGATCGTCTGTCAGGGCGATGGCGACCATTCCATCTGGCGTGACCACCAGTTGGCGAGGCACTAGTCCATGTGCATAACCCACAAACTTGAACGATTTCAGCAAGGTCCCGTTCGGGGCGTGAAGCCAGATATCAGAGGCCGAATAGAGTCCATTGATGCCACAGATCACGCGACCATCGCTGGTAACTTCGACGTTGTTGGGGTAAGCGTCTCCTCCTGGAAGACTTGCAATGAAAGCCAGGTTGGCGGGGTTCACAGACGAGCAACGATATGGCGCACCTGATGCCGCATAGAGCGCGGTCCCGTCTGCATTCACTGCGATATCTTGGCCATTCGATGCGCCATTGATGAAGCTCGCTTCTGCGGTGAAATTCACTGTCAGAACGCCGTTCGCCATCGCCGAGTAATCGACATCGAATGCGCTGACGCTGGCGGGGCTGAGGCCTGTGTCCTGTACGAAAAATCGTCGGCCATCGGACGATGCGGTGAGACTCCCGTTGCTGCTGTAGGGCGGCGGAAATGCTGCAAAACGGTTGCCATCTATATACGCGGTGCCGTTGCCTGTCAGAACGATATTCTTGCCATTGACACGGATTGCCAGCAAGGTTTGTGGATAGGACTCGCCGGGCTTCAGCATCAACGGCCACGTCGCGATCTTCGATGCGCTGGCGAGGTCGATGACGACTATGGGACCGCTACCTTTGTCGAGCACGTACAGGAGACCCCCATCGGGCGCGACGCTCATGTCTGACAGCCAAGCGCCGACATTCGCGATGGTGCCGACCTTCGTGCCCAGGTGCGCGTTGTAGATGTCGATGGATGTGCCACCGCTGTGCGCATAGACGTAGGGTCGTATCTTGTCGGCGACGACGTTTGTATAGCTCGCGGACAGCGGGGTCAGGGCGGTCAGTCCGCCTTCGGCACGCCATAGGCCGACACGGATGACCGCGTCTGCCACGTTCGGATGGGACGTCTTCAGCGTGACGGTCGCATAGCTGATTACGCCCATCGGCACCTGCTGGGGATCCGCGGTAAGCATCAGGCCCGGGCCGGTTCCGGTGGTCCCGCTGCCCGTCACGGAAAGCCACGGGGCGCTGGAGGTGGCGGTCCACGGCAGGGCGCCTTCGAAGTTGTCGGTGACCCGCAGCGTTCTCGTGAGCACCGATCCGCCAGGGGTGCTTGCAAAGCCGATGCCCGATTCGGAAGGAACAAGTTGCCGCTTGTCCCGGTTCAGGACCAGGGTCAGGGGCAGCGTGGCCGTGTTGCCGTTGACCGTCGCCGTCACCGTCGCCACGCCCGACTGAGTGCCGGGCGTGGCGGCATTGAAGACAGGCGAGAAGCTCAACGAAGTGCCGCTTGCATCGACGGTGCCGGAGGTGGGGGAGGCGGTGACCCAGCCGGGCAGCGGTGCCGAGAGCGTCCAGGGCCACTTGTTGTCCCTGTTCAGGCTCATGAAGATCGATTGCGAGGCCTCGTCGCGCCCATTGGGGCCACCCAGCGTGACGGTCGTGGATAGCGCCGACAACTTGGGGGGTGGGGGCGGGACCGGAAGCGTGGCCCGGGCAGCCAGAGCGTCTGGATCGAAAGGCAGTCGTGACGAAGCAGCGCTCGCCGTCAAGCCGCTGATCGGCCCAAGGCTCGAAGCTTGCAGCGGGACGGTCGCACCATTCACGTCCGTGAAGGAGAGTGCCTTCGTGTTGTTCGTATCAGCAAGGCTGGAAGCTGCTGGAACTGCGCCAGCAAGGCTGGGAGAACCCTCGCCGCCCCCTCCACCACATGCAGCCAGCGCCAGACAAAAGCCAACAATGGCTATGAATTTCAGCGTCATGTCCCTCTTCCCTCTTCATCTCCATCGCTCGGGGCCGCACTGCGAAGTCATGCACGCATGCACGGCGGTTAATACTTATTGAGAAAGTATCGCAGCTTTCGAACGGCGAAAGTCTTGGCGGCCAAGTGATACCCCCGCCCACCGGTCCGCATCCTTCTTCACTGACGCCCCGAACTCGGCCTGATCCCTTCGTCGTTCGTGGCCGCGGACCTGGGCGCGGGTGCCGGATGGGCAGAAGCTGCTGAAGGCCTGCTCCGCGCCCCGGGGGGCTGCCGGCTTACAGTGTGAAGTCGTAGTCCACCGTGATCGGCGCGTGGTCGCTGAACTTGATGGTCTTGAAGATCTGTTCGGTGCGGGCGAGCGCGGCGGTCTTTGGCGTGGCCAGGTGGTAGTCGAGCCGCCATCCCACGTTGTTCGCGTAGGCCTGGCCGCGGTTGCTCCACCAGGTGTAGGCCTCGGCGGTGGTGTCGGGCTTGAGCATGCGGTACACGTCCACCAGGCCCGCGCCGTCGGCGCCGGCGTCGAGCAGCTTCGTCATCCAGGCGCGCTCCTCGGGCAGGAAGCCGCTGTTCTTCTGGTTGCCGCGCCAGTTCTTCAGGTCGATCTCCTTGTGGGCGATGTTGATGTCGCCGCACAGCACGAACTCGCGCTCCTTCTTCAGCGCCACCAGGTGCGGGAAGAAGCCCTTGAGGAAGCGGAACTTGGCTTCCTGGCGCTCCTCGCCCGAGCTGCCGCTCGGGAAGTAGCAGCTGATGACGGAGAACTTGCGCTTGGGCGTGTCGAAGCGCAGTTCGAGATACCGGCCCTCGGCGTCGAACTCGGCGTCGCCCCAGCCCACCACGACCTGGCTCGGAGCGTGCTTGGTGTACACGGCGGTACCGGCGTAGCCCTTCTTCTCGGCGAAGTGGAAATGGCCCTTGAGGCCGGCCATTTCTTCGAACCGGCCCTCGACGTCGCTGGCCTGGACGCGTATCTCCTGCATGCAAATACAATCCGGCGCAAGTTCGGCCACCCAGTCGGCCACGCCTTTGGTAGCGGCCGAACGCAGGCCATTGAGATTGAGACTGGTCAGTTTGAACACAAGGAATTCCCGATGGCTGTAGATGGTGAGAAAAGCAGCGCGGTTGCACAGGACTTCGTCCAGTTCGCCCTGGATGCCGGCGTGCTGCGCTTTGGCGAATTCAAGACCAAGGCGGGCCGGATGAGCCCGTATTTCTTCAATTCGGGACTCTTCGACGACGGCGGCAAGATCGCCCGGCTCGCCGGATTCTATGCAGACCGGCTGATCGAGAGCGGGCTCGAATTCGACATGATCTTCGGCCCCGCCTACAAGGGCATCCCGCTGGGCGCCACGGTGGCCGCGGAACTCGCGCGACGCGGACGCAACTACCCCTTTGCCTACAACCGCAAGGAAGCCAAGGCGCACGGCGAGGGCGGCAACCTCGTGGGCGCCCCGCTCAAGGGCCGCGTGCTGATCGTCGACGACGTGATGTCGGCCGGCACCGCGGTGCGCGAGTCGATTGCGGCGATCCAGGCGGCCGGCGCCACGCCGCATGCCGTGGCCATCGCGCTCGACCGGCAGGAGAAGGCGACCGAGAACGGCGTCGACGTGGACCACAGCGCCGTGCAGTACGTGCGCAACCAGCTCGGCCTGTCGGTGATCGCCATCGCCACGCTGGACGACCTGCTGAGCTACCTCTCGGGCAATGCCGCGGCCGACCTGGGCGCGCACCGCGAGCGCGTGCTGGCCTACCGCACGCGCTACGGCGCCAGCTGAGGCAAGGCCGCCCGATGCACGACGCAAGCGCCCCTGGCATGCCGATCCGCCGGTTGGTGTCGGCCTCCCTGTTCCTGGTTGTTTCTTCGTTCTGCGGCGCGCTGCAGGCGCAGTCCCCGAAAGTGGAGGGCGCCTCCCCCGGCATCTACACCTGCACCGACGCCCGTGGCCGCACGCTGACCGCCGACCGGCCGATTGCCGAGTGCAGCGACCGCGAGCAGCGCGAGCTGAACCCGAGCGGCTCCACCCGCCGCAAGGTCGAGCCGACCTATACCGCGCGCGAACTGCAGGAGCGCGAAGACCGCGCCCGCGAGGCCGCCATCCAGGCCGCGCGCCAGACCGACGAGCGCCGCCGCGAGCGGGCCCTGCTGGTGCGCTACCCCAATGCCGCCACGCACGACCGTGAACGCGCCGAGGCGCTGTCTCAGATCGACGTAGTGACGCAGGCCGCGAAGAAGCGCATCGCCGAACTCGGCGAAGACCGCAAGAAGATCGACGAGGAGCTCGAGTTCTACAAGCAGGACACGAGCAAGGCGCCGGGCGCGGTGCGCCGCAAGCTCGAAGACAACACGCAGAGCGTGGCGGTGCAGAATCGCTTCATCGGTGAGCAGGAAGAAGAGAAGAAGCGGGTGAATGCGCGCTTCGATGAAGAGCGCACGCGCTTGAAAACGCTGTGGTCGCCGCAGAACGGCGGGAATCCCAGGTAACCCCCCAGGCTTCGCGCACTTCGTGTCGCTTCGCCCGCCCCCCTGCCGGGGGCAACACCGGCGGCCCGGCGAAGCCGGTTCCGCGGTGTTCCCCGAAGGGCCTTAGCCGAGCTTCGCCTTGAGCAACTCGGTGACTTGCGCCGGATTGGCCTTGCCGCCGCTGGCCTTCATGACCTGGCCCACGAGGGCGTTGAGCGCCTTCTCTTTGCCGCCGCGGTATTCCTCGACGTTCTTGGCGTTCTTCGCGATCACCTCGTCGAGGATCCTGTCGAGCGCGCCGGTGTCGGCCATCGGCTTCAGGTCCTTGGCCTCGATGATCGCGTCGACATCGCTGCCTTCGCCGGTCCACAGCGCGTCGAACACCTGGCGCGCGGCGTTGTTCGGCAGTGTGCCGTCGGCGATGCGCTTCACCAGTTGGGCCAGCTGCTGCGCCTTCACCGGCGCGGCCTCGATGCCGATCTCGGCGGCGTTCAGGCGGCGCGCCATCTCGCCGGTGATCCAGTTGCTCGCGAGCTTGGGCGTGGCGCCCGCGTTCACGGCTTCGTCGAAGTAGGCGGCCAGCGCAGCGCTCTGCGTGAGCTGGGCGGCGTCGTATGCCGACAGGCCGTGCTCGCGCACATAGCGCTCGGCCATCGCGCGCGGCAGCTCGGGCATGGTGGCCTTCACGCGCTCGATCCAGTCGGCAGCGATGACCAGCGGCGGCAGGTCCGGGTCGGGGAAGTAACGGTAGTCGGCCGAGTCTTCCTTGGCGCGCATCGCGCGCGTCTCGCCGGTGTCGGGGTTGAACAGCACGGTGGCCTGCTCGATCTTGCGGCCGTCCTCGATCTCCTCGATCTGCCAGCGGATCTCGTAGTCGATCGCCTGTTGCATGAACTTGAAGCTGTTCAGGTTCTTGATCTCGCGGCGCGTGCCTAGCTTGTCGCCGGGCTTGCGCACCGACACGTTGGCGTCGCAGCGGAAGCTGCCTTCCTGCATGTTGCCGTCGCAGATGCCGATCCAGGTGACGATCTTGTGCAGTTCCTTCGCATAGGCCACGGCCTCGGCGGTGGAGCGCATGTCGGGCTCGGTCACGATTTCAAGCAGCGGCGTGCCGGCGCGGTTCAGGTCGATGCCGCTCTGGCCGATGAAGTCCTCGTGCAGCGACTTGCCCGCGTCTTCTTCGAGGTGGGCGCGCACGAGGCGCACGGTCTTCTGCTCTTCGCCGAGGAAGAACGACACCGTGCCGCCCTGTACCACGGGAATCTCGAACTGGCTGATCTGGTAGCCCTTGGGCAGGTCGGGGTAGAAGTAGTTCTTGCGCGCAAACACGCTGCGCGGCGCGATGTGCGAGCCCAGCGCCAGGCCGAGCTTGATGGCGCGTTCGACCGCGCCCTTGTTCATCACGGGCAGCGTGCCGGGCAGCGCGAGGTCGACCGCGCAGGCCTGCGTGTTGGGCTCGGCGCCGAAGGCGGTGGAGGCGCGGCTGAAGATCTTGCTCGCGGTCGACAGCTGCGCGTGCGTCTCGAAGCCGATGATGACTTCATAGCCGCGCACCAGCGGGCCGGTCGGGCGGCCCTGTTGTTGTGCTTCGAATGTGTTCACGGTTTCGCTCATCTCAAAAGCCCCCCGGCGTGCGTGCGTGCCAGTCCGTGGCCTGCTGGAAGCGGTGCGCTGCGTTCAGCAGCTTCGCTTCGCCGAAGTAGTTGCCGATCAGCTGCAGGCCCACGGGCATGCCGCCGTCGAAGCCCGCAGGCACGCTCATGCCGGGCAGGCCGGCCAGCGATGCGGGCAGCGTGAAGATGTCGGCGAGGTAGTCGGCCACGGGGTCGCCGCCGTGCTCGCCGATCTTCCAGGCGGTGGTGGGCGCGGCGGGGCCGGCGATCAGGTCGCACTGCCTGAAGGCCTGCTGGAAGTCGTCGGCGATCATGCGGCGCACTTTCTGCGCCTGCAGGTAGTAGGCGTCGTAGTAGCCGTGCGAGAGCACGTAGGTGCCGATCATGATGCGGCGCTTCACTTCGTCGCCGAAGCCTTCGGCGCGCGTCTTCTCATACATGTCGGCGAGGTCCTTGTACTGCTTCGCGCGATGGCCGAACTTCACGCCGTCGAAGCGGCTCAGGTTGCTCGAGGCCTCGGCCGCGGCGAGGATGTAGTACACCGGAATCGACAGCTCGGTGCGCGGCAGGCTCACCTCGACGCGCTTCGCGCCGAGCTTCTCGTACTGCGAGAGCGCCGCATCGATGGCCGCGTGCACGCCGGGCGCCACGCCTTCGCCGAAGAACTCCTTCGGCACACCGATGCGCAGGCCGTCGAGCGAGTCGTTCAGCGAGCGGCCGAAGTTCTCGGCGGGCTTGTCGAGCGAGGTCGAATCGCGGTCGAGATCGGGGCCGCAGAAGGCCGACAGCAGCAGCGCGCAGTCTTCGGCCGAGCGGGCCATCGGGCCGGCCTGGTCGAGGCTCGATGCGAAGGCCACCATGCCGTAGCGCGAGGCGCGGCCGTAGGTCGGCTTGATGCCGGTCACGCCGCAGAACGACGCGGGCTGGCGGATCGAGCCGCCGGTGTCGGTGCCCGTGGCCGCGGGGGCCAGGCGTGCCGCGACGGCCGCCGCGCTGGCGCCGGACGAGCCGCCCGGAATGCGCTCGCGATTCCACGGGTTCTGCACCGGCACGGCGGTGTCGTGGCCGACGGCGGGCACGGCGACGTTCTCGTTGGCCGAGCCCATCGCGAACTCGTCGCAGCTGAGCTTGCCGAGCGTGACTGCACCAGCTTCGGCCAGGCGGCGCACCACGGTCGCGTCGAAGGGCGAGCGGTAGCCCGCGAGCATCTTCGAGCCGGCGGTGGTGGCGAAATCGGTGGTGACGAAGATGTCCTTGTGCGCGATCGGCACGCCGGCCAGTGCGGGGGCATTGCCCTTGGCGATCAGTGTGTCGGCGGCGCGGGCCTGGGCCAGCGTGACTTCTTCATTGATGTCGACAAAAGTGCCCAGCGATTCGTGCGCCTTCATGCGGCCCAGGAACGCCTGCGAGGCTTCGACGGCCGAGACCTTGCGTTCGGCCAGGGCGCGGGCCAGGGCGACCACGCCCATCTGGTGCAATCGTTCGCCGCTCATTATTCGATCACCTTCGGCACGAGGAACAGGCCGGCTTCGACGGCCGGGGCGCTCTTCTGGTTGGCTTCGCGGTTGTTCGGTTCGCTCACCACGTCGTCGCGCAGGCGCAGCGTGATGTCTTCGAGCGCGGCCACGGGATGGGCCAGCGGCTCGACGCCGGTGGTGTCCACGGAACGCATACGTTCGACTAAATCGAAGAAGCCGTTGATCTGGCTGAGCATGCGCTCGCTTTCACCGGAAGCAAGCTGCAGCCTCGCCAGCGAGGCAATGCGCGCAATATCTGAAGCGGAGAGTGACATAGGTCGGGACGGCCAAAAAAAGCGGGGGTAATCGCACGCCGAAACGGGTGCTAATACAGGAACCAGAGGGGATTCGGTTATTATCCCGCCTTTGCCGCAACCCCCGCGAACACGCCGGCTTTTGCGCCAAAAACGATCAATTCACCCCGTCACACGACCCAAAAAATAGAGCGACGACCTGCCGATGCGCAGGCCGTGCTCAGAGGATTCCGCACATGTTTGGAGCTTTCCGTCGGTACTTTTCCACCGACCTTGCGATCGACCTCGGCACCGCCAACACCCTGATATTCGCCCGCAACAAGGGCATCGTGCTGGACGAACCCTCGGTTGTCGCGATCCGCCACGAAGGCGGCCCCCACGGCAAGAAGGTGATCCAGGCCGTCGGCCGCGAAGCCAAGGCCATGCTGGGCAAGGTGCCCGGCAACATCGAGGCGATCCGCCCGATGAAGGACGGCGTGATCGCCGACTTCGTGATCACCGAGCAGATGATCAAGCAGTTCATCAAGATGGTGCACCCGCGCACGCTGCTCACGCCGAGCCCGCGCATCATCATCTGCGTGCCCTGCGGCTCCACCCAGGTCGAGCGCCGCGCCATCAAGGACGCGGCCGAAGCCGCTGGCGCCACCTCCGTCTATCTCATCGAGGAACCCATGGCTGCAGCCATCGGCGCCGGCCTTCCCGTCAGCGAAGCCTCGGGCTCGATGGTGGTGGACATCGGCGGCGGTACCACCGAGGTGGGCGTCATCAGCCTGGGCGGCATGGTCTACAAGGGCTCTGTGCGCGTGGGCGGCGACCGCTTCGACGAAGCCATCATCAACTACATCCGCCGCAACTACGGCATGCTGATCGGCGAGCCGACGGCCGAAGTCATCAAGAAGAACATCGGCTCGGCCTTCCCGGGCTCCGAAGTCAAGGAGATGGAAGTCAAGGGCCGCAACCTGTCCGAAGGCGTGCCGCGCAGCTTCACCATCAGCAGCAACGAAGTGCTGGAAGCCCTGACCGATCCGCTCAACAACATCGTCTCGGCCGTGAAGAACGCGCTGGAACAGACGCCGCCCGAGCTGGGCGCCGACATCGCCGAGCGCGGCATGATGCTGACCGGCGGCGGCGCGCTGCTGCGCGACCTCGACCGCCTGCTGGCCGAGGAAACCGGCCTGCCGGTGCTGGTGGCCGAAGACCCGCTGACCTGCGTGGTGCGCGGCTGCGGCATCGCGCTGGAGCGCATGGACCGTCTCGGCAGCATCTTCACGAGCGAGTAAAACGCGAAAGCCATCATCGGCCGGCCTCTGCTTGCGCAGGCCGGCTTTTTGTTATTTGATTCCGCACCACCGCCGGGTCTGAATTCATGCCTCTGGGCACGCTCGATCGCACAGCGCCACCCCTGTTCAACCAGGGGCAGTCGGCACTCAGCAAGCTGATCTTCTTCGGCGCGCTCGCCCTGTTCCTCATGGTGGCCGATTCACGCTTCCGCATCGTGCAGCCGATCCGTGCGGGTATCGGCGCGGTGCTCTACCCGGTGCAATGGGTGGCGATGAAGCCGGTGCAGGCGGTGCTCGGCGGCGGGCGCTACCTCGAAGACTTGCAGACCGCCCAGCGCAACGAGGAAGACGCGCGCAAGGCGCTGATGATGCAGGCCGAACGCGCCGCCCAGGCCGACACGCTGACGCAGGACAACGCCCGCCTGCGCGAACTGCTCGAACTGCGCCAGACCACCACGACGCCGGGCCGCGCGGCGGAGGTGCTCTACGACGCGGCCGACCCCTACACCCGCAAGATCGTCATCGACCAGGGCATGACCCAGGGCGTGGCGCCCGGCTCGCCGGTGATCGACGCGCGCGGCGTGCTCGGCCAGGTCACGCAGGTGCTGCCCTTCACGAGCGAGGTCACGCTGGTGATCGACCGCGACCTTTCCATTCCCGTGCAGAACACCCGTACCGGCGTGCGCAGCGTGGCCTTCGGCGACGCCTCGGCCCACGGTGGCGGGCTGGAGCTGCGCTTCATGGCCGCCAACGCCGACCTGCAGGAGGGCGACCTGCTCTCCACCAGCGGCGTCGACGGCATCTATCCCGCCGGCCTGCCGGTGGCGAAGATCGAGCGCATCGAGCGCCGCGCCGACTCCGCCTTCGCCCGCATCTACTGCGTGCCGCTGGCCCACGTGACGGCCGCGCGCTACGTGCTGGTGCTCGAACCCACCGGTGCCCCGATGGCGCCGCCGCCCGCGCCCGCGGCGGCCACGCAGCGCAAGCGGCCTGAAGGCAAGCCCGGCGCGGGCAAGAACGAGAAGAAGCCGGGAGCGCGCCAATGATCAAGCGTCCCGGCCAGCAGCAGCTCCTGCTGCCCGTCAGCCCCGTCTTCATGTGGTCGAGCCTCATCGTGGCGCTGCTCGTCAACATGATTCCCATTGGCCGCGCCGTCTGGATGCCCGACCTGCTGGCGCTGGTGATCGTGTTCTGGGGCGTGCACCAGCCCGCACGCGTGGGCGTCGGCGCGGCCTTCGTGTTCGGGCTGTGCATGGACGTGCACCAGGCCTCGATGCTGGGCCAGCACGCGCTGGCCTATACGACGCTGGGCTTCTTTGCGATCACCATCCACCGGCGCCTGCTCTGGTACCCGGTGGCGTCGCAGGCGCTGCAGGTGCTGCCGCTGTTCGCGCTGTCGCAGCTGATCGAGGTCATCACGCGGATGGTCGGCGGCGGCGTGTTCCCGGGCTGGACGGTGCTGGTCTCGCCTGCCATCGAGGCTGCGCTCTGGCCACTGGTCACTGCCTTGCTGCTCGCACCACAGCGCCGCACCCCGGAACCCGACGAGAACCGTCCGCTATGAGCTCTCCCCCAGGCTTCGCGCACTTCGTGTCGCTTCGCCAACCCCCTCGCCGGGGGCAACACCAGCGGCCGGGCAAAGCCCGTTCCGCGGTGTTTCGCGATGAATCCGCGCCGCTTCCGTTCGGCTCGGGAGGCGCATTTGCCATCGCACCTGCGCGCGCCTAAGCTCCCTCCGCCATGACCGAAATCCGCAACGTAGCCGCCGACCTTGCGCGCTTCAAGCGCCGCGTGATCGTCATCGGTCTTGCCGTACTGTTTGCCTTCGGCCTGCTGTGCGCGCGGCTGGTGTACCTGCAGGTCGTGCGCCACGAAGACCTGGCCGAGCAGGCCGAGAGCAACCGCACGGCCATCGTGCCGGTGGTGCCCAACCGGGGGCTGATCCTCGACCGCAACGGCATCGTGCTGGCCTCCAACTACTCGGCCTACACGCTGGAGATCACGCCCTCGAAGGTGGGCGACGTCGAGGAAACCATCGACAGCCTGACGCAGGTGCTCGAAGTCTCGCCGCGCGACCGCCGCCGCTTCAAGCGCCTGCGCGAGGATTCGCGCAGCTTCGACTCCATTCCGATCCGCACCCGCCTGAGCGACGAGGAAGTCGCGCGCTTCGCGGCGCAGCGCTACCGCTTTCCGGGCGTGGAGATCAAGGCGCGCCTGTTCCGCAACTACCCGCAGGGGGAGCTGGCCTCGCACGTGCTCGGCTACATCGGCCGCATCAACCAGCGCGAGAAGACCGCAATGGAAGACTGGGACGAGGAAGACCAGGCCAACTACAAGGGCACCGACTACATCGGCAAGCTCGGCATCGAGCAGAGCTACGAGAAGACGCTGCACGGCCAGACCGGCGTGGAACAGATGGAAACCTCGGCCGGCGGGCGCGCCGTGCGCCGGCTCGCGAGCCACCCCGCCACGCCGGGCAACACGGTGATGCTGTCTCTCGACATCAAGCTGCAGAAGCTGGTGGAAGACATGTTCGGCGACCGCCGCGGCGCGCTGGTGGCCATCGACCCCAAGACCGGCGAGGTGCTGGCCTTCGTAAGCAAGCCCACCTTCGACCCGAACCTGTTCGTCGAAGGCATCGACAACGAAAGCTGGGCGGCGCTGACCGAGTCCATCGACAAGCCGCTGCTGAACCGCGCGCTGCGCGGCACCTACCCGCCCGGCTCGACCTACAAGCCCTTCATGGCGCTCGCCGCGCTGCAGACGGGCAAGCGCGGGCCCAGCGTGGTGATCAACGACCCGGGCTATTTCAACTTCGGCGGCCACCGCTTCGGCAGCCCTGAAGGCAACATCGGGGGCGTCGACATGCGCCGCTCGATCCAGCTGTCGAGCAACATCTACTACTACTCGTTGGCCAACGAGATGGGCGTGGACCTGATCCACGACTTCATGAAGCCGCTGGGCTTCGGCCAGATCACCGGCATCGACCTGGGCGGCGAAGTGCGCGGTGTGCTGCCGAGCACCGAGTGGAAGCGCAACACCTACAAGCGGCCCGAGCAGAAAAAATGGTACGCGGGAGAGACCATCTCGCTGGGCATCGGCCAGGGCTACAACGCCTTCACGATGCTGCAGCTCGCGCAGGCCACGTCCATCGTGGCCGACGGGGGCATGAAGCACAAGCCGCACCTCGTGCTGGCCACGCGCAACACGGTGAGCGGGCAGGTGGTTCCGCTGCCCCAGCCCCCGGCGGAAAACCTCGGCTTTGCGGCAGCCAACGTGGCGGTGGTCCGTGAGGGCCTGACCAGCGTGGTCACCAGCGGCACCGCGCGCGGTGTGTTCGCGGGCGCGGGCTACCAGGCGGCCGGCAAGACAGGCACGGCGCAGGCGGTGACGCAGGCGCAGAACACCAAGTACAACGCGCGCGCACTCGAAGAGCATCAGCGCGACCATGCGCTGTTCATGGCCTTCGCACCGGTGAACGATCCGAAGATCGCGGTCGCGGTGATCGTGGAAAACGCGGGTTGGGGCGCCGGCGCCGCGGCGCCCATTGCGCGCCGCGTGTTCGACTACTGGTTGATGGACCAATACCCGAGCGAAGCCGACATGGCCGCGATCAAGATCGGCAAGGCCGCCGCGCCGATGGGCAAGCCGCGCGTGGCGAGCGAAGTGGCATGGCCTGCCGCTGCGGCGACTCCTGCAGCCGCGCCCTGATCTCCTGCTCCCTCTCCCCTTGGGGAGAGGGTTGGGGTGAGGGTGAGCGGCAATGAAGTCCGCGCGATGTTGCAAGGCCGGCTGCCCTCACCCTGGCCCTCTCCCAGAGGGAGAGGGGACAAGACGTCAGACCACGGTGCCGGTGACTTCACCCAGGCCGATGCGCACCGCACCGTCACGTTCGCACCAGCCACGCATCACCAGCGTATCCCCGTCCTCCAGGAACGTGCGCTTCTCGCCGTTCGGCAGCGTGATCGGTTGCTTGCCGCCCAGCGTCAGCTCGATCAGCGAGCCGGCTTCGTCGGCCTTGGGGCCCGACAGCGTGCCCGATCCCAGCAGGTCGCCCGGTTGCAGGTTGCAGCCGTTCACCGTGTGGTGCGCGACCAGCTGCGCGGCTGTCCAGTAGGCGGCCTCCGTGGTGTTGCCGCGCGTGAGGCGCACGGGCGCGACGCCCTCGGCGCGCATCTTCGCGGTCTGCAGCAGCACTTCGAGCGTGATGTCGAGCGCGCCGCTCTCGCGGTTCGGCGCCGAGTCGAGGTACGGCAGCGGCTGCGGGTCTCCGGCGGGACGCTCGAATTTCGCGCGGAAGGGCGCCAGCGCCTCCATCGTCACGATCCAGGGCGACAGCGTGCTCGCGAAGTTTTTCGAGAGGAAGGGGCCGAGCGGCTGGTATTCCCAGGCCTGCAGGTCGCGTGCCGACCAGTCGTTGAGCAGTGTCACGCCGAACAGGTGTTCCTCGGCATCGGCGATGGCGATGGGCTCGCCCTGCGCGTTGCCACGGCCGATGAAGAAGCCCAGCTCCAGCTCGTAATCCAGCCGCTTCGACGGGCCGAAGCTCGGCTCGGCCGCGTCGGGCGCCTTGGTCTGGCCCTGCGGGCGCTTGAAGACCTGGCCGCTCACGCCGATGGACGAGGCGCGGCCGTGATACCCGATGGGCACCCACTTGTAGTTGGGCATCAGCGGCTGGTCGGGGCGGAACAGCTTGCCGATGGTGGTCGCGTGGTGGATGCCGGTGTAGAAGTCGGTGTAGTCGCCGATGCGGCAGGGCACGGTCATCTCGGCCTCGGCTTGCGCGAGCAGCGCCTTCGACCACGCGGCCTGCTTGTCGCTGCCTTCGGCCAGGCCGGCGGAGATGGCGGCACGCAGTGCCTGCCGCTCCTTCGTGCCGGCTTCCATCAGCGCATTCATGTCGTCGGTGTCGACGAGGCCCGCCGCGCGCAGGTCCAGCACCTGGTCGCCGATGGCGACGCCGATGCGGAAGGCTTCATTGCTGCCGGCGAAGCGGAAGCGGCCGAAGGGCAGGTTCTGGATCGGGAAGTCGCAGCCGGCTTCATTGGCCGAGGCGACCCAGCTGCGCAGCTTCGGGTCATGGGTGGCGTTCAGTGCGGTCATGGATGTCTTTCTGCTCGATGTCTGTTTGTCTGTCTGATCAGTCTGCGGTCATGCCGGCCTTCTTGGCCACGTCACCCAGGCGCTGGTATTCGGTCTCGGTCAGCGTCGCCAGCTCATGCGGCGTCGAGCCGCGCGGCGAGAAGCCGGCCTGCGCCAGCTTGGCCTTCACGTCGGGCATCGCGAGCGCCTCGACGAAGGCGTCGTTCAGCGCCTTCACGACCGGTGCCGGCAGCTTCGCCGGCCCGTACACGCCGAACCACGGCTCCAGCGCGTAGCCCTTCAGGCCCGCCTCGGCCATCGTCGGCACGTCGGGCAGCGAGGGCGAGCGGCTCGGCCCCGCCACCGCCAGCGCGCGCAGCTTGCCAGCCTGGATGTGCGGCAGCGAGGCCGGCAGGTTGTCGAACATCACGCCGATGTTGTTGCCCAGCATGTCGGTGATGGCCGGGCCGCTGCCCTTGTAGGCCACGTGCACGAACTCGGTGCCGGTCATCTGCGCGAACATCACGCCGGCCAGGTTCATCGAGGTGCCGGCGCCCGCGGTGGCGTAGGGCAGGCCGGGGGTCTTCTTCGCGGCCGCGATCAGCTCGGGCACCGACTTCACGGCCGAGGCCGCCGGCACTTCGAGCACGATGGTCGAGGTGCCCAGCAGGCTGATGGCGGTGAAGTCCTTGCGCGGATCGAAGGCCATCGACTTGTAGATGTGCGGGTTCAGCGCATTGGTCGAGATCGCGCCGAAGCCGATGGTGTAGCCGTCGGGCGCGGCCTTGGCCACCGCGTCCATGCCGATGTTGCCGCCCGCGCCGCCGCGGTTGTCGATCAGCACCGGCTGGCCCAGTTTTTCCGACACCTTCTGGCCCACGGTGCGTGCCACCAGGTCGGTGGTGCCGCCGGGTGTATAGGGCACGATGAAGCGGATGGGCTTCGAGGGGTAGTCGGCGGCCTGCGCGAACAGGGGCGCGGCCAGCAATGCCACGGCCGCAGCGCGGCGCGTGAGGGTGAACGGTGTCTTCGTCATGCCTTGAACTGGTCCTTGAGGCCGGCCCAGCAATCGGCGTAGTCCGTGTCGAGCGCCGGGCTCTTCAGCGCGAAGTTCGTCGGCACGAAGCGATAGCGGCTCTCGAACATGAAGGCCAGCGTGTTGTCGAGCTTGTGCGGCTTGAGGTCGGCGTGCGTGGCCTTGTCGAAGGCTTCCTCGTCGGGGCCGTGCGGCACCATGCAGTTGTGCAGGCTCGCGCCGCCGGGCTTGAAGCCGCCCGGCTTGGCGTCGTACTCGCCCAGCACCAGGCCCATGAACTCGCTCATCAGGTTGCGGTGGAACCACGGCGGGCGGAAGGTGTTCTCCATCACCATCCAGCGCGGCGGGAAGATCACGAAGTCGCAGTTGGCCGTGCCGGGCGTGTCGCTCGGCGAGGTCAGCACGGTGAAGATCGACGGATCGGGATGGTCGAAGCTGATCGAGCCGATCACCATGAAGTGCGCCGTGTCGTACTTCACCGGCGAGAGGTTGCCGTGCCAGGCGACCACGTTGAAGGGCGACTGCTTCATCGGCGCCTGCCAGAAGCGGCCGCCGAATTTCTTGACGATCTCGTAGGCACCTTCTTCCGATTCGAAGGCCGCCACCGGCGCCTGGAAGTCGCGCGCGTTGGCCAGGCCGTTCGAGCCGATCGGGCCGAGTTCGGGCAGGCGGAAGTGCGCGCCGTAGTTCTCGCAGACGTAGCCGCGCGAGAGGCCGTCGGGCAACGCCACCTTGAAGGCCATGCCGCGCGGCAGCAGCGCGATCTCGCCGGGCTTCACGTCGAGCACGCCGAGTTCGGTGGTGATGACGAGGCGGCCCTGCTGTGGGACCACCAGCATCTCGCCGTCGGCGTTGACGAAGGCGCGGCGCTCCATCGAGCGGCCCGCGAGGTACATCAGCGAGCCGATGCCGACCTGCGATTCGGCGTCGCCATTGGCCGCGATGGTGCGCATGCCGTCGATGAAGTCGGCCTTGGCCGCCGCTTCGTCCAGCGGCTGCGGGTGCCAGCGCAGCGGCTCCGGCGGCAGCGCGACTTCGCGGTCGGCGCCGGTGCTCCACAGCGGCTGGGCGTACGGCTGGTAGCGGCCCGACACCACCGAGGGCTGTCGGCGATACAGCCAGCTGCGGCGGTTCTCGTGGCGCGGCGCGGTGAAGGCGGTGCCGGAGATCAGCTCGGTGTAGAGGTCGAAGGGGCCGCGCTGCGGATTGTTGCGACCCTGCGGCAGCGCGCCGGGCACGGCCTCGGAGGCATATTCGTTGCCGAAGCCGCTCTGGTAGCGCCGTTCGGGGGACCGGGTTGCTTGGGTCATGTGCTTGCTCTTTCGGGAGTCGCGATGAGGTTGGAATGCGGTGGTGCTCAGCCCGCGCGGGCCGCGTCGAAGGCTTCGCGCAGCACGGCCAGCGAACCGACGTGGTTGGCCAGCACGAGTACGAGGCGCGCGTTGAAGGCGTGGCTCTCCTCGGTCGAGAGCCCCTGGTGCGCCTCGATGAGCGCTTCGTAGAAATCGTCGGGGGCGTCGAGGTTCGGCGCGGTGATCAGGTGTTGTTGCTGCATGGTGTTCTTCACGCCTTTGCGAGTGCGCGGTCGATGGCCGCGCGGATGTCCGCCGCCGCGGGCTGGCGCCAGCGCGCGCACACATGCTGGTCGGGCCGCAGCAGGTACACGGTGCCGGGCCGGGCGTCGTAGCGCTGCGCGGCGAGTTCGCTGCCCCGGGCGCCGTCCTCGACGCGCACCACGTGCAGCGGCAGGTCGCTGGCCTTGAGCTCGCCCAGGCTGCGCTCGGCCGCCTCGCCCTCGCCGAAAACCAGCGCGGTGAATTGCGAGACGTGGCATTCGCGCAGCAGCCAGCCGGTGCTGCCGTCCGCATGCACCACCGGCGCGTCGGCCGCCGCGGCGCCTGGCACCATCGCGCCCGAGAAGGTGTCGGCATCGGCCGTGTTCAAAGGCGAATCGCGCAGCACCGTGGCCACCGACAGCCGTCCGCTGTTGACCAGCGTGCGTGCAAAGGCGTGGCGCTTCGTCAGCTCCAGCACCGCGTCGCGGAAGAGGCGGCTCACCTCGCTCTTGGGCGTGATGAAGTCGGTGGCACGGGTGGAGTTGCGGATGTTCTCGTCGGCGGCGTATTCGCGCTCGCTGGCGTAGCTGTCGAGCAGCGTGTCGGGCGCGTTGCCCTGCACCACGGCCGCGAGCTTCCAGGCGAGGTTGTCGGCGTCCTGCACGCCCGAGTTGGCGCCGCGCGCGCCGAAGGGCGACACGCCGTGCGCCGAGTCGCCAGCGAACAGCACGCGGCCTTGGCGGAAGTGCTCCATGCGCTGGCAGGCAAAGGTGTAGACGCTGGCCCAGCCGATCTGGAACTGCACGCCCTCGAAGCCGATGCTGTCGAGCAGCGCGCGCACGCGCGGCGTGATGTTCTCGGGCTTGCGTTCTTCCACCGGGTCGGCGTCCCAGCCGAGCTGGAAGTCGATGCGCCACATGCCGTCGGCCTGCTTGTGCAGCAGCACGCTCTGGCCCGGATGGAACGACGGGTCGAACCAGAAGCGGCGCTCGGTCGGCAGGTGCGCGTCCATCGTGATGTCGGCGATCAGGAAGCGGTCGCGGAACACGCGGCCCTTGGCTTCCAGGCCCAGCAGCTGGCGCAGGTTGGAGCGCGAGCCGTCGCAGGCGGCGACGTGGTCGGCCTGCAGTTGGTAGCTGCCTTCGGGCGTCTCCACGGTGAGCACCGCGCCGTCGCCGCGCTGCGCGATGCCGGTGACCTTGTTGTTCCAGCGCAGGTCGATCAGCGGCAGCGTGGCCGCGCGTTCGACGAGGTAGCCTTCGACGTAGTACTGCTGCAGGTTGATGAAGGCCGGGCGCTCGTGGCCGGGCTCGGGCAGCAGGTCGAAGCGGTAGACCTGCTCGTCGTGGAAGAACACCTTGCCCACGTTCCACGATACGCCCTTGTCGACCATGCGGTCGCCGCAGCCGAGGCGGTCGAACACTTCGAGCGTGCGCTTGGCGAAGCAGATGGCGCGCGAGCCGCTGGACAGGGTGTTGTCGTTGTCCAGCAGCACCACGGGCACCTGCCGCAGCGCGAGGTCGATGGCGAGCGTGAGGCCGACGGGGCCGGCGCCGACGATCACCACGGGGTGATGGGCGGGTGTGGCCGCGTCCTGGTCGGCGTGGCGGCGGTAGTCGAAGCGCAGACTTTGATAGTCGATCACGTGTTGTCTCCGTGTCTTTTGCCTTGCTCCTTCCCCCTTTGGCGGAAGGTCGGGATGGGGCTCGACGGCGCTCGAAACTGGCGCTCTGCCTGCCCCCGCCCCAGCCCTCCCCCAGCGGGGGAGGGAGCAATGCGGGATCAGCCTTCGAGGGCCTTCCACATGTCGATGTCGCGCTGCGCCGTCCACACGCGCGGGTCTGCATGGCCCGAGGCTTCGTCGTACGCCCGGCTCACGTCGAACGGCATGCAGTGGTCGAAGATCACCCACTGGCTGTATTTGGGCTTGAGCTTTGCGTACGTGTCCTTGTAGACCGTGTTCAGGTCGCGCCCGGCCTTCACGCCCTCCTGCACGCTGGCGTACACGTCGGAGATGAAGTTGCGCGTGCCCGTCAGGCCCTCGGCCACCTCGGCCGGCGTGGTCAGCGCTGCGCCGCGGCCCGGCACCAGCGCGGCGGGCTTGAGTGCGGCGATGTTGTCCAGCGTTTGCGGCCAGTCCTTGAAATAGGCATCGCCGGCGTACGGCGTGGCGCCGAATTCCACCAGGTCGCCCGACAGCAGCGTGCGCTCCTGCGGCAGCCAGACGACGGTGTCGCCCTTGGTGTGGCCGCGGCCCAGCTGGATCAGTTGCACTTCGAGCTTGCCGAGCCACAGCGTCATCTTGCCGGTGAAGGTCATGGTGGGCCAGGTCAGGCCCGGCGGCACGGTCTCGACGTTCTGGAACAGGCGCGGGAAGCGGCCGATCTCGCTGGCCTTGTCCTGCTCGCCGCGCTCCACGATCAGGTCGCGCGTGTCCTGGCTGGCCAGGATGTGCTCGGCACCGTAACCCGCTGCGCCCAGCACGCGCACCGCGTGATAGTGCGTGAGCACCACGTACCTGATGGGCTTGTCGGTCACTTCGCGGATGCGGCGCACCACGTCGGCCGCCATGGCGGGCGTGGCCTGGGTGTCGGCCACCAGCACGCAGTCGTCGCCGATGACGATGCCGGTGTTCGGGTCGCCCTCGGCGGTGTAGGCCCAGGCATGTTCCGAGATCTGGCTGAAGGTGACCTTTTTCTCTTCCATGTCGGCCTGGCTGGCGAATTTCTTGGCTTGGCTCATCGGGTGTCTCCGTCGGTGGGTGGGTCTTGGATTCGTTTAAAGCAAACGAATTCGCGGTTAACGAATTTCCGCAGTGTAAACCGCGGATCAGTTAATGTCTAATCCCTTCTTCATGAACGAACGACCAGAAGGCGAGGCCGGCCATGGCAGCCAATGACACCGACCGCGCCCAGCGCGGCATCCAGAGCATCGAAGTCGGCGGCCAGCTGCTGCGCGCGCTGGTGCACCACGGCCGGCCCATGGCGCTGAAGGACCTTGCGCGCGAGGCCGACATGACGGCCGCCAAGGCGCATCCGTACATGGTCAGCTTCGGGCGCCTGGGCCTGATCGAGCAGGACCGCGCCAGCGGCCACTATCTGCTTGGCCCGCTCGCCTTGCAACTGGGCCTCATCAGCCTGCAGCAGGCCGACCCGGTGCACATCGCCACCCCGCTGATCGGCCAGCTCGCGCAGCAGACCGGCCACACCGTGGCGCTGGCCGTGTGGGGCGCGCGCGGCGCGACCATCGTGCGCACGGCCGAGTCGCCGTCGCCGGTGCACGTGAACATGCGGCACGGCACGGTGTTCTCGCTGACCAACACGGCTTCGGGCCGGGTGTTCGCCGCCTACCTCGATGCCGACGCGGTGCGCCAGCTGCTCGAGGAAGAGCGCCAGCGCCGGGGCCAGCGCAAGGGGGCAGAGCCGAACCCGCCCGCCGGCATGCCGCCGGTGCAGCCTCTGCCGTCGTGGAGCGATTTCGAGCGCCAGCTGCAGGAAGTGCGCACGCACGGCATCAGCCGTTCCGACGGCGAGGTCATCCAGGGTGTCAGCGCCATGGCCGCGCCCGTCTTCGACCACACCGGTGCCATCGTGCTGGCCCTGACCGCCATCGGCCCGGCGGGCATCTTCGATACCGCGTGGGATGGCGAAATTTCCCGTGCGCTCAAGGCTTGCGCGGGCACGGTGTCGCAGCGGCTGGGCGCCACCCCCGCGCCGGCCACCCCGGGCTGAAGGTTCAGCCCTTCCTGCCGCCCAGCAGCACCAGCGCGCCGCCCACCACGATGGCGGCCACGCCGGCCCAGGCCGGGAGGTTGACGGTCTGCTTCTCCTTCATCGAGAGCTCCAGCGGGCCCAGCTTGGCCTGATGAGTTTCCTTGGTGAAGCTGAAGCTGCCGAGGCCCAGGACGGCAATGCCGCCCACGATCAGCAGGATGCCGACGATGCGTGTCGCGTTCATGGGATCGATCCTCCGTCCATCAGGTTGTGACTACCGGGGCGCCTGCGGCGATTGCTGCTGCAGCTGCCCCACCCACTGCACCACCTCGGCCACCGCGGCATCGCTGGCTGCAATCAGTGCCTTCACGCCGCCGGGCGCGTCGGCGCTGGGCGCGGGGCGGCGCACGGTGAACACGCGCTGGCCCAACACGCGGTCACCGCCGGCCGTGCTGCGGACCAGCGTGGCGCGCAGGCGCACCAGGCCGACGCTGGCGCTTGCCGAGTCGAAGTACTGGCTGAATTCGTCGAGCGAGATGCGCAGCATGTCTGGCACCTCGCCCTTGCTGCGCGAGATGGTGGCGCTTTCTGCCGGGCCGAGCACGGTGCGGCGTTCGGCCAGCGTGTCGCTGAGCCGCTGGCGCAGCAGTTGCGCCGGCGGCAGGCTCCAGCGCGACTGGCCGTAGGGGCGCAGCTCGTTGGCGTCGGCGTAGCCCAGCCGGTAGAGGATCTGCGTGCCATCCAGGCGCGTGTTACTGTCGAACTCGGCCAGCGCCAGCGTGGGGAGAGGGGCGGCGGAGGAGGGCGCGGCCGCGGCAGGCGCCGCCAGGCCGGGGCCGAAGTCGTAGAGCGTGGCGCGCGCGGGCTTGTCGGGCAGCGCGCCGCAGCCGGCGGCCAGCAGCACGCAGCCCAGGACGGCGGCAGCCGGGTTCATCAAGGAGCGAATGGCGTTCATGGTCGATGGTCCTCCCTCAATCAGGGCCGTGTCGCGGCCGGCGCGCTGAAACCCGGTTCGCCCGGACCCGCGGCCGCGCCGCCGTTGCCGAACAGCAGCGATTGCGGGTTGTCGTTGATGCTGTCCGCCGCGCGGCCCAGCCGGCGCACGGCGTGCGAGGTGTCGTCGGCTACGCGGTTCACGCGCGGCAGTGTGGCCGCGTTGAACGAATCGACCGCCTGCGCCAGCGCCTTGGTGCCCTCGCTCAGCCGTTCGACGGGGCCTTCGGGTGCGTTCAGCCGGCCCACGGTGGTGTTGAAGTTGTTGGCCACGCGCGAGACGTCGCCGGCCGCCTTCTTCACCGAGGCCATCGTGTCCGGCAGTTTGGTCAGCGCAGGGTTCAGGCCGGTCTTCACCGTGTTGTCCAGCGTCTTCAGCAGCGTGTTGGCGCTGGCCGAGGCGGCCGCGATGCTCTCCAGCGCGTCGGCCGCACGCTTCTGGTTGGGGTCGCTCAGCAGCGTGTTGGCGCGCTTCGTCACTTCCTCGACCTGGTTGATGATGGCTTCGCCGCGATCCTGCAGCTGCGCCAGTATCGACGGCTTGAGCGGGATGCGCGGCGGGTTGTCGTCGTCCGGCTTCAGTGCCACGTTCGACTCGCCCTTGTCGTCCAGCGCGATGAAGGCCAGGCCGGTCACGCCCTGGTAGCTCAGCGTGGCGAAGCTGGAGGTGGTGAGCGGCACCCGCTCGTCGACCGAGATGCGCACGCGCACATTGCCCTTGACCTTGGGGTCGAAGTCGATCGACGTCACCTTGCCCACCGCGATGCCGCGGTAGCGCACCGTCGCCTGCGGCTGCAGGCCGCTCACGGCGTCGCGCGTGGAGAGTTCGTAGATGTTGCGCACGGTGTTGTCGCGCGTGAACCAGATCACCAGCGCGACGAGCGCGGCGATCAGGCCGAGCACGAAGGCGCCGGCGGCGAGGGCGTGGGCCTTGTTTTCCATGGTGTGTCTGCCTTTCAGCGTTCGCCCGCGCTGGCGGGCTGCGATGGTGCATCGGCGGGCTTGTCGTGCAGCGCCTCCAGGGCGCGCTGGCCGCGCCCGCCGAGAAAGTATTCGTGGATGAAGGGGTGCGGATACGCGATGACCTCGCGCGCCGTGCCGGTGACGATCACCTTCTGGTCGGCCAGCACCGCGATGCGGGTGCTCAGGTCGAACAGCGTGTCCAGATCGTGCGTGACCATCACCACCGTGAGGCCCAGCTCGCGGTGCAGGCCGCGCAGCAGGTCGCAGAAGCTGTCCGACGCCTCGGGGTCGAGGCCGGCCGTGGGCTCGTCGAGCAGCAGCAGCGGCGGGTCCATGATGAGCGCGCGCGCCAGCGCCACGCGCTTGATCATGCCGCCCGACAGGTCCGCCGGGCTCTTGTTCGCATGCTGCGGACCCAGGCCCACCATCTGCAGCTTCACCAGCGCCGCGTGGCGGATCAGCTCGTCGGGCAGCAGCTTCAGCTCGCGCAGCGGAAAGGCGATGTTCTCCAGCACGCTGAAGGCCGAGAACAGCGCGCCGTGCTGGAACAGCATGCCCACGTTGGCCGCGCCCGAGGCGCTGAGCTCGCCGGGCTCCTGGCCCAGCACCTCGACATGGCCGCGCGTGGGTTTTTCGAGCCCGAGGATCTGGCGCAGCAGCACCGTCTTGCCCGTGCCCGAGCCGCCGACCAGCGAGAGCACCTCGCCGCGGTCGATGTGCAGCTGCAGGTCGCGGTGCACCACCTGTTCGCCATCGGCGCTCTGGAACGCCGTCCACAGGCCACGGATGTCCACCACGGTGGTGTCGGTGTCGGGGCGCACGGGCATGCTCATGGTTTCACGCCCTCACGCACGGAAGCCGATGCCCTTGAAGAGCACGGCGAACAACGCATCGACCAGGATCACCGCGGTGATCGAGGTGACCACCGACGAAGTGGTGCCGTGCCCGAGGCTTTCGGTGTTGGGCTTGACCTTCATGCCGAAGTAGCAGCCGATCAGCGCGATCAGGACGCCGAACACCGCCGACTTGGCCGTGGCCAGCCAGAGGTTCGAGATCGGCACCGCGCGCGGCAACGCCGAGAGAAAGTAGGCCGGCGAGATGTCCAGCGCCGCGTCGGCCGCCAGCATGCCGCCTGCCAGCGCGGCCATCGAGGTCCACAGGCTGATCAGCGGCATGGCGATGGCCAGCGCCAGCACGCGCGGCATCACGAGGCGAAAGCCGTGCGGAATGCCCATCACGCGCATCGCGTCGAGCTCTTCCGTCACGCGCATCACGCCGATCTGCGCCGTGATGGCCGAACCCGAGCGCCCGGCGATCAGCACGGCCGCCAGCACCGGCCCGAGCTCGCGCACCAGCGACAGCCCGAGGATGTTCACCACGAAAGTCTCTGCGCCATATTGGCGCAGCTGCTGCGAGATCAGGTAGGCCAGCACCACGCCGATCAGCAGCCCGACCAGCGCCGTGATGTGCAGCGCCGTGGCGCCGAACTGGTAGAGGTGCCCCGAGAAATCGCGCCACGGCCCGCGGTGCGGCGCGCGGATCAGCTTGCCGATGTCGAGCGCGAGCTGGCCAATGAGTTCCGTCAGGTCGCGCATGACGAACATCGCGCGCGGCCCGAGGTGCGTGAACGCGCGGACGCGGTCGTTCAGCGAAGGCCCGGGTTCGGCCGGCGTCGGCACGGTGTACTGCGCCACCTGGTCGAGCACTGCCTTGTGCTGCGGCGACATCTCGAGCGTCGCGGGCCATTGGTGGTGCCAGTGCTCCCACAGCAGCTGCGCGCCGATGTGGTCGAGCTGTTCGATGGGGCGCAGGTCCCAGGCGCGGTCGTCCGCGGGCGGGGCGGCTGCCAGGTCTTTCGCCAGTGCCTGCCAGGCCGGCTTGGACGACATTGCCAGCGTGGTCCAGCAGCCGCTGGCCACCGTCCATTGGCGGCCGTCCTGCTCCCGCCGCCCGACGCGGGGCCGCGCGCTGTCGGCGGCGGGAGCGTCGGCAGGCGATGTGGCAGGGGACATAGGGCGGATGAGAGGGAAAGTTAACAGGTGCAGGGCTGGATGCGCGCATCGTAACCGGGTGCATCCGTGCGCCATGTGTCGCAGACCCCTCGTTTGCGTAGGGCGCGACGCCGTTTTTCGGTTTCCTTTTTCACGATTCGCGCCGGCCTCCGGCCCGGCCGCGGCCCGCTCATGCCGCGAAGCCCGCCGCCAGCGCCTCGCGCAGCCACGCCACGAAGGCCGTCACTGCCTGCGGCACGTGCGTGGCATAGGGCCGGATGGCATACAGCCGCTCGCCGAACGCGCCCACCGAACGCCATTGCGGCAGCACCTGCTGCAGCTTGCCCGACTGCAGCGCCGATTGGGCGCTGAAGTCCGGCACCAGCGCGATGCCCAGGCCGCCGAGGGCGGCGTCGCGCAGCGCCTCGCTGTTGTTGGCGACCAGCGGTCCCGAGACCGGCACCGTGATGCGCGGCGCCGCGGCCTTGCCCTTCTGCGGCGCGCGGGCCTCGAAATGCCAGGTCGGCGTTTCCTGCGCACGCGGGTAGTGCAGGCAGTCGTGGCCGGCCAGCGCCTGCGGCTCGCGCGGCGTGCCGCGGCGGCGCAGGTAGGCGCGGCTGGCCACCAGCACCGAGCGGGTCTCGCACAGCGTCCAGGCCACGTGCGTGTCCGGCGGCGCGGCCGTGTGGCGGATGGCCAGATCGAAGCCTTCCATCGCGAGCGAGCTGAGCCGGTCCGACAGGTCGAGCTCGATGCGCACCTCGGGCTGCGCGCGCAGGAAGTCAGCCAGCCGGGGCACCAGCTGCTGGCGCGCGAAAGCCACCGGCGCCGTCACCCGCACCAGCCCGCGCGGCACGCCCGCGAGGTCGCGCACGCCGGCGAAGCTGTGGGCGATCTGCTCGAACGGGCCGCGCATGTCCTCCACCAGCCGCTGGCCGGCCTCGGTGAGCCGCACGCTGCGCGTGGTGCGCTGCACCAATGGCGCACCGGCCGCGCGTTCCAGCTCGGCGATGCGCTGGCTCATGGCCGCCTTGCTCACGCCCAGGCGCAGCGCCGCCGCCGTGAAGCTGCCCTGCTGCGCCAGCACCGTGAGCCAGTGCAGGTGCGTCCAGAGCGCTTCGATATTTTGGGGTTTCATGTATCCATTGTTCAGCAGGATGAACAATAAGTTCAAGCTTCGCGTCTAGGCGCGCGCCGAGGTGCTGCCTAAACTGGCCGCACCCCCTCATTCTTCTGCGTCAGCGAAAGCCTTCTCCATGCCCACCTCCATCGATCATTTCATCGGCGGCAAGCCCGCCGCCAACACCTCCGGCCGCAGCCAGGACGTGACCAACCCCGCCACCGGCGCCGTGACCGGCAAGGTCGGCCTGGCCGACGCCGCGCAGGTCTCGGCTGCCGTGGCCGCCGCGCAGGCCGCCTTCCCGGCCTGGGCCGACACGCCGCCGATCCGCCGCGCGCGCGTCATGTTCAAGTTCCTGCAACTGCTCAACGAGCACAAGGACGAGCTGGCCCACCTCATCACCGCCGAGCACGGCAAGGTCTTCACCGACGCGCAGGGCGAGGTCTCGCGCGGCATCGACATCGTCGAGTTCGCCTGCGGCATTCCGCAGCTGCTCAAGGGCGACTTCACCGACCAGGTGAGCACCGGCATCGACAACTGGACGCTGCGCCAGCCGCTGGGCGTGGTCGCCGGCATCACGCCCTTCAACTTCCCGGTGATGGTGCCGATGTGGATGTTCCCGGTGGCGATTGCCGCCGGCAACACCTTCGTGCTCAAGCCCAGCCCGACCGACCCGAGCGCATCGCTGCGCATGGCCGAGCTGCTGAAGGAAGCCGGCCTGCCCGACGGCGTGTTCAACGTCGTGCAGGGCGACAAGGCGGCGGTGGATGCGCTGCTCGAGCACCCCGACGTCAAGGCCATCAGCTTCGTGGGCTCCACGCCGATTGCCAACTACATCTACGAGACCGGCGCCCGCCACGGCAAGCGCGTGCAGGCCCTGGGCGGCGCGAAGAACCACATGGTGGTCATGCCCGACGCCGACATCGACCAGGCGGTGGACGCGCTGATCGGCGCGGGCTACGGCTCGGCCGGCGAGCGCTGCATGGCCATCTCGGTGGCGGTGCTGGTGGGCGACGTGGCGGACAAGCTGCTGCCCAAGCTGATCGAGCGCACGAAGACGCTGAAGGTGCTCGATGGCGAGAACCTCGCGGCCGAGATGGGCCCGATCGTCACGCGCGCCGCGCATGAGCGCATCACCGGCTACATCGATCTGGGCCAGAAGGAAGGCGCGAAGCTGCTGGTCGACGGCCGCGAGTTCGACGGCAACAAGGCAGGCGCAGGCTGCGGCGATGGCTTCTGGATGGGCGGCACGCTGTTCGACCACGTCACCCCCGAGATGCGCATCTACAAGGAAGAGATCTTCGGCCCGGTGCTCGGCTGCGTGCGCGTGGCCAACTTCAAGGACGCGGTCGACCTGATCAACGCGCACGAGTTCGGCAACGGTGTGAGCTGCTTCACCCGCGACGGCAACGTGGCGCGCGAGTTCGGCCGCCGCATCCAGGTGGGCATGGTGGGCATCAACGTGCCGATCCCGGTGCCGATGGCCTGGCACGGCTTCGGCGGCTGGAAGCGCTCGCTGTTCGGCGACATGCACGCCTATGGCGAAGAGGGCGTGCGCTTCTACACCAAGCAGAAGTCGATCATGCAGCGCTGGCCCGAGAGCATCGGCAAGGGCGCCGAGTTCGTGATGCCGACGGCAAAATAGGCTCACCCCCGACTCTCGCGCACTTCGTGTCGCTCGCATCCCCCCTCAAGGGGGCGCTCCCGGCGGCCCGGCGGAGCCGGTTCCGCGGGAGCACTGGTACTGGCAAATGGCAACGGCGCGGTGGGGCGCCGTGGGCAAATAAGAACGAGCAGAAGGAGACAACCAATTGAGCGACACCACCTTCGACTACATCATCATCGGCGCCGGCACTGCCGGCTCGCTCATGGCGAACCGGCTCAGTGCCGACAAGAGCAAGCGCGTGCTGCTCATCGAGGCCGGCCGCAAGGACGACTACCACTGGATCCACATTCCGGTCGGCTACCTCTACTGCATCGGCAACCCGCGCACCGACTGGCTCTACAGCACCGAGCCCGACGCCGGCCTCAACGGCCGCGTGCTGCGCTACCCGCGCGGCAAGACGCTGGGCGGCTGCTCCAGCATCAACGGCATGATCTACATGCGCGGCCAGTCGCGTGACTACGAGCATTGGGCCGACCTCACCGGCGATGACGGCTGGCGCTGGCAAAACGTGCTGCCGGCCTTCAGGAAGCACGAGGACTTCTACCTCGGCGCCGACGAGATGCACGGCGCGGGCGGCGAATGGCGGGTGGAGAAGCAGCGCCTGCGCTGGGACATCCTCGACGCCTTTGCCGAAGCTGCGGTGCAGGCCGGCGTGCCGCACTCCACCGATTTCAATCGCGGCAGCAACGAGGGCGTGGGCTACTTCCAGGTCAACCAGAAGAACGGCTGGCGCTGGAACACCGCCAAGGCCTTCCTGCGCCCGACCTGCTACGGCCGGCCCAACTTCGAACTCTGGACCGGCGCGCAGGTCTCGCGCCTGCTGTTCGAGACGCTGCCCGACGGCACGCGTCGCTGCACGGGCGCGGAAGTGTGGAACGGCAGCGAGATGACCACCGCGACCGCGTCGCGCGAGGTTGTGTTGAGCGCAGGCTCCATCGGCTCGCCGCAGATCCTGCAGCTCTCGGGCGTCGGCCCGGCCGAGCTGCTGCGCCAGCACGGCATCGACGTGGTGCTCGATGCCCCTGGCGTCGGCGCCAATCTGCAGGATCACCTGCAGATCCGCGCGGTCTACAAGATCGCCGGCGCGCCCACGCTCAACGTGATGGCCTCGTCGATGGTCGGCAAGGCAAAGATCGGCCTCGAATACCTGCTCAAGCGCAGCGGCCCGATGAGCATGGCGCCCTCGCAGCTGGGCGCCTTCACGCGCAGCTCGCCCGAGCACGAATGGCCCAACCTGCAGTACCACGTGCAGCCGCTGTCGCTCGATGCCTTCGGCGATCCGCTGCACAGCTTTCCGGCCTTCACCGCGAGCGTGTGCAACCTCAACCCCACGAGCCGGGGCTCGGTGCGCATCAAGAGCAAGCGCTTTGAAGATGCGCCGGCCATCGCGCCCAACTACCTGAGCACCGACGAAGACCGCAAGGTGGCAGCCGACTCGCTGCGCGTGACGCGCCGCATCGCCGAGCAGCCCGCACTGGCCAAGTACAACCCGCAGGAATGGAAGCCCGGCGTGCAGTACCAGAGCGACGAAGATCTCGCGCGGCTGGCCGGCGACATCGCCACTACCATCTTCCATCCGGTCGGCACCACGAAGATGGGCGCCGAGGGCGACCCGATGGCCGTGCTCGATTCGCGGCTGCGCGTGCGCGGCGTGCAGGGCCTGCGCGTGGTCGATGCCGGCGCGATGCCGACCATCACCAGCGGCAACACCAACAGCCCGACATTGATGATGGCCGAGAAGGCAGCAGGCTGGATCGTCGAAGACAACCGCTGAGGTCGCGCGCAGGGTGACAACGTGAAAGGCGCAGGCATTTTGTTCAAGATTTGCCGCGCCGTTTAGCCGACAGTGCGTTGTCCGGCGAGGCAATTCCGCTTTCGCTGCCCAACAACCCTGCCCTGGAAAGAAGCATGTCCGACATCAAGACGACCCCCGCGACAGGCGCCTCGCGGCGGCGTATTCTGGCCGGCGCGGCCGGCATCGCGACCGTGTCCGCCCTCGGTACTTCGAGCGCGGCTGCCGCGCAAAAGCACGCTGACCACACGAAAGGATCCCCCATGAGCTTTGTCACCACCAAGGACGGCACGAACATCTTCTACAAGGACTGGGGACCGCGCAACGCGCAGCCCATCGTCTTTCATCACGGCTGGCCCCTGAGCGCCGACGACTGGGACACGCAGATGCTGTTCTTCATCGGCAAGGGCTACCGCGTGATCGCGCACGACCGCCGCGGCCACGGCCGCTCCTCGCAGACCGCGGGCGGGCACGAGATGGACACCTACGCGTCGGACGTGGCGGCGCTGACCGACGCGCTGGACCTGAAGGACGCCGTGCACATCGGCCATTCGACGGGCGGCGGCGAGGTGGCGCGCTACGTGGCGCGCGCCAAACCGGGCCGCGTGGCCAAGGCCGTGCTGGTGGGCGCCGTGCCGCCCATCATGCTCAAGACAGCGGCCAACCCCGGCGGCCTGCCGATGGAGGTGTTCGACGGCTTCAGGGCCGCGCTCACGGCCAACCGCACGCAGTTTTTCATCGACATACCCACCGGCCCGTTCTACGGCTTCAACCGGCCGGGCGCGAAGGTCTCGCAGGGCCTCATCGACCGCTGGTGGCTGCAGGGCATGATGGGCGCGGCCAATGCGCACTACGAGTGCATCAAGGCCTTCTCCGAGACCGACTTCACCGAAGACCTGAAGAAGATCGACGTGCCGGTGCTCGTGATGCACGGCACCGACGATCAGGTCGTGCCCTATGCGAATTCGGGGCCGCTCGCGGCCAAGCTGCTCAAGCGCGGCACGCTGAAGAGCTACGAGGGCTACCCCCACGGCATGCTGTCCACGCATGCGGACGTGATCAACCCCGACCTGCTGGCGTTCGTGAAGAGCTGAGGCCGGGCGCGCCGCGGTGTACGAACGCCGCGGCGTGTCGCATCAACGCTCGATGGTCTTGTTCCAGCGCGCGTTCCACGCCGGCCGGTTCGCGTTGATGCTTTCCCAGTCGATGGTGACGGCGGTCTTCATCCACTTGTTGATGTCCGCCACCTGCGCCGCGCCTTCGCCCACGGCCGGGGCCTTGGGGTTGGTCGGAATCTGCGCGCCGTACTGCAGCACGTTGGCCTGAGCCACGGGGCTCAGCAAAAACTCGGCGAGCTTCTGCGACAGCTCGGGCTCGCTGTTGTTGGCGATCACGCACTGGCCGACCATGAGCACCACGGCGCCTTCCTTGGGCGGTGCGTACTCGACCGGAATGCCCTTGGTCTTGAGCGCGGCCACGGCCGTGGGCGTGAGCGGGAAGATCGCCGCTTCGCCGGTCTGCACCATCTCCGAGAGCTTGGCCGAGCTGGGGATGTACTCCAGCACGTTCGGCCCGATGGTGGTGGGCCAGGCCTTAAAGCCGGGCTCCACGTTCTTGTCGTTGCCGCCCTGGATGCGGTTGAACATCAGGAAGCCGTGCAGCCCGAAGGACGAGGACGACATCGACTGGAACACCACCTTGCCCTTGTACTTCGGGTCGGCCAGGTCCATCCACGAGGTGGGCGGCGCCCAGCCCTTTTCCTTGAACATCTTGGCGTTGTAGGCGAGGCCGGTCATGCCCAGGCTCACGCCGCTGGCCATGTCGTCCTTGAAGCGCGCGGCCGGGTAGATCTCGCTGAGGGACTGGCTGGGCTTCTGCTTCTGGCACAGGCCCATGCCGATGGCGCGCACCATGATGCCGTCGTCCAGGAACATCACGTGCATCTGCGGCTTGTCCTTGTTGGCCTGCGCCTTCGCGAGGATGTCGGAGGAGGTGCCGGGCACCACCACCACCTTCGCGCCGTAGGCCTTCTCGAAGGCGGGGAACACGTACTGCGTGTACGCCTTCTCCATGGTGCCGCCGTTCATGCCGATGTAGATGGTCTTGGTCTGCGCGCTGGCGATGCCCGCGGCTGCGAGCAGCGCGGCGAGGAGGAGGGGGGACTTGGCGGTGCGGGACATGGTGATGCTCTCCAATCAGTTCAGGTGGGGGAAGCGGCGAGGGATGGGGAAACGGGTTCTTCGTCGAAGCGCTCGATGGCGAAGGCGTCGATGGGCGTGTCGCTGCGGCCGTCGCGCGCCAGCTCGGCCAGCACTTCGCCGGCGGCCGGGCCGATCTGGAAGCCCGCACCCGCGAAGCCGAAGCCGTGGAACAGCCCCGGTGTGGTGCGGCTCGGTCCGAGCACTGGTTCGCGGTCGGGCAGGTAGCCTTCGGTGCCGCCCCAGGTGCGGATGATGTGCGCGTGGCGCAGCGCGGGCAGCAGCTCGACGGCCTGCCGCGCGAGCACGGCGATGGCGTCGCTTTCGGCGCGAGCGCGTTCGGCATCGAGCGTGATGCCCGTGCCGCCGCCCATCACGAGGTTGCCGCGAGCCACCTGCCGGCAGTAGATGCCGCCGCCTTCCACGCCGAGGCTCCATTGCATGAAGTGCGGCACCGGCTCGGTCACTGCCATCATGGGGCTGCGCGAGAACATCGGCGGCTTCTCGCCGAACTGCGCCGCGATGGCGCCGGCCCATGCGCCCGCGCAGTTGAGCAGCAGGGGCGCCTGCACTTCGAGCGCGTTGCCGCTGCGCACCATGAACGTGGCGCCGTCGTGCGCGACCTCGTCGACCTTGTGCCGCTCGAAGACCAGCGCACCCGCGCGCTGCGCCGCCAGCGCGAAGGCCGGCGACACGAGACGCGGATTGGCCTGCCCGTCTTCCGCGCACAGCGAGCCGCCCACGGCGCGGGTGCCGAGCCAGGGGCATTGCTGTCGCAGGCGCGTGGCGGAGATCAGTTCGAGGCCCAGGTCGAAGTCGCTGCTCATCGCGCGATAGCGCTCCAGCGAGGCCATGTCGGCTTCGCTGCGCGCGATCTTGAAATGGCCCGAGCGGACGTATTCGCCGTCGGTGCCCAGCAGCTCGGGCAGCCGGCCCCAGATGCGGTGCGCGCGCTGCGTCAGCGGCAACTGGCTCAGGGAGCGGCCCTGACGGCGCACGCCGCCGAAGTTCACGCCGCTGGAGCGCGAGCCGCAGAGGTCGCGCTCGAGAAGCACCACGCTGGCGCCCATGCGGCGCAAGGCCAGCGCGGCGGAGGAGCCGACGATGCCGCCACCGATGATGGCGACGTCGGTTTGCAACTTCTTGATCGAGCTCATTCAATAACCTCCGCGCTTCGCGCTGCGGTGCGCGCTTGCTTGGTGCGGCCCGGCGCGGCGCTCATGCGTCGGCCCCCTCGGCGGGCACGAGCCGGATCGGGATCGGCTTGATCGGCGCCTGCCCGCGCAGGCGGCCGACCTGCTGCAGCGGCTGCTGCGTCGCATGCGCGAGGATCTCGGCCGCGGCCACGCCGCACATGCGGCCCTGGCAGCGGCCCATGCCGACGCGCGACAGGGCCTTGAGCCGGTTCAGCTCGTCGGCACCGGCCGTGGCGACGGTCTGGCGCAAGGTGCCCGCCGTGACGTTTTCGCAGCGGCAGATCACGAGCTCGTCGGGCGCATGCGCGGCCCAGTCCTGCGGTACCGGGAAGGCGCGTTCGAGGCCCCGGCGGAAGCCAGCGAGCTTGTGCAGCCTGCGTTCGAGTTCGGCTGCGCGTGCCGTATCGACCGCCACGCCGTTGTCCGCCAGCAGCGCCAGCGCCGCTCGTTCGCCCGCCCACTCGGCCGCGTCCGCGCCCATGATGCCGGCGCCGTCGCCCGCGAGGTACACGCCCTCGACGCTGGAGCGCCCAGCCGCATCGCGCACCGGCAGGTGCGCGCGGTGCAGCGGCACGTAGTCGAAGCGGCAGCCCAGCAGGTCGGCCAGCTGTGTTTCGGAGCGCAGCGCGTAGCCGAAGCCGACGGCGTCGCAGGCCAGCGTGCGTTCTTCGGCACCGTCCTGCCAGGCCACGCCGGTCACGCGGCTTTGCTGTTCGTCGCCGAGCACGCGCAACGGACGCACGCCGCTGTGCAAGGCCACGCCGTGCGCGCGCAGCCAGCCGACGTAGTACACGCCCTTCGCGAACACCGCGGGCTGGGTCAGCATCGCGGGTGTGGCCGCGAGCTGGTCGGCAAGGCGCGCGGTGTCGAGCACCGCGGCCACCTTCACGCCGGCCTTCGCATATTGATAAGCCACGAGGTACAGCAATGGCCCCGTTCCCATGAACACCACGCGCTGCCCGATGGCGCAGCCCTGGAACTTGAGCGCCACTTGCGCGCCGCCCAGCGTGTAGACGCCGGGCAGCGTCCAGCCCGGCACCGGCAGCACGCGGTCGGTGGCGCCCGTCGCCGCGATCAGGTGGCTGTAGGGCACGCGGCGGTTGCTGCGCGTGGGGTTGTGCATCACGTCGAGCCGATGGTCCTGGGCGTTCCACACCAGGCTGTCGCCCAGATGCTCGATGCGGCCCTGCAGCGCGTCGAAGGCCGCGTGCACGGCATCGGCGCGCGTCGACTCGAAGCCATAGAGCGTTCGCGCCGTGCGCTGCGCGAGGCCGGCGGGCGGGCGGCGGTAGATCTGCCCGCCGGCGCGCGGCGCCTCGTCGATCACCACGGGCCGCAGGCCATGCGCCACCAGTGTCTGCGCGGCGCGCACACCGGCCGGGCCGGCGCCGACGATCACGGGGCGGATTGCGTCTGCCTTCGTCATGCGCCGTTCTTTCCGGTGACCAGCGCCATGCCCGGCGCGATGAAGGTCGAGCAGGCGCGCAGCCGCTCGCCTTCGTCCGTGGCAATCCAGCAGTCCTGGCAGGCGCCCATCATGCAGAAGCCCGCGCGCGGAAGGCCGCTGAATTCGTTGCGCCGCAGCTGGTCGCATTGCGTGAGCACGGCAGTCAGCACGGTGTCGCCGGCCAGCGCGCTCGCGGGCGCGCCATCGAGGGTGAAGGGCACGGCTTCGCGCCCGCTTTTCTCGGCCACGCGGTGAAGCAGGGCGTGTGCAGTCATGGTCATCTATCTGCGCCCCACCAGCACGCGGTCGAGTCCGTAGACACGGTCGAGCAGCACCATTGCGAAGGCCGTGACGGCCACCATCAGCGCCGACACCGCGGCCATCAGCGGATCGATCGACTCGGTCGCGTACATGTACATGCGCACCGGCAGCGTCACCGTGCTCGGTGCGGTCACGAAGATCGACATCGTCACTTCGTCAAAACTGTTGATGAACGACAGCATCCAGCCGCCCGTGACACCCGGCAGGATCATCGGCAGCGTGATGCGGCGGAACACCGTGGCCTGGCTCGCGCCCAGCGACAGCGCGGCCTGCTCGGCGCTGCGGTCGAAGCCCACCAGCGCCGCCACCACCAGCCGCAGCGTGTAGGGCGTGACGATGAGCGCATGCGCCATCACCAGCCAGCCGAAGCTGCCCGTGCCGCCGACCAGCGCGAACAGCCGCAGCAGCGCCACGCCCAGCACCAGGTGCGGCACGATCAGCGGCGAGAGGAACAGGCCGTTGAGGAAGTCGCGCCCCGGAAACGCGTAGCGCGTGATCGCCATGCCGGCCGGCACCGCGAGCAGCGTGGCGATGGTGGCCGAGCTCAGTGCGAGCCACAGGCTGTTCCAGAACGACTGCATGAAGTCGGGGTGCGCGAACACCGCCTTGAACCAGCGCAGCGAGAAGCTGGTGGTCGGAATGGTCAGCGTGTTCTCCGGCGTGAACGCCACGATGCACACGACCACCAGCGGCGCCAGCATGAAGGTGATGACGAGCGCGTTGAACGCGAGGGCGATGGGGCCGTTTCTTTTCATCCCAATGCCTTCTTGTAGCGGCCTTCGACCAGGCGGTTGTAGCTGAGCATGACCACGAGGTTGGCCACCAGCAGCACCAGCGCCACGGCCGCGCCCAGCGGCCAGTTGAGTTCGCTCAGGTATTCGTCGTAGACGATGGTCGCGACCATCTTCAGCCGGCGCCCGCCGAGCAAGCCGGGAATCGCGAACGAACTCGCGGCCAGGCCGAACACGATCAGGCTGCCCGAGAGAATGCCCGGCATCACCTGCGGCAGCACGATGCGCCGCAGCGTGGTGAAGGGCGTGGCATTGAGCGAGAGCGCCGCGTTCTCCACGCCGGGGTCGAGCTTTTGCAGCGAGGTCCACACCGGGATCACCATGAAGGGCAGCATCACGTGCACCAGCGCGATGATCACCGCCGTGTTGGTGTAGAGGATCTTCACGGGCCCGACGCCCAGCAATTGCAGCAGCGCGTTCACCGCGCCCTCGGGCCCGAGCAGCATGCTCCAGCCGAAGGCGCGCACCACCACCGACACGAGCAGTGGTGCGAGCACCACCAGCAGCAGCACCGAGCGCCACGGGTTGCGCATGCGGCTCAGCACGTAGGCCTCGGGCGCGCCGACGAGCACGCAGATCAGCGTGACCAGGCCCGAGACCCAGAAGGTGCGCCAGAAGATGCCGAGGTAGTACGAGTCGGAGAACACCAGCGCGTAGTGCGCCAGCGTGAACTCGCCGGACTTCGGGCCGGTTGCCGGGTCGTACACGTTGAACGACAGCACGGCCGTGAGTGCGAGCGGCACCAGCAGCAGCGCGCTGAACAGCAGCAGCGCGGGGCCGGAGAGCCACCAGGGCGTGGCCTTGTTCTGCAAGGTGCTCATGCCATCACGGCCTTCGCGGTGGCGTCCGCGGGCAGCAGCCGCATGCAGTGCGCCGGCCAGTCGATGCCGGTGCGGGCGCCTTCTTCGAGCGCATCGCGCCCATCGTTGGGGCTCAGCACCGTGAGGTCGCCGATGGGCGTGGCCACGCGGTAGAGCCACTGACTGCCGAGGAAGAAGCGTTCCTGCACCTCGCCGTCGAGCCGGCCCCGGCTCGTCGGCACGAGTTGCAGCTTCTCGGGCCGCACGCTCAGCAGCGCGGCCGTGTCGACGCCGAAGCCCGTGTCGTCCACGTCGAGCGAGAGCGCGCCGACTTCGACGCAGGTGCGCGCGGCGCCGCTGCCGGACACGCGGCAATCGAGCAGGTTGGCCTTGCCGACAAAGGTGGAGATGAAGCGCGTGCTCGGATGTTCGTACACGCGCTGCGGATGGTCGATCTGCGTGGCGCAGCCGCCTTCCATCACCACCACGCGGTCGCTGATCGACATGGCCTCGCTCTGGTCGTGCGTGACCATCACCGTGGTGGTGCCGACCTTGCGCTGGATCTGCCGCAGCTCGAACTGCATCTCCTCGCGCAGCTTGGCGTCGAGGTTGGACAGCGGCTCGTCGAGCAGCAGCACCGGCGGCTCGATCACCAGCGCGCGCGACAGCGCCACGCGCTGCCGCTGGCCGCCCGAGAGTTCGCGCGGATAGCGCGTGGCATGCGCTTCGAGGTGCACCAGCGCCAGCGCCTGCTTCACGCGTTCGGCGCGCTCGGCCTTGGGCATCTTGCGCATCTCGAGGCCGAAGCTCACGTTGTCGGCCACCGTCATGTGCGGAAACAGGGCATAGGTCTGGAACACGATGCCCAGCCCGCGCGTGTTGGCCTTGGCATGCGTGATGTCCTTGCCCGCGAGCTCGATGCGGCCGCTGCTCACCGCCTCGAAGCCCGCAATCATCTGCAGCGTGGTGGTCTTGCCGCAGCCCGAAGGGCCGAGCAGCGAGACGAACTCGCCCTTTTCTACCGTGAGGTTCATGGCCGACACCGCGCGGGCGGAGCCATAGAACTTGGTCACGTCGGTGAGCCGGAGGAATGACATGGGAAAGCCTTTCTGTCGGTGGCAAAAGGGGCGTGCGACACCTTGGTGCGTGCCATGGACCACTTGCCGATTTCAATTCACTCTATTGCAATGAATGCGCCAGTTCGCTTCGGGTATTCCATTAATCAGAATCTTTATTCAATTTATTCCGTTCAATGGAATATGATTGTCTTAATAGATAGATTGAATTCCACAGGAGCAAGGTATGGAAACCCCATCGGCGGCCAGCGGCGGCGTGCCGCGCGTCTTCTCGGTGATCCGCGCGCTCGGCGCGGTGCAGGGCGAGGGCGGCCGCGTGACCCAGATCGCACGTTCCGTGGGCCTCACGCAGGCCACCACGCACCGTTTGCTGCAGTCGCTCATGGCCGAAGGCATGGTCGAGCAGGACGAGCGCAGCAAGCTCTATCGGTTGAGCATTGATTTCTTCGCGCTCGCAGCGAGCGCGGGCAACCCGGGCGACCTGCGCTCCATCTGCCGGCCCGTGCTGCTGCGCCTGTGCGCGAGCCTGGGCGACAGCATCTTTTTATTGGCGCGCAGCGGCTTCGACGCCATCTGCTTGGACCGCAGCGAAGGGCCGTTCCCGATCCGCTCGTTCACCGGCGACATCGGCGGGCGCATCGCGCTGGGTGTGGGGCAGGGCGCGCTGGCGATCCTTGCCTTCCTGCCCGAGGCCGAGCGCGAGGAAGTGATCCGCTTCAACCTGTCGCGCGTGCGCGAGTACGGCGTGTACGACGAGGTGTACCTGCGCACCGAGATCGAGCGCGTGCGCCAGGCGGGTTATGCCGGGCGCAACACCGGGCTGCTCGAAGGCATGGCGGGCGTGGCGGTGCCGATCCTCGACCGCGAAGGGCGCGCGGTGGCGGCATTGAGCGTGGGCACGATCGCCGACCGTCTCAATGCGGACCGCATGCCGACCGTGGTCGAGTTGCTCAAGCGAGAGGCGGCGGCCATCGGGCCGAAGATCAATCCGTTCGATGCGACGTTGAGGAGGCCGGCGCAGAGCCTGGCAAGCTCGCCGGCTGGGCAGCGCATCAGCCTGCCCGAGGCTCCGGCCTGAAGTCAGAGGCCGAAGAATCTTGACCACGACACCCGGGGGGCAGCGAATTTGTGTACATGTTGGTTCTGATCCGCAGCACATTGCGCAGGCCTGCTTCCGCCCTCGTGGGTTGCCCGTCAATGAAGGTGATGCCGTTATATGCGTCGTCAATGATGATGAGCGAAATGTGCAAGCTTGGATGCGGGTGGGTGATGGCGGCCGCCCGGTTGGTGCGCCAGCCGCACATGAACCGTGCGAGTTCATTCCTGAAACGCATCAGGTCCTTCCATATTTTCACTAGGCAAGCGCGCGGGATTCGCAGATATTGGCCGGGTCCTCCTTTCTCCTCCTTCCCGGAGCGCGTCCATGTCCGAAGCCAACACCTCCCCCTCCGTCGCCACCGAAGTCGAGCAGCTGCTGCAGCGCCTGGGCGTGCCCCCCGAGGCCCATACCGGGGGCACACTGACGGTGCGCTCGCCGGTCAGCGGCGAGGTCATCGCACAGGTGCCACAGACCACGCCGGCCGAGGCCACCGCTGCCATCGGCCACGCGCACGAAGCCTTCAAGGCCTGGCGCAGCGTGCCGGCCCCGCGCCGCGGCGAGCTGGTGCGCCTGCTCGGCGAAGAGTTGCGCGCCGCCAAGGCCGACCTCGGCCGCCTCGTCACGCTCGAGGCCGGCAAGATTCCGTCCGAAGGTGCGGGCGAAGTGCAGGAAATGATCGACATCTGCGACTTCGCGGTCGGTCTCTCGCGCCAGCTCTACGGCCTCACGCTGGCCACCGAGCGCGCCGAGCACCGCATGATGGAAACCTGGCATCCGCTGGGCGTGTGCGGCGTGATCTCGGCCTTCAACTTCCCGGTGGCCGTGTGGTCGTGGAACGCGGCGCTGGCGCTGGTGTGCGGCGACTCGGTGGTGTGGAAGCCTTCCGAGAAGACGCCGCTGACCGCACTGGCCGTGCATGCCATCGCGCAGCGCGCCGTCGCGCGCTTCGGCGATGCGCCCGAGGGCCTGCTCGGCCTGCTGCTGGGCCAGCGTGACATCGGCGAGGTGCTGGTCGATGACCATCGCGTGCCGATCCTCTCGGCCACCGGCTCGACGGCAATGGGCCGCCAGGTGGGACCGAAGCTGGCCGCGCGCTTCGCCCGCGCGATTCTCGAACTCGGCGGCAACAACGCGGCCATCGTCACCCCCTCGGCCGACCTCGACCTCACGCTGCGCGGCATCGCGTTCGCTGCCATGGGCACGGCCGGCCAGCGCTGCACCACGCTGCGCCGCCTGTTCGTGCACGACAGCGTGTACGACGCGCTGGTGCCCAAGCTTGCGAAGGTTTATGGCAACGTGCAGGTGGGCGATCCGCGCGAGGCCGGCACGCTGGTCGGCCCGTTGATCGACCGCGCAGCCTTCGACGGCATGCAGAAGGCGCTCGGCGAAAGCCGCGAGGCCGGCGCCACGGTGCACGGCGGCCAGCGCGTCGAAGGCCTCGGCACCAAGGACGCGTACTACGTGCGCCCCGCGCTGGTCGAGCTGAAGACGCACGACGGCCCGGTGCTGCGCGAGACCTTCGCGCCCATCCTCTACGTGGTGCGCTACAGCTCGCTCGATGAGGCCATCGAATGGCACAACGCGGTGGGCGCGGGCCTGTCGTCGTCGATCTTCACGCTGAACGTGCGCGAGGCCGAGCGCTTCATGTCGAGCTCGGGCTCGGACTGCGGCATTGCCAACGTCAACATCGGCCCGAGCGGCGCGGAGATCGGCGGCGCCTTCGGTGGCGAGAAGGAAACCGGCGGCGGCCGCGAAGCCGGCTCCGACAGCTGGAAGGCGTACATGCGCCGTGCGACGAACACCATCAACTACTCGACGGCATTGCCCCTGGCGCAGGGCGTGACCTTCGACATCGGAGAGTAAGACTCACCCCAGGCTTCGCGCACTTCGTGTTGCTGCGCCAACCCCCTTTGGGGGGCGGCATCTGCGGCCCGGCGAAGCTGGTTCCGCGATGTCTCGCGAATCAAGAATAACCACCAGGAGACAGAAGACATGAGGACGAGATTCAAGACCATCGCCGCCGCAGCATCGCTCGCGTTCGCATTGGGCGCCGCCGCGCAAACCGCCGGCGGCACGCTCGACAAGATCAAGGCCAGCGGCAAGGTGGTGCTCGGCGTGCGCGAAGCCTCGCCGCCGATGGCCTACATGCTGGGCGCGGGCGAGAAGTACGTGGGCTACCACGTCGAGCTGTGCGAGCGCGTGCTGAAGGACATCGTGCCGCAGGCGAAGCTCGAATACATGGCCGTGACCGCGCAGAACACCATCCCCCTGGTGCAGAACGGCACGCTCGACATCGGCTGCGGCCCCACCACCAACAACACCGCGCGCCAGCAGCAGGTGGCGTTCGCGCTCACCACGTACGTGAGCGAAGTGCGCATGGCGACCAAGGTCGACTCGGGCATCGCCAACCTCGACCAGCTCGCGGGCCGCAACGTGTCGGCATCGACCGGCACCACCGCCGTGCAGCTGCTGCGCAAGCGCGAGCGCGCGCAGAATGTCTCGTACAACACGATGCTCGGCAAGGACCACCTCGAGAGCTTTCTGCTGATGGAGTCGGGCCGCGCCGACGCCTTCGTGCTCGACGACAACCTGCTGGCCGGGATCATCGCGAACTCCAAGAACCCCGCGGCCTACCGCATCGTGGGCGAGCCGCTGGGCTCGGAGCCGATCGCGCTGCTGTTCCGCAAGGACGACCCGGCCTTCAAGGCCGCGGTGGACGATTCGCTGCGCCGCATGATGAAGAGCGGCGACCTGGAGAAGATCTACGCCAAGTGGTTCGTGGCGGCCATCCCGCCGAAGAACACGAGCCTGAACCTGCCGATGAGCACGGCGCTCAAGCAGCTGATGCTCGAACCCAACGACAAGCCACTGGAGGCCTACGCCAAGTGACCACGGACACTGTCGTCTTCTCGCCGGCGCAGCGCGTGCGCGCCATCGGCGTCTCGGAAATCCTGCGCATCACCGACCACGCCAACGCGCTCAAGCGCGCGGGCCGTCCGGTGATCGTGCTGGGCGCGGGCGAGCCCGACTTCGACACGCCGCAGAATGTGCGCGACGCGGCGGTGCGCGCCATCGGGCGGGGCGACACGCGCTACACGGTGCTCGACGGCAGCCCGGCGATGAAGGCGGCAGTGCAGCTGAAGTTCAAGCGCGACAACGCGCTCGACTTTGCACTCGACGAGATCAGCGTGAGCGCAGGCGCCAAGCAGGTGATCTTCAACGCGCTGATGGCCAGCCTGGACCCGGGCGATGAAGTCATCCTGCCCGCGCCGTACTGGACCTCGTACGCCGACATCGTGCAGATCTGCGGCGGTGTGCCGGTGCCGGTGGCGTGCACCGAGGCGAATGGCTTCCGGCTCGATGCCGCGCAGCTCGAGGCGGCGATCACGCCGCGCACGCGCTGGCTGTTCGTCAATTCGCCGTCGAACCCGAGCGGCGCGGCCTACAGCGCGGCGCAGCTGAAGCCGCTGTGCGAGGTGCTGCTGCGGCATCCGCAGGTGTGGGTGCTGGCCGACGACATCTACGAACACATCCTCTACGACGGGCTGGCCTTCGCGACGCCCGTGGCGGTAGAGCCGCGCCTGCGCGAACGCACGCTGACCGTCAACGGCGTATCGAAGGCCTATGCGATGACCGGCTGGCGCGTGGGCTACGGTGCGGGGCCGCGCGCGCTGGTCGCGGCGATGGCCGTGGTGCAGAGCCAGACGACCTCGTGCCCTTCGTCGATCAGCCAGGCCGCGGCCATCGAGGCGCTGACCGGGCCGCAGGAGATCGTGGCCGGGCGCTGCGCCGACTTCCAGGCGCGGCGCGACTTCGTGGTGGCCGCGCTGAACCGCGCGCCGGGGCTGCATTGCCGCGTGCCCGAAGGCGCGTTCTATACCTTCGCCAGCTGCGCCGGCGTGCTCGGCAAGCGCACGCGCGGCGGCACGCTGCTGCAGACGGACAGCGACTTCTGCCGCTACCTGCTGCAGGACTTCGAGGTGGCGGTGGTGCCGGGCAGCGTGTTCGGGCTGGCGCCGTATTTCCGCATCTCGTATGCGACGTCGATGGCGCAGCTGGAAGAGGCATGCCAGCGCATCGCTGCTGCATGCGAAGCCCTCGAATGACCCCGCATTTCTCCCTCCCCCGCTGGGGGAGGGAGCAAGACCCAACACCTTCATTCCATTGGACACAGCATGACTTCCTCCCGCACCGGCGGCCAGATCCTGGTCGACCAGCTCATCACCCACGGCGTCAGGCAGCTGTTCTGCGTGCCCGGCGAAAGCTTTCTGGCCGTGCTCGACGCGCTGCATGACGCATCGATCGACGTGACCGTGTGCCGCCAGGAAGGCGGCGCGGCGATGATGGCCGAGGCGCAGGGCAAGCTCACGGGCCAGCCCGGCATCTGCTTCGTCACGCGCGGCCCCGGCGCCACCAACGCGGCGGCCGGCGTGCACATCGCGCACCAGGACTCGACGCCGCTGCTGCTGTTCGTGGGCCAGGTCGCGCGCGACGCCATGGGCCGCGAGGCTTTCCAGGAGCTGGACTACGGCGCGGTGTTCGGCACCATGGCCAAGTGGGTGGTGCAGATCGACGATCCGGCGCGTGTGCCCGAGCTCGTGTCGCGTGCCTTCCATGTCGCCACCTCCGGCCGACCCGGGCCGGTGGTGATCGCGCTGCCCGAGGACATGCTGACCGAGGCCGCAGCGGTGGCCGACGCGCAGCCCTACGCGGTGACCGAAACCCATCCCGGTGCGGCGCAGCTCGCCGAGCTGCAGCAGCGGTTGTCGCAGGCGCAGCGCCCGGTGGTCATCCTCGGCGGCAGCCGCTGGTCGGAGCAGGCGGCGCTGCAGTTCGCTGATTTCGCGGCCGCGTTCTCGCTGCCCGTGTACTGCTCGTTCCGCCGCCAGATGCTGATGTCGGCCGAGCACCCCTGCTATGCGGGCGACCTGGGCCTGGGCGCCAACCCGCGCATGCTGGAGCGCATCCGCAATGCCGACCTCGTGCTGCTGGTCGGCGGGCGCCTGTCGGAAGTGCCGTCGCAAGGCTATGAACTGCTGGCGATCCCGCAACCGAAGCAGGCCCTGGTGCATGTGCACGCCGATGCCGACGAGCTCGGCAAGCTCTACCGCCCCGCGCAGGGCATTCACGCCACGCCGCGGGCGTTCGCCGAAGCGGTGTCCACGCTGCGCCCCGCGCAAGCGCCGGCCTGGCAGGCAGAGACAAAGACCGCACGCGAAGACTTCCTGCGCTGGAGCGACCCGGCCCCCATCCGCATTCCCGGCCCGCTGCAGATGGGCGAGGTCATGCGGCACCTGCGCGAAGTGCTGCCGGCCGACACCATCTTCTGCAACGGCGCGGGCAACTTCGCCACGTGGGTGCACCGCTTCTGGCCGTTCCGCGCCTTCGCGAGCCAGCTCGCGCCCACCAGCGGCTCGATGGGCTACGGCCTGCCGGCCGGCGTCGGCGCCAAGAGGCTGTGGCCGCAGCGCGAGGTGGTCGTGTTCGCGGGCGACGGCGACTTCATGATGCACGGCCAGGAGTTCGCCACCGCCGTGCAGTACGGCCTGCCGATCATCGTGGTGCTGCTGGACAACGCCATGTACGGCACGATCCGCATGCACCAGGAAAAACACTATCCCGGCCGCATCAGCGCCACGCAATTGAAAAACCCCGATTTCCGCGGCTATGCCGAAGTGTTCGGCGGCCACGGCGAACGCGTGACCAGCACCGAAGAGTTCGGCCCCGCGCTGGCCCGTGCGCGTGCGAGCGGCAAGCCGGCGATCCTGCACTGCCTGCTCGATCCGGAAGCGATCACGCCGGGCAGCACGCTGCAGTCGATCCGCAAGGCCGCGCTGGCCGCGTCCTGAACAGCGCCGCGGCAGGAAGGCGTCAGCCCAGTCCGTCCGCGTGGCGAATGGGTGTGGGCAGGGCGCCGTCGGGCTGCCGCGCCGCCAGCCGCTTGGCCCGAGCCAAAGGTTCCATCGCCTGTTCGAGCCGCATCGCGAGCTGGTAGAGCTCCTCGTCCCTGGTGTCCGCGGCATGCGCGCGCGTCATGCGCACGATCTCGGCGGCGTATTCGGCGTTGGTGGCCATCCATTCGGTGTCGGTCACGCGCCCGTGCTTTCGCCGAAGCGCCACATGAAGGCGCGCGGCGAGGGCGATGCGTTCGCTTTCGGACATGGATGGCATGCTTCCTCCGTCGGGTGGGCGACTCCCGGGTTCTTCCTGATGTGCAAGATCGGGGCCTGACCGCGCGTGCATGAATTGTGCCGCGCCGTTAACCATCGGAAACACTTTGGTTTGCGAATCGGGCTTTCCGGGCCGGCAAAGCGGGTAATTCCCAATGCACTGAGGCGGTGCGCCCCCTAAAGTCTGCGCACTCGCGAACGGGCCCTGCTCGTGCTGCCGAGGGTCCGAGGAGACAAATCTCGAGCAACTATAAAAATGCTTCCAAGGCTCCGTACGAGATGCCGTGTTTGACTTTGAAGGGCGCCGCTGGTCGGCGCCTTTTTTATGCCCGCGCGCGCCGTGCCCGAAGGGTTTTTCCTCAGTGCCAAATTGACCTCCCACAAAGGCCACGCGTGCACATGAAGCTATATTTTCGATAGCGCCACGAGTGAGACAATCGCCGCCATGGAAATGCTGGTGGTGACGGGCGCTTCGCTGCTCGCGGGTTTTGTCGATTCGATCGTGGGCGGAGGCGGGTTGATCCTGGTGCCGGCGCTGTTTGCCGTGTTCCCGGGCGCGACGCCGGCAACGCTGCTGGGCACCAACAAGAGTGCGTCCATTTGGGGCACGGCAGCCGCCGCGGCCCAGTTCAGCCAGCGGGTGCAGATGCGCTGGGGCGCGCTTTGGCCTGCTGCGGTGCTCGGTTTCGCCGGCTCGATGCTGGGCGCCTGGGGCGTCACGCTATTCCCGGGCGACTTCCTGCGCCGGGCGCTGCCGGTCATCCTGCTGGGCGTGCTGCTCTATACGCTGGCGCGCAAGGACATGGGGCGGATGCATGCGCCGCGCTTCTCCGGCCGGGCCGAGACGCTGGCGGCCTGCACCATCGGCCTGTCGATCGGGTTCTACGACGGCTTCTTCGGGCCGGGCGCGGGGAGCTTCCTGGTGTTCCTGTTCGTGCGCTGGATGGGCTACGACTTCCTCAACGCCTCGGCCTCGGCCAAGATCATCAACACGCTGACCAACGCCGCGGCGCTGATCCTGCTGGCTGCCAAGGGCCATGTCTGGTGGCACTACGGGCTGGTGATGGCGGTGGCCAACGTGGCGGGCAGCCTGCTCGGCACGCGGGTTGCGCTGAAGCACGGGGCGGGCTTCGTGCGGGTGGTGTTCATCGTGGTGGTGAGCGCGCTGATCCTGAAGACCGCCTACGACGCGTTCCTGAAATAGCGAAACACGAAAGTCAGCCGATGTCCTCCTCCGAAGCGCCTGCCGAGCCGCCCGTCCCCGTCAGCTTCTGGCAGGCCTTCGGCTATTGGCTCAAGCTGGGCTTCATCAGCTTCGGCGGGCCTGCCGGGCAGATCGCGCTGATGCACCAGGAACTGGTGGAGCGCCGCCGCTGGATCTCGGAGAAGCGATTCCTCCATGCGCTGAATTACTGCATGGTGCTGCCCGGCCCCGAGGCGCAGCAGCTTGCGACCTACATCGGCTGGCTCATGCACCGCACCTGGGGCGGCATCGTGGCGGGAGGGCTGTTCGTGCTGCCGTCGCTGTTCATCCTGATCGCGTTGTCGTGGGTCTACATGGCGTATGGACAGGTGCCGGCGGTGGCGGGGCTGCTCTACGGCGTAAAGCCTGCGGTGACGGCCATCGTGCTGTTCGCGGCCTGGCGCATCGGCTCGCGGGTGCTGAAGAACGCCTGGCTCTGGGCGATCGCGGCGGCCGCCTTCGTGGCGATCTTTGCGCTTCGCGTGCCGTTTCCGCTGATCGTGCTCGTGGCGGGGGCCATCGGCTACCTTGGCAGCCGGGTGGCGCCAGAGCGCTTCGCGCCGGGCGGCGCTCACGCCGCGGCGGCCGCCTCGGTCGGTCCCGCACTGATCGACGACGACACGCCGACGCCCGCGCATGCGCGCTTCGGCTGGGGCCGCTTCTTGCGCGTGCTGGGCGTGTTCCTCGCGCTGTGGCTCGTCGCCATCGGCGCCCTCGCGGCACTGTTCGGCTGGCACGGCGCGCTCACGCAGATGGGCTGGTTCTTCACCAAGGCCGCGCTGCTGACCTTCGGCGGCGCCTATGCGGTGCTGCCCTACGTGTTCCAGGGCGCGGTCGACCACTACGGCTGGCTCAGCGCCACGCAGATGATCGACGGGCTCGCGCTGGGCGAAACCACGCCGGGGCCGCTGATCATGGTGGTGTCGTTCGTGGGCTTCGTGGGCGGCTGGAACCAGGCGTTGTTCGGTGGGCAGTCGCTGTTCCTGGCGGGCGCGGTGGCGGCGACGGTGGTGAGCTTCTTCACCTTCCTGCCATCGTTCCTGTTCATCCTGCTGGGCGGGCCGTTCATCGAATCGACGCACGGCAACCTGAAGCTCACCGCGCCGCTGACGGCCATCACGGCGGCCGTGGTGGGCGTGATCGTCAACCTCGCGGTGTTCTTCGCCTGGCACGTGCTGTGGCCGAAGGGCGCGGGCGGTGGCTTCGACGCAGCATCGGCGGCGATCGGGCTGATCGCCGCCGTGGCGCTGTTCCGCTTCAAGGCCGGGGTGATCCCGGTGGTGCTCGGCGCGGCCCTGCTCGGACTGGCCTGGCAACAGGCGCTGCTGCCGCTACTCCAGCGCTGACTATTCCAGGAACACCGCGGAACCGGCTCCGCCGGGCCGCAGGTGTTGCCCCCGGAAGGGGGTTGGCGCAGCGACACGAAGTGCGCGCAGCCTGGGGGCGAGCCAATTACTCCTCGACGAAGGCTTCTTCGCGCTTGGCCTTGATCGCCGGCAGCAGCACGATGCCAAGCAGCAGCGCCGCAGCCACCAGCAGTCCCGCCGACAGCGGCCGCGTGACGAACACGCTCCACGCACCGCGCGACAGCAGCAGCGCGCGCCGCAGGTTCTCTTCCATCATCGGGCCCAGGATGAAGCCCAGCAGCAGCGGGGCGGGCTCGGTGCGCAGCTTCAGGAACAGGTAGCCGATGAAGCCGAAAGCCGCCACCATCCAGATGTCGAAGGTGTTGTTGTTGGTCGAGTACACGCCGATCGCGCAGAACAGCACGATCGCCGGGAACAGGAATTTGTAGGGCACCGTCAGCAGCTTGATCCACATGCCGATCAGCGGCAGGTTCAGCACGATCAGCATCGCGTTGCCGATCCACATCGAGGCGATCAGGCCCCAGAACAGCTCGGGGTTGCTGGTCATCACCTGCGGGCCGGGCTGGATGTTGTGGATCGTCATCGCACCCACCATCAGCGCCATCACCGCGTTGGGCGGAATGCCCAGCGTCAGCAGCGGGATGAAGGAGGTCTGCGCGCCGGCGTTGTTGGCCGACTCGGGCGAAGCCACGCCGCGGATGTTGCCCTTGCCGAAGGGCACTTCGCCGGGGCGCATCTTGATCTTCTTTTCCAGCGCATAGGCCGCGAAGGCTGCCAGCAGCGCGCCGCCGCCGGGCAGGATGCCCAACGCCGAACCCAGTGCCGTGCCGCGCAGCACCGCGGGCGTCATGCGCTTGAAGTCTTCCTTGGTGGGCCACAGGCCCTTCACCTTGTGCGTGAACACCTCGCGCTCGTCGTCGGGCTGCGAGAGGTTGCCGATGATTTCGCCGTAGCCGAACACGCCCATGGCGATCACCACGAAGCCGATGCCGTCGGTGAGCTCCGGAATGTCGAAGCTGTAGCGCGCCACGCCCGAATTCACGTCGGTGCCGACGATGCCCAGCAGCAGGCCCAGCACGATCATCGCCACCGCCTTCAGCAGCGAGCCCGAGGCCAGCACCACCGCGCCGATCAGGCCCAGCACCATCAGCGAGAAATACTCCGCCGGGCCGAACTTGAAGGCCAGCTCGGTCAGCGGCGGTGCGAAGGCGGCCAGGATCAGCGTGCCCACGCAGCCCGCGAAGAACGAACCCAGGCCCGCCGCGGCGAGCGCCGGGCCTGCGCGGCCCTGCCTTGCCATCTGGTAGCCGTCGATACAGGTGACCACCGAGGACGACTCCCCGGGCAGGTTCACCAGGATGGCCGTGGTCGAGCCGCCGTACTGCGCGCCGTAGTAGATGCCGGCCAGCATGATCAGCGCCGACACGGGCGGCAGCGCGTACGTGGCGGGCAGCAGCATCGCGATGGTCGCGACCGGGCCGATGCCCGGGAGCACGCCGATCAGCGTGCCCAGAATGCAGCCGATCAGGCAGTACAGCAGGTTGGTGAAGGTGAACGCGACGCCGAAGCCGGTCGCGAGGTTGTGGAACAGTTCCATGGCGGTGCGCTCCTCAACCCGAAATGAAAGTAGGCCAGACCTGGATCTGGAGCTTCAGCGCCCAGATGAAGGCCACGTAGCTGCCGGCCGCCAGGATGGTGGAGAGGATCAGCACGTCGCGCAGCTTGAAGTGCTCGCCCGCCATGCTCGAGATGATCGTGAGCGCGTAGATCGCGATGATCATCCCCATCGCCGGCAGCCCGATGCTGGGCAGGCCGCCCAGCAGCACGCCGAAGGCGAGGTTGGCGCCGAGCACGAAGGCCAGCGGCTTCCAGGCCCATTTGCCGATCGGGTCGCCGGTGGGGGTTTCGACCACCAGCGCCTGGAACATGATGATGGCGCCGAGGACGGCCAGCAGGATGCCGAGCATCAGCGGGAAGTACCCCGGTCCCATGCGGGCACCGTTGCCGACGGTGTAGGTGGTGGCGCCTATCGCAAAGGCCCCTCCCACGGCAGTGAACATGACTCCTGAAAAGAAGTCCGCCTGACTCTTGATGCGCATGTCTCGCCCCTCTTATATGAAGGGTCGAGGGTCGTTCTGCGCGGCTGACTGTTGGCTGACCGCGGAGGTACGGACTATTGCTTACCGGGTTTTCATTAGGCCGAGCTGACCAAGGCGCTCGAGCCTGGCGCAGAAACGAAAAAAGCTCCCGAAGGAGCTTTTCATTCAGAAGCCCGAAGGCTCTGGAGGGAAGGGCTTAGTAGCCGCCGCGACCACCGCCGCCGCCGCCGTAGCCGCCGCCACCACCGCTGCGGCCACCGCCGCCGCCACCATAGCCGCCGCCACCACCGCCGTAGCCGCCACCGCCGCCACCACCGTAGCCGCCACCACCGGTACGGGGGGGACGGGCTTCCATCGGACGGGCTTCATTCACCGTCAGGGCGCGGCCCTGCAGCGAGTGGCCGTTCATGGCTTCGATGGCTGCCAGTGCTTCGGCATCCGAACCCATTTCGACAAAGCCGAAGCCCTTCGAACGGCCGGTGTCACGTTCCATCATGACCTTGGCACTGACGATGGCGCCGAACTCGCCGAAGGCTTGTTCCAGATCGTTGTCACGCACGGAGTAGGCGAGGTTGCCTACGTAGAGTTTCTTGCCCATTGAGGGACTCCTAATTCAAACCAACAAGACAAAGCGATGGAGTCCCAGAATCACAACAAACAAAATGCGCTGTGGCGCGAAACTGACCGATCACCGAATTACGTGCACGGGAGACAAAGCTCACAGACACGTAAACCGGATTATCCGGCCCGATTTACAAAAAGCGTGGGGAAATCGTGTGTTATTGAGAAACATCTCGGCCCGATGGGCGGTTTCGCAACGGTTTCAGCAGGCCGGAGAGCCCGTTGTGGTCTATTTCATGCATCAGCGCGAGCAGCCGGCCAATTTCTCCTGAGGGAAAACCCTCGCGTGCAAACCAGGTCAGGTAATTTCCGGGCAGATCGGCAATCAGCGTGCCCTTGTGCTTGCCGAAAGGCATTTGGAGCGTCACCAGACGCTGCAGGTCTTCGGGTTGCATCGGTGCTCAGCCTCCCGCCCGCTTGACCGTGTGGCCCTGCTTCACGAGTGCGGCGATCACTGTTTCGCGGTGGTCGCCCTGGATCTCGATCACGCCGTCCTTCACCGTGCCGCCCGAGCCGCAGGCCGTTTTCAGCTGCTTGCCGAGCGCCGCCAGCGCCGCCGCATCGAGCGCCACGCCCTTGACGACGGTCACGCCCTTGCCCTTGCGTCCCTTGGTTTCGTGCGATACGCGGACAATGCCGTCCGTGGCCGGCAGGCGCGCCTTGAGCTCCTTGCAGCGGCACCGGGCCATGGGCTCGCCGCAGTCGGGGCACATGCGGCCGCCCGCTTCCGTGGAGTACACCAGGGCGCTGCCGGCCTGATTGCGCTGCTGTTTCATCGTCGACATCCGATCCGTCTTTCTTCTCTTCTGTGTCTGCTTACATGCCATTCGACTCACTGGGCCTGGCCCCCGCGCTCGTGCAGGCCGCCGCCGAAAGCGGCTATGCCGCGCCGACCGCCATCCAGGCCGCGGCCATCCCCGCGATTCTGCAAGGCCGCGACCTGCGGGGCTCGGCGCAGACCGGCTCCGGCAAGACCGCCGCATTTTCCCTGCCCCTGCTGCAGCGCCTGGTCGCCGAGCGCGCACAGGGCTCGCGCCGCGTGCGCGCGCTGGTGCTCGTGCCCACGCGCGAGCTCGCGGCCCAGGTGGGCGAGACCATACGCAGCCTGGCGCAGCACCTGCCCGAGCGCCTGAAGATCGTCGTCGCCTTCGGCGGCGTGTCGATCAACCCGCAGATGATGAGCCTGCGCGGCGGCGCCGACATCGTCGTCGCCACGCCGGGCCGGCTGCTCGACCTCGTCGACCACAACGCGCTCAAGCTCGATGCCGTGTCGACGCTGGTGCTCGACGAGGCCGACCGCCTGTTCGACCTCGGCTTTGCCGAAGAGCTCGGCCGCATCCTCGCGCTCTTGCCGAAGCAGCGCCAGAACCTGCTGTTCTCCGCCACCTTCCCGAGCGCCATCCAGGCGCTGGCCGACGGCATGCTGCGCGATCCGGCCGTCGTCGACGTGCAGGGCGAGCCCGGCACCGAGCCGAACATCGTGCAGCGCGTGATCGAGGTCGACGCCATCCGCCGCACGCAGTTGCTGCGCCATCTGTTGAAGCAGCACGAAGGCGAATGGGATCGCGTGCTGGTCTTCGTCGCCACGCAGCATGCGGCCCAGACCGTGGCCGAGAAGCTCTACAAGAACGGCATCTACGCCGTGCCCTTCCACGGCGACATCGCGCAGGGCACGCGCACCGACATCCTTTCGCAGTTCAAGCAGAGCCGCTGGGACGTGGTGATCGCCACCGACCTCGCAGCGCGTGGCATCGACATCGCGCAGCTGCCCGTGGTCATCAACTACGACCTGCCGCGCTCGCCGATCGACTACATCCACCGCATCGGCCGCACCGGCCGCGCGGGCGAGAGCGGACTGGCGATCAGCTTCGTGAGCGCGGCCACCGAGGCGCACTTCCGGCTGATCGAGAAGCGACAGGGGCTGAGCCTGCCGCGCGAACGCGTCGAAGGCTTCGAGCCGACGGAGGTGGCAGTGCCCGTGGTCGATGCGTCGGGTACCGGCGGCGTCAAGGGCAAGCGGCCGAGCAAGAAGGACAAGCTGCGCGCGGCGGCCGCGCTTGCGGCTGCACGGGGCGAAACGCCCGAGAAGAACGACTGACCCCGTGCCGCGCAGGCTAGGAACGCTTGCCCAGGAAGCTCGTCAGCAGGTCCACCGGCAGCGGAAACACGATGGTCGTGTTCTTGTCCGCGCCGATCACCGTCAGCGTCTCCAGGTAGCGCAGCTGGATGGCCTGCGGCTCCTGCGCCAGCACGCGCGCGGCCTGGAACAGCTTTTCCGAGGCCTGCAGCTCGCCCTCGGCGTGGATCACCTTGGCGCGCCGTTCGCGTTCGGCCTCCGCCTGCCGCGCGATGGCGCGCACCATCGATTCGGTGAGGTCGATCTGCTTGATCTCCACGTTCGACACCTTGATGCCCCATGACGCCGTCTGCACGTCCAGCGACTCGCGCACGTCGAGGTTGAGCTTCTCGCGCTCGGCCAGCATGTCGTCGAGCTGGTGCTTGCCGAGTACCGAGCGCAGCGTGGTCTGGGCCAGCTGGCTGGTGGCGTTGAAGAAATCCTTGACCTGGATGATGGCCTTCTCGGCATCGACGATGCGGAAATACACGACCGCGCTGACCTTGACCGACACGTTGTCGCGCGAGATCACGTCCTGCGTCGGCACTTCGAGCACCACGGTGCGCAGGTCGACGCGCACCACCTGCTGGATGGCCGGTATCACGATCACCAGCCCAGGCCCAGAAACCTTGGAGAACCGTCCGAGCGTGAACACGATGCCGCGCTCGTATTCCCGGAAGATCCATATCGCGGAAAAGAGCAGCACCGCCAACAGGACAAGAATGACGGTGCCGATGCCGGAGGTGAGAGAGAGCATGTCGGGCTCCTGCGACCCAGCGAAAGCGCTGGCTCGTTGGACACCCGGCGCGCGGCGGCGTTCCCTGGCGCCTACCAGCCCATCTGCCTGGCCGCCAGTTCCTTCATGATCTCCTCGGCCCCGCCGCCGATCATCATCACCTTCACCTCGCGGTAGATGCGCTCGCTCACCGTGCCGCGCATGAAGCCCATGCCGCCGAGGATCTGCACCGCCTGGTCGGCGCAGAACTGCATGGTCTGCGTCGCATGGTTCTTCAGCATGCAGACCTGCGCGACCCATTCGGGTGCGTTGAAGCGCCCGGCCGCTTCGTGCGCGTCGCCTTCGGCCGAAACCGCCTCGATCCACGCCTCGGTGGAGGCGATGCGCATCTGCATGTCGACCAGCTTGTGGCGCACCGCCTGGTGCTCGATGAGCGCGGCACCGAATGTCCTGCGATCGCGCGCCCAGGCCAGCGCCTCGTCGAGGCAGGCTTGCGAGAAGCCGAGTGCGCCCGCCGCGAGCCCGATGCGCTCGCCGTTGAAGTTGCCCATGACCATGCGGAAGCCCGCGCCTTCGTTGCCGAGCAGGTAGCGCGCCGGCACGCGCACGTTGTCGAAGTGCAGCGTCGCGGTGTCGGAGCACAGCCAGCCCATCTTCGCGAGGCGCGTGCGCGAAAGGCCGGGCGCATCGCCGGGCACGAGGAGCATCGAGATGCCGCTCGCGCCGTGCCCTTCGCCGGTGCGCACGGCCACCGTGATCCAGTCGGCGCGCATGCCCGAGGTGATGAAGGTCTTCTCGCCGTTCACCACGTAGTGATCGCCGTCGCGCCTTGCCATGGTGCGCAGCGCGGCCACGTCGGAGCCGCCGCCGGGCTCGGTGATGGCGAGCGCGGCAATCTTCTCGCCGCGCAGCACCGGCGGCACGACCTCGCGGCGCACCGCATCGCTCGCATGCAGCACCACGGGCGGCAATCCGATGTTGTGCGAGAACAGGCTTGCGAGCACACCGCCGCTCTTGCCGTGGCGCGCCAGTGCGATCCATGCGGGCAGCTTGAGCGAATACGAAGCGGGCGTACCGCCCAGGTCTTCGGGGTAGCCCAGTCCGAGCAGTCCCAGTTCGGCGGCGCGTGCATAGAGCGCGCGCGGAAACTCGCCCGCGTCATCCCAGGCCTGCACGTTCGGCGCGATCTCGCTTTCGGCAAGGCGCCGCACCGTGTCGGCGAGCGCCGCGCGGTCGGCTTGCAGTTCGGCGTCCATGGGCGCCTCAGCCGCGCGGCGGCCGCTTCGCGATGCCCATCGTCTTTGCGAGGATGCCGAGCATGACCTCGTCCGCGCCACCGCCGATGGAGCCGAGCCGGCCGTCGCGGTACAGGCGCGAGACGCGGTTCTCGAGCGTGAAGCCCATGCCGCCCCAGAACTGCAGGCAGGTGTCGGCCACCTGCCGCGTGAGGCGGCCGGTTTTGAGCTTGGCCATCGACGCGAGCTCGAGCACGTCCTCGCCCTGCACATGCAGGTCGCAGGCACGGTAGGTCAGCGCGCGCAGCGCTTCCACCTCGGTCTTGAGTTCGGCCAGCTTGAACTGCACCCACTGCTGGTCGGCCAGCGTGGCGCCGAACATGTGGCGCTGCTGCGCCCACTCGATGGTCTGCGCGATGCAGTCTTCCATCGGCTCCAGCGAACTCGCGGCGGCCCACAGGCGCTCTTCCTGGAACTGCTGCATCTGGTAGACGAAGCCCTGGCCTTCCTCGCCGATGCGAAAGCGTTGCGGCACACGCACGTTGTCGAAGTAGATGAGCCCGGTGTCGCTCGAGTTCATGCCGATCTTGCGGATCTTCTTTGCCTTCTCGATGCCGGGGCTGTCCATCGGCACCATCACGAGCGACTTGTTTCGGTGAACCGGTCCGTCGCTGGTGTTGACCAGCATGCACATCCAGTCGGCCTGCAGGCTGTTGGTGATCCACATCTTCTGGCCGCTGATGAGGTAGTCGTCGCCGTCCTTGCGCGCGTGGCTCTTGAGGCCCGCCACATCGCTGCCCGCGCCGGGCTCGCTCACGCCAATGCAGCCGACCGTGTCGCCGGCGATGGCGGGCACGAGGAATTCGCGGCGCAGTTCGTCGCTGCCGAAGCGCGCGAGCGCGGGCGTGCACATGTCAGTCTGCACGCCGACGGCCATCGGCACGCCGCCGCAACTCACGTGGCCGAGCGCCTCGGCCATCGCCATCGCATACGAGTAGTCGAGCCCCGCGCCGCCGAAGGCCTCGGGCTTGTTCAGCCCCAGCATGCCCAGGTTGCCGAGCTTCTTGAAGACCTCGTGCGCGGGGAAGATCTCTGCCTCTTCCCATTCGTCCACGTGCGGGTTGATTTCTTCGTCGATGAAGCGGCGCAGGGTCTTCTGGATCTCGAGGTGTTCGTGGGTGTACTGCATGTCGCTTGTCTCCAATCAGTCGTTGGGCTCGTCGTTCCGGAACACGCGCGGCGTCTGTGCGAGGTGAAAGCCGTCGAAAGGCCTTACCGCCGCGCGCTGCTGTGTCTGCGCATCGGGAATCTCCATTGGCCAGCCCATGCGCACCTGCGGCCGCGCGCCGTCCACGCGCAGCACGCTGCCGCTGATGAAGCTGGCAGCGGGGCTCAGCAGGAAGGCGATGGCGGCGGAGGTCTCGGCCTCGTTGCCGAAACGGCCCGCTGGCACGGTGTTGCGCATGGCGCGCAACATGCCGCCGGCCTCGGGCGGGTAATGGTCCATGCCGCTGGACGCGATGTAGCCCGGCGCCACCGCGTTCACGCGCACGCCGCTCGCGGCCCATTCGAGCGCGGCGGTCTCGGTGAAGCTCACCATGCCGGCGCGCGCCGCGCCGCTGTGGCCCATGTTGGGCATCGAGCCCCAGATATCGGCCACGATGTTGACGATGGCGCCGCCGTTGGCCTGCATGCTTTGCACGTAGCACTCGCGCGCGACCAGGAAGCCGCCCGTGAGGTTGGTGTGGATCACCGCCTCCCAACCCTTGGCCGTGATCGCGGCGAGCGGCGTGATGTACTGGCCGCCCGCGTTGTTCACCAGGCCGTCGATGCGGCCGTGGGTGGAAATGACAGCGGCGATGGCCGCGCGCACCGCTTCCTCCTGCCGGATGTCGAAGGCCTGCGTGGTTGCCTTGCCGCCGCTGGCTTCGATCTCGGCCTTCACCTGCTCGAGCTTCTCGGGCTTGCGGCCGACCAGCACCACCTGCGCGCCGAGCGCGGCAAGCTCGTGCGCGGTGCAGCGGCCGATGCCGGAGCCGCCGCCGGTGACAACGATGACCTGTCCGTCGAACAGGCCGGGCGCGAAGACGGAGCGGTAGCGGGAGGAGGGGGCGTTCATGCGAATGACCTTCGGAAATTGGCAGGAGCCGTCGCCGTCATGCGTCCGCGACCTGCGCGACCACATGGCGCGCGGCCACCTGCGCGCCCACCGCGACATGCAGGGCGACGCGGCCGGCGCGCGGCGCGCAATGGACGTGCTCCATCTTCATCGCCTCGAGCGTGACCAGCGGCTGGCCCGCAGCGACCGCATCGCCTTCGGCCACGAGCAGCGCGATCACCCGGCCGTTCATGGAGGCGCGCAGCAGGCCGTCGCTGCCGGTGCCGTCGGTGCGCGCCACCGCGACGTGCGTGAGGTTCTCCAATCGGAACGACTGGCCGCGAAAGTGGAAATCCACGCGTTCGGCTTGCCGCGCGACGAACGCCTGCTCGGCCAGCCCGCCGCACGAGAAGCGCAGGCCGCCGTCGCCAGGCAGTGCGAGCAATGCGAGCTGCACGGGGGCTGCGCCGTCCAGTGCGATGTCGAATCGGCCGGCACCACGCGGTGTCACGCGGGCCGCACGCACCACGCCGTCGAGCGAGAAGCGCAGGGAATTGGGAAGCTTGTGCGCCAGCGGCGAGGGCCGGCCGCGCTCGCCCAGTTGCAGCAACAGCGCCGCCAGCAATGCAGCGCGGGTTTCGTTGACGGCATCCGCGGCAAGCAGCGATTCGAGGTGATCGCCGATGAAGGCGGTCGTTGCCGCGCCGCTCGCGAACACATCGTGCGACAGTGCACGCTGCAGCAGTTGCTGGTTGGTCGAGAGGCCGAGCGCCACCGTGTCCTGCAGGCCCGCGGCCAGCCGCTGCCGGGCTTCCTCGCGCGTGCGGCCGTGCGCCACGAGCTTGGCGATCATCGAGTCGTAGAAGGGCGGCACGGCGGCACCGTCGCGCAAGGCGTGCTCGGTGCGCAGCGCGGGCGAAGGCCGCCATGCCGCGAGCGCACCACTTTGCGGCAGGAAGCCCTGCCGTGGGTCTTCGGCGCACAGACGCACCTCGATGGCGTGGCCGGCGATGCGCACGTCCTGCTGCGTCAAGGGCAGGGGCTCACCGGCCGCGACGCGCAGTTGCAGCTCGACCAGGTCGAGGCCCGTCACTGCTTCGGTCACCGGGTGCTCCACCTGCAGGCGCGTGTTCATTTCCATGAACCAGTACTGGCCCTCTGCATCGAGCAGAAATTCCAATGTGCCCGCGCCTTCGTAGGCGATGGCTTTCGCCGCCGCGACGGCGGTCGCGCCCATGCGTTCGCGCAGCGCGTCGGACACGGCCGGCGAGGGCGCTTCCTCGATCACCTTCTGGTGCCGCCGCTGCACCGAGCAGTCGCGTTCGCCGAGGTGGATGGCGTTGCCGTGCCGGTCGGCGAACACCTGGATCTCGATGTGGCGCGGCGCGATGATGGCGCGCTCCAAGATCACGGTGGCATCGCCGAAGGCATTGAGCGCTTCGGATTGCGCGCTGTGCAACTGCTCGGCGAAGTTGGCCGCCGAGGTGACGAGCCGCATGCCGCGCCCGCCGCCGCCCGCGGTCGCCTTGATCATCACGGGCCAGCCGATGCGCGCCGCCTCGGCCGCGAGCTTTTCCGTGCGCTGGTCTTCGCCCTGGTAGCCCGGAATGCATGGCACGCCCGCCGCCTGCATCAGCCGCTTGGCGCCGGCCTTGTCGCCCATCGCGCGGATGGCTTCGGGCGATGGCCCGATGAAGACCAGCCCCGCATCGCGGCAGGCCTGTGCGAATGCCGCGTTCTCCGCGAGGAAGCCGTAGCCCGGGTGCACCGCATCGGCGCCGCTCGCATGCGCGGCCTCGACGATCGCGGCGATGTTCAGGTAGCTCTGCGCGGGCAGCGACTCGCCGATCCACACCGCCTCGTCGGCCTGCCGCACGTGTTCAGCATCCGCGTCGGCGCTCGAATACACGGCCACCGTGCGGCAGCCCATGGCGCGCGCGGTGCGCATCACGCGCGCCGCGATCTCGCCGCGGTTCGCGATCAGGATCTTGTGGAACGCGCTGCTCATGGCCGTGCCACCGAGAACTGCATGGCCTGCGGCACGCGCGCATCGGCATCGCGGCACACGGAAAGAACTTCGGCCAGCACTGCGCGCGTGTCGCGTGGATCGATCACGCCGTCGTCCAGCAGCAGCGCGCTGGTCGTGAACACGCTCATCTGGCTCTCGAAGCGCTCGACGACCTGCTGCTGCATCGCCTCGATCTTCGCGTGATCGACCGCGCCCTTTCTTGCCATGCCGGCCTCCATCACGATGGCCATGGTCTTCGCCGCCTGCTCGCCGCCCATCACCGCGGTGCGCGCGTTGGGCCACGAGAAGCAGAAGCGCGGCGCGAAGCCGCGGCCGCACATGCCGTAGTTGCCGGCGCCGTACGAGGCGCCGCAATGCAGCGTGATCTGCGGCACCGTCGCGCTGGTCACGGCCTGGATCATCTTCGCGCCATGCTTGATGATGCCGGCCTCCTCGTGTGCGCGGCCCACCATGTAGCCCGTGATGTTCTGCAGGTAGACGATGGGCGTGCGCGACTGGCAGCAGGCCTGGATGAAGTGCGTGGCCTTGGTCGCGCCGTCGGAGTCGATGGGGCCGTTGTTGGTGACGATGCCCACCGCATGCCCTTCGAGCCGGATGTGGCCGCAGACGGTGGCGCTGCCGTAGTGCTCGCTGAACGCCAGGAACTCGGAGCCGTCGGCGATGCGCGCGATGACCTCGCGCATGTCCACCGGCCGGCGGCCGTCGCTCGGCATGATGCCGAGCAGGTCTTCGGCGTCGTAGCGCGGCGGCGCGAACCGGCGCGGCTCTTCGTCGCGCGCCCAGTCGATGCCGCCGAGGATGGCGCGCGCGATGCGGATGGCGTCGCGGTCGTCTTCCGCCAGGTAGTCGCCCAGGCCCGAGATGTGGGTGTGCATCACGGCGCCGCCCAGCTCTTCTTCGGTCGCGATCTCGCCGGTGGCCGCCCTCAGCAGCGGCGGCCCCGCGAGAAAGGCCCGCGTGCGGTCGCGCACCATCACGATGTAGTCGGACAGCCCGGTCTGGTAGGCGCCGCCCGCGGTCGAGGAGCCGTGCGTCACCGTCACCACCGGCAGCCCCGCGGCCGACAGCCGCGCGAGGTTGCGGAAGATGTTGCCGCCGCGCACGAAGTCCTGCACGCGGTATTGCATGAGGTTGGCGCCGGCGCTTTCCACCAGCTGCACGTAGGGCAGCTTGTTCTCGAACGCGATCTCCTGCACGCGCAGCTGCTTGTCCAGGCCCATGGGCTGCAGCGCACCGGCATCGATGCCCGAGTCGGAGGCGCTGACCATGCAGCGCACGCCCGACACCTGGCCGATGCCGGAGATCAGGCCGCCGCCCGGCACGCTCCTGGCCAGATCGGGCTCGTCATGCCCCAGCCCCGCGAGCGAGGCCAGCGGCAGGAAGGGCGCGCCCGTGTCGAGCAGCAGCGCGAGGCGCTCGCGCGGCAGCAGCTGCCCGCGCTTGGCAAAGCGCTCGGCCGAGGCGCCGGAGGCTGCGACGGCGCGGGCCTCGTGTGCGCGCACCTGGCCGAGCAGCGCGAGCATGCCGGTGCGGTTGGCCTGGAAGGTGTCGCTGGCCGCTTGCAGCCGGGATTCGATGACTGGCATGTGGAGTCTGTGCAGGTCGCTTGTTTTCGCTCTGCACCGACTCTAGGGGGCGGGCGCCGCCCCCGCTTGCGCTTACTGGCTGGCCGCAGGGAGGTCAGCTTGCGCGGGCGCGCCGCGCGGCCACCGGGGCGTCGAGGCTGCTGCCGGTGACCACCCAGTAGATGAAGATCAGCACCGCGCCGGCCGTGCCGAACACCGTGAGGCCCATGTAGCTGCCGCCGATGGCCAGCGCGTCAGTGGGCGCCGTGGCGATGCACACCATGCTGGCCGCGCTCATGCCCACGTAGTGCATGGTGCAGACCGCCACGCCCATCACCACGGCCGCCGCAACCTTGTGCGTGAACTTGCGCAGGTTGAACGCCAGCCACAGGGCCGCCCCGGCGGCGGTGACGGCGATCAGCACCGACAGCCCGACCCTCGTCAGGTCGAAGTCCATCGAGGCGCGCATGTTCATCGCGAACATGCCCATGTAGTGCATCACGCAGACACCGATGCCGGCCAGCAGGCTGCCGCCGAGCCACCCCGATTTGCTGAACTTGCGCCGTCCGCCGGCCATGTAGAGGGCAATGCCGGAGATCAGGATGGCCGCCACCAGCGACACCACCGTGAGCGGCATGTTGTACGAGATGGCCACCGGCAGGCGGTACGCCAGCATGCCGATGAAGTGCATCGACCAGATGCCGATGCCGCCCAGCGCCACTGCTGCGCAGGCCACGACGGCGAGGTTGGGTTTGCCGTCCGCCCCGACCATGCGGCCGGCGCAGATGAGGGCCACCAGCGAGCCCGCGAAAGAAATGACGAACGAAAGCGCGACCATGCCCAGTGCGTACTCGGGCGACAGAAGTTGGCCTGTGACGAGCGGTGTCATGCGATGTCCCTTTCAAGAAAAGAGCGCCTCGCGGACTCCCGACCACCGGATGCGATCGGGACGCTGCAAGACGTCCCGCGCAGTCTGTAATATTTGTTTTTAAAAGTAAACCGAAATCTAAACTTTTCGTTACGCTACCTTACGGGCCGAATTCGATATATCGCATTGTTGCGATCGGCAGCCATGTAGATCGTGCCGTCGCGGCCCACTGCAACGCCTGTCACCACATAGGGCGGGGGCAGTCCCGGCCCGGGCGCGAGGCCGATCGGCAGGTTCTCGGCGACCGTCCGGCGCGTGCCGTTCACGGGGTCGATTTCCACCAGCCGGCGCGCCGCGCTCTCTGCCACGATGAAGCTGCCCCACGGCGTTTGCGCCAGCCCCTCGGGCAGCGCCAGCCCGTCGGCCACGGTGCGCAGCGGCGCACTGGCGTCCAGCGGAATGCGCAAGAGCTTGCCGGCCGCCTCGGTCACGTAGAGCGCGCCGTCTCGGCCGACGACCATCTGCACCGGGCCGTTCAAGCCGCTAGCAAGCACTGACTTTTCGGAGAACTTCGGCCCACTCGCGCGGGTGATGCTGCCGGTGGCGATCTCGGCGTAGATCACGCTGCCGTCGGGCATGGGGATGGCGTCGAACGGCGCTTTCAGGCCGTGAATGGTTTCGACGGTCTTCAGCGTCTGGCGGTCGACCAGCTGCACCGTGCCCGTGAACCACGAGCTCAGCGCGAAGAGCCTGGCCGAAAGCCCGACCGCGAACGGATAGTCGAGGTCGGGGTCGCGCTGCATGCGGAACACGTCGCGCACCTCGCCGGTGCGCACGTCGACCTGGCGAAAGCCGAAGACGTCGGCCACCCAGAGGTCGTTGCCGTCGATCTTCATGCCGGCCGGCACGGCCAACTTGCCGCTGGTGAGCGTGCGCAGGTCACCGGTGGCGGGGTTGAAGGCCTGCACCTCGTTGTTCGCCATGTTGGAGACGTAGATGGTTCCGTCCGGCGCGATGGCGAGGTTGTCGAGCGAGGGCCGCAGCTGTTTCGCGACGGTCTTGCGGCCGGTGGCGAGGTCCACCCGCACCAGCTCGCCGCTGCGCGCATCGACCACCCAGAGGTTGCCCTTGCCGTCGAGGTTGGCGGCGGCCGGGATCTTGAAGCCATCGGCGAGCACGGTCATGGCGCCGGTCGCCGGGTCGATCTTCACGACCTGGCCCTTGAACCAGAGCGGCCCGTAGAGCATGCCGTCGGACCCCACCTCGAAGCCGTTGAAGCCGCCCATGTCCTTCTTGATGAGCCGCGGCGGCTTCTGGCCTTCGCGGTCGATTTCCCACAGCGCGTCGCCCAGGAACACCTGCGAGGCGTAGAGCCTGCCGTTGCGGCGGTCGAAGTCGAGCGAGTTGAGGCCGGGCAGGTCCTTGGCGAGCACGCGCATGGGCGCGGCGTCGCTCTCGCGGTAGCGCAGCATGCCCATGAGGTAGTTGGTCCAGGCCAGCTCGCCCTTCGGGCCGACGGCGATGTCGTCGGCCTGGCCCTCGGGCGCGTCGATCAGCACCTTGGCTGCGCCGGTGCTGCGGTCGACCTCCCACAGCGTGTTGCCGAGCACCGAGCCGGCGAGCAGCCGGCCCTTGGCGTCGATGGCCAGCCCATGCACCCCGGCGAAGGACGACGGGGCGACCAGCGCCTCGGGCGGGCCCCAGGAAGCGGGCCGCGTGGCCGATGGCGGCGCGAGGCTGCCGCAGGCGCCCAGCAGGGCGAGGGTGGCGGTCAGCGCGAGGGCGCCGAGGCTGCTTCGACGGGGCATGGTGCGTGTCTCCTCTGGTTGATCGATGCGCGAAACAGTCTAGGAGGCGGGAGGGGCCGCGGGGTCTCTCCGGAGACAGGATGCGGACTTTCGTCCGCTGTGGATTACCCGGGGCCGCTCAGCCGCGCAGCAGCTGCGTGACCGTGTGGATCAGCAGTCCCACGAGCCCGCCCACCAGCGTGCCGTTGATGCGGATGAACTGCAGGTCGCGCCCGATGTGGCGCTCCAGCTCGAGCGTCATTTCCTGAGCGTTCCACTCGCCCACGCGTTCCTCGATGTAGCGGCGGATGTCTTCTCGGTAGCGCTCGATGGCCAGCGGCGCGGCCGCCTCGATCTGCTCGTTGATCCAGCGGCGGATGGCCTCGTCGCCCTGCAGCCGCGTGCCCAGCGCGGCGGCCATCGAGGCGATGCGCCGGCGGATGGTCGAGTCGCCGCGGCCCAGGTCGTCGTGCAGCCACGCCAGCAGCTCGCCCCACAGGCCATGCAGGTAGTCGCCCAGGGCCGGGTGCGCGACGAGCTCGGCGCGGATCTGCTCGCCGCGCTGCTGGAACTCGGGGTCGAGCTTCAGGCGCACCACGAAGTCGTCGACGAAGTGATCGAAGCGCCTGCGCATCGGATGGTCGGGCTCGGCCGCCAGCTCGCCGATGGTGCGCGCCACGGCTGCGACGATCTTGCGCGTGGCCAGCTTGGCGGCCACCTGGTCGAGGCCGACGTAGCGCAGCGTCTTGATCTCGCGCGCGATGGCCTCGGTGATGTGCGCCTGCACCTCGTCGCCTTCGAGCAGGCCGGCCACCTGCTGCAGCACGTCGTCGAGCAGGGCCTGGTGGCGCCCGCCGGCGGTGAGCGCGTCGAGCGCCTGGCCGGTGAGGCGCGAGAGATCGATCTTCTCGAGGCCCGCCGCGGCGGCGCGCCCCAGGAAGTCGCGCACCCGCTCGTCGTCGAAGGCCGAGAGCCCGTAGCGCGCGGCGGCCACGCCCCATTCGCCGAGCTTCTCGCCGCTCGCGGGCCGGGCCAGCCAGTCGGCGATGCGCCCGGCCGCATCGAATTCCCGCAGCTTGCCGAGCACCTGCCCGGTGCTCAGGAAGTTGTCGCAGATGAAGCCCGCGAGCTTGGCGCCGATGCGGTCCTTGTTGCTCGGGATGATGGCGGTGTGCGGAATCGGCAGGCCCAGCGGATGGCGAAACAGCGCCACCACCGCGAACCAGTCGGCAATGGCGCCGACCATCGCGGCTTCGGAGAAGGCGGCGACGTAGCCCCACGCCGGGTGCTGCGCATGCAGTGCACTGGCCACTGCGTAGAGCACGGCGGCGCCGCACAGCAGGCCGAGGGCGACGCGCTTCATGCGCTGCAGTGGAGTGCTGCTTTCGGTCAATTCAAGCCCGTCAGTCTTCCATCGCACAGCCGCGATGCTCCGGGGTGCGTGCACAGGGCACCGGGTACCCCCCTCCGCGAATGTCCCCCGTCGGCGTGAGCGCGCCCCGAACGACGCCCCGGAAAGCAATGCCCATCTCAGCCGATGGCAGAAGAAGAAGCCAGCCGCTCCATGAACAGCTCGCAGCGCGCCAGCTGCTCGAGGCTCACGTACTCGTCGGGCTGGTGCGCCTGCTCGATGCTGCCCGGACCGCACACCACCGTGGGGATGCCGGCGTTCTTGAACAGGCCCGCTTCGGTGCCGAAGGCCACCAGCGTGGTGCGATCCTCGCTTGCCAGGCGCTGCGCCAGCAGCGTGACGGGGTCGTTGGCAGAGCCCAGGAAGCTCGGGATCTCGCAGATGGTCTCGAAGCTGAAGCCCGCATCGGGCGCCACCTTCTTCATCGCGGGCTCGATGCTGCCCGCGTAGGCCACCACGTCGGCCTGCATGCGCTTCGCATCGGCGGTCGGCAGGTCGCGGAACTCGTAGCGGAACTCGGCGTCGCGCGGCACCACGTTGTCGGCGATGCCGCCGTGGAACTGGCCCACGCTCGCGGTACTGAATGGCACGTCGAAGCCCTCGTAGCGCGGCTCGCTGCGCTCGAAGCCTTCCGCCATGTCGCGCACCTTGCCGATCACGCGCGCCGCCATCTCGATGGCATTGACCGACTTCGGCGTGAGCGACGAATGCGCCTCCTTGCCGCGCACGCAGCACTTGTAGCGGTAGACGCCCTTGTGCGCGATGGCGGGCACCATGCTGGTGGGTTCGCCCACGATGCAGGCCAGCGGCTTGATGTTGGCTTCGCGCATGTCGGCGATGAGTTCCTTCACGCCGAAGCAGCCGATCTCTTCCTCGTAGCTGAATGCGAAGTGCACCGCGAAGGGCGAGTCGCTTTCCAAAACGCGCTTCGCGTTCGACAGCGCGATGGCGATGAAGCTCTTCATGTCGGCCGAGCCGCGGCCGTACAGCCGCTCGTCGCGCACCACGGCGGAGAGCGGGTCGACGCTCCAGTCCTGCCCGTCCCACGGCACCGTGTCGGTGTGGCCCGAGACGATCACGCCGGCCGGCTTGCCTTCGCCCAGCGTGGCGAACAGGTTCGCCTTGGTGCGCTCGGCGTTGTAGGTGATGCGGCTCTTGACGCCCAGGGCCGCGAGGTGGCTCTGCGCGAAGTCGATCAGTTGGAGGTTGCTGTTGGCACTGACGGTGTTCATGCGCACCAGGGTCTGGGCCAGCAGCAGGCTTTGGGGGGAAAGCGTATGGAGCATGCAACACATTCTCCAGGAAGTCGGCGCCGCGCGAGCGTGGGTGCCGAAGCTGTCACGCGAAGCGGTTACCCTGCGCCTCTTCATTCGGACGGAGAAACCACGACCATGCGCACCCTTCAGATCGCCCTGACCGCCACAGCCGCCCTTTGCGTGGCAGCCTGCAGCAGCACCGGACCCTCCAGCAACAAGCTGCTGACGCTCGACGGCAACCCGCCGCTGGTCATCGCCCACCGCGGCGCATCGGGCTATCTGCCGGAAGAAACGCTCGAAGCCTATGCGCGCGCCATCGAACTCGGCGCCGACGTGATCGAGATGGACCTGGTCTCCACCAAGGACGGCGTGCTCATCGCCCGCCACGACCCCAACCTCGCCATCAGCACCGACGTGGCCAAGCACCCCCGCTTCGCTTCGCGCAAGAAGACCATCAAGGTCGACGGCGAGACCCAGACCGGCTGGTTCAGCAACGACTTCACGCTGGCCGAGATCAAGACCCTGGGGGGCATCTCCACCGATGCCGAGCGCCCGCAGGAGTTCAACGGCAAGTACAAGATCCCGACCTTCCAGGAGATCATCGATTTCGCCAAGGCGAAGTCGAAGGAAACCGGCCGCACCATCGCCATCTACCCCGAGACGAAGAACCCGACCTACTTCCGCGACCTGGGCCTGCCGCTGGAAGACAAGGTCATCGCGGCCATCAACGCCGCCGGCTGGAACAGCAAGACCGCGCCGATCTACGTGCAGTCGTTCGAGCCGGGCAGCCTGAAGTACATGAAGAGCAAGGGCCTGAACACGAAGATCGTCCAGCTGATCGACGGCGACAGCGTCGACCTGAAGACCGGCGCGGTGACCTTCGCCGTGCCCAGCGACCGCCCCTACGACTGGACCAAGGCCGGCGACAAGCGCAACTTCGACGCCATGGTCACGCCCGCGGGCCTGGCCGAGATCAAGACGTATGCCGACGGCATCGGTCCCTGGAAGCGCTACATCGTGTGCATCAAGGGCACCATCGGCGCCGACGGCAAGCCGGTGGACGTCAACAAGGACGGCAAGATCAACGACGCCGACGCCACCTCCACGGCGCCCACCTCGCTGATCGCCGACGCGCACAAGGCGGGCCTGTTCGTGCACCCCTTCACCTTCCGCAACGAGTCGCGCCGCCTGGCCTCCGACTACAACAAGGACGGCAAGAACGAATACGGCGTGTACTACAAGCTCGGCGTGGACGGTGTGTTCACCGACTTCACCGACACTGCGCTGGCCGCGCGCGCCGACTACCTGAAGAGCATCGGCCGCTGAACGCGGGGCGTCGTCCAGACATGAGCGCCGACCTGTCCCCGCGCGACCTCGAACTGCTTCGCATGGCCATCCGGCTGTCGGACGAATCGAAGGCGCGTGGGCGCCATCCCTTTGCCGCGCTGGTGGCGAACGAGCACGGCGAAGTCGTGGCCACCGCGGGCAACAACTCGATGCCGCCCGAGGGCGACCCCACGCAGCATGCCGAGCTGGCGGCAGCGGCGCAGGCCGCGCGCCTGCTTACGCCCGGGCAGCTGGAGCGCTGCACGCTGTACACCAGCGCCGAGCCCTGCTGCATGTGCGCGGGCGCCATCTACTGGACGAACATCGGGCGGGTGGTCTACGCGCTGTCCGAGCATGCGCTGCTCGGCCTGACCGGCGACCATCCCGAGAACCCGACCTTCTCGCTGCCCTGCCGCGAGGTCTTCGCGCGCGGGCAGCGGCGCGTCGAGGTGGTGGGGCCGCTGCTGGAGGAAGAAGCCTCCGCGCCGCACATCGGCTTCTGGACCGCCGGGCACTGAATACCGGATAACGAGGCTTTGCGGGTGCCTCGAAACGCCGGAGTGGATAGACTGGCGTTTTGAGACGACCACGCCATGAAACTCATCGACTCGCTCGTCACGCAGGCCGCCGGCATCGCCGCCGTCCGACGTGACCTCCACGCCCATCCCGAACTCTGCTTCGAAGAAGTCCGCACCGCCGACGTGGTGGCAGGCAAGCTCACCGAATGGGGCATTCCCATCCACCGCGGCCTGGGCACCACCGGGGTGGTGGGCATCGTGAAGAACGGCACCAGCAGCCGCGCCGTGGGCCTGCGCGCCGACATGGACGCGCTGCCCGTCACCGAGCTCAACACCTTCGCCCACGCCAGCAAGCACCACGGCAAGATGCACGCCTGCGGGCACGACGGCCACACCGCCATGCTGCTGGCGGCCGCGCAGCACCTGGCGAAGCACCGCAACTTCGACGGCACCGTGTACCTGATCTTCCAGCCGGCCGAAGAGGGCGGCGGCGGTGCCCGCGAAATGATCAAGGAAGGGCTGTTCGAGCAGTTCCCCATGGACGCCGTCTTCGGCATGCACAACTGGCCCGGCATGAAGGCCGGCCAGTTCGCCGTGAGCCCCGGTCCGGTGATGGCCTCGGGCAACAAGTTCTTCGTCAACGTGATCGGCAAGGGCGGCCACGCCGCGCTGCCGCAGACCGGCATCGACCCGGTGCCGATCGCCTGCGAGATCGTGCAGGCCTTCCAGACCATCCTCACGCGCAAGATGAAGCCGACCGATTCGGCCGTCATCTCCGTCACTACCATCCACGCCGGCGAAGCCAACAACGTGATTCCCGACAACTGCGAGCTGTCGGGCACGGTGCGCACCTTCTCGATCGAGGTGCTCGACATGATCGAGGCGCGCATGAAGCAGATCTGCGACCACATCTGCGCGGCGCACGACGCCACCTGCGACTTCCGTTTCGAGCGCTACTACCCGCCCACCGTCAACACCGAGGCCGAGGCCGACTTCGCGCGCCGCGTGATGGGCGGCATCGTCGGCCCCGAGAACGTGCTGAAGCAGGAGGCCGCCATGACCTCGGAAGACTTCGCCTTCATGCTCCAGGCCAAGCCGGGCGCGTACGCCTTCATCGGCAACGGCGACGGCACGCACCGCGACATGCACCACGGCGAAGGCCCGTGCACCCTGCACAACGCGAGCTACGACTTCAACGACGATCTCATCCCGCTGGGTGCCACCTGCTGGGTGCAGATCGCCGAGCAGTTCCTCAAGCCCGGCGGCGCAAGCGCCTGATCGCCACATGATCGGAATCGCCGAAGCCTTCTCGCCGCGCTATGCCCAGGCGCGCCAGAAGTTCCTGCAGGGTTGCGTGAGTGCCGGCCTCTCGGTCGAGCCGCATGCGCATCCGCTCAAGGGGCGCGACGGCGAAGACCTGTCGATGGACGTCGCGCTCGACGGCGACGCGAACGCGCAGAACCTGCTGATCGTCACCAGCGCCTGCCACGGCGTCGAGGGCCACTGCGGCAGCGGCGTGCAGGTGTTCGCGCTGCACGACGCCGAATGGCGCGAGAAGGCGAAGGCGCAGGGCGTGGCGGTGCTGTATGTGCACGCGCTCAATCCGCACGGCTTTTCGCACGGCCGTCGCGTGACGCACGAGAACGTCGACCTGAACCGCAATTTCATCGATTTCTCGAAGCCGGTGCCGGTCAACGAGCCCTACGCCAAGCTGCACGAGCTGCTGCTGCCCGCCACCTGGCCGCCCACCCCCGAGAACCAGGCGGCGGTCGCCAAGTGGATCGAGAAGCACGGCGCCACTGCCTTCCAGGCGGCAGTGACTAGCGGGCAGTACCAGTTCGACGACGGCCTGTTCTTCGGCGGCAGGGCGCCGACCTGGAGCAACAAGACGATTCGCAGCGTGCTGAAGCGCCATGCGGGCAATGCTCGGCGCATCGCCTGGATCGACCTGCACACGGGGCTAGGCCCCAACGGGCTGGGCGAACGCATCTTCGCCGGCCGCGACGACAAGGCCGCCTATGCTCGCGCCAATGCATGGTGGGGCACGCCGGCCGCGCCCGTCACCTCGATCTACGACGGTTCTTCGACATCGGCGCTGCTGCGCGGGATGATGTGGGATTCGGCGTACGAGGAATGCCCGCAGGCCGAGTACACCGGCATCGCGCTCGAATACGGCACGCTGCCGATGCTCGAAGTGACCGGTGCCCTGCGCGCCGACCACTGGCTGCACAAGCATCCCGAGGCGCCGGCCGATCTGGCCGACGGCATCCGCGCGCGGATGCTCGAGGCGTTCTATACCGACACCGATGCCTGGCGCGGGCAGATCGTCAGCCAGGCTCGGCAGGCGATGTTCCAGGCTGTGGATGGCCTGACGGCCTGACCCCCCCGGGGGCTTCGCGCACTTCGTGTCGCTACGCCAACCCCCTCAAGGGGGCAATACCTGCGGCCCGGCAAAGCCGGTTCCGCGGTATTCCACGAAAGAAGTTCAGGTCCTGACGCGGCCGTCGCCCGTCAGCATCGAGAGCTCGACGAACTTCGAGCCCACGTGGTTCTTGGCCGAGAACGACACCTCGAAGCCGCCGAACTGCTGGCGGTCGATGCTTTCGAGCCCTGCGATCAGGCTCTCGCGCGTGGGCTTGCCCGGCGCCTTGCGCAGGCCCTCGGTCAGCACCTTCGCGGCCAGGTAGCCTTCCATGCTCGAAAAATTGGCGCTCGCGCCGCCGCCGGCCTTGCGCACCGCGTCGGTGAACTCGCGCGCCAGCGCATTGGCCGCGTTGTAGGGCGAGGGCACCACCTGGGTCACCATCACGCCGGCCGCATCCTTGCCCAACTCGTCCGCCAGCGCCTGCGTGCCAACGAAAGACATGTTGAAGAAAGTGCCGCCGTAGCCCGCCTTGCGCGCCTCGCGGATGAAGGCCGCGCAAGCCTTGTACGCGCCGACCTGCACCACCGCGTCGGGCCGGGCCGCCACCAGGGTCTTCACTGCCTGCGCCACGTCGGCCGAGTTGCGCTCCACCGTGGCCAGCGCCACCGGCTTGAGCTGCTGTTCGCCGAGCGCGAGCGTCACGCCGTCGAGCCCGGCCTTGCCGTAGGCGTCGTTCTGGTAGAAGACCGCGATCTTCTTCAGGCCCAGGTGCGTGAGCTGCTTCACCATCAGCGCGGTCTCGTCGTTGTACGAGGCGCGCAGGTGGAACACGTTCTTCTGGAAAGGCTCGCGCAGCGACATCGCGCCGGTGAGCGGTGCGATGAACGGCACCTTGTCCTTCACCGCCAGCGGCAGCGCGGCCAGGCTGGTCGGCGTGCCGACGTAGCCGAAGAGGGCGAACACGTCCTCTTCGATCAGCTTCTGCGTGTTGGCGGCGCAGCGCTCGGGCTCGTAGCCGTCGTCGAGGTTCTTGATCACCACGTCGCGGCGGCCCGGCTGGGCGTTGTAGGCATCCAGGAACAGCTTGGCGCCCTGGTTGAACTGGATGCCCAGCTGCGCCGCCGGCCCGGTGAACGGCGCCGACTGGCCCAGCACCAGCGGCGTGTCGCCCTGCGCCCGCGCAATGCCGAAGCCACCCAGCGTGGCGGCCGCGCCAGCGGCCAGGGAAAAACGTCGTCGATTCATCATGTCCAAAACCCACTCCTGCGCTCTGTCTCGCGCACACAAATTAGACTCGCCCGATGGCCCACGCATCGGATACCTTGCTCGAAGAAGCACCTTCCCAACCCGCATCGACCGCCGTGCTGGGCGCCTGCCCTCACGATTGCCCGGACACATGCGCACTCGTCACCACCGTCAGGGACGGCGTGGCCGTGAAGCTGCAGGGCAACCCCGCCCATTCGCACACGGGCGGGGTGCTGTGCACCAAGGTGTCGCGCTACATCGAGCGCAACGACCATGCGGAACGGCTGATACAGCCCCTGAAGCGTGTCGGCCCCAAGGGAAGCGGCCAGTTCGAGCCGGTGAGCTGGGACGCCGCCCTGGACGACATCGCCGCGAATCTTCGAGTATTACAGGGAAAACCCGAAGCTATTGTCCCCTATAGCTATGCGGGCACCATGGGGCTGGTGCAGGGCGAGTCGATGGACCGGCGCTTCTTCCACAAACTGGGCGCCACCCTGCTGGACCGCACCATCTGCTCGATGGCCGGCGGCGAGGCCATGGTCCACACCCTGGGCGCCAAGGTCGGCATGCGCATCGAGTTCTTCGCCGAGGCGAAGCTGATCCTGATCTGGGGCAGCAACTCCATTGCCAGCAACCTGCATTTCTGGCGCCACGCCCAGGCCGCCAAGCGCGCCGGCGCGCGGCTGGTGTGCATCGACCCGCGCAGGACCGAAACCGCCGACAAGTGCGACGAGCACATCGCGCTGCTGCCCGGCACCGACGCCGCGCTGGCGCTGGCCCTGATGCACGAGCTGATCGTGCACGACTGGCTCGACCACGACTACATCGCCAACCACACGCTGGGTTGGGAGCAGCTGCGCGAGCGCGCGCTGCAATGGCCGCCGTCGCGCGCGGCCCAGGTCTGCGGCATTCCCGAAGAACAGATCGTATCGCTGGCCAGGGCCTACGGCACCACCAAGCCGGCCGCCATCCGCCTGAACTACGGCATGCAGCGCGTGCGCGGCGGCGGCAACGCGGCGCGCGCCGTCGCGTGCCTGCCGGCGCTGGTGGGGGCCTGGCGCGACCGCGCCGGCGGCCTGCTGCTGAGCAGCTCGGGCCACTACCCGGTCGACCGCGCCGCGCTGCAGCGCCCCGACCTGCTGGCCGGGCGCAAGCCGCGCACCATCAACATGAGCACCATCGGCGACGCGCTGCTGGACACCGCCAACCCGGTGAAGGCCATCGTGGTCTACAACAGCAACCCGGTGGCGGTGGCGCCCGAATCGGCCAAGGTGGCGGCGGGCTTCGCGCGCGAAGACCTGTTCACCGTGGTGCTGGAGCAGTTCCGCACCGACACTGCCGACTATGCCGACTACCTGCTGCCCGCCACCACGCAGCTGGAGCACTGGGACATCCACTGCAGCTACGGCCACACCGACGTGCTGCTGAACCGGCCGGCCGTGGCGCCGCGCGGCGAGGCCCGCAGCAACGCCTGGGTGTTCCGCGAGCTGGCGCGCCGCATGGGTTTCGACGAGCCCTGCTTCTCCGACGACGACGAGACGTTGTGCCGCACCGCCTTCGCCGGGAACACCATCGACTTTCCCGAGCTGCTGGCGCAGGGCTTCACCAGCTTGAAGCTGCCCGAGGCGCCGTTTGCCGATGGCAAATTCCCCACGCCCTCGGGCCGCTGCGAATTCTTCAGCGCGCGACTCGAGGCCATGGGCATCGACGGCCTGCCCGATCACGTGCCCAACTGGGAGCCGGCCGGCAGCTCGACCGAATTCCCGCTGGCCATGATCTCGCCGCCGGCGCGCAACTTCCTCAACTCGACCTTCGTCAACGTGACCAGCCTGCGCGCCATCGAGGTCGAGCCGCTGCTCGAGATCCACGAGGCCGATGCCGCCGCGCGCGGCATCGAGGACGGCGCGATGGTGCGTGTGTTCAACAAGCGCGGCGAACACCGCTGCCGCGCAGAAGTCTCGCGCCGCGCGCGGCAGGGCGTGGTGCATGGCATGGGCATCTGGTGGCGCAAGTTCGGCGTGGACGGCACCAACGTCAACGAACTGACGAGCCAGCGCCTGACCGACATCGGCCGGGGGCCCACCTTCTACGACTGCCTCGTCGAGGTCGAGAAGGCGTGAGGCCCCTGCGCGCTCTCGCGCTGGCCGGCTCGCTGTTCCTGGCCGGCTGTGCCGACCTCGGCTACTACTGGCAGTCCGCCAGCGGCCACATCGGCATCATGCGGGCCGCCAGGCCCGTGCCCGAATGGCTGGCCGATCCGGCCGTGTCTGCGCCGCTGAAGGCCAAGCTCGAACTCGCCCAGCGCATCCGCCGCTTCGCTTCCAGCGAACTCGGCCTGCCCGACAACGCCAGCTACAAGTCGTACGCCGACCTGCACCGCCGCGCCGCCGTGTGGAACGTGGTGGCCGCGCCGCCGTACTCGCTCACGCTCAAGAGCTGGTGCTTCCCGGTCGCGGGCTGCGTGGGTTACCGCGGCTACTACAGCGAGGATGCGGCCAATGCCGAAGCCGAGGCGCAGAAGAAGCAGGAGCTGGAAACGGCGGTGTACCCGGTGCCCGCGTACTCCACGCTGGGCTGGATGAACTGGGCCGGCGGCGATCCGCTGCTGTCCACCTTCATCGGCTACCCCGAGGGCGAGCTTGCGCGCATCGTGTTCCACGAGCTGGCGCACCAGGTGCTCTACGTGTCCGGCGACACGGTGTTCAACGAGTCGTACGCCACCGCGGTCGAGCGCATCGGCGGGGCGCTGTGGCTGCAGCGCGAGGCCGGCGAGCCGGCGCGGCGCGAGTACGCGCAGTTCGACGCGCAGCGCCAGGAATTCCGCGCGCTGGCGCTCGACACGCGCCGCGCGCTGAACCGCATCTACGAATCGCCCGAAGCCAAAGCCGGGGACCGGACCAGGGTCGACGCCATGAAACGGGCCGCCATGGCCGATTTCCACGAACGCTATGCGAAGCTGAAGGCGGGCTGGACCGGTCCGCGCCAGAACGCCTACGACGCCTGGGTGGCGCGCGCCAACAACGCAGCTTTCGGTGCGCAGGCCGCCTACGACGACCTCGTGCCCGGCTTCGAGAAACTCTTCGAGCGCGAAGGCCGCGACTGGCCGCGCTTCTACACTGCGGTCCGGCGCATTGCCGCGCTGCCGACCGACGCGGAACGCCGCAGTGCGCTTCAGTCGGCGACCGGCATCCTGCAGACCCATTCCAGCCCGGAACACAAAAACGGAGACCACGGTGCCTGACATCCATATCGAACGCAACCACACGCTGGGCATTGCCGGGGCGCGCGCCGTCGCGCACAAATGGATCGCACAGGTCGAGCAGGAGTTCGGCCTCGAATGCGTCTACACCCAGGGCGACGGCCGCGACGTGGCGACCTTCACCCGCGCGGGCATCGACGGCACGGTCGAAGTCACGGAGAGCACCTTCACGCTCGACGCGACGCTGGGCTTCCTGTTCAGCAGCTTCAGCGAAATGATCGAGCAGAAAATCACGCGCAGCCTCGACGCAATGCTCCAGTCTCACCGGGGCCGCAGCCGCCTCGCCTGACCGTCTCCGGGATCCGGACGGCGGTGGCACGGCACACTCTGGCGCCATGACGACGACCACAACCTCTTCCCCTCCGGCCGCGGGCCCGCTGGCCGGCCTCAAGGTCATCGAGCTCGGGCAGCTGATCGCCGGGCCTTTCGCGGCGCGCACGCTGGGCGACTTCGGTGCCGAGGTCATCAAGATCGAGCCGCCCGGCGCGGGCGATCCGCTGCGCACCTGGCGGCTGCTGAAGGACGGCACCTCCGTCTGGTGGCAGGTGCAGTCGCGCAACAAGCGCTCGCTGGCGCTGGACCTGCGCGAGCCCGAGGCGCAGGCCATCGTGCGGCAGCTCGCGGCCGAAGCCGACGTGCTGATCGAGAACTTCCGCCCCGGCGCGATGGAAGGCTGGGGCCTCGGCCCCGACGATCTGCTGGCCGCCAACCCCGCGCTCGTCATGCTGCGCATCAGCGGCTACGGCCAGACCGGGCCTTACCGCGACCGCCCCGGCTTCGGCGTGGTGGCCGAGGCCATGGGCGGGCTGCGCCATCTCACGGGCGAGCCAGGCCGCGTGCCGGTGCGCGTGGGCGTGTCGATCGGCGACACGCTGGCCTCGCTGCACGGCGTGATCGGCGTGCTGCTGGCCATGCAGCACCGGCATGCCACGGTGAGCGCCGACTATCCGAAGGGCCGCGGACAGGTGATCGACGTGGCGCTCTACGAGGCGGTCTTCAACTGCATGGAAAGCCTGCTGCCCGAGTACGGCGCGTTCGGCGCGGTGCGCGAGGCGGCCGGCAGCGCCTTGCCCGGCATCGCGCCGACCAATGCGTACCGCTGTTCGGATGGCGGCTATGCCATCGTCGCGGGCAACGGCGACAGCATCTTCCGCCGCCTGATGGAATGCATCGGCCGTCCCGACCTGGCGGCCGATCCGGCGCTGGCCGGCAACACGGGCCGCGTGGCGCAGGTCGAAATGCTGGACGCCGCCATCGGCGACTGGACCGCACAGCGCACCGTGGACGAGGTGCTGGCCGCGCTCGACGCGGCGCATGTGCCGGGCGGGCGCATCTACACCATCGCCGACATCGCGGCCGACCCGCACTATGCGGCGCGCGGCATGCTGCAGCAGGTGCGCATGCCCGACGGCAGCGCGCTCGCGGTGCCCGGCTTCGTGCCCAAGCTGTCGCTCACGCCGGCGAGCCACCGGCACAACGCGCCGGCGCTGGGCGCGGACACCGATGCGGTGCTGAAGGAAATCGGCCTGAGCGCCGAGCAGATCGCCGCGCTGCACGCGCGGGGGATCATCGGCTGAGGGTCGCGGTCAGCCTCGCAGCGATTCGATGAGGTCGATGTATTTCTGCTTGGCTTCATCGGCGCTCGCACCTTTCTGGGCCGTCCAGGCGTCCCACTTGGCGCGCGCGACGATGTCGCTGAAGCTGGGCTTCTTGGCGGTGTTGTCGCCCTCGGTGGCTTGCTTGAAAAGGCCGTAGATCTTCAGCAGCGTCGGATTGTCGGGACGCTCGGCGAGCAGCTTGGAGTTGGCCTGGGCGGCTTCGAATTGGGCGTTGAGGTCGGACATGGGGCTCGAATTGAAAAGCGGAAACCGCGCATCTTAAATTGAGCGGTACCGTTGGGTACCAGGTTCAGTCTTTCAGTCCCGCCCGGGCCAGCTCCACGTCCAGCCGTTCGCGCGCATCGGCCGGCTTCAGCGCCGCTGCCTTTTCATAGAGCCGCGTCGCCTCACCCATGCGCGACTCGCCGTGCAGCATCAGTTGCGCGCGGGCGTATTCCATCATTCCGGCGGCCGAATGCGGGTGCAGCTCCAGGCCCCGCTCGAACAGCGCGAGCGAGGTTTCCGAGCGCACGCCGTAGGTCATGCGGCCGACCAGCGCGCCGACCTTGTCGATCACCTCGGCATGGAACGAGGCCAGCGCGAGGTGGGCGTCCGCATGCCGCGGCTGCAGTTCGATCACCCGTTCCAGCGCGCCCTTGAGCTTGCCGCCCAGGCCTTGGGCCAGTGCGCGCGCCACGCTGATGCCCTGGCTGTAGCGGCCCAGCGCATAGGCCTGCCAGTAGAGCGCCTGGCAGTTCTCGGGCTCGGTGGCGGCCTGCGCGCCGGCACGCTCGATGACCTGGCGCAGCATCGCGAGCCGCACGGCCTCGCGCGGCTCCAGGTAGTTGGCGTAGATCGCGGTCGCCTGGTTGGCCAGCGCCATTCCCTCGCCGCCCAATTGCAGGCCGATGGCGGCGGCGCGTTCGAATTCGCCGCTGTGGTACAGCGCCCAGCCTTCGGCGAGCGGCGAGCCTTCGGCCGGCAGCGGCAGCTCGTGGCCGGCATGCAGGCGCGGCCAGTGGTCCAGCACGCTGCGCACGTCGAAGCGGGGCAGGTCGGCCCAGGGCAGGGGCGTCCAGGGGCCCGGGCTGGCGGCGGCAACCGGGCTGGCGGACATCAGCGAGAGCGGTTTGAAATCGGGGTGGGGCATGGTTGTCTAGGCCGCCATATCGACAGGAGATGCCGCGGCGCCGGCGCCCAGACTGCCGCTGCTGGCGGCATCTTCACCGTTGTAGGCGTTGCTCAGTGTCAGCAAATGCCGCCGCTGCTCGTGCTCAAGGTAGGGTGCGAGCAGGTGCAGGGTGTGATGGCCGCCACGCATCAGCGCGCCCTGTGCGTGCGCGGGTTCCAGCGCTTCCCGCGGATTGCGCACGTACTCGTAGCTGAGCCAGTAGGTCAGCACGACGACCATGCTCTGCGCCAGCGTGTCGACCTCGTGCACGTCGATCTCGAGATGGCCGGCGCGGCTCAGGCCGGCGATCAGCTGGCGGATGGCGCGGGCCTTGTTCTTCAGCACCAGCTGGAACCGGGTTTCCAGCAGCCGGTTCTTGCTGAGCAGGTCGTTCAGGTCTCGGTAGAGAAAGCGGTAGCGCCAGATCAGCTCGAACAGGCTGTGCATGAAGAACCACGCGTCCTCCACGTCGTGCACGCCCTCGCTCGCGTGCAGCAGCTCGTTGAGCTCGGTTTCGTAGGCTTCGTAGAGCTTGTTGATCAGCTCTTCCTTGGCCGGGTAGTGGTAGTACAGGTTGCCCGGACTGATGTTGAGTTCGCCCGCCACCAGCGTCGTCGAGACGTTCGGCTCCCCGAAGCGGTTGAACAGATCCAGTGCGGCTTCGAGGATTCGTTGCGCCGTGCGGCGTGGCGCCTTCTTTGCCATGTCGGTGCCCCCGTGTGCTCGTGTTCTTGGGGACACTCTAGCCTATGTGCACCGCACCATGGACGGTGCGGGACATGTTTTGCAGCGCCGGGTTCTTGTGCGGTGCCGCAATACCGGCCGGCCGCTCGGGGCCGGCGCGGTGTCAGCCCGGCTTGCTGCGGCGCAAGGTGGTTTTCTTGGCGGCGGGGGCGGCTGTCTTGCGCGCCGTGGGCTTGCGGGGGGCCGCACCCGCTTGCTTCTTCAGCTGGGCTTCGAGCGCCTCGACGCGCGCCTGCAGCGCGGCCATGTCGGCTGCGGTGGGTGCGCCCAGTTTTTCGAGGGCGCGCGCCACGCGGTCTTCGAAGATGTTCTCCAGCTTGCCCCACTGGCCTGCGGCTTTGGTGCCGAACTCGCTGGCGAAGCCGGCCATGCGCTGCTGGGCCTGGGCCAGGGTTTCCTCGGCGGCCTGCTGGGTCTTCTTCTGCATGCCGGCGCCGTCCTTCACCAGCGCCTCGAAGGCTTTGCTGCCTTCCTGCTGCATCTTGGCGAAGGCGCCGAGCCCTGCGAGCCAGATCTGCTGGGCGGAATCCTTGATGCGGTCGGCGGCCTTGCCGTTGCTGTCGTCGTCCTGGGTAGCCATGCGAATGTTCCTTTTTGCAAACGATCGCCTGACTCTAGCCGCTCGGCGTGCTCCCCATTAGAGCTTCACGTCTACATGCGAAGCCGGGAGGGTCTACGGTGTCGCGCCGGCTGCGCGGCTCGCATCGAGGTGCATCTTGGCGCGCTCGGCCAGTGCCATTTCGCCGGGGGTGCCGGGCACGAAGCTTTCCACCGGAAGTGGCCGGCCGTGCGAGTCGACCGAGACGAACACGATCAGGCATTCGGTGGTCTTTTCCATCGCGCCGCCCTTCATGTCGCCGCTGCGCACCTCGACCGAGATGTTCATGCTGGTGTTGCCCGTGTAGGCCAGGCGGGCCTCCACCTCGACGAGGTCGCCGATCATGATCGGGCGGTGGAAGCGGATGCTGCCGATGAAGGCGGTGACGCAGTAGCGCTTGGACCAGCTGGTCGCACAGGCGTAGCCGGCCTCGTCGATCCACTTCATGACCGTGCCGCCGTGGACCTTGCCGCCGAAGTTGACGGTGCTGGGTTCGGCGAGAAAGCGCAGGGTGATCGAAGACATGGGGCCGCCTTTTGTGGATATGGCTGTGGGAGGAGCCGCGATTATGCGAGCGGGGCCACGCCTGCGGACGCCGCCCGTCGCTCGGGCATGCACGCCCGGTCAGCTGCCGCTGAACAGCTGGGCCAGCGTGCGCCGCAGCCAGGCATTGCCCGGGTCGGCGTGGAAGCGCTCGTGCCAGTGCTGCTTCACCGCGTAGTCGGGCAGCACGAAAGGCGGCTCCAGCAGCTTCACCGGCTCCTGCGTGGCCAGCACGTTGCCGAGGATGCGCGGCACCACCACGATCAGTTCGGTGTGCGCCACGATGCGCGCCACGCTCAGGAAGCTCGACAGCCGCACCACCACGTTGCGCTTCAGGCCCAGCCGCGCGAGGGTCGTGTCGACGATGGCATGCCCGGTGCCCGAGGTGGACACCACCGCATGCGCCTCCGCCTCGAAGCGCTTGCGCGTGAGCTTCGCGCCGATGCGCGGGTGGTTCTGTGCTGCCAGGCAGACGAAGTTCTGCATGAACAGCGTCTGCTGGTAGAAGCCCGCGTCCAGCTGCGGCATGAAGCCCACGGCGAGGTCGACCTCGCCGTCCTGCAGGCGGCGGCCGCTGAGGGTGGAGATGATCTCGGTCTCGATGTGCACGCCCGGCGCCGCGCGCCGCAGGTGGTCGAGCAGGCCGGGCAGCAGCACCACCTCGCTGATGTCGGTCATGCAGATGCGAAAGCGCCGCTGCGCCTGCGCGGGCTCGAAACTGCTGCGGTTGCCCTGGGCCTGAGCCAGCTGGGCCAGCGCCTCGCGCAGGTTCGGGTAGATGCGCTCGGCGTGCGGCGTGGGCTGCATGCCCTGCGCGGTGCGGGTGAACAGGCGGTCGTCGAAGTGCGCGCGCAGCTTGTTCAGCGCGGTGCTGGCCGCCGCCTGCGCCATGCCCAGCCGCTCCGCGGCCTTCGAGACGTTGCCGGTCTTGTAGACCTCGTCGAACACGGCGAGCCATTCGAGATCGAGCTTGGACATGGGCGATTTACGCTGCGGTGAAAGTCACCATTATCGAAATTTCGAATTCCGTGTATTGGCAGGCGGTCTTGAGGAAATAGTGGTGCGGACCAACAATGCCGCCACGGAGACACCCAAGCCCAATGAAACCCGCGCCTTCCAATGCGGCCGAACGCCGCGACTACTACGCCCGCATCAGCCCCCTGCACCTCACGCCGCTGTGGGAATCGCTGCACGCGCTGGTGCCGCGCGAACCGCAGACGCCCTGCGTGCCCGCGCTGTGGCGCTACGACGAGATCCGCCCGCTGCTGATGGAGTCGGCCGACCTCATCACCGCCGAGGAGGCCGTGCGCCGCGTGCTGGTGCTGGAGAACCCGGCGCTGCCCGGCAATTCGTCGATCACCCAGTCGCTCTACGCCGGACTGCAGCTCATCATGCCGGGCGAGGTGGCGCCTTCGCACCGCCACGTGCAGTCGGCGCTGCGCTTCATCGTCGACGGCAAGGGCGCCTACACCACGGTCGGCGGCGAGCGCACCACCATGCATCCGGGCGACTTCATCATCACGCCTTCCTGGGCCTGGCACGACCACGGCAACGAAGGCATCGGCGGATCGGTCGAGCCGGTGGTGTGGCTCGACGGCCTCGACATCCCGATGCTGCGCTTCTTCGACGCCGGCTTCGCCGAGAACGACGATGCCAAGGTGCAGCACGTGGCGCGCCCCGAGGGCCACAGCCTCGCTCGCTTCGGCCACAACATGGTGCCGGTGCGCCACGACCACGCCTCGGCCACCTCGCCGATCTTCAACTACCCCTATGCCCGCAGCCGCGAGGCGCTGGCCCAGCTGCAGAAGCAGGAGGCGCCGGACGCTTGGCTGGGCCACAAGCTGCGCTACATCAATCCGCTGACGGGCGGCTCGCCGATGCCGACCATCTCGACCAACCTGCAGCTGCTGCCCAAGGGCTTCGCGGGCAGGACGCATCGGGCGACCGACGGCGCGGTGTACAGCGTGGTCGAAGGCCACGGCACGGCCGAGATTGGCGGCCAGCGCTTCGCGTTCGGTCCGCGCGACACCTTCGTGGTGCCTTCGTGGGCGCCGCTGCGCCTGTCTTCGCCCGACGAAGACACGGTGCTGTTCAGCTTCTCCGACCGTCCCGTGCAGCAGGCCATGGGCATCCTGCGCGAAGCCTTCCTCGAAGACGCCTGAACCGGGCGCCCGGCTTTTCTTCTTGTTTGTTCGACCCAGCGCCGCCCCATGCGGCAGGAGTTTTCATGTCCTTCGTCTTCACGCCTCCTTCCATCGTCGGCCTGCCCATCGTGGGCTCCGACCAGCAGTTCCCCGTGCGCCGCGTCTACTGCGTGGGCCGCAACTACGCGGCCCATGCGCGCGAGATGGGCTTCGACCCCGACCGCGAACCGCCGTTCTTCTTCTGCAAGCCGAACGACGACGCCTCCGTCGTGCCCGTGGCGGACGGCAAGGGCGCCTCGATCCCCTATCCGCCGCTCACCAGCAACTACCACTACGAAGCCGAGCTGGTGGTCGCCATCGGCAAGGGCGGAAAGGACATCCCGGCCGAGCAGGCCGCCAGCCACATCCACGGCTACGCCGTCGGCCTGGACATGACCCGCCGCGACCTGCAGATGAAGATGCGCGAGCAGGGCCGTCCGTGGGAAATCGGCAAGGCCTTCGACTTCTCCGCGCCCATCGCGCCGCTGCGCACGCTGGCCGACGTGGGCGAACTCAACGCCGGCACCATCACGCTCGAAGTCGACGGCGAGGTGCGCCAGAACAGCGACATCACGCACCTGATCTGGTCGGTGAACGAAGTCATCGCCAACCTGTCGACGCTCTTCACGCTGCAGCCCGGCGACCTGATCTTCACGGGCACGCCCGAAGGCGTGGGTGCGGTGAAGCCGGGCCAGACGATCAAGGTGAGCATCGAGCGCCTGCCTTCGCTCACCGTGCACATCGACTGACTCCCTCCACCGCGCAGGCCTGCCATGACTCCCTCGAAGAATCCTCCCTCGGTGCTGCTGGTCGGCGGGGGCATCGGCGGCATGGCTGCCGCACTGGCACTGGCGCGCCTGGGCGTTTCCATCGACCTGCTGGAGCAGAGCGCTGCCATCGGCGAGATCGGCGCCGGACTGCAGCTCGGCCCCAACGCCTTTGCCGCGCTCGATGCGCTGGGCGTGGGCGAGGCGGTGCGCCGCGGTTCGGTCTTCACCGATCGGCTCGTGATGATGGACGCCGTCGATTGCGGCGAAGTGGCCTCGGTGCCGGTCGGCGAAGCCTTTCGCGCACGTTTCAGGAACCCGTACGCGGTGAGCCATCGCGCCGACCTGCACGGCGCGATCCATGAAGCCGTGAGGCAGCACCCGCTGATCCGCTTCCACACCTCGGCGCAGGTCGAGGCCATCGACACCGGTGCGCACGGTGTCACGGCTGTCACGCGCGATGGCCGCCGCTTCCAGGCCGATGCCATCGTCGGTTGCGATGGCGTGAAGTCGGTGGTGCGCAGCAAGCTCATCGGCGACGCGCCGCGCGTGTCGGGGCACGTGGTGTACCGCGCCGTCGTGCCCGCGGCCGACATGCCCGCCGACCTGCGCTGGAACGCGCCCGTGGTCTGGGCCGGCCCCGACTGCCACCTGGTGCACTACCCGCTGCGCCATGGCGAGCAATACAACCTCGTCGTCACCTTCCACAGCCGCGGGCAGGAGGAGTGGGGCGTGACCGATGGCAGCAAGGCCGAAGTGCTTTCGTACTTCGAGGGCGTGCATGCGCGCCCGCGCCAGCTGCTCGACCGCCCGACCTCGTGGCGCCGCTGGAGCACCGCCGACCGCGACCCGGTCGAACGATGGAGCGAGGGCCCTGCCACGCTGCTGGGCGATGCGGCCCATCCGATGATGCAGTACCTCGCGCAGGGCGCCTGCATGGCGCTCGAGGATGCCGTGACGCTCGGCGCCGCTGTGCAGGCCTGCGGTTTCGACATGCCCGCCGCGTTCAAGCTGTACGAAGCGGCGCGCATTGCCCGCACGGCGCGCGTGGTGCTGTCGGTGCGCGAGATGGGGCGCCTCTATCACGCCAGGGGCGTGGAGCGCCTGGTGCGCAACAGCCTGTGGGCAGGGCGCTCGCCCGAGCGCTTCTACGATGCGGTCGAGTGGCTCTACGCCTGGCGGCCGGAGCATTGCCTGGACGACGCGCCCGAGGCGCTGCGGCCCGGGGCGGTCGCCGTGCTTTCGCCGCATTGAAGCCTGCTTCTTCCATCACCCATAACCATCGAGGCCACAGGCCCAGGAGACAAGACACCATGAACTTTTCGCGCGCACTGCTGACCGCGGGGCTTGCCCTGACCGTCGCTACAGGGGCGTTGGCGCAAGCCGGCGACTTTCCCAACAAGCCCGTGACCCTGGTCACGCCCTTCGCGGCCGGCAGCGGCCCCGACGCGGTGCTGCGCCTCGTCTCCGACAAGCTCTCGCGCCTGTGGGGCCAGCGCGTGCTGATCGACAACAAGCCCGGCGGCGGCGGCTTCATCGCCATCGACCAGGCCCGGCGCGCGGCGCCCGACGGCTACACGCTGCTGCAGCTCGACAGCGAGCACATCGCCGCGTTGCCGCACCTGTACAAGTCGCGCAACTTCGTGACGCTGCAGCACTTCGATCCGGTGGCCTCGCTGTTTCGCACGCCCTTCTTCGTGGCCGTGGCCACCGATTCGAAGTGGAAGAACATGAGCGACCTGATCGGCGCGGCCAGGGCCAACCCCGATGGCATCGTCTACGGCTCGTGGGGCGTCGGCAGTCCTGGCCACCTGGGTGCGCAGCAGCTCGAGGCGCTCACCGGCATCCACATGCGCCACGCGCCCTACCGCGAGGTGTCGCAGCTGTTTTCCAACGTGGGCGCCGGCGAGGTGCCGTGGAGCTTCGCGAGCATTCCGTCGAGCCAGGGCATCTACAAGGCCGGCAAGCTGCGCTACCTGGCCATCGCGGCGCCCAGGCGCATTCCGCAGATGCCCGACGTGCCCACCATGGCCGAGGCCGGCGGCCCGGCCTCGTTGGAGGTCAACTCGTTCGTGTCGCTGCTCGCGCCCAAGGGCGTGCCGGCGGCCGTCAAGGCGAAGATCAATGCCGACGTGGCCAAGGTCATCGCCGACCCCGAGATCCGCGCGCGCTTCGACACCTTCGCCTTCGAGCCGCTGGCCTGGTCGCCCGAGGAAATCGAGCGCAATGCCGAGGCCAAGTCGAAGGTGTATGGCGAGCTGGTGCGCAGGGGCAACATCAGCCTCGAATAGCGAGGACGTGCCTTGCCCGGCGCTTCGCTCGGCAGTTAAGCTGGCCTGCTCTGGTTTTTGACAACTTTCTCACACTTTTTTTCCATGCAAGCCACCAAGAGAGCTCTCCTGATTGCCTGCGGCCTGGCTGCCGCCGCCGCACTGCCGCTGGCCGCCAGCGCACAGAACGCCGCCTGGCCGACCAAGCCGATCCGCCTGCTCGTGGGGTTCCCGGGCGGCTCCACGCCCGACATCGCGGCGCGCACCATCGCCGAGCCGCTGGGCAAGGCGCTGGGCCAGCCGATCGTGGTCGACAACAAGGCTGGCGCCTCGGGCAACATCGCGGCCGACCAGGTGGCCAAGGCCACAGACGACCACACGCTGGGCCTCGTCATCAACGGCAATCTCACGTCGTCGAAGATGCTGTACCCCAAGCTGCCCTATGACCCGGCCAAGGACTTCACGTACCTCTCGCTGATTGCCACGGCGCCGCTGGTGCTGGTGGCGCAGAACAACCTGCCCTCGGGCACCGCCTTCTTCGACGCGGGCCGCAAGGCCGGCGACAAGTGGAACTACGGCTCGGTGGGCATCGGCTCGGTCGGCCACCTGGGCATGGAACTGCTCAAGACCCGCGTGAGCGGCTTCAAGCCCGAGCACGTGCCCTACCAGGGCAATCCGCAGGTCGTCACGGCGATGCTGGGCGACCAGGTGCAGATGGGCCTGATCCCGCCGGGCGTGGCCATGCCGCAGATCCGCGCCGGCAAGCTCAAGGCCATCGGCCTCACGGGCGGGCGCAGCGCGCTGGTGCCCGAGATCCCGCCGCTGGCCGAGGCCGGCGTGAAGGACTTCAACCTCGAGGTGTGGGTGGCGCTGCTCGGTCCGGCCAACCTGTCGAAGGCCGCGCAGGCCCGCATCAGCCGCGAACTCGAAGTGGTCATGAAGAACCCCGACGTGCGACGCAAGCTCTTCGAGCAGGGCTGGCAAGCCGTGGGCACTTCGCCGGACGGCATGCGCACGCGCGTCAATGAAGAGGCCGCGATCATGACCAAGATCATCTCGGCCCGCGGCATCAAGTTGCAGTGATGACAGCGCAGACATTGAACGAGCCGGCGCGCGCGCTGCCGGTGTTCGGCGAATACGACGTGGTGGTGGTCGGCGGCGGCCCCGCCGGCATCGCGGCCGCCGTGAGCGCCGCGCGCCACGGTGCGAGCACGCTGCTGGTGGAGCGCTACGGCTTTCTCGGCGGCATGGGCACGGCCGGCGGCGTCACCAACTTCGCGGGCCTGTACGGCAAGCGCAAGGGCGAGATGACGCAACTGGTGCGCGGCGTGGTCGACGAGCTGATCGACCGCATCGCCGCGTTGAACGGCGTGAACGCGCCGCAGAACGGCATGGGCGGGCGCATCTGCGTGCGTTCGTACGACACCTCGGCCTACAAGCTGGCCGCCGACCAGCTGCTCGGCGCCGCCGGCGTGAAGCTGCTGTTCCACGCGCTGGCCGCGTCCGTCATCCGCGACGGCAGCCGCATCGACGCGCTGGTGGTCGAGACCAAGTCGGGCCGCCAGGCCATTCGCGCCAACGCCTTCATCGACGCCAGTGGCGACGCCGACGTGGCGGCCTTTGCCGGCGTGCCCTTCGAGGTGGGTGACGGCCACGGCAGCGGGCTGTTTCCGACCACGATGTTCCGCATCGGCCAGGTCGACGCGCCGGCCGCGCTGGCGGCTGTGGGCGAGTTCTCGGCCATCAACGACTACATGGCGCGCGCCGAGCAGCAGCATCCGGGCAAGTACAGGTTTCCGCGCGAAGGCGCCATCCTGCGGCCCAACAGGGACCCGCGCGAATGGCGCGCCAACGTCACGCAGATCCGCAATGCCCAGGGCCGCGCGATGAACGGCGTCGACGCGCGCGAGCTCAGCGAGGGCGAGCTCGAAGGCCGCCGCCAGATCGCCGAGTACTTCAAGTTCTTGAAGGCCGAGGTGCCCGGCTTCGCGCAGTCGGCCATCGTGGAGATCGCGCCGCAGGTCGGCATCCGCGAGACGCGGCGCATCCAGGGTCTGTATGCGCTCGGGCGCGAGGACATCCTGGGTTCGGCGAAGTTCGACGACAACATCGGCCTGAACGCCTGGCCGATGGAAATGCACGCCGACGGCCGCATCGAGTGGGCCTTTCCGCACGACGAAGCCAACGCCTACAACCACCTGCCCTGGCGCATGCTGGTGCCGCAGGCGGTCGACAACCTGCTGGTGGCCGGGCGCTGTGCATCGATGACGCACGAAGGCCAGTCGGCCGCGCGTGCAAGCGGCGGCTGCTTCGTCATGGGGCAGGCCGCGGGCACGGCGGCGGCGGCGCTGGGCAGCACCGCGTTCGCCGGTGTGGACGTGGCCGCGCTGCAGAAGAAGCTGGCCGCGGACGGCGCCGATCTCGACCGCCAGAGGCTAGAGTCCGGGGCTTGATGAACTCGAACCCTGGACGAAAAGTGCACCTCCCTTCGTTGCCGACCTCCGCACGTCGCATCTTCCTGGCGCTGTCCTGCGCCGCCCTCGGCCTGCTGCAGGCCGGCTGCGCCAGCACGCCCGAAGGCGACCCGGTCCACGGCAAGGACCGGGTCGTGAGCTTCGTGGCGGCGAAGGACGGCCGCAAGGTCGCCATTGCCGGCGAGAACTACCACTACGTGTTCGACGGTGATCCGTCCGTGGCGGCGCTGCTGCGCTGGGATGGCCGCACCAAAGTCACGCCCGCGCTGATCGGCGAACTCAAGGTGGCGCGCAACCAGAGCTTCGAGGGCCAGTACGTGCTGATGGCCTTCGACGCCGACCTGACGCCCGAAGACCGCACCTTCCTCGTCCAGACCGGCTTCGCGAAGGCCGACGTGAAGTACGGCGACCGCACCGGGCCGGCACTGCGCTACTTCGGCACGGTGTACGGCAAGCGCTACGAGGCCGCGCCGCTGAAGTCGGCCGACAAGGTCGACTTTTCGCGGCGCCAGTACCTCAAGTACGTCGAGCAGGAAACGCTCAGCGGCACCTTCGCCAGGGCCGCGCCTTCGCCGCTGGTGTATGCCGACGACGGTTCGATGCTGCTGGGCGGCGTGCCGGTGCGCGTGGTTCAGGGCGGCACGGATTCCGGTTGCAGCGCCCGCTTCATGGGTGTCTGCTTCTACAAATAGGCCTATCGGGAGCGCCGGCTGACCGGCCCGCGACAGTTTTCGGGCGCGGCCTTTGCTATGGTCGAGGGTTGCTTTTCCGCTTGCCCTGAATGCCTCCGATGACCACCGATCACGCCACCGCCTCCCGCCTCGTCAACGAACTCGTCGCGCTCATGCAGCTCGAGCCACTGGGCGGCGACCGCTTCCTGGCGCAGAGCGAAGACATCGGCACGCCCGCCGTGTTCGGCGGCCAGGTGCTGGGCCAATCGCTGATGGCCGCCAGCCTCACCGTGGGCGCCGAGCGCCCCGTGCATTCGATGCACGCCTACTTCCTGCTGCCCGGCGAGCACGCGCCCATCGAGTACAGCGTCGACCGCGTGCGCGATGGCCGCAGCTTTACCACCCGCCACGTGGTGGCGCGCCAGCAGGAGCGGATCATCTTCGAGATGTCGGCCTCGTTCCAGACTGTGGACGACGGCGTCGTGCACCAGTTCGACATGCCCGAGGTGGCCGGCCCCGAAGGCTTGATCAGCGAGCTCGACCAGCGCATCGCCCTCGGCGATCGCCTGCCCGAGCCCTGGCGCGCCAAGGCGGTCCAGCCGCACGGCATCGAGTACCGCCGCGTCGACCCCGAAGACCTGATCGCCCCGCAGGTGCGCCCGGCCTCGGCGCAAAGCGCCATCTGGATGCGCGCCATCGCGCCGCTGCCCGACGACCCGATGGTGCACCGCGCGCTGCTGGCCTACGCCTCCGACCACGGCCTGCTGCGCGCCGCGATGCTGCCGCACGGCCTGAGCTTCATGAGCGGCCAGGTGCGCCCCGCCAGCCTCGACCACGCGATGTGGTTCCACCGCGATTTCCGCATGGACGACTGGCTGCTGTACGTGCTCGACTCGCCCAGCGCGGGCGGCGCGCGCGGCCTGTGCCGCGGCAGCCTCTATGCGCGCGACGGCCGGCTCGTGGCCTCGGCAGCGCAGGAAGGCATGCTGCGCATCCGGCGCAAGTAAAAAAACAGGGCCTCAGCCGAAGGGGTTGGCGGTCGCGAACCAGAGGGCGATGCCCGTCGCGATGATGAATGCGCCGTCCGTCACGCCCGCGATCAGGAAGAACTTGGTCTGCAGCGTGTCGACCAACTCGGGCTGGCGCGCGGTGCTTTCCAGGAACTTCTGGCCGACCAGTCCGATGCCGAGGCACGAGCCGAGCGCGGCGATGCCGATCAGCAGGGCGACTGCGAGGGGAAGGATGTTGAAGCCGGTCATTGTGTTTTCTCCTGGTGGTTGATTGATGGATCGATGGAGGTACTTTCCCAGAGCGGGTGCGCACGGTCCATGACGTGGGAGGTCATGGGCGGCATGAAAAAAGCCGGCCGCATGAAGCGGCCGGCCTTTCGTGGAACGCTGCTGGCGCTACGGAAGCTGTGTCCAGTTCTGGTTGTTCCCGCCGTTGCAGGTCCATGTGATCAGCGCCGTGTCCTGCGCCGTCGAGCTGTTCGGCACGTCCAGGCACGAACCCGAGGCGCGGTTGCGGATGCTCCCGCCGACCATGCTCCACTGCGCCGTGTTGCCCGCCGTGCACGCCAGCTGCACCACCGGCGCGTTCGTCGTCGCCGTGCCGTTCTGCGCCAGGCACAGCCCGCTGTGCTCGGCCACGAACTGCACGTAGCCGCCGGGGAGGCTCGTCACCGTGAACTTCTCGTTGCCCGCCGTACCGCATGGCCATTGCACGGCCGTCGCGCCGCTGGTGGTCGCCGCACCCTTGATGTTCACGCACAGGGTGGGGTTGAGGTCCGAGCGGATGCGCGAGATGACGGCCGGGGCCGTGTCCTGCGAGCGCACGTACTCGCGGATCGCCACCACGTCGGCGGCCGGCAGGCTGTTGGCATTGCCATGGCCGCTGCCGAGCACGTCCTGCAGCGTGGCCGCCTGGCCGTTGTGGAAGAAGGCGGCGGTGTTCCAGGTGCCCGACAGCGTCGGCGTGTCGAAGCCGATGCCCGCGAGCGGCTGGTTCATGCCCTTGCCCGACGAGGCCTGGATCGTGCCCACGTCGTGCCGGATGCCGTCGCGGAAGGTGCCGCCCGCGTGGCAGGTCACGCACTGCGCCGAGGTGAACAGTGCCTGGCCCCGCGCCGCATCGACGCTCAGGCTGCCATCGGCATTGCGCGCCGGGCTGCGCATGTACTTGTTCAGCGAGCTCAGGTAGGCCGCGAGGTCGTCGAGCTGCGCATTCTTGCCGGCCTTGGGCGCACCGAGCGGGTCGGAGGTGGCCGCGAGGTCCGCATTCGTCAGGAAGCCGGTGCCGCCGAACTCGTTGCGGATGTCGTTCTCGAAGTCCTGCACCTCGTCGAAGTTGGCCGTCCAGTGCAGCTTGCCGTGGCCCAGCCCGCGCCGCCCCTGCAGGCTGATGGTGCGGCGCAGGCCTTCGCCGCGCTGGGTGAAGTCCCACACCATGCCGTCGTCGCCGGCGTCTGCGTGGCAGCTCGCGCAGGAGATGTAGTTGTCCTTGCTCATGCGACGGTCGGAGGCGTTGTAGAACACCTGCTTGCCGCGCAGCGCCGCGGCCGCCATCGGTTCCTGTGCCACCGTCGCCACGTTCTGCAGGAAGATCGCGGCCGCCGTCTCGGACGACAGCACCGAAGCCACGTCGTGCACGGACACCGAGCGCGCCAGGAAGTTGTTGACGAACAGGCGCTTGCGCGTCGCGTCCAGGTACAGGCCATGCGGCGCGCTGCTGGTGTTGATCTCGCCGCGCACCGCGCGGCTGTACGGATCGACGATGGCCACGCGGTTGCCTTCCATCTGCGCCACGAAGAGGTAGTCGCCCGACGGCGAGAACAGCGCCGCGCGCGCCGGTGCGCGGTCGTCGAAGTCGATCTGCTCGGCGAACACTTCCGCGGCCGTCTGCAGGTTGACCTGCGAGAGGATGGAGCGCACCGTCTTGTCGTGCTCCAGCGCAAGGCCGTCCCTGAACTTGCCGCGCACGATGTTGTCCTTCTTCGAGGGCAGCACCGCCCGCGTTCCGTCCGGCGAGATCACCACCTGGCTCAGGTAGTTGGCCACGCCGCGCGCGTGGCTCTCGGTGTCCACCGTGGCGGTGTCCACCGGCAGCGCGATGGTGGTCATGGCGCTCATGCCCTGCAGGTTGACCTTGTGCAATTGGCCGCCGGTCATCTTCGACTTGAAGCGCGTGACATAAGCCACCTGCGAGTCGGCGTTGACCGCGATGCCGCGCAGGTTGCCTTCGAGCGCGACCGCGCCGGTAGTGCTGCCGTTGCTCGGGTCGAAGCTCATCAGCACCGACTTGCTCTCCAGCGTGAGCAGACCTTTCGCACCGTCCGGCGTGAAGGCCACGCCGTAGGGGCCGCTGCCGTAGGCCAGTGGCACGGTGGTCGAGAGGCTGCCGTCGGCCGCGCTCAGCGCGACCAGCTTGTCCTCGCCCTGCACCGTGACCCAAATGCGTCCGTCGGGGCCGACGGCCAGCGTCTTCGGCTCGTCGCCCACGCGCGTTTCCCAGCGCTTGGCCAGGGTCTGCGCATCGATGGCGGCGACCGTGCCGCTGTCGGGGTTTACCGAGTACACCGAATTCGCATCGCCCGCGATGTTGGTGGTGTGCGTCGGCGCCCGCGCCGTGACCGGGGCGATCACGGTGAGGTTGTAGGTGTAGAAGGTCTCGCGGCCGTTCACGTCCTTCACCGTCAGCGTCACCGTGAAGTGGCCCGGGCGGTTGTAGGTGTAGGTGTAGTTCGGCTGGTTCGAGTACGCCGTCTGCGTGCCGTCGCCGAAGTTCCAGCGGAACTGCGCGCCGCTGCTGCCGAGCGTGTCCGGGTTGAACACCAGCTGGCCGTTGACCAGCTTCGGACCGCCGCCGATGCCGGGGTCGCCGATGATGGCCTGGCTGCGCAGCGTGTTGACCTCGGTGTCGCTCAGCACGCGGCTGTAGACGCGCACCTCTGCCAGCGTGCCCTTGAAGAGCGCGGCATTGCCCTGGATCTGCCCCAGCACGCTGAACTTGTTCGTGAGGCCCTTGTTGCCCGTGGGGCCGGTGGAGGTGGTCTTCACGCCGTCCACGTACACGGCCTGGGCGCCGGAGGCCGCCTCGCGCGTCAGCACCACGTGGTGCCAGGTGCCGTCGTTCACCGCCGCGGTGGAGGTGGTGCCGGCGTCGTTGCCAGCCGACAGCTTGATGCGCCCGCCGTTGTCGAGCCAGCCCCAGAACACGTCGTCCGTGCCGCTCGCCTGGTCGCGCCCGAAGATGCCGGGCGCGGTCCACGAGTTCGCACCGCCCGCCTGCGTGGTCTTCATGTAGAAGCTCAGCGACGCGGTGCCGCCGAGCACGGTGGCCACTGAATCGTTCTTCAGCGGCACACCGGCGGTGCGGTTCGCGAAGTTCAGGCCGATGCTCTCGAACGCGTCGCCCGCGACCGGCGTGCCGTTGTTGCTGCCGATCTGGTCGGACAGGTTGCCTGCCAGCGTCCAGTAGTGCATCAGGTTGATGTCGGTCGCGTTGCCGGTGTTGAAGGTCGACTTGTAGTCGGCCGCGATGGCGTTGCCCGCATAGTCCTTCACGCCGTTGGCCGGCAGGAACACTTCATAGCTGGTGCCGGGTTGCAGCGGCTGGTCGGGCGAGAAGTTGATGATGCCCAGCTGCACGCTGTAGGTGCCCGCCAGCGTGTTGCCGCCCACCGGCCGCACGATGAAGGTGTTGGAATTCACGCTCTCGGGCCGGATGTTGTCCGTCATGCCCAGGCCGATGCGCGAGGTCAGCGCCTGCTGCTTCGCGCCGTTGGCCGGCGAGACCTGCTTGACTTCAGGCTTGGTGGTGTCGGGGTCCACCGCATGCACGATGAAGCCGCTGCCCGAGCCGTGGTCGTTGCCCACGAAGACCAGGTTGCCAAACATCGCGACCTGGCCGTTGTCCGAATGCGAGAAGTTCGGGTCGTCCTCGCGCAGGATGCTGCCGCGGCCCACCTCCACGTGATTGAGCGGATTGCTCACATCGACCTTGTGGATGCGCGTTTGCGCGCCCTGGATCACGTAGTTGTCCTGCGTGGCGCAGTACAGCATTTCGTCGATGACGAGCCGGTTGTCCTCGGCCACGAAGCGCGAGCGGTCGCTCAGGTCGTAGCTGTACATCCTGGCGCCGCTGTTGCGCGCGGAGGCGTGCAGGTTCCTGCCGTCGAAACAGGTGGCGTAGTAGAACGGCGTGGTGCCCACGATGGAATCGAGCACCTTGGGGTTGAGCGGATCGGAGATGTCCAGGCTCGCGAAGCCGCCGTTGCTTTCCATCGCGGTCAGCACCATGTGGTTGCCCATCGTGAAGATCGGGCCGATGCGGAAACCGCCGAGTTCGCCGGTGGGCACTGGATTGGGCTTGCCCGCACCGCGGTTCGCGATCACGGCGTTCGCAGGGTCCCTGGCATCGACGATGAAGATGCCTCGGCCGGCCGACGCCACGTACAGGTAAGGCGCCTGCCACCAGAGCTGCCAGGCGACGTCCTCGTAGTCGCCCCCGTTGACGCCTGGCAGTGCCAGCTTCTTCACCTGCTTGATGTCGTTGATGTCGGAGAAGTCCCAGAACTCGATGCCGTTGATGCTGGGCAGGACGACATACGTCTTGCCGCCGATCTTCACGGTGCCGAAGGAATGGGTCTCGCGGAACTCCTTGGTGCGGGCCTCGGGCTCGTAGATCTTCTTGACGAGCTGGATCTGGCGCGGGTTCGACACGTCGTACAGCAGGAAACCGCCCGGCCCGAGGCCGCTGTCCGGCGCGAAGGAGGTGAGGAAGTAGCCGTTGATCATGATGCCCGCGTTCATGCCGTAGTCCTTGCGGCCCGGGTAGGTGGCGGGCACCTCGCGCGACTCGTAGGCGCTGCTGTGTGCCGGATCGAGCGGGTGCGCCGCGCTGGTGATCATCGACACCGGCTTGAACAGTTCCGCCGAGGTGTAGGTGAGGTTGCCCAGGCCCGGACCCTGCAGCGGGAGCGGGTCGGCGACAGCTTCGGAAACCGCCGCCGCCATGTTGCCCAGGGTCGTCATCGGACTGACCCCGGTGATTGCCGCGTGCGTCAGCAGTGTGACGAACGGCACCATCAAAGCCATCAGGTAATACCGGATCTTCATCGTCGCCTCCAAGTTGTGGTGTTCACTCGCGAAAGCGCGCGCGCAGGGCGCACCCCGGCCGGCGACGAGTGCGCCGCCTGCCGTACAGCCTCTCCCTCTCTTTTTTCCGGCGGCGCTGCGTTACTTCTTCGTGCCGCCCGATTCGTAGATGCCCCACGCCTTCTCGGCGCTTGCGCCGCGGTGGATCATGGCCATCAACGCATTCACCACCGCCGACGGGTTGGTGTGCTGGTACACATTGCGCCCGTAAACCATGCCGACCGCGCCCTGGTCCAGCAGCACGCGCGAGCGCGCGAACACCTGCTGCAGGTCTTCGCGCCCGCCGCCGCGCACGAGCACGGGACAGCGCGCGGCCTGCACCACGCGGTGGAACTCGGCGGGATCGGTGGTGGGGTCGGCCTTGACGATGTCGGCGCCCATCTCGCGCGCAAGGCGCACCAGCGTGACGATTTTTTCGGCGTCGCCATCGACCATGTAGCCGCCCTGCTCGCTGTGCGGGCGCATCACCAGCGGCTCGATCATCAGCGGCATGCCGTAGCGGTCGCAGTCGGCGCGCACGCGCGCGATGTTCTGCACGCACTGGCGCAACAGGTCGGGCTCGTTCGGCAGCATGAACAGGTTGACGACCACGCAGGCTGCGTCGCGCTGCACTGCCGGCAGTACCGGGTCGTGCTCGTTCTGCAGCACGGCCCACATCACGCGGTGGGCGGTGGCGTTGTAGGGGTTGCCCATGTCGATGCGCTGCACCAGCGCGGGCTTGCCTCGGCCCGGGCGGTCCTGCAGCAGATCGGCCTGGCCGTAGTTGAGCTGGATGGCGTCGGGGCCGGCGGCCACGAGCTTGTCGATCACCTGCGGCATGTCTTCCAGCCCGTTGAGGAACGAGGGCTCGTTGCACACGCCGTGGTCGAGCGCGATGTCCAGGCAGCGCCCGTTGTTCAGCAGCCGGTTCAGGCGTGCGGTCTTGTCCTTCGACATACGAAAGAGGTCCTTGTATTGAAAGTGGAGAGGATCAGGCCAGCGCGTTCAGGTGCTTGGCCGCAACGGCGTCGACGAGTTGCAGTGCGTCGTCGCGCAGGCGCACCGAACCGGCCGCTGCGTTCTCGACCGCCTGCTTGCTGACGCGCGCGCCGCACAGCGCCACAGAGACGCTGCCGCGTGCCAGCGTCCACGCGATCATCAATTGGCCGAACGAGCATTCGAGCTGCTTGCGCAGCGGCTCCAGCTCGTCGAAGAAGGCCTTGAGCTTCGCGCGGTTCTGCGCGCTGAAGCGCGGGTTGCTCGCGCGCTGGTCGTCGCCGGTGAACTTGCGCCCGGGGTCGATCGGGCCGGCCAGCAGGCCCAGCGCCAGCGACGAATAGCCCAGCACCGCCACGTCGTGCTCGCTGCACAGTGGCACGAGCGCCTGCTCGATTTCGCGGTCGATCAGGCTGTAGCGCTCCTGCGCCGCATCGACCGGGCCATGGCGCAGGTATTCGGCGAGCGTTTCGGGGCTCACATTGCTCACGCCGATGGCGCGGATCTTTCCCTGCTTCTTGAGCTCCAGCAGCGCGTCCATCGTTTCCTCGACCGGCGTGGTGCTGTCCTGCCAGTGCGTGATGTAGAGGTCGATGTAGTCGGTCTGCAGGCGCTTGAGGCTCTCTTCGCACTCATGGACGATCGATTCGCGCCCGAGGTAGCGATGCACCGGGTGGCCATCCTCTTCGAAGAATTGCGTTCCCTGTTGCGTGTGCCATACCAGTCCGCACTTGGTGGCGACGACGGCCTCGTGGCGGCGTCCCTTCAGCGCGGTGCCGACGATGCTCTCGGAGCGCCCGAGCCCGTACGCCGGCGCGGTGTCGATCAGGTTCACGCCCGCGTCGAGCGAGGCCTGGATGGCCAGCACGGCGGCCGCGTTGTCCCCGCCGCCCCACATCCAGCCGCCCATCGCCCAGGTGCCCAGGCCGATGGCCGAGCATTCGATGCCCGACGGGCCGAGGGTGGTCTGCTTCATCGATGCGTTGTTGCTGCTGTTCATCGCTTGGTCTTTCTCGTGTTCAGGATGTGGTCGATGGTCACGGCCGCGAGCAGGATCAGGCCCTTGATCACGTCCTGCCAGTAGGGCGACACGTCGAGCAGGATCAGCGAGCTGGTCACCACCGACAGCAGCGCAAGCCCGAGCACCGCGCCCAGCACGGTGCCCGAGCCGCCCTTGAGGCTGGCGCCGCCGATCACCGCCGCGGCGATCACGTTGAGCTCCATGCCCATGCCGAAGGTCGGCGTGGCGGCGCCGAAGCGCGCGGTGTAGATCACGCCCGCCAGGCCCGCCGAGGCCGCGCACAGCACCGTGACCCAGAACTTCACGCGGCCCACGCGGATGCCGGAGTAGAGCGCGGCCTTCTCGTTGCTGCCGGTGTAGAACACGCGGCGCAGCAGAGTGGAGCGGCGCAGCAGGAAGTCGCTCACCACCACGATCGCCAGGAAGATCAGGATCACGGCCGGAATGCCGAACAGCGTGCCCTGGCCGATGAACTTGAACTCCGCCGGCAGCGAGAACAGCGACTGCGGCGTGCCCTGCGTGAGCGCGAGGCACAGGCCGCGCACGATGACCATGAAGGCCAGCGAGGCGATGAAGTGGTTCAGGCCGATGCGCGTGACGCAGCCGCCGATCATCGCGCCGATCATGGCGCTCGCCGCAATGGCGATGAGCCCGGCGGTCCACGGGTCGAAGCCCATGAGGAAGAGCTTGCCCGTGACCACCATGGCGAAGCACACCACCGAGCCCACCGACAGGTCGATGCCACCGACGATCAGCAGGATCGTCATGCCGACGACCACGATGCCTTCGATGGAGAACGACAGCAGCATGGCGCGCACGTTGTCCCAGGTCAGGAAGTAGGGCGACGCGAAGCTCATGCCCGCGCACAGCACGGCGATGATGAGCAGCAAGCCCATCTCGCGCATGCTGCCGAGCTTGCTGGCGGGTTTTGCGGGGGGTCTTCCTTGCTGTCTTGCTGGAAGGCCTGCGTCGAGTTGGGCCGGGTAGTTCATGTCGGATGCTCCACTGCGCGTTGTCTTGCTTGTCGGTTGTGTTCTTGATGCTCTCGTTCGGGGCGTGTGCACAGGCCACCGGGTACTCCCCTGCGCGAATGCCCCCCGCCGGCGTGATCGCGCCCCGAACCGACCGAAGCGCCATACGAACCCTGCAGGTCTTTCATGCCGCTTCCTGTTCACAGAGTCCGGAGGCGAGCCGCAACAGGGCTTCCTCCGTCATCTCGTTAGATGCCAGTTCGCCCGCGAGCCGGCCATCGCGGATCACCAGCGCGCGGTCGCACAGTCCGATGATCTCGGGCAGCTCCGACGAGATCACGATCACGCCCACGCCCTGGCCGGCCAGCTCGCGCAGGATGTGGTGGATCTCCGACTTGGCGCCCACGTCCACGCCGCGCGTGGGCTCGTCCATCAGCAGCACCGATGGGTTGGTGGCCAGCAGCTTGGCGATGGCCACCTTCTGCTGGTTGCCGCCCGACAGGCTCGCCACCTCGATGGCCACGCCGTCGGACTTGAGCTTGAGCTTCGCACCGAGGTCGACCGCCAGCCTGTGCTCGGCCGCGCGCTGCAGCAGCCCGAAGCGCGAGCTGACGCGCGCGAGCGCCATCGAGGCGATGTTCTGCGCAATGGGCAGGTCGAGGTACACGCCGGCCGCCTTGCGGTCTTCGCTGAGGTAGGCGATGCCCTCGCGCAGCGCGTCCCCGTACTTGCGGATCGCCAGTGCCCTGCCGCGCAGGCGCACGGTGCCGCCGCGCGCGGGGCGCAGGCCGCACACGGTCTCTGCGAGCTCGCTGCGACCGGCGCCCATCAAGCCCGCGATGCCGAGGATCTCTCCGCGCTTCAGCGTGAACGACACGCCGTGCACGCGCTCGCCGTCGGCGATGTCGGTCACTTCGAGCACGTGTTCCTCCGATGCAGGCGCTTGCTGCTTCGGCGGGTAGTAGTTGCCCAGGTCGCGCCCGACCATGCGGCGCACCAGCCCGTCGGCGTCCAGTTCGGCCAGCGGCCCGCAATGCACGTTGCGCCCGTCGCGCAGCACGGTGACGCGGTCGCAGTGCGCAAAGATCTCGGCCATGCGATGGCTGATGTAGATGATGCCGATGCCCTGCGCCTTCAGGTCGTGCAGCACCCTGAAGAGCGCGGCCGATTCGTTGTCGGTGAGCGCGGCGGTGGGCTCGTCGAGGATCAGCACCTTGCAGTCCAGCGTGAGCGCCTTGGCGATCTCGATCAGCTGCTGCGTGGAAATGCTCAGGTCCTTCACCAGCGCAGCCGGGTCGACGTCCTGCCCCAGCCGCTGCAGCACCTTGGCGGCGCGCTCGTCGAGGCTCGCGTAGTCCATCCATGCGTGCCTGCCGGCGTTGATCTCCGGCATGAAGATGTTCTCGGCCACGGTGGCGTCGGCGCACAGGGCGATCTCCTGGTGCACCAGGCCGATGCCCAGGCGCATGGCGTGCGCGGGGCCGTCGATGACCACCTTCCGGCCGTCGAGCGAGATCTCGCCCTCGTCCGGCTGGTGGATGCCGTCGATGATGTTCATCAGCGTGGACTTGCCCGCGCCGTTCTCGCCGCACAGGGCGTGGATCTCGCCGCGCTGAAGCGAGAAATCCACGCCGGAGAGCGCGCGCGAAGCGCCGAAGCGCTTGCCGATGCCGCGCAGTTCGAGCAGGTGGCTCACTCGCCGATTCCCTTGGTGCCGCGGCGTGCGAGGTACTTGTCCCAGTAGAAGTCGTCGGCATTGGCCTTGCTGACCACCGCCAGGCCGTTGTCCAGGAAGGGCACGGCCATCGGGTTGGTGCCGTTGCGTTTGGCATCGTTCATCGGGTCGATGAGCGTGGGGTTCCTGGCCAGGAACAGCATCATCATGCCCATGTAGCCCTGCATGCCCTGGTTCGGGTTGATGGCGCCGAACACGTCGCCCGACTTGATCATGTCGAGGATCTTGGCGTTGACGTCGCAGCACATCACCTTGATGTTCTTCTTGGTCTCCACCTTGGCCTGCGCCGCGCCGAGGGCCGAGTTGGCCTCGGGCATGAACAGCGCGCCCAGGTTCGGGTTGGCCTGCGCGAGGCTCAGCACCGCCTGGTAGGCCTTGTTCGGGTCCTGGTTGCTGGCGGCGCGGCCGACCAGCTTCATGCCCGGGTGCTTGGCCTTCATGCGGTTCACGAAGGCGGCGATGCGGCGGTCGTGGTTGTCCTGGCCCGGGTTCTCCAGCACGGCGTATTCGCCCTTGCCGTTGAGCGAGGCGGCAAGGGCGTCGGCGGCCTGCGTGCCTTCGCGGTCGTTGTCGGAGGTGACGAACGATGTGCGCTTGGAGTTCGGCGAGTCGGCCGCGAAGGTGACGACCGGGATGCCCATCGCCGCGGCGCGATTGATCGGCTCGATGAACGGGTCGGGGTTCATCGGGTGCAGCAGGATGCCCGCGGGCTTGCGCGCCAGCTCCTGCTCGAAGGAGGCGAGCTGCTTGTTCACGTCGTACTCCGGCGTGCCGGTGTAGCGCGTGCGCACGCCCAGCGTGCGGCCGAGCTGCTTCATCATTTCGTAGACCGGAAACCAGTACTCCACGCCCGACACCATCACGTTCATCACGTAGACGTCGCTCGGGTTGCCGCGCAGCCCGCCGCCTGCTGCAGGGGCAGCCGCCTGCTGCTGCGCCAATGCGCTGGCGCCAGCCAGGCCGATGCCGGCTGCCGCGGCGGACTTCAGGAAATTACGCCTCATTTTTGTCTCCTCACGTTGGGGGGCACAGCTTGCGATGCCGCTTTTCAGGACAGCATCTTGATCTTCGGTGTCGCGTCACTTGTTATGACAGGTAGAATGTACGCGCTGGACGTTTGACGGGATAACTAGGGGAAACACTACTGGCGAGGTGCTTTTATTCCGCCGAAGCTGTTATGACATGAAGCCAAACATACTGATCGGCATCGACATGGGATCGAGCAGCCTGAAGGCCCTGGCCCTCGAAGCCGGGAGCGGCCGCTCCATCGCCCTGTCACGCATGCCGCTGCCGCACGACCGGCTGCCTGGAGGGGGATGCGAAGTGGGCGCGACTGCGATCCGCACGGCCCTGACCCACGTGCTGCGCGATGTCGCCCACCAGCTCGGCGAGCGCGTGACCGAGGTTCGCGCCATCGGCTGCACGGGCCATGGCGCGGGGCTCTATGCGCTCGATGCGCGCAACGAACTCGTGGGGGGAAGGGCGGTTGCCTCGACCGACCAGCGCGCCGACGCACGGGCGCGCTCGCTGTCGCTCGGCCATGGCGAGGCGCTGTTCGCGGACGTCGGCTGCAGGCCGTGGCCGGGGCAGCCCACCGTGATCGCCGCCGCGCTGCTCGGCACCGATGCCGTGCAGCGCGGCGCGGTGCACCGGCTGCTGTTCGCGAAGGACTACCTCGGCTTCCTGCTGACCGGCGAGATCGCCACCGACGCGAGCGATGCGAGCACCGCGGGGCTGGTGTCGATTGCCACGGGCAGGTGGTCGCAGGCGGCCTTCGATGTCTCGGGCATCGCGGAGCTCGGGCCGCACGTCTTCGGGCCGCTGCTGCCGAGCGGCGAAGTGATCGGCAGGCTGCGGCCTTCCGAGGCCGCGCTGTGCGGCCTGCCTGCCGGCATTCCGGTGGCGATGGGAGCCATCGACCTGCTCGCGTCGATGACCGCGATCTGCGCGGAAGGGCGCGGACGCGCGGTGTCGGTCTTCGGCACGTGGTGCGTGAACGCGGTGATCGGCCCGGTGATCGAGCCCAAGCCCGATGTTGCCGCCGTCGTGAACTTCGGCCGCGAGGACAAGCGGCTCTACATGGAGAACAGCCCTTCGTCGATGGCCAACATCGCGTGGCTGGCCGGCGTGCTGGGACTGCCCGATTCGCGCGCCGTCGTCGACCTGGCGATGTCGGTGCCGCTGGGCGCGGGCGGCCTGCGCTTCCTGCCGTTCGTCAATGGCGGTGGCGGCGTGACGGCGGGCTTCGTCGGCCTCAAGAGTCATCACACGCGGGGCGACATGGCGCGCGCGGTGGTCGATGCGGTCGCGGCACTGCATGCGCGGCACACGGCACGCCTCGCGGCATGCGGCCTGCCTGTGTCCGCATCGACCGTGCTCGGCGGCGGCGCGAGCGACACGCGCCTCGTGCGCCTGCTCGCATCCTTCCTCGGCCATCCGGTGGAACGCTGCGCCGACGACGAAACCGGCGCGCGCGGCGCCGCGATCTACGCCGCCATGTCGCAGGGCATCGGCCACGCCGGGCAGGGCAGCGCCTTGCTCGCGCCCTGCGACACGGTCGAGCCCGATGCCACCGAGGCCTGCGCCCATGCCGACTTCAACGCCGGTTTCAACGAACTGATCGACACCATGTCCCCTGTGTTTTTCCATCTGTCGGGAGGCTCGAGATGAGCGCCTGGCAGCTGCCCTTCGTGCGCCCGGCCTCGCTGGCCGATCGTCATTTCTCTACCGTGATCGTCGGCGCCGGCATCAACGGCGTGGGCGTGTTCCGCGACCTGTGCCTGCAGCGCGTGGACTGCCTCATCGTCGACAAGGGCGACTTCAGCGCGGGCGCCAGCAGCGCGCCCTCGCGCATGATCCACGGCGGCCTGCGCTACCTGGAGAACGGCAGCTTCTCGCTGGTGGCCGAGGCCACGCGCGAGCGCAACCTGCTGCTGCGCAACGCACCGCACCTGGTGCAGCCGCTGAAGACGGTGGTGCCGCTGTCCAGCTTCTTCGGCGGGCTCATGAGCAGCGCGCTCAAGTTCTTCGGCCGCACGCCGCCGCAGCGAACGCGCGGCCTGCTTGCGGTGGCCGCGGGCCTTCGCCTGTACGACCTGCTGGGCCGCCGCCAGCGCGTGATGCCCAACCACCGCATCAGCCGCGTGCCGCCGAATGACCGCAGCCTGTTCCGCGCGGCGGTGCGCTGGACGGCCACCTTCTTCGATGCGTGGATCAGCCACCCCGAGTGGCTCATCCTCGAACTCATCGGCGATGCCTGCCGCGACCAGCCGCGCTCGGCCGCGGCCAACTACTGCCGCGTGACGGGCTGCGCGGGCAACATCATCACGCTGCGCGACGAGATCACCGGCGCGCTGGTGCGCGTGACGGCCGACACCGTGGTGAATGCCAGCGGCGCGTGGCTCGATCGCAGCACGGCCGTGCTCGGCGGCGCGGGCTCGCGCGTGATGGGCACCAAGGGCTCGCACCTCGTGCTCGACCATCCCGCGCTGCGCGATGCGCTCGAGGGCCGCATGGCCTACTTCGAGGCGGTCGACGGGCGCGTGTGCATCGTCTATCCCTTTCTCGACCGGGTGCTGGTGGGCTCCACCGACATCCCGGTGGACGACCCCGACCAGATCGGCACCGAGCCGGCCGAGGTCGATTACCTGCTCGACGTGCTGGCCGAGGTGTTCCCCAACCTGCGCTTTGGCCGCGGCGACGTGGTCTATACCTACGTCGGCGTGCGGCCGCTCGCGCGCTCCGACGCCGACAAGCCGGGGCAGATCTCGCGCGACCACTCGGTGGTGCTCGACCCGCCCAACGCCACGCGCGACATTCCCATCGTCGGCCTCGTGGGCGGCAAGTGGACCACCTTCCGCGCGCTCGCGGAAGAAGCGGCCGACGAGGTGCTGAAGCAGCTGGGCCGCCCGCGCACCGCATCCACCGAATTGCTGCCCATCGGCGGCGGCGCCGAGCTGCCGGCCGATGCGCAGGCGGTGGAGCGTTTTGTCGATCGACTGGTCGGCGCCTCGGGCATGAGCCGCACGCGCGCGCAGGTGCTTCTGAAGCGCTATGGATCGAAGGCGCTGCCGCTGGCGCAGCGCCTCGCCGCATCGGGCGACATGCCGCTGCGCCATGCGCCCGGCTACTCCGTGGCCGAGCTTTCGTACCTTTGCCTCGAAACCGGCGTGGTGCATCTCGACGACCTCGTGATCCGCCGCACGCTGCTGGCCATCCGCGGGTTCGTCACCGATGCCGCGCTGGCCGAGATGGCGGGCATCGCGGCCGAGGCGCTGGGCTGGGATGCGGCGCAGCAGCACGCAGAGTTGCATGCCTGCGCCACCGCCCTGCGCGAGCGCCACGGCGTGCGGCTTTCGCCGGTGGCAGCGGATGCGCCTGCATCTTTCGATGCATCATTGATGACTCCTCAGGCCCTGGGCCAACCCTCGACGTGAACTCTCCGACCGAAATCTCGACCGTGCTCGACCGCGACTCCGAGTCGCCCCTGTGGGCCCAGTTCCGCGACGCGCTTCGCATGCAGATCCTGCAGGGCGTGCTGCCCATCGGCGCCAAGCTGCCGTCCGAGGCCGAGCTCGGCGAGCAGTTCGGCATCTCGCGCATCGTGGTGCGCGAGGCGCTGGCAGACCTCGTGCGCAACAACCTCATCTACAAGATCAAGGGCCGCGGTGCCTTCGTGTCGGCCCGCGAGCGCGACGAGGATTTCGTTTCCACCGTGCTCGGCTTCTCCGACGAAATGGAGCGCAAGGGCCGCTCGGTGCGCACGCAGATCCTCACGCAGGAACTGCGCGCGCCCACCGAGCAGGAAGCCGCTTCGCTGGGGCTCACCGACGACACCCAGGTGGTCGCGCTCAAGCGCCTGCGCAGCGTCGACGGCGAACTGCGCCTGCTGGTGGAGACCGCGGTGCCCGCCGACCTCGCGCCGGGTTTGCACCGCACGCGTCTGGACGATCGCTCGCTGTACGACGTGCTGCGCCGCCAGTACGGGCTGCGCCTGGTGCGCGCCGAGCGCTGGATCGATGCGGTGCTGCCCGATGCCGAGACCTGCCGGCTGCTCAACCTGCCGCAGCCCGAGCCGCTGCTGCGCATCGAGTCGATCGCCTACGGTGCCAATGGCAGGCCGCTGGAGCACTACCGCGCGCTGCACCGCTGCAAGAGCAGCCGGCTGCACGTACAGACGACGACCTGAAAAAAGAAAAAGGCGCGCTCAGGCCTTCGCTGCGTTGCGCGAGGGCCACAGCACGGAGGCGATGGCGACCATCATCAGCGCCACCGCCACCCAGTCCTGCCAGTGCACGGCTTCGCCCAGCCACACCGCGCCGCTGAAGACGCCGAGCACCGGGATGAACATCACGCTGAGCGTCGAGGCGATGGGCGGCAGGCCGCGCGCCAGGTAGAACCAGGCGGCATGCGCGAAGCCGAAGATCAGCACGGCGTTGTAGCCGATCGAAGCCCAGGTCACGCGGCCCGGCCAGTACATCTGGCCGCGCTCGAACAGCAGCGAGAGCACCGTCATCACCACCGCGGTCAGCGCCGTCATCCAGAACGACAGCGTGAGCGTCGGCAGCCCGATGCGCGTGTGCCGCAGCAACTGCGTGCCCAGCGCCCATGTGGCGGCCGCCACCAGTGCCAGCGCCACGTAGCCGGGCCGCCCCGCGAAGTCGGTGAGTTCATGCCACAGCAGCAGCCCCACGCCGACCGCGCAGGCGCCCACGCCCAGCCACGCGCGCCGTGTGAGCACCGCGGAGAACAGCAGCGCGCCGATGACGGCCGAGAACACCGGCATCGTGTAGCCCAGGATCGCCGCGCGCCCGCCCGAGAGCGCCTTCACCGCGAGGATGATGCAGGCGTGCCAGACGAACATGTTGGTCGCGCCCAGCCACAGCAGCTCGGGCCACGCGCTGCGCGGCACGCGGAACGGCACCTTCATCCATACCAGCGCGAGGGCCAGCACCGGCACGCCGAGCCAGATCGAGATCGCGCGAAAGGCGAGAGGTGGATAGTCGGCGACGCCCAGTTTCATCACGGGCCAGTTGAACCCCCATGCAAGGGTCAGGAGAACGAGCAGTACCAGCTGGCGCGGGGTGAAGGAAGGCATGGGCCGCGCCGGCTACAGCAGCCGCTTCAGATACCGCCCCGTGTGGCTCGCCTCGTTCGCCGCGATGTCTTCAGGCGTGCCTTCGCCCACCACCGTGCCGCCGCCCGCGCCGCCCTCGGGGCCCATGTCGATCAGCCAGTCGGCCGTCTTGATGACGTCCAGGTTGTGCTCGATCACGACGATGGTGTTGCCCGCGTCGCGCAGCTGGTGCAGCACCTTCAGCAGCAGCTCGATGTCGGCGAAGTGCAGGCCGGTGGTCGGCTCGTCGAGAATGTAGAGCGTGCGGCCGGTGTCGCGCTTGCTGAGCTCCAGCGCGAGCTTCACGCGCTGCGCCTCGCCGCCCGACAGCGTGGTGGCCGACTGGCCCAGCTTGATGTAGCTCAGGCCCACGTCGAGCAGCGTGCGCAGCTTGCGCTCGATGGTGGGCACGGCCTTCAGGAATTCGTGCGCCACCTCCACCGTCATCTCGAGGATCTGCGCGATGTTCCTGCCCTTGTAGAGCACCTCGAGCGTCTCGCGGTTGTAGCGCTGGCCGTGGCACACCTCGCAGGGCACGTACACGTCGGGCAGGAAGTGCATCTCGACCTTCACTACGCCATCGCCCTGGCAGGCCTCGCAGCGCCCGCCCGCCACGTTGAAGCTGAAGCGGCCGGGGCCGTAGCCGCGCTCGCGCGCGGTGTTGGTCTCGGCCATCAGTTCGCGGATCGGCGTGAACAGGCCCGTGTAGGTGGCCGGGTTGCTGCGCGGCGTGCGGCCGATGGGGCTCTGGTCGACGTTGATGACCTTGTCGAAATACTCGATGCCCTCCACCGATTCGTGCGCGGCCGGCTCTTCGTGTGCGCGGTACAGCGTGCGTGCAACGGCGGTGTAGAGCGTGTCGTTCACCAGTGTCGACTTGCCGGAGCCCGACACACCGGTCACGCAGGTCAGCAGGCCGACCGGGAAGGCCACGCTCACGTTCTTCAGGTTGTTGCCTGTGGCGCCGACCACGCGGATTTCCTGCAGGTCGGTCTGCGTGGCGAGGTGGGCCGCCTCGCGCGCGGCGCGGCGTTCGGCCGCGGGGCTCTGCGGAAAGCGCGAGGGCTTCCTGCCTTCGTTGAAGGCCGGCTTCTTCACGACCGGCAGCCAGGCGGTGCGGTGCCTGGGCACTTCGATCTTCTTGGTGCCCGAGAGGTACTGGCCCGTGAGCGAATCGGGGTTGGACGACACCTCGGCGTACGTGCCCTGCGCCATCACGCGCCCGCCATGCACGCCGGCGCCGGGGCCCATGTCGATCACGTGGTCGGCGGCGTGGATCATGTCCTCGTCATGCTCCACCACGATCACGCTGTTGCCGATGTCGCGCAGATGCTTCAGCGTGCCGATCAGGCGGTCGTTGTCGCGCTGGTGCAGGCCGATGCTGGGCTCGTCGAGCACGTACATCACGCCCGTGAGGCCCGAACCGATCTGCGAGGCCAGGCGGATGCGCTGCGCCTCGCCGCCCGAGAGCGTTTCGGCGCTGCGGTCCAGGCTCAGGTAGTTGAGGCCCACGTCGTTCAGGAACTTCAGCCGCAGGCCGATCTCGCGCACCACCTTGTCGGCGATGTCGGCCTTGGCGCCGCGCAGCTTGAGCGTCTGGAACCACGCGAGCGAGTCGCGCAGCGTGAGATGGCTCAGTTCGAAGATCGCCATGCGCGGCGGCTCGCTGCCATCGGCCGGGCGGGCCGATTCGTCCACCAGGAACACGTTGCGCGCTTCGGGCCGCAGCCGCGAGCCGCCGCAGTCGGGACACGGCTGCAGGTTGCGAAAGCGCGCAAGGTCTTCGCGCACCATCACCGAATCGGTCTCGCGGTAGCGCCGCGCCATGTTCGGGATGATGCCCTCGAAGGGGTGCTTCTTCGTGAGCTTCTTGCCCGCGAAGTTGCCCGACTCCATGGTGTAGTTGAACTTGATCTCCTCGGCCGCCGAGCCGTTCAGCAGCACCTGCTGCACCGAGGCTGGCAGCGACTCGAAGGGTGCATCGACGTCGAACTTGTAGTGCTTCGCGACGCTCTCGATCATGCTGAAGTAGTAGCCGTTGCGGCGGTCCCAGCCCTTGATGGCGCCGCTCGCGAGCGAGAGCGAGGGGAAGGCCACCACGCGCGCCGGGTCGAACACCTCGCGATGGCCCAGGCCGTCGCAGCTCGGGCAGGCGCCCACGGGCGAGTTGAACGAGAAGAGGCGCGGCTCCAGTTCCGACAGCGAGTAGTGGCAGATCGGGCAGGCGAACTTGGCGTTGAACAGGTGTTCCTTGTCGGGCGCACCCTCGGCGCCGAGTTCGAGCGCTATCGCGCGGCCCTCGGCCAGGCGCAGCGCGGCCTCGAAGCTCTCGGCCAGGCGCTGCTGCATGTCGGGGCGCGCGCGCAGGCGGTCGATCACCACGTCGATGTCGTGCTTCTCGGTCTTCTTGAGCTTGGGCAGGTCGTTGTATTCGTAGGTCTGCCCGTCGACGCGAAAGCGCACGTAGCCGGCCGCCTGCATCTCGGCGAAGAGCTCGAGGAACTCACCCTTCTTCTCGCGCGCCACGGGCGCCAGGATCATGAGGCGCGGTTCGTCGGGAATCGCGAGCGTCGCATCGACCATCTGCGAGACCGTCTGCGCCTGCAGCGGCAGGCGGTGGTCGGGGCAGTAGGGCGTGCCGGCGCGGGCGTAGAGCAGGCGCAGGTAGTCGTGGATCTCGGTCACCGTGCCCACGGTGGAACGCGGGTTGTGGCTGGTGGCCTTCTGCTCGATGCTGATCGCGGGCGAGAGGCCCTCGATCACGTCGACGTCGGGCTTGTCCATGAGCTGCAGGAACTGCCGCGCATAGGCCGACAGGCTCTCGACGTAGCGCCTCTGCCCTTCGGCATACAGCGTGTCGAAGGCCAGGCTCGACTTGCCCGAGCCCGACAGGCCGGTGATGACCACCAGCTTGTTGCGCGGGATGTCGAGATCGACGTTCTTCAGGTTGTGGGTGCGCGCGCCGCGGATGCTGATGCGCTGCTGCGCCAGCACGGCGCCGAGGTAGGTGTTTCGCTCGAGTTCCGCGTCGCGTGCGCTTTCCTCGTCGGCGGCGGCGTATTCAGTGGCTTTTGAATTCAAAGGGGGCGATCGTCCGAGGGCAACCGGACATGATAGACCGCCGCGCATTTCATGGCGAGGTGCCGGGTTGCGGCGCAGACGGATGCACCGGCTCCGAGCTGCCGATGGCCCGTCCCACCATGTGCTCGGCCAGCGTGTCGTACAGCGGGCGGCTGATCATCCGCGAGACCAGGCTGGCCAGCATGGCCGCGGCCATCAGGCTCAGCACCATCGAGTGGCCGTCGACCATCTCCATCACGATGATGAAGGCGGTGAGCGGTGCCTGGGTCACCGCGGCCAGGAAGCCCGCCATGCCCATGGCAATGAGCGCGGGGCCGAGGTCGCTGCCGGCCAGCCGCGCCACCGCGTTGCCGATGCCCGCTCCGATGGACAGTGACGGCGCGAAGATGCCGCCCGGCACGCCGCACCAGGCCGTCAGCCAGGTGGCGATGAACTTGAGCACGGTGTAGATCGGCGTCAATTCGTCATGCCCCTGCAGCATCTGCTTGACCGCCTCGGAGCCCGCGCCGAAGGTGGCGCCGCCCGTGACCAGCCCGATGACGGCCACCGCCAGTGCGCCGCAGGCCGCGAAACGCACCGGAAAGCGCGCCCGCCAGCGGTTGAGGCGCCCCGGCGCACCGGTGAGCGAGGCGCTCAGCAGCCGCGCGAACAGCCCGCCGGCCGCGCCGCTCAGCAGGGTGACCAGCAGTCCCGGCCCGAGCGCCTCCCAGCCCAGCCGGGGCACGCGGATCACGCCGAAGTAACTGGTATTGCCGAAGGCCGATACAGCCACCAGGCCCGCCAGCACGATGGCCGTGATGATCAGGCCGCTGGAGCGCGCCTCGAGCCGGCCCGACAGCTCCTCGATGGCGAACACCACGCCCGCCAGCGGCGCATTGAAGGCCGCCGCGATGCCGGCCGCGCCGCCCGCCACCAGCAGCGCGCGTCCGTCGATGGCCGTGTTGGGCGACAGCCAGCGGCGCGCATGCTGCATCACCCCGGCAGCTACCTGTACCGAAGGCCCCTCGCGCCCGATCGACAGCCCGGCCGCGAAGCCTGCTGCGCCCAGCCCGATCTTGGCGAGCGTGAGCCGCAGCGAGGCGAAGGCGAAGCGCCGCTCTTCGGGCAGGGCCGGATGCAGCGCCGCCTTGATCTGCGGAATGCCCGAGCCGCCCGCGCCGGGAAAGAAACGCAACGTGAACCAGACGATCCCGGCCGTGAGCAGCGGCGTCGTCAGCAGCACCGCCCAGGGCCAGCTGCGGTAGAAACTGTGGAACTGGCCGAAGACCCAGTCGCTCGCCATGGTGAAGCCCACCACGAAGAGGCCGGCCGCAATGGCGTAGCCGAGCACGATCGCCCGGTCGAGCCAGATGCGGCCACCGCGCAATTCGGCGCGCAGATGCTCGAAAAAGTCGGGTTCTCTGTTCATCGGGAAGGCTCATTCTGGCATTCGCCGGGCATGCCGCCGACAGCCTTGGGGCACAATCGAGGGTTCCTCTCAACCTCCTCCTTCATCTACTTATCAGGGGCAGTGCATATGGCATCGGTCAATAAAGTCATCGTCGTCGGCAACCTGGGGCGCGACCCCGAAATGCGGACCTTCCCGAGCGGCGATCAGGTCGCGAACGTCACCGTGGCCACCACCGATCGCTGGAAAGACAAGCAAAGCGGCGAAATGCGCGAAGCCACCGAATGGCACCGCATCGTCTTCAACGGCCGCCTGGCCGAAATCGCCGGCCAGTACCTGCGCAAGGGCTCGCAGGTGTACGTCGAAGGCAGCCTGCGCACGCGCAAGTGGACCGACAAGGACGGCATCGAAAAGTACACCACCGAAATCCGTGCCGACCAGATGCAGATGCTCGGCAGCCGCCAGGGCCAGGGCGGCCCGTCGGGTGGCCCCGGCGATGACGACGGCGGCTACTCGCAAGGCGGTGGCGGCGGTGGTTATTCGCAGGGCGGTGGCGGTGGCGGCGGGTACGCCGCGCGTGCGCCCGCGGCGGCACCGCGCGCTCCGGCGCCGGCTCCACGCCAGGCTCCGGCCAAGTCGTCGTCGGGCTTCGACGACATGGATGACGACATTCCGTTCTGAACGGGCCTTTTTACTTTTTGAACAAGAGCCAGGCGTCGCGAGACGCCTGGCTCTTTGCAATTGGGGAGATGACTGGGTAGAGCTAATACTTTGATTTTCAAAATTAGGCAAAAATCATTTGTAACGCCCTTACATCCCCCGTATATTGTTCCAAAATGCAACCGTTGCGTTCTCTGCCGTGCCACACTGTTGTCCACGGAGCTACCCGGCTCGTACAAGCGACAGGATCAAACCCATGTCTTTGTCCGTCTGGGCCAGGATTCGCCTGCCGCTGGTAATTTTCATCCTCGGCGCGGCGCTATCGATCGCCCTCAGCATTTCGGCGCGCCAGGAAATCGGGCGCAGCGCCCAGGCGCGCTTCGACGCAACCGCGTTCGATCTGGCACGCAAGGTCGAGGCTCGCTTCGACGACTACATTGCCGTCCTCATCGGCCTGCGTGCGCGATTCAACACCTCCGAGGCCGTGACGCGAAGCGATTTCAGGGACTACGTCGCGGGGCTGAACCTTGCGACCGCGTACCCCGGTTTCCAGGCCGTCACCTATGCGCCCCGCGTTGCGGCGGGCGACAAGCAGTTCTTCGAGGCACAGGTCCGTGGCGATGCCAGTCTCGACGCCAGCGTTGCCTCCCGCTTCGCCATCAAGCCGCCCGGCGAGCGTGACACCTACTACCCGCTGATCTACATCGAACCGCAGGCCGGCAACGAGAAGCTGCTCGGCAACGACCTGGGCGCGATGCCCGACAGGGGGGACGCGCTCGAGCAGGGGCGTGACACCGGCGGGCTCGTCTCCTCCGGGCGCAAGGTGCGCATCCCGGGTCGCGAGTCCGACATCGGATTGGCGATGCGGCTGCCGGTCTATCGCACGGGGCAGCCGCTCGATACGCTCGAGCAGCGGCGCAGCGCCTATATGGGTTCGGTCGGCGCGGGCTTCAGCATCGCAGGCATGCTGCGCGACATGGTGGGCGACGATGCCGCGAGGACGCTCCGGCTGCGCCTGATCGATGCCGGCCCGGGCCAGGGGGCGGTCGGCACGCGCGTCGAGACCAGGTTCGTGAAGCCGACCCCCTTCGGCGAGCGGCAACTGCTGTTCGACAGCGCGGCCTTGGCGAAGTCGGCCGTCGCACCGGCGCGCAGCCTCGAGCGTGTGCTCGGCTTCGAGTTGGGCGGCCACTCCTGGCTGGTCGAGGTCGGCCAGGACGAGCGCCAGGTCTTCGGTCCGCTCGACAAGGCCATCCCCTGGTTCATCGTCCTCGGCGGCCTGGCCACCAGCATGCTGATTGCCGGCATCGTCTTTTCGCTGACCACTTCACGCAGCCGGGCCCAGGTCCTGGCGACCGAGATGACCAGCCACCTGCGCACCAGCGAACGACAGTTGGAGGATGCCCAGCACCTGGCGAGCCTGGGCAGCTGGATCCTCGATCCCGAAACCGGAGCCCTGCAATGCTCCGAGGAAGCCCGGCGCATCCTCGGTTTCGAGGCCGACCCCTTGCTGCCAGACCTGCCGGCGCTGCTCTCGCGAGTTCCGGACTCGGAACGCTCCGAGGTCGAACAACAGATCGCGCAGGCCTCCCGGTCCATGGAACGCAGCGAATTCGAGCACCGCCTGTGCCTGCCCGATGGCACCGAACGCTGGCTTCATGTCATCGCGCAGTCGGCCGAGGAAGACGGAAAGACGCTGGTGCGCGGTACCGTGCGCGATGCCACGCGGCGCCGCAAGGATGCGTTGCGCCAGAAGCTCGAGTACGAGATCGCCCGGCTGCTTGCCGGCGATGGCGCGGCAGAGACGGTGATCACGCAGGCGCTGGAGGCAGTATGCACCGAGCTGCGCTGGGACTGCGGCATGTTGTGGAGCGTCGGCGACGACGGCCTGGTTCGCTGCGCCGCCGCCTGGCATGCCGACAGCGGCCCGGCCGTGCGGCAATTCGTCAGCGACAGCCGCTCGCTCGAATACCGGCCTGGCGAAGGCTCGCTGGGCCGCGCCTGGGGGACCGGCGGCGTCGTGCAAATCGACACGCGGGCAGCCCCGGGCGACTTTGTGCGCGATGCGATGGCGGGGCAGGCCGGACTGGCTGGCGGCCTCGTTGTGCCGATGGTCACCACCGGTGTGACCACCGCGCTGGAGCTTTTTGCCCGCAATCCGTACGTGGACGACGCCGAGACGCTGGAGTCGCTGCGTGTGATCGCCCTGCAGATTGCCCAGTACGAGCAACGCAAGCTGGCCGAGCGAAATCTTCGTTTCATGGCCAGCCACGACGAACTCACCGGGTTGTTCAACCGCGCCGCGCTGCAACACGAGCTTGATCGCGCCATCAAGCGCAGCAACCGCCATCAGAAGCAGTTCGCAGTGATGTTCGTCGACCTGGATCGCTTCAAGCACATCAACGACACGCTCGGCCATGGCGTGGGCGACGAGATGATCAAGACCTGCGGCGAGCGCCTCACGGCGCTGCTGCGCGAGGACGACGTGGTGGCGCGTTTCGGCGGCGACGAGTTCGTGCTGCTCCTGGAGAACCTGTCCAGCGCGAACGATGCCGCGGTACTCGCCGAAAAGGTGCTGGCCTGCTGCGCCGAGCCTTTCGTCATCGAGGGGCGCGAACTGCACGTCAGCGCCAGCGTCGGCGTGAGCATCTACCCGGACAACGGCGGCGACGCCGAAGCGTTGCTGAAGAACGCCGACACCGCGATGTACCGGGCCAAGGAAAGAGGCCGCAACACCTTCCGGTTCTACGCGGCGAAGATGAATGCACAGAGTACCGAGCGGCTGATCCTGGAGAGCGCACTGCGCCATGCCGTGGAACGAGGCGAACTGGAGATGCACTATCAGCCGAAGATGAATCTGCAGACCCGGCGCATCGTCGGTGTCGAGGCGCTGATGCGCTGGCACCATCCGGTTCTGGGCATGATCCCGCCCGTGCAGTTCATTCCGATCGCCGAAGAGATCGGCTTGATCGTGTCCATGGGCCGGTGGGCGCTGGAGAGGGCCTGCGCCGATGCGCGCGCGTGGCGGAATTACGGTCTGCCGGATGTGTTGATGAGCGTCAACCTGTCGCCGCGCCAGTTCGAAAGCCAGACGCTCGTCGCCGACATACGGGGCATCCTGGAAGCCTCGGGCCTGGAGCCGGCGCTGCTCGAGCTGGAAATTACCGAAGGTGCGGTGATGGAGAACCCCGAATATGCGGCCAATTTGCTCCGGACGATTCGAGACATGGGCGTCGGCCTCGCCATCGACGATTTCGGAACGGGCTATTCCTCGCTCTCCTATTTGAAGCTTTTCCCGCTGTCGACCGTCAAGATCGACCGTTCCTTCATCAACGATCTCTCGCAGGACGCCGATGCACGGGCGCTCATCGACGGCATCATCACCCTGGCCCACGGGCTGCGAATGAAGGTGGTGGCCGAGGGCGTGGAAACCGAAGCACAACTCGACTACCTGCGCATCCGCGGATGCGACGAGGTCCAGGGCTATTGGCTGTGCAAGCCCGTGCCCGCCGACGAGGCACGCAATTTCATGGCGCGTCACCTGCGCAACCAGTTTGCTCCGTCGGTAGCGGCCTGACGGCCGGACCTTCGGGCAATCGTCACCGGGCACGTTGCTCGGACCTACTCGCAACTTCACAGGAGCATTCATGATCGATTCCACCCAAGGCAAGACGCTCGAGCAGACGATCGCCGCCATCCAGGCCCTCGACCTCACGCTGATCAAGTTCAAGGCCAGCCGCAAAGAGGACGGCTACGGCTGGTCGGCCGGCTACGCGGACCAGATGGAGGTGGCCTACAAACGCTACCTGATACTGCACGCCAAGCACCCCGACCTGACGCTTGCTCCCGAGCAGGACGTCGACCGCTTCTGGCACATGCACATCCTCGACACGAGAAAGTACGCAGCCGATTGCGAAGCCACCTTCGGCCATTTCCTGCACCACTTCCCGTACCTTGGCCTGCGCGGCGAGGATGACGCCAAGGCGCTGCAGGAGGCCTTCCTGGAAATGCAGCGCTTGTCTGCCGAGGAGTTCGGCGAGCCGATGCCCCATCGCGAGCCGGGCAAGGATTCAGCCGCATGGTGCTCGCTCGAAGCGGGCAAGCCTTCAGCCGCATGGTGCTCGCTCGAGGCAGGCAAGCCTTCGGCCGCATGGTGCTCGCTCGAGGCAGGCAAGCCTTCGGCCGCGTGGTGCTCGCTCGAGGCGGGCAAGCCTTCGGCCGCGTGGTGTTCGCTCGAGGCGGGCAAGCCTTCAGCGGCGTGGTGTTCGCTCGAGGCGGGTAAACCTTCAGCGGCGTGGTGTTCCCTCGAGGCGGGCAAACCTTCAGCTGCGTGGTGCTCGCTCGAGGCGGGCAAGCCTTCGGCCGCATGGTGTTCGCTCGAGGCGGGCGCCGCGGCAGGAGCTTCGGTGAAGGCCGGTGTGTATGAGTCGGCAGCTTCGCGTGCGGGTTCGAATCTGCGCGAATAAATGAAGGAATAGCGGCGCCACCGCGAAGGCGGTGCTGGCACCGCATCCCGGCTCGCTGACATTCCTGGCTTCGCCGGAGGCCTCGCCGACTTCAGCATCAGCGCCTGGCTGTACATCGACAGCCTGGCGACCTGGCCGCGGGTCTTCGACTTCGGCAGATGGGCTTTGCGCCCATCGACCTGGGCGCCACCACGCAGAACTGGCTGGACCGCTCGCAATATTCCAGCGACCCGTCCCGGAAGGGCCGCATCGACGACTTCCGGATCTACGGCGGCGCGCTGGGCAGCGCGGAGGTGGCGGCGCTGGCTGCCGCGTAGCGGGCTTCTTCTAGACCGGCCCCGCCAGCTGGCCCTGGCAGACGTACTTGGTGTGCATGTAGTCGTCCAGGCCATGCACCGAGCCTTCGCGGCCGTAGCCCGATTCCTTCACACCGCCGAAGGGCGCGGCCTCGGCCGCCAGCGCGCCTTCGTTGATGCCGACGATGCCCGACTCCAGCGCGTCGGCCACGCGCCAGATGCGCCGCACGTCGCGCGAGTAGAAGTACGCCGCGAGTCCGAAGGGCGTGTCGTTGGCGGCGGCGATCACCTCGGCCTCGCTCTCGAAGCGCGTGACCGGCACCACGGGCCCGAAGGTTTCCTCGCAGCTGCAGGCCATCGTCGCGTCGGCGTTCACCAGCACGGTGGGCGCGTAGTAGTTGGGGCCGTCGCAGCGCGCGGAGCGCAGCCGCTCGCCGCCGACCACGATGCGCGCGCCCCTGGCCACGGCGTCGCGCACGTGCCGCTCGATCTTCTCCACGGCGCGCGCGTTGATCATCGGGCCGATCTGCGAGCCGGGTTCGGTGGCGGGGCCGACCTCGAGCGCGCCGACCCGCGCAGCCAGCTTGTCGACGAACGCGTCGTGCACGCGGGCCTGCACGAACACCCGGTTCGGGCTCACGCAGGTCTGGCCGCCGTTGCGGAACTTGGCGGCCATCAGGCCCTCCACGGCGGCATCGACGTCGGCGTCGTCGAACACGATGAAGGGCGCATTGCCGCCGAGCTCCAGCGACAGCTTCTTGAGCGTATCGGCCGAACGCCTTGCGAGGTGCTTGCCGACCGGCGTCGAGCCGGTGAACGTGACCTTGCGCACGCGCGCATCGTCGAGCCAGGCATCGACCACCTCGGGCGTGCGCTCGCGCGAGGCCGTCACGATGTTGAGCACGCCCGGCGGCACGCCGGCTTCTTCGGCCAGCGCCACCAGCGCGAGCGAGGTCAGCGGTGTGTCTTCCGCCGGCTTGCACACCACCGTGCAGCCCGCCGCGAGGGCCGGTGCGATCTTGCGCGCGATCATGGCCGCCGGAAAGTTCCATGGCGTGATCGCCGCGATCACGCCCACGGGTTCCTTCAGCGCGAACATGCGCCGGCCCGGCACGGGCGCCGGGATGATGTCGCCGTTGGCACGCGTGGCCTCCTCGGCGAACCATTCGATGTAGCTGGCCGCATAGGCGACTTCGCCGCGGCCCTCGGCCAGCGGCTTGCCCTGCTCGCGCGAGATGAGGCGGCCCAGGTCTTCCTGGTGCGCGATCACGAGGTCGTTCCAGCGCTTGAGGATCTGCGCGCGCTGCTTGGCCGGCACCGCGCGCCATGCGGGAAAGGCGGCGTGCGCGGCATCGACGGCGGTGCGCGCATCGGCGGCCGTGCCGTCGGGCACGCTCGCGAATACGGCGTCGGTGGCGGGATCGCTGACGTCGAGGCGGCGCGAATCGCTCGCTTCGCGCCATTCGCCGCCGATGAGCTGGCGTCCGGGCATCAGGTTCCTGTATTCGGGTTCGAGTGTCATGGTCGGAGGGTCTTTCTCTTCATTCAGGATGCGGTTACGCGCTCGGCGATCGCGATGCCCACCTCGGTGGTGCTGGCCGAGCCGCCGAGGTCGGGCGTGCGCGGCCCCTCGCGCAGCACCGCCTCGATCGCGCCCAGGATCGCGTCGTGCGCGGCGCGGCCCGCGCCCTGGCCCTGCGTGAGGAAGTCCAGCATCAGCGCGCCGGACCAGATCATCGCGATGGGGTTGGCGATGTTCTGGCCATGGATGTCGGGCGCCGAGCCATGCACCGGCTCGAACAGCGACGGGAACTTGCGCTCCGGGTTGAGGTTGGCCGATGGCGCGAGGCCGATGGTGCCGGTGGTCGCGGGCCCGAGGTCGGACAGGATGTCGCCGAACAGGTTGCTCGCCACCACCACGTCGAAGCGCGTGGGCTGCAGCACGAAGCGCGCCGACAGAATGTCGATGTGCTGCTTGTCGACCGTCACCTCGGGGTAGTCGAGCCCGACGGCGTCGGCGCGCGAATCCCACCACGGCATGCTGATCGCGATGCCGTTGCTCTTGGTGGCCACCGTCAGGTGCTTGCGCTTTCGTGCCCGCGCGGTCTCGTAGGCGTAGCGCAGCACGCGGTCGGCGCCATGGCGCGAGAAGACCGATTCCTGGATCACGATCTCGCGCTCGGTGCCCTCGTACATCACGCCGCCGAGCGAGGTGTATTCGCCCTCGGTGTTCTCGCGCACCACGAGGTAGTCGATGTCGCCGGGCTTGCGGCCGGCGAGCGGGCAGGGCACGCCCTCGAACAGGCGCACCGGGCGCAGGTTGATGTACTGGTCGAACTCGCGGCGGAACTTCAGCAGCGAACCCCAGAGCGACACGTGGTCGGGCACGGTGGCGGGCCAGCCGACGGCGCCGAAGTACAGCGCGTCGACGCCCTTGAGCTGCTCCTTCCAGTCGTCCGGCATCATCTGGCCGTGCTGCGCGTAGTAGTCGCAGCTGGCCCAGTCGACGGTGCGGCAGTCGAGCTCGAAGCCGAAGCGTTCCGCGGCGGCCTGCACCACGCGCAGGCCCTCGGGCATCACTTCCTTGCCGATGCCGTCGCCGGCGATCAGCGCGATGCGGAAGGTGGGTGTCATATCGGTCTTTCTCATGAAGCGTGGACGGCCGCGCAGTCCATCTCGTCGAGCCAGCCGCGGCGCAACTCGGGCACCGAGCGCGCCAGCAGCTCGTAGTAGGGGTGGTGCGGGCCGCGGTCATAGTCGGCGCGCGCCACCTGCGCGAGCTTGCGGCCGTGCTGCATGACAACGATCTCGTCGCACACCGCGCGCACCGTGTGCAGGTCGTGGCTGATGAAGAGATAGGACACGCCGAGCTCTCGCCGCAGCTGCGCGATCAGGTCGAGCACCGCCGCGCCGACCACGGTGTCCAGCGCCGACGTGACTTCGTCGCACAGGATCAGGTCCGGGTCGGCCGCCAGCGCGCGCGCGAGGTTCACGCGCTGCTTCTGCCCGCCCGAGAGGCCGCCCGGCAGGCGCCCGGCCACGGTCTGCGGCAGCTGCACCAGGTCGAGCAGCTCGCGGATGCGCCGCTGCAGCGGCTCGCCGCGCAGGCCCTTGTAGAACTGCAGCGGCCGCGCCAGGATGCGCTCGATGGTCTGCGACGGGTTCAGCGCCGTGTCGGCCATCTGGAACACGATCTGGATCTGGCGCAGCTCTTCCCGCTCGCGCTGTGCCAGCGTTGGCTTGAGTGCGCGGCCGTTGAACAGCACGCTGCCGTGGCACGGCTTGAGCAGGCCGGCGACGGCGCGCGCCAGCGTGGTCTTGCCCGAGCCCGACTCGCCGATCACGCCGATGGCCTGGCCCCGGTAGAGCTTGAGATCGATGTTCTCGAGGATCATCTTGGCCGGCCGTCCCTGTGCGTCGACAGGGCCATAGCCGGCGGAAAGCTCGCGCACCTCGAGCAGCAGCTCGGCGCCGCCCGGGGTCGCGCCGGATTCGCGCGGTGCCGGGCGGGCGGCGGCCAGCAGGCACTTCGTGTACTCATGGGCCGGCGTCGCGAGAATCTGCTCGGTGGCATTCACCTCCTGCATCCGGCCGTTGCGCAGCACCAGGATGTGGTCGGCCATCTGTGCCACCACAGCGAGGTCGTGGCTCACGTACACCGCGGTCGCGCGACGCTCGCGCACCGCACGGCGGAAGGCGCGCAGCACCTCGATCTGCGTCGTCACGTCGAGCGCGGTGGTCGGCTCGTCGAGGATCACGAGATCGGGGTCGGCGATCAGCGCCATGGCCGCCATCAGCCGCTGCAGCTGGCCGCCCGACACCTGGTGCGGGTAGCGCGTGCCGATGGTCTCCGGCTCGGGCAGCGCGAGCTCGCGGAACAGCTGGATCGCCTTCGCCTCGGCCTCGGCGCGCGTGCACAGGCCATGGATGCGGCACGGCTCGACCACCTGGTCCATGATCGTGCGCGAGGGATTGAAGGAGGCCGCCGCGCTCTGCGCGATGTAGGTGACCGTGCGTCCGCGCAGCGCGCGCTGCCGGGGTGCATCGAGCGCCAGCACGTCGGTGCCGCCGATGCGCACGCTGCCTGCCGAGATGCGGCAGCCCTGGCGCGCGAAGCCCATCAGCGCGAGCGCCGTGGTGGTCTTGCCGGAGCCCGATTCGCCGATCAGCGCCAGCACCTCGCCGGGCTGCACGGAGAAGCTCAGGTTGTCGACCAGCGTGCTCGCGCCGGCCGTGATGCTCAAGTCGTTGACGATCAGTGTTGCGCCCATGTCAGTGGCTCCCGTTTGCGCCGGGAACACCGCGGAACCGGCTTTGCCGGGCCGCTGGTGTTGCCCCCGGAGAGGGGGTGGGAGGCCACACGGAGTGGGCAAGCCTGGGGGTGAGCTTCATCTTGCTCCTCGTTCGCGGGCGGCGCGGCCCGGCAGGTTGTCGATGACGAGGTTGACCGAGATGGTCAGGCTCGCGATGGCCAGCGCCGGCACGATCACCGAGGCGCCGCCCATGGCCAGTGCGCCGATGTTCTCCCGCACCAGCGAGCCCCAGTCGGCCGCCGGCGGCTGGATGCCGAGGCCGAGGAAGCTCAGGCTCGCCAGCAGCAGCACGGTGTAGACGAAGCGCAGGCCGAGGTCGGCCAGCATCGGCCCGAGGATGTTGGGCAGGATCTCGCGCAGCATGATGTAGAGCGTGCCCTCGCCGCGCGTGCGCGCCACGGTCACGTAGTCGAGCGCGTTGATGTTGACGGCCAGCGAGCGTGCGATGCGATAGGCGCCCGGCACGTAGATGATGGCCGCCGTCACGACCAGCATCGGCACCGAGGAGCCGAAGCCCGCCACCATGATGAGCGCGAACATCTTGCTCGGTATCGCGGTCAGCGTGTCGAGGCAGCGGCTGAGCAGCGTGTCGGTCCAGGGTCCGCTGGCCGCGGCCAGCAGCGCCAGCGTGGTGCCGGTGCCGCTGGCCAGCAGCGTGGCGAGCAGCGCGACGCCGACCGTATAGCGTGCGCCTTCGACGATCAGCGCCAGCATGTCGCGCCCGAGGTAGTCGGTGCCCAGCCAGTGCGCCGCGCTCATGGGCGCGAAGACGCTGTTGCCGCCCATGGTGCCCGAGGAGTGCGACAGCAGCCAGGGCCCGAGCGCGGCCGCGAGCAGCCAGAACAGCAGCACCGCGAGGCCCAGCAGGCCGGAGACGCCGAAGCCGCGAAGCCAGCGCAGCGGATGCCGCCCGCGTTGCTCGCTCGGCGCTGCGACGGCGGTGGCCGTGGCGCCCAGGGCCGATGAGGAGGTGGATGTTTCCATGGGGCTCGCCTCAGCGGTGGCGCAGTCGGGGGTTGGCGACGATGCCGCAGATGTCGGCCGCCGTCACGAGGATCAGGTAGCCGGCGCAGAAGATCATGGCGCAGGTCTGCACCAGCGGCATGTCGCGCTGCGAGACGCCGTCGACCATCAGCTTGGCGATGCCGGGATAGTTGAAGATCGTCTCGACGATGATCACGCCGCCCAGCAGGTACGACAGGCTCAGCGCCACCGCATTCGCGATCGGTCCGACCGCGTTGGGCAGCGCATGCGCCAGCACCATGCGCATCGGCGAGGCGCCCTTGAGCCGCACCATCTCGATGTAGGGCGCCTCGAGTTGGTCGATCACCGCGGCGCGCGTCATGCGCATCATCTGCGCGACGATCACGCAGCACAGCACCAGCACCGGCATCGCGAAGGCGCGCAGCAACTGTCCGACCGACTCGATCTCGTTGACGAAAGAGAGCGCCGGCAGCCAGCGCAGCTTGACCGCGAACACCAGCACCGCGAGCGTCGCGACCAGGAACTCCGGCACCGACACCACCGCCACCGCCGACGTGGAAGCCGCGCGGTCGAACCAGGAGCCGCGCCACACGGCCGAGGCGATGCCCAGCGCCAGCGCGATCGGAACCGAGAACAGGGCCGTCACGGCCGCGAGCAGCAGCGAGTTGGGAAGGCGGCTTGCCACCAGCTCCGACACCGGCATCTGCGTGGTGGCCGAGCGGCCGAGGTCGCCCCTGGCCATGCCGAGCAGCCATTGCGCATAGCGCCGCGGCGCCGGCATGTCCAGCCCCATCTGCGTGCGCAGCGCGGCCAGCGCCTCGGGCGTGGCTTCCTGGCCGAGCTGCTCCTGGGCTGCATCGCCCGGCAGCACGGCGGTGATCGAGAACACGATCACCGACACCGCCAGGAGCGACAGCAGCGCCAGCGCGATGCGCTGGACGAGGAGCTTGAGGATCACATGGTTCATGAAGAATGTTCCGGCGCGCGGATCAGGCTTCCAGCCACACGTTCTCGGCGAAGTTGTAGCCCATCAGCCCGCCCAGCGGAATCGGCGACAGCCCCTTGAGCTTGGAGCTATGGCCGTCGATGCTCGCAAGGAACAGCGGGATGCCGATGCCGGCGTCCTGGTGGATCATGGTCTGCATGTCGGCGTACATCTGCTTGCGCTTGGCCAGGTCGGTCTCGGCGCGCGAGGCCAGCAGCAGCTGGTCGAACTTCTCGTTCTTCCAGCGCGACTCGTTCCAGGCCGCGCCCGACTGGAAGAACTGCGTCAGCAGCACGTCGGCGCTCGGGCGCGGGTTGACGTTGCCGAAGCCCACCGGGCTGTTGAGCCAGTGGTTCGACCAGTAGCCGTCGGCCGGCATGCGCTTGATGTCGATCTCCAGGCCCGCGCGCTGCGCGGTCTGCTGCAGCATCAGCGCCATCTCCACCGAGTAGAGTGCCGCCGGCGAAGCCACCATCGGCACCTTGCCGGTGACGCCGGACTTCTGCAGATGGAACTTGGCCTTGTCGAGGTCGAACGGGCGCTGCGGCAGGCCCGCGAAGTAGAAGCGGTTGGTCGGATCGATCGGCTGGTCGTTGCCGAGCACGGCGTAGTCGAGCGCGATGGTCTTCTTCATCTGCGCACGGTCGAACATGTACTTCATCGCGAGCACGAAGTCGGGGTTGGCGCCGGGGCCCGTGTCCTTGCGCATGATGAGGTCGGAGTACTGGCCCGACTGGGTGAGGAAGATGCCGAACCCGGGCGTGCCCTTCACGCGCTCCACCGAGCGCGGATTGACCGAGCCCACGAGGTCCATGCCGCCGGACAGCAGCGCGTTGACGCGCGCGCTCTCGTCGCCGATGCCCACGAACTCGATCTCGTCGAGGTAGGGCTTGCCGGGTTTCCAGTAGGCGTCGTTGCGCACCATCAGCGAACGCACGCCGGGCTTGAATTCCTTGAGCTTGTACGGGCCGGTGCCGATGCCTGCGTTGAAGTCGGTGGTGCCCTCCTTGACGATCTGGAAGTGGAAGGTGCCCAGGATCACCGGCAGGTCGGCGTTCGGCGCGCTGAGCACCATCGTCACCTCGTTCGGGCCGCTGGCCTTGACGCTCTCGATCTGGTCGGCGAGCACCTTGGCCTTGGAGGCGGTGGCGGGGTCCTTGTGGCGCATGACCGAGAACACGACGTCGGCGGGCGCGAGCGCCTTGCCGTCGTGGAAGTTCACGCCCTTGCGCAGCGTGAACACCCAGGTCTTCGCGTCCTTGGTGGTGAACGATTCGGCCAGCGCGGGCTGCGGCGCGAGGCTGCCGTCGAGCGAGGTGAGGCCGTTGTAGACCATGTTGCAGCGCGAGTAGTCGGTCTGGTTCGACTGCTTGGCCGGATCGAGCGTGTCGGTCGCCGCGGCGGTGGCGCCGGCCACCCGGAGGCGGCCGCCCTTCCTGGGCGTCTGCGCATGGGCGGACATCGCCGCGCCCGCGATGCCGCCGGCCAGCGTGGCCTGCATGCCGCCGGCCATCAGCATCGAAAGGATGTCGCGCCGCGTGGCGCCGCGCTTGAGCGACTCCATCATGCGCAGGCTTTCGCCGGGGCCGACGAGTCTGTCGAAACTCTTGTTGCTGCTGTCGCTCATGATGAAGTGCTCCTGGGGCCGTGGGTTGGAAAAAAACGAACGCGTGTTGCGGGACTGCGGACCCTCAGGCCAGCCTGTCCTTGAGCCGGTAATAAAAGCCCACCGCGGGCAGGAACCACGGCGGGCCGAAGTGGCCGGGAATGGCGGGCCAGTCGCGGCCCCGCCAGGGGTTGGCGGACGCGTCGCCGTTCATCACGGCGGCCATGCGTTCGCCCATGTGGACCGACATCTGCGTGCCGTGTCCGCTGTAGCCCATCGCGTAATAGAGGCCGTTGCGCTCGCCGGCATGCGGCAGGCGGTCCTGCGTCATGTCGACCAGTCCGCCCCAGCAATAGTCGAGCCGCACCGCGCCGAGCTGCGGGAAGGTCTCGGCCAGCCCCGCGCGCAGGATGTCGCCGCTCGCGGCATCCGACTGCGGGCTGGAAATCGCGAAGCGCGCGCGCCCGCCGAACACCAGCCGGTGGTCGGCCGTGAGCCTGAAGTAGTGGTGGATGTTCGCGATGGTCGTGTAGGTGCGCCGGGCCGCGAGCAGCGCCTGCGCGCGCTCCGCGCCGAGCGGTTCGGTGACCACGATGAAGCTGCCGATCGGCACGATGCGCCGGCGCAGCCAGCCGAAGCTGCCGTAGCCGCCATGGCGCGTCGCGCCCGTGGCCAGCAGCACCTGCTGCGCCGTGACCACGCCGCGCGCGGTGTGCAGCCGGTGGGCATGGCCCTGGCCCAGGCGTTCGATGCGGCGCACTTCCGTGCCCGTGTGGATCGCGGCGCCGTTGCGCTGCGCGGCCACCGCCAGCCCGTGCGCGAAGCGGCCCATGTGCATCTGGGCGCTGCGCTTGTAGAGCAGGCCGCCGTGGAAGCGCTCGCTCTGCACCTCGGCGCGCACGCGCGGTGCGTCGAGGATCTCGACGTCGTTGTCCACACCGTCGTCGATCAGGCGTTGCACGCTGCGTTCGAGCGCGGCCATCTGGTTGGCGCGCGTGGCGAGCTTGAGCTTGCCGTGGCGCATGAAGTCGCAGTCGATGGCCTCGTCGCGCACCAGCCGCGCCACGGTGTCGACCGCGTCGTCGTAGGCGTTGTACCAGCCGCGCGCCCGCTCGACGCCGACCTTGGCCGCCACATCGGCGTAGTCGACCGCGAGGCCGTTGTTGACATGCCCACCGTTGCGCCCCGAGGCTTCGGCCGCCACGCGCGGGCCGGCTTCCAGCACCGCGACCCGGGCGCCGCGCCTGGCCATTGCCAGTGCGGCCGAAAGGCCGGTGAAGCCGCCGCCGACGATCGCGACATCGACCTGCGCCGGCAGCTCCTGCGGCGCGGCCAGAAACGCGGGGGCCGAATCGGTCCAGTAGGAGTCGAGCTTCATGGCATCCGGCCCACGCAGGAGCGAGCCGGCATGCCGCGGCGATCGAGGGCGATTTGCCTGGGGCGGGGGCTCATGGTTTCAAGTTCCTTGGACGACAAATGCGACAAGCTCATGACGAAGTGATTGCAGCACGCAGCCGTGCCGCAGGTATTGGGAAATACGGCATCCGGCGCATGAAAGCTGCGGTTTGGAGGGGGCGCGGCGGCATGCCGTGCGGTCTGCCCCTGGCGCGTGCGGCCATGCACCTCGTTGCGTCGCGGCGAAGTCGATCGGCACGCTTTTGAAGCGCAGGCCGGCATCGGGGACGAAGCGTCCGCCGATGAACTGCCCCGGAGGCACGCGGATCTTGAGCGGGCGACGACTTGCATGGGAAGAATGGAAGGAGGCCACGATGGCGCCGGAGAATGGACGGACGATGCTAGGCAGGTCGGCGCGGCATTTGTGTGCGTAAGCGAACCCGTGGCGGCAGCGAATTGCAAACCCCGGGCCCTTGGCAGGCGAAGCTTGCGAGTTGCGCCGGCAGGCGATTTCGGTCTGGCATCGGGCGCTGATGTCGTCCAAGATGCAAGGGACATCCCCTTCGCTACAGAGACCCTTCATGCCCGATCAGACCCCGAATGCACCCGACGACGGCGTGGTGCTCCGACCGATGACGTCCGCCGACTTGCCCTCCACGCATGCGCTGTCGGCCCAGTTGCGCTGGCCGCACCGGCTGGCCGACTGGGCGCAGGTGTTCGCGCATGCCGAGGGCATCGTGGCCGAGCGCGACGGCGAGATCGTCGCCACCGCACAGCGCTGGCACTGGGGCGAGCGCCATGCCAGCATCGGCCTCGTGATCGTGACGCCGGCCTGCCAGGGCCGGCGCATCGGGCACAGGCTGATGAGCGCGATGCTCGAAGGCCTGGAGGAACATACGGTGCTGCTGCATGCCACCGCCGAAGGGCGCGGCCTGTACGAGCGGCTGGGCTTCGTGCGAACGGGTGAACTGAGGCAGCACCAGGGCATCGCGCAGCCGGCGCCGCTGGTTGCGCTGCAGCCGGGCTGGCGCCTGCGGCCCGCCGGCCTGAACGAGGCGGCCACCCTGCAGGCGCTCGACGCTGCGGCGCGTGGCATGCCGCGCGATGCGCTGATCGCCGACCTGCTGGCCAACGCCGATGCCTGCGTGGTGCTCGACCACGACAACGAAGCGCGCGGCTTCGCGATGCTGCGCCGCTTCGGGCGCGGGCATGTCATCGGGCCTGTGGTTGCGCCCGACCTCGACGGCGCGAAGGCGCTGATCGCCCATCTCGCCAGCGTCAACGCCGGGCACTTCACGCGCATCGACATCGACTTCGACAGCGGGCTGGCCGAGTGCCTGGAGAGCATCGGGCTGCTGCGCGTTGATGCGCCTACGACGATGGTGCGTGGTGTGCCGCTGGTTACGCCGGCTGGCGGGCCTTCGCTCTTTGCTGTTGTTACTCAGGCTGTTGGGTGAAGACTTGCTCTTTGGTGGGGCGATCACGCCGACGGGGTACCTTGCTCCGCGAATGTCCCCCGGCCTTCGGCCTCCTCCTTTATTTCGCTGCGCAAGGCACCCCGCCGTCGTGATCGAGCAGAGCAGTCGTTGATCAGCCAGCACAACGGCAGCGCCCACTGTGCACAGGGCGTCGGGTGCTCCCCGCAGCGGAATAAAGGAGGAGCCGAGGGCGGGGGACATTCGCGGAGGGGAGTACCCGGCGGCCTGTGCACGCACCCCGAATACAGCGCCCGAAAACGCGCCCACAAACAAAACCCATGACCACCACCACCTTCCTCTACAAATCCGACCCCGTGCGAGGCCGCCTGTGGGCCGAAGTGTTCCGCCGCCGCGCCCCCGACATCGACTTCCGCATCTGGCCCGACAGCGGCGATCCCGCGCAGGTACGCTTTCTTGCCGCCTGGGAGCCGCCGGACGATCTGGCCGAGCGCTTTCCGAATCTCGAAGTGCTGTTCTCCTCGGGCGCGGGCGTCGACCAGTTCGACTTCGCCGCGCTGCCGCCCGCGCTGCCCGTGGTGCGCATGGTGGAGCCCGGCATCGTGGGCGGCATGGTCGAGTACGTGACGCATGCGGTGCTCGGCCTGCATCGCGACATGCCGCAATACAGGCGCCAGCAGCAGGAAGGGCAGTGGAAGCCGCTGCCGGTGCGGCCCGCGGGTGAACGGCGCGTCGGCGTGCTCGGGCTCGGCTCGCTCGGGCAGGCCGTGCTGGCGCAACTCGTCGGCATGGGTTTTGATTGCGCGGGATGGAGCCGCTCGCGGCACACGGTCGACGGCGTGCAATGCCATGCCGGTGCCGACGAGCTGCCGGCCTTTCTTGCGCGCACCGACATCCTCGTGTGCCTGCTGCCGCTGACCGATTCGACGCGCGGCTTCCTCGACGCGCGGCTGTTCTCGATGCTGCCTGCCGGTGCCGGCCTGGTGCATGTGGGCCGTGGCCCGCAACTCGTCGACACCGACCTGCTGGCCGCGCTCGCCAGTGGCCAGGTCGGCGAAGCCGTGCTCGACGTGACCGACCCCGAACCGCTGCCGCCGGCGCATGCCTTCTGGCGCCATCCGCATGTGCAGCTCACGCCGCACATCGCGAGCATGACGCAGCCGCTCAGTGCCGCCGAAGCGGTGCTCGACAACGTGCAGCGCTTCGCCGCGGGCGAGCCCATGGTCGGGCTGGTCGATCGCCAGAAGGGGTACTGAGCGCGAGTTGCCGGAGGCACGCCGCACGATCTGCTGTCGCGGCACGCACAACGGCAGCGTGCTTCGTGCAGAGGCCTCAAAGCAGCACCAAGCCGAGGGTCGCGCATCCTAAGCTGGGGGCATCGAAAGCCTCCTTCGCCACCAGCTTCCTCCGGACACAGCCCATGACGCATCCCTCCGCATTGCCTCACCAAGCCGCGCTCGACGCGATCGATCGTGCGCACCTGATCCACCCCGTCTCGCCCTGGCGCGTGCATGAGCAGCGCGGCCCCACCGTGCTGGCCTCGGGCCGCGGCGCCTGGCTGACCGACAGCAACGGCCACGAACTGCTCGACGCCTTCGCCGGCCTGTGGTGTGTGAACGTGGGCTACGGGCAGGAGAGCGTGGTGCAGGCCGCGGCCGAGCAGATGCGCCGGCTGCCCTACGCGACCGGCTACTTCCACTTCAGCAGCGAGCCGGCCATCCGCCTTGCCGAAAAGCTGGTGCAGATCACGCCGGCATCGCTGACCCGCGTGTACCTCACGCTGGGCGGTTCCGAGGCGGTCGATGCCGCCGTGCGCTTCATCGTGCAGTACTACAACGCGACCGGCCGGCCGTCGAAGAAGCACTTCATCGCGCTGGAGCGCGGCTACCACGGCTCGTCGTCCACCGGCGCGGGCCTGACCGCGCTGCCGGCCTTCCACCGCGGCTTCGACCTGCCGCTGCCCACGCAGCACTACATTCCTTCGCCGAATCCGTACCGCCAGCCGGACGGGGCCGACGCGCAGTCATTGATCGCCGCATCGGTCGCGGCCCTGCGCGCCAAGGTGGCCGAGCTGGGCGCGGACAACGTGGCCGCATTCTTCTGCGAGCCGATCCAGGGCTCGGGCGGCGTCATCGTGCCGCCCAAGGGCTGGCTCAAGGCCATGCGCGAGGCGGCGCGCGAGCTCGACATCCTCTTCGTGGTGGACGAGGTCATCACCGGCTTCGGCCGCACCGGCCCGATGTTCGCGTGCGAGGCCGAAGGCGTGGAGCCCGACCTCATGACCATGGCCAAGGGCCTGACCGCCGGCTACGTGCCGATGGGCGCCACGATGATGTCGGAGAAGGTCTATGCCGGCATCGCCGATGGCGTGCCCGAAGGCGCCCTGGTCGGGCACGGCGCGACCTATTCGGCGCACCCGGTCAGCGCCGCGGTCGCGCTCGAGGTGCTGCGGCTCTACGAAGAGGGCGGCGTGCTCGCCAACGGCCAGCATGGTGCGGCGCACTTTGCGGCCGGGCTCGACGCGCTGCGTGCGCATCCGCTGGTGGGCGACGCCCGCCACCGCGGCCTGCTGGGCGCGCTGGAACTGGTGAGCGACAAGGCGAGCAAGCGCGGTTTCGACGCATCGCTCGGACTGCCGGAGCGCATCTTCGCCGCCGCCTACCGCAATGGCCTGGTGTTCCGCGCCTTCGGCGACCACGTCCTCGGCTTCGCGCCCGCGCTCACCTTCACCGAGGATGAGTTCGCGCAGCTGTTCGCGCGGCTGAGGAAGACGCTCGACGAAGTGCTCGACGCGCCTGACGTCCGCGCCGCGCTGGCGGCCTGAACAAGCCGGTACACATAGGCCCCGCAAGACCCGGCGGCGACGCAGAATCGGACTTTCCTTCTCTCCAGGCACCGCCATGTCAGAAGCTTTCAAGATCGACCGACTCGACCTGCGCATCCTGGCCCAGCTGCAGAAGAACGGGCGCATGACCAACGTCGACCTGGCCGATGCGGTCGGGTTGTCGCCCAGTCCCTGCCTGATCCGCGTGAAGCGGCTGGAGCAGGCCGGCTACATCGCGGGCTACGGCGCGCACCTGCGGCTCGAAAAGCTCGGCGACACGCTGACCGTGTTCACCGAGGTCACGCTGTCGGACCACCACCGCGAGGACTTCGTGCGCTTCGAGGCCGCGATCCGCGAGGTCGACGAGGTGCTCGAATGCCACCTCGTCAGCGGCGGCTACGACTACCTGCTGCGCTTCCTCACGCGCGGCGTGAATCACTACCAGGAAGTGATCGAGGGGCTGCTCGAACGCAACATCGGCATCGCGAAGTACTTCAGCTACATCGTCATCAAGTCGCCGTTCATCAAGACGCACTGTCCGATCGAACGGCTTTTCCCCCACGAGCGCTGACCGGCGCCTTCATCCATCCATGCCCGAAACCCATCTTCCCTCTGCTTTGCCCAACCGCTTCGTGCGGCTCGCGGAGACCGACCGGCCCGCGTTGACGCTGCACATCGACGGCGAGGCCCGCACCGCGCTGGCCGGCGACACCCTGCTGGTGGCGCTGCTGAGCAACGGACGGCGCGTGCGCGACAGCGAGTTCGGCGACGGACCTCGCGCCGGCTTCTGCCTGATGGGCGCCTGCCAGGATTGCTGGGTGTGGACGCCGGCGGGCGAGCGGCTGCGCGCCTGCTCGACGCCCGTCGAGGCGGGGATGTCGGTGCTCACGCGGCCGCCCGCGGCCCATTGGCCCGCCACGCCCGACCTGCAGCAGCTGCTGGCGCGCGGCGCCGCGGCGGCCGTGCGGTGAGCGCGATGCCGCCAACTTCGCCTTCGCCGCGCATCGTCGTGGTCGGCACCGGCCCTGCGGGCGCTGGTGCGCGCCGGTGTTCGGCCCGTGGTGGTGGACGAAGGCCGGCGCGACGGCGGACAGATCTACCGCCGCCAGCCCGAAGGCTTCAAGCGGCCCTACGCCAAGCTCTACGGCACCGAAGCCGAGAAGGCACAGGCGCTGCACCACGACTTCGACGCGCTGCGCGCCCACATCGACTACCGCGGCGAGACGCTGGCCTGGAACGTGAGCGAGGGCGCGCTGCACGTCGTGCATGCCGGCGAGCCGCAGGTGCTGCCGTTCGATGCCTTGCTGGTCTGCAGCGGCGCGACCGACCGCCTGATGCCCGTGGCGGGCTGGCACCGCGCCGGCTGCTACAGCCTGGGCGCCTCGCAGATCGCGCTGAAGGCGCAGGCCTGCGCCATCGGTTCGCGCGTGGTCTTCATGGGCAGCGGCCCGCTGCTGTATCTCGTGGCGTCGCAGTATGTGCAGGCCGGCGCTCAGGTGGCGGCGGTGCTCGACACCGCGCCGGCCGCCAAGTCCTGGAGTGCCGTGCGCGGGCTGCTCGCGCGGCCGCGGCTGGCGCTGCGCGGGCTCGCGCTGATCCGCGGGCTGCGCGGCGCGGGCGTGCCGGTGCTGCAAGGCGTGGTGCCGCTCGCCATCGATGGCGACGACAGCCTCGGCGTGCAGGCCGTTGCCGTGCGCGATGCACGGGGGCGCGAGCAGCGCTTCGCGTGCGATGCCGTCGGCCTCGGCTGGCACCTGCGCGCAGAGACGCAGCTGGCCGATCTGGCGCGCTGCGAGTTCGACTTCGAGCCCGTGAGCCGGCAGTGGCTGCCGCACATCGATGCCGACGGCCGCAGCAGTACGCGCGGCGTGTACCTGGCTGGTGACGGCGTCCGCATCCTCGGTGCCGACGGCGCCGAGGCCGCTGGCCGGCTGGCCGCGCTCGCGGCGCTGGCCGACCTCGGCCACGCGCCGGGCCGCGCGCTCTACGACACGGAGTCCGCCGCGCTGCGCCGCACGCTGGCGCAGATGAACCGCTTCCGCGAAGGTCTTGCGCGCGCCTTTCCGTGGCCGCATGCGCAGGCCGCGGCACTGCCCGACGAGGCGGTCGTGTGCCGCTGCGAAGCCGTGACGGCGGGCGAACTGCGCCGCTGTGTCAACGAGATGGACAGCCACGAAGTCAATCGCGCCAAGGCCTTCAGCCGCGTCGGCATGGGGCGCTGCCAGGGCCGTTTCTGCGGCCATGCGTCGGCCGAGATCGTGGCGCAGGCCAGCGGCGTGCCGGTGCAACTGGTGGGTCGCCTGCGTTCGCAGGCGCCGGTCAAGCCATTGATGATGAATACGCGCGAGGTCAGTCCATGAGCGAAACCACGAACACCGACGTGCTGGTGCTCGGCGGTGGCCTGATGGGCACCACCGCTGCCTTCTTCCTGCGCCGCCAGCACGGCCTGTCGGTCACGCTGCTCGAGCGCGAACTGGTGGGGCGGCAGGCCAGCGGCACCAACTTCGGCAACGTGCGCCGCCAGGGCCGCGTGCTGGCGCAGATGCCGCTGGCCAACCGCGCGCGCGCCGTCTGGGGCCGCGTGAACGAACTGCTCGGCGAAGACCTGGAGTTCGTGCCCTACGGCCACCTGCGCGTTTGCTACACCGAGCAGCAGGCCGTGGTGCTCGAGCAGCACGCGAGAGACGTGAAGCCGCTGGGCCTCGACCTGGAGCTCTTCAGTGCCGCGCAGCTGCGCAAGCGCTGGGGCATCTTCGCGCCCGAGGTGGTGAGCGGTTCGCTGTCGCCGAACGACGGCCATGCCAACCCGCGCCTGGCCGGACCGGCCTTCGCGCGGGCGGCGCGGCGCGCGGGCGCGAACATCGTCGAGCATGCCGAGGTGATGAAGGTCGAGCGTGACGGCGGGGGCTTCGCGGCGCACACCGCGGACGGCCGGCGCTTTCGCGCGCCGCAGCTGCTCGTGGCCTGCGGCGCCTGGTCGAACCGCATGGCCGAGCAGTTCGGCGAGCCCGTGCCGATGGAGGCGCGCGGACCGCAGATGGGCGTGACCGAGCCGCTGCCCTATGCGGTAGGTCCGTCGATCGGCGTCTCCTCGCCGATCGAGCAGGAGGGGCTGTATTTCCGCCAGATCTCGCGCGGCAACATCGTCTTCGGCGGCGGCTTCAAGGGGCCGGCGCACGCCGACCGTATCCGCGCCTACGTCAAGCCCGACAACGTGCTGCGCCAGATGCGCGAACTGCGCCGCGTGGTGCCGGCGTTCGAACACGTGCAGCTGATCCGCGTGTGGAGCGGCATCGAGGGCTACATCGCCGACTGGCAGCCGGTGATGGGACCCAGCGCCCGCGTGCCCGGCCTGCACTACGCCTTCGGCTTCTGCGGCGAGGGCTTCGCGATCAGCCCCGGCGTGGGCGAGACCATGGCCGAGCTGATCGCCACCGGCCGCACGTCGACGCCGATCGAGAGCTTCTCCATCGGCCGCTTCGCGGCGGCTTCGCAGAAACGGGCGGCTTGAAAGAAGCGATCGCCGGTCATGCCGGCGATCGCTCCAGATTCAGAGGCCGACCAGCGCCGGCAGGCCGCCGATGTCGGAGATCTCGGTCGTGCCGTAGGCTGGAACGCCGGGTTCGTGCTTGCGATTGACGAAAGCCTTGTCCTTGATGCCCACGTCGCGCGCCGACATGTGGTCATAGCGCATCGACGACGACACGTGCAGGAAGTCTTCCGGCTTCGCGTTCAACGAGTCGATCATGTATTCGAAGGCGCGCAGGCGGGGCTTGTAGGCCTTGGCCTGCTGCGCCGTGTAGACCCGGTGGAAGGGCACGCCGAGCAGCTTCACGTTGTGCACGAGCTGCGCGTCCATGGCGTTCGAGATGATGACCAGAGGGATCTTGTCGGCGATCCTGGCCAGGCCCGCGGTCACGTCCGGGTGCGGGCCCCAGGTGGGCACGGCGTTGTAGATTTCCGAGACGTCGGCCTCGCGGAACGGCACGCCCCAGCGGTTGCAGGTGCGCAGGACCGAGTTGTAGACGACGTCGTAGTAGGGCTGCCAGTCGCCCAGCACCTCGTCGAGCCGGTAGGCCGCGAAGTCCTCGCAGAACCGCTCGATGTTTTCCGGACTGACGCGGTCGGCGAAGAGCCTGCGCGCCATCGGTGCCATCTGGAAGTTGGTGAGAGTGCCGTAGCAATCGAAGCTGATGTACTTGGGCCGGAAGACAGTGGTCATGGAAGCTCCTTGTGAATATTCGAATCGCGATATGGGAATGGATCGATGGCAGGCAGGGTGCCTTGGGCGGCCATCATGACGAAGGCGTTGCGATGGCGATGGCCGCCGTGCTCAGCGCCCCGCCTCGACCGCATCGGCCAGCTCGGCCAGCGTGTGGAAGTGATGGTCGGGCACGGTGTGCTTCGACTCGATGGTGCCGCCGGAGCCCTTCTGCGCATGGCGGCGCTCGATCCAGCAGGTGGCGATGCCGAGCTGTTTCGAGATGCCGATGTCGTGGTACTGGCTTTGCGCCACGTGCAGGTTGTCCGCCTGCTTGAACCCCCAAGCGCCTTCGAAGCGGCCGCGGGCGTAGGCGAAATAGCGCGCGTCGGGCTTCTCGCACAGTGCGTCGTCGCAGCTCAGCAGCATGTCGAAGGGCGAGCCCAGGGTCTTGTCGAAATGCGCCAGCGCCCAGGCCTGCGCGTTGGTCATCGTCACCAGCTTGAAGCGCTTGCCGAGCCGCTTCAGCGCTTCCACCGAATCGGGGAACGCCGGCCACCGGGCGACCGAGTCGCGCAGGCCCTTCGCAATGGCATCCGTGTCGGGCAGGCCCAGCGCGGGGGCGATGGCGTGCCAGCAGCGCTCGAGGTCGTCGGGATACCAGCCGGCGCTGCCATCAGCGCGGGCTCGCCGGTAGGCGGCGAGGAAGTCGTCATCGCTCACGTCGGCATCGGGCGCCGCGCTGCGCAGGTAGGCGAGCATGCCGCCCTCGAAGTCGATCAGCGTGCCGACGACATCGAAGGTGAGGACCTTGAAATCTTGCAGTGACATGGGAAAGCTCCACGGATGAAGAAAGAGAGTTCATCGAGCATAGGAGCGCTCCCTGCTTGCGCAGGCCCGAACTGGGGCCGCGCTACGGCACAGGATGTCGTTGTCGGCGCCGGGCCGGCATCTTCTTGCGCGGGCGGTTCAGCTCCCCCCGGCGTGGCCCTTGTGTTGCGGCAGGTCGTCCGTGATCGTGAACCATGGAGCCTTCGAGCCGACGAAGATGTGCGCGCTCGGCCGGACGGTGGGCGTGTCGACCAGCGTGCCCTGCGTGACGTGCACGAACTGCCCGCCTCGCACGACCGAGCACAGCAGCGAGCCGCACTTGGCGCAGTGCAGGTCGCCCGCGTCAGGCTTGCCGTAGACCGTGATGCCGTCCTCGCCCTGTGTGATGGCGAACTTGCCGCGCTCGATGCCCGCGAAGGGCTTGAAGGCCGAGCCCGTCGCGCGCCGGCAGTCGGAGCAATGGCAGTTCAGCGCGTAGGCAAACTCATCCGCCACCGAGTAGCGGACCGCGCCGCACAGGCATCTGCCGGCGAGCATGCGCGGCCGGGAGCTCAACCCGCCAGGCCCACGAACACGTTCTGCACGTCGTCGTTCGCGTCGATGGCCGCCAGAAAGGTTTCGACTTCTTCCAGGTCTTCCGCGCTCAGGCTCGCCGGATCGACCGGGTTCTTCGGCTTGTAGCCCAGCTTGGCCGACAGCACGGTGAAGCCCTGGGCCGGCAATGCGCGGCTCACGAGGTCGAGGTCGGTGGGGTCGGTCAGGAAGACCGCCGCATGGCCTTCGCCGGCCGGCTCGAAGTCTTGCGCGCCGGCTTCGATGGCGGCCACTTCGGGGTCGGCGTCGGGCCTGGCGGGTTCGGCTTCGATCATGCCGACGTGGTCGAAGTCCCACGACACCGAGCCCGAGGTGCCCAGCTGGCCCTTGCGGAACAGCACGCGCATTTCAGGCGCGGTGCGGTTCACGTTGTCGGTCAGGCACTCGACCATCACCGGCACGCGGTGCGGCGCGAAGCCTTCGTAGATCACGTGCTCGAAATGCACCGCCTCGCCCGTGAGTCCCGCGCCCTTCTTGATGGCGCGGTCGAGCGTTTCCTTGGGCATCGAGACCTTGCGGGCCTGCTCCACGACCAGCCGCAGGCGCGAGTTGGAGGCCGGGTCGGCGCCCGCGCGCGCGGCGATCATGATTTCCTTGGCGAGCTTGCCGAAGAGCCGGCCCTTGGCATTGGCCGCCAGGTCCTTGTGTTTTGCTTTCCATTGGGCGCCCATGTCTGATTCCTCGAATGTGTGTTGCGGCCTTGTCTGGCTCTTTTGCAGAAAGAAGGGCTGGACGACCGGATTGGGGCGACTACTGTAGCCTTCTTCCCATGACCTCTTCGCGAGCCACACCGTACTCCACGCCGTTCGAGGCAGGCAACGGCAACCAGACCACCACCTGGGCCGAATGCGTGGCCTTCTACCAGCGGCTGGCCGACCACTTTCCCGGCGTGCTGCACTGGGGCGAGATCGGCGTGTCGGACACCGGCGTTCCCCTTCACGCCGGCGTGGTCACTGCGGACGGCGTGTTCGACCGCGAGACGCTCAAGCAGCAGGGCCGCCCGGTGTTCTTCAACAACAACGGCATCCACCCCGGCGAGCCCGAGGGCATCGACGCCTGCATGGCGCTGGTGCGCGATTTCTGCACCCGGCCCGAGCAGCTCGCGGCGCTGGGCGGCACCGTGTTCCTGTTCATCCCGGTCTACAACGTGGACGGCTGCATCAACCGCCAGGACACCTCGCGCGTGAACCAGCTCGGCCCCGAGTCGTTCGGTTTCCGCGGCAACGGCCGGCACCTCGACCTGAACCGCGACTTCATCAAGTGCGACAGCCTCGCCGCGCAGGTGTTCAACAAGTTCTTCACCGCGTGGGACCCGGACGTGATGGTCGACACCCACACCTCCAATGGCGCGGACTACAGCTACACCATGACGCTGATCCCGACCCAGCCCGACAAGCTGGGCGGCGGGCTGGGACAGTTCCTGCGCGAGAGCATGCTGCCGGCGATCTACGGCGGCATGGACCGGCGCGGCTGGCCAACCTGCCCGTACGTGAACCTGCTGGCCGAGACGCCGGACGACGGCATCGAAGATTTCCTCGACTTGCCGCGCTTTTCCACCGGCTATGCCGCGCTGCACCACACCATCGGCTTCATGCCCGAGACCCACATGCTCAAGCCCTTTGCCGACCGCGTGGCTGCCATGCGGACGCTGGTCGAGGTGGTGCTGGAGTTCACCGTGGGGCATGCGGCGCGCATTCAGGAACTGCGCCGCGAGGCCCGGGCCGCAACGGCGCAACAGGCGCGCTGGCCGCTGACATGGCGCAACGACCGCAGCCGGTCGGCGAGCCTGCGCTTCAAGGGCTATCGCGCGGTTCGCACGCCCAGCCGGCTGGGTACTTATGAGCGCCTGGCCTACGACCGCGGCCAGCCTTGGGAGAAGGACATCGTGCACTTCGACCGCTGCGTCGAAGTCGCGTCCATTGCCGCGCCCAAGGCCTATCTCGTGCCCCGGGCCTGGCGCGAAGTGATCGAGCGGCTGGCGTGGAATGGCGTCGAGTTGCAGCGTCTCGAAGCGGACCGGCTGTTCGATGCGGCGCGCGTGTATCGCATCCGGAGCGTGGCCTCCCGCGCGAACGCCTACGAAGGGCACATGTTCCATGACGAGGTGGTGCTCGCTGCGCACACCGAGCCCTTCCAGGCGCATGCGGGCGACGTGTGGGTGCCGCTGGACCAGGCCAATGCCCGCTACGTGGTCGAGACGCTGGAGCCCGAAGCCCACGACAGCTTCTTCCGCTGGGGCTTCTTCAACAGCGTGCTGGAGAAGAAGGAGAACTTCTCGGCCTACGTCTTCGAGGACACGGCGCTGCGCATACTGGAGGAAGAGCCCGGGCTGCAACATCGCTTCGAGCAATGGAAGGCCGAAAACCCCGCTCTGCTGTCCGACCAGAAGGCGGTGCTGGACTTCATCTTCATGCACGGGCGGCGCCATGCGGAGCCGGAGTGGCGGCGCTATCCGGTGGTTGCGCTGATGCCATAGCAGCGGCTCAATCCGCCGGCCGGAACCCCGGCAGTGCATGCATGCGCCGCCGCAGCGCCTCGACGAAGGCCGTGACGCGCGCTGGCCGGTACAGCCCCGGCGGCAGCGCGACGTGCACGCCGATGGGCTCCAGCCACCAGTTGGGCAGCACGCGCTTCAGACGGCCGGCCTGCATGTCTTCATGGCACATCCAGGGCGCCGCCGCGCCGATGCCCGCGCCGTTGAGGATCGCGCGGTAGCTCGCGAGCAGGCTGTCGGTGCGGATGGGCGTATCGAGCGGCACGATGCGCGAGCGGCCCGCGCGATTGATGAGCCGCACGTTGCCCGTCACGTACGGGATCAGGCCCACGCAGGGCAGCTGGGGCAGCCGTGCCAGCGTGACGGGGCCCGTGCGCTTGAGCAGCTCGGGCGTGGCGATCAGCACGCGCTCCATGCGGCCCACGGTGCGGCAGACTAGGCCGGGGTCGCGCACCTCGCCCACGCACACCCAGCATTCGGCGCCGGAAGCCGCGAGGTCGACCACGCGGTCGGTCAGCGTGAGCTCCACGCGCAGCTGCGGATGCGCGGCGCGCAGGTCGGTCACCGCGTCGGTGAGAAAGCCGGTGCCGTAGCCCGAGGGGCCGATCACGCGCAGCGTGCCCTCGGGCCGGCTCTGCCCGCCCTGCAGCCGCTGCGACAGGCCCGACCAGCGGTCGGTCAGGTCGTGCGCCTCGGCCAGCAGCGAGCGGCCCTCGTCGGTGAGTGAGAAGTTGGCCGTGTTGCGGATCGCCAGCTTGCAGCCCAGCAACCGCTCCAGCTCCAGCAGGCGGCGGCTCACCGTGGGTTGCGTGGTGTCGAGCAGGCGCGCCGCCTTGCTGAGCGAGCCGCTCTCGCCGATACGGATGAATGTCTGCAGCAGGTCGAGCCGGTCGTGGGTGTTCTTCATGCGCCAGACGTATAGCACTTCATCGACCCATACGTCTACCCGAGGCGGCGGCCTCTGCCTATCGTCCAGGGACTGCGAATGAATGGATACCCACCGATGAGCGCCTCGACCGAAGACAACATCCCCCGCACCGTGGGCGACACGCCCAAGGGCGGCTCCGTGCTCGGCTTCTATGCCGCCAAGGGCTCGCCCCGGCCGCCACGCATCGCGTGCGGCGAGGGCGTCTACCTTTGGGACGAGGGCGGGCGCCGCTTTCTCGACGCGACGGCCGGCGCGGTGGTCGCCAACATCGGCCACAGCAATCCGCGCGTGCTGGCGGCCATGCAGGAGCAGGCTGCGCGCGTGAGCTTCGCCTATCCGCGCTTCTTTGAGAGCGAGCAGAGCATCCAGCTGGCCGATCGCGTCTGCGCGCTGGCGGGCGAAGGCTTCGACCGCGCCTTCTTCGTCTCGGGCGGCTCGGAGGCCAACGAGTCGGCCATCAAGCTGGCGCGGCAGTACGCGGTGGTCACGGGCCAGCCCAAGCGCGCCAAGGTCATCTCGCGCAACCCGAGCTACCACGGCTCCACGCTCGGCGCGCTGGCCGTGACGGGCGATGCGCACACCCAGTCGATCTACGGGCCGATGGTGCGCGAGATGCCGAAGGTGAGCGCGCCGCTGTCCTACCGCGTGCCCGCCGGCCACACCGCCGAGAGCCATGCGATGGCCTGCGCCGACGAGCTGGAGACCACCATCGTGCGCGAGGGCGCCGACACGGTGCTGGCCTTCATCATGGAACCCATCGGCGGGCTCTCCACCGGCGCGGCGGTGGTGCCGGCCGCGTACTTCGAACGCGTGCGAAAGATCTGCGACCGCCACGGCGTGCTGCTGATCTACGACGAGATCATGAGTGGCGCGGGCCGCACCGGCGCCTTTCTGGCGGCGCATCACTGGGCCGGCGCGCGGCCCGACCTCGTCACGCTGGCCAAGGGGCTGGCGGCGGGCTACACGCCGCTGGGCGCGCTGCTGGCACCCGACCGCATCGTCGACGCGGTCGCGGGCAGCGGCGGCTTCGTGCATGGCCACACCTACTTCACCAATCCGCTGTCGTGCGCGGTGGCGAACGCGGTGCTCGGCGAGGTGATCGGGCAAGACCTCGTGACCCGCGCACGCGACATGGGCGAGCTGCTGATGGCGCGCCTGCACGAGGTGGCGGCGCGCTCGCCCATCGTGGGCGACGTGCGCGGCAAGGGGCTCTTCACCGCCATCGAGATCGTGGCCGACAAGGCGACGAAGCGGCAGCTGCCGGTGGGCTTCAACGCGCCGGCGCGGCTCACCGAGCACGGGCTGAAGCACGGCATCGCGCTGTACAACCGGCGCGCCAACCTGGGCGCCTTCGGCGACTTCCAGATGATCACGCCGCCGCTGACCATTACGCCCGCCGAGATCGACGAGCTGGCGGAACTGCTCGAACGCTCGCTGCGCGGCCTGGCCGACGAGATCGCGGCCAAGGGCCTGGCCACCGCGGCATGACGATGCAGCAGCAGAAGATTCTTCCGCCCCACCGCAGCCTGCAGGTGCCCGGCGTGCACGGCTACACCGACCGCAAGAGCGTGGCCGCCGGCGAGGTGGTGCGCTTCCACATCAGCAGCGACGTGCCCTACACGCTCTCGGTGTGCCAGCTCGGCCCCGACACCGAGGGACGCACGGCCGACACGGTGCTGCACAGCTTCGAGCCATCCCCGCCGCGCGTGCACCCGATCCACCCCGGCTCCTATGTGCGGGTCGAGCGCGGCCTCGACCAGCCGCTGCGTGCGCTCACGCTGGAGTGCTGGGTGCAGGTATGGAGCGTGGGCACGCGCCAGAGCGTGATCGGGCAGTTCGACCTGCCGGGCGCCTGCGGCTACGGGCTCTTCATCGACGAAGAAGGACGCGCGGTGTTCTACCTGGGCGACGGCGCGGCGTTCCGGGCCGAGGGCCAGCTTACGGGCGGCACGTTGCAGCCCAGGCACTGGCACCACATCGTCGCGACGTGGGACGGCAGCGAGACGGTGCTGTGGATCGATGGCGAGGCGGTCGCGCGTGGTCGCTTCGACGGCCCGCTGCAACCGGGCAGCGCACCGCTGCGCCTCGGCGCCAGCGGCACCGACGGCCTGACGGACGCTTTCCTCGAAGGCGACGTCGTCATGCCCGCGATCTACTCGCAGGCGCTGCGGCCCGACGAGGTGCGCGCGCGTTTCGCCGACCGGGGCCTGCACACGCCGCGCGGGCGCGCCGTACTCGCCTGCTGGCCATTGCGCGAGGAGCGCGGCGACGCGGTGGCCGATTCCAGCGGCCACCAGCGCAGCGGCCGCATCGTGAATCACGGCACCTGGATGATCGTCGGCCCCGCCTTCGAGCCGGGCCGCGTGAACGAGTTTTCAGACGAGGGCTACGACCCGCTGGCCGACCCCACGCGCGGCCACGGCCTGCGGCTGGCGAGCGACGATCTCTACGACTGCCGCTGGCCGGAGAGCCATGCACTGCGCATTCCGCCGGATGCGAAGTCCGGCGTGTACGTGGGCCGCGTGCGCTTCCTGCTCGACGGCCGGCCCGCCGATTACGACATCGCCTTCATCGTGCGCCGCGCCGCGCACCGGGCCCCCGCGCCGGTGCTGGTGCTTTGCGCCACGAACAGCTGGCTGGCCTATGCGGCCACGCCCTTCGCGAAGAACACCGCGAGCGATCCGGTATGGCCGCGTCGCTCCGCCGGCCTGGAGAACAGCCACCCCGAGGCGCCCGCCTTCTGCAGCTACACCTACCACCGCGGCGGCCAGCCGACCTATCAGGTGGGCCTGCGCATGCCCTGGCCCAACGCCAGCCCCAACGCGCTGTACGACCCGGCCGATGCCGGCTTCAGCCAGTGGACGCGGCTGGAGCGCCGCCTGCACGTGTGGCTGGACCGCTGCGGCTACGACTACGACGTGGTGAGCGATCTCGACCTGCACCGCGACCCCGGCCTGCTGAAGGCCTACAAGACAGTCTTCATCAACGGCCACAGCGAATACTGGTCGCTGCCGGCCTGCGACGGGCTCGACGACTACCTGTCGAACGGCGGCACCGCCATCGTGCTGTCGGGCAACACGATGTACCTGCGCGTGAGCTATGACGAGGGATGCACGGTGATGGAGCAGCGCAAGGTGCGCGGCCCCGGCGACGAGGACGGCGCGGAGTCGGTGGAGCTGCGCCCGCCCGCCGGCCCCTACGGCGAGCAGTACCACTCGCAGGACTGGGCGCGCGGCGGCCAGTTCAGACAGGCCGGGCGTTCCTGCGCCGAGCTCATCGGGCTGGAGTCGGCGGGCTGGGCCTTTGCCGATGGCGACGACTTCGGCGTGTACCACGCCACGCAGCCGGAGCACTTCCTGTTCACGCAGCCGCATCCGCTGGGCCTGGCCGAAGGCGCCACCTTCGGCCATGCGCCGGGCGGCGGCCTGCCGCGCGCCATCGGCCATGAATGGGACCTGAGCGTGGCGACGCTGACCCGCATGACGCGCAGGCTGCCGACCGGCGAGAGCCTGCCCGAGTCGCAGCGCGGCATCCAGGTCATAGCCGAAGGGCGCAGGCAGCGCCCAGGTCGTCTCGACGCCTATCTGGACTACTACTCGCAGCCGACCGATTCGCTGGGCGGCCTTTCGGCCGAGATGATCTATTGGGAGCGCCCGCAAGGCGGCCGCGTGTTCAACGCAGGGGCCGTCGGTGCGAGCTGGGTGCTCGGCGCCGACCCCCGTTTCGAAGGGCTGCTGCGCAACGTGCTGCATCACTTCGGCGTCCGGCCCGCGACGGGCACGGCGCATCCGGTTCAATCACCCCTGGAGCACGCAGCACCATGAGCACAATCGCCCCACGCACGGCAGCCATGTCCGATTCCGCCGAACCATCAGCCACAAAGCAGAGCACGCTGCGGGTCATCACCGCCATCTCCATCGGCAATGCGCTGGAGTGGTTCGAGATCGTGATCTACGGCTTTCTCGCCGTGACCATCTCCAAGCTGTTCTTTCCCGCAGAGAACGACACCGTGTCGCTGCTCATCACGCTGGGCACCTTCGGCGTGACCTTCGTGATGCGGCCCGTCGGCTCGCTGGTGCTGGGCGCGTATGCCGACGCCAAGGGGCGCAAGAACGCGCTGACGCTGTCGATGGCGCTGATGCTGTGCGGCACGCTGCTGATCGCGGTGGCACCGACCTTCGCGCAGATCGGGCTGTGGGCGCCGGGGCTGGTGATCCTCGCGCGGCTGCTGCAGGGTTTCGCGGCGGGCGGCGAGTTCGGCAGCGCCACCGCGCTGCTGGCCGAGCAGGACCCACGCAGGCGCGGCTTCTTCTCCAGCTGGCAGTTCGCGAGCCAGGGCGTCACCACCTTCCTGGCGGCGGGCTTCGGCATGGGGCTCAACGCACTGCTCACGCCCGAGCAGCTGCTGTCGTGGGGCTGGCGCATTCCGTTCTTCTTCGGGCTGCTGATCGGGCCGGCGGGGCTGTACATCCGCCGCCATCTCGACGAGGGGCTGGAGTTCAAGCGCGCCGCGCAGGAAGCCGCGCCGGTGCGCGCCACGCTGGTCGACCAGCGCGGACGCACGCTGGCGGCGATGGGACTCATCATCCTCGCGACCATCGTGGCGTACACGGGCCTCTTCATGCCCACCTTCGCGGTGCGGCAGCTGGGCCTGCCGCCGTCGATGGCCTTCGCCGGCACCTTCTGGTTCGGCGTGCTGCAGTTCGCGCTGGTGCCGCTGTTCGGCAGCATGTCGGACCGGGTGGGGCGCATACCCGTGATGCGCGCGGCGGCGCTGGTCATGCTGGTGATGATCGTGCCGCTCTTCTACCTGCTGGTGAACCATCCGTCGGTGCCGGCGCTGATGCTGGCGCTCACCGCCATGGGCGTGGCGGCCTCGGCCTACTGGGGGCCGATCTCGGCGGCGATGTCGGAGCTGTTCCCGGCGGCCACACGCGGTACCGGGCTGTCGGTGAGCTACAGCTTCGGCGTGGCGATCTTCGGCGGCTTCGCGCCCTTCATCAGCGCCTGGCTCATCACGATCACGGGCAGCAAGATCGCGCCGGCGTTCTACGTGGGCTTCGGCGTGCTGGTGAGCCTGGCAGCGCTGCGGGCGGCGCGCGGCTACGGCGTGAAATGAAATAGCAGTTTTTTCCAAGTCGGCGCGGCGCGCCGTTCCTAAGCTGCGGTCATTCTTCAACTTGCCGAACGGATGACCATGCGAGCCAGCGACGCGCAGCAAAAGACAGAGACATTCCACCAACTGCACGAAGGCCCCAGGCCGCTGGTGCTCGTCAACGCCTGGGACGCCGCCAGCGCGCGCATCGTCGAGCGCGCCGGGGCCACGGCCCTCGGCACCACCAGCGCGGGCATGGCCTGGTCGCTCGGCTACGCGGACGGCGAGCGCATGCCGGCGAGCGAGTTGCTCGCGGCCTGTGCGCGCATCTGCCGCGTGGCGAGCGTGCCGGTGAGCGTCGACATCGAAAGCGGCTTCGGCGACAGCGCGCAGGCGGTGTGCGACGTGGCGAGCGCGCTGATCGACATGGGTGCGGCCGGCATCAACATCGAGGACGGCACGCGGCCGGGCACGCGCGAGCTGGCGTCGCCGGAGGTGCTGTGCGAGCGCATCGCCGCCATCCGCAAGCTGGACGCGCGCTTTTTCATCAACGCGCGCACCGACGCCTACTTCGTGCCTTGGGACGACCCGGCGGCGCGCTTCGAGGAGGCGAAGCGCCGCGCTCGGCTCTACGCGGCGGCGGGCGCCGACGGCATCTTCGTGCCCGGCATGTCCAGCCTCGAAGAAATCGCCGGCATGGCCGGCGCGGTGAGCCTGCCCGTGAACGTGTATGCGGGCTATGCCGGTGCGCCGCCGGCCGAGGGCTTTGCGCGTGCCGGCGCGCGGCGCATCAGCCTCGGCTGCGGCCCGCTGCAGTCGGCGCTGGGGCTGGTCGGCCGCATCGCCAGGGAGGCCTTCGAGCATGGCCGCTTCGGCGCGATGGGCGAGGGCATGCTGTCGGTCGGTGAGATCAACGGGCTCTTCGCCGCCACGCCCTGAGCTCCGCGCCGCAAGGGTGCGTTCGGGTACAGTGGGCGCCCCTTGCCGCAGCCGACCCCGCCCGAACCCGATTCCCCGCACAGCATCCGCCTCGAAGCGGTGACGCTGGTGCGCGGCAGCCAGCATGTCTTCGAGGGGCTGACGCTCCACCTGCAGGAGGCGCGCATCGGCCTGATCGGCGACAACGGGGCGGGCAAGAGCAGCCTGTTCCGCCTGATCAGCGGGCTCGACCAGCCGCAGCAGGGCCGGGTGGTGGTGCATGGCTGCGACACGCAGGCCGACCGCAAGCAGCTGTCGAAGCACGTGGGGCTGATGTTCCAGAACCCCGACGACCAGATCATCTTTCCGACCGTGGCCGAGGAACTGGCCTTCAGCCTCACCGCGCGCGGCGAAACGCGGCAGGCGGCGCGGCAGCAGGCACGCGACTTCCTCGCTCGGCGCGGGCTCGAGGCCTGGGCCGCTCGCGCGGTGGGCGAGCTGAGCCAGGGCCAGCGCCAGCAGGTTTGCCTGCTGGCCTTGCAGATCAGCGAGCCCGCCACGCTGCTGCTCGACGAGCCCTTCGCCAGCCTCGACCTCCTGAGCCAGGCGCGGCTGGCCGCGCAGCTCGACGCCAGCGATCACCAGATCCTCGTGTCCACGCACCTGCTCGAACACGTCTACGACTTCGAGCGCGTGCTGTGGCTCGAACAGGGCAGGGTGCGCGACGACGGGCCGGGCCGCGAGGTGTGCGAGGCCTACGCCGAGAACGTGCGCGAGCGCGCCGCATCGGAGCGGGGCCGCCGTGCGTAGCCTCTACTCGGAGCAGCCGACGTGGATGCATGCGATCGCCGCGTGGGTCAAGCTCGCGCTGCTGTCGGTGTGCGGCACGCTGCTGGTGCTGGTCGAACGGCCGGTGCACCTGGCCATCGCCTGTGCGGTGGTGCTGCTGATCTTCGCCTCGCTCGGGCCGCCCGCATGGCGCCGCGCGCGCATGCTGCTCGGCGTGGCGATCGCGGGCGGGATGATCGTCGGCTTCCACTGGGCGATGGGCACGACCTCGCTCGGCGTGGCCAGCGCGCTGCGCCTTGCCAGCGCGGCCACGCTCGCGCTGATGCTCACGCTGACCACGCGCTTCGAAGACCTGCTCGCGGTGCTCGAGGCGGTGCTGCACCCGCTGCAGCGCTTCGGCGTGCCGACCGAGCGGATCGCGCTCGGGCTTGGCCTGATGCTGCGCTTCGCCGAGAATTTCTACGTGCAGTGGCAGCGCCTCGACGACGCCTACCGCGCGCGCGCAGGCCACGGCGGCGGCCTGCGGCTGCTGGCACCGCTGACCATCCGCACGCTGCAGACGGCGGAGCGCGTGGCCGATGCGCTGGCCGCGCGGCTCGGGCGCTGAGCTCCAGTCCTATTCCTCGAAAGCGATCGCCATGACCACCACCACAGGCTCCCTCACTTCGTCCCGCTCGCTCTCCTACATCGCTCTGTTCGCGGCGCTGATGGCGGTGTTCGGCCTGATCCCGAAGATCGACCTGCCGTTCGGCGTGCCGATCACGCTGCAGTCGCTGGGCGTGATGCTGGCGGGCTGCCTGCTGGGGCCGCGCCGCGGCTTCCTGGCCATCGCGCTGTTCCTGCTCGCGGTGGCGCTGGGCCTGCCGTTGCTGCCCGGCGGCCGAGGCGGCCTGAGCGTGTTCGTGGGGCCGACGTCGGGCTTCCTGTTCGGCTGGATGTTCGGCGCCTTCGCCTGCGGCCTGCTGATGCGCCTGGCGGTGCGCCGCATGGCTGGCGCCACGGGCCTGCCGCTGCTGGCGGCGGCCTTCCTGTCGTCGGTGATCGGCGGCATCTTCGTGATCTATGCCTTCGGCATCGTCGGGCTGTCGTGGGTGGCCCACATGCCGCTGCCGAAAGCGGCGCTGGCCATGCTGGTCTTCATTCCCGGCGACCTGATCAAGTGCGGCCTCTGCGCGATGCTCGTGCAGACCGTGATGCGCGGCATGCCGGGCTGGCGCCTCGATCGCGACTGACCCGTCGATCTAGCCGCCGCGCCGTGTGAAGACGGTGGCCGAGAGATAGTCCTTGCGCGGGCCGCGCACCGCGTGGCGGATCGTGAAGGAGCCGTCCGGCAGAAAGCGGTAGCCGCTGTCGTAGGTGTCGGGCGTGCACAGATGGGTGGCCGACCCCGCGAGCACATCGCCGTCGCGCACGATGCCGATGGCGTGGAACAGGCGCGTCGGGCTCTCGGCAAAGTGCACCGCGAAGCCACCGGGAGTGCGCTCGAAGAAGTATTCGCGATGCCCGTCGAACTCCTTGCCGTCGGCCAGCCGGATCCGGCCCTCTTCGCGGTACTTCAGCATTCCAGTCTCAAGCGGCGTGAACACCGCGACGCCGCTCATGGAGGCCTGGCCCTCGATGGTCCGCTCCAGGTCCCACGCGCCTGCCAGCCCGTCGAAGACGGTGTCCGCGGTGCCCCAGGCCGCCAGGGGTGGGAGGGGTGGAAGAGGGGAGGCGGGCTCGCGCATGCAAAGACTCTACGGCAAGCCGCGATCTCCTCCGGAAACGGGAGATTGTTTCCAACGTGTGAACGCCGTGGTTCTGTTTGCTAAGGGTTTTTACTTAGATAACGACGCACAATTCATCTCACAGACCGGCCCCCAAGCCGATCTGGGTGAACAGGGCCCCGAGCGAGGTGGCCGCCCCCCGACGGGGCGGTGACCCACCCAAGACCGGTTCGAAATCATCCAAGTGCAAAAGAACTGAAACGAATTGAAGGACATCCAAATGACCGCCTCGAAGCTCCTCTCCGCTATCTCCATCGCCCTGCTGGCCGCTGCCGGCGCCGCTCACGCTGAATCGTACGAAGGCGTGCACCAGCTGACCTCGGCCGCCAGCCGCGCCGACGTCGCCGGCCAGGCCGTGGTTGCTGCCCACAGCGCCAACCCTTACGCCACCGGCGCCGATGCCGGCCCGGCCCGCGCGATCGTCTCGACCGTCAGCCGCGCCGCCGTTCGCGCCGATGCCGTGGCCGCTGCGCACAGCGCCGATCCGTATGCCGAAGGCGCTTCCGCCGTTGCGGCACCGGTCTTGGCCAGCACGGTGGACCGCGCCGCGGTGCGTGCCGCCGCCCGCGCTGCAGCCCGCGGCGACAGCCTGCCGCTGTAATCCGCCGCGGCAGCCTCCCGCCTGGCGAAAGACAGAAACCGGGCCATGCGTTTGCATGGCCCGGTTTTTTTGGCCGGCTCAGCCCGAAGGCAGTTCCCGCAGCGCCGCCACGAGGAAGGGCGGGCCGCCGGGCAGCGCCGCGTCGTGCAGCGTGATGAACCATTGCGTCGCGCCTTCGTGCGCTGGGCCCGCGCGCAGCGTCCACGCATAGACCCGCCGGCTGCCGCGCGCATCGTCGGTGGCTTCGCAATGCGCCACCGTTTCGCCGCGGCACTCGTCGACCAGCACGGCGTGGCCGTCGGGGTCGTGGCGGATCGCGCGCTGCATCAGGCGCACGCGGATGCGCTCCGGCGCCGCGGTGCGTTCGCCGTCCCGCGCGGGCGGCACTGTCGCGCGCAGGCGCTGGTCCAGCGGCATGTCCGCGCGGAAGCCTTCGCCGCGTTCAAGCGACATGTTTTCGAGTGCCACGCGCACGCGGCGGCGCTCGCGCAGCGTGGTCACGAGGAACATCACCGTCGACGCCCAGAAGATGCCGGAGAACGGCAGCCCCACCAGCAGCCAGAGCCACTGCCAGCCGCCGCGCAGCGACCACGTGACGGCCTGGAAGCCGAACGCGGCCATGAAGGCCAGCACCGCCAGCGCGACCAGCCATGCGATCCAGTCGGAGAACGGCTTCTGCATGCGCTCGGTGGCCTGTGGCGCGTCGGAGCACCATTCGGTGGGCACGTGTTCGTCGAAAGGCGGCAGCCCGGCCACGCGAGGGTGGGCGATCAGGTCGATGGAAGGATGGCGCTGCGGCATGAAGAGCCGCCGAGCATAGCCAGCCGCAGGGGGCCGCGTTGCATTGCCTTGTCCTGGCGCATCCTTCATGATGGCGCGGCGCGGAAGGGGTGGCCGCAGGGGCTCATGCTTTCGCATTACTGCGCCGCTCTGGTGCGGTGGGCGAAAATAAACCGCTCCCGCCAGCAGACAAACAAGAAAGCACGATTCGTCGCCGCCGATGCGGCAACCCAACACGCATGGCCCTCACTCTCGATCCCGAAGACACACGCGGACGCATCCACGATCTTGTGTGGAGCGGCTTCCATCCCGATGCCGACGTCGAATGGATGATCACCGACGAGTACCTCGATCCGGATGAGCTCTCCGCCGAGGACCGTGCCTGGGTGAAGGCCGAGGCCGCACGCGCCTGCGCCGCCAAGCGCGCGGCTGAATCCGGGTGGCCCGCGCAGACCGAATACGACCGGCTCGAAGCGGTATTCGCGCAGCTGCGCGGCGAGAAGATCATTGCGCTGCATCGCGCGGGCAACACGCTGGCCGACGGCCACGACGACGTGCGCGAGCAGTGGCGCGCCGCGGGGCGGCTGGCCTCGGGCGTTCGCGGCTGCTGCTTCTATCACTCGCAGGACCTCGACACCGCGGTGCGCACCGGCCGCCTGCGCCTGGCCTTCAGCGGCGGCATGATCCCCGAGATCGAGCAGCGCGAAGCCAACACCGTGGTGGTGGGCCACCGCATCGTGGAGTTGCTGCGCGCGGCCGGCTTTGGCGCGCATTGGAGCGGCAACGTCGACGAGCGCATCGAAGCCGACCTCGGCCAATGGCGCAAGCGGAGCCCCGGCGCGTGAGCGTGATGACGCCATACCCAAACGAATAGCCCCTCGCGCGACGGCTTCGGCGGTTCGCGCCATGATCGCGCCATGATTCCGTTATCGATCCTCGACCTTTCCCCGATCACCGAAGGCAGCGACGCCGCGCAGTCGTTCCGCAACTCGCTCTCGCTGGCGCAGCATGGCGAGAAGCTGGGCTACACGCGCTACTGGCTGGCCGAGCACCACGGCATGCCGGGCATCGCGAGCGCGGCCACTGCGGTGCTGCTGTCGTATGTGGGGGCGGGCACGTCGACCATCCGCATCGGCGCCGGCGGCGTGATGCTGCCGAACCATTCGCCGCTCGTGATCGCCGAGCAGTTCGGCACGCTAGAGTCGCTGTACCCGGGGCGCATCGACCTCGGCCTCGGGCGCGCACCGGGCTCCGACCAGCGCACCGCGCGGGCCTTGCGGCGCAACCTTGAATCGGACGCGGACCAGTTTCCGCAGGACGTGATCGAGCTGATGGACTTCATGTCGAAGACGCCGCAGCAGCCGGTGCGGGCCGTGCCCGGCGCGGGGCTCGAGGTGCCGGTGTGGATCCTCGGTTCGAGCACCTTCGGCGCGCAGCTCGCGGCGCACCTGGGCCTGCCCTACGCCTTTGCCTCGCACTTCGCGCCGCAGCAGATCATGCAGGCCATCCAGATCTATCGCGAGACCTTCAAGCCCTCGGCGCAGCTGCAGAGGCCGTACGTGATGCTGGGCTTCAACGTGTTCGCGGCCGACACCGATGCCGAAGCCGAGTTCCGCGCCACCTCGTGGCAGCAGGCTTTCGTGAACCTGCGCAGCGGCCGGCCGGGGCGCCTGCCGCCGCCGGTGGAAAACTACCGCCAGAAGGTCGGGCCGGCGGAGAACGCGCTGCTCGACTCGGTGCTGTCGTGCTCGGCGGTCGGCTCGGTCGAGACGGTGAAGAAGGGCGTGGAAGCTTTCGTCGCACGCACCGGCGCCGACGAACTCATGATCACCTCACAGGTGTTCGACCATGTCGCCCGGCTGCGCTCCTACGAGCTGCTGGCCGAGGCTTTCGGCCAGCAGAAGAAGCAGTAGCCTGGCTCACGCCGCCCGCTTGCGGGCTTCCTCATCGACGAGATCCTTCTTCGAGAGCTTGCCCACGGGTGTCTTGGGCAGCTCGGCGCGGATCTCCAGCGCGCCGATCATCTCGTGCTTGCCCAGGCGGTTCTTCAGGAATGACTTGAGCTCGTCGAGCGTCAATTCGGGCGCGCCTTCCTTCAGCTTCACGAAGGCCTTGGGCGACTGGCCGCGGTACTCGTCGGGGATGCCGATCACGCAGACCTCGGCCACCGAGGGATGCTCGTACACCGCCTCTTCCAGCACGCGCGGATAGACGTTGTAGCCGCCGCAAAGCAGCATGTCCTTGGTGCGGTCGACGATGTAGAGGTAGCCGTCGGAATCCATCTTCGCCACGTCGCCGCTGCGGAAGTAGCCGTCGGCCGTCATCGACTCGGCCGTGGCCTTGGGGTTGTTCCAGTAGCCCTTCATCACGTTCGGGCCCTTGATGCAGAGCTCGCCAGCCTCGCCGAAGGCGGTGACGTCCTTCGAGGGATCGTCCAGGCTCACGAGCTTGATGCGCACCTGCGGCAGCGGCATGCCGCACGAGCCTGCCTTGCGCAGGCCGCGTGCGGGCGTGAAGGTGCCCACGGGCGAGGTCTCGGTCATGCCCCAGCCCTCGTTGAGGTGGCAGCCGGTGAGCTCGAAGAAGCGCTGCTCCACTTCCACCGGCAGCGGCGCGCCGCCGGAGCCGCAGAACTTGAGCGAGCGCAGGTCCATCTCCTTCGCCTTGGGGTGCGAGAGGATGGCGGTGTACATCGTCGGCACGCCGGGGAACACGCTGATCCGGCTGGCGGCGAGCTCGTTCATCACCGCGTCGACGTCGAAGCGCGTGTGCAGCACCAGCGCCGCGCCCAGGCGCACGCCAAGCAGCATCGCGGCGCTGAGCGCGAAGATGTGGAAGAGCGGCAGCACCACCAGGAAGCGCTCGGTGCCCTCGACCAGGATGGGCGGATCGCCCTTGGTCGATTCGTAGTACTGCGCCGAGGCCGACGTGAGATTGGCGTGCGTGAGCATCGCGCCCTTGGGCAGGCCGGTGGTGCCGCCGGTGTACTGGAGCACCACGATCTCTTCGGCGAGGTCGCCCAGCGGATAGGTCTTGTGGGCGCCTTCGCTCCTGAGCAGGTCGGTGAAGCGCACGTGCCGGTCGTCCACGGGCACGGGGGCGATCTGGCCGGCGCCCTGCAGCTGGGCCTGCACCTTGTCGCCCATGGCGCCGTAGTCGCCGAGGCTGCCGACCACCAGCGTCTTCAGGCGGGAGTTGTCGAGCAGGCGCGCCATCTGCGGGTAGAGGTTGACGAGGTCGAGCGTGACCAGGATGTCGGTGCGGCTGTCCTCGATCTTGTGGGCCAGCACGCGCTCGGCGTCGAGCGGCGAATAGTTCACCACCGTGCCGCCGGCTTTCAGCACGGCGAAGAAGGCGATCGGGTAGTGCGGCGTGTTCGGCAGGTAGAGGCCCACGTGCACGCCGGGCTTCACGCCCAGGTCCTGCAGGCCCTTGGCCGCGCGCTCGACGGCGGCGCCGAGTTCGCGGTAGGTGATGACCTGGCCCATGAACTCGACGGCGGAGCGCTCGGGCCAGCGCTCGACGGCCTCGTCGAGCATCTGCTGCACCGGCTTCACGGGCAGCTCGGCGTCCCAGCGCATGCCCGCGGGGTAGGCGCGTGTCCAGGGGAGGGTGTCGCCGGAATTCGAGGCGGTGGAAGGTGTGGCCATGCGTCTTGTCTCCGCTTGCTGTTGTCGTGAATGGCGTGGCGGGTCTTGCTGCCGCTTCGTCCGGAATCACTTTAGCGCCGGCCCTCCCGTCGATGGCCCGTGGGCTGACAAACCGGCGACACGGGTTTTCCCGATTTCCCACACGCCGGAAGCCCCTTCGACGGGGCTGGGACAATAGGGGGCTTATGGCAAAGCATCGGATCGTTGTGGGACTGAGTGGCGGAGTGGACTCCGCGGTGACGGCGCACCTGCTCAAGCAGCAGGGGCACGAGGTGGTCGGCATCTTCATGAAGAACTGGGAAGACGACGACGACAGCGAATATTGCTCGTCGAACATCGACTTCGTGGACGCCGCCAGCGTGGCCGACGTGCTGGGCATCGAGATCGAGCACGTCAACTTCGCGGCCGACTACAAGGACCGCGTGTTCGCCGAGTTCCTGCGCGAATACAAGGCCGGCCGCACGCCGAACCCCGACGTGCTGTGCAACGCCGAGATCAAGTTCAAGGCCTTCCTCGACCATGCCATGCGGCTCGGTGCCGAGAAGATCGCGACCGGGCACTATGCGCGCGTGCGCCTGAACGAGGGCACCGGCAAGCACGAACTGCTCAAGGGGCTCGATCCGTCGAAGGACCAGAGCTACTTCCTGCACCGCCTGAACCAGGCGCAGCTGTCGAAGACGCTGTTCCCGGTCGGCGAACTGCACAAGACCGAGGTGCGCCGCATCGCGGAAGAGATCGGCCTGCCCAACGCGAAGAAGAAGGACTCGACCGGCATCTGCTTCATCGGCGAACGGCCGTTCCGTGAGTTCCTCAACCGCTACATCTCCAAGGAGCCCGGCCCCATCAAGGACGACCGCGGCCGCAAGCTGGGCGAGCACCAGGGGCTGAGCTTCTACACGCTGGGGCAGCGGCAGGGGCTGGGCATCGGCGGCGTGAAGGAAAAGGGCGCGCAGCGCGGCTCGGGCGACCATTCGCCGTGGTTCGTGGCGCGCAAGGACGTCGAGAAGAACACGCTGTGGGTGGTGCAGGGGCACGACCATCCGTGGCTGCTGTCGTCGGCGCTGAAGGCGGACGATGCGAGCTGGGTCTCCGGCGAGCCGCCGGCGCCGGGCAGCTACGGCTCGAAGGCGCGCTACCGGCAGGCCGATGCGGCCTGCGAAATGGATGCTGGGGAAGACTCCGGCGCCGCCTTCGCCTTGCGCTTCGGTGAGCCGCAATGGGCCGTTACGCCGGGGCAGTCGGCCGTGCTCTACGACGGCGAACGCTGCCTTGGCGGCGGCGTCATCGTCTGACTCAGGGCGCCGAGCGCACCGATTCGTCGACGTGGACCACGTCCAGCGGGTGGCGCTTGCCCGCCAGATGGTCTTCGATGCACTGCAGCAGCAGCGGGCTGCGGTGCCGCGCCACGCTGGCGCGGATTTCATCCGCCGTCATCCAGACGGTGCGCACGATGCCTTCATCGAGCGGGCGGCCTTCTTCGAACGCGCCCAGCGTGCCCGCGAAGGCGAAGCGCATGTAGGTGGTGTCTTCGCTCCGCTCGGCCAGCGGCCGGGAGCGCGCCATGTAGACGCCGATGAGCGCCGTTGGCGTGAAATGATGGGCGGTTTCCTCGAGGGTTTCGCGCACGCAGCCCTCGGCCGGGGATTCGCCGGGGTCGAGGTGCCCCGCGGGCGTGTTGAGCCGCAGGCCATCGGCAGTCTGCTCCTCGACCAGCAGGAAGCGCCCGTCGCGCTCGATCACCGCGGCCACGGTGACGTTGGGTTTCCAGCGCGGGCCTGCTGCCATGTTTTCGGCCTTCTTATTTCAGCGCGTAGCCGCTGAAGCGCCAGACACGATCGCTGTCGAGGTGAAAGCTCACGAGTTCGCGCAAGGTGCCGTCGGGCTTGTTCGCGAAGCGGGTCTCGTATTCGACGCTGACGTACTGGCCGGCCGTATCGCCGTCGGCGTCGGCCACGATCTGGCGGTTGACCGACACCCAGATGCGCATCTGCGGTGCGCCGATCGGGGCGCGACTCCTGGCGATCTGGGTGGTGAAATCGTTGCGCGTCACGCGCTTGCGGGCGGCGGGGGTGGCGCCGTCCCACAGTTCGCCGGCCTTGCCCTGGTCGATCATCTGGATCGCCTGCATGCCGCCTCGCACCATGTCGCTGGCTTCGACCTCTTGTGCGGCGGCCGGGCCGAACCAGCTCCAGAGCAACGTGGCTGCGAGCAGCAATCGGATCATCGGGTTCATTCGTCTCAATCTTTCTGGGGGCTCACAGCCAATCCTGCAAGGCTGGGGGCGCAACGGTGGAAACCGTTCGAGACTTTAGCGTGCCGGAGATTCCCGGCTCAGCGCACGCCGGTCCCCGACAGCGCATCGGCCTCGATCGTTTCCAGCCTGTACCCCAGGCCGTAGATGGCCAGCAGCAGGAAACCATTCGCGGGGCGCAGGTCGAGCTTGGTCCGCAGGCGCGAGATGTGGGTGTCGAGCGATCGCGACAGCGCCTCGACGCCAAGGCCCCAGACGGCCTCGTGCAGGTGTTCGCGCGAGAGCAGCCGCCCGAGGTTCTGGAACAGGAACAGCGCGAGTTCGTACTCCCGGTTCTTCAACTCGACCTGCACCCCGCGAACCTTCAGGAGCCGCGAGGGCGGATAGAAGTGGTAGGGGCCGAAGATCAGCTCGGCCTCGTGCTGGGCCGGGTAGGAGCGGCGCAGCAGCGCATTCACGCGAGCTTCGAGTTCACCGGCGCGGGCGGGCTTGACCATGAAGTCGTCCGCGCCCGCATTGAGGCCTTCGACCAAATCTCCCTCGTCGTGCCTGTCGGTCACGAAAAGAATGGGAAGCCGGCTGTTGAGTTCGCGGCGGATGGACTTCACGACGTCGGGGCCCTTCATGTCGGGCAGATTCCAGTCGAGTATCAGCAGGTCGAAGGTCTGCCGGCGCATCGCCTGCAACAGCGCCCTTCCTTCCGTATAGGAATGGCACTCGTGCTCGAGTGCCGTCATGGTTTGGCTGATCCGCTTGGGTTGATCTACACCGTCGTCGAGTACTGCAATTCGCATTCCATCCCCTTCTTCCTCCTTCGTCAGTCTCGGTGAGCTGACGATTTGGGGTCGAAGTGTATCCATCTGCGACTAACGTAAAGTTCAAAGGCCGCAACTAATGCACGCAAATCGCATTTTCCAGATTAATTGTTAATAAATTTGGTCACAATTAGATGCAAATGGTGAATTGGATTGTGAATCTCATTAATGACTGTTAACAATTTTTTACTGGACAAACGGCCTTAATTTTCTTGGCCAGTCGAGGATGGGCGCGTGTCGCCTCCCTCGAACGCGCTATCGAATATCCGAATTCGCTATTGAATGAATAGCGGTGGCGACAACGTTCATCGGCACTTTGGGGTGAAAACCACAGAGCGTTTTTGCGACAACGAAGGCTTGTAATCTTGCTGTAAGCTCTGCCCGCGTTCCGTTTGCCCCCTTGCTCTGAGGAGATCTCTATGCTGATAGGCGTGCCTGCCGAGACGACGGCCGGCGAAACCCGCGTGGCCGTTACGCCCGAGACGGTGAAGAAACTGGTGGCCTCGGGGCACACCGTACGGGTGCAGTCGGGGGCTGGCGTTGCCGCCAGCGTCACCGATGCCGCCTACCAGGCCGCCGGTGCCGAGATCACCAACATGAACGCCGCATTTGCCGCCGACATGGTGCTCAAGGTGCGCACGCCCACCGATGCGGAGACCGCGCTGCTGAAGTCCGGCGCCGTCGTCATCGGCATGCTCAATCCCTTCGATGCCGCAGGCCTGCAACGCCTGGCCTCCGCCGGTGTCACCGGCTTCGCGCTCGAAGCCGCCCCGCGCACCACCCGCGCCCAGAGCATGGACGTGCTCTCATCGCAGGCCAACATCGCCGGCTACAAGGCCGTGATGATCGCGGCCGACAAGTACCAGCGCTTCTTCCCCATGCTGATGACCGCCGCCGGCACCGTGAAGGCTGCACGCGTGGTCATCCTGGGCGTCGGCGTGGCGGGCCTGCAGGCCATTGCCACCGCCAAGCGCCTGGGTGCCGTCATCGAGGCTTCCGACGTGCGTCCCAGCGTGAAGGAGCAGATCGAATCGCTGGGCGGCAAGTTCATCGAAGTCTCCTACGACACCGATGAAGAAAAGGAAGCAGCCGTCGGCGTCGGCGGCTACGCCAAGCCGATGCCCGCGAGCTGGCTCGCGCGCCAGCAGATCGAAGTCGCCAAGCGCGTGGCGCTCGCCGATGTCGTCATCAGCACTGCACTCATCCCGGGGCGCGCCGCGCCGACGCTCATCACCGAGGACATGGTCAAGTCGATGAAGCCGGGTTCCGTCATCGTCGACATCGCAGCCGGCAAGGGGCCCGACGGCGTGGGCGGCAACTGCCCGCTGTCGGAGGCCGACAGGACCGTGATCAAGCACGGCGTGACCATCGTGGGCGAGACCAACCTCGCCGCGCTGGTCGCGGCCGACGCCTCGGCGCTCTATGCACGCAACGTGCTCGACTTCCTCAAGCTCATCGTCACCAAGGAGGGCGCGCTGAAGATCGACCTCGAGGACGACATCGTCGCCGCCTGCCGCGTCACGCAGGACGGCCAGGTCACGAAGAAGTAAGCGAACACGCGAGGAGAAGAACCCATGGATCCCGTTTCCCATACCGTCATCAACCTGATCATCTTCGTGCTGGCCATCTACGTGGGCTACCACGTGGTGTGGACCGTCACGCCCGCGCTGCACACGCCGCTGATGGCCGTGACCAACGCCATCTCGGCCATCGTGATCGTGGGCGCCATGCTGGCGGCCGCGCTCACCGAAACAGGCCTGGGCAAGACCATGGGGGTGCTCGCGGTCGCTCTCGCGGCGGTGAACATCTTCGGCGGCTTCCTCGTCACGCGGCGCATGCTCGAGATGTTCAAGAAGAAGGAAAAGAAGGCCGCACCGAAGGCTGACGCAGGAGCAGCCCAATGAGCATGAACGTCGTCACGCTGCTGTACCTGATCGCCAGCGTCTGCTTCATCCAGGCCTTGAAGGGCCTGAGCCATCCCACCACTTCGATCCGCGGCAACGTCTTCGGCATGGCCGGCATGGCCATCGCCGTGCTCACCACCGGCGCGCTGATCTACAACATCGCCGGCGGCCACCTCATGGGCCTGGCCTGGGTGCTGCTGGGGCTGGTGGCCGGCGGCGGCTACGGCGCCTGGCGCGCCAAGACGGTCGAGATGACCAAGATGCCCGAGCTGGTGGCCTTCTTCCACAGCATGATCGGCCTGGCGGCGGTGTTCATCGCGGTCGCGGCCGTGGTCGAACCCGCGGCCATGCTCGAAGGCATCGCCAAGGGCGCGGCCATTCCCACCGGCAACCGGCTCGAGCTGTTCCTGGGGGCGGCCATCGGCGCCATCACCTTCAGCGGCTCGGTCATCGCCTTCGGCAAGCTCTCGGGCACCTACAAGTTCCGCCTGTTCCAGGGCGCGCCGGTGCAGTTCGCGGGCCAGCACATGCTGAACCTCGTGCTCGGCCTGGCCATGATCGGGCTGGGTCTGGTGTTCATGTTCACCGAGAGCTGGCCGGCCTTCTTCGCGATGCTGGCGCTGGCCTTCGTGATGGGCGTGCTCATCATCATCCCGATCGGCGGGGCCGACATGCCGGTGGTGGTGTCGATGCTCAACAGCTACTCGGGCTGGGCGGCCGCGGGCATCGGCTTCAGCCTGAACAACGCGATGCTGATCGTGGCGGGCAGCCTCGTGGGCAGCTCGGGCGCGATCCTGAGCTACATCATGTGCAAGGCGATGAACCGCTCGTTCTTCAACGTGATCCTGGGCGGCTTTGGCGGCGAGGCGGTCAGCGCGGGCGGCGGTGCGAAGGAACAGCGTCCGGTCAAGAGCGGCAGCGCCGACGACGCGGCCTACATGCTGTCCAACGCCGAGACCGTGATCATCGTGCCGGGCTACGGCCTGGCGGTGGCGCGCGCGCAGCATGCGGTCAATGAGCTGGCGGAGAAGCTCACGCACAAGGGCGTGACGGTGAAGTACGCGATCCACCCGGTGGCCGGGCGCATGCCGGGCCACATGAACGTGCTGCTGGCCGAGGCCGAGGTGCCGTACGACCAGGTGTTCGAGATGGAAGACATCAACGGCGAGTTTGCGCAGGCGGACGTGGCGATCATCCTGGGGGCCAACGACGTGGTGAACCCGGCCGCGCTCACCAAGGGCACGCCGATCTACGGCATGCCGATCCTGGAGGCCTACAAGGCTAAGACCGTCATCGTGAACAAGCGCTCCATGGCCGCCGGTTATGCGGGCCTGGACAACGAGCTGTTCTACATGGACAAGACGATGATGGTCTTTGGCGACGCAAAAAAAGTAGTGGAAGATATGGGCAAGGCCATCGAATAGGCCGAAGGTCCACGCCCGCGCAGCGGGCGAGCTCTTCGCGGCGCCACCTCGTGCGCCGTTTTCGTTTTCAACAGTCCGACTCCCGGAGGAGACAAATCCAATGACCGATCGTCCCTGGCTCAGCAGCTATCCGCAGGGCGTGCCCGCCGATATCGATGCCTCGCAGTACACCTCGCTGGTCGCACTCATGGAAGAGAGCTTCGCGAAGTACGCCGACCGCACGGCCTACAGCTTCATGGGCAAGGACATCAGCTACGGCGAGACCGACAGGCAGAGCAAGGCCTTCGCAGGTTACCTGCAGAGTCTGGGCCTGGCCAAGGGTGACCGCGTGGCGGTCATGATGCCCAACTGCCCGCAGTACCCGATCGCGGTGGCGGGCACCCTGCGCGCCGGCCTGATCCTGGTCAACGTGAACCCGCTGTACACGCCGCGCGAACTCGAGCACCAGCTCAAGGACTCGGGCGCGAAGGCCATCGTCATCATGGAGAACTTCGGCACCACGCTGCAGCAGTGCATCGCAGCCACGCCGATCAAGCACATCGTGCTGGCCTCCATGGGCGACCGCCTCGGCTTCCTGAAGGGTGCGCTCGTCAACTACATGGTGCGCAACGTCAAGAAGCTGGTGCCCCAGTTCAGCCTGCCGGGTGCGGTGCGCTTCAACGAAGCGCTCGACAAGGGCGCGAGTGCTTCGGTGAAGCCCGTGGCCATCGGGCCCGACGACGTGGCCGTGCTGCAGTACACCGGCGGCACCACCGGCGTGTCGAAGGGCGCAGTGCTGCTGCATCGCAACGTGATCGCGAACGTGCTGCAGTCCGAGGCGTGGAACGAGCCGGTCATGAACAAGGTACCGGCCGGCGAGCAGCCCACCAGCGTGTGCGCCCTGCCGCTGTATCACATCTTCGCGTTCACGGTCGGCATGATGCTGAACATGCGCACGGGCGGCAAGCTGATCCTGATTCCGAATCCGCGTGACATCGCGGGCGTGCTGAAGGAGCTGTCGAAGCACACCATCCACAGCTTCCCGGCCGTCAACACGCTGTTCAACGGGCTGGCGAACCACCCCGACTTCAACACCGTCAACTGGAAGAACCTCAAGGTCTCGGTCGGCGGCGGCATGGCGGTGCAGGCCGCGGTCGCGAAGCTGTGGCTCGAGAAGACCGGCTGCCCGATCTGCGAAGGCTACGGCCTGTCGGAAACCTCGCCGTCGGCCACCTGCAACCCGACCAACAGCACTGCCTACACCGGCACCATCGGCCTGCCGCTGCCGAGCACCTGGCTCAAGCTGCTCGACGACGACGGCAACGAAGTACCGGCCGGCGAGCGCGGCGAAATCGCCATCAAGGGCCCGCAGGTGATGGCCGGCTACTGGCAGCGCCCCGACGAGACCGCCAAGGTCATGACGCCCGACGGTTACTTCAAGAGCGGCGACATCGGCGTGGTCGACGAGCGCGGCTACTTCAAGGTGGTCGACCGCAAGAAGGACATGATCCTGGTGTCGGGCTTCAACGTGTACCCGAACGAGGTCGAGGACGTGGTTGCACTGATTCCGGGCGTGCTCGAATGCGCCGCGGTCGGCGTGCCCGACGAGAAAACCGGCGAGGCCGTGAAGCTGGTGATCGTCAAGAAAGACCCTTCGCTCACGGAAGCGCAGGTGCGCGAATACTGCCGGGCAAACCTTACGGGTTACAAGCAGCCGCGAATCGTGGAGTTTCGTAGCGACATGCCGAAGACACCGGTCGGAAAGATCCTTCGCCGCGAGTTGCGCGACGCGAAGAAGTAAGGGTTCGGCCCGGTGAGGGCTGCGGCATCGATCTTGCATATTCGCGGTCGATGTTTCGATTCCTCCTGACCCGCGTGAGCCTGCTGGTGCCGACCTTCATCGGCATGACGCTGCTCGCTTTCTTCCTCATCCGGCTGGTGCCGGGCGACCCCATCGAGACGATGGCCGGCGAGCGCGGGATCGACCCCGTGCGCCACGCCCAGCTGCGCACCGCGTACGGCTTCGACAAGCCGGTGATCGTGCAGTACGGCATCTACATCGGGCGCGTGCTGCACGGCGACCTCGGCAAGTCGCTGATCACGCAGGACACGGTGATGAGCGAGTTCCTTGCGCTCTTCCCGGCCACCGTCGAGCTCGCGGCCTGCGCCATTCTTTTCGCGCTGCTGCTCGGGCTGCCGGCCGGCATCCTCGCGGCAGTGCGGCGCAATTCCATCTTCGACCACGGCGTGATGGCCACCTCGCTCACCGGCTACTCGATGCCGATCTTCTGGTGGGGGTTGCTGCTGATCCTGTTCTTCTCGGTGCAGCTCGGGTGGACGCCTGTGTCGGGGCGCATCGCGGTGCAGTACTACATCGAGCCCGAAACCGGCTTCCTGCTGATCGACTCCCTGCGCGCCGGTGACATCGGTGCCTTCTGGTCGGCATTGCACCACCTGATCCTGCCGGCCATCGTGCTCGGCACGGTGCCGCTCGCGGTCATTGCGCGCATGACGCGCTCGGCCATGCTCGAAGTGCTGGGCGAGGACTACATCCGCACCGCGCGCGCCAAGGGGCTGTCGCGCTTTCGCGTGGTGGGGCTGCATGCGCTGCGCAATGCGCTGATCCCGGTCGTGACCGTCATCGGGCTGCAGGTGGGCGTGCTCTTCACGGGCGCCATCCTCACCGAGACCATCTTCTCCTGGCCCGGCGTCGGCAAGTGGCTCATCGAGGCCATCGGCCGGCGCGACTATCCGGTGCTGCAGGGCGGCATGCTGCTGCTCGGAGGAATCGTGATGCTGGTCAACCTGCTGGTCGACGTGGCCTACGGCGTCATCAACCCGCGCATCAGGCACTGAAGCCATGGCGACGACACAACAAGCAGTCCCGGCCGGCACAAGAAGCGCGGCGCCCCCAGGACCCTGGCGCGAGTTCTGGACGGCCTTCTCCGCCAACCGCGGCGCGGTCATCGGGCTCGCCACCATCGTCGTGCTGCTGCTGGTCGCGCTGTTCGCGCCGTGGATCGCACCGCACGCGCCCAACGAGACCAACAGCGCCGTCTTCCTGCTGCCGCCAGCGTGGCAGCAGGGCGGTTCCGCGAGCTACCTGCTCGGCACCGACGCGATCGGGCGCGACATCCTCTCGCGCCTGATGCACGGCGCACGGCTGTCGCTGTCCATCGGCGTCGCGGTGGTGGCCATTTCGGTGGCCGTGGGCGTGGTGCTCGGGCTGATCGCGGGCTTCTTCCGCGGCGTGCTCGAGATCGCGATCATGCGGTTGATGGACATCGTGCTCACGATGCCGAGCCTGCTGATGGCGATCGTGATCGTCGCGATCCTCGGGCCGGGGCTGATCAACGCGATGATCGCCGTGGCCATCGTCGTGCTGCCGCACTATGTGCGCATCACGCGTGCGGCCGTCATCGCCGAAATCTCGCGCGACTACGTGACCGCCGCACGCGTGAGCGGTGCCGGCACGCTGCGCCTGATGTTCCGCGAGGTGCTGCCCAATTGCGCCGCACCGCTGATCGTGCAGGCCTCGCTCGGCATCTCGACCGCCATCCTCGATGCGGCCGCGCTCGGCTTCATCGGCCTGGGGGCGCAGCCGCCGTCGCCCGAATGGGGAACCATGCTGGCCGACGCGCGCGAGTTCGTGCTGCGCGCCTGGTGGGTCGTCACCTTCCCGGGCCTGGCGATCCTTGCGGCCGTGCTGGCCTTCAACCTGCTGGGCGACGGGCTGCGCGATGCGCTCGACCCCAAATTGAAACGATGAACAGTATTGACCGCCTCATTCCAGGGATACCGCGGAACCGGCTTTGCCGGGCCGCAGGTATCGCCCCCTGCAAGGGGGTCGGCGCAGCGACACGAAGTGCGCGAAGACTGGGGGTGAGATGAGTCTCCTGGACATCAAGGACCTGCACGTCGAGTTCCCGACGCAGGGCGGCGTGCTGCATGCGGTGGACGGCGTGAGCCTCACGCTCGAAGAAGGCGAGGTGCTCGGCATCGTCGGCGAGTCGGGTTCGGGCAAGAGCGTCACGATGATGGCGCTGATGGGCCTCGTCGGCTTTCCGGGCCGCGTGCGCGCCGAGCACATGCGCTTCGCGGGCAAGGACCTGCTCGGCATCTCCGACAAGGCGCGCCGCGCGTTGGTCGGCAAGGAGGTCGCGATGATCTTCCAGGAGCCGACCACCAGCCTCAACCCCTGCTTCACCATCGGCTTCCAGCTCATGGAGACGCTGCGGCTGCACCTGAAGCTCGACAAGCGCGAAGCGAAGAAGCGCGCGACCGAACTGCTCGAGCAGGTGGGCATTCCGGCCGCATCGTCGCGCCTGGGCAGCTATCCGCACCAGCTCTCGGGCGGCATGAACCAGCGCGTGATGATCGCCATGGCCATCGCCTGCAATCCGCGCCTCCTGATCGCCGACGAGCCGACCACCGCGCTCGACGTGACCATCCAGGCGCAGATCCTCGACCTGCTGCGCGAGCTGCAGAAGGAGCGCGGCATGGCGCTGGTGCTCATCACGCACAACATGGGCGTGGTGAGCGAGATGGCGCAGCGCATCGCCGTGATGTACGCGGGGCAGGTGATGGAGCACCAGCGCGTCGACCGGCTCTTCGCATCGCCGCAGCATCCGTACACCGAGGCCCTGCTGGCGGCGCTGCCGGAACGCGCTGCGCCCGAGGGGCGGCTCGCCACCATCAGCGGCGTGGTGCCGGGCATGCACGACCGGCCCGCGGGCTGCCTGTTCGCGCCGCGCTGCGGCTACATCACCGAGCGTGCCTGCCAGGTGCGGCCGGCGCTGCGCGAATCGCAGGGCGCCGAGGTGCGCTGCCACTTTCCGCTCGGCGAACCGGGGCGCATGGCGGCCATCGCGCAAGACCCGCCGCGGCAACAGGCGATCGAGGTGCTGCCATGAGCGGGACATCGAACGCCGTTTCGACCGAAGTGGTCGTGGAGGCGAGCAACCTCCAGCGCACTTACGACATCCGCCGCGGGCTGTTTCGCGCGCCCGCGCACCTGCGGGCCGTGGGCGACATTTCCTTTCGCATCGAGCGCGGGCGCACGCTGGCCGTGGTCGGCGAGTCGGGCTGCGGCAAGTCGACGCTGGCGCGCATGGTCGCGCTGATCGAGAAGCCGACCGCGGGGCAGCTCACGCTGGTGGGGGCCGACGCGGTGAACCCGCCGTCCGAACGCAGGCGCGAGCTGCGCCAGGCCGTGCAGCTGGTGTTCCAGAACCCCTACGGCTCGCTCAATCCGCGCAAGAAGATCTCGACGGTGCTCGAGGATCCGCTCGCCATCAACACCACCATGGGCAAGTCGGAGCGCGCCGCCAGGGCCGGCGACATGCTCGCGCGCGTGGGCTTGCGGCCCGAGTACGCCAACCGCTACCCGCACATGTTCTCGGGCGGCCAGCGCCAGCGCATTGCCATCGCGCGCGCGCTGATGCTCAACCCGCGCCTCCTTGTGGCCGACGAGCCGGTGTCTGCGCTCGACGTGTCGATCCAGGCGCAGGTGCTCAATTTGCTGGCCGACCTGCAGGCCGAACTGGGCCTGGCTTACCTTTTCATCTCGCACGACCTGGGCGTGGTGCGCCACATCGCGCACGACGTGCTCGTGATGTACCTCGGCCACGCGGTGGAGCAGGGCCCCAAGTCGCGCATCTTCGCGCGGCCGCTGCATCCGTACACGCAGGCGCTGCTGGCGTCCACGCCGGGGCTCAGCAGCCGGCGCATCGTGCTCAAGGGCGAGCTGCCGTCGCCGCTGAGCCCGCCTCCCGGCTGCGTCTTCAGCACGCGTTGCCCGCACGTGCAACCGCGCTGCCGCGAGGAGCGGCCACTGCCGCGCTTACTCGACGAACGTCTGGTGGCCTGCCACTACGCCGAGCAGTTTCTCGATGGTGCGGCCCCCGTGCGCGCCGATGGTCCCGTGCTCGCCGCGCCGTAGGCGGCGGCTTTTTCTCAACCCTGTCTCGAGGAGTCCCCATGAAGACCCAGCCCACCGTTTCGCGCCGCTCACGAAGCCTGGCGCTCCTGGCGCCGACAGCGCTTGCAGCCCTTACCCTGGCCTGCGGCGCGGTGTCTGCCAAGACGCTGGTGTATTGCTCCGAAGGAAGCCCGGAGAACTTCTACCCCGGGATGAACACCACCGGCACCTCGTTCGACGTGACCACGCAGGTCTACAACACCATCGTCGAATTCGAGCGTGGCGGCACCAAGGTCGTGCCGGGCCTGGCCGAGAAGTGGGACATCTCCGCCGACGGCACGCAGTACACCTTCCACCTGCGCAAGGGCGTGAAGTGGCACAGCACCAGCAAGAGCTTCAAGCCCACGCGCGACTTCAACGCCGACGACTTCATCTTCATGCTCGAGCGCCAGTGGAAGGAGAGCGACCCGTTCTTCAAGGTCACGAGCCAGAACCACTCGTACTTCAACGACATGGGCATGCCCAAGCTGCTGAAGACGGTGGACCGCATCGACGACTACACGGTGAAGATCGTGCTCAACCAGCCCGAGGCGCCGTTCCTGGCCAACCTGGCGATGCAGTACGCCGGCATCCAGTCGAAGGAATACGCCATCGCCATGCTGAAGGCCGGCACGCCCGAGAAGGTCGACCAGGATCCGATCGGCACCGGGCCGTTCTACCTCGTGCAGTACCAGAAGGACGCGATCATCCGCTTCAAGGCCTTCCCGCAGTACTGGGGCGGCAAGGCCAAGATCGACGACCTCGTGTTCGCGATCACGCCCGACGCATCGGTGCGCTGGGCCAAGCTGCAGAAGGGCGAGTGCCATGTCATGCCGTACCCGAACCCGGCCGACCTCGACGCGATCCGCAAGGACCCGAATGTTCAGCTGCTCGAGCAGCCCGGCCTGAACGTCGGCTACCTCTCGTACAACACCACGAAGAAGCCCTTCGACGACGTGCGCGTACGCAAGGCCATCAACATGGCGATCAACAAGAAGGCCATCATCGACGGCGTGTACCTCTCGACCGGCGTGGCCGCGAAGAACCCGATTCCGCCGACCATGTGGTCCTACAACGACGCGGTGAAGGACGACCCCTACGACCCCGAAGCCGCGAAGAAGCTGCTGGCGCAGGCCGGCTTCCCCGACGGCTTCTCGACCGACCTGTGGGCCATGCCGGTGCAGCGCCCGTACAACCCGAACGCCAAGCGCATCGCCGAGCTGATGCAGGCCGACCTCGCCAAGATCAACGTCAAGGCCGAGATCAAGAGCTTCGAGTGGGGCGAGTACCGCAAGCGCCTGCAGGCCGGCGAACACCAGATGGGCATGCTGGGCTGGACCGGGGACAACGGGGACCCCGACAACTTCCTCTACACGCTGCTGGGTTGCGCTTCGGCCAAATCGGCCAGCGGCAGCAACATCTCGAAGTTCTGCTACCAGCCGTACGAAGACCTCGTGGTGAAGGCCAAGAGCGTCACCAAGCAGGCCGAGCGCGACGCGCTCTACAAGAAGGCACAGCTCATCTTCAAGGAGCAGGCGCCGTGGTTCACCATCGCGCACGCGGTGCAGCTGAAGCCGGTGCGCAAGGAGGTCGTCGACTTCAAGCTCAGTCCGTTCGGCCGCCACACCTTCTACGGCGTGGATATCAAGTAGCCGATGCACGCGCCCGTTGCCATCGTCGCCGCGATGCACGAGGAGTTGAGTGCGCTCCTTGCGCAGATGCCCGACGAGCAGCGCGTGCGCGTCGCCGGCCGCGACTTCTGGGTCGGCCACCTGCAGGGCCAGCCCGTGGTTGCGGTGCTCTCGCGCATCGGCAAGGTCGCGGCCGCGGTCACCGCCACGGTGCTGCTTGAACGCTTCGGCGTGCGGGCCCTCGTGTTCACGGGCGTGGCGGGCGGGCTCGCGCCGGGCGTGCGCGTGGGGGACGTGGTGGTCGCGACCGAACTGCTGCAGCACGATCTCGATGCATCTCCGATCTTCCCGAAGTACGAAGTGCCGTTGATGGGCCTGTCGCGTTTCGTTGCGGACCGCGTGATCGGCGATGCGCTGTCGGGCGTCGCCGCCAGCGTGCTGCGCGATCCAGTGGCACTGACGGGACGGGCGGCCGTCGACGAGTTCGGCCTGCAGTCGCCGAGGGTGCACCGGGGCCTGCTGGCGAGCGGCGACCGCTTCGTGTCGACCACCGCCGAGAGCGAAGCGCTGCGGCGCGATCTGCCCGATGCGCTTGCGGTCGAGATGGAAGGCGCGGCGGTGGCGCAGGTGTGCCACGACTACGGCGTGCCCTTCGCGGCCATGCGAACGATCTCCGACCGCGCGGACGACGAAGCGCATGGCGACTTCGCGCGCTTCGTCTCGCTGGTCGCGAGCCGCTACAGCCTCGCGCTGGTCGGCGCGTGGCTCGCCACGCTGCCGGCCGTCAGCTGAGCGAGGCGCCGCGACGCGGAATGTCGCGCAGCAGCGGCGGTATCGACAGTGCGAGCAGCAGCGCGGCCAGTGGCACGACGCAGACGAACCCCACGTACTTGAAGCCGAGCGCTCCCACCGCCCCGCCGAGCACGAACATGCCGACCAAGCCGCCAGCGCGGCGCATGCGGCGGCGGTCGTGGCGCACCGCCATCGGGGCGGATCCGGCGCGGCCGTTCCAGTAGAGCATCTTGCCGATCTCGATCCCCATGTCGGTGATGTTGCCCGTCATGTGGGTGGTGCGGATGCTGCCGCCCGAGGTCTTCGACGCCACCGCGTTCTGCAGGCCCATGATGAAGGACAGCAGCAGCACCGTGAGCGGCACGGCGAAGGGCGTGGGCCAGGTCAGCGTGATCGCGCCCATGAGCCCGAATGGGAACATCAGCGCAGCTTCGAGCATCAGCGGCAGGGCGTAGACGCCGTGCATGCGGTGCTGCCGGCCCCAGTTCACCAGCATGGCGCAGACCGCGGCGCCGGTCACGAAGGCCAGGATCGCGCCGAGCGCGTTCAGCAGCAGCTTGACGTTGCCCAGCACCATGCCGTCCGCCAGCTGCGAGGCGAAGCCGGTCATGTGCGAGGTGTACATGTGAAGCACGAGGAATCCGCCCGCGTTGACGGCCCCGGCATTGAAGGCCAGCAGCAGGCCCAGCGCGGTGTTGGTCGACGGCGCGCGGTGGCGGTTGGTGAGGAAGCGGATTCTGCGCACTGTGGCTCTCCGGGTCAGCGCTTGCTGCCAGCCACTCTAGCATCCGCCGCGCGGCGCCTACTTGAGCCAGCCGCGCCGGCGGAAGTACCACATCGGCACCAGCGCGCTGGCCGCCATCAGCACGATGGCATACGGATAGCCCAGCGACCAGTCGAGCTCGGGCATGAACTTGAAGTTCATGCCGTAGATGCTCGCGATCAGCGTGGGCGGCAGCAATGCGACGCTGGCCACCGAGAAGATCTTGATGGTCTTGTTCTGGTTGATGTTGATGAAGCCGACGGTCGCATCCATCAGGAAGTTGATCTTGTCGAACAGGAAGGCCGTGTGGTTGTCGAGCGACTCGATGTCGCGCAGGATCTGCCGCGCCTCCTCGAACTGCTCGGCGTTGAGCATGCGGCTGCGCATCATGAAGCTGACCGCGCGGCGCGTGTCCATCACGTTGCGGCGGATGCGGCCGTTCAAGTCTTCCTGGCGGGCGATGGCGCCCAGCACCTCGCCGGCCAACTCGTCGCTGACGTTGCCCTCGAGCACTTTCTTGCCCGCGATCTCGAGTTCGTCGTAGATGTTCTCGAGCGTGTCGGCCGAGTACTCGGCGTCGGCATCGAACAGCTTGAGCAGTACTTCCTTCGCGTCCTCGATGAGCCCGGGCGCGCGGCGCGCGCGCATGCGCAGCAGCCGGAACACGGGCACGTCCTCGTCATGGATCGAGAACAGCACGCCGCGGCTGCGAAGCTCGGTGTTGTGCTGGTTCAGGATGAACGCCACGCGCACCGAGCGCGGATCTTCGTCGTCGTCGATCAGGAAGTCGGAGCGGATGTGCAGCTCGCCGTTGTCTTCCTCGTAGAAGCGGGCCGACTCCTCGATGTCCTCGTCCATCGCGTCTTCGGGAATCGAGAGGCCGTAGTACTGCTTGATCCAGCGCTTCTCTTCGAGCGTGGGCGACTCGAGGTCGACCCAGATCGGCTGGAACCTGGAGAGCTCCTCGAGCGACTCGATCTCTTCCTGGACGAGGCGGCCGTTGGCGAGCGTAAAGATGTTGAGCATGGGCTCACTCCCGGGTATGACTGAAACGTTGGGCGAGGGAGGGGCGCTTTCAATTCCCGGGCCCGACGCGCGAAAAAAGCGTCAGTGAAAGGGAGTTGAAAGCTGCCGAGACGGGGCGGTTTCCATAGGAAGAATCTCCGGTTGCAGCGAGGCGCGATTATGTCACCGGCCACATGACTGCCCCATGGTTGGGCTGGACGGACATACAGTAAAGTCGCTCTCCATGCAGACCGCTGCGCTCCCTGTTTTTCCCGCCGCGCCGAAGACCCAGGCCGAGCGCCTGGCCGCCGCGCTTGCGACGCTCAACGATGCGCAGCGCGCTGCGGTCGAGCATGGCGTGGGTGCTGCGATAGCCGAGCGCGACGAGCGGCCGCTGCTCGTCATTGCCGGCGCCGGCTCGGGAAAGACCAGCACGCTGGCGCACCGCGTCGCACACCTGATCGCGGGCGGTGTCGATCCGCAGCGGCTGCTGCTGCTGACTTTCTCGCGCCGCGCCGCGCAGGAGATGGAGCGCCGCGCCGGCCAGGTGCTGGCGCGGGTGCTCGGCCTGAAGTCCGAGGTGCCGCCCGCGCTGCCGTGGGCCGGCACCTTCCACGGCATCGGCGCGCGGCTGCTGCGCGAGTACGCGCCGCAGATCGGGCTCGGCGAGAACTTCACGATCCATGACCGCGGCGATGCCGAAGACCTGATGGGGCTGGTGCGCCATGAGCAGGGCCTGTCTTCCACCGTGAACCGTTTTCCGCGCAAGGGCACCTGCCTGTCGATCTACTCGCGCTGCGTCAACACGCGCGCGCCGCTGGCCGAGGTGCTGAAGGAAGCCTTTCCCTGGTGCGGCGAATGGGAGGCCGAGCTGAAGAAGCTGTTCGGTGCGTATGTCGAGGCCAAGCAGCAGCAGAACGTGCTCGACTACGACGACCTGCTGCTCTACTGGGCCGGGATGGCCGCCGAGCCCGCGCTGGCCGCGCACATCGGCGCGCGCTTCGATCATGTGCTGATCGACGAGTACCAGGACACCAACCTGCTGCAGGCCTCGATCCTGCTGGCGCTCAAGCCCGATGGACGCGGGGTGACGGTGGTGGGCGACGATGCGCAGTCGATCTATTCGTTTCGCGGCGCGACGGTGCGCAACATCCTCGACTTTCCGTCGCAGTTCACGCAGCAGGCCCGAGTCGTCACGCTGGAGCGCAACTACCGCTCGACGCAGCCGATCCTGGACGTCTCGAACCGCGTGATCGCGCAGGCCGCCGAGCGGCACGCCAAGACGCTGTGGACCGACAAGCCCTCGGCCGGCAAGCCGCTGCTGGTGCTCGTGCCCGACGAGGCCGGGCAGGCACGCTGGGTGGCCGACAAGGTGCTGGCGCACCGCGAAGGCGGGCTGGCGCTGAAGTCGCAGGCGGTGCTGTTCCGCACCTCGACGCACAGCGCGGCGCTCGAGCTCGAGCTGGCGCGGCGCAACATCCCCTTCGTGAAGTTCGGTGGGCTCAAGTTTCTCGAGGCCTCGCATGTGAAGGACCTGCTCGCGGTGCTGCGTTTTGCGCAGAACCCGCGTGGGCGCATGGCGGGGTTCCGTGTGACGCAACTGATACCGGGCATAGGCCCCGTGACCGGCGCGCGGCTGCTCGATGCGATGGACCAGGCGGCAGACCCGGCCGCGGCAGTGCGCGACTTCGCGCCACCGGCCACTGCTCGCGTGCAATGGGGCGACTTCGCTGCAGCCTACGCCGCTTTGCGCGCGCCGGCGTTGAAGTGGCCGGCCGATGTCGAACTGGCGATGGCCTGGTATCTGCCGCACCTGGAGCGCCTGTACGAGGACACGTCCGGCGTGCGGCGCGCCGACGTCGAGCAATTGGCCCGCCTCGCCGCCGGGTATGCCTCGCGCGAACGCTTCCTCGCCGAACTCACGCTCGACCCGCCCGAGGCCACCAGCGACCGTCCGGGCCCGCCGCTGCTCGACGAGGACTACCTGATCCTCTCGACGATCCACTCGGCCAAGGGGCAGGAATGGAACTCTGTACATGTGCTCAACGTGGTCGACGGCTGCCTGCCGGCCGACGTGGCGCAGAGCGCGCACGAGCTGGAAGAAGAGCGCCGGCTGCTCTACGTGGCGATGACCCGGGCGCGCGACCACCTGCACCTGCTGGTGCCGCAGCGCTTCCACATCACGCAGCAGGCGGCGCGCGGCGACCGGCACCTGTATGCCAACCGCACGCGCTTCATTGCCGAAGCCGATCTGGCCGGCTTCGAGCAGCAGACCTGGCCCCCTCCGCCGGAGCGGCCGCCGGCCGTGCCGCCGCCGAGCGCGGTGATCGACCTGCGCAACCGGATGCGCGCGGCCTGGCGCTGACTGGGCAGCTGCCGGCCCTTCCGGCGGCAGGGTCACGCGCTGCCGGAAGATGAAACACTTGTTCCGGATGAATCGCCGCATCGCCTGCCCTGCGCGCGGCAGATGCTATCGATTCGCTAGCGTGTGAAATGCCGCACACAAAGCGCAGAAACCCCGGGCAACTCAGGTATTGCAATACCGTGACAGCTTGGGCATAGTGAATCGAACTTGCCCTCTGCCTTCTTCTTTTCTTCCCCCCGCCCCTCCCTCCCACAACTCCCGTTTCTCGCCGGCCAAGCTGCATTCCGCAGTGCGGTCATTTCCCCAACCGTCAATTCCAGGAGGTCATTCATGAATTTGACGATCAGCGGTCATCACCTCGACGTCACACCTGCCTTGCGCACCTACGTCACGAGCAAGCTGGACCGGATCACCCGACATTTCGACCAGCTCGTCGATGTGAAGGTGATCCTCACGGTGGAAAAGCAAAAGGAAAAGGAACGCCGCCAAAGGGCGGAATGCAACATCCACGTCAAGGGCAATGACATGTTCGCGGAATCGAGCCACGCTGATCTCTACGCCGCGGTCGATGAACTGGTCGACAAGCTCGACCGCCAGGTGGTGCGCCACAAGGACCGCCTGCAGGACCACCATCACGCCGCGCCCAAGCGCGTGATGTAGAGGAGCCCTCGGGCTCGCATCCAAGGCCGCCTTCGGGCGGCTTTTTGTTTTCCGACTGCAGCGGTGGGGCTTTGGCAAGCTCCCAGAGGGCGCGCGAGGCCTCTGGGCAACATGTAGACAGAAAGTAAATAGGGGGACTGGGGGTTTTTACCAAGCGGGTGCATAATCGCCCCCGCCCTGCACCCACCATGAATCGCCTCGCGTCCATCCTGCCGCCCGCTCAAGTGCTTGTGAGCGTTGACGCTACCAGCAAGAAACGTGCTTTCGAAGAAGCCGGCCTGCTGTTCGAAAGCCTTCACGGTCTGGGCCGTGCCCTCATCACCGACAGCCTGTTTGCGCGCGAGCGCCTCGGTTCCACCGGTCTGGGCCATGGCGTGGCCATTCCGCATGGCCGCATCAAGGGCCTCAAGGCGCCGATGGCGGCCGTGTTCCAGCTGGCCAATCCCATCGGCTTCGACGCACCCGACGAGCAGCCCGTCGCGCTGCTGATCTTCCTGCTGGTGCCCGAAGCGGCCACGCAGAAGCACCTCGAAATCCTCTCTGAAATCGCCGAACTGCTGAGCGATGCCAGCCTGCGCGAACAGATCAAGTCCAGCACCGACGCGTCCGTCCTCCACGGCCTGATCGCCGGCTGGCAATCCACGCAAGTCGCCTGACCTGTGGCTCGCCCCCAGGCTTCGCGCACTTCGTGTCGCTTCGCCAACCCCCTACCGGGGGCAATACCAGCGGCCCGGCAAAGCCGGTTCCGCGGTATTCTGGCCTGCCCCAACTCTGGTGCGTGAGCGCCGTCTCCTGAACGCATGAAGCCGACCGTCATCAGTGCCGATGCCATGTTCGAGGAGTTCCGCGGGTCGCTCCGCTGGGAATGGCTCGCAGGGCTCGGCGCTTCAGAACGCCAGTTCGACTCCGAAGTCATCAGCCGGGCCCAATCGGCGGCCGACCTCGTCGGCTACCTCAACTACATCCACCCCTACCGCGTGCAGATCCTCGGCGCCCGCGAGGTGGCCTATCTGACGCGCGGCAGCGAGGAAGACTGCGCCCGGCGCATCGCCCGCATCGTTACGCTGGAGCCCCCGATGCTGGTGCTGGCCGACGGCCAGGCCGCACCGGACGAACTGCTGTCGATCTGCGAACGCGCCCAGCTGCCGCTGTTCGCCACGCGCGAGTCGTCGGCTTTCGTGATCGACCTGCTGCGCGCCTACCTGTCCAAGCACTTTGCCGAGCGCACCTCGATGCACGGTGTGTTCATGGACATCCTGGGCATGGGCGTGATGATCACGGGCGAATCGGGCCTGGGCAAGAGCGAGCTCGGGCTGGAGCTGATCTCGCGCGGCAACGGCCTCGTGGCCGACGATGCGGTCGATCTTTTCCGCATCAACCAGAACACCATCGAAGGGCGCTGCCCCGACCTGCTGCTGAACCTGCTGGAAGTGCGCGGCATCGGCCTGCTGGACATCCGCGCGATCTTCGGCGAGACGGCGGTGCGCCGGAAGATGCGGCTCAAGCTCATCGTGCACCTCGTGCGGCGCGACAGCTTCGAGCGCGACTACGAGCGCATGCCATCGGCGCCGCTCACGCAGGACGTTCTGGGCATTCCGGTGCGCAAGGTCATCATCCAGGTGGTGGCGGGGCGCAATATCGCCGTGCTGGTGGAGGCGGCGGTGCGCAACTCGATCCTGCAGCTGCGCGGCATCGACACCTATGCCGACTTCGTGGCGCGCCACCACAAGGCGATGGAAAACGGCCGCGAAGGGGACTGACCGGTTGGGGGTATGCGGCCGCCGCCGGGCCGCCCCAAGGCGGGCCGCGCCTCCCTCTCGGGGGGGAGTTACACGCAGCGAAGCGCAGTGAAAAGCCGGGGGGTCAACGTTTCTTGGCGCAGTCCCCGCAAAGGCCATACAGCGACATGGCATGGTCCTGCAGGATCCAGTCCTTGTCCTTGGCGATCATCTGCTGGCGGCGTTCGATCTCGGCGTCGTAGAACTCCTCGACCTTGCCGCACGAGGTGCAGATCAGGTGGTCGTGGTGCGTGCCTTCGTTCAGTTCGTAGACCGCCTTGCCGCTTTCGAAATGGCTGCGCTCGAGGATGCCGGCCTGCTCGAACTGCGTGAGCACGCGGTAGACGGTGGCCAGGCCGATGTCGGAGTGTTCGTTCAGCAGCACGCGGAACACGTCTTCCGCCGTCATGTGCCGTTGGCTGCCGGTCTGGAAGATCTCGAGGATCTTCAGGCGTGGCAAAGTGGCCTTGAGGCCGGTATTCTTGAGTTCGTCGATGTTGGCCATGTGATTCCTGCGCCCTGGGCTGCGGCAAAGGCCCTGAAAAGGGCCAGCCGCTACAATGGCCGATCATATCGCTACCCCCCCTTTTTCCTCCCATGCCTGCCATTCTCCAACGCCGTCCCTGGCTGCTGGTTGCTGCCGTTGCCGCAACGCTCTGCCTTGGTGCCTGCAGCGGTTTCAGCGATCGCACGCGTGGCGCGCTGGCCGCCGTCACTCCGTACAAAGTCGAAGTGGTGCAGGGCAATTTCGTGTCGAAGGAACAGGTCGCGGCGCTCAAGCCGGGCATGTCGCGCCAGCAGGTGCGTGAAATCCTCGGCACCTCGCTGTTGAACGACGTGTTCCACGCCAATCGCTGGGACTACGTGTTCACCATTCGCCGCCAGGGCGTGGACCCGCAGGAACGCCACCTGACCGTGTTCTTCAACGGCGAACTGCTCGACCGCTTCGAGGGCGACGAGATGCCCAGCGAGGAAGAGTTCGTCGCCACGCTCGACACCCGCAAGAAGTCCGGCAAGGTGCCCACGCTCGAGGCCTCGGAAGACGAGCTCAAGAAATTCGCACCCTCCAAGGACGAGAAAAAAACCGACTCCGCCGCGGGCGCATCGGCCTCCCTGCCGCCGCTGCCGGCTGCCTATCCTCCGCTCGAAGCCGCGCGCTGAGCGCGGCGCGAGCAGCATCGGCAGCGGGCGGCGCCCGCCGAGCCAGGTGGCGTCCGTCCCGTGTGCATGCATGCCATTGGCCGTTTCGAAATCCTCGAAGACTGAATCCGCGTGACTGAATCCACCTCCACTCCTGCCAATTCCACTCCCGCGCCACGCCGCATCGCCGTCGCGGGAGCATCCGGCCGCATGGGCCACATGCTGATCGAGGCGGTGCGCAATGCGCCTGACCTGCGCCTGGCCGGCGCGCTCGACATTGCCGGCAGCCCGGCACTCGGCACCGATGCCGGCGCCTTCCTGGGCTTCGAGAGCGGCGTGTCCATCGTGTCCGAACTGCGCGCAGGCCTGAAGGACGCGCAGGTGCTCATCGACTTCACCCGCCCCGAAGGCACGCTTGCGCACCTCGCGGCATGCCGCGAGCTCGGTGTGCAGGCGGTCATCGGCACCACCGGCTTCAGCGACGCGCAGAAGGCCGAGATCGCCGAGATCGCGAAAGACATCGCGATCATGATGGCGCCCAACATGAGCGTGGGCGTCAACGTCACCTTCAAGCTGCTCGAAATGGCGGCCAAGGCCATGTCGACCGGCTACGACATCGAGATCATCGAGGCGCACCACCGCCACAAGGTCGATGCGCCCTCGGGCACCGCGCTCAAGATGGGCGAAGTCATCGCCGATGCGCTGGGCCGCGACCTCAAGGACTGCGCCGTGTACGCCCGCGAAGGCATCACCGGCGAGCGCGATCCCTCCACCATCGGCTTCTCGGCCATCCGCGGCGGCGACATCGTGGGTGACCACACCGTGCTGTTCGCGGGCACCGGCGAGCGCATCGAGATCACCCACAAGTCGTCGAGCCGCATCACCTACGCGCAGGGCAGCCTGCGCGCGGTGCGCTTCCTGGAGGGGCAGCGCGCCGGCCTGTTCGACATGTACGACGTGCTGGGCCTGCGCTAGCTCAAGGGACCATCGATGAGCGTGCTCGAACTGCTGACCCATGGCGACGGCGTCAGCCGTTCGGTGGCGCTGCTGCTGCTGGCGATGTCGGTCGCGAGCTGGGTCATCATCCTTTGGAAGGCGTGGCTGCTGCGCGGCGGCACGCGCGATGTGCTGCGCAGCATCGCGGCGTTCTGGCAGTCGTCCACGCTGGCCGACGCAGAGCAGAAGCTCAAGGCCTTCGACCGCGCGACGCTCGTGTCGCCTGCCGTGTCAGCCATCAAGAGCGTGGCCGCCGGTGCGCCGGCCGGCACGCTGGGCGCCACGGTCGACCGCAACCAGCGGCTCACGCGCGTGCTGCGCGACGCCCTGCACGGCGCGCTGCGCCGGCTGCAGGCGGGGCAGATTCTGCTCGCCACGGTTGGCGCTACGGCGCCCTTCGTCGGATTGCTGGGCACGGTCTGGGGAATCTACGGTGCGCTGTCGGGCATCGCCGGCCAGACCGGCGGCTTCACCATCGACAAGGTGGCAGGCCCGGTCGGCGAGGCGCTCATCATGACGGCCTTCGGCCTCGCCGTGGCCATTCCGGCCGTGCTGGCCTACAACGTCTTTGGACGCGTCATCGGCCGCATCGAAGCCGAGCTCGAAGGCTTCGCGCACGACCTGCTGGGCAGCTTCGGTGAGGCGGCCGGGCCCGCGGCACCGCCGCCGGCGCGGCCGATGCCGGTCTAGGGAGCGCACGCGCCATGGCCTTCGGTCGCACTTCACTGGGCAGCAGCGCCGCAGGTGGCGGGCGGGCCATGGGCGCCGGTGCGCAGCGGCCGCTGTCCGACATCAACGTGACGCCCCTGGTCGACGTGATGCTGGTGCTGCTGGTGATCTTCATCATCACCGCGCCGCTGATGGCCAGCTCGATCAAGCTCGACCTGCCGCAGACCGATGCGGGCCAGCCCAACGACACGCCCAAGTTCGTGAGCCTGTCGGTCGACGCCTCGGGCAAGGTCTTCTTCAACGACAAGGCTGTGACCGACGAGGAACTGGCGCAGCAGCTCGAAAAGGCCGCCGCCGACAGCAGGGACACCGAGGTGCAGCTGCGCGCCGATCAGGCCGTGCCCTATGGCAAGGTGGTGGCGCTGATGGGCATCGCGAACAAGGCAGGGCTGAGTCGCATCGGATTCGTGACCGAGGCAGAGCCGGCAGGCGAGAAGAAGCCGCGCTGACCCTGTCTTGCTCCTTCCCCCAGCGGGGGAGGGAGCAAATATCGGATGCTCAGCTCAACACCACCGGCTTGGTGTGCCAGATCTCATGCGCGTACTGCGCAATGGTGCGGTCCGACGAGAACGCCCCCATCCCCGCCACATTGAGGATCGCCATCCGCGTCCAGGCATCCGAGTCGCGGTACAGCGCATCGACCTCGGCTTGCTTGGCCACGTAGCTCGCATAGTCGGCCAGCAGCAGGTAGTGGTCGCCCCAGTTCACCAGCGCGTCGTAGATGCCCTGGTAGCGCGCCGGTTCGCCCGCTGAAAACGCGCCGTCCCGGATCGCGTCGAGCACGCGCTTGAGTTCGGCGTTCCCTTCGTAGATCTCGCGCGGCTGGTAGCCCCGCGCGCGGATGTCGGCCACTTCGGGCGTTGTGTTGCCGAAGATGAAGATGTTCTCCGGCCCCACGTTCTCGCGCATTTCCACGTTGGCGCCGTCCAGCGTGCCGATGGTCAGCGCACCGTTGAGCGCGAACTTCATGTTGCCGGTGCCCGAGGCCTCGGTGCCGGCCGTCGAGATCTGCTCCGACAGGTCGGCCGCCGGCATGATGACTTCGGCCAGGCTCACGCTGTAGTTCGGCAGGAACACCACCTTCAGCAGCTTGCCCACGCGCGCGTCGGCGTTGATGGTGCTCGCGACGTCGTTGATGAGCCGGATGACGAGCTTGGCCATCGCGTACGCCGACGCCGCCTTGCCCGCGAACACCACCACGCGCGGAACGATGTCCAGCGGCGTGCCCGCGGCCTGCGCGTCGAGGATGCGGTGGTAGCGCGCCACCACGTGCAGCACGTTGAGCAGCTGCCGCTTGTATTCGTGGATGCGCTTGACCTGCACGTCGAACATCGCGTCGGTGTCGATGTCGATCTTGAGGTGCTGCTCGATCCAGTTGGCCAGTCGCAGCTTGTTCTCGCGCTTGGCATGGCGGAATGCGCGCACGAAGGCCGGTTGCTCGGCCATGGGCCTGAGCGCCTCGAGCTGCGACAGGTCGCGCCGCCAGCCCTTGCCGATGCGCTGGTCGAGCAGCGCCGCCAGCGGCGGGTTGGCCTGCGCGAGCCAGCGCCGGGGCGTGACGCCGTTGGTCTTGTTGTTGAAGCGATCGGGAAAGATCTTCGCGAAGTCCGAGAAGATCGACTGCTTCATCAGCTCCGAGTGCAGCCCCGACACGCCGTTGATCGAGTGGCTCGCCAGCACCGCCACGTAGGCCATGCGCACGCGGCGCTCGCCGGTCTCGTCCACCAGCGACAGGCGGCGCATCAGCTCCACGTCGTTGCCCACCTTCTGCGTCACCGTGGCGAGGAACTTCGCGTTGATGTCGTAGATGATCTGCAGGTGCCGCGGCAGGATGCGCCCCAGCATCTCGACCGGCCAGGTCTCCAGCGCCTCGTGCATCAGCGTGTGGTTGGTGTAGCTGAACACCTTCTGCGTGTGCGCCCAGGCCATGTCCCATGTGAGGCCGTACTCGTCGAGCAGCAGGCGCATCAGCTCCGGCACGGCGAGCACGGGGTGCGTGTCGTTCAGGTGGATGCTGACCTTTTCCGAGAGCTGGTCGAAGGTCTTGTGGTTGCGCAGGTAGCGCCGCAGCAGGTCCTGCACGCTCGCGCTGCAGAAAAAATACTCCTGGTGCAGCCGCAGCTCGCGGCCCGAGGGCGTGGAGTCGTCGGGGTAGAGCACGCGCGAGACGTTCTCCGAGTGGTTCTTGCTTTCCACCGCCTGCATGTAGTTGCCGCGGTTGAAGGCCGAGAGGTCGATCTCTTCGGTGGCGCGCGCCGACCACAGCCGCAGCGTGTTGGTGGCCTGCGTGCCGTAGCCGGGAATGATGGTGTCGTAGGCCACGGCCAGCACATCGTGCGTGTCGACCCAGTCGGCCGCGCCGTAAGGGGCGTTGGTGCCTTCCCGCTTCTGCACATGGCCGCCGAAGCGCACGCGGTAGTTCACCTCGGGCCGCTGGAACTCCCACGGGTTCCCGCGCGTGAGCCAGTAGTCGGGTGTTTCCACCTGCTGGCCATCGACGATGCGCTGGCGGAACATGCCGTATTCGTAGCGGATGCCGTAGCCCATGCCCGGCACGCCCAGCGTGGCCATCGAGTCGAGGAAGCAGGCGGCGAGCCGCCCCAGGCCGCCGTTGCCCAGCGCCGCGTCGGGTTCGCGCTCGGCCAATGCGTCCATGTCGACGCCGAAGTCGGCCAGCGCCTCGCGCACGGTGTCGTAAAGGTCGACCGCCAGCAGCGCGTTGGTGAAGGTGCGCCCGATCAGGAACTCCATCGACAGGTAGTAGACGCGCTTGAGGTCCTGCGCGTAGTTGGCGCGCGTGGTCATCATCCAGCGCTCGACCAGCTGGTCGCGCACGGCCTGCGAGGTGGCGTTGAGCCAGTCGTCCTGGCTGGCGGCGACCGGGTCCTTGCCGACTGCGTAGATCAGCTTGTTGGCCACCGCGCGCTTGAAGGCTGCGACGTCGCGGTCGGGGTGGTCGTAGGCGAAGTCTTTGATCGTCATGATTGGCGCTCTTCGGGGTGGGTGATGGTGTTTTGCTGCTGTGCGTTTGTCTTGGGTGCGTGCGAATGACACCGAGTGCTCCCCTGCGCGTGAGCGCACCCCGCATCACGAACGCATCGAATCGAGAAGAGGCGCGTCATCCCAGTGCCTGCCGATAAACGTCGATGTACTGTGCCGCCGCAGTGGCCCAGTCGGCGGGCCGGCGCATGGCGTTGCCCCGCACGCGCCGCCAGTCGGGCGCGCGTTGGTACAAGGCAAAGGCGCGGCGCACGGCGCGTTCGTAGCTCTGGACATCGAAGCTGTCGAACACGAAACCGGTGGCGCCCCCACTGGCGAGGTCTTCGAGCGAGCTGTCGACCACCGTGTCGGCCAGCCCGCCGACGCGGCGCACCAGCGGCAGGCTGCCGTACTTGAGGCCGTACATCTGCGTGAGGCCGCAGGGCTCGAAGAGCGAAGGCACCAGCGTCACGTCGCCCGCACCGAACAGCTGGTGGGCCAGCGTCTCGTTGTAGCCGATGGTGGCACTGACCGACTGCGGCGCGGCCGCCGCTCGGTGGCGGAAGGCCTCCTCGAGCCAGGCCTCGCCGCTGCCCAGCAATGCGAGCTGGCCGCCCTGGGCGAGCAGCGCATCGAGCCCGCCGAGCACCAGATGCAGCCCCTTCTGCTCGGTGAGCCGGCTCACGAGGATGAAGAGCGGCGCATCCGGCCGATCGGCCAGCCCCAGCTGGTGCTGCAGCACCGACTTGCAGCGCGCCTTGCCGGCCATGTGGCGGCCTTCGGGCGTGTGATAGCCCTGCACCAGCGCGGCGTCGGTCGCCGGGTTCCAGACCTGGTCGTCGACCGCGTTGAGGATGCCGGTGAGCGCGCTGCTGCGCAGCCGCAGCAGGCCGTCGAGCCCGCAGCCCTGCTCGGGCGTCTGGATCTCGAGCGCATAGGTCGGGCTGACCGTGGTGAGCCGGTCGGCGAAATACAGGCCGCCCTTCATGAACGAAACCTGCCCGTGGTACTCGAGACCGTTCATCTGGAACGCGGGGCCGGGCAAGCCGAGCTCCGCGAAGTTCCACGGCGCGAAGAGGCCCTGGTAGGCGAGGTTGTGCACCGTGAAGACACTGCCCACACGCGGGCCACCGGCCTGCCGCGCGAAGTGCAGGTAGGCCGGCGCGAGCGCGGCGTGCCAGTCGTGCGCATGCACGACTTCGGGCTGCCACAGCGGATCGAGCCCTTGCGCCAATTGCGCCGCGGCCCAGCCGAGCAGGGCGAAGCGGCGGTGGTTGTCGCCGTAGGGCTGGCGCGAGGTGTCCTCGTAGGGGTTGCCGGGCCGGTCGTAGAGCACCGGCGCATCGATCACGTAGGCCGGGATGCCGGGCGCCCCGTCGATGTCGACATGCCCGAGGCTCAGCCCGAAGCGCTCGCCCCAGGGCGCGTCGAAACCGGCCACGGGCGCCAGGTCGCGCACGCCCGAGACGATGGCCGGAAAGCCCGGCAGCAGCACGCGCGCGTCCTGTCCTGCGGCCATGAGCGCCAGGGGCAGGGCACCGGCGACGTCCGCCAGGCCGCCGGTCTTGAGGAGGGGGAAGAGTTCGGCGCTGACCTGGAGGATTCGCATCGTCAGTGCTGCCTCCGTGCAAGGTGGGATGGCACAAAGACCTGGTTTCTTCCAGGAATACCGCGGAACCGGCTTTGCCGGGCCGCTGGTATTGCCCCCGGCGAGGGGGTTGGCGAAGCGACACGAAGTGCGCGAAGACTGGGGGCGAATCTCATGCAGCCAGTCGTTTGAGCATCTCGCGCGTGACCAGCACCACGCCGTTCTCGGTGCGCTCGAAGCGCGCGGCGTCGACTTCGGCGTCCTCGCCGATCACCATGTCGTCGGGGATCACGCAGCCACGGTCGATCACCACCCGGTTGAGCCGGGCACCGCGCCCGACTTCCACGTCGGGCAGCAGCACAGCCTCGTTGATCTCGCAGAAGGAGTGGATGCGCACGCCCGAGAACAGCACCGAGCTGCTGACCTTGGAGCCCGAGACAATGCAGCCGCCCGACACGATGGTGTTGACCGTCATGCCATGCTTGCCCTCGCGGTCGAGCACGAACTTGGCCGGCGGCAACTGCCGCTGGTAGGTCCAGATGGGCCAGTCGGTGTCATAGATGTCGAGCTCCGGGGTGATGGAGGCCAGGTCGAGGTTGGCTGCCCAGAATGCATCAATCGTGCCCACGTCGCGCCAGTAGGCCTTGGCGTCGGGTCCGCGCGAGGCCCGCGTGACGCACGACAGGCCGAAAGGATGGGCCAGCGCGCGGCCCTGGGCCACGGCGCGGGGAATGATGTCCTTGCCGAAATCGTGGCTCGAATCGGGGTTGGCGCTGTCTTCTTCGAGCAGCTGGTAGAGGTACTCGGAGTCGAACACGTAGATGCCCATGCTCGCCAGCGCCACGTCGGGATGGCCGGGCATGGCGGGCGGGTCGGCGGGCTTTTCGAGGAAGTCGGTGATCCGGCGGCTCTCGTCGATGGCCATCACGCCGAAGGCCGTGGCTTCCATGCGCGGCACTTCGATGCAGCCGACCGTGCAGCCCAGGCCGTGCTCGGCATGGTCCTTGACCATGATCGAGTAGTCCATCTTGTAGATGTGGTCGCCAGCCAGCACCACCACGTAGTCGTGCTTGGTGGAGCGGGTCTGGATGATGTCGAGGTTCTGGAACACCGCGTCGGCCGTGCCGCGGTACCAGTGCTCGTCGCCCACGCGCTGCTGGGCGGGCAGCACGTCGACCATTTCGTTGAGCTCGGCGCGCAAAAAGCTCCAGCCGCGCTGCAGGTGGCGCATGAGCGAGTGCGACTTGTACTGCGTGACCACCGCCATGCGCCGGATGCCGGAGTTCAGGCAGTTGGACAGCGCGAAGTCGATGATGCGGAACTTGCCGCCGAAGTACACGGCCGGCTTGGCGCGCCGGTCGGTCAGCTGCTTGAGGCGGGAGCCGCGTCCGCCGGCCAGCACCAGGGCGATGGTGCGGCGGACCAGTTGATGGGCCTGCAGCTCCTGCGGGGGCTGCGCTTGCGGTGTGAGGTTGTCCATCCTGAGTCTCCGTTCGTTCGCTTGTTGGAATTCATTCGCCGTCAGGGTCTCTGCATCGAGACTAGCACCGCGCCGTGCGCCTGGCTCCTACGTTCTTGCGATCCCGATGCTTGAAAAAGGCACTTGCGCCGTGCCGCCGAGCGGCCGGCCCATCTCACCCGGATCGTCCTCGGGATCGGTGGACAGGCGCAGGCGCCACGCGCCCGCGGGCAGCCTGAAGGGCACAGCCTGCGGGCCTGCGTTCACCAGCACCAGCCACGAGCCGCCGTCGCCGGCGCCATCGCCGAAAAGGATTGCAAGTGCCGTGCCCGTGCGCCAGTCGCTGGCCGTCATCGGTTCGCCGTCGGGGCGCAGCCAGCGGATGCCCGGCGGCATGCCCTGCGGCGTCTCGGGCGGCCACCAGCGGGTGCTGCGCAGGGCCGGGGCTTCGCGGCGCAGGGCGGCCAGGCGCGCCACGAAGGCGCTCGTGCGGGCCACGTCGCTGTCGGGGGCGGAGGTGCCGATCCACGCGAGCCATGTGGTCTCGTTGTCCTGGCAGTAGGCGTTGTTGTTGCCCTGCTGGCTGTGGCCCAGCTCGTCGCCGGCCAGCAGCATGGGTGTGCCCTGTGACAGCATCAGCGTGGCGAGCAGCGCGCGCTGCAGGCGGCTGCGCAGGGCCAGCACGGCGGGGTCGTTGCTCGGCCCCTCGACGCCACAGTTGTTGCTCATGTTGTGGCCATGGCCGTCACGGTTGCCCTCGCCGTTGGCGAGGTTGTGGCGCTCGTTGTAGCTCACGAGGTCGCGCAGCGTGAAGCCGTCGTGCGCGGTGACGAAGTTGACGCTCGCGGCCGGCGCGCGGCCCCGATGGGCGAACTGCGTGCTGGAAGCGGTGAAGCGATGGGCGAAGTCGCCCAGGCCGGCCCTGTCGTCGTGCGCCTGGCGCAGCCAGAAGCCGCGCTGCGTGTCGCGGTAGCGGTCGTTCCATTCGAGCCAGCCCGGCGGGAACTCGCCGAGGCGGTAGCCGCCGGGGCCGATGTCCCAGGGCTCGGCGATGAGCAGGGTGCGCGAGAGCACCGGGTCTTGCGCGATGGCGGCGAAGAAGGGCGCGCGTGGGTCGAAGCCTCGCTGCGCGTCGCGCCCGAGCACCGGGGCGAGATCGAAGCGGAAACCGTCGACACCCATCTCGCAGGCCCAGAAGCGCAGGCTGTCCATCACCAGCTGCAGCACGCGCGGCTCGCCGAGATTCAGGCAGTTGCCCGTGCCGGCCCAGTTCTCGTAGAGGGCGCGGTCGTCGGGGCGCAGGTGGTAGTACAGCGCGTTGTCGATGCCGCGCAGCGAGAGCGTGGGACCGAGCTCGTCGGTCTCGGCGCTGTGGTTATAGACCACGTCGATCACCAGCTCCATGCCACGTGCGTGTATGGCGTCGGCCATCGCGCGGAACTCGCTGGCGGGCGTGGTGCCGGCGCGGCCGCTCCAGTAGCGGGCCTCGGGAGCGAACCAGCCGATGGTGGTGTAGCCCCAGTAGTTGCTCAGGCCCATGCGCAGCAGGCGCTGCTCGTCGGCGCGGTGCTGCACGGGCATGAGGCTCAGGGTGGTGACACCCAGGCGCTGGAGGTGGTCGAGCACGGCGGGCTCCGCGAGGCCGGCGTAGGTGCCCCGGAGTGCCGCGGGGACTGCGGGGTGGAGCCTGGTCTGGCCTTTGACGTGCAGCTCGCAGAGCACGCGCTCGCCGGCGGGGATGCGGGCGTGGCCGGATGCCGCTGCCGGACCGGCGGGTTGCGCGACGCGGGCCTTGAGCGCGACGGCTGCGTTGTCGCGGGCGTCCCTCTGGGCCGGGTTCGCGGGGTCGTGGCCCAGGAAGATGTCGCTGCCGTCGTAGCTGCCGACGATCTCTCGGGCGTAGGGGTCGAGCAGCAGCTTGGCTGGGTTGAAGCGCTGGCCTTCGTGGGGGGACCACGGGCCGTGGACTCGGTAGCCGTAGACGAGGCCGGGCTTGCCGCTGGGCAGGTGGCCGTGCCAGATGCCGTCGGTGCGTTCTGGGAGTTTGAGGCGCTGCTGCTCGCTGTTGCCGGTGCCATCAAAGATGCAGAGCTCTACTGCTTCTGCTGTTGGCGCTGCTATTGCGAAGTTGACTCCCTGGTGCGACGGTGTTGCGCCCAAGGGGAAGGGGGTGCCTGGGTTCAGCATGTTGCTGCCTCCGGCGGGCGGTTGCTTTCCGGGGCCGGGGCGAGACCCGGCCCCGGAAAGCAAACCAAGTCAAGCAACGTCAAGCCAACACCCACATCACAGTAGCCAGTGGCGGCACGCTGATCGAAACAGAGTCCGCCTTCCCATGCCATGGCACGGGAGAACTCTCGACAACGCCGTTTCCGACCCCACTGCCCCCATAAATCGAGCCATCCGTATTGACAATCTCCCGATAAGAGCCAGCACAAGGAACCCCCAGCCGATAGCCATGCCGAGGCACCGGCGTGAAATTGCAGACCGCCACCACGAACGCCCCATCCCGAGCCCGCCGAACAAACGCAAACACCGACTGGTCCGCATCGTCATGCACGATCCATTCGAACCCCGCACCCTCATGGTCGAGCTCATGCAGCGCAGGAAAGTGCCGATACACGTTGTTCAGGTCGCGCACCAGCCGCCGCACCCCTTGATGCGCCGCATGCTCCAGCAGATGCCAGTCGAGGCCGCGGTCGGCATTCCACTCCGCGTACTGCGCGAACTCGCCCCCCATGAACAGCAGCTTCTTTCCCGGATACGCCCAGAGGTAGCCATACAGGTTACGCAGGCCCGCGAACTTCTGCCACTCGTCGCCAGGCATCCGCCCGATCATCGAGCCTTTGCCGTGCACCACTTCGTCATGCGACAGCGGCAGCACGAAGTTCTCGCTGTGCGCGTACATCAGCCCGAAGGTGATCTGCTGGTGGTGATGCTTGCGGTAGACCGGATCGGTGCCCGCATACGCCAGCGTGTCGTTCATCCACCCCATGTTCCACTTGTAGTGAAAGCCCAGCCCGCCGTCTTCCGGCGGCCGGGTCACGCCGGGAAAGCTTGTCGATTCCTCTGCCACCGTCATGGCCCCGGGCCGCTCGATGCCCACCACGCGGTTCATGCGACGCAGGAAGTCGATGGCCTCCAGGTTCTCGCGCCCGCCGAGCACGTTCGGCACCCACTCGCCGGCCTTGCGGCTGTAGTCGCGGTACAGCATCGAAGCCACCGCATCCACGCGCAGGCCGTCCACGCCGTAGCGCTCCAGCCAGTACAGCGCATTGCCGACGAGGTAGTTGCGCACCTCCGTGCGCGCGTAGTTGAAGATCAGCGTCTGCCAGTCGTTGTGGAAGCCTTCGCGCGGATCGGCGTACTCGTACAGCGCGGTGCCGTCGAAGCGGCCGAGGCCGTGCGAATCGGTCGGGAAGTGCGCGGGCACCCAATCGAGGATCACGCCCAGCCCTGCGGCATGCGCCGCTTCCACGAAATGCCGGAAGTCGCCCGGCGTGCCGAAGCGCGAGGTAGGCGCGTAGAGCCCGATCGGCTGGTAGCCCCATGAGCCGTCGAAGGGGTGTTCGCTGATCGGCAGCAGTTCGATGTGCGTGAAGCCCATGTCGCGCGCGTAGGGCACCAGCGTGTCGGCCAGCTCGCGGTAGTCCAGCCATTCGTGGCCGTTGTTCTTGCGGCGCCACGAGCCCAGGTGCACTTCGTAGATGCTGATCGGCGCATGGCGCCCGTTCGCGGCGGCACGGCCTTCGGGCAGCTTCACCGGCGCGGGCAGGGGCTGCACCACGCAGGCGGTGTCAGGCCGCAGCTGCGACGAGAACGCGAAGGGATCGGCCTTGCGCAGCACCTCGCCCTGCGCCGACAGGATCTCGAACTCGTAGCTGTCGCCCACCGTCACATGCGGCGCGAAGATCTCCCACACGCCGCACTCGCGGCGCAGCCGCATCATGTGGCGCCGGCCGTCCCAGTTGTTGAAGCTGCCCACCACCGACACGCGCTTTGCATTCGGCGCCCAGACGGCAAAGGCCACGCCCTTCACGCCGTCCATCTCGCGCAGGTGCGCACCCAGCCGTTCCCAGGGGCGCAGGTGCGTGCCCTCGGCCAGCAGCCACACGTCGGTTTCGCCGAGCACGAACGGAAAGCGGTAGGGGTCTTCGAGCCGCGAGGTGTGCGCCTCCCAGTCGACCTGGAACGAGTAGCCCATGCGGGCCTCCGCGGCCGGGACCAATCCGCTGAACAGGTCCGATTCGGCATGCCGTGCCAGGATCGCAAGCGGCCAGCCGGTGCGCGAATGCAGCACGGCCACGCGCTGCGCACCGGGCAGCAATGCGCGCACTTCCAGGCCTTCGGGCGTCTCGTGCGGGCCCAGCACGGCGAACGGGTCGCCATGCTCCGCGCGCATCAGCGCATGGACTTCGGATTCGGGCAGCGGCTTGGAGGAGGGCATGGTGCTCAGCTTTGTCCTTCGGCGGCGGGCGTGCCGAAGAAGACGCCGTACGGCGCCAGCGCGAGCATGCGCTTTGCGCCTTCGGCCTGCATGACGGCGCTCGGCGCGAGCGGATGTCCGACGAGAGGCATCAGGGCTTCGGCCAGCGGCATCGAAACCGGTTCGCTCCCGAGGTTGAAGACCGCCTGCAGCGACGAATGCCCGTCGCGCCGCTCGAAATGCAGCAGAGGGTCGGGCGCATCGATGAAGCGGATGCCGCCGGTGCGCAGCAGGGGCTGCGTGCGCCGCCAGTGCAGCAGCGTGCGGCTGAAGGCGAGCATCGAATCGGGCCGCGCGGCCTGCCGTTCGACGGCCAGCGGAAGGTGGGGGCCGTACACCGGCAGCCAGGGCGTACCGGTGGTGAAGCCGCCGTTCGGCGCCGCGGTGGCCCACGGCATCGGCGTGCGGCAGCCGTCGCGGCCCTTGAACTCGGGCCAGAACGCGCGGCCGTACGGGTCCTGCAGCAGTTCGAAGGGCACTTCGGCCTCGGGCAGGCCCAGTTCCTCGCCCTGGTAGATGCTGGCGCTGCCGCGCAGTGCGAGCAGCAGCGCCAGCCAGAGCCGGTCGCGCCGGGTGTCGGCCGGGCCGCCGTCGCTCCATCGCGTGGCGACGCGCGGCACATCGTGGTTCGACACCGCCCAGCAACCCCAGCCACCGGTGGGCGCCAGCGCGTCGTCGAGCGCCTCGACTTGGTGGCGCAGGTGGGCGGGGCGGTGGTCTGCCGTCAGCAGGCTGAAGCTGTAGGCCAGGTGCAGGCGCTTGCCGAGCTCGGTGTATTGCGCCATGACGGGCGGCGCGTTCTCGTCGCCGACCTCGCCCAGCGCCACCGCGCCGTAATCGTCGAGCAGGCGGCGCAGGCTTTCGAGGAAGGCCAGGTTCTCCATCTGGCTCTTGTCGTACAGGTGCTGCTGCATCGCGTAGGGGTTGTCGGCGCGCACTGTGCTGACCCCGTCGATCGACGCCGGTGAGGCCGGCGGGTTGTCGCGCAGCAGCGCATCGTGAAACTGGTGGTTGCAGGCGTCGAAGCGAAAGCCGTCCACGCCGCGCTCGCACCAGAAGCGGACCTCGCCCAGCAGGGCCTCCTGCACGGCGTCGCAGTGGAAGTTGAGGTCGGGCTGCTCGGCGAGGAAGCTGTGCAGGTAGTACTGCCGCCGGCGCGAGTCCCACTGCCAGGCCGAGCCGCCGAACACCGACAGCCAGTTGGTCGGCGGGGTGCCGTCGGCCTTGGGGTCGGCCCAGACGTACCAGTCGGCCTTGGGGTTGTCGCGGCTGCTGCGGCTTTCGGCGAACCAGGCGTGCTGGTCGGAGGTGTGCGAAAGCACCTGGTCGATGATGAGCTTCAGGCCCAGCGCGTGCATGCGCGCCAGCATGGCGTCGAAGTCGGCCAGCGTGCCGAACAGCGGGTCGACTGCGCGGTAGTCGGCCACGTCGTAGCCGAAGTCCTTCATCGGCGAGCGGAAGAAGGGGGAAACCCAGACGGCATCGACGCCGAGGCTGGCCACGTGCTCGAGCCGGGACGTGATGCCCGGCAGGTCGCCGATGCCGTCGCCATCGCTGTCCATGAAGCTGCGCGGGTAGATCTGGTAGATCACCGCGCCGCGCCACCATTCGCTGTCGCTCTTGCTGCCCATGCCGGCCCCTGTGGTCTGAAAATCATTGTGGCATGCGAAATCCGGGCCACCCGCGAAGCTTTCTACACTGGGCGTCGTTCCCCGCTCTTCAAGATGACATCAGATTCCGCTTCCTCCCTCGCCGCGCTCGAAGCGCGGCTCGCCCAGGACCTCGAATATCTCGGCTGGCCCGGCCGCAACTGGATGCCCGCCCGACAGGCCGGCGATGAATCCATGCTCGACGTGGCCATCATCGGCGGCGGCCAGGCCGGCCGGGCCGCCTCGGTCGCGCTGGCGCAGCTGGGCATTCGCGCCGTGGTGTTCGACCGCTCGCCCGCGGGCAAGGAGGGCCCCTGGGCGACGACGGCGCGCATGGAGACGCTGCGCTCGCCCAAGGAGCTCACCGGCCCCGCGCTCGGCCTGCCGTCACTCACCTTTCGCGCCTGGTTCGAGGCCCAGTTCGGGCTGGAGGCCTGGACCGCGATGGACAAGATCCCGCGCCTGCAGTGGATGGACTACCTGGTCTGGTACCGCCGCGTGATGGACGTGGACGTGCGCAACGACACCGCGGTGGTCGGCATCCACCCGCTGCCCAATGCGTCCGGCGTGAGGCTGGCCCTGCGCACGCCGCAGGGCGAGCGCAGCGTGCTGGCGCGCCGCGTCGTCCTTGCGACGGGGCGTGACGGCCTCGGCGGGCCGGCCGTTCCGGCTTTCGTCGACGCACTGCCGCGCTCGAAATGGGCGCATTCGTCCGACGACATGGACTACGGCCGGCTCGAAGGCCTGCGCGTGGGCGTGGTCGGCGCTGGCTCCTCGGCCATGGACAGCGCGGCCACCGCGCTGGAGGCCGGTGCGCGCAGCGTCGAGCTGCTGATCCGCCGGCCCGACCTGCCGCGCGTCAACAAGGGCAAGGGGGCGGGTGTGCCGGGGCTCACGCAGGGGCACTACGATTTGCCCGACGAGCTCAAGTGGCGCATCCGCCACTACATCAACGTGGCGAACGTGCCGCCGCCGCACGGCAGCACGCTGCGGGTGTCGGGGCACATCAATGCCTTCTTCAACTTCGGTTGCCCCATCCTCGCCATCGAGCCGCGGGGCGAGGCCATGCGCGTGTCGACGCCGAAGGGGGTTTTCGAATTCGACTTCCTGATCGTCTCGACCGGCTTCAAGGTCGACTGGCCGAACCGTCCGGAGTTTGCCGGCATCTCGGCCCACATCCGGACATGGAAAGACCGCTTCGAGCCCGCGCCCGGCGACGAAGACCAGGAACTGGCCGACTCGCCCGACCTCGGGCCCGCCTTCGAATTCCGGCAGCGCGTGCCGGGCGAATGCGCGGGGCTCGGGCGCATCCACTGCTTCTGCTACCCGGCCGCGCTGTCGCACGGCACGGTGTCGGGCGACATCCCGGCCATCAGCGATGGCGCCAGGCGGCTGGCGAGCGGCATTGCCAGCCTGTTCTACCGCGAGGACTTTGACCACCACTACGCCAACCTCGAGGCCTATGCCGAGCCGGAACTGTTCGGCGACGAATGGACGCCCGCGCTGCCGCCCCAAGAAAGAAACCGACCATGACAAGCACTCCCCACGATGTGATCGATGCCGCCGTCCCGCTGGCGCCGGACCACCCCCTCTGGGCGCTGCGGCGCCAGCGCGACAAGGTCGTTGCAGCCACGCAGGGCAGCTATGACGCGATGTTCTCGCCGGCCGTCGAAGGCCTGTCGGTAAGCGAGCGGCTGCTCGTGGCGCTGCATGCCTGCCGCGTGTCGAAGGCGGACAGCCTGGCCGCGCACTACCGCGACAGGCTGGCGGCCGAAGGCGCGGATGGCGACGTGATCGCTGCCGTGGACGCCGGGCGGCCCGTGGCCGATGCGCGCCTGCAGGCCGTGCTGGCCTTCACCGGCAAACTGATCGAGCGCCCCATCGAGGGCGACAAGGCCGCCGTGCAGTCGCTGGCCGCGAGCGGCCTCTCGACGCCCGCCATCGTGGCGATGAGCCAGTTGATCGCCTTCCTCTCGTACCAGATCCGCGTTGCCGCGGGCCTGAAGGCGCTGGTCGCCGCGGAGGCTGCGGCATGACGGCCCCGATCCGCATCAAGGGCTTCACCACCGAGGTGCTCCAGTGGAAGCCGTGGCTCGACACGGTGAACGTCGACACCGCCACGCCTGCCCAGCTGGCCGCACTCGACGAGATGAGCCCGCAGGCGCGCAGCTCGCCGTACTTCCTGGTGCTGGCGCATCAGCCCGAGATACTGCTGCAGCGCTCCATCGCCTTCAACGCGATCATGTTCGCACCGGGCGGCATGCCGCGTGCCGAGCGCGAGCTGGGCGCCACGGTGGAATCGCGCGTCAACGGCTGCGTGTACTGCGCCTCGGTGCATGCGCAGCGCTTCGAGCAGCTGGCCAGGCGCAACGACGTGATCTCGCAGGTGTTCGAGGAGCCGCAAGGCGCCGGCACCACGGCGCGCGAGAAGGCCATCGTCGCGTTCTCGATCCGTCTCGGTGCCGAGCCCGACAAGGTCTCGGCCGACGACGTGCGCGGGTTGAAGGAGGCCGGGCTGACCGAGCAGGAGATCCTCGACCTGATCCATTCGGTCGCCCTGTTCGCCTGGGCCAACCGGCTGATGCTCAACCTCGGGGAGCCGGTGTTTCCCGAAGCCGACGCTTCATAAGCGCTCGAGCAGCCCGGCGACGGTTTCGTTCGCCAGGCCCAGCGGTTCGAGCAGGTCGTTCTCGCAGCGGAAGTCGATGCCGTTGACCAGCGAGGCCGCATCCACGATGGTGCGGGTCGCGGGCGTCGGCACGCCGGCGATGGCGCCCAGCGCCTCGACGAACGCCAGGCCGTAGGGCATGTCCTCGGTGACGTAGCGGGTGTCGGCCTGCGTGGGGCCGGGCGGACCGCCGCGCTTGGCGTGCAGCTCGGCGGCGATGTCCTCCAGCTTTGCCGACGCGGTGCCGAAGGAGCGCGCGAAATGCGCTTCGATGGGACCGAGCTCGATGCCGAACGCGGCGGCCACGGCGCGCCGCTCCCGGTCCAGCGCCTCGATCACGCGCGACACGCCGGGCGTCATGCAGTGGTACTGCGGCCAGTTCTCGGCGCGCTCGATGCGCGTCCAGTTGAACACCGCGAGCGGGCCGTGGGACTGCGGATTGACGTTGGCCAGGGCGCTCGCGAGGGCGCTGCCGTCGGGGAAGAAGCCGTCGCCGAAGAGGGCGGTGCACAGCGCGACGGCCTCTTCCACCCGCGAGCCGGGCAGGGCGGAGACGCCGACCGCCTTGCGCCGCGTCATCACCCTGACCTGCGTGCCGGACTCGCGGCGCGCGGTCAGCACGGTCGTGCCGAAGCTGGCGACCGTGATCCGCCGGCCTGCGCGCGCAGCTGCTTCGTGCAGATAGAGCGAGGACAGCGAGGCCATCGAGCTGACGATCACGGTCTGGCCGTCGCGCAGGAAAGGGAGCAGCGCGTCCATCACGCGCCTGTGGCCGTTGACGGGGAGGGCGAGCAGCAGCACGTCCGAAGCGGCGCAGAGCCCGGCCGCGCCGTCGGCGACCTCGACCTTCACCGAGAACGACTGGATGCCGCAGGCTTCCAGCGGCTGAGTGCGCAGCCCGTCCGCGCCCCGGCCGCCCGGCGACCACACCGTGACGCCATGGCCCGCCCGCCGCAGCCACGCCGCACTGGCCAGCGCGATCGCCCCGGCGCCGGCGATGCCGACGCGGTACTGCTTCGCCGCGACCGTCACAGGCGCATCCCCATTCGTGAACACCGTGGAACCGGCTTTGCCGGGCCACCGGTGTTGCCCCCGGCGAGGGGGTTGGCGAAGCGACACGAAGTGCGCGAAGCCTGGGGGAGAGCCAAGCTAGTCAACCTTGATTCCGCCTTGCTTGATCACTTTCGCCCAGCGCTGGCTGTCTTCCGCCACCACCTTGCCCAGCGCGGCCGGGCCGCCGCAGGTATTGACCGCGCCCAGCTGGGCGAAGCGCTGCCTCGTCTCCGGCAGGTTGCACACCTCGACCAGCGCCGCGGACAGCTTCTCGACGCTCGCCGCCGGCATGCGCGCCGGCGCCATCACGCCGACCCAGACTGGCACTTCCATGCCCGGCAGGCCCGTGGCCTCGCCGATGGTCGGGGCCGTGCCCATGCCGGGCAGCGCCGCATGGGAGAAGGTGCCGAGCACGCGCGCCTTGCCGCTGGCGACCATCGGCTCGATCGAGGCCACGCTGGTCACGATGGCCGCCACCTGCCCGCCCAGCAGGTCCGTCATGGCGGGCGCGGCGCCCCGGTAGGGCACGTGCAGCAGGTTCACGCCGCTCGCCTGCGCCAGCAGCGCCCCGGTCAGGTGTGACACGGTGCCGTTGCCGGTCGAGGCGTAGGTAACCTGGCCCGGCCTGGCCTTGGCGTCGCGCAGCACGTCGGCCACGGTCTTGTAGGGGCTTTCGGTGCGCACGGACAGCGTCATCGGCGTGTCCGCCACCAGGGCCACCGGCACCAGTTCGTGCACCGGGTCGTAGGGGAGCTTGGCCTGCAGGTGGGGTGCGATGGTGATGGCGCCGCCCGTTGCCAGCAGCACCGTGGCCCCGTCCGCCGCCTTGGCCACCGCGTCGGCGGCCACGATGCCGCCGGCGCCTGCCTTGTTGTCGACGATGACGCTCTGGCCAAGCCTGTCGGTGAGCTTGGCGCCCAGGTAGCGGGCGATGACGTCCTGGGCGCCGCCGGTGGCGAAGGGCACGACGAGGCGCAGGGGCTTGTCGTTCTGCTGGGCCCACAGCGGCGTGGCGGCAAGGCCGGCGGCGGCCGCGAAGGACAGGGCGAGATGTTTCCAGAGCAATTTCATTGTGTCTTTCCGTCCGCGTGAGGCGGCAAGCTGGGGAGCGAGTCTAGTCCGGCGCGATAATCCGTCCTCCCCGGCCACCCCGCGCCGGGTCTTGCCGAACCCGTCATGAATCCCAGCTACAAACCCAGCGACGTCGAGTCCGCTGCCCAGGCGCAATGGAGCGCCGCCGATGCCTACCGCGTCACCGAGGACGCGAGCCGCAAGAAGTACTACGCCTGCTCGATGCTGCCGTACCCCAGCGGCAAGCTGCACATGGGCCACGTGCGCAACTACACCATCAACGACATGCTCACGCGCTACCTGCGCATGAGCGGCTACAACGTGCTGATGCCCATGGGCTGGGACGCCTTCGGCCTGCCGGCCGAGAACGCGGCGCTGAAGAACGGGGTGCCGCCGGCCAAGTGGACCTACGAGAACATCGACTACATGCGCGGCCAGCTCCAGGCCATGGGCCTGGCGATCGACTGGAGCCGCGAGATCGCCACCTGCGATCCGAGCTACTACAAGTGGAACCAGTGGCTGTTCCTGAAGATGCTCGAGAAGGGCATCGCCTACCGCAAGACCCAGGTCGTCAACTGGGACCCGGTCGACCAGACCGTGCTGGCCAACGAGCAGGTGATCGACGGCAAGGGCTGGCGCACCGGCGCCACGGTCGAGCGCCGCGAGATCCCTGGCTACTACCTGAAGATCAGCGACTACGCCGAAGAGCTGCTCGAGCACACCCAGCACAAGCTGCCGGGCTGGCCCGAGCGCGTCAAGCTGATGCAGGAGAACTGGATCGGCAAGAGCGAGGGCCTGCGCTTCGCCTTCACGCATGACATCCATGGCGCCGACGGCAAGCTCATCCAGGACGGCCGCATGTACGTGTTCACCACGCGTGCCGACACCATCATGGGCGTGACCTTCTGCGCCGTCGCGCCCGAGCATCCGCTGGCCGCACACGCCGCCACGCTCGATCCGAAGGTCGCGGCCTTCATCGAGGAGTGCAAGGCCGGCGGCACCACCGAGGCCGAACTCGCCACGCAGGAGAAGAAGGGCGTGCCCACCGGCCTCACGGTGATGCATCCGATCACCGAGGAGCAGGTGCCGGTGTGGGTCGGCAACTACGTGCTCATGGGCTATGGCGACGGCGCCGTGATGGGCGTGCCCGCGCATGACGAGCGCGACTTCGCCTTCGCCAACAAGTACGGCATCGAGATCATCCAGGTCGTGCTGGTCGACGACGAGCCGCATTTCGACTATCACAAGTGGCAGGACTGGTACGCCGACAAGCAGCGCGGCGTGACCATCAACTCCGACAACTTCAGCGGCATGACCTACAAGGAGGCCGTGGCCGCCGTGGCGCACGCACTGGGCCAGAAGGACCTGGGCGAGCTGCAGACCACCTGGCGCCTGCGCGACTGGGGCGTGAGCCGCCAGCGCTACTGGGGCACGCCGATCCCGATCATCCATTGCGAAGAGCACGGCGCGGTGCCGGTCCCCGAGAAGGACCTGCCCGTGGTGCTGCCGACCGACTGCGTGCCCGACGGCTCGGGCAACCCGCTGAACAAGCACGAAGGCTTCCACGCCGGCGTGACCTGCCCCGTGTGCGGCAAGGCCGCGCGGCGCGAGACCGACACGATGGACACCTTCGTGGACAGCTCGTGGTACTTCATGCGCTACTGCGACCCGAGGAACGACGACGCCATGGTGGCCGGCGGCGCCGACTACTGGATGCCGATGGACCAGTACATCGGCGGCATCGAGCACGCGATTCTTCACCTGCTGTACGCGCGCTTCTGGACCAAGGTGATGCGCGACCTCGGCCTGGTGAAGGCCGACGAGCCCTTCAGCAAGCTGCTCACGCAGGGCATGGTGCTCAACCACATCTACTACCACCGCGACGAGAAGGGCGGCAAGAACTACCACCCGCCGCTGGAAGTCACGCCCACGCTCGATGCGCAGGGCCGCATCGTCGGCGGCATCGCCGCGGACGGCACCAAGGTCGAATACGGCGGCGTCGGCAAGATGGGCAAGAGCGAACGCAACGGCGTCGACCCGCAGGACCTGATCGAGAAGTACGGCGCCGACACCGCGCGCCTGTACACCATGTTCACCGCGCCGCCCGAGGCCACGCTCGAGTGGAACGACGCGGCCGTCGAAGGCAGCTACCGTTTCCTGCGCCGCGTGTGGAACTTCGGCGTGGCGCAGGCGGACGTGGCGCCGGTCGCGATCGAGGGCCAGAGCTTCGGCAAGTCCGCCCAGGCGCTGCGCCGCGAGGTGCACACCGTGCTGCGCCAGGTCGACTACGACTACCAGCGCATGCAATACAACACCGTGGTGTCGGGCGCGATGAAGCTGCTCAACGCGCTGGAGGGCTTCAAGCCCGACGGCAGCACCGGCGACGCGGCCGCGCTGCGCGAAGGCTTCGGCATCCTGCTGCGCTGCCTCTACCCGGCCACGCCGCACATCGCCCAGCAGCTCTGGAACGAACTCGGCTACGACAAGGACCTGGGCGGCCTGCTCGACGCGGCCTGGCCCACGGTCGATGTCGGCGCGCTGGTGCAGGACGAGATCGAACTGATGCTGCAGGTCAACGGCAAGCTGCGTGGCAAGCTCAGCGTGCCGGCCGGCGCGTCGAAGGACGAGATCGAGAAGCTCGCACTCGCCTGCGACGACTTCGTCAACTTCGCCGAAGGCGCTCCGCCCAAGCGCGTGATCGTGGTTCCCGGCCGCCTGGTCAACGTGGTTCTCTGAACGACTCAAGCAAGCATGAACACTCGCAATGCCTCGCTGCCGCGCCGCGGCTTTCTTCTCGGGCTGACGGTGGCGGGCGCTTCGCTCGGCCTGGCGGGCTGCGGCTTCGAGCTGCGCAAGGCGCCGGTCTTCGCCTTCAAGACGCTGTCGGTGTCGGGCAACTCGGCCATGATCAATCAGATCCGGCGCGAGCTGCGGGCCACCGGCTCGGTGACATTGGTGCCGGCCGACCAGTCCTCCACCGCCGACGTGGTGCTCGAGATCCTCGGCGAGGATCGCAACCGCTTCGTGATCTCGACCAATTCGGCCGGCCTCGTGCGCGAGTTGCAGCTGCAGTTGCGCGTGCGCTTTCGCCTGCGCACGCCGGGCGGCAAGGACCTGCTGCCGGCCTCCGAGGTTTCGCAGACGCGTGACCTGAGCTTCAACGAAACCAACGCGCTGGCCAAGGAAGGCGAGGCCGATCTGCTGTTCCGCGACATGCAGGCGGATATCGCGCAGCAGCTGATGCGTCGCCTGGCAGCCGTCAAGGAACTCTGAGGCTGCGCGCTCCGGCCTCCATTCGATTGCCATGCAACTCGCCAGCGCCCAGCTCGGGGCCCATCTCCAGAAGGGCCTGAAGCCGCTCTACACGATCCACGGCGACGAGCCGTTGCTCGCGCAGGAGGCGGCCGACGCCATCCGCACCGCCGCGCGTGCGCAGGGCTACACCGAGCGCAGCTCGTACACCGTGGCCGGCGCGCACTTCGACTGGAGCGCGGTGCTTGCGGCCGGGGGCTCGCTCTCGCTGTTCGCCGACAAGCAGATCGTCGAGATCCGCATTCCCTCGGGCAAGCCCGGCAAGGACGGCAGCGCGGCGCTGCAGCAGCTGGCCGAGGCTGCGCCGGGCAACGACAGCACGCTCACGCTCGTGATGCTGCCGCGGCTGGACAAGGCCACGCGCACCGGCGCCTGGTTCTCGGCGCTGGAGAACAACGGTGCGAGCATCCAGGTCGACCCGATCGAGCGCAACGCGCTGCCGCAATGGATCGCGCAGCGCCTGGGCCAGCAGGGCCAGCGCGTGATGCCCGGCGACGAAGGCCAGCGCACGCTGCAGTTCTTCGCCGATCGCGTGGAGGGCAACCTGCTCGCCGCGCACCAGGAAATCCAGAAGCTCGCGCTGCTGCACCCGGCCGGCGAGCTGAGCTGGGAGCAGGTCGAGGCTGCGGTCAACAACGTGGCGCGCTACGACGTGTTCAAGCTGTCCGAAGCCGTGCTGGCCGGCAATCCGCAGCGCGTGGCGCGCATGCTCGACGGCCTGCAGGCCGAGGGCGAGGCCGAGGTGCTGGTGCACTACACGATCGCGGAGGACATCCGGGCGCTCAAGCGCGTGAAGGACGCCATGGCCTCGGGGCGCCCGCTGCCGATGGCGCTGCGCGAGAACCGCATCTGGGGCCCGCGCGAGCGCGCCTTCGAGCGCGTGCTGCCGCGCCTGGACGACCGCATGCTGGCCCGGCTGCTGCGCGCGGCGCACGTGGTGGACGGCATCGTGAAGGGCCTGAAGCAGCCCGACTGGCCCGCCAGCGGCTGGCAGGCCCTGCAGCGGCTGGCGCTGATGCTGTGCCGCGCGTGCAGCAGCGCGGCGACCGCTCCGCGACGCGCCTGACTCGGCCCGCGCACGATGGCTCCAGCCATCAAAAGGCCCGTGTAAGCCGGGTCACAGGTCGGCGTGGGAAAATGAACACATGAATGCGTTCAACGTCAGCGAGCACATGCAGACCCTGGGTCTGCAAGCCAAAGCCGCTGCATTCCTCATGGCCCGTGCGGATGCAGCCACCAAAAACAAGGCATTGAAGGCGCTGGCCCGGCGCCTGCGCGAAGCCGGCCCGGTGCTGGCCGTAGCCAACCAGAAGGACCTCGAGCGCGCCACGGCCGCCGGCCTCTCGGCGCCGATGGTGGACCGCCTCAAGCTCACGCCCAAGGTCATCGAGACCGTGGCGCTCGGCTGCGAGCAACTCGCCGGCATGGCCGACGTGATCGGCGAGATCATCGGCATGAAGCAGCAGCCCAGCGGCATCCGCGTGGGCCAGATGCGCGTGCCGATCGGCGTCTTCGGCATGATCTACGAGAGCCGCCCCAACGTGACCATCGAGGCCGCGAGCCTGGCCATCAAGAGCGGCAACGCGGCCATCCTGCGCGGCGGCTCGGAAGCCATCGAGTCGAACAAGGCGCTGGCGCTGCTGGTGTCCGAGGCGCTGGCCGAAGCCGGCCTGCCGGTCGATGCGGTGCAGCTGGTACAGACCACCGACCGCGAAGCCGTCGGCCAGCTGATCGCCATGCCCGAGTTCGTCGACGTGATCATTCCGCGCGGCGGCAAGGGCCTGATCGAGCGCATCAGCCGCGACGCCAAGGTGCCGGTCATCAAGCACCTGGACGGCAACTGCCACGTCTACGTGGACGATACGGCCGAGTTCGACATGGCGCTGCGTATCGTCGACAACGCCAAGACCCAGAAGTACAGCCCCTGCAATGCCGCCGAAGGCCTGCTGGTGTCGGCCTCGGTGGCCGACGACTTCCTGCCCGAGATCGCCGCCATCTTCGCGGCCAAGGGTGTGGAAATGCGCTGCGACCCGGCCGCCGCCGCCATCCTGCGCGCCGACGGTGCGATCGATCCGAAAGCCAGGGTGGTCGATGCGGTCGAATCAGACTGGTCCGAGGAATACCTGGCCGCCGTCATCAGCATCAAGGTGGTGGCTGGCGTGGACGAGGCCATTGCGCACATCAACCGCTATTCGAGCCATCACACCGACGCCATCGTCACGCGCGACCACGTGCATGCGCAGCGCTTCCTGCGCGAGGTTGATTCGGCCAGCGTGATGGTCAATGCGAGCACACGCTTCGCGGACGGTTTCGAGTTCGGTCTGGGTGCCGAAATCGGCATCAGCACCGACAAGTTCCATGCGCGCGGACCGGTGGGGATCGAAGGGCTGACCTCGCTCAAGTACGTGGTGCTGGGCCAAGGCGAAGTGCGGACCTGATGCGCGCCGCTGTCGTGGTCTTGTCTTCGGGATGGGCACCCCCAATTCCTACAATTCCGCTCTACCTTTAAGCACAAAACCAACAAGGCCGCCCGCATGGTTCCGCATCTCGTCACCGCCCTGACCGGCCCGATCAACGAACTGGAGCAGCGGGTGCTCGACTCGATGCCTGCCATCGAGCGCTGGTTCCGGCTCGAGTGGATGGAGCACACGCCGCCGTTCTACAGCGCCGTCGACATCCGCAACGCCGGCTTCAAGCTGGCCCCGGTCGACACCAACCTGTTCCCGGGCGGCTGGAACAACCTCACCAAGGAAATGCTGCCGCTGGCGGTGCAGGCCGCGCAGGCGGCCATCGAGAAGATCTGTCCGGAAGCGCGCAACCTGCTCGTCATTCCGGAAAATCACTCCAAGAACACCTTTTATCTCGCCAACGTTGCGCAACTGGTGCGCATCTTCCATATGGCGGGGCTCAATGTGCGCATCGGGTCCATCGACCCCGCCATCAAGACTTCCAAGAAGATCGAGTTGCCCAACGGCGACACCGTGACGCTCGAGCCGGTGGTGCGCAGCAAGCGCCGCCTGGGGCTGAAGAACTTCGATCCCTGCACAATTCTCCTCAACAACGAGCTTTCTGCGGGAACGCCTGGCATCCTCGAAGACTTGCACGAGCAGTATCTGCTGCCGCCGCTGCATGCAGGCTGGTCGGTGCGCCGCAAGAGCAACCACCTGCACAGCTACGAGGAGCTGTCCAAGCGCTTCGGCAAGCTGCTGGGCATCGACCCCTGGCTCATCAACCCGATCTATGCGCGCGCCGAAGGCGTGGACGTGGCCGAGGGCCGCGGCATCGACGTGCTGACCAGCCATGTGGACGCGGTGCTGACCAAGGTGCGCCGCAAGTACAAGGAATACGGCATCAACGAGAAGCCGTTTGTGGTCGTCAAGGGCGGTCACAGCGGCAGCGGCAGTCCGGGCGTCGTGACGGTGCGCGACGCCAAGGACGTGGAGGCGCTGATCGGCAAGCCCCGCGCTGCGGCCGGCGTTCCCGCCGCCAAGCCGGGCGCCAGCCGCGATCTGCGCGACCCCACCGAGCTGATCGTGCAGGAAGGCGTGCTGACCAACGAGCGCGTGCACAACGGCGTGGCCGAACCGGTGGTCTACATGATGGATCGCTACGTGGTGGGCGGCTTCTACCGCGTGCATGCCGAGCGCGCCGCCGACGAGAACCTGAAGCTGCCGGGCGCGAGCTTCGTGCCGCTGGCTTTCTCTGAAAGTGCGCACTTGCCTCAGCCCGGTGCCAAGCCCGGCGCCAGTGCCCCGAACCGCTTCTACATGTACGGCGTGGTGGGCCGGCTGGCCATGGTGGCCGCCAGCTACGAAATGGAAGCGACCGATCCGGACGCCGAAATCTACGAATGATTTCCCGGGGTGGCTGGCGGCGGCTTGCGCCGGTCGCAAGCAGCGGCAAAATAGCGGCCCCACAGCAACGGAAACAAAAGGGCGGGAGGGGTGACAATGGTGAACTAAAGTTCCCCCGTGTCGCACCCTGGCGTGTCTGACGCGTCGATTCCAGCAGCCTGTCCCTTTCCCATCGACCTCGTGTCAGCCCCCAAAAATCTCTCAGCCGGCCTGATCGTCGGCGCCATCGGCGTCGTCTATGGCGACATCGGCACCAGCGTGCTGTATGCCGTCAAGGAAGTGTTCGGCCACGGCCATGTGCCGTTCACCGTCGGGAACGTCTACGGCATCCTCTCGATGTTCTTCTGGACGCTCACCGTCATCGTCTCCATCAAGTACGTCGTGCTCGTGCTGCGCGCCGACAACGAAGGCGAAGGCGGCCTCGTCGCCATGCTCGCGCTGGCCTCCCGCGCGGTGGCCGACAAGCCCAGGCTGCGCCACGTGCTGCTGGTGGTCGGCATCTTCGGCACCTCGCTTTTCTATGGCGACGGGGTCATCACCCCGGCCATCTCGGTGCTCTCGGCGGTCGAGGGCCTGGAGGTGGTGTCGCCGCACTTCACGCACTACGTCATTCCGCTCACGCTGGTCGTGCTGTTCTGCCTGTTCGTGGTGCAGAAGCGCGGCACGGCAGGCATCGGCAAGTTCTTCGGGCCGATCACGCTGGTGTGGTTCCTGGCGATCGCCGTGCTCGGCGTGTCCCAGATCCTGCACCACCCCGAGATCCTGAAGGCGCTGAATCCGTTCTACGCGCTGAAGTTCATGTGGGACAACCCCGGCACCAGCTTCATCCTGCTGGGCGCCACCGTGCTGTGCGTGACCGGCGCCGAGGCGCTGTACGCCGACCTGGGGCACTTCGGCAAGAGCCCGATCCGCATCGCGTGGTTCTCGGTGGTGATGCCGGCGCTCACGCTCAACTACTTCGGCCAGGGCGCGCTGCTGCTGGAGAACCCCGAGGCGGTGAAGAACCCGTTCTTCATGATGGCGCCCGAATGGGCGCTCATCCCGCTGGTGCTGCTGGCCACCGCGGCCACCGTGATCGCGTCGCAGGCCCTGATCACGGGCGCCTTCAGCGTCACGCGCCAGGTCATTCAGCTGGGCTACCTGCCGCGCCTGAACATCGAGCACACCAGCGTGCGTACGGCGGGCCAGATCTATATCCCGCTGGTCAACTGGGGCCTGTTCGTGGCCATCGTGCTGGCGGTGGTTATGTTCCGCTCGTCGAGCAGCCTGGCCGCGGCCTACGGCATCGCCGTGACCACCGACATGCTGATCACCACGGTGCTGACCTTCTTCGTGATCCGCTATGCGTGGAAGCTGCCGCTGGCGCTTTGCATCGCGTCGACCGCGGTCTTCTTCGTCGTCGACTTCCTGTTCTTCGCGTCGAACCTGCTCAAGCTGTTCGAAGGCGGCTGGTTCCCGCTGCTGATCGGCGGCTTCGTCTTCACGCTGATGATCACGTGGAAGGAAGGCCGCCGCCTGATGGGCGAGGCGCAGCATGCCGATGCGATCGACCTGAAGTCCTTTCTCGGCTCGGTGTTCGTGAGCCCGCCGGCACGCGTGGACGGCACGGCGGTGTTCCTCACGGCCGAGCCGGGCACCGTGCCCAACGCGCTGCTGCACAACCTGAAGCACAACAAGGTGCTGCACGAGCAGAACATGTTCGTGACCGTGCGCAACCACGAGGTGCCATGGATCCCGATGGACAAGCGCATCGAGATCGAGGCGCTCGGCCACCACTGCTGGCAGATCATGGTGCACTACGGCTTCAAGAACGACATCGACCTGCCGCGCGCACTCGAAAACGCGCGCATGCGCGGCTGCCAGCTGGAACAGATGACGACCAGCTACTTCCTGTCGCGCGACGTGGTCATCCCCACGCTCGGCAGCGGCATGGCGCCGTGGCGCGAGAAGCTGTTCGCGCAGATGCACCACAACGCGAGCGGAGCGGCGGCGTTCCTGGGGCTGCCGAACAACGCGGTGGTGGAGCTGGGGTCGAAGATCGAGATCTGAGGCCTGGCGCGGTACGCCTCAGCCGAACTCCCCGGGCCGATCCCTCTCGAGCCTCGCCACATGCGAGGCGATCGCGCCCGGCGTGGTGAACCAGACATCGCCCCGCTCGCGCGCCTGCGCCAGGCGCGCGAGCGCGGTGCGCAGGTGCCTCAGCCGGTAGGGCTGCCCGACGATGTACGGATGCAGCGCCAGGCCCATCACCAGCGGCTGCGCGCGCGACTGGTCAAGCATTTCCTCGAAGTTGTCGATCACCATGGCGCTGAAGTCCTTCGCGTCCATCAGGCGGCCGACGATCATCGGGATGTCGTTGAGTTCCTGCGGGTACGGCACCGACCACAGCGAACCGCCACCGCGCGTGCGCATGCGCAGCGGCTGGTCGTCGTGGCACCAGTTGAGGGTGTAGCCGTAGCCGGTCTCGGCCAGCAGGTCGGGCGTGAGGACGCTTTCGGAGATCCATGGCGAGAGCCAGCCGGTGGGCGCCTGCCCGCTTTCGCGCAGCATGCGCTCGCGGCAGCGCAGCAGCAGTGCGCGCTCGTGCTCCTCGTCGAGCACGCCCTGGCGCTCGGCATTGCTGTGGCCGTGGCCGATCAGTTCGTCGCCGCGCGCCACCAGCGCCTGGACCAACTCGGGGCAGTGGTCGTACAGCGCGGTGTTGACGAGCGCGCCTGTGGGCAGCGCGAGCGCGTCGAACAGTTCCAGGCAACGCCACGCGCCGACGCGGTTGCCATACTCGCGCCAGCCGTGGTTGAGCACGTCGGGTTGCGGCGAGGCCGGGCCGATGCACGCGCCCAGCCCGTCGCCGAAGGCGAAATGCTCGACGTTGAAGCCGATGTACACCGCCAGCCGCGCGCCGTTCGGCCACGCGTAGTCGGGACGCCGCGTGATGGGCCGGTAGTCGAAGCGGTCGTGCGTGGGGAGCCGGTCGGGCCAGCGCGTGCTCATGCCGGCGGCCTCACAGCACGGCGAGGCCGGCGCGCACCAGCAGCCATTCGGCGCTGTCGTTCCAGACGTCCATCTGCACGATCAGGCCGTGGCGCACCACATAACGGTCGACATAGCGATTGCCTTCGAAGGCCGTGCCGTCGGGCCATGCACCGTAGAGCGTGCCGAGGCTGTAGACCACCGTTTCCTCGGGCGTGCCGCCAGCCACCGTTTCGGTGCGCTCGATCTTCTTCTTGACCCATGCATAGCGCTTCGCGTTGAAGGCCGAGGTGTCGCCGGGCGCCTTCATCGGGCGGTTGCCGGTGAAGCGGATGCGGATGTCGGGCGCGGTGAAGCGGGAGGCCGACTGCGGGTCCGGGATCATCACCAGGCGAAGGAATTCGTCGACCACGGCGGCGGGATCGGGAGCAGGGCTGCCCTGCGAAACGGATGTCTCCACGAGGTTCTCCGGTAGTTGTCGGAGCCGGATTTATGCAATTCCCGTGCCGGATGGTTGACGTTACGAGGCCGGGATTGTTGACAATCCTGCGATTGCGGGCTCCCGGCACAATCGTCCGATGCTGCGGGTTCAAGAGGGGAAAAAGCCCCCGCCGGCAAGGACATCGCCGCTTCCGGCAACATCGCGCCCGATATCCCATGCCATTGGCCACCGTACCCGGCACCGCAAGAAAGAACGCCTGATGAAAAACATCCTCTTCGTCGCCGATCCGCTCGATCACTTCAAGATCTACAAGGACACGACCTTCTCGATGATGCGCGAGGCGCAGCGCCGCGGTTATCGCATTGCCGCCTGCCTGCCGCAGGACATCCAGTGGAAATCGGGCGGCGTGGTCACGGCCACGGTGCAGCAGATCACGCTGACCGGCGACGCCCGGGACTGGTACGCCGTCGACATCACCGAGGCCAAGGCGCTGAAGGATTTCGACGCCGTGCTGATGCGCAAGGACCCGCCCTTCGACGCCGAATACATCTATGCCACGCACCTGCTGGAGCAGGCCGAGCGCGAGGGTGCGCAGGTGGTGAACTCGCCGCGCGCGCTGCGCGACCACCCCGAGAAGCTCGCGATCATGGAGTTTCCGCAGTTCGTCACGCCCACGCTGGTCACGCGCAGCGCGCAGGCCGTGCGCGACTTCCACGCGGAGCACGGCGACATCATCCTGAAGCCGCTCGACGGCATGGGCGGCATGGGCATCTTCCGCGTGAAGCAGGACGCGCTGAACCTCGGCTCCATCGTCGAGACGCTCAACAAGGACGGCGCCGAAACGATCATGGTGCAGCGCTTCGTGCCGGAAGTGGTACAGGGCGACAAGCGCATCCTGATCATCGCGGGCGAGCCGGCGCCTTTCGTGCTGGCGCGCATTCCGCAGGGCACCGAGGTGCGCGGCAATCTGGCGGCCGGCGGCAAGGGCGTGGCGCAGCCGCTCACGGCGCGCAATCGCGAGATCGCCGAGACCGTGGGACGCACGCTCGCGCCGCGCGGTCTGCTGCTGATCGGGCTCGACGTGATCGGCGACTCGGTCACCGAGATCAACGTGACCAGCCCGACCTGCTTCCAGGAAATCACCGAGCAGACGGGCTTCGACGTGCCGGCGATGTTCGTCGATGCGCTCGAGGCGCACCTGGCCCGGGCTTCAGCGCACTGAGCGCTGACCGTCCACGAACACATGCAGTTCGCCTGGCGTGAACTGCGTCCATGTCTCGTTGGTGGTCAGCGGTGCGGTCACGACCACGGCCACGCGGTCGTTGGGCGTGGTGTGCCGTGCGAAGTCGATCTCCAGGTCTTCGTCCGACAACTGCGCCGTCACGAAGGGATGGCGGCGCTCCACGTACCAGAGGTTGGTCGAGGCATGCGCCCACAGCGCCTGCCCGTTGGACAGCATGAAGTTGAAGGTGCCGTGCGCCGCGAGCTGCGGTGCCAGTTCGCGCAGCGTGAGCGTCAGCTCATCGATGCTCGGCACGCCCGCATGCGACTTGGCCAGCTCCTGCATGATCCAGCAGAAGGCGTGCTCGCTGTCAGTGTTGCCCACCGGATGGAAGTTGCCGTGCAGGCGCGGGCGGAATTCCTTCAGGTCGCCGTTGTGGGCGAACACCCAGTAGCGCCCCCAGAGCTCCCGCACGAACGGGTGGCAGTTCTGCAGGTTGACCTCGCCCTGCGTCGCCTTGCGGATGTGCGCGATGACGTTGCGGCTCTGTATGGGGTAGCGCCGGATCAGCTCCGCCACCGGCGATTCGCACGCCGGCTGGTGATCGACGAAGTGGCGCAGCCCGCGGTCCTCGAAGAACGCGATGCCCCAGCCATCGGCGTGATGATCGGTGCGGCCGCCGCGTTGAGCGAAGCCGGTGAAGCTGAAGGTCACGTCCGTGGGCGTGTTGCAATTCATTCCAAGCAATTGGCACATGGCGCCATTAAAGCGCGAGCGCCAGCCGCTTGGCGAATCCGCTCGCCCTTTCAGCGCACGAAGCGGCCTTCGGGCGTGACGCGCACCATCTCGATGAAGCGCGAGCCGGTGGTGCCGCCGGTCGAGAAATCGATGTCCATGCCGGCCAGGCGCAGCTTGAGCGCGCGCAGCGTCGCGTGCAGGCGCGCGCGCGTCAGGTCGCGGCCGGTGCGCTTGAGCGCTTCGATCATCACCAGTGCGTTCAGGTAGCCCTCGAAGCTGCCGTAGCCCACCGGCACCTGCGCCCGCTCGGCCAGCCGGCGATAGTCGCGCGTCACGGTTTCCACCTCGCCCCAGGGATAGGGCATGACCTGCGAGATCGCCAGGCCGCCCGCCTGCAGGGGCACCACCTTGGCCGTGACCTCGCCCGGCACGATCGACATGCCATAGAACATCGGCTTGCTGCCGGCGTCGTAGGTGGCCTTGATCACCTCGCCCGCCACGGTGCCGGCCAGGTACATCAGGATGGCCTGGGACTGGCTGTCGGCCAGCGCCTTGCCGGCGGCGGCGGCGTTCGAGCCGTCGCCCTTGACCATGACCGTGGCCGTCGGGGCGAGCTTGCGGGGGGCCATGGCCGCCTCGATCAGCTTGACCGCCTCGGCGCCGCCGGGGTTGTCGAGGTGGGCGATGGCAATCTTGTTCACGCCGATGGTGGCCAGGTGCTCGACCAGGGCCTGTGCTTCGCGTGCGTTGCTGGCGCGCACGAAGTAGGCCGAGCCCGCCACGCGTTCGCGCGCGCTGTCGCCCACCCCGTAGCCGCCCACGCTGGGCGCGCCGCTCTGCTGCAGCAGCTTGGCCGCAGCGGCCGTCGTGCCCGAGCCCACGCAACCGAAGAAGGCGAACACGCGGTGGTCGTTCAGCAGCTTGCCGTAGTTTTCCACCGCCTTGTCGGCCTTCAGCTCGTCGTCCAGCGCCACCATCTTGATCTTGCGTCCGCCCACGCCGCCCTGTTCGTTGACCGAATCGAACGCCAGCGCGGCACCGTTGTGCACGACCTTGATCTGCGAGCCGAGCGGACCGCTCAGCACGGCCGAACTGCCGAGCACGATTTCACTGTCGCTCACCCCCGCCTCGGCGGCTTGCACAGACGAGAGCCGCGCGAGGCCGCCGGCGAGAACTGCCGTCGAGGCGATAAAACTTCTGCGTTGCATGATGTAAGACCCACTCTAACTGTGTTTAACAACTGTTAACAATTAGAAACGATGGGGTCTTAGGTAGTACTGAGTGCTTACCCTTGTTGTGGTGGGTGGCGCAACTGCCAAGCCGCGCAGATGGCAATCGCGCAAAGCCCTGCCAGCATCGCGAACACCTCATCGAAGGCGGCCAGCCGCGCCGGGCTGCTCATCGGGTTGGCGAGCGAATCGCCATGCGCCGCCAGCCGCCACTCGAGAACGATGGCGCACAGGCTCACGCCCGCCGCGCCGCCCAGCATGCGTACGAAGTTGATGGCGCTCGCGCCCTGCGGGATCAGCGGCTTGGCCAGCGGCCGCATCGAGCCCAGGTTGAGCGAGGGCAGGATGAAGCCCAGCCCGATGCGCCCGATGATCGCGAAGGCCACCAGCAGCCACAGCGCGCTGTCGAGCCGCAGCACCATCATCAGCGCGAACGACGCCGCCAGCAGCGCGAGGCCGATCGTCACCAGCACCCAGGTCGGGTGCTGGTCGGCCAGCCGGCCGACGCCGGCGATGGTCAGCGCGAGCACGATGCCCGCCGGCAGCAGGATGGTGCCCACGTGCGAGGCCGACAGATGCAGGCCCACCTGCATGTATACCGGCAGCAGGTAGGTCGAACCGAACAGCGCCGTGCCGTAGATGAAGGCCACCACGCTGCCCATGGCGAATTGCCGGTACTGGAACAGCGCGAGGTTCATCAGCGGCGTGCCGCCCGAGGCCGCGAGCCGCCGCTGCCACCACACGAAGGCGGCGAACGACACCAGCGCGCCCGCCAGCAGCAGGCCGGCCTGCAGGGGCGAATCGCCGCGCAGCGCGACCAGCCCGTTCAGCAGGCACAGCGTGCCGACCGTGCCCAGCGCCAGCCCGCGCGCGTCGAGCCCCCCGCCGCGCGCCGCAGCCACGCCGCCCGGCGCGGTGGTCGGCACGAACTTGTAGGCCAGCCACAGCGAGGCCAGGCAGAACGGCACCACCATGAAGAAGATCGAGCGCCAGCCGAACAGGTCGACCAGCACCCCGCCGATGCTCGGCCCCACCGCCGGCGCCAGCACCACGCCCATGCCGAAGATGCCGCTCGCGCGTCCCTGTTCGTGCGGCTCGAAGGCGCGCAGGATGATGATGGCCGGGATGGGCTGCACCACGCCCGCCGCCAGCCCCTCGGCCACGCGCGCGAGCAGCACCAGCGAGAAGTCGTTGGCCACGCCGCCCACGATACCGCCTGCGAGCAGCAGCAGCATGGTGCCCACGTAGGTGCGCCGGTAGCCGTAGCGCGACAGCAGCCAGGGCGTGGTGAGCATCGACACCGTCATCGCCACCATGAAGCCGGAGCTCACCCACTGCGCGCGTTCCTGGCCGAGCGAGAAGTGGTGGCTCATGCCCGGGATCGCCACGTTGACGATGGTCGAGGACATGATCGACGCCATCGTGCCCACCATGACCGACAGCAGCAGGTACCAGCGGTAGCGCTCGCCATAGCGTTCGCGCAGCGTGCCGATGGAGGGCGGGGCCGGCGTGGTCGCTGCTTCGGAGGTCTGTGGGGAGGTCATGGGGGCGGCGGAATGTCTCGGGTCCGTCGTCCTACAAGCATATCGGTCTTTGCGCGGGCGGGGGCGCGACGGGTGGCCCGCACAATGCGTCGGCTGTCCCCTCAGCGTCAGGAACAAGATCGAAACAACACATGGACACCGTGCCCGACGAACAACAAGCCAACGCCCAACCGGCCCCCGCCGAGCCGGAAGGTTCCCCCACGCTCGCGACCGAGCTGGCCGCGCCGACCGTGAGCCGCGCCTACCGCTGCCAGTGCGGCCGCCCCGTGTTCCTGCGCAACAGCAAATGCCTGGCCTGCCACACGCCGCTCGGCTACGTGATCGACCGGCTCGGCGTGATGCCGCTCGCGCCGGCGGTGGGCGAGGGCGCCCAGCCCGACACCTTCACCGTGTTCGGCGATCCGCATGGCAAGACCTACCGCCGCTGCACGAACCTCATGACCCCGGCAGCCTGCAGCTGGATGGTGCCTGCCGCACGCGAAGGCGAGACCCTGCCCGACGACACCCAGGGCCTCGCGCCCGGCTACTGCCTGGCCTGCAGCGTCACCCGCACCATTCCCGATCTTTCGGTGGAAGCCAACGGCGAACTCTGGGGCAAGCTCGAGACCGCCAAGCGCCGGCTCATCTCGCAGCTGCTCGCACTCGGCCTGCCGGTGGTGAGCCGCCACGCCGATCCCGTGCACGGGCTGACCTTCGACTTCCTGAGCAACATGCCGGGCGGCCCGCATGTGATGACCGGCCACCAGCACGGCGTGATCACGCTCAATGCCGAGGAGGCCGAGGACGCCGTGCGCGAGCGCATCCGCGCCGAGATGCGCGAGCCCTACCGCACGCTGCTGGGCCACTTCCGCCACGAGGTCGGCCACTACTACTGGGACCTGCTGGTGCTGCCCACGCCGTGGATCGACGACTTCCGCGCGCTCTTCGGCGACGAACGCGCCGACTACGCCGCTGCGCTGCAGCACCACTACGAACAGGGTCCGCCGCCCGACTGGGCCGACCGCTTCGTGAGCAGCTACGCGAGCACGCATCCCTGGGAAGACTGGGCCGAGACCTGGGCCCACTACCTGCACATGGCCGATACGGCGGACACCGCGATGAGCTTCGGTGTCGACGCAACCAACGTCGAGCTGGCAAGCGACCTCTTCACCACCGACGACCTCTGGCAGCCGGATGCTCCCGATGCCGGCAAGTTCCTCGACTTCATCAACGGCTGGGTGCTGCTCACCAACGTGCTCAACGAGCTGTCGCGCAGCATGGGGCAGCCCGACTACTACCCCTTCGTGCTGCCGCGCGCGGCCGTGGGCAAGCTGCAGTTCATCCACCGGGTGATCACTCAGCAGCGGCCGGGCAGTGCGCCGACGATGGTGGTGGCCAGCGACGTGGCCGATTCCGCACCCGACGAACAGGAGCAGTCACAGGGGCAATCGCAGAGCCCTGCTCAGTCCTGAGCCGGTGGTGCGCCGGTCGCGCAGCGCATGCAGATGCACGCCAGCCCGCGCATGTCTTCCGGCAGGTTCGTGAGCGGCGCCTTGCCGAAGTCGGCCTGCATGCACCAGCAGGGCGGCTGCGCCTGGCCCGTCTCGCGTTCGATTTCCATTGCGCAGCGGTTCGCCTCGCCGCACAGCGGGCAGCGCGTGGCGTCGATCAGGCCGGTGGCCGCCGCCGAAGTCGTCATGCGATCTCGAAAGCCGGCAGCTTCTTCGCCACCGCCACGTTCTGCAGCGTCACGTAGACCGGCAACCCGCCGCTGTAGTCCGGGTAGTCCTCGCCCTCGATCAGCGGCAGCAGGTAGCGCCGGCACTGCTCGGTGATGCCGTAGCCATCGTCCGAGATGAAATCGCGCGGCATCGGCTTCTCGACGTTGGCCACGGATTCGAGCGGCGCGCAGCCCAGGCGGTAGGCATAAGGCACATCGGACGTGCGCTCGATGGTGGGCATGACGGCATTGCGGCCTTCGAGCGCCAGCTCCACCGCGCGCTGTCCCAGCTCGTAGGCCTGCTTCACGTCGGTGGCCGAGGCGATGTGGCGCGCCGCGCGCTGCAGGTAGTCGGCCACCGCCCAGTGGAACTTGTGGCCCAGCGCTTCCTTGACCATCTGCGCCACCACCGGTGCCGCGCCGCCGAGCTGCGCATGGCCGAAGGCGTCGCGCGTGCCCTGCTCGGCAAGGAAGGTGCCGTCGGGGTGGTGGCAGCCTTCGGACACCACCACCGAGCAATACCCGTGCTGCTTCACCAGTTCGTCGACGCGCGCGATGAAGCGCGGCTTGTCGAACTCGATCTCCGGGAACAGCACCACCACCGGAATGCCCTGGTCCGCTGCCAGCCCGCCCGCCGCGGCGATCCAGCCCGCGTGCCGCCCCATCACTTCGAGCACGAACACCTTGGTCGATGTTGCCGCCATCGAACGCACGTCGAACGAGGCCTCGATGGTCGACACCGCCACGTACTTCGCAACCGAGCCGAAGCCGGGACAGCAGTCGGTCAGCGGCAAGTCGTTGTCGATGGTCTTGGGCACGTGGATGGCCTGCAGCGCATAGCCCATCGACTGCGACAGCTGGCTCACCTTGAAGCAGGTGTCGGCCGAATCGCCGCCGCCGTTGTAGAAGAAGTAGCCGATGCCGTGCGCCTTGAACACCTCGATCAGCCGCTCGTACTCGCGCCGGTTCTTCTCGAGCGACTTGAGCTTGTAGCGGCACGAACCGAAAGCGCCCGAGGGCGTGCTGCGCAGCGCCGCGATCGCCTCGGGCGATTCGGCGCCGGTGTCGATCAGCTCCTCGGTCAGCGCGCCGATGATGCCGTTGCGCCCCGCGTAGAGCTTGCCGATGCGGTCGGGATGTTTTCGCGCCGTCTCGATCACGCCGCAGGCCGACGCGTTGATGACCGAGGTGACACCGCCCGACTGGGCGTAGAAGGCGTTGAGGATGGGCATGCGCGGCATTCTCCCGCAGCCCCCCGGCAGGCGCCAGTGTCAGGGTGACAGGATGTCAGCGGCTTTCGAAGACCGGCGGGCGTTTCTGCAGGAAGGCGCTCACGCCTTCGCGGAAGCTCGGGCGGTCGATCAGCTCGCGCTGGCGCTCGCTCTCGTAGTGCAGCTGCTCCTTCAGCGTGTGGCGCTCCGAGGCCTCGAAGGCCTCGCGTGCCTCGAGCACTGCATGCGCCGGCAGGCGGGCGAGGCGCTGCGCGATGCCCTTGGCCTCCTCCATCAACTGCTCGTCGTCCACGCAACCCCAGATCAGGCCCCATTGCACAGCACGCCCCGCGCCCACGCGCTCGTCGAGCAGCGCCATGCCCATGGCGCGCGCCCGGCCGGCGCGGCGCGGAATGGCCCAGGTGCAGCCTAGGTCCGGCACGATGCCGAGCTTGGGCAGAAAGGGCAGGTAGAAATATGCGCTGCGCGCGGCAATGGTCACGTCGGCTGCCAGCGCAAGGCCCACGCCAGCGCCGGCCGCGGGGCCATTGACGGCGGCGACCACGGGAACAGGCAGCGTGCGCAGCGCCTCGATCAGCGGATTGCTGAGCTCCTGCATCCACTCGGCCGTCTGCGTGCCGAGGGACTTGCCCTCGTCGCCCGGCGCCATCGCGCTCAGGTCGGCGCCCACGCAGAAGGCCTTGCCGGCGCCCGTGAGGATCACTGCGCGCACCGCGCGGTCGTCGCGGATGCGTTCCAGCGCATCGCGCAGTTCGACCTGCAGCTCGCGCGCGATCGGGTTGAGCTTGGCGGGAAGATTCAGCGTGAGCGTGGCGATGCCGTCGACCAGCTCCTGGAGGATGTAGGGCTGGTCGCTCATCGGGCGGTGGAGGTGGGTGCGTCGGGGCTCATGGGCATCGATGGTTCGATGCACGCGAGCCCGGGTCAAGCCGGGGACAACCCGTGTGACGGAAGTCGCCAAGGCGACCGGGTGCCCGTGCCCTTCGACAGAGGCATGGCGGCCGGCCGCGCATCCGACACGGTGATGCACGACGCCTCCAGCGCCGACACCAGCACGCGCCGGTGCTCGGTGCTCTCGAAGCGATTGCCGGGCTCCAGCACGATGTCGCGCGGGTCGCGGTCGAGCGTGACCCAGACCGAGCCGCTTCGGCATTCGATGCCCACGCCCGCGCCATCGGGTACGGCGAAGACGGAACGTTTCGGCAGGCTGACGTGGAAGCGGGAAGAAGCGGGGGAAGAGGTGCTCATGGCAAGCTCCATTGCATTCGTGATACGAATGAATATAGTGAGCTGGTCCCTCATTTGCACACGGTCATTCGGAACTCTTTGCATGCGCCTAGAGAATGTCAAACCCTCCGGCGCCATGAATGGCGAGCTGCCGCCGCTCGAATTGCTGCGCAGTTTCGAGGCGGCCGCGCGCCGGCTGAGCTTCACGCTCGCGGCCGGCGAGCTGCACCTGACGCAGTCGGCCGTGAGCCGGCAGATCCAGCAGCTCGAAGCCAGCCTGGGCGTGCTGCTGTTCGAGCGCCGCCACCGCGCGCTGTCGCTCACCGAGGCCGGCGGCGTGCTGCAGCGTGCCGTCACCGACAGCCTGGAGCGCCTGCGCGACGCCACTGCGCGCGTGCGCGCCAGTGCCGCGCCGCGCCAGGTGGCGATCACCACCACGCCGGGCTTCGCATCGCTGTGGCTCATTCCGCGGCTCGTGCGCTTCACCGGCAGCCATCCGCAGGTCGACGTGCGCGTGTCGGCCACGCTCGACGTGCTCGACCTGGAGCGCAGCCGCATCGACCTGGCGGTGCGCTTCGTGCCGATCGATCGCGGCGTCGGCGCGGCGCTGTTCGAGGAGTCGTTGGTGCCGCTGTGTGCCCCGCAGCTCGCGGCGGCCTTGCACGCGCCCTCGGATCTTTCGGGACTCACGCTGCTCACCATCGAGTACCCGGACCACAGCGAAGCACCGACGACCGACTGGGAGCCCTGGCTCAAGGTCATGGGGCTCGCCGACCTGCGCATGAAGAGCACGCTGCGCTTCACGCAATACGCCGACGCGGTGGCCGCGGCCGTGGCGGGCCAGGGCGTGGTGATCGGCCGGTTGCCGCTGCTGCAGGACCTGGTGAGAGACGGCCACCTGGTCGCACCGCTGGGCGAGGGCGCCGCGTCGCGCCGCGGCTACTTCGTCGAGATGTCGAAGCGCGCCGGGAGCAACCGCGACGCGCAGGATTTCGCGCAGTGGCTGCGCGACGAAGCGGAAGCGGCGCGGCGGACCTGAAGGCACGTCGCGCCGGCGCTGAAGAAGGTTGCGATCAACCCGGCAGCAGCACCTTGTTCACGACGTGGATCACCCCGTTCGACTGGTAGACGTTGGCGATCGTCACCATCGCCGTGCCGCCCTTGGCATCGGTCACCATCACGTTGCTGCCGCTCATCGTCGCGATCAGCGTGCCGCCGCTCGCGGTCTTCAGCGTGGCCTTGCCGCCGCCTGCGTTGATGGCGCTCATCAGCGCCGGGCCATCCATCCGGCCGGGCACCACGTGGTAGGTCAGCACCTTGCTCAGCGTGGGCTTGTTCTCGGGCTTGAGCAGCGTGTCGACCGTGCCGGCCGGCAGTGCAGCGAAAGCCGCGTTGGTCGGTGCGAACACGGTGAACGGGCCGGGGCTCTTGAGCGTGCCCACGAGGTCCGCGGCTTTCACGGCCGCGACCAGCGTGGTGTGGTCCTTCGAATTCACGGCGTTGTCGACGATGTCCTTCGTCGGGTACATCGCCGCGCCGCCGACCATCGGGTTCGACGACATGCCGCCGCCGCTGTCGCTCATGGCCGTGCCGCTCGCGCAAGCGCCGAGCAGGACCGAAACGCCGACTGCAATCATGAGTTTCTTCATTGAAGGCTCCTGGAAAGAAAGGTTCTTGGTGGAAGGTGACTGTGGAAACCGCCAGCAGCTCGGAGGCGCGATGCGCTTGAGTCGGATACGGCGCGGCCGCGCAACTGGATTCACGCGACGGCACCGCGTCGGCTTCGCGCCACAACCACCCATGCGGCGCTTGCGCGTCGCATGCGGGCTCGCCAAAATCCGCCCTTCGTTTTTCAGCGACTGTTTCTTTTCACCGCGCCTGGCGACGACCAACCTCCCGGGCGACAAACCAATCCAATGAACCGTTTCCTGAACACCTGATCCGCACACCGACCGCCCCGGCCGGACGTGCATCCATGCACCCGCCCGAGGCCCGTCGACAAAGGCCCCGCGCAGCCATTCGCCGGGGCCTTTCTGTTTTTCGGAGTGTGCGCACATGAGTGCTCAACGAAAGGCCCGAGACGACGACAAGCGTCTGGGCCGGTTTTACTTTTCGGTGCCCGGCGTGGCACCTCGCAATCCTGTAGTGGCCGCGATGGCGCGCGGCGAATCGAACCAGAAGGCAGGGCGCCACCTGCGCACGCATCGCGCCGAGCGGCGTGCGCAGAAAGTTGCGCTGCAGAAGGCGGCCCGCAGCCTGCAGGAAGACTGACGGCATGCGCGAAGACATGGACGAGGCCGTCGTCGCAATGACCGCGGGCGGCGTGCTGATGCTGGCGATCAAGCGCTGAGCCGCACCGGCGCCGCGCGCGGCAGCACGAGGAACGCGAGCGTGCCCGCGGCCAGCATGCCCGCGACCGTGAGGAACACCGCGCGGAACGGCTCGACGCCATTCGCCACGGCCCACGACGCGGCCACGCCCGTCGTCCACTGCATCAGCGACACGCCGAGGAACATCGCCATGTTGAGCAGCGCCATCGCGCGTCCCGTCATCGCAGCGGGGTAGGCGTTCCTGGTGTAGGCGTACTGCAGCACGCTGTAGCCCGAAAGCAGGCCGTAGAAGACCGGCAGGCCGATGTCCACCGCGCGCGATTGCGTCAGCGCCATGGCGCCGAACATCAGCGCGCCGGCGAACGAACATCCCATCATCCAGTGTGCGCGGCGTGCGCCGCCCGGGTCCATCCGGCCGAACAGCGCCGGGCTGAGCATGCCGGCGACCGTCATGACCAATGCGACATTGCCGCTGGCCACCAGCGACAGGCCGTGCCGGTCGTGCAACACCGGCCCGAGCCACAGGCCGCGCAGCGTGATGAAGGCCGCGTACGACACGCAGGCGAAGCACAGCAGGCCCAGGGTGTGCGGCATCGCGAACAGCGGCAGCAGCTCGCGCACCGCCTTGCGTAGCGACTGGCGCTCGGCCGGCACTGCCTGCGGGCTCGCCTGGTCCACCGCACGCACCGGCTCGTGCACGCGCCAGAAGATGACGATCCACGAGAGCACGGCGAACCCGGCCAGCACCGCGTACCCCGCGCGCCACGAGGAAGCCTCGATCAGCAAGGCCAGCGGCGTGCCGGTGAACAGGATGCCCAGGCCGGCCATGCTCATCACCAGTCCCGACATGGCGGTGAAGCGCGAGGCGTCGAAGTGCCGTGCGATGAACACCGTGCACACCAGGAAGGCCGGCGCGCAGCCGACGCCGATCAGCGCCTGCCCCAGCAGCAGGGCGCCGAAGCTCGACGCCATTGCGCACAGCGCCGCGCCCGCGATGGCCAGCGGAAAGGCGACCAGCACCGTACGGCGCACGCCGAACATGTCGATCGACACGCCCATCGCGAGCTGCATGATGCCGAACATGAAGTGAAAGGTGCCGGCCCAGGTGCCGAGCTGTTGTGGCGTCAGGCCGAAGTGACTGGCGAGCGGCGTTGCCATCATGGCGCCGACGGTGCGGAAGGCCTGGCTCAGGGCGAAGGCGCTGGCGAGTGCGACCAGCATCGCGGCGGCCGAGGTTGACCAGCGCGGCGGAGGCGGCAATGCCGCATTCGTGTTCATTGAAGGGAAGGATCGGGAAGAGAAGGGGGCGCCAAGAATGCTAACGGCACGCGGCCCTCATGCAGAACGGCGCCCTCGGGCGCCGTTCGTTCGCTTGAACCCCGGCAGGGTGCCGGGGATGCAGATCAGGCCTCGCCCTTCACCTTCAGCCGCCACGCATGCAGCAGCGGCTCGGTGTACCCGCTCGGCTGCTCGATGCCCTTGAACACCAGTTCCTGCGCAGCCTTGTAGGCCGCCGAGGTCGCGAAGTTGCCGGCCATCGGCTGGTAAAGCGGGTCGCCCGCGTTCTGTTCGTCGACCACCTTGGCCATGCGCTGGAAGGTCTCGTCGACCTGCGCCTTGGTCACCACGCCGTGCAGCAGCCAGTTGGCGATGTGCTGGCTCGAGATGCGCAGCGTCGCGCGGTCTTCCATCAGGCCGACGTTGTGGATGTCGGGCACCTTGGAGCAGCCCACGCCCTGGTCGATCCAGCGCACCACGTAGCCGAGGATGCCCTGCACGTTGTTGTCGATTTCCTGCTGGCGCTCTTCGGGCGTCCACTTGGCCTCGGGCGTGATCGGCACCTGCAGCAGCGCATTGAGGATGTTGTCGCGCTCGGCATCGGCGTCGATCTTCTCCAGCTCCTGCTGCACGGCGGTCACGCTGACCTGGTGGTAGTGCAGCGCGTGCAGCGTGGCGGCGGTGGGCGAGGGCACCCAGGCGGTGTTGGCGCCGGCCTTGGGGTGGCCGATCTTCTGCTCGAGCATGGCGGCCATCAGGTCGGGCATGGCCCACATGCCCTTGCCGATCTGCGCCTTGCCGCGCAGGCCGCACGAGAGGCCGACCAGCACATTGTTCTTTTCGTAGGCGCCAATCCACGCGCTGGACTTCATGTCGCCCTTGCGGATCATCGGGCCGCCCTGCATGGCGGTGTGCATCTCGTCGCCGGTGCGGTCGAGGAAGCCGGTATTGATGAAGGCCACGCGCGCGGCCGCTTCGGCGATGCAGGCCTTGAGGTTCACGCTGGTGCGGCGCTCCTCGTCCATGATGCCGAGCTTCACGGTGTTGGCGGGCAGGCCGAGCAGCTGCTCGACGCGGCCGAACAGCTCGCTGGCGAAAGCCACTTCGGCCGGGCCGTGCATCTTCGGCTTGACGATGTAGATGCTGCCGGTGCGCGAGTTGCCCTTGCGCTTGAGGTCGATGGTGGCGATGGTGGTGGTCACCACGGCGTCGAGGATGCCCTCGGGGATTTCCTTGCCGCCGGCATACAGCACGGCGGGGTTGGTCATCAGGTGGCCCACGTTGCGCAGGAACATGAGCGAGCGGCCGTGCAGCTTCACGGGTTGGCCGTTGGCGCCGGTGTATTCGCGGTCGGGGTTCAGGCCGCGCGTGAAGGTCTTGCCGCCCTTGGCGACTTCTTCCGTGAGCGTGCCTTCGACGATGCCCAGCCAGTTCGAGTACGCGACCACCTTGTCGGCCGCGTCGACCACGGCCACCGAGTCTTCGAGGTCGAGAATGGTCGAGAGCGCGGCTTCGAGCACGAGGTCGCTCACGCCGGCCGCGTCGGTCTTGCCGATGGCGGTGTTGCGGTCGATGCGGATGTCGAGATGGATGCCGTTGTGCTTCAGCAGCACGGAAGACGGTGCCGCCGCATCGCCCTGGTAGCCGATGAACTGGGCGGGGTCGGCCAGGCCGGTGCTGCTGCTCTGCAGCGCAACGACGAGCTTGCCGTCCTTCACGCTGTAGCCGGTGGCGTTCTTGTGCGAGCCGTTGGCCAGCGGCGCGGCCTGGTCGAGCACGTTGCGCGCGAACTCGATGACCTTGGCGCCGCGCACGGGGTTGTAGCCCTTGCCCTTCTCGGCGCCGCCGGCTTCGGAAATGGCGTCGGTGCCGTAGAGCGCGTCGTACAGCGAGCCCCAGCGCGCGTTGGCGGCGTTGAGCGCATAGCGTGCGTTCAGGATCGGCACCACCAGCTGCGGGCCGGCCTGCAGCGCGAGTTCGGAGTCGACATTCGCGGTGGTGGCCTTCGCGCCCTTGGGCTGCGGCAGCAGGTAGCCGATCTTCTCGAGGAAGGCGCGGTAAGCCGGCATGTCGGCGATCGGACCGGGATTCTTCTTGTGCCAGGTGTCCAGCTCGGTCTGCAGGCGGTCGCGTTCGGCGAGCAGGGCGATGTTCTTCGGTGCGAGGTCGCTGACGATGGCGTCGAAGCCCTTCCAGAAGACGTCGCTGGCCACGCCGCTGGCGGGCAGGACCTTGTCTTCGATGAAGCGGTGGAGCTCGGCCGCGACCTGAAGTCCGTGGGCGGTGGTGCGAGTGGTCATGGGGGTTCTCCTTGAGAAAGATGCAATCCTGAACCGAACTTTATTCGATACTTTGCTGGCGAGTAAGGGCCGGGGGCGGGATTTATCTGTGACAAAAATAGAGGTAATCGAAGCTCTTCCGCGATGGCGTCAGACCTGCCCGGTGAGCTCGCGCGCGGCCGCGCGCACTGGCTCGATATAGCGCTCGTCGTAGCGGTGCGTGGGCATCGTCAGCGTGACGGCCGCAGCGAGGCTGCCATCGGCATGGAACACCGGCGCCGAGATCCCCGCCAGTTCGGCCGTGCGGTCGCCCACCAGCGCGCAATAACCCTGCGTGCGGATGGCGTCGTACAGCTTGCGTTCCCTGGTGCCGCGCGGCCGCTCGGCCTCGGGTCCGAAGGCGATCAGCACGCGCGCCCCCGCGCCGCGGTCGTTGGGCAGCAGGTCGCCAGCGCGCACGTGGTCGCGCACCACATGCGATGAGTCGACCCGGAACTGGCACAGCCGCACCCAGCTGTCGCCCTGGTCCTGCCGCACGTGGTACGCGGCGCTTTCGCCCGTTGTTGCGGCGAGCGCGCGAAGCACCGGCGGCACGATGCGGTCGAGCGACAGCGACGCCGCGTACAGCCCGTGCAGCCGCGCGATCTCCATGCCCAGCGCGTAGCGGCCGTCGTCCTGCCGGCGGATGAGCCGCGCATGTTCGAGCGAGGCCAGCAGCCGCAGCACCGTGCTCTTGTAGAGCTGCGTGCGCTCGGCGAACTGCGCGAGCGACAGCGCCTCGTCGCCCGGCTGGAAGGCGCAGAGCAGGCTCAGCGCGCGATCGACCGCGGCGGCGCCGCCGGGGGCGGCATTGAGGTCGGACACCGATTCGGTCAGGGCTTTGCGGGGCATGGCGTGGCTTGACATTCGATTGGATCGACTGTCTAATTCTGTTTGTTGGAATGTAGTTCTATAAGATAGAACAGTCAAGCCCAAGGAGACAAGTCCGATGACACCCCCCGACGTCCTCATCAGCGAGGTCGGCCCGCGCGACGGCCTGCAATCGGTCAAGGCCACCATGCCGACGGCCGACAAGCTGCGCTGGATCGACGCGCTTCATGCGGCCGGCGTGCGCGAGATCGAGGTCGCCTCCTTCGTGCCCGCGAAGCTGCTGCCGCAGATGGCCGACGCCGCCGAGGTGGTGCGCCACGCCATCACGCTGCCCGGCCTCACGGTGATGGCGCTGGTGCCCAACCGCAAGGGCGCGCAGGCCGCGCTCGAAGCGGGCGTGCACAAGCTCACGATGCCGGTGTCGGCCAGCGTGGCACATTCGCTGGCCAACGTGCGCAAGACGCCGACGGAAATGGTGGAAGAAGTGCGTGCCATCGCCGAACTGCGCAACGCCGTCGCGCCGCAGGTGAAGCTGGAGGCCGGCATCTCCACCGCCTTCGGCTGCACGCTGCAGGGGCTGGTGCCGGAAGACGACGTGATCCGCCTTGCCGCGCAGTGCATCGAGGCCGGTGCCGACGAGTCGGGCCTGTCCGACACCGTGGGCTACGCCAACCCGGCACAGGTGCGCCGCCTGTTCAAGCGGCTGCGCGCCGAACTCGGCCAGCACGCCGGCGCGGCCCACATGCACAACACGCGCGGCCTCGGCATCGCGAACTGCCTCGCCGCGTGGGACGAGGGCGTGCGCACCTTCGATGCCTCGCTCGGCGGACTCGGCGGCTGCCCTTATGCACCGGGTGCGTCGGGCAATGCGGTCACCGAAGATCTCGTCTTCATGTTCGAGGCCATGGGCGTGCGCACCGGCATCGACCTGGAAAAACTCATCGCGGCGCGCGCGCCGCTCATGGCCGGGCTGCCCGGCGAACCGGTCTATGGCATGACGCCCGAGGCCGGCCTGCCCAAAGGTTTTGTTCAGGGCTTTGTCCAGGAAACCAGCGCACATGTCTGAAGCCAACCCACTTCCCTACGCCGGCGTGCGCGTCGTCGAGTTCACCCACATGGTCATGGGCCCGACCTGCGGCCTTCTGCTGGCCGACCTCGGTGCCGAGGTCATCAAGGTCGAGCCCATCGAGGGCGACAGCACGCGCCGCCTGCTGGGGTCGGGATCGGGCTTCTTCCCGACCTTCAATCGCAACAAGAAGAGCATCGCGCTCGACCTCAAGAAGCCCGAGGGCGTGGAGGCCGCGCTGCGCCTCATCGCCACCGCCGACATCGTGAGCGAGAACTTCAAGCCCGGCACCATGAAGAAGCTGGGGCTCGATTACGACACGCTCGCCAAGCTCAACCCGCGCCTCATCTACGTGAGCCACAAGGGCTTCCTGCCCGGCCCCTACGACCACCGCACCGCGCTCGACGAGGTGGTGCAGATGATGGGCGGCCTCGCCTACATGACCGGCCGCGCGGGCGACCCGCTGCGCGCGGGCACCAGCGTGAACGACATCATGGGCGGCATGTTCGGCGCCATCGGCGCCATGGCCGCGCTGCGCCAGCGCGATCTCACCGGCAAGGGTTGCGAGGTGCAGTCCGCGCTGTTCGAGAACAACGTGTTCCTGGTGGCGCAGCACATGATGCAGTTCGCCGCCACCGGCAAGGCGGCCGACCCGATGCCCAGCCGCATCTCGGCCTGGGCCGTGTACGACGTGTTCACCGTGAAGGACGGCGAGCAGATCTTCCTGGCGGCGGTGAGCGACAAGCAGTGGACCATATTCTGCAAGGCCTTCGGCCTCGAGGAGATGCTGGCCGACCCGCGCCTGAAGACCAACAACGACCGCGTGCTGGCGCGCGAATGGATGATGCCCATCCTGCGCTCGCACCTCGCCAACCACAGCGCGGCCGAACTCGCCGCGGTGTTCGAGAAGAACGAGCTGCCCTTCGCGCCCATCACGAAGCCGCAGGCGCTGTTCGACGATCCGCACCTCAACGCCACCGGCGGCCTCGCGCCGGTGCGCATGAACGACGGCAGCATGGCAAAGGTGCCGCTCATGCCGTTCACGCTGGCCGGCGAACGCCCGGGCATCCGCCTGCAGCCGCCGCGCGTGGGCGAGCACGGCCGCGAGCTGCTGAAAGAAGTGGGCTACAGCGACGAGGAAATCGCCGCGCTCCAAACGCACAACATCACCCTCGGAGACTGAACTCATGTTTTCCAATGCACGGCGCGCCTTTCTGGCGTGCGCCGCGGCCGCCGCATGGCTGAACGCCGCACCTGCCTTCGCCGACACCGCCTGGCCCGACAAGCCGGTGCGGCTCATCGTTCCCTACACGCCCGGCGGCGCCACCGACATCGTGGCGCGGCTTGTCGCGCAGAAGCTGGCCGACGACACCAAGTGGACCTTCATCGTCGACAACCGCGCGGGCGGCAACGGCAACATCGGCATGGACGTGGTGGCCAAGGCCAAGCCCGACGGCTACACCGTCGGCCTGGGCCAGACCGCCAACCTCGCGATCAACCCGACGCTTTTTCCGAAGATGCCCTACGACGCATTGAAGGACCTGATGCCGGTGTCGGTCGTGGCCTCGCAGCCGGTGGTGCTGGTGGTGCGTGCCGACGCGCCGTTCAAGACGCTGGCCGAGCTGGTCGCCGCCGCCAAGGCCAAGCCGGGCGAGATCCGCCAGGCGCTCGCAGGCACCGGCACGCTGGGCCACATGGCTGGCGAAGTGCTGGCCAAGCGCGCGGGCTTCAAGGTGCTCAACGTGCCCTACAAGGGCGCCGCGCCCGCCATCACCGACCTGCTCGGCGGCCAGACCGACTACATGTTCGCCACGCCGCAGGGCGCGCTCTCGATGGTCAAGGGCGGCCGTCTGCGCGCGCTGGCCGTCACCTCGGCCAAGCGCCTGCCGGTGATGCCGGACGTGCCCACCGTGGCCGAGAGCTACAAGGGCTTCGAGGCGGTGGACTGGAAGGCGCTGGTCGCGCCGGCCGGCACCAGCCCCGAGATCGTGAAGAAGCTCAGTGCCGCCGTCGACAAGGCGCTGGCCAAGCCCGCGACCATCTCTCAGCTGCTGGCCGAAGGCAGCACGCCCGTCGGCGGCAGCCCGGAGCAGGCGGCGCAGTACATCAAGTCGGAGCACGCGCGCTGGGGCGCCGCGGTGCGCGAGGCGGGCGTGCAGCCCGAATAAAGAAGAGGGCGAAACAAGGCGGGCGATATAGTTTCCGCCCCATGGACCGCCTCAAGCAGCTCGAATCCTTCGTTTCCGTCGCAACCCGCGGCGGTCTCACGGCTGCGGCCAAGGCCGAAGGCGTGGCGCCGGCCATCATGGGCCGCCGGCTCGATGCGCTCGAGGAGCGGCTGGGCGTCAAGCTGCTGGTGCGAACCACGCGTCGCATCACGCTCACGCACGAGGGCAGTGCCTTTCTCGAAGACTGCCAGCGCCTGCTGACCGAGTTCGCCAACGCCGAGGCCAGCGTGAGCGCCGGCGGCGTCAAGGCCAGCGGCCACCTGCGCGTGACCGCACCAGCGGGCTTCGGCCGCCGCCACGTCGCGCCGCTCGTGCCGCGCTTTCATGCGCTGCACCCCGAAGTGACGATCTCGCTGAACCTCAGCGACCGCGTGGTCGACGTCACCGGCGAGAGCTTCGACTGCGCCGTGCGCGTGGGCGACCTGCCGGATTCCTCGCTGGTGAGCGTGCGGCTGGCCGACAACCGCCGCCGCTGCGTCGCCACGCCGGAGTTCGTGCGGCGCCACGGCAAGCCGAAGCACCCGGGCGAGCTCTCGCGCTTTGCCTGCCTCGCGCTGTCCAGCGATGCCTCGCAGACGCGCGGCTGGGCCTTTCGCATTACCGCCGAGAGCGGCACGCAGGAACTGATCCACCTGCGCCCCAGCGGCCCGCTCGATTGCTCCGATGGCCAGGTGCTGCACGACTGGTGCCTGGCAGGCCACGGCATTGCATGGCGCAGCACCTGGGAGGTCGAGGCCGAGATCGACGCCGGCCTGCTCGTGCCGCTGCTCGACGAATTCGCCGCGCCGCCCAACGGCATCTACGCGGTGTTCGCGGGCGCCAAGCACCTGCCGCTGCGGGTGCGGCTGTGGCTTGATTTCCTCAAGGAGCAGTACGGGAAGCCGGAATTCTGGGGCGGGAGGGCGTAGAGCGCTTTCGCCGCGTCACAATCTGTTTACATTCCAATTCCATTGACGCTCCACCCACGCTGAAGGTGATTGCGGCTTCTTCGCGGAACACCGAGGGACCGGCTTTGCCGGGCCTCAGGTGTTGCCCCCGGCAGGGGAAGGAGAAGCGACACGAAGTGCGCGAAGCCTGGGGGCGAGTCACAGCCTTGAAAGCCAACGATGACGCTCGAAGCCATCCTCGCCTATCTGCATTTGCTCGCCATCCTGACGATGGTCGTTTTCATTTCCAGCGAAGCGGCGCTGTGCCGTGTGCAGTGGCTCAACGCGGCCGTGGTGGAGCGGCTGGCCAGGGTCGACATGGTCTACGGCATGGCCGCCATCGCGGTGCTCGCCACGGGCATCGCGCGCACCTGGTGGGGCGTGAAGGGCACGGCCTGGTACTGGACCAACCCGCTGCTGCATGTGAAGCTGGGGCTCTTCATCATCGTCGGCGTGATCTCGATCTTCCCGACGCTGACCTACTTCCGCTGGCGCAAGACGCTGCGCGCCACCGGCAAGCTGCCGGCCGAGGCCGACGTGAAGAAGACGCGCCGGCTGGTGATGATCCAGGCGCACCTGATCGCGCTGATTCCGCTGGTGGCGGTGTTCCTGGCGCGGGGCTTCGGCAAGTAGGCCTCCGGGCGGGAAGAATCGCACGGGTTCGCCGGACTTCAGGGCCGGTCACGGACATGAAAAAGGCCCGCACGCGGCGGGCCTCGTTTCACAAGCAGTGCCGTTTTCAGGCCTTGGCTGCATCCGCCGTGCACTTCTTCATGAAGCTGTTCTTGGCGGCGCCGGCCAGAGCTTTGCCGTTCTTGTCGACCGCCTTGGTTGCGCATGCGGGGGTCGCTGCAGCCTTGGCTTCCTTTTCGCACTTCTTGATGGAGCTGCTCTTGGCGGCGCCGGCCAGGGCCTTGCCGTTCTTGTCGACCGCCTTGGCTTCGCAGCTGGCGGCGGGTGCGGCCGCAGCGGCCGGGGCTGCCGCAGGCGCGGCCGCCTTGTCTTGCGCCTGTGCGGCACCGAAGGAAAGACAAGCGCCGAGTGCGAGCAGGGAAAGGAGCTTCTTCATGGTGATATGTCCTTGCAGGGTTGAGTTGTGACAGGAGCCCCGCCTTTGGGGCCGGCCCTCCTAACGGCCGAAGACAACAATCGGATGACGATCGTTAATTGGGCCCGGGTTTGCCCCCGGTAAAATTCGCGGATGCTATTGGTCAAACAGGAGCTGCTCGCGGCGCTCGCGAACACGCTCGAATCCCTCTCGCCCGGCGCCGGCTCCAAAGCCGCGTTCGAGTCGCCCAAGGTGGCTGCGCATGGCGATTTCGCCAGCACGGCCGCGATGCAGTTCGCCAAACCGCTAGGGCGCAAGCCTCGCGAGCTGGCCGAGCAACTGAGCGCTGCGCTGCTCGCCACCCCCGCTTTCGGCCAGTGGGTCGAGGCGATCGAGATCGCCGGCCCCGGCTTCCTCAACATCCGCCTGAAGACGGCGGCCAAGCAGCAGATCGTGCGCGAGGTGCTGTCCGCCGCGAATGCTTTCGGGCAGCAGCCGGCCACCGGCGAGAAGGTGCTGGTCGAGTTCGTCTCGGCCAACCCGACCGGCCCGCTGCACGTCGGCCACGGCCGCCAGGCCGCGCTCGGCGACGCCATCTGCAACCTGCGCGCCTCGCAGGGCGAGAGCGTCTGGCGCGAGTACTACTACAACGACGCCGGCGTGCAGATCCAGACGCTGGCCAACAGCACGCAGCTGCGCGCCCGCGGCTTCAAGCCCGGCGATGCCGAGTGGCCCAGCGGCGACAAGGCCCCGGCCTACAACGGCGACTACATCGCCGATATCGCGGCCGACTTCAAGGCGAAGAAGACCGTCAAGTCGGAAGACCGCGAAGTCACCGCCAGCGGCGACATCGAGGACATCGACGCCATCCGCGAGTTCGCCGTGGCCTACCTGCGCCGCGAGCAGGACCTGGACCTGCAGGCTTTCCGCGTGCGCTTCGACCAGTACTACCTGGAGTCCAGCCTGTACACCAGCGGCCGCGTCGAGGCTGCGGTGCAGAAGCTCGTAGCCGCCGGCAAGACCTACGAGCAGGACGGCGCGCTGTGGCTGAAGTCGACCGACTACGGCGACGACAAGGACCGCGTGATGAAGAAGCAGGACGGCACGTACACGTATTTCGTGCCCGATGTCGCGTACCACATCGCCAAGTGGGAGCGCGGCTTCCACAAGGTCATCAACATCCAGGGCACCGACCACCACGGCACCATCGCGCGCGTGCGCGCCGGCCTGCAGGCCGCGGGCGAAGGCATTCCCGAGGGCTACCCCGACTACGTGCTGCACACCATGGTGCGCGTCATGAAGGGCGGCGAAGAGGTCAAGATCAGCAAGCGCGCCGGCAGCTACGTCACGCTGCGCGACCTGATCGAGTGGACCAGCACCGATGCCATCCGCTTCTTCCTGCTCAGCCGCAAGCCCGACACCGAATACACCTTCGACGTCGACCTCGCGGTGACAAAAAACAACGACAACCCGGTTTATTACGTGCAGTACGCGCATGCGCGCATCTGCTCGGTGCTGGCCGGCTGGGGCGGCGACGCCGCCACGCTCAAGGACGTCGACCTGTCGCCGCTGGAGAGCCCGGCGGCCCAGGCGCTGATGCTGCTGCTGGCCAAGTACCCGGCCATGCTGACGGCCGCGGCCAAGGATTTTGCCCCGCACGACGTCACGTTCTACCTGCGCGAGCTGGCCGCCAGCTACCACAGCTACTACGACGCCGAGCGCATCCTGGTCGACGACGAAAAGGTCAAGCTGGCCCGCCTGGCGCTGGTCGCCGCGACCGCGCAGGTGCTGCACAATGGCCTCGCGATTCTCGGCGTCAGTGCGCCGAGCAAGATGTGAACTCCTCACCATGAAGAAGACAACCAGACAACGCGGCAACATCGTCATCGGCCTGATCATCGGGCTGGTGCTCGGCTTGGGCGTCGCGCTGGGCATCGCGGTCTACGTGACCAAGGTGCCGATCCCGTTCGTGACCAAGACGCAGCGCGGCGGCGCCGAGCAGGACGAGGCCGAAGCCCGCAAGAACCGCGACTGGGACCCGAACGCGCCGCTGGCCGGCAAGGCCGGCGCCGCCAAGCCCGCGCCGGCGGCCCCGGCCGCTCCGGTCAATCCCGTCACCGGCGAGCCGGCAACCACCGCCGTGGCCCCGGCCACCGCCCCGCCCACGACCGCACCCCCGTGCCCGTGGTGGTGGCGCCCAAGCCGCCGCGCCCTGCGCCGGTGCCGGCCGAAGCCAACTCCCTGCCGGCATCGAACGATCCGCTCGGCGACCTCGCCCGCGCGCGCTCGGGCAACGTTTCGGGCTCCGGCACGACCACTGCCTCGGCCGCGCCGAGCAGCAGCAACAACAGCAACGCCAGCAGCAGTTCAGGCGCCGATCCGTTCATGTACTTCGTGCAGGCCGGCGCCTTCCGCACCACCGACGACGCCGAGGCGCAGCGCGCCAAGCTGTCGCTGATGGGCGTCGAGGCCAAGGTCACCGAGCGCGAGCAGGCGGGCCGCACCGTCTACCGCGTGCGCGCCGGCCCCTTCAACAAGAAGGACGACGCCGATCGCCTCAAGGAGCGGCTCGACGGCGGCGGCATGGATTCGGCGCTGGTTCGCGTGCAGCGTTGACCCGGCGGCCGACACGAATAGCCCCTAAGCTTCGCGCCGCGGCATTTGCCGCCACCATTCATCGTTGCCCTGGGCGCGCCGGGTGCGGGGGAACTCCCCGCCGCGCGCCGGCTCAGTCTGCGTACCAACTGGAGAACCTTTTCAATGAAACGTCGTGACTTTTCGCTGGCCGCCACTTCGCTGGGCCTGCTTTCGCTGGCTGGCAACACCGCGCACGCCCAGGCGCGCGCGCCCAAGGCCGGCACCGAGTACCTGGCGCTCGACAAGCGCGTACCGGTCGACGCGCCAGCCGGCAAGATCGAAGTGGTCGAGTTCTTCTCGTACAACTGCCCGCACTGCAACGACTTCGAACCGGCGCTGGAAGCCTGGCTCAAGACCGTGCCGAAGGAAGTGGCGTTCCGCCGCATTCCCGTGCCCTTCGTGGGCAACGACGTCGAGGCCAAGCAGCGCCTGTACTATGCGCTCGAGGCCATGGGCAAGGTCGACGAATTCCAGCCGAAGGTCTTCAACGCGATCCACGCACAGCGCCAGAATGTGAACGGCGACGCCAACATCATTGCCTGGGCAGCGGCCAATGGCCTGGACGGCGCCAAGTTCAAGGAGGTCTTCACCTCGTTCGGCGTGGCCAGCAAGGCCAAGCGCGCTTCGCAGATGACCGACGCCTACAAGGTCGCCGGCGTGCCGGCGATGGCCGTGGCCGGCCGCTGGTATGTGGATGGGGAAACCGCCGGCAACATGACCAAAGTGCTTCAGGTCGTGAACTATCTGGTCGGCGAAGCAAGGAAGGGCTGACCCCAGGCTGCGCGCACGTCGTGTCGCTTCGCCTGCCCCTTGCAGGGGGCAACACCTGCGGCCCGGCGGAGCCGGTTCCGCGGTGTTTCTGGTAGAACCAGAAGGAAAGTCAAGCCCGCTTCGGCGGGCTTTTTCATCTGTGCGGGCGGGGCTGACGCAATCAGCCGCATACAATGCCGAGCAAGTTTCGTGCCTCTATGACATTGCACTCTCACCCCACCACCTCCTTCCTTCGTCGCATCGGCCGCCTGGCCGCCGGCGCGCTGTTGCTGGCCGGCCTCGCCTCGGGCGCCGCGGCCGAGACCGCCGACCGCGCCAAGCCGATGAACATCGAGTCCGACTCGATGCGCTACGACGACCTGAAGCAGACCAGCGTGTTCACCGGTAACGTTCTGGTAACGAAGGGCACGATCATCATCCGCGGCGCGCGGCTGGACGTGCGCCAGGACGCCGAGGGCTACCAGTACGGCGTGGTCACCGCCGCGCCCGGCAAGCGGGCCTACTACAAGCAGAAGCGCAATGCGCCCGACGAGTGGATCGAGGGCGAGTCCGACGTCATCGAGTACGACAGCCGCGCCGACAACGTCAAGTTCATCCGCAACGCCACGATGCGCCGCCTGATCGGCGCCACGCCGAACGACGAAAGCCAGGGCGCGCTGATCGTCTACGACCAGAGCAACGACACCTACACGGTCAACGGTTCCACCGTGCCGCCGAACACCGCCGTCAACGCGGCCACCCCGGGTGGCCGCGTGAAGACCATCCTGACCCCCAAGGCCGCGACCGCGCCGGGTGCGCCCGCTGCCGGCGCCCCGGCCGGCGCCAAGGCGCCGCCGCCGGCGCCCACCCCGGCGCCCGGCAAGGGCCTGCGCCCGAGCACCACGCTCGGTGACGAGGGAGAAACCCGCAAGTGATCGAATCCGTTGTATCGCAGGACGCCAACAGCACGCCGGGCAGCCGCCTGGTCGCGCGCGGCCTGAAGAAGAGCTATGGCAGCCGCACGGTCGTGAAGGACGTCTCGCTCGACGTGCAGAAGGGCGAAGTCGTCGGGCTGCTCGGGCCGAACGGCGCGGGCAAGACCACCTCGTTCTACATGATCGTGGGGCTGGTGCGCGCCGATGCGGGCGACATCACCATCGACGGCGAGCCCATCGCCCACATGCCGATCCACCGCCGCGCCCGCATGGGCCTGAGCTACCTGCCGCAGGAGGCCTCGATCTTCCGCAAGCTCACGGTCGAGGAAAACGTGCGCGCCGTGCTCGAGCTCCAGAGCGAGCCCGATGCCAACGGCAAGATGGCGCCACTGTCGAAGCAGCACATCGAAGAGCGCCTGTCCGAACTGCTGGCCGACCTGCGGGTGGACCACCTGCGCGACTCGCCCGCGCTGGCGCTGTCGGGCGGCGAGCGCCGCCGCGTCGAGATCGCGCGCGCGCTGGCCACCCAGCCGCGCTTCATCCTGCTGGACGAGCCCTTCGCCGGCATAGACCCGATCGCGGTGATCGAAATCCAGCGGATCATCAGCTTCCTGAAGGAGCGCGGCATCGGCGTGCTCATCACCGACCACAACGTGCGTGAAACGCTGGGCATCTGCGATCACGCGTTCATCATCAGCGACGGGCATGTGCTGGCACAAGGCACACCCTCGGAGATCGTCGACAACGCCGAAGTACGCAGGGTGTACCTGGGCGAACACTTCCGGATGTGATCGTGCGGCGAGGGTCAAGGATCATCGTGGCCACCGTCCGCGCGGAGCTTCCTCGCGGGGGCCGCCGTGCACGGCCGCCCGAAGCGGCCGGCCCGCCCCCGGTAGGGGGTTGGCGTAGCGCGAAGCGCGCAGCCTGGGGGGGGGCCATTTCCTCATGAAGCAAGGGCTGTCCCTTCGCGTCTCGCAGCATCTGGCACTGACGCCACAGCTGCAGCAGTCCATCCGGCTGCTTCAGCTTTCCACGCTCGAACTGAGCCAGGAAGTCGAGCAGATGCTGGACGAAAACCCGTTCCTCGAACGCACCGCGGAAGAAGCGGCGCGCGAGGAATTCGGGCTCGACACGGCTGATGCGCCGGTTCCGCGCGATGAGGGCGAGAGCGACTTTGCGCCTTCGGCCGCCAGTGCGCCCGCCGAGACCACCAGCACCACCACGGCGGATACCGACGGGCCAGCTGCCGAGATCGCCGAGCGTGAGCCCGACTGGGAAGGCGACGGCACCGTCGACATGGCGGCGCCCGACGACAGCGAGTGGGGCAGCGACGCGCCCGCGCGCCAGAACAACCTCGGCGACGACGAACGTGCCGACGCTACCGAACTCGCGCGCAGCCAGGAGTCGCTGCAGTCGTTCCTGCACCGCCAGGCGCTGAGCCTGCGCCTGAACGAGAACGACAGCGCCGCGCTGCGCTTTCTCATCGAATCGCTCAACGACGACGGCTACCTCGAAGACTCGCTGCCCGCACTGGCCTCGGGCCTGGCTGGCGACGACAACGACCAGTTCGACGACCTCGTGCATCACTTCCAGGTGGCGCTCGGACTGCTGCAGAGCCTGGAGCCCGCGGGCGTAGGCGCGCGCGACCTCGGCGAATGCCTGGGCATCCAGCTGCGCGCCATGGCCAGCGAGGACGAGACCGACGAAGAGGCGTTGGTCCGCAAGACCGCCATCACCGTCTGCAAGCAGCCCATGGAGCTGCTTGCGCGCCGCGATTTCAAACGCCTGGCCACGCTCACCCGCAGCAGCGAGGAGCTGGTGCGCTCGGCGCTGCAGATCATCGCGCGGCTGGAGCCCAAGCCGGGCCGGCGCTTCGTCGACGTGGAGCGCAACATCGTCATTCCCGATGTGATCGTCACCAAGACCGGCCGCGGCACCAACGTGAAGTTCCGCGTCATGTTGAACCCCGAGGTGATGCCGCGCCTGCGCGTGCACGACATCTATGCCGGCGCGCTCAAGTCGCACAAGGGCGAGGGCAGCCAGGCGCTGTCGCAGCGGCTGCAGGAGGCGCGCTGGTTCATCAAGAACATCCAGCAGCGTTTCGACACCATCCTGCGCGTGAGCAACGCCATCGTCGAGCGGCAGAAGAGCTACTTCGTGCATGGCGAACTCGCGATGCGCCCGCTGGTGCTGCGCGAGATCGCCGACGAGCTGGGCCTGCACGAATCGACCATCTCGCGCGTGACCACCGCCAAGTACATGGCCACGCCGTTCGGCACCGTCGAGCTCAAGTACTTCTTCGGCTCGGCGCTGGGCACCGAGACGGGCGGCAATGCGTCGAGCACCGCGGTGCGCGCGCTGATCAAGCAGTTCGTGAGTTCCGAGAGCATCAAGAAGCCGCTGTCGGACAGCCAGATCTCCGAGATGCTGAAAGAGCAGGGCATCGAGTGCGCACGGCGCACCGTGGCCAAGTACCGCGAGGCGCTGCGCATCGCGCCCGCGAACCTGCGCAAAGCCCTGTAACTTGGCACACCCCCAGGCTATGCGCACTTCGTGTCGCTTCGCCAACCCCCTTGCAGGGGGCAACACCTGCGGCCCGGCGGAGCCGGTTCCGCGGTGTTCCCCGAACGGACCTGGACCGTATTGGCGCTGGGGCCTGGCGCTGTTGTTCGCGGCTTTCGCACTGCTCGCCACCGGCTGCGCCACCCTGCCCGACGAGGCCCCGCGCGCACCCACCAAGGCCATGGCCGTCTCGGCCGACACCGCCCTCGGCAAGCTCGCGCTGGCCTCGCAGCCCGACCCCGACCTGAGCGGTTTTCGCCTGATGCCCGGTGGCGACTTCGCCTTCGACACCCGCATCCAGCTGGCCCGCCGTGCCCAGCGCACGCTCGACGTGCAGTACTACCAGATCGAGAACGACGAGACCGGTCGCTACCTGCTGCGCACCCTGCGCGACGCCGCCCAGCGCGGCGTGCGTGTGCGGGTGCTGATGGACGATCTCTACACCTCGGGCGAGGACGAACTGCTGCTCGGCTTTGCCGCCACGCCCAACGTCGAACTGCGCCTGTTCAACCCGTTCCCGGCCGGGCGCGCGAGCATCCTGAAGCGCTTCACCGCCTCGCTGTTCGACTTCAGCCGCGTCAACCGGCGCATGCACAACAAGCTGTTCATCGCCGACGGCGCGATGGCGGTGGCGGGCGGGCGCAACATCGGCAACCAGTACTTCACGCGCACCGCGGGCGAGAATTTTCTCGACCTCGACACCTTCGTCACCGGTGCGCTGATCCCGCGGCTGGGCAGCCTGTTCGACCAGTACTGGAACAGCATCTACGTGCGGCCGATCCAGTCGGTGGTGCGCAGCGAGTTGTCGGCCGAAGAGCTGCAGCGCCGCTTCGACGCGGTCACCGGCCCCGACACCACTCCACCGCCGCCGAAGCCCGCGCCCAACGACCTGCTCGGCTACAGCCCGATGGTGGAAGACCTGAACGCCGGCAAGCTCGGCCTGATCTGGACCACCGCCGAGGCCTATGCCGATTCGCCCGAGCGCGTGATCGGCAAGACCGCCTCCTACGGCGGCGTGCCGCTGCTCGACGTCGACAGCGTGCGCTACAACGTGGTCGAGCAGATGCGCCGCGCACGCTCCGAAGTGACCATCGTCTCGCCCTACCTGATCCCGGGCGCCACGGGGCTGGAGGTGATGCGCGAGATCCGCAACCGCAACGTGAAGATCAGCGTCGTCACCAATTCGCTGGCCGCCACCGACGAGCCGCTGGTGCACACCGCCTACCGCCGCTACCGGCCCGACATGCTCAAGCTCGGCGCCGACCTCTACGAGCTGAGCTCCACGCGCACCCGGCGCAGCGTGCGGCTGGGCCTGTTCGGCACCTCGGTGGGCAGGCTGCATGCCAAGTCGGCCGTGATCGACCGGCGCACGCTGTTCGTCGGCTCGATGAATTTCGACCCGCGCTCGGAGTCGGCCAACACCGAGATCGGGCTGATCATCCACAGCGCCGAGATGGCGCAGCAGGCGCTGAAACTCATCGACGTGCTCAAGCAGCAGGGCGCCTACCGGCTGCGCTTTGCCGAAGGCAGCAACGAGTCACGCATCGAATGGGTCAGCGAGGATGCCGGCAAGCTCACCGTGCTGACCGAGGAGCCCGACTCCAGTTTCTGGGGCCGGGTCATGCTCGAATTGCTGGCGCCGCTGACGCCGGAGAGCCTGCTCTAGCTGGTGCTCGTGGCGCCGGCGAGGCCGGGCAGCGGTGTCATTGCACGTTGACCGCTTCGACCTGCACCAGCAGCTTCACCTTGTTCTCGAAGCCGAAGTTCAGCCCCCAGGTGATGCCCCAGTCGCTGCGCTCCACCGTGGTCTCGAAGTCGCCGCCGCACACCTGGCGGTTGATCAGCGGGCTCAGGTAGCAGTTGAAGCGCACGGCCTTCAGCGTCACAGGCCTGGTCTGGCCCATCAGCGTGAGCGTGCCGGGCACGTCGGTCACCTTGCCGCCGCTGAAATCGATGCGGTCGGCCACGAAGCGGCCGATCGGAAACTCGGCCACGTTGAAGAAATCCTTGCTCTGCACATGGCGGTTGAGCAGGTCGACGCCGGTGTTGATGGAGCTGATGTCCATCGTGATGTCGACCTTGCCGCTGGCGCCGGTGCCGTCAATCTGCACGGAGCCGTCCTTGGTGCTGAAGCGCCCGCGGTTGGTGGTGGTGCCGTAGTGCCCCATCTCGTACATCACGAAGGTGTGAGTCGGATCGATCACGTAGTTGGCGTTCTTCGCCGGCCCGCCCGCGGGCTTGGCGGCCACGGCCGGGGCGAATTCCGTTGGCAGTTGCTGTTGCTGCGCCGTGGCGCTGCCGGTGAATGCGGCGGCCGACAGGGCCGCGGCGAGAAGGAGCTTTTTCATGGCGTTGGATGCGGGAGGAAAGAGGAAAGTGAGTGAAGGGCGGACAGCCTGGCGCTTCACAGCGGCCCGAAGCCCGTGAGCGTGAACCTGAAGCGCACCTGCACGTCGTTGCCGACCGTCGAGGTGTCGGTCCATTCGCCTTCGCCCACCTTGTAGTCGAGCCGCTGGATCGTGAAGCTCCCCGTGGCAACCGCCTCCTTGCCGCCGGCCGCGGCGATGCTGACGGGCACCGTCACGTATTTGGCGATGCCCTTGATGGTGAGCTTGCCCGCCATCTCGAACTTGCCGTCGCCCAGCGCCTTGATGGCGCTCGACTGGAAGCTTGCCTGCGGGAAGTGCGCGGCGTCGAACCACGGCTGCTTGGGCAGTTCCGCATCGCTCATCGGGACGCCGAAGCCGGCGCTGGCCGTGTCGATCTGCAGCGCGACGGTGCCGCCCTCGGGCTTCTTCGGGTCGAAGGCCACCTGCGCGTCGAATTTCTTGAACGTGCCTTCCACGGGCACGCCCATCTGCTTGCTGACGAAGACGATCTGGCTCTTGTCGGCCACGAGCTTTGCCGCTGCGGGCTCGGCGCCGGCCGGCAGCGCCAGGGTGGCGAAAGCCAGCGCCGCGAGCGACGGCGCGAGACGGAAAAACAGGCGCTTGATCATCGAGCAGGTTCCTTGCGTGGCCGGGGCCACATGCGTTTGAGAAGACCGTCGCGGTCGATCCAGTGGTGCTTGAGCACCGCCGCCACGTGCAGCAGCGTGACGCCCGCCAGCACGAAGGCGCAGTTGCGGTGCAGCGGCTGCAGCACCGCCTCGGCGAAGGCGTGGTCGACCGGCACGAAGTCGGGCAGCGGCAGCACGCCGAACCACGCCACCGGCATGCCCATGGCCGAGCTGTAGGCCCACCCGGACAGCGGCACCGCGAAGAACAGCAGGTACATCAGCGTGTGGCTGATGCGGTAGCTCGCCAGCTGGAGCGCCGACATGCCCGGCGGGAGCGCCGGTGGACGATGCCCGAGCCGCCACAGCAGCCGCAGCGCCGACAGCGCGAGGATGGTGACGCCCGCCCACTTGTGCCAGCTGTAGATCTTCAGGCGCAGCGGCGAGAACGGCAGCCCCGTCATGTAGAGCCCTACGCCGAACGAGCCCACGATCAGGGCCGCAAGCAGCCAGTGCAGCGCCATCGTGAACGGGTCGTAGCGCGCGTCGGCTGCGAGGGGGGATGAGGATGTGTCGGAGGACATCGTGAGCAGGACAGGCGGCCTGTGCGCGGAGCATATATCGGAAGCGATGACATCACCGCACGGCCCGTGCCAGCCCGTCGCCCTGCCGGCCTCAGCCCTGCGACGGCTGTTGCGCCCTCAGCAGCACCCCGCGCAGTTCGTCCGGCTGCACCGGCTTGCGCAGCGCATGCCAGCCACGCTCGGTGGCGAGCCGCTGGGTGGCTTCGTTGATGTCGGCCGAAATCAGCGCGATCGCCAGCGACGGCTTCTGCCGCTGCAGCTTGTCGGCCAGCGCGATGCCGTCGAGCGCACCCGGCAGGCGGATGTCGCACAGCGCCGCGTCGAGCGCGCGCAGGTCGGCCAGCGCCAGCGCCTCGGCGGCGCTGGCATAGACGCGCGGCTCCACGTCCCATTGCCGCAGCAGGGCACTGAGACTGTCGGCCACCACCGTGTTGTCTTCCACCACCAGCACTGCGAGCCCGGGGCGCAGCGTGTGCGTTGCATCGGCGCCGTCGCCCTGCGGCACGGAAGCAGGGCGCGCCGCCACCATCGCGCCGTCGGGCGCGGCAGGCAGCTCGAAGCTGAACACCGACCCCCGCCCCGGCGCCGAGCGAAGCGACACCGCAATGCCGAGCTGCGCCGCCAGCCGCCGCACGATCGCCAAGCCCAGCCCGTGGCCGCGCTGCAGGTTGCGCTCGACGTTGCCGATCTGCTCGAAGTCGTCGAACACGCGCTGCTGCGCGTCGGCCGCGATGCCGATGCCGCTGTCGCGCACCTCGACGCGCCAGGCCCGACCGGTGCCGCGCCGGCGCGCCCGCACCGCCAGCAGCACGCGTCCGCGCGGCGTGAACTTGACGGCGTTGTCGACCAGGTTGGCGAGCACGCGGCGCACCGACACGGTGTCGCTCCAGGCGATGGCGTCGTGCGGGCAGCGCACCAGCACCCGGCCGTCGCCTGCCTGCCGCGCCAGCCCCAGCAGCAGCGGCGCCAGAGCCACTGCCGCCGGACGCAGCGGATCGACCGCGGCCTCGATGCGGCCGATTTCGAGCAGCTGGTTGGTCAGCCCTTCGAGCGCCTGCTGCGCGCGCGCCAGCGAGCCCACGGTGTACTGAACCGCCTCCATGTCCGCGCCGCTGTTCAGCTGCTGGCGCAGCACTTCGGCCTGCAGGCCGATGGCCATCACCGGCTGGCGCAGGTCGTGGTTGGCGGCAGAGAAGAAGCGCAGCCGCTCGGCCTGCGCCTGCTCGGAGGCGCGCAGGCCGGCCAGCGCCTGTTCGCGCAGCGTGCGCTCGTTGAGCCGCAGGCCGATGTTCTCCTCGAGCTGGCGCGAGCGCTCGGCCACCAGCTTCCACATCATCGCGATCAGCCCGATGCCGATGACCGCCACGGCCATCATCACCGGCGCACCCAGCCAGAGGCCTGTGACGATGATCGGCGCCAGCAGCAGCGTGATCGCCAACTGCGTGGCCGGCGTATAGAACGACACCGAGAAGGCCGACGACAGCGTCATGCCCATCAGGATCAGGCCCAGCAGCAGCTGCAGGTCGGCGCGCGCAGGGTCGAACAGCAGCACGCCGGCCAGCCCGTGCGCCAGTTCCCAGATGGCCGTGCGCAGCGTGTGCGTGCGCTGTTCCTCGCGCAGGGTTTCGGGCGTGAAGGGCTCGGGCAGGCGCTGCGGGAAGAAGCCGCGCATCACCGTCACCCCGGTGACCAGTGCGATCCACACCAGCGCGCGCGGCACCGAGTATTGCCAGGCGAAGAGCGCCGCCACGCCGCAGTTCAGCAGGTATTGCACCAGCAGCACCGGGCCGATGGGCCGGATGGACAGCCGCAGCACCTCGCACTGGATCGCGAAGCGGTCGCTGCTGCCGGTGGGGGCCGGGGATGCGGGGGTGGGAGTCATCGGCAAATCGACTATATAGAGAAGGTGCGTGACGCGGCGACAATGGAGTCCCCTAGTCGGGCTTCCCGATGGCCAATTTTTTGTGAACGATCTCTCTCTTTTCCTGCCTTGCGCCGCCGGCGTCGAGGAATTCCTCGCCCAGGAGGTGCACGCCCTGACCGGCCGCGCCGGGCAAGACCTGCTCACGCTGCGCGGCGGCGTGCGGGTTCGCGCCGACTGGCGCGACGCCCTGAAGCTCAACCTGCACAGCCGGCTCGCGCAGCGCGTGCTGGTCGAGCTGGCCCACGCGCCCTACCGCAACGAGAACGACCTCTACGCCATCGCCAACGGCGTGGCCTGGGAGATCTGGTTCACGCCGAAGCAGACCTTCAAGATCGAGACCACTGCCCAGCACAGCCCGCTGCAGAGCCTGAACTTCGCCACCCTGCGCATCAAGGACGCCATTGCCGACCGCTTCCGCGCCAAGGCGAACGGCGTGCGCCCGAGCATCGAGACCCAGTGGCCCGACTGCCGCGTGTTCGCGCACCTGACCACCGACACCTGCACGCTGTACATCGACACCTCGGGCGAGCCGCTGTTCAAGCGCGGCTGGCGCCAGGACAAGGGCGACGCCCCGCTGAAGGAAACCCTGGCCGCCGCCATGCTGGCCGCCAGCGGCTGGTGGAACCCCGAGACCGGCGAAGTGTCCACGCAGCCGCTGTACGACCCCTGCTGCGGCAGCGGCACCATCGCCATCGAGGCGGCGCAGATCGCGCGCGGCATCGCGGCCGGGTCGCTGCGGCGCTTCGGGTTCGAGAAACTGTTGCCGTTCCAGGCGCATGTCTGGAACGCGATCCGGCAGGAAGCCGAGACCGCCGTGCGCGAAGGCAGCGTGGCGATCTTCGGCTCCGACGTGTCGCACCGCATGGTCGACTTCGCCGAACGCAATGCCGAGCGCGCCGGTGTGGCGCAAGCGGTCGAGTTCCGCGGCGGCGATGCCTTGCAGCGCATGCCCCCGGCCGAAGGCGGCGTGATCGTGCTCAACCCGCCGTACGGCGAGCGCATCGAAGTGGGCGGCGTGGCCGGCACGGGCCGTTCCGGCGCGCGCGAATCGGCGCAGACCGCGCAGGGCGAGGGGGGCGACGGCGGCGAGTTCTTCCCGCAACTCGCCACCCACTGGAAGAAGAACTACGCCGGCTGGACCGCCTGGGTGCTGACGCCCGACCTGAAGCTGCCCAGGCAGATGCGGCTGAAGGAGTCGCGCCGCGTGCCGATGTGGAACGGGCCGATCGAGTGCCGGCTGTTCCGCTTCGACATGGTCGCGGGCTCAGCGCGGAAGTAGCGCGCCTTCGGGCCGCGGCTGCTCCCTGGCGGCTTCCTTGGGCCGGACGGCGCAGGCCGCGTTGACCGTGCGCATGACGATATCGCGCGCGCCGGCCAGCGTCAGGGGATGGATGTCGTCCTCTTCGAAATGCCTCACCGCGACGGGCTCGCCGACGAAGTCCGGATGGCCGAAGTAGGTGGTGCTCACGTAGCGCGCGCTGCGGGTCTCGCAATCGACCTTGGCACGGGCCTGGAAAGAGCGGAACCGGATGCCCTCGCGTTCCGTGCGGTCCTCCGGCAGGCTCATGCGCAGGCTCACGAGCCGGTTCGATCCTTCCACCTCGACGCTGGTCGGCTCCACCTGCACGTAGCTGCTGGCGGCATCGCCGGGCGTGCCCGACAGGGTCAGCCACTCGGCCCGCACTCCCGTGGATGCGAGCACGACGAGACAGAGCAGCGGGAGACGTTTCATGAAGGAAGGGCGGGGGTGGGCAGGCAACGGCCCATTTTCGCCGGGCGGGCCGACAAGGGCCTGACTCCGGCCCTGCATGGTGCAACATCGGCGATATTCCCCCGCACATTCCATGACCCTGACAGAATCCGGCCCCGTCGTCATCGACACCAACATCACGCTCGACCTGCTGGTCTTCGAAGATCCCGCCTGGAGACCGCTGACCGTGCGGCTTGCCGCAGGCGAACTGCACTGGCTGGCCTCGGCCGCCATGCGCACCGAGCTCGAACGCGTGCTGGGCTACCCGCTGATCGCCCGGCGCATGGCGCAGCGCGGGCTGGAAGCGCCGGCGGTGCTGGCCGATTTCGATGCGCGGGTGCGGATGGTGGAAGGCACTCCGCCGCGCGCGCCCTGCGTGTGCAGCGACCCCGACGACCAGGTGTTCATCGACCTGGCCGTGGCGCACGGCGCACTGCTGCTGAGCAAGGACCGGGCGGTGCTGTCGATGAAGAAGCGGCTGGCACTGCGCGGTGTGGCGGTGCAGGCGGCGTTCGCACCTTAGTTCGGGAGCGCGGGCGGCGCCAGGTGCCACTGCCCCAGCAACCGCGCCACCGCCCGCACCCGCTGCGTATCCCGTCCCCATCGCCGGCTCGCCGGCAGCTTCTGCGCCCACTTCATGCGCCGGGCTGCATTCGCGATGCGCTCGCGCACCTCTTCGTTCACGCCGGCCAGCGCCGCATGCCAGTGCTGCCCCGCGGCCTGCGGCGCGGCGGCTTCCAGCATCATGGCCGTGGAGTGCAGGTAGCTCAGCCAGTCGCGCGCCTGGCATTCGGCCAGCGTCATGACCTCGGCCGGGTCGTCCTCGAAGTCGATGTAGCCGATCACGCCGTCGGGGCACTGCACGAGGTTGCGGTCGAAGGCCTGGCTCAGGTGCTGGCCGCGCATGTGCACGGCGGCAATCGCGGCAAGGCCTTCGCGCCACACGGCCAGCAGCGCGGCTGGGCCGGCGGCGGCGGCCTGGTCGAGCCGCTCCTGCAGCACGACCGTCGCGCGGCCGCTTTCGCCCAGGTCCGAGATCAGCAGGCCATCCGGCTGCTGCGCCAGCACCACCGGCACGCGCAGGCCCGCGGCCGCGAGCTGCTTGAGCCGCCGAGCCTCGGTCGCGATGGCCGCCTCGCCGCCCGGGTTGGGCACCGGCTTGATGATGTCCAGCCCCGCCATGCGCGCGACGGCCGCCATCACGCGGTAGCCCCATTTGCCGTGCCGGGGCCCGGCCTTCTTGAGCCACACGCGTTCGCTGCCGAAGCGGTGGCTCGCCACGTTCTTCTCCTGCCGCGGCAGGGTGGTGCGCAGGAACTCTGCGTAGTCGCCGGGTGCCGGCGGGTTCGGCAGGAGCGCGTCCAGGGGCGCGGGCGCCGAAGCTGCGCCCTTGCGCGATTGCAGGCGCCCATTGGCGCCTCGTCTCAAAGGATTCATGCGGCCAGTGCGAAGCCCGCCACCAGCCCGTGCGGGGCCTGCGTCACGGGTTGGAAGCTCTCTGCGCTGGCCAGCGGCCAGTAGGTTCGGAAAACATTGTGCTGCTCGTCGAGCGGGCCGAGCAGGGCGCCCGGCTGCACCTGCATCACCAGGTTGCTCAACAGGCGCACCTCGGTGTCGGAGATGCGGCGCACGATGTGGTGCGCGGTGATCTGCTGTGGATGGTCGAGGCCCGCAGCCTGCACCAGCTCCTGCAGCGCATGCAGCGTGCTGCGGTGGAAGTTGCGCACCCGGTCGGCCTTGGTGGGCACCACCAGCGCCTGCTGGCGCAGCGGGTCCTGCGTGGTCACGCCCGTGGGGCAATGGCCGGTGTGGCAGCTCTGTGCCTGGATGCAGCCCAGCGCCATCATGAAGCCGCGCGCCGCGTTGCACCAGTCGGCGCCCAGCGCCATCATGCGGGCCACGTCGAAGGCGGTGATCACCTTGGCGGCGCAGCCGATCTTGATGCGGTGGCGCAGGTTCACGCCGATCAGCGTGTTGTGCACCAGCAGCAGGCCTTCCTGCAGCGGCGCGCCCACGTGGTCGCTGAATTCGACCGGTGCCGCCCCGGTGCCGCCCTCTGCGCCGTCGACCACGATGAAGTCGGGCGTGATGCCGGTGGCCTGCATCGCCTTGACGATGCCGAACCATTCCCAAGGGTGGCCCAGGCAGAACTTGAAGCCCGTCGGCTTGCCGCCCGACAGCTCGCGCAGCCGGGCGATGAAATGCATCATCTCGGTCGGCGTGGAGAACGCGCTGTGCGAAGAAGGCGAGATGCAATCCACGCCCACCGGCACGCCCCGCGCCGCCGCAATCTCGGGTGTGACCTTGGGGGCGGGCAGCACGCCGCCGTGCCCGGGCTTGGCGCCCTGGCTCAGCTTGATCTCGATCATCTTCACCTGCGGGTCGCGCGCGTTGGCGGTGAAGCGTTCCTCGTTGAAGCTGCCGTCGTCGTTGCGGCAGCCGAAGTAGCCCGAGCCGATTTCCCAGATCAGGTCGCCGCCATGCACGCGGTGGTGCTGCGAGATCGAGCCCTCGCCGGTGTCGTGCGCAAAGCCGCCCATCTGCGCGCCCTTGTTGAGCGCGAGGATCGCATTGGCCGACAGCGCGCCGAAGCTCATGGCGGAGATGTTGAACACACTGGCGCTATAGGGCTGTGTACAGAGCTGCTCCGGATTGGCGCCGACCGGCTGCGGCGTGCCGCCGATCACGATGCGGAAGTCGTGGTTCGCGAGCTTCGTGGGCTGCATCGAATGGTTGATCCACTCATAGCCCGCGATGGTCACGTTCAGCTGGGTGCCGAAGGGCCGGTTGTCCGGGTCGCCCTTGGCGCGCTGGTACACCAGCGAGCGCTGGGCGCGCGAGAACGGCGCGGCTTCGGAGTCGCTCTCGATGAAGTACTGCCGCATCTCGGGGCGGATGAATTCCAGCAGAAAGCGCAGGTGGCCGATGACCGGGTAGTTGCGCAGGATCGCGTGGCGCGCCTGCCGCAGGTCGTGCACGCCGGTACCCGTGAGCACCGCGAACACGGCCACACCGGTCCAGGCCAGCCACAGGTGCGGCGACACCAGCACGAACGCCAGGCAGGCCGCCAGACCGGCCACGCACAGGGCGAAGGCGCTGTAGCGCGCCGGAAACGGAATAATCGTGGGCATAGAAGTAGTCTCGACCGGAGCCTGCTGCATCATAGAGGGCTGCCCCGAACTTGCCATGACGACCATTCCCGACTCCATTTCGCCTTCCGAGGCCCCCGCCGCAGCCCGTACACCCCTCGGCCCCGACGATTTCGACGCTCTCGACCAGGCGCTCGACGCCATGCGTGAGCACGACGAGGAAATCCCCCAGTGGGAGTTCTGCGAAGGCTTCATGGCCGCGCTGATCTGCACCCGCCGGCCCATCATGCCCTCCGAATACTGGCCCGTGCTGCTGGGCGACAGCTTCTCCTCGGCGCAGCACATGGAGTTCGTCTGGAACTGGAAGCGCCGCTGGATCGAGATCGAGGAGGGCCTCGACGCCCCGGTCGAAACCCTCGACGACGAACGCAGCTGGCAGCCCGAGGTGCTCGACACCCGCGGCGCCATTGCCTCGCTGCCCGAGGAAGAACGCGCCGAAGTCGCCGGAGAAGCCATTCCGTCCTTCGCGCAGGTCTGGGCGCTGGGCTTCATGTACGCGGTCGAGAACTGGCCCGAAGACTGGGCCACGCCGCGCGACAAGGACGCCGCGCGCATGCTCGACGACGCGCTCGACAACATCGTCGCCCTGACCGAGGACGACACCGCCAAGCCCACGTTGTCGATGTACAGCGACGACGCCCCGCCCAGCGTGAGCCAGCAGCGGCTCGACGATTTCGGCGCCGCCATCTGGGCCGTGTACGACCTGCGCCAGCTCTGGAAGAGCCTGGGCCCGAAAGCCGAGACCATCCGCAAGGAAGCCACGCCCGGGCGCAACGATCCGTGTCCTTGCGGCAGCGGCAAGAAATACAAGAAATGCCACGGTGAATGACCTGGGGCTTTTGACGGGGCGTGTTCCTCGGGGCGCGATCGTTCAGAGCACCCGGTGCCCTGCGCACGCGCGCTGAACAAGAACTCCCGGAACACAAACAGAGCAGCCCGGGAGCCCGGGAGCGGGCCCCGTTCAGATCTTGAAGGCGCGCTGGATGTCCGGCCGCACGAGGTCGGCGTACTCGCGGTGCTTGCGGATGTAGCCCGCGATGAACTGGCACACCGGGATCACATGCAGCCCCTTCTCGCGCGCCTCGTCGAGCACGTGCCTCGCGATGCCCGAGCCCACGCCCTTGCCTTCGTGCTCCGGCAGCACCTCGGTGTGCGTGAACATGATCGCGTCGGTCAGCAGGTTGTATTCGGCGTAGGCGGCGAGCTTGCCGTCGAGCACGGCCTCGTAGCGGTGCTGCGCTTCGTTGTTGGAAAAGGCGATGGCGGTGTTGTTGCTCATGGCTGGCGTGCAAGAAAAGTGGCGAGATTGGCCGCGGCGGTGGCGCGCACCTTGTTGCGCAGCATGGGCGTCCAGCCCAGCAGCAGGCCCGGCGTGCCGAGCGCCTGGCGCGACCAGGTCCAGAACGGGAAGCTGTCGCGGTGCGTCGCGATCAGCCCCTCGGGCGTGAAGGTGAAGTGCGCGTCGATGCTGTTGTCGACGAGGCGGCCGGTGGCGCCGAAGCGGTAGTGCGCATCCCAGTGGGCGCTGCCGCTGGTGTCGTCGGCCTTCACGTCGCGCCAGCTCAGGCGCCACACGTCGGCGCCCTTGGCCTTCGTGGCCGAGGTCAGCATGCGCCACATGCCGCCCACCTCGCGCTGCCCGCGCAGCGAGAAGGCCTCGTCGTCGAACACCGCATCGCTTGCGTAGCAGGCCTTCATGGCGGCGCCGTCGAGCTTCGCGAAGGCGCTGTAGAAGCGCTCGATGGTCTGGGCGTTGGTGGCTGCTGTCATGAGTCCTCTCGGGTTTGTGAAAAATCGGGTCAGCGGCCGAGCAACTCGACCAGCGTCTGCAGTGCGTACCGCACCGTGGCCGCGCGCACCGTGGCGCGGTCGCCGTCGAAGCGGCGGCGCTCGGTGCGCACGTCGCCATCGACCGACCAGCCGAACCACACCGTGCCCACCGGCTTGTCGGGCGTGCCGCCGGTCGGCCCTGCCACACCGGTCACGGCCAGTGCCACGCGCGAAGGCGACGAATGCGCGATCGCGCCCGTGGCCATCGCGCGCGCCACCGGCTCGCTGACCGCGCCGTGCGCCGCGATCACCGCCGCGTCCACGCCCAGCAGTTCGGTCTTGGCCTCGTTCGAATAGGTGATGAAGCCGCGCTCGAACCACGCGCTGGAACCGGCCAGCTCGGTGCAGGCCGCGCCGATCAGCCCGCCCGTGCAGCTTTCGGCGGTGGCCAGCATCCAGCCTTTTTTCTGCAGCAGGCCGGCCAGCGCCACGACCAGCGCGGGCGTGTCGTGGTCCGCGAGCGTCGGCAACGTTGAAGAAGAAGAGGAAGAGTCCATCGGGTTCACCATGCGCGCCAGAGTGCAATGACCAGCAGCGTGCAGAACGCCGCCACCAGGTCGTCGAGGATGATGCCGAAGCCCGCGTGCCACCAGCGCACCTGCGCCGCGTCGCGCTGCTTGAACAGCGCATCGGCCCAGGCCACCGGGCCGGGCTTGGCGGCATCGAAATAACGGAACAGCGCGAAGGCGACGGCCTGCGCGAGGAGGCCGGCCGGCGTCACCAGCCAGAGCACGATCCAGAAGGCGATCACCTCGTCCCACACCACGGCGCCGGGGTCGGCCACGTTCATGTCGCGCGCAGTCACGGTGCAGGCCCACCAGCCGATGGGCAGCGAGGCCGCGATGATCCAGCCGATGGTGGCCGGCGTGAACCACAGCTGCATCACCGAGAACGCCGCCCAGGCCCACAGAGTGCCCACGGTGCCCGGCGCGATGCGCGGCAGGCCCGAGCCGAAGCCCAGCGCGATGAAGTGCGCGGGATGCGAGAGCAGAAAGCGCAGCGTGGCGCGGCGCATCGAGGGTTGGGGCATGGCGCCGGAGGTGGTGGTCGTGGAGGAAGAAGAAGCGGCTTGCATCGGGGCAGGAGTGTCGCGCATCCGGGCCGGCACGGTTCGGCGCAGTTTTTATTTATCAAAGCAATAGCTTGTTTAATTGACCGTGCGCGCCTAGCATCCAGGCTTCTTTCCGACTTCGTTGCTTGCCATGTCCTCCTCCTCCTCCTCCGCACTGCGCTCCCCACCTCCCATCGCCGCATGGAGCGAGCTGTTCAGTGGCCGCAACGGCTGGCGCGCGCTCGCGCTGACCGGCGGCGTCGCGCTGCACGCCGTCAACGTGCACATCGTGACCACGGTGCTGCCGTCGGTGGTGCGCGAGATCGGCGGGCTCGACTGGTATGCCTGGAGCACGACGCTCTTCGTGGTCGGCTCGATCCTCGGCGCCACGCTGTCGGTGCGGCTGCTCGCGGTGCTGGGCCCGCGCGGAGCGTGCCTGGCGGCGCTGGCGGTGTTCGGCGCCGGTTCGGCAGGCTGCGCGCTCGCGCCGGCCATGCCGTGGATGCTCGCGGGGCGCGCGGTGCAGGGGTTGGGCGGCGGGTTGCTCGCGGCGCTGAGCTACGGGCTGATCCAGCTGGTGTTCGAGCAGCGGCTGTGGCCGCGCGCGGTGGCGCTGGTGTCGGGCATGTGGGGCGTCGCCACGCTGTGCGGGCCGGCCGTGGGCGGGCTGTTCGCGCAGGCCGGGCATTGGCGCTGGGCCTTCTGGTTCCTGCTGCCGGTGGCGGCGGCGCAGGCATTGCTGGTGCTCGTGCAATTGCGGCCCGAGATGGGTGTGAAGTACGCGCGGCCCGCCACGCCGCCGCGTGTGCCGATGCTGCAGATCGGCCTGCTCGCGGCTTCGGTGCTGGTGATCGCAGCCAGTGGTTTGTGGGCCGACCTGCTCCGGCAGGCCGCCGGCCTGGCACTGGGCCTGGCCATCGGCTTCGCGGCCACCCGCATCGACAGCCGCGCCGCCGTGCGCGTGCTGCCGCGCGGCGCGTATGCGATGAGCGCGCCGCTGGGCGCCATCTACGCGAGCGTGGCGCTGCTGCTGATCGGCACGGAAACCGAGATCTTCGTGCCGTACTTCCTGCAGCTGCTGCACGGCCATTCGCCGCTCATGGCGGGTTACCTCGCGGCCGCGATGGCGGGCGGCTGGAGCGCGGGTTCGCTGCTGTCCTCGGGCCGCAGTGGCACGGGAGCCGACCGCATGCTGCGCGCCGGCCCGGTGATCTGCACGCTGGGGCTGTTGGCACTCGCGTGGCTGCTGCCGTCGCAGGAATTCTTCGGTGCCGGTTTCGAGACCCTGCTGATCGCCGTCGCGCTGGCGGCCGTGGGGCTCGGTGTGGGCATCGGCTGGCCGCACCTGATCACGCGCGTGATGTCGCTGGCGCCCAAAGGTGACGAAGGCCTGGCCTCCGCTTCGATCACCACCGTGCAGCTCTACGGCATGGCCGTGGGCGCGGCCGTGGCCGGACTGGTGGCGAATGCGGCGGGGCTGGCCGTGCCGGGCGGTGTCGAAGGCGCGCAATCGGCGGCCCTCTGGCTGTTCGCGGGTTTCGCGCTTGCGCCGGCCGCCGCGGTGTGGCTCGCATGCCGCGCCGTCGCGAAGCGCTCCCTATAATTTTTGCCACCACAACACGCGGGAGGGCCTCTGCCCATGAGAACTTTCATTCGACGTCTCGGGGCCCTGTCGCTCCTCATGGCCTTCGGCCTTGCACTGGTCGCCTGCGGCAACAAGGAAGCCGAGCAGCGCAAGGCCTTCACGGCCTTCCTGCAGACCCGCGTGCTCGACAAGCCCGGCCTGCGCGTGCCGATGCCCACGGAAGAAGAGAAAGCCTCTTTCGGCGACTACGCGAAGCACTACGCGGTGATCACCGATTTCAACGAAGGCATGAACAAGTCGGTGAGCCAGCCCATGACGCAGATCATGGCCAAGGGCGCGCTGCGTTCCATCGCCGACCTGGCCTCGCGCCGCGACGACCTCAAGGCCGCGAAGGACGGACTGAACGGCCTGCGCAGCGCGCTCGACCAGCAGACCGCCAAGGCCGATGCCGCGCACGCGCAGCTCAAGCAGCCCGACGACCTGAAGCCGGTCTACGACAAGGCCTTCGACAAGACCGTGACCACGCCGGCCGGCACCTTCAAGGAAGTGTTCCCCGCGCTCGACACGGTGTTCGACAGCGCGCTGGCCATTGGCGACTTCCTCGAGAAGAACAAGTCGAAGATCCAGGTTTCGGGCACCACGGTCACCGTGGCCGACCCGGCCGTGCAGGCCGAGCTCAACAAGATGCTTCAGCAGCTGAACGGGCAATCGGCTGCGATCAATGCGGCACAGCGAAAAATGCAGGCGATGGTGCAAGGCTCCTGAGCCGCGCGCGGCTCAGGCCTTCAGACGAAGTGGTCGAAGGAGCCGAAGCGCTGTGACACCGGCGCGCCGGCTGCATCGACGATGCGCAGGCCGGCATCGGCCTCGATGCGGCCGATGCGCGTGACGCAGGTGGCGCTGTCTTCTCCGGCTTGCTCTACTGCGGCGCGCGCCGACGGCGCAGCGGTGAAGACCAGTTCGTAGTCGTCGCCGCCCGAGAGCGCGCAGGTGCGCAGGATCTCGGTGCTCAGGCTGGGGACTTCGGCAGCGATCAAGGCCGTCGCCGCATCGGCATCGAGCGTGGCACCCACACCGCTCGAAGCGAGGATGTGGCCCAGGTCGCCGATCAACCCGTCGCTCACGTCCACCGCCGACGAGGCGATGCCGCGCAGCGCCAGCCCGAGCGCCACGCGCGGCGTGGGCTGCTCCATGCGCGCGCGGGCCGACTCGAAGGCTTCGGCCGGCAGCGCGACCGTGCCGCGAAAGGCTTCGAGCGCCAGCCGCGCGTCGCCCAGCGTGCCGCTCACCCAGATGTCGTCGCTCGCACGCGCGCCCGAACGCAGCAGCGCCGCGCCGGCCGGCACCTCGCCGAACACCGTGATGCAGATGTTGAGCGGCCCGCGCGTGGTGTCGCCGCCCACCAGCTCGCAGCCGTGCGCGTCGGCCAGCGAGAACAGGCCGCGCGAGAAGCCTTCGAGCCAGGGCTCGTCGACACCCGGCAGTGCCAGCGCGAGCGTGAAGGCCAGCGGCTTCGCGCCGCAGGCCGCAAGGTCGCTGAGGTTCACCGCCAGCGCCTTGTGGCCCAGTCGCGCCGGATCGACGGTCGAGAGAAAGTGCCGGCCCTCGACCAGCATGTCGCAGGACACCGCGAGCTGCATGCCCGGTGCCGGCGCGAGCAATGCGCAGTCGTCGCCCACGCCGAGCGGGGAGCGCGTGGCGGGGCGCTTGAAGTAGCGTGTGATCAGGTCGAATTCACCCATGCAGCGAGCATAAGCGGTGGCCGTGGCGCTGGCCTGCAGGCACGGCGGCGGCGTTCGGGTAGATTCGCCGTGGCGCCCGCCTTTCACTGCCGAAGTCTTCTTGAAATAGAAAGTTCTCGACCATGGCTGAAACCGTTTCCGTGTCACCCGCCACCATGTCCACGACCGAGCGCGTCGGCGAGGCGATGCGCAGGGCCCTGCCCCTGCTGCCCGGCGAGGCGCGCCAGACCGTCGAGGCCATGCTGGAGCCGGCCGCGCTGGCCATCGTGGCCGCCACGCTGGTTGTGTGGGCCGGCTCGCACTTCTTCGGTGTCGGCGAAGTGGTCGACGTGATCCTGCTCGTGGTGGGGTTCGCCGCGCTCGGTACGGCGGTGTTTTCGGGCGCCAGCGAGCTTTACGACTTCGCGCAGAAGTCGGTCAACGCCGGCTCCGACGCCGATCTCGACGAGGCCGCGAAGCACTTCGCCAAGGCGGTGATGCTGCTCGGCATCTCCACGATCCAGGCCCTGCTGCTGCGCGGCGCGGTCAAGCCGGTGGTGGCCCGCGGCATGCCCAGGATCGAGCCGCTGCCCGATGTCGGCCTGCCGCCGCCGCCCGGAGGCCCTCGCTTGCAGCTGAGTCGCCCGCGCTCGATGGCGGGCGGCGCGCTCGGCGGCACCGACATGTACGGTGCCGTCACCGTCGCGCGCAACCAGAGCCTGACAGAGCAGCGCATCACGCTGTTCCATGAACTCGTGCATCGCTACTTCGCGCCGCGCACCGGTCCGCTGCGGCAATTGCGCGCGCAGCTGCGATGGAATGCCTATTCCAAGTCGGCGCTGCTGCGCTACCTCGAAGAGGCGATGGCCGAGGGCTACGGCCAGCTGCGCGTGCACGGGCTGGCGCAGGCGCTCGGGGCCTATCGCTTTCCGGTCCAGTTCGGCTATGTGACCGTCTCGCAGATGCAGGTCGAAGGCATGGCGATCGGCACCATCATCCTGGGCGGCACCAGCTTCTGGGTCAGCGTGAGCGACGGGCCGATCCCGCCGAACGCTGCGCTGCCACCGCTGCCACCGCTGCCGCCGGGGTCGCGATGATCGACGAGAAAGAGGCCGTCGCTCTGGCGCGCGCCGCCGCCACTGCGGCTGGCTGGGCCTTCGTCGAGCCGGTGCAGGCGCGGCTGCGCAAGCCCTGGTTCGGCAAGGGCGCGGGGCGTTGGGAGATCAACAGCAACGCGATGGCGTTCGGTGCGCGCGCGCGCTTCGTGATCGACGCGGTCGACGGCCGCATCCTCGACAAGGGCTACATCCCGCGCTGAAGGCCGCGCGGCCGCCGCTCCAGGTGCAGCGGGCCCGCGCTCAGGCCGCCGCGCCCCTGAACCGCAGCGCCGCCTGCCGCACCACCTCCGCCAGCAGCCGCTCCTTGCCCTGCTTCTCGCGCAGCCACCGCGCATCGTTGCGGTTGGCCTCCACGCTGGTGCGCAGCTCGCCCAGCGCCTGTGTGGCGTTGAGCGCCTCGCTGTGCCATTCGAGCTGCGTCATCGTCATCAGGATGTGGTCGCGCAGCGGCATGTGCTGGCCGGTGGCCGGGTCGACGTACACCGCGTCGAGGCCGAAGCGGCAGGCCTGGAAGCGGTTGTAGGTGTAGACGAGGTAGTCGTCCTCGGTCGGCGCGAAGGGCTGCTCCTGCAGGAACCATGCGGCCAGCGACTGCACGTAGCCCGCGAGCGCGGCGGCGCGCTCGATGGTGAGCGGCGTGTCGAACACGCGGATCTCGATGGTGCCGAACTCGGGCTTGGGGCGGATGTCCCAGTAGAAGTCCTTCATGCTGCGCACGACGCCGGTGCGGGTCATGCGCTCGAAGTAGGCCTCGAACTCCTTCCAGCTCGTGGTGAAAGGCGCGCGGCCCGACAGCGGGAACGCGAACACCGAGTTCAGCCGCGCCGAGTCGAACTGCGTGTCCTGCCCCTGCACGAACGGCGAAGACGCCGACAGCGCGATGAAGTGCGGGATGTAGCGCGACATGCGGTGCAGCATCAACAACGCCGCATCGGCGTCGGGGCAGCCGATGTGCACGTGCTGGCCGAAGATGGTGAACTGCTTGCTCAGGTAGCCGTACAGCTCCGACAGTTCGCGAAAGCGCGGCTTGTCGTAGATGCGCCGCTCGTGCCACTGCTGGAAGGCATGCGTGCCGCCGCCGACCACCGCGATGTTGAGCTTGTCGGCGTTCTTGATGAGCGCCTCGCGGATCGGCGAGAGCTGCGTGATCACGTCCTGCGCCGAGTGGCAGATGTCGGTCGAGATCTCGATCATGCTCGAGGTCATCTCGGGCACCACGCTGCCGGGCAGCGGGGTCTGCGCCATCAGCCGCAGCATGTCTTCGGCGTACGGGGCAAGGTCGTAGTCGTGCGTGTTCACGAGCTGCAGCTCCAGCTCCACGCCGAGCGACAGCGCCTCCGACTTGTTGAAGGGTTCGAGCTTGACCGCGCGGCTTTCGGGGTCCGATGGCAGCGGCGCCGAGCGGACGTCGTCGCTGTCCGGGTCGACAGGGGTGTTGCTGGCTGCGGCGCTCATCGCTGGGTGTCCTCCGTGATGCTGAAGGCCTGGGGCGCCCAGGGCACCGAACTCTCGCCCACCGCGTGGATGGCCACCGTGGCGAGCACCGCGCCCACCACCTCCATCAACAGGATCGAGGGCAGGGCCACCTGCGTGATCATCGTGCCCAGCAGGGGCGAGGCGGTGGCGAAGTTGGAGGCGATGAGCAGCGCGATCGACGACAGCGGCGACATCGCGCAGCCGACCCAGAAGGCCTGCTTCCAGCTCGCGCCGCTGCCCGGGTTGGCAATGGCCACGCCCGAGATCTTGGCCAGCAGGCGCACGCCGATCACGGCCACCACCACGCTGGCCACCGGCAACGTCCAGTCGGCCTGGGCCGCCACGATCGACACCAGCACGAACATCAGCATGGTGAGCAGCGAGGCGGCAGTGCCCAGCTGCCGCTGCCAGGCCCACGGCTTGGGGTTGAGCGTCTTCAGCAGCACGCCGCCGATCAGGGCCGCCAGCGGCGCCGAGCCGCCGATGTGCGCGGTGAGCGCGGCGCCCGCCGCGATGATCGCCAGCAGCAGGATCGACGTGTTCTCGCTCGATGGGCTCATCACCCGCAGCGCCGAGCGCAGCGCCAGCGCCATGACCCCGCCGACCACGAACGAGAGGCCCAGCACCACCGCCACCGGATAGAGCTTCTGCAGCATCGTCTGCGGCGCGCGCTCGATCAGCCCGGCCTGCGCGTAGCCCAGCGCCAGCGCATAGAAGGTGTTGAGCGTGGCCAGCGTCATCGCGCGCTCGGTCACGGGGCCGGCGGCGCGGGTGTCGATGATCACGCGGCTGAGCACCGCGGGCGAGGCGACGATGGCCATCAGCGCGATCGGGTTGGCCACCGGCTCTGGCAGGCCCAGCAGCGTCAGCACCCAGTACACGCCGAAGTAGGTCAGCGTGGCTTCGAGCAGGCTCTGCACCAGCACCATTGGGTTGTGGCGGAACCAGCGCAGCGGCAGCCGCCCGCCGGCCTCGAACAGCACCACGGCCACGCCGAGTTCGAGCAGGAAGAGGCTGATGCCGCGCAGCGGCCAGATCGCGCCTTCGAAGCCGGCGAAGCCCACCACCGCGCCGACCAGCGAGTAGCCGATCACCTTGGGCAGCCCCAGGTAGCGTTGCACGAGGTGGCCGGAAGCCGCCGCCACCGCCAGCAGCAGCGACCATAGAACGGTGGGCAGGCCCGCCGAGGGGCGCACCCATTCGGACCAGAAGCCCAGCAGATCGTTGAGGAAGCTAGTCAAATTCATCCAGAAGAAGGAAAAAGCCCTGCGGCGCCGAGGAAGGCGCCGATGCGGGGTTGTAACGCATGGTCGAGTCCATGGGGTGCAGGACAAAGGCGTTTTCTGTCCATCCGGCGATTTGATCGCCGGAGAACGCCGCGGCGCAAGAGGTTACCTAGTGCAGCACGCGCGATACGGGGGCGCCGCCGATGTCGGCTTCGAGCACGAACATCGGAATGGGCACGTCGAAACGCTCGCCTTCCTCGGTCACCACGAAGTAGCTGCCGTGCATCGTGCCGCTCGGCGCCTGCAGGCGGCAGCCGCTCGTGTAGCGGAAGGATTCGCCGGGCGCAAGCAGCGGCTGCTGCCCGATCACGCCCAGGCCCTTGACCTCCTGCGCATGGCCAGAGGCATCGTTGATCAGCCAGTGGCGGGCGATCAGCTGGGCGGCCACCGAGCCCGTGTTGGTGACGGTGACCGTATAGGAAAAGGTGTAGATGTTGTCCTTGGCGGACGACTGGTCGGCCAGGAAGCGCGGTTCGACCTGTACGCTGAAGGGGCTGTGCGGCATGGGCGCATGGTAACGGAGGCCGTTGGTCGGACTTGCGGCGGCTGCGAGAATCAAGGGTTATGAGCATCCCGTTCCGCATCGCGCCCTCCATCCTGTCCGCCGATTTCGCGCACCTCGGCAAAGAACTCACCGACGTGATCGCGGCCGGCGCCGACTGGATCCACTTCGACGTGATGGACAACCACTACGTGCCGAACCTGACCTTCGGCCCGATGATCTGCCAGGCGCTCAAGCCCTACGCCAAGACCGCTGCCGGCGCACCGGTGCCCATCGACGTGCACCTGATGATCCAGCCGGTTGACGCACTGGCGGCCTCTTTCGCGCAAGCGGGCGCCGACTACATCAGCTTCCACCCCGACGCATCGCCGCACACGCACCGCAGCATCCAGGCCATCAAGGCGGCCGGCTGCAAGGCGGGGCTGGTGTTCAACCCCGGCCTGGGGCTCGAAGCGCTCGACTGGGCCATCGACGACATCGACCTGATCCTGATCATGAGCGTGAACCCCGGCTTCGGCGGCCAGAGCTTCATCGACTCGGCGCTGCGCAAGATCGAACTCGCGCGCAAGCGCATCGAGCAGAGCGGACGCGACATCCGCCTCGAGGTGGACGGCGGCATCAAGGCCGACAACATCGCGCGCGTGGCCTCGGCCGGCGCCGACACCTTCGTGGCCGGCAGCGCGATCTTCAACGCCAAGGACTACGGCGCGGTCATCGCCGACATGCGCAGGCAGCTGGCCGGCGTCGTCAGCGCCTGACCTTTCCGCCGCCTTCGACGCTGTCCGCCTCCAGCGCGCGGTCGGTGTCGACCAGTCCGCGCTCGACGTCTTCTTGGGCCTGGCGGCCCACCCTGGGTGGCTGGCCGTCCTGTGTCTGCTGGCTGTCGGACGACTGGTCGCGCTCGTGCGGCAGGCGCGGCGCCGATTCGCCGCCTTGCTCCACCTTGGTCTTGCCGCCGCCGGCGTCCTTCAGGGGGTCGGCCGGCGTCGTCTTGCTCTTGCTGCTCTTGCTGGGGGTCATGCGTGGCTCCTTCGATGAGGAACGAGCCTGCGCCGCCGCCGCCGCCGGGGCGGTAGGAAATACGAGGCTGCCCCTGTAGGTGTCCGCTCGGCGCTATGAAATGGGTAGCGCCTTTGCACGCATGGAAGGGCCTCCGCAATAATCCCCCGATGTCCTCCGATCCTTTTGCCGGCGTGGCCACCGACAGCTTGCGCATCCACGCCTTCGCCTCGTTGAACCCCGGTCCCCGGCTGCTCGTGATGGGTGGCGTGCACGGCGACGAAATCTCCGGCACCCTGGGCATCGAGCGCATCCTGGCCGAGTTCGATGCCGGCACGCTGCAGCTGCGGCGCGGGGAACTGACGATGGTGCCCGTCGCCAATCCATTGGCCCGGCGCCGCTTGCAGCGCGAGGGCGAGCGCAACCTCAACCGCCTGTTCCGCCCGACCGAGGCGCCGGTCGACTACGAAGCCCGCGTCACCAATGTGCTGGCCCCGCTGATCGCGCGCCACGAGGTGCTGCTCGACCTGCATTCCTTCCAGAGCGAGGGCGAGGCCTTCGCGATGATCGGCCCGCGCGACAACAACGGCGCGCTGGAGCCCTTTGCACGCGCATACGAGGAAGGCCAGCTCGCGCTGCACATCGGCACGCCCATCGTGGTGGAAGGCTGGCTCGACATCTACGCCGCCGGCCTCGCGCAGCGCGCGGGCGGCGTGCCGGCCGACGAGGCCGCGCTCGACTTCGGCCGCGGCACCAACGAATACATCCGCAGCCGCGGCGGCTACGGCGTCACGCTCGAGTGCGGCCAGCACCTGGACCCGCAGGCGCCCGAAGTGGCATGGCGCGCCATCCGCCGCACGCTCGCGCTGCTGGGCATGGCGGCGCTGCCCGAAGGGCTGTCGGGCGGGCCCGCGCAGCCGCCGAAACTGCTGCGCCTGGCCAGCGTGACCGACCGCCTGCACGAAGAAGACAGCTTCGTGCGCGACTGGGCCACCTTCGACGAAGTGCTGCGCGGCGAGCCCATCGGCATGCGCCACGACGGCACGCTGGTGAGCGCGCCCGACGACGGCTTCATCGTGTTTCCCAACGCGGTGGCACTGCCGGGCGCCGAGTGGTTCTACTTCGCGCGCCCGAGCGAGCGCCAGCTCGGACCCGTGGCCGGCGCGGCCTGACGGCGCCTGGGGCCGCGCTCCTACACCGCCCGGGCAGGGGCGGCGCACATTCCCAGCCTGAAGGAGTGCGTCCATGTCCATCTCGAGAAAAGCCCCCGCGCCGCGCGTCCTGTGGAAGGGCGCCATCAGCTTCGGCCTCGTCCACATCCCGGTTGCGCTGTACTCGGCCACCACCGACCACGGCATCGACTTCGACTGGCTCGACAAGCGCACCATGGACCCGGTCGGCTACAAGCGCATCAACAAGAAGACCGGCAAGGAGATCGCGCGCGAGCAGATCGTCAAGGGCATCGAGTACGAGGACGGCGAGTACGTGGTGCTCAGCGACAAGGAGATCGCGGCCGCCTATCCCAGGACCACGCAGACCATCGAGATCGAGACCTTCGTGCCGGCCAACGGCATTCCCTTCGTGTACCTGGAGCGGCCCTACTACGTGGCGCCGATCAACCGCGGCGCGAAGGTGTACGCGTTGCTGCGCGAAACCCTTCAGCGCAGCGGGCGTGTGGGCGTGGCCCGTGTCGTGATCCAGACCAAGCAGCACCTGGCGGTGCTGGTGCCCGTGGGCCCCGGCCTCGTGCTGAACCTGCTGCGCTGGGGCGCGGACATCCGGCCGTGGACCGACCTGCCGCTGCCTTCGGAAGACGCGAAGAAGGCCGGCCTGAGCGAGCGTGAGCTCAAGATGGCCACGCAGCTGGTCGACGACATGAGCGCCGACTGGGACCCCGACGAATTCAAGGACGAGTTCAAGGACGAGATCATGCGGCTGGTGGACAAGAAGGTGAAGGCCGGCCAGACCGAGACTGTCACGCAGCCCGAGCCCGAGGAAGAGCAGCGCACCGGCGAAGGCCGCGGCGCCAAGATCCTCGACCTGACCGAGCTGCTGCAGCGCAGCCTGCGCAAGGGTGGCGGCAAGCCCACCAAGGAAGAAGAGGAGGAAGAGGACGCAGAACCGGAACCGCCGCCCAAGGCCGCCGCGAAGAAGCGCAAGCCGGCCGCGAAAGCCGCGCGCAAGACCCCCGTCCGCCACCGCCGCGCCGCCTGAGTGAGACCGGCCGCGATGGGCTCCACTGCATCGACCGCGCGCAAGGCCCTGGCGCGTTACCACGGCAAGCGCGATTTCTCGCGCACGCCGGAGCCCGAGGCCGGCGGCCGGCCGGGCAAGGGCGTGTTGTCCTTCGTGATCCAGAAGCACCACGCGAGCCATCTGCACTACGACTTCCGGCTCGAACTCGACGGCACGCTCAAGAGCTGGGCAGTGCCGAAGGGCCCGTGCCTCGATCCGTCCGTGAAGCGCATGGCCGTGCACGTCGAGGACCACCCGATCTCGTACGCGGATTTCGAGGGCACGATCCCGCCGAAGCAGTACGGCGCGGGCACCGTGATCGTCTGGGACCGCGGCGACTGGCTGCCCGAGGGCGACGCGCGCAAGTCGCTCGCCGCCGGCAAGCTCAAGTTCGAACTGCGCGGCGAGAAGCTGCACGGCCACTGGACGCTGGTGCGCATGCACGGCAAGGGCGACGACAAGCATGAGCCCTGGCTGCTCATCAAGGAACGCGACGGCGAGGCGCGGGCGATCGGTGAGTACGACGTGGTCGAAGAACAGCCGGCGAGCGTGATCACCGGGCGTGGCGTGGACGAGGTGGACCAGCCGCCGAAGAAAGTCGCCGGCAAGGCGCCCGCAAAAAAGCTTGCAGGAAGAACCGAGAAAAGGACCGCGAAGAAATCCCCGCTGCCGGCCACTTTCCAGCCCCAGCTCGCCACGCTCGCGGCTTCGCCGCCTTCATCTCCCGGCGACTGGCTCTACGAGCTCAAGTTCGACGGCTACCGCCTGCTGGCGCGCATCGACCGCGGCAAGGTCCGCTGTTTCACCCGCAATGGCCACGACTGGACCGCGAAGCTGCCCGCGCTCGAGAAGGCGCTGGCGAAACTGCCCACGGCCGGCGCATGGCTCGACGGCGAGATCACCGTCGAAGGAGAGAACGGTGCGCCCGACTTCCAGGCGCTGCAGAACGCCTTCGATCGCGGCAAGACCTCGTCCATCGTCTACTGGCTGTTCGACGCGCCCTTCCTCGATGGCGAAGACCTGCGCGACATGCCGGTCGAGGAGCGCCGTGCCCGGCTCGCGCAGCTGCTCGGCCGAAAGCCGCCCGCGCCGCTGCGCCTGAGCGAGGCCTTCGACGCTTCGCCGCGCGACCTGCTCGCGTCGTCGGCGCACATCGGTTTCGAGGGCATCGTCGGCAAGCGCAAGGGATCGCCGTACGTGTCGCGCCGCTCACCCGACTGGATCAAGCTCAAGAACCAGCAGCGGCAGGAGTTCGTGATCGGCGGCTTCACCGCGCCGAAGGGCTCGCGCACCGGCTTCGGCGCCTTGCTGCTGGGCGTGCACGACGAGGCTACCGGCCGGCTGCGCTACTGCGGCAACGTGGGCACGGGCTTCGATGCGGGCCGCCTCGCCGATGTCAAGGCCCGCCTCGACAGGCTGGCCACCGACGCCTGCCCCTTCGAGCCTGCGCCGCGCGGCGTCAGGGCGCAATGGGTCAAGCCCACGCTCGTGGCCGAAATCTCGTTCGGCGAATGGACGCGCGAAAACCGCGTGCGCCAGGCCGTGTTCCAGGGGCTGCGCGCCGACAAGCCCGCGCGCGACATCCGGCGCGAGCGGCCGCAGCGGATCAGGGAGATCGAGGCCGCACCAAAGCCGAAGAACCAGGAAGCAAAGACACCCATGATCCCGAAGATCACCCACGCCGACCGCGTGATCGACAAGCACAGCGGCATCACCAAGGGCGCACTCGCGGCCTACTACGACAGCGTGGCGAAACTCATGCTGCCGCACCTGCGCGGCCGGCCGGTGTCGCTGGTGCGCGCGCCCGAGGGCGTGGGCGGCGAGCTGTTCTTCCAGAAGCACCTGCAGAACAGCGAGATCCCCGGCGTGCGCCTGCTCGATCCCGCACTCGATCCGGGCCACGAGCCGCTGCTGCAGATCGACACGAAGCAGGGCCTGCTCGGCGCCGCGCAGATGAACGTCATCGAGCTGCACACCTGGAACGCCACCTCGCGTGCCATCGGCAAGCCCGATCGCATGGCCTTCGACCTCGACCCCGGCGAGGGCGTCGCATGGCCGCAGATCCAGGAGGCCGCGACGCTGGTGCGCACGCTGCTCGACGAACTGGGCCTGCCGTGCTTCCTCAAGACCAGCGGCGGCAAGGGGCTGCACGTGGTGGTGCCGCTGCGGCGGCAGTACGACTGGGACACCGTCAAGGGCTTTTCACAGGCCGTGGTGGCGCACCTGGCCGAGACCATTCCGTCGCGCTTCGTGGCGAAGAGCGGCCCGCGCAACCGCGTGGGCAAGGTGTTCGTGGACTACCTGCGCAACGGCTTCGGCGCAACCACCGTCAGCGCATGGTCGGCGCGTTCGCGCCCGGGGCTGGGCGTGTCGGTGCCGCTTGCGTGGGACGAATTGCCGGCCTTGACCAGTGCCGCGCAGTGGACTGTCGCCAACGCGGCCGAACGCTTCGAGACCGGCAACAAGCCCTGGGCCGCCATGGAGCGCAGCCGAAAGGGGCTTGCCGCGGCGATGAAGCTGCTGGGCTATGGCAAATAGGTCGACGCTACTGAAGCACTTCCTCGGTCGTCACTTCAAAGCGCTCCAGCGTGTTCGCGCCGAATACCATCGTGATCGGCACGTCCGCCGCGTCGCGCCCGCGCGCGATCACCACGCGGCCGATGCGCGGCGTGTTGTGGCGCGCGTCGAAGGTGTGCCAGCGGTTGCCCAGGTACACCTCGAACCATGCGCTGAAGTCCATCGGAGAAGGCACCGGCGGAATGCCGATGTCGCCGAGATAGCCCGTCACGTAGCGCGCCGGAATGTTCATGCAGCGGCACAGGGTGATCGCGAGGTGCGCGAAGTCGCGGCATACGCCCGTGCCTTCGCGAAAGCCTTCCGTGGCGGTGCGCGTGGCCCGCGCGTTCCCGTAGTCGAAGCGCAGGTGCCGGTGCACGAAGTCGCAGATCGCCTGCACGCGCGACCAGCCCGGCGCCACGTTCGAGAAGTTGGCCCAGGCGAACTCCAGCAATTCGCTGTCGACCTCGCAATATCGGCTCGGCAGCACGAAGGGCAGCGTGTCCACCGGCAGGTCGGCCGCCATGTGCCCGACGGCGCCGAAGTCCACCGGGTCGGGCCAGCCGGTGTCGTACACCACCGCGCGGTTGCGCAGGCGCACGCTCTTCACTCCCGGTGGGACGTGCACGCGCGCGCAGTGGTTGCCGAATCCGTCCAGGTAATGGTCGGTGGCCAGTGGCGGGCTGAGCGTGATGTTCTCCTCCCCTTGCAGGTCCCGGGCGCGCGAGGGATGCACCTGGAGCATGTAGATCACGGCCGTGGGGGCGGTGACGCCGAGTTCGATGTCGAAACCGATTCTGATCAGCATGGTTCTTTTCTTCTTTCTTTCTTCCCTGTGTTGGACCCATGCTATGCGACGGCGCTCCCCGATCCCACGGCCAGGGCGCGCGAAGCTTCGTAGGCGGGCAGGAGGTGCTGTCGGTGCGCTCCTACCTCGTCCGCGTGCCTTCTCCCACAGCGGTGGAAGGGCGGCCACTACGGGGTCCGGGCGCCGCGAAACATAACCTTGCATTTCGCTTGCAGCCCCGGAGTGGTCCATGGAGTTCTCATCGCTTTTCGACTCGTTCATCGGCACCTGGGGCGCTGAAATCCTGTTGTGGACCGTCGCCGCCGCGGCAGGCAGCATTTGTCTGATCGCCCTGGTCAACGTGCTCGACATGTTCCTCGACAACAACGAAACGGGCTGAACGCCCACCCCATGAAAGACTCCAGCAGATCCACGATGACGCCGCAGAACAAGGCTGCCGCAGGCCGCCGCGCCAGCGCCGCCAAGGCGGGCGGCGGCAGCAACGCCAAGCAGCTGCAGCTCGAAGGCTTCACCGTCGAGCATCCGACGACCCTGACCACCAACCAGGGTCTGCAGGTACCCGACAACCACAACTCGCTGAAAGCGGGCGTGCGCGGTCCGACGCTGCTGGAAGACTTCATCCTGCGCGAGAAGATCACGCACTTCGACCACGAGCGCATCCCGGAGCGCGCCGTGCACGCGCGCGGCTCGGCGGCGCACGGCTACTTCCAGGTCTACAAGTCGATGTCGCAGTTCACCTGCGCCGACTTCCTGCAGGACCCGGACGTGAAGACGCCCGTCTTCGTGCGCTTCTCGACCGTGGCCGGCTCGCGCGGCTCGGCCGACACGGTGCGCGACGTGCGCGGCTTCGCCGTCAAGTTCTACACGCGCGAGGGCAACTACGACCTCGTGGGCAACAACATCCCGGTGTTCTTCATCCAGGACGCGATCAAGTTCCCCGACCTCATCCACGCCGTGAAGCCCGAGCCGCACCACGAGATGCCGCAGGCCGCGAGTGCGCACGACACCTTCTGGGACTTCGCCTCGCTGATGCCCGAGAGCACCCACATGCTGATGTGGGCCATGAGCGACCGCGCCATTCCGCGCAGCCTGCGCATGATGGAAGGCTTCGGCGTGCACACCTTCCGCTTCGTCAACAGCCGCGGCGAGAGCCACTTCGTGAAGTTCCACTGGAAGCCCAAGCTCGGCATTCATGGCCTCGCGTGGGACGAGGCGCAGAAGATCGCCGGCAAGGACCCGGACTTCCATCGGCGCGACCTGTGGGAAGCCATCGAGAACGGCGACTTCCCCGAGTGGGAGCTCGGCGTGCAGATGATCGCGCAGGACAAGGAGCACTCGCTGGGCTTCGACCTGCTCGACCCCACCAAGCTGATTCCAGAAGAAATGGTGCCGGTGCAGAAGATCGGCAGGCTGGTGCTCAACCGCAACCCCGACAACTTCTTCGCCGAGACCGAGCAGGTGGCCTTCCATCCGGGCCACGTGGTGCCCGGCATCGACTTCAGCAACGACCCGCTGCTGCAGGGCCGCCTCTTCTCGTACACCGACACGCAGATCTCGCGCCTGGGCGGCGCCAACTTCCACGAACTGCCGATCAACAAGGGCGTGTGCCCGTTCCACAACTTCCAGCGCGACGGCATGCACAGGCAGACCATCGCGCGCGGCCAGGTGGCCTACGAGCCCAACACGCTGGGCAGCGGCACGGAGTTCCGCGTGGACGGCGGCAGCCACGGCTTCCAGTCGTTTCCGGAAGAGACCGAGTCGCCCAAGGTGCGCCGCCGCAGCCCCTCGTTCGACGACCACTTCACGCAGGCGCGCCTGTTCTTCAACAGCCAGAGCGCGGCCGAGAAGGAGCACATCATCGCGGCCTTCCGCTTCGAGCTGTCGAAGCTCGACGTGCCGGCCATCCGCCAGCGCATGGTCGACAACCTCGCGCACGTGGACGAGAAGCTGGCACGCCGCGTGGCCGAGCCGCTGGGCATCGGCGAGCCCGATGCCAAGGCGGCGGCGGGGCGCGCGGGCTTTCGCGACCACCGCATATCGCTGCCCATCGACGAGTCGCCGGCGCTGCGCATGGCCGACACGGGCGACGGCTCCATCCGCACGCGCAAGGTCGCGGTCCTCGTGGCCGATGGTGTCGATTCGGCTTCGCTGAAGCCGATCCGCGATGCGCTCGAGCAGGCCGGTGCGCAATGCAAGACAGTGGGCCCGAAGCTGGGCACCGTCGCCAGCGCATCGAAGCGCCAGATCGACGTCGACATGACCTTCGCCAACACGCCCTCGGTGATGTTCGACGCCGTGCTCGTGCCGGCCGGCAGCGAGAGCGCCGCCGCGATGTCGGGCATCGGCGATGCGGTGCACTTCGTGCTCGAGGCCTACAAGCACTGCAAGGCGATCTGCACGGTGGGCGAGGGCGTGCGGCTGCTGTCCACGCTCGGTATCGCCGCGGACACGCCGCCCGCCGATGTGCCGGCGGGCGTGGTGGTGGCGGCCACGCCGGTCACCAACCTGGGCGACACGACGGCGGCGATGCAGGTGGCGAACGATTTCATCGCGGCCATCGCCAAGCACCGGCACTGGGACCGTGCCAACGTCGACGCGGTGCCCGCTTGAGTTGGCCGGCCCGCGCGGGTTGACTGTGAGCGACGTCGACAAATGCAGCACTTTGGGGGTGTGGATTGGGTCCGATCAGATCTTCATAGTGTTGATTGCCGTCGAAAATTGACCCTCTAAACGCAGTAATTTCCGTCTAAGACTGACCCACGTAAAACTCTACCCTGCTCATTTTTAAAGCAGGGGATCCTAGGAGTGATAGACGTGGCGACATTGAGTGTCATCAGACGTTGGGCCCTGCGCGAGCAGATGTCCATCCGCGAGATAGCCAGGCGTACAGGCCTGTCTCGCAACACCGTCAAGAAGTATCTGCGAGCCGGCGACGAAGAGCCGCGCTACGCCAAGCGGGCGAGCTCGAGCAAGCTCGATCCCTATGCCGAGAAGCTCGCGACCTGGCTCGCGATCGAGGCCACCAAATCGCGGAAACAGCGGCGCAATCTGCGGCAGATCCACACACCCCAACCTAAAAAGGAGAACACCAAGCACTTATCCACATCGTGAGGCCTTCGGGCTCACAAAGCGGGTGGGTCAGTATTCAATGGAAATCTAGGGTCAGAGATCGGCGGAATCCAACACCTGACCAGAGATCGGCGGCATGTCACACGCCATCGCGAGATCCCAGAATTCGGCCAAGTTCGAGTGCTAAAGACCTTCCTCTTCCAGGCGCTGAGCAATCGCATCATGTACTGCGACTTTTTCTGGATCTACGGGATAGCCGTACCTCCCCTGGCGATGGAATGTCGCTAGGTATCTGTGAGCGGACGACAGGCCGCCCTCTGCAGCTGATGCTATCCACTTGGCGCCAGAGAGCTGCACGCCGGGATCATCGCTCAGGATAAGGTGGGCTCCAACGAGACACTGACTGAGCGGATCGCCGGCCTGCGCAGGTGCCAAGAGAAGATCAATCGCGCCCGCCTCGTCTTTCGGGACGAATTCGGAATGCCCACTCATCATCAGCATTCCCAGCGAAACCATCGCAGGAAGGTGCCCCGCCTCCACGAGCTCGGTAAGAATCGCTACTCCACGTCGAGGCTGCCGCTCCACTTGCCTGCCAGATATCAAATACGACGCCAGTGCACGTTTCGCGTCCTGGAAGCCACTGTTGGCAGCGATTTCACACCACTTAAAGGCTAACGTCTCGTTCCTTTGCCCCGTGAGTCCGATTGAGAAAAGTACGGACAAAACGCATTGGGCAACAACGTCGCCTTCTTGCGCGAGGCGTAAACACCATGCATGTGCGCCAGCTGATTGCTCGGGCAGCGAAAACCCTTGCCCGCGCAAATACGAGACGGCATGCTTTCGCGACATTGCATCTTTCACAGACGTGACCTTGCAATTAAGACGGACCAAGTGGCAATGGAGCTACCGGGTGAGCAGGACATCGCGCATTGTGAGCCTCAACGCTCTGATTGAACGCTGTCACCAGCCTTCGGTATTCGCCCATGTTACCGAGTACCCCATGGCCCCACATGCCGAGAATCAGAAGTCTGTTATTGAGCAGCTTGTCCTGCGCCCGCTTGCATCCATCGTCGGGCGGGCAGCTTTGGGGTGGCAGAGGAATCACGTTGTCATAGGTGGAATCGTTCGCGGCAGATGGCGGCGCGGCCGAGTTCGACCCGATGGCAGCAGCAATTCCCGCCCCGATCATTCCGAGCGTCAGCCCGCCGCCACCGCCACCAGCACCAGCTCCTCCACCGCCGCCGTCGAAGAGTTGGTTTTCAAACGGCCGCCCAAATCGCTTTTGTTGCAGCCCGTCAATGTCATAGAAGCGTAGAGAATCGCCGGCTGCGTACACAAATCGGTTCCATCCGCCACGCAAACCGATCGGATCCGGCTGGCTATACCGCCCCGTCCTCGCGTCATAGCTCCTGAAGTAGTTGTAGAACAGCCCGCTCTCCTCATCCGCATACTGCCCCGGATACCTCAGGTTGAATTTCACTTCCGAGAAGCTGGTCGTGCCCGGGGTCGGCGTGACATCCAGGTTGGCGAAGCGGTTCTTCGCGGTAGTCGGCTTGTCTTCCCCAAACGCGCTGTAGCTCCACTGCCAGACGGGTTGGCCGTCCGCATTGCTCAGGCGTCTCGGCGTGTTCAGGTGGTCGCTATGCACCGCGTAGGTGGCGCCATTGATCACGGCCGCAATCGGCATCGGGCCATTCACTGTGTGCAGGTAGATGTAGCTGGCCTGCCCCGCACTGTTCGCCCCGCCGCTGCCCGCCTCCGCGATCAGCGTGCCGTTCTCGTCGTAGACGTACGCATAACCCAATTGCTCAGATGGCGTCGTCGCCGGACTCCACAGCCGGGTGAAGAAAGCAATCAGCATCTGCATGAAGCCCGGGTCTGCTTCGTCGCCTGGGCCCGGCGGGTACAGCGGCTCGGTCTTGAACACCCGCTGGCCCAGCGCGTTGTGCGCGTAGCGCGTGGTCGGGCTCACGTCAGTGGCGCCGGTGGTGGCCGCGGCCAAGCGCCCTTCGGCGTCGTAGGTGTAGCTGTGCAGGCCATCGCTCACGAGGTCGCCGTTGGCGTTGTAGCCATAGGCCACGTTCGTGGTGGTGCCGCTCATGGTCTGAGAGAAGCCGCTGAGCTGGTTGCTCGTCGCGCCCACGGTGTAGGTGCGGCTGGTGCTCTGGCCGTTGAGCACCCGCGTGCTGCTCGAGCGGTTGCCGTTGGCGTCGTAGCCGAAGCTGGCGGTGTTCCCTGTGGCATTGAAACTGGTGATGCGCCCGACCGCGCTGTAGACCACACTCCAGGTGACGTTGCTGCTGGCGATGGTGCTGTGGGTCGGATCGGTGTCGCCCGGACCGTAGAGGCTCTGCGTCAGGCTGGCGATGCGGCCGGCGGTGTTGTAGACATAGCTGCTGAACTCGGTCGCGGTCATGCGCCCGGCGGTGTCGTAGCTGCGGCTGGCTGCGAGAGTTGGGCTGGCGAAGGCCCAGCTCCAGGCGGTGGGTTGGCCCAAGGGGTTCCAGGCGATGCCGGTAACGAGCGGATTGCCGTTCAGGCTCAGGGCCGTGAGGCGGCCGGTGCTGTCGTAGCTGTGCGTGAGCAGCCCAGGTCGTGACGAGACCGTTCGGTTCTGTTCTGCTCACGACACGATTGGCGGTGTCGTAGCCGTACTGCGTGACATGACCCAGCGCGTTGGTTTCCGTCAGAACATTTCCGGAACTGTCGTAGCTGTAGTTGGTGAGCGCTCCATTCGGGGCGGTCCGGGTGGCGACCAAACCTTGAGACCCATACGTCCATTTCGAGATGGAAACCGAGTGGTCAATCAGGCAGAGCCGGTGCGACCACAAAGCTCCAGACGTTGCAGATGGAGCGAGAGGACGGCCGTCACCGGCAGCTGATCGACAGCATCGACAACGTTGCGCACACAGTCGAGGATTCCAGTGCTTTCGCACATGGCAAGAAACTGGTCGAACGCCATCCGTTCCTGACAGGGCTACTGGGACCGTCGATTGTTCGGAAGCTGTTCGGCCGGTGATGGCACAAGGCCCAGAGAGGAAACCGGTGCCTTGTTAAACAGCTTCGACGATATCTCGATACCAAGTAGATGGGCATTGAGCTAGAAATGCCTGACGGCACTCTTCTGCTTCATCGGCCTTGTTTGCTTCCCTCAAGGAGTAGATCTCACTAACTGCATGTTGCGTCCGACGATTCCACAAAGTATCGGCGTGGGCAACTTGCATCACCAAGTCACCAAGGCGGTCGGCTGAAAAGGTCTCTGTTGGGAGCAAATCACTGCACAGCAGGCGCAGTAGCTCGACATGCTCGTCCGTCATGTCCTCGCCCGAAGCGAAGCTTCCCTGCTTGTACTCACGTATCAAAGTGAATGCTTTCTCCAAGTCATCCGGCTTCGCAGAGGGCTCTAGGGTCATTGAGGACACCTTTTTTCATCTTTGGTGGTGTACACAGATCGAACGGCCAGTCGCCGCTTCCTGATGAAATGCATTCATCGAGACAAGCTTGGCAATTGCCAGACCAACCGTAGTTCTTGCAATTTGCATAGGTACGGATACACGCATTTTTATCATCCTTTGGCCAAGGCTCTCCACGAGAGTCATCATCGCCACTACCCCAAGGCGGAGGCCACTTCGGTCTGCGATTCAGTAAGCCATCCAGCCAGTTTGGCACTGGAATGGGAATGCCATCGAGGTCGAGCAAGGGCGGTCGATAGACACACCCACCAGGCACGTAGCAATCCCAGTCGAGCCCATATCGATCTGAGATTCCGAGCGGATTTGCCCCTGCATAGATGCGGCGATTCCAACCTCCACGCAATCCGATTGGGTCTGACCTGCCCGGTTTCTCCGAGACATTGATTTCTAGGAAGATGGCTCCCGCCCGAAGAGGAGCCCATGAAGAAGAGTCGATTTTCAGAAGAGCAAATGGTCACGATCCTGCGCGAAGCAGATCGTACGACGGTGGCCGAGGCCGCCAAGAAGCACAAGGTCAGCGACGCCACCATCTATGCCTGGCGCAAACACTTCGGCCAGATGGAGGCGGCCGACGTCAAGCGTCTGAAGGCCCTGGAGCTTGAGAACAGCCGGCTGAAGAAGCTCCTTGCCGAGCGAGATCTGGACCTCGAGATCCTCAAGGAGATCAACGCAAAAAAATGGTGAGCCCGTTCGCTCGGCGCGAGCAACTGGCCTTCGTGCGCGCACGTGGCTTGAGTCTGCGCCGCGCCTGCGGGCTCATCGGCATGTCACGCGCCACGCCCAGCTATGAGCTGCGCTTGCCCGCCAAGGATGCGCCGGTGCTTGCGGCGATGAAGGAACTCTCGGCTCAGTATCCGCGCTACGGCTATCGCCGCATCCGCGTGTTTCTGCGCCGCAAGGGCTTCGAGCTGAGTTGGTCTCGCACGCACAGGCTGTGGCGCCAGGCGGGCCTGCTGGTGCCCCGAAAACGGCCGCGCAAGCGCATCGCCTCGGTGCGCCCGCGCGTTCACACGCCGTTCAAGGCCAACATGGTCTGGGCCTACGACTTCGTCTTCGACACCACGGCCAGCGGCCAGCAGATCAAGTGCCTGACTGTCGTGGACGAATACACCCGCGAGTGCCTGGCCATCGATGTGGCCGGGGCCATCCGCTCCAAGCGGGTGATCGAGGTGCTCTCGCGCTTGGTGAGCTTGCATGGTGCGCCGCTGTTCATGCGTTCGGACAACGGGCCGGAGTTCGTCAGCCAAGCCATCCTGGAGTGGATCTCAGGCTCGGGCATTGCCACCGTGCTCAACGATCCCGGCAAGCCTTGGCAGAACGGCACCGACGAGAGCTTCAACGGCAAGTTCCGCGACGAGTGTCTGTCCATCGAGTGGTTCCGTTCGCGCCGCGAAGCCGCTGTCCTGATCGAAGCCTGGCGCAATCACTACAACGAGGTACGTCCCCACAGCAGCCTGCAATACTTGACCCCGGCAGAGTTCAAACAGGAACTCCGCCTAGAACTGCAACCCGCCGTCTTCTAGGAAAAACTGTCTCGACTAAACCGAGCAGGTCACGACCACAAAGCTCCAGACGTTGCAGATGGAGCGAGAGGACGGCCGTCACCGGCAGCTGATCGACAGCATCGACAACGTTGCGCAGACCGTCGAGGAATCCAGTGCATTCGCACAGGGCAAGAAGCTGGTCGAGCGCCATTCGTTCCTGAGGGGGCTACTGGGACCGTCGATTGCTCGGAAACTGTTCGGAAGGTGATGAACAAGGCCCAGCGGGGAAGCTGGGCCGGTCGCTGTTCCGCCCTGACTAGGACGCCTCAATTCTCTAGGTCTGGGAACTGTTGATACAGAGGGACATTGACATGCATCTCAATCGCCCCGATTGACAGGCCAATACTCTTCTTGACCCTTTCGTATTCTTCGGGCGCGACCGCGTCCTTCACGATCTCTAGAACGGATACCAGTTCTTCAACGGCAGCAAGCGCTTTGGCTTGGATTTGGATTGCTTGGTCTCTTGTCATTTGTAGCCTCAATCGGGTGGAAGTCCAGGGTGTCCCTTGTCGAACATGCATCGACGGAAACATTTTCGATAGTCTGATGCCTGACGATCCTTACACGAGGGATCTAGAAGATGCGCACATTGTTCGTAGCATGCGTTTGCATCACGATCATATTTGTCGCTCTTAGAATTGTCGTCCGGAGGGTACGTCGGCCAACTGTTGCCGATCTTCGGCGTGACGATTGGGAGTTGATCACCACTGGCACCGCCAGAGCTGGCCGGTGGCGAAAACAAATCTCTGCATCCTTGTGAGAGGGCACAGCCAATACCCAGACTGAGTACTGGACCGACGATCGGAATCGCTTGTAACTGTAGCCCCTTGGGGTCGCTGTAGCTCAGCGGATTTCCACCAACGTAGCCGAACCGATTCCACCCACCTTCGAGACCGATGGGATCGCTCTGCGTATAGCGACCAACTCTCGGGTCATACGTCCTGAACCCGTTGTAGAACAGCCCCGACTCCGCATCCGCATACTGCCCCGGATACCTCAGGTTGAACTTCACCTCCGAGATGCCCGTCGTGCCCGGGTTCGGTATCGTCTCCAGATTGCCAAATCGGTTCTTCGCCAGCGTCGGCTTGTCTTCCCCGAACGCGCTGTAGCTCCACTGCCAAGCCGCCTGCCCGCTCGCATCGGTGAGCTTGCGCGGCGTGTTCAGGTGATCGCTGTGCACCGCATAGGTGTTGCCATTGACGATGGCCGCAATCGGCATCGGCCCGTTGGCCGTGGGCAGGTAGATGTACTGGCTCTGCCCCACACTGTTCGTGCCCCCACTGCCCACCTCTGCGATCAGGGTGCCCTGCTCGTCATAGACATACGCATAGCCCAATTGCTCGGCCTGCGTCGTTGCAGGACTCCACAGCTTGGTGAAGAACGCGATCAGCATCTGCATGAAGCCCGGGTCGGCTTCGTCGCCTGGGCCCGGCGGGTACAGCGGCTCAGTCTTGAACACCCGCTGGCCCAGCGCGTTGTGCGCGTAGCGCGTGGTCGGGCTCACGTCAGTGGCGCCGGTGGTGGCCGCGGCCAAGCGCCCTTCGGCGTCGTAGGTGTAGCTGTGCAGGCCATCGCTCACGAGGTCGCCGTTGGCGTTGTAGCCATAGGCCACGTTCGTGGTGGTGCCGCTCATGGTCTGAGAGAAGCCGCTGAGCTGGTTGCTCGTCGCGCCCACGGTGTAGGTGCGGCTGGTGCTCTGGCCGTTGAGCACCCGCGTGCTGCTCGAGCGGTTGCCGTTGGCGTCGTAGCCGAAGCTGGCGGTGTTCCCTGTGGCATTGAAACTGGTGATGCGCCCGACCGCGCTGTAGACCACACTCCAGGTGACGTTGCTGCTGGCGATGGTGCTGTGGGTCGGATCGGTGTCGCCCGGACCGTAGAGGCTCTGCGTCAGGCTGGCGATGCGGCCGGCGGTGTTGTAGACATAGCTGCTGAACTCGGTCGCGGTCATGCGCCCGGCGGTGTCGTAGCTGCGGCTGGCTGCGAGAGTTGGGCTGGCGAAGGCCCAGCTCCAGGCGGTGGGTTGGCCCAAGGGGTTCCAGGCGATGCCGGTAACGAGCGGATTGCCGTTCAGGCTCAGGGCCGTGAGGCGGCCGGTGCTGTCGTAGCTGTGCGTGAGCAGCCCACCGCCATTGGGGTAGCCGATGCTCGCCAAGGTGCCGTTGGGGTTGTAGCCGTAGCTGACCTGCTGGACGCTGCCGTTCGCGAGAGTCTGCTTCTTGAGGGTCACACGGCCGAAGGCGTCGCGGGTGTACTCGGTCGTGCCGCTGCGGTCGACGATCTCCGAGAGGTAGCCCTTGCTGTTCGCGCTCAGGTCGTAGCGCAGGGTGGTGGTCTTGCCGTCGGCGAAGACCAGGCCGGTGGGACGGCCCAGGGCATCGCGGGTGATCGTTGTGGCCTGGCCCAGGGCATCGGTGATTTGGCTGGGCAGGCCCAGGGCGTCGTACTGGGTGCTGGCGCCGCCGGTGTCGGCACTGCTCTCGGCCGTCGCATTCCCTTGGGCATCACGCGCGTAGGTGGTGGCCACACCCTTGAAGTCCTTGGCTTCGGTGACGGCATCCAGGGCGTTGTAGGTCAGGGTGGCGGTGACGTTCGCCGCGTCGGTCACGGACTTGATGCGGCGCAGGCCGTCGAGACCGTAGGTGGTGCTTTGATATGCGCCGTTCGTGTCTCGGATGAACTCGCCGTTGTAGTCGTAGCTGAGATAGTGGGCCTGGTTGGCGCCTTCTGTCTTGGCGCTGACCCGGTTGATGTTGTTGATGGTACGAACGACGGTCCAGGCCACGTTACCGGCGCCGTCTCGGATCTGCTCGGCCGTGCGATTGCCCATCGCGTCGAGCGTGTAAGTACCGGACTCGCCGCGGTTGTTGGACCAGGCCACGAGGCGATGCGCATCGTCGTAGGTATAGCTGACAACAAGACCGCTGGAAAACGATGCGGTTTCAAGCATCCCGGCGGCTTTGTAGGCGAAGGTCGTGGTTTGCTGGCCGCCGACAGTCTGAGCCACCAAGCGGTCACGGGCATCCCAGGTGAAGGTCGTGACGAGACCGTTCGGTTCTGTTCTGCTCACGACACGATTGGCGGTGTCGTAGCCGTACTGCGTGACATGACCCAGCGCGTTGGTTTCCGTCAGAACATTTCCGGAACTGTCGTAGCTGTAGTTGGTGACCGCTCCATTCGGGGCGGTCCGGGTGGCAACCAGGCCTTGAGTGCTATACGTCCATTGCCAGACCTTCGAGACGTTGGGCGAGCTCGCTGTGTCCGTGACGGTTCGACTCAGAAGATTGCCTTGTGCGTCGTAGGTCATGGCCGTGGTGCGGCCGGCCTCCGAGATCAAGATCGGCAGGTTGAAGCTGGCATGCCATTGCGTCGTGACCGTCTGGGCTTCGGGTGTCCCGACGGCGCGCGTGACTTCGGTGGGAAGGCGGCGGGTTGTGTCCCACGTCGTCGTGGTGACAGCTCCTTTGAAGTCGGTCTCTGACGTGACGAGGCCATTCGAATCCTGAATGCGGCTGGCGGCATCGGGTTCCCTTGTTTCCGATGGCTTCGAGCCGCCAGTGACGGCGAGCTTGCCGGCGCTGAATCCGTATGTATAGCTCCGCCAGTTGTTCAGTGGATCGCCGACGGAGCTGGACCCAGGGTTGACGTAGTTGACCTGGTATCGATTCACGGCGCCAGCAAGTTGAGTGCTCGTTGCGCGTCCGAGGGTGTCGTAAGCAAAGGAAGCCCAGCGTGTGCCGGACTCGTCAGCGATGCCCGTCAGGGCTTGGGGCAAGCTAGCGTTCTCATAAACATAGCTGCGACTTTTTCCATCGGCGTAGGTCACCTGGGACAGGCGGCTCTGGGCATCGTAGCCATATGTCAGTACCCGGGCGTCGGGCAGTGTCACGCTTGCGAGTTGGCCTGCGCCGTTGTAGCTCAACGCCAAGCTGCGGCCGAAAGGGTTGGTGATGCTCGCCAATTGACCCGAGACGTTGTAGGCGTAGGTGGTCGTCCGGCCATTGCGTTGGCGGCGAGACAAGACTTTGCCGTCCGGGCCGAAGTTGAGGGTTGCGTCGTCTTCGGCGTGGCCATAGGTCCATGCCCCGCCGGCAAGCTGCATCAGGGTGTCGGTACTAGCGGTGGTCGCCCAGGCGGCGGTGCCAGCGGTCTTGGCAAACTTGCGCACGGTGCCGTCGGCATTGACGATCGTGACGTCGGTGGGATCGCCGATCGGCGTCGCATCCAGGCGAGCATAGTGATTGTGGGACCAGACAAGGCCCAGGCCCGCTTGTGGTCGAGTTGGATCGTAAGCCCATCCGCTTCGATACGTGCGAGAGAACGAAATGGGTGCTTGCCCAGTGTCGGTCCAGTCGTTCTGAAAACTGAACTTCTCGCCTGTGGCCGGCATGATGGGCTGTCCTTTGAACAGCCCATCAGGATTCTTGCAAGAGTTGGACGCCGCGGGCGCTATGTCGGGCCTGACGCAGCTGCTTGCCTGCTCAACAAATCCCACATCGCAGGTACACCAATTTCCGGTGGCATCGGGGACGCTGTTCGCTGGGCATGCGGTCGATGTTTGCGAAAGGGTGACGCTTTGAAAAACTTTGCTGAGGCCGAATGGCCTGATCGCGTAGTAGGAGCATTGATAGGGGATAACTCCGCTGAAGCCGGCGTACTCCACCCCCAAGATATAGAAGGCCCCTGGGTTAGATTGAATCTCCGCATTCCAATCGGCGAACATCACGATGCACGCATTGGCGTCGGGCATCGGCCCCGGACCCCATACCACACGGTCATAGTTGATGCTACGTGCTGTGTACAGGCCTGTTGCTGCAAAAAAAGCGTGAACGTTTGCCAAGAGCAGGACATGGCAGACCAACAGAGCGGCCGAGAAACGGCCAACGAATTTAGCCGTGGCCCGGAACGTCTGTGCCAGGCGAGCCTCGAACCCACGCCCCGGAAGTTTCACTTTTCCCTCGCAGTGCTGGCCAACAGTCTTGGTTGATGCTCTGCCTTTAGCGATTGGCCTTTCGCTGTGTCGTCGCCCGGCGCCGACGAGCGGCAGTCTCCACGAATCAGGCTCGGCTGTGCATCCCCCATTTTGGGGAGATCGTTTGGCTCGCTCGTCTGAGGTGCGGCGAAGGGGATTCACGCTTACTTAAAAACCGACAGATCGGCATATCCGCACTTACTTAATAAAGTGCGTTCTTTTTTCTTGACCGCACGGACACCGATGCCACTTTGCATTGACATCGTGCGGGCGAAGCCGGGCTCTTGCGTTAAGCGGGCATCCCCGCGCCGGTCTGCGGAGTTGGCGCCATGGCCTGCTCCGTAGTCCATTTGCGCTAGACCGTATTGCGAATAGGCGCGGCAGGAGGCCGCTCCTAGACTTTCCCCCCGAGGCCTGAACGGCGCGCACTCTCGCGACGTCGATGGTCCGCTGACCGCGGGCTCACAGGGCTGCGCACGGGGGTCCAATGGCTTGGTTTTCGAGATGGGGATGGCAGCGCCCGGCACGTTGTCGTGCAGCTGTCGCGAGTGCTCTCGGTCTTGCAGGCATTCTTTTCCTGGGCTTCGGCCCTTCGGCATCGGCACAGCAGCAGCAACGTCCAGCAGTGCCGGCGGTGTCGTCGAATGCCGAAGCCGCAGCCAGCAAGATGGAGCAGGCCCGCCTGGACGACACCGACACCTTGCTGGCATTGACCAGCGAGGGCGCGGTGCTCTACGGGCAGGACGCGGTCAAGCTCTCGGGTTACCAATACTGCAGCCAGGCCGTCGCACTGGCGGAGGCCGGCGAGTTCCGCCAGAGCGTGCGCGCCGCGAGCAAGGCGCTGCACCTGGCCAACGCCACCAACGATCCGAACCTGATGGCCATGGCCAACCGCGACCTGGCCATCGTCTACAGCTACTCGGGCCAGCTCGAGAAGGCCGAGGAGTTCGCACGCGAAGCGCTCAAGCACCCGGCGCGCGATCCCAAGCTGGTGGTCGGCCCGGTGCAGAAAGTGATCGGCGACGTGCGCACGCGCCGCGGCGATTTCTCCGGCGCGGTGCTCAGCTACGACGAGGCATTGGCCAACAGCTCGCCGCGCTATGCACCGCTGGTGCAGGCCTCGCTGGTCAATGCGCTGATCGAATCGGGCGACCCGGCGCGGGCACGCGAAGTGCTTGGTGCCATGGCGCCGCCGAAGGACGCACCGCTCACCGCGCAGCTCGACCGCACCCGCGCGCGGCTGCTGCTGGCCGAGAACAAGCCCGCCGAGGCGCGCGACATGTACCGCGCACTCACCGCGCGGCAGGTCGGCGCCGACACCGAGTACTACCGCCTCTGGGCCTGGGACGGCGTGGCGCGCAGCGAACTCGCGCTGGGCCAGAAGCAGGCCGCGGCCGAAGCCGTGGGCCGCGCGCTCGGCGACGTCGACAAGGTGCGCGCCAAATTCCGCAGCGAGGAATTCAAGATGGGCCTGTTCTCGGACCTGCAATCGGTGTTCGAGCGCGGCGTGGCCATCTACAGCGACGCGGGCGATGCGCGCCAGGCCTTCGAGGTGAGCGAGCACAGCCGCTCGCGCGCATTGCTCGACGCGGTGCGCGGCCGAGCCAAGATCAACGAGCAGGCCGCCAACACCGTCGATCTCGCCGCGCTGCAGCGCATGCTGGCACCCGACGAGCGCGTGGTGCAGTTCCACTCGCTGCCCGACCGCCTCGTGGTGTGGGTCGTGAGTTCCGGCGACATCACCGAGAAGACGGTGGCCGTGAAGCGCGACGACCTCAACGAGCTGGTCGAGACCTTCCGCAATTCCATCGTGCGCGGCCGCCGCGCCGCCATCACCAACGCAGACAAGCTGGGCGCCGCGCTGCTCGGGCCGCTCGGCCTCGCGCCGGGGCAGCGGCTGATCGTGGTGCCGCACGGGCCGCTGCACTACCTGCCGTTCCAGGCGCTGCGGCTGGATGGCCGTTACGTCATCGAGAAGCATCCGGTGGCCGTGGCGCCGTCGATCAGCATCGCCGTGCAGCTCGCGCAGCGCACGCCGCGCGTAAACGCGTCGCTTACCGCCTTCGGCAATCCGCGCATCGAGGACAAGTACGACCTGCCCGGCGCCGAGACCGAGGTGAAGCAGCTCGCGCAGCTGTTCCCGCGCAACACCGTGTACATGGGCGCGGCCGCCACCAAGACGCAGTTTCGCGACGTGGCCACGCGCTCGCCGCTGATGCATGTGGCGGCGCATGCCGAGGCCGACGCGGTCGATCCGCTGTACTCGCGCATCCTGTTGGCCAACGAAGGCGGCAAGCAGAATTTTCTGGAAGCGCACGAGATCCTCGGGCTGCCGATGGACGGCACCGCGCTGGTCACACTGTCGGCCTGCGAGTCGGGCCTCGGGCGCATCGCACAAGGCGACGAGGTGCTGGGCTTCACGCGCTCGTTCCTTTCGGCCGGCAGCTCCAGCCTGATCGCCTCGCTGTGGCCGGTGTCGGACGACGCGACCGCGGTGCTCATGAGCACGCTCTACGGCGAGCTGGCCAAGGGGCGCGACATCCAGAAGGCCATGCAGGCCGGACAACTCGCGGTGTTGAAGGACCCCAAGATGTCCCATCCCTTCTTCTGGGCGCCGTTCAACCTGATCGGCAACTGGCGTCTTACGGTGGGGGGATGAGATGACGTGCCTTGTTTTTGAAGAGCGCTGTTTGGGGGGCGATCACGCCGACGGTGGACATTCGCGGAGGGGAGTACCCGGTGGCCTGTGCACGCACCCCGAACAGCCAGCAACGCAACGCGCAACGGAGCACTGACATATGCGCGCCAGTCAACGCCCCACCCCGATTGCCTTCGCAGTCACAGCCTTGGTCAGTGCAACCTTGCTGGTCGCAGCCGAGCGTACGCACGCGGCCGATACCAACACTTTGCTGTCGACCCAGGACCCCTGCGGCACCTGCGACCGCCCGCTCGCGCAAGCCCCCACCGGTGCCGTCGCACCGCAGAGCCTGCCCGCGCCGCCGCGCCCCGCCGGCTCGACGTTCAGGCTCAACGACTTGCGGCTCAACGGCGTGAAAGCGCTGAGCAACGAAGAACTGCAATCCATCACCGCCCCCTACATCGGCCGCGACGTCACGCTCGGCGATCTCGAAGAACTCGCAAAGGCCATCACCGCACGCTACAAGGAGCGCGGCTACTTCCTGGCGCAGGCCGTGGTGCCGGTGCAGACCGTGCGCGACGGCATCGTCGAGATCAGCGTGATCGAAGGCCGCCTCGGCAAGGTCGACGTGGTGGTCGCGCCCGATGCGCCGACCAGCGAATCGCGCGTGCGCGGCTTCCTCGCGCCGCTGCAGCCCGGCGAGGCCGTGAGCGCGCCGGCTTATGAGCGCGCCATGCTGCTGCTGTCCGACCAGCCCGGCGTCAAGGTGTCCTCGGGCTTGCAGGAAGGCTCGCAGCCCGGCACCACCGACCTGTCGGTGGAAGTGGTCGCCGCGCCGCGCTGGGCCTTCACGGCCGAGGCCGACAACCACGGCACGAAGGAGTCGGGCCGCTACCGCCTCGGCGGCACGCTGCGCTGGGCAAGCCCCTTCGGCATCGGTGACAACCTGGACCTGCGCGCCATGGTCTCCAACGGCAATGCGCTGCAGTTCGGCCGCGTCGCCTACGAGGCGCCCATCGGCAGCAGCGGCCTGCGCGTCGGCGTGGGGCTGGCGCGCGTCAATTACGAGCTGGGCGGCGAGTTTTCGGAGCTGGGTGCACAGGGCAAGGCCGACGTGTTCGACGTCTCGCTGAGCTACCCGCTCATCCGCCAGCGCCAGCAAAACCTCTTCCTGCGCCTGTCGGCCGACAGCAAGAAGCTCACCGACGAGTACACGGCGGTCGACTTCTCGGCGCGCAAGCGGGTGCGCGGCTTCGGCCTGGGCTGGACCTGGGAGCGCCGCGACGACTGGCTGGGCGGCGGCTACTGGGCCAGCACCGGCACGCTCTACCACGGCAGGCTCTCGATCCGCGATGCCGACAGCCTGCAGACCGACCAGGGCCTGGGCGGCCACCGCACCGAGGGCGGCTTCACCAAGGCCACCTTCCAGTTCTCGCGCCTGCAGGGGGTGCTGCCCCGGCATTCGCTGTACCTGGCGCTGGGCGGCCAGTGGGCCAGCAAGAACCTCGATGCCTCGGAGAAGCTTTCGCTGGGCGGCGCGCGTGCCGTGCGCGCCTACCCCTCGGGCGAATTGCTGGTGGACCAGGGCCTGATCGCCACCGTGGAATGGCGCTGGTCGCTCGACGCCGAGTTCACGCCCTTCGTGTTCTACGACGCGGCGCACGGGCGCCAGATCAAGAACCCCACGATCTTCGACGCCAGCCCCAATTCGCGCAGCCTGCGCGGTGCGGGCATCGGCCTGAGCTGGACGCGGCCCGGCAACTTCACCATCAACGCCACGCTGGCCTGGCGCGCCGGCACCGACCCCGCGCGCACCGACGGCGGCGGGCACAACCCGCGGCTGTACGTGCAGGCGCAAAAGACCTTCTGAGGGCACCATGAGAAACCGTGATCTTTCCGCGAAGGCCCTGCCGCGGCACTGGCGCCTTCAGCCGCTGGCGCTGTCGCTGGCCTGTGTGGGCATGGTGCCGGCCTGGGCGCAGCTCAGCCTGCCGACGGGCTTTCCCCAGAGCGGCGCCGTGGTGTTCGGCAATGTGAACGTCGGCCCCAATGGCACGGCGACCAGGCAGACGCTCAACCAGGCCACGATGAACGCGATCGTCAACTGGCGTGCGTTTTCGCTGGCCGGCGGCAATACGCTCAACATCAATCAGCAGATGGGCTCCGCGAGCGTGATGCTCAACCGGGTGGTGGGCACCGGCGGAGTGATCGAACAGTCGGTCATCAACGGCACACTGTCGGCCAACGGGCATGTGTTCGTGGTCAACCCCTCGGGCATTCTCTTCGGCAACGGCGCTCAGGTGAACGTCGGCGGGCTGGTGGCATCCACGCTGGACATCAGCGACAGCCAGATCGCCAAGGACGTCAGCGTGGTGGGGAAGGGCAGTCAACTGTTGTTCGGTGGTGGTGTCAACGATGCCACCAGCACCGCGCGCGTGATGGTGCAGGACGGCGCGGTCATCCAGGTCGGCCAGGGCGGCACGGCCGGGCTGATCGGCGCGCTCGTGCGCAACGAGGGCCAGATCAGCGTGGCGCAGGGTTCGGTGGGGCTGGTGTCGGCCTCCAAGGTGACGCTGGACTTCCAGGGCGACGGGCTGACCCGGTTCACCGTGCCCGCCGACGGGCTGATGCACATCGACCTTGGCGCGGTGCAAACCACCACGACGGGCCCGGATCCCCTTCTCGACGCCAGCACCACGGCACAGGTGATGAACGGCCCGGCCGTGGGCAGCGCGAACGCGAGGTCCGGCACCATCGCCGCCGACGGCGGCCGCGTGGTGCTGGTGGGCGCTTCCGACTACGGCCAGCTGGTGGTCAACCAGAGCGGCACCGTGCAGGCGCGTTCGCTGGTCAACCGGGGCGGCGAGATCGTGCTCGAGGGGATCGGCTCTGCCTTTGTCTCGCGCGCCGGCGTCGCGACGAGCGGCACGCTGGACGCCAGCGCGGCGGAGGCCGGCGCGGCCGGCGGCACGGTGCGTGTGAGCGGCGGCAACGTGCAGATTTCGGGCCAGCTCACGGCCCGCGGCCTGGGCAGCGGCGCCGGCGGCACGGTGACGACGGAAAGCGTGGGCGCCGGCCTCGGCGGCGACCGGCTGGTGGTGGACGAAAACACGGTCGTCGATGCCAGCGGCGGCGCCAGCGGCCAGAACGGCTTGTGGGAGGTGAAGTCCAGGATCGACCTGGCCGTGACGAACAACCTCGCGGCCTACACCGACGTCTCGGCGGTCAGCGACAAGGCCATCGGCGGCGCGCTCGGGCGGGGCACCGATGTGAGTGTCACGAGCGAGGCCATGCGGCTGAACACGGAGCCGGTGGGCTGGACCCGCAGCGGCAACGGCGTGAGCATCGATAGCGGGGCGCAGATCGTGAAGAACGGCGACAGCCGCGCCACCACGCTCGCGGTGAACTCGGGAACCAACATCGGGGTGTCCGGCAGCATCCTGTCGAACCAGAATGGCCCGCTGAACGTCGATCTCAACGCCGACGCCTTCGGGGGGCCTTTGCCCGACACGGCCACCACCGGCCGCGCCGGAACCATCGTCCTGAGCGGCGCGACTGTCCAGACCGACGGCGGCAACATCCGCCTCTATGGCCAGAGCGACGCGGAGAACGGACGCGCCATCGGCAGCCTGATGGTCGGAGGAATCTCCTCCGGCCTCGAAGTCGGCCCAAGTCCTGCCACGCAGCCCGTGGCAGCGATCCTGCTGGCCGACAGCAAACTCTCCACCTGCGCCGTGAGTCCGGGCGAAGCCTGCGGGGGCAGCGGCAGCATCACGATGCGCGCGCAGGGCGACACCAGCGCGGGCGTGGCCACCGGCGCCACCACGCTCCACGTCAGCCATTCGGGCATCGACATGGTCGGTGGTTCGATGACCACCGGCGCCGGCGCGATCAATCTCGACGGACGCGGCGGCATCGGCGCTTCCGGCCTGTCGCTGTCGCCCTCGGCGCTGGGTGGGGCGCCCACGCTGACCTCGGGCAGCGGCACCATCACGCTGGCGGGCAGTTCGCGCAGCCCGGCCGGCGCCAACCCGACGGGCGCCTACTACGGCTACGGCCAGGGCGCGGGCCAGGACCCAGGGCTGGGCGCCGGCACCGGCGTGGTGCTGTCGGGCGCGGCCATCAGCACCGGCGGCAGCGTGAGCATCGCCGGCCAGGGCGGCGATCTTTCCGGGCTGCGCAACGACCTGGGCCTCATGGGGGTGCTCGGCGGCGTGACGGACAGCGGCGGCACCGTCATCGGCTCGCACTTCGCGGCGGGCGACGGCACGGCCATCACCGACAGCAGCATCCAGGCCGGCCAGGGGCAGACGCTGAGCGTGACCGGCACCGCGGGCAGCCAGGGCTTCCAGGTCGTCAACGACGCCAACGGAACGCCCGTCATCACACCGGACACCTTCGATGCCTGGGCGGTCAACGTCGCCGGCGGCCGAAGCCTGGTGGCGCACGGAGGACAGGTGAGCATCGGCGCCGGCCTCGGCGACGTGCGCCTGGCGGCCACCGGCTACGACCAGCCGCTGGTCGACGTGTCGAACGACGCCGGTGCCGGCGGGACCGTCCACGTGACGGGGCGCAACATCCTGGTTGCCGCCCAATCCGACCTGCCCCGCGCCATCGACGCCAGCGGCTTGACCGGCGGCGGCAGCATCGACCTGCACGCGGTGGCCCAGGCGGACGTCATCCGCAGCGGCGTGGCGGTGGTCGAGGGCGGCGCCGTCCTGCAGGCCAATGCCCTGGGCAGCGGCAACGGCGGACGCATCACCGTCTTGGGCGACAACTCGATCCGGGCCCTCGGCAATTTCGAAGCCAGGGGCGGCAGCGCCGGCGGCAACGGCGGCACGATCGAAACCTCGGGCGGCTCGTTCGACCTGAGCGGCATCCGCGTCGATGCCTCGGCCCCTGCGGGCCAGGCGGGCCGTTGGATCATCGATCCCTACGACGTGACCATCGCACACGGGACGGCCAGCGGCTCGCTGCCCACCAATCCCTTCGAGCCGGTGGCCACCTCGACCATCCAGGACGGCGACATCAACAGCGCGCTGAACAGCGGCACGAGCGTGACCATCACCACGGGCAGCGGCGGCACGGACGCGGGCGACATCCGCTTCGGCAGCGGCATGCTGATCGAGCGAACGGTGGGCAGCGCGCCACTGGCGTTCGAGCTGGATGCGGCGCACTCGATCGGCGACCGTGTCTTTTCCAGTGCGTATGTGGCGCCCATCATCCGCTCGACGACGGGGCCGATGGACGTGATCTTCAACGCCGGTTCTGCCGGGGCGCTCGAGGGCTACGTCCATTACTTCGGCAATACGGGGGCCGATCAGGCCGTCATCTCCACCAACGGGGGCCGCGTGCTGGCGCACGCCACGGGCACGGGCTATGCCGAAGTGGTTTTCAATTCCGCCAGCATCGACACCGGCGGCGGCGAGCTGCGCCTGCTGACGGACGGGCCAAGCACCACCCAGTTCGTCGCGCTCAGCGGCGATGTGCACACGCGCGGCGGCGGCGTGACGCTGGACTCCGGCTTCACCGGCGGCAGCCCCGCGTTCAGCGACATCAACATCGATGTCGACGGCACCATCGACACGGGCGGCGGCGCGGTGTCCATCCACGCGCATGGCGTGGGCGGAATCTACGATTCGGTGACCAGCAGGTTCAACAACCGGATCATCACCAACGGCGGGGCGGTGTCGATCCTCAACGGACAGACCGGTGCGCCCTCGGGTTTTGTCCTGCTGCAGGGCACCCAGATCGACACGCGCGTCGGCCAGTCCGATGCGGGCGCCGGCGGCGCCGTGAGCATCGCCGGCGGCGGCGTGAGCATCAACGGAGCGCGCATCGACAGCGCCACCGGCGACGTGACCATCACGGGGACCGGCGGCACGGGCCAGAGCGGCAGCGCGGTGCAGCTGGACTCCCTCTTCCTGAGGGCCGTGGGTGTCCCGGTCTCCACCGCCATCTCGACCACCAGCGGCAACGTGCTGATCCGGGGCGTGCAGGACTTCGACCGCGGCTCGAACGCGTCCTTTGCGACGCACGGCGTGCTGGTCACCGGCGGCAGCAGCATCACCACCGGCGGCGGCAACATCGCGCTGCAGGGCCTGTTTGCCAGCGCGCCGGTCGACGGCACCGACAGCGGCGTGCGGCTGGAAGACGGCGCGCGCCTGGCCACCACCGGCGGCGGCAGCATCGAGCTGACGGGCAGCTCCCTGCAGGGCACCCCCGGCGTATCGATCCAGCCCGGCATCTCGTCGTTCACCGGCGATCCCGGCGCGGTGCCGCAGGTGCAAAGCAGCGGCAACCTGGTGCTGCGCGCCAGCAACGACGGCAGCGCGCCGGCCCTGGTAATCGATGCGCCGGTGAGCGCCGCCGGCGTCATCAACCTGCGGCCGGGCGGCATGGACGGGGCGCTCAACGCCTACGACGCCACGAGCACCGGCATCACCGTCGGAGGCGCGGCGGGGCCCGGGTTCACGCTGTCGGATGCGCTGCTGTCGCGGTTGAGCGCGCCGACAGTGGTGGTGGGCAGCAGCACGCACGACGGCACCATCACCGTGGCCGGCCCGGTGGCGACCGGCGGCGCACTCACGCTGCAGAACGAAGGCCAGGGCGACGGCACGGGCGGCATCGTGCTGAACGGCGCCGTCACGGCGGACCGCCTGGGCCTGCTCTCGGCCGGCGACATCACGCAGACGGTGAAAGCACCGATCACCGCCCAGCACCTGCTGGCGCGCTCCAGCCGCGGCAGCGTGCTGCTGGACCAGGCAGCCAACAACGTGAGCGAGAACACGCTGGGTGGCGGCGCTGCCGGCGCCTTCCGCTATCAGGACGTGGATGGCGTGCGCGTCGGCGCGCTCTCGGTCACCGGCTTCGACGCCGGGACCAACCAGCCGCAGGTGGTGTCGGCCACCTCGATGGCCGCCGACACGGTGTTCGTGCGCACGCTCTCGGGCGATCTCACGCTGGACACCGCCGTCACCAGCACCTCGGGCGCCGACCTGGTCGCTGCGTCACGCTTCCAGAATGCGGGCGGCGGCAGCGTCGGCGGCGCGCCCTGGCGCATCTGGGCCGACACCTGGCTGGGCGAGTCGCGCGGCGGCATCGCCGGCTCGGGCGCCACGCCCAACCTGTACCACTGCGCCTACCTGGGCCTGTGCACCGTGAGCATCACGCCGGGCGACAACCACTTCATCTACGCCCAGCAGCCGCGGGCCACGGTGGTCATCGGCGACGCCAGCCGGCCCTTCGGCATGGCCAACCCGCCCTTCGGCTTCACCATCGGCGGGCTGATCCTGGGCGACGGCGCGGCCGGCTTCCTGGGCACGCCCGCGAGCTCGGCGGGCGCCTTCAGCCCTGCGGGGCGCTATCCGATCACCGGCAGCTTCACTTCGGCGGCCGGCTATGCGGTGGACGTGGTGCCGGGGACGCTGACCGTGACGGCGAACCTGCGCCGGCCGGACTTTCCGAGCGCGGACCTGGTGCGCGAGCTGCCCAACACCAACACCTACACCTTCGACCGCAACCTCGGCGCGCCGCCGATCTGCTTTGCCACCGGGCCGCTGGAGGGCGACCGTGCGCAGCAGGGCGGCGACCTGCTGGCGCGCGAATGGTCCCGCGTGCGCTCTCGGCCCAACCTGCTGAACTGCGTGGACACCGAGAAGCGCAACGGCTGCGCGGACTTCTGAACGAAGCCGCTCAGACGCCGAGTGCGCGGCGGTTGGACATCACGACGTTGTCCTTCGGGATCGCCTGGCCTTCCTGCATCGCGGCGATCCATGCCGCGGTCGTGGTCACGGCCGCGAAGTTGCTGTGGAACACCACGCTGAAGACGCGATGGATCTCCTCGGCCGTGACCTTGCCCGCGGCGTTCTCGTACGGCAGCGCGCCGCTGGCGTCGGACAGGAACTCCACGTTCAGGCCGCGGTGCATGGCCTCGTACACGGTGGAGGCATCGCAGTTCTGCGTCATGTAGCCGGCCACGCTCAGCGTGTCGATCTCGTGGCGCGCGAGCCAGTCGGCGAAGTCGGTGCCGGTGAACACGCTCGGGAAGCTCTTGGTGACGAGGTGGTCGCGCGGCCGCTTCGCGATCTCGGGGTGCAGCTGGCCGTTGTGGGTATCGGCCTGGAACACCGGCGCGCCCTTGGGGGCATGGTGGCGCACCACGACGACGGGTGTGCCGGCGGCGAGTGCCGCGTCCATGGCCTTCGTCACGTTCGGCAGCGTGTCTTCGATGGGCGGGTACTCGATCGGCAGGCCGCCGCCTTCGAAGTATTCGTTCTGCACGTCGATCACGACGAGGGCGCGGCGCGGGGCGGTGTTGCTGCTCATGAAAGGCTCCTTCTCTTGTGTGGTTCGGATGGCCCGATTCTTCGCTGTTGCGCAGTCCGGAGAAAGTGGCCCGAAAGCCATTCATCGATAAGATCGGGCCATGCCAGTGCCAGCCACCGAAACCATCGCCGTCGTCGCCTTCGACGGCATCAGCCCCTTTCACCTGTCCGTGCCGTGCATGGTGTTTGGCGAAGACCGCACCGAGAGCGGCGCACCGCGCTTCCGCCTGCGGGTGTGTGCGCCAGAGCCCGGCCCGCTGCAGACCAACGCGGGCTTCACGCTCGGGGTGCCGCACGGGCTGGAGGCCATCCGCCGCGCGCAGATCGTGGTGGTGCCTTCATGGCGCGACGACGGCAGCGCGGCGCCGCCCGCGTTGATCCGCGCGCTGCAGGCTGCGCACCGGCGCGGCGCCACCGTGGTCGGCCTGTGCCTGGGGGCCTTCGTGCTGGCCGAGGCGGGCTTGCTCGACGGCCGGCCCGCCACCACGCACTGGAAGCTGGCTGCGGCCTTCGCGAAGCAGTACCCGCAGGTGCGGCTGCAGCCCGAGGTGCTGTACGTGGACGATGGCAGCGTGCTCACCTCCGCCGGTACGGCCGCGGGCATCGACTGCTGCTTGCACCTGCTGCGCGTGCGCTACGGCGCCGAGACGGCCAACCGCGCCGCACCGGCAGGGCGGGCAGGCGCAGTACATCGAGCAGCCCGTGCCCGCCGCGGCCGAGCGCGATCGCCTTGCGCCACTGCTGGAGTGGCTGGGCAAGCACCTCGATACGTCGCATGAGCTGGACGACCTCGCGCGGCGCGCGCTCATGAGCCGACGCAATTTCACGCGGCGCTTTCGCGAATCCACCGGCACGACCGTGGGCCGGTGGGTGCAGAACCAGCGCCTCGCGCTGGCGCAGCGGCTGCTGGAGACCACGGACCATCCGGTCGAGCGCGTGGCGACCGGCGCCGGCTTTGGTTCGGCGGTGTCGCTGCGCAAGCATTTCACCACCGCGTTCAAGGTGTCGCCGACGGCGTATCGCCGGCAGTTCTCGCGGGCCGAGACGACGGCCTGAGCCCTCGCTGCTTGCTGCTCAGCGCTTTAGTGGGCCGCCGGCGGCAGGGCCGCGCGCGCGGCCAGCCGCAGGTAGCGCGCCTGCGTGCCTTCGGCCAGCGCGCCGCGCTGCTCCAGCAGCAGCACGCAGCGCAGCGCCAGGTCGAAGGAGCGGAAGCACCAGTGCGCCAGCATGGCCAGGTGCTTGAGCTGTGCGTCGCTCATGGCGTCGGGCCGCGTGATGTCGCGCACGTAGACCAGGTCGGCTTCGAGCAGTTGGTGCAGCGGCTGGCACGGATCACCGTTGACCACGCACGGCGCCACCGGCCAGTGCTTGAGTTCGGCCAGGCAATGCGGCAGGAAGCCCTGGCGGCGCAGCTCGAGGTCAATGTCGCCGATCGATGCCTGCCCCTGGTAGATCGGCACGAACGACACCTCGGTCTGCACCGCGACGGCCTGCGCCAGCCGGACCGCGCCTGCGCGCAGCACCGCCAGCTCGCTGCCTTGCGCGTCGATCTTCAGGAAGTCGAGGTGCTCGACTTCTTCCATGTCGTCAAGCCGGCGCGTCTGCACCGCAACGCGCGCCACCACCTGGGCCATCGGCCGCAGCAGGTCGAACAGCGCGAGCGCGGCCGGGTCGGGTTCGAGCAGGCTGGTCATGCCGGGAGCGGCGCACACGTGGAGCGTGTGTGTCCGGCCGTCGCCCACGGCCCACGGGAAGTAGCGCTCCATCGTGCCCCGCCGCCGCCGCAATGCGCGCAGCGCGTCGGGCTGCGGCTCGAAGCCGGTCACGCGGCACTGGCCGGCCGCCAGCATCGCGCGGTAGGGCGGCTCGCCGTCGATCGGGTTCGCGCCGACGTCGACCACCTGGGTGGGGCGATCGAGCGCAAGCAGCCTGGCCAGTGCTTCGTCGTTCATGCCGGTGGACCGCCGCGCGCCGCCTCGGGCTTGAAGCCGATGTCGGCGTCGAGCCAGAACAGCGTCACGACGAAGGGACGGATGTCTTTCAGGGCGGCGAGTTCGAGCATCGGCAGGTTTCCTTGAAGGAGGTCAGTTCGCGTGCACGTGCCGCCGCGTGGTCAGCAGCGCGCGCAGCTTGGCCGGCGCAACCGGCTTGGTCAGCAGCATCACGCCGCCCTGGCGCAGCCGCTGCAGCACATCGGGCCCGGTGGCGCCCGACACCAGCACCGCGAGCGCATCGGGCTGCAGGCGCTTGGCGGCGTCGATCACGTCCACGCCGTCGCCATCGCCGGCCAGCTGCAGGTCGCACAGCACGGCGTCGTAGCGGATGTCGCCGGTACCCAGCCGCGCGATGGCCTCGGCGCCGGTGTTCACGCATTCGACCTCGCAGCCCCATTGCGCCAGCAGGGCGCGGCTGCCGTCGAGGATGGCGGGGTCGTCGTCCACCACCAGGCAGCGCAGGCCGGCCAGGGGCGCGGGGGCCTGCTGTGGCGCGTCGGGCGGCGTCACGTCGGCCAGCCGTGCCGCGGGCAGCGTGAAGGCGAAGGTGCTGCCCGCCTGCAGCGCGGAGCGCACGGTGATGCGCGTGCCCAGCAGCGCAGCGATGCGCGCGCAGATGGCCAGCCCCAGCCCGAAGCCGCGGCGCCGGTCGCGCTCGGTGTTGGCCACCTGGTAGAACTCCTCGAAGATGCGGCCCTGGTGGATCGGCGCGATGCCCACGCCGTTGTCGCGCACCTCGATGCGCACGCCGGCCGTGCTGCGCCGCGCGGCCACCAGCACCGTGCCGCCCTCGGGCGCATGGCGCAGCGCGTTGGCCACGAGGTTGCCGACGATGCGCTGCAGCATCGCCGCATCGGTGCGCACGGCCAGGCCGCGGCCGCTCCAGCGCAGACGTACGCGCGCCTGCGCGGCGATGGCGGCATGCTGCGCATCGAGCTGGTCGAACAGCGCGGACAGCGCCACGTTGGTGATCGCCGGGGTCAGCACCTGCGCATCGAGCCGCGAGATCTCGAGCAGGTCGTCGAGCAGCACGCCCATGAACTCCGTGCTCTCCTGCAGCCGCAGCACGGCCGGGCGCTGCGCGGGCGAGGCGCCGGGCAGCAGGCCGTCGATGAACAGGCCCATGGCATGCAGCGGCTGGCGCAGGTCGTGGCTCGCGGCCGCGAGGAAGCGCGCGCGCGACAGCGCAGCCTGCTCGGCTTCGGCCATGCGCTGCAGCGCGACGGCGGTGGCCTCGCGCACGCGCTCCTCGCTGAGCTGGCGGTTGCTCTGCAGGCGCTCGGCGAGGCGATCGATGTCGTGCGCGAGCACCGCGAGTTCGTGCGTGTCGCGCGTGCTGTCCTCGACCACGTCGCAGCGCGCCTCGAAGTGCCCCGACTCCAGCGCGGCGACCGTGCGCGACACGCGCCGCAATGGCCGCGTCACCGTGCGCGCCATGTGCCGCACCGAGGCCCACGCCGCCACCAGCGCGACGAGCGCGATGCCGATGCCCGCGAACAGCGAGCGGCTGCGCTCGCGCGTGTAGGCGGTGGTGTCGCGGAACGTCTGCACCAGGCCGATGGGAGTGTCGCCCCCCGCGGAGGATCCGGCCGGCGCGAAGGCGCTGGCGCGCGAGGCTTCGCGCAGCGTGACCGGCGCGGTGAACATGCGCAGCTGCGCCAGCGGCGGCGTCTTGGGGCCGGCCGTGACGTAGACGCCCGCGCTGTTGCTGATTTCCACGCGCGTCACCTGGCCGCCGCGCAGCGCGGCATTGGCCACGTTCTGCAGCGCCGGCAGGTCGCCGGCATAGAGGCTCAGGTCGGACATGGCCGCCACCTGCCGCGCCACGGCCTGGCCTTCGGCATCGAAGGCATCTTCGAGGGTGTGCAGCCGGTTGTGCGTGAACCAGCCGGTGAGCGCCAGCGCCACCGCCGCGCACGGCACCACGCCAAGGCGGAACAGGTCGTGCTGCAGGTTGCCGCGCACGGTCAGCGTGTGGGGAGACTGGAGCGGCGGCGGTGTTGGGGACGACACCGGCGTCCCCCGGGGTGCTACCGGACCGTGGGAAGGCGGTGCGGTGCTCATCGTGGGGGCGCGAGGCGGTCGGCCAGTTCCCGTTCCTCCGGCAGTCGCAGGCCGAGTCCGCGCGCCACGGTGGCGTTGACGCGCACAGTGGCGGGCGTTGCGGCTTCCACCAGTGGCACGTTGTTGCTGCTGCCGCCCGCACCGGCACCCACGCTCGCACCCGCCACCTTCTGGCCGAGCAGCCGCGCCTGCTGTGCGAGCTGCGACGGCGTCGAGACCGCCGCCGCCAGGCCACCCGAGCGCACCAGCCCTTCGCTGGCGCCGAACACCGGCAGGCCCGCGCCCGCCCCGGCACGAAGCACCGAGAGCGTGGCCGCCTGGTTGTCGCCGATCAGGTCGGGCAGCACCATCAGCGCGTCGCTCTGCGGCACCACGAGGCGCAGTGCGGCGGCGAGCGACCTGGCGTCGGGTGCGTACTCCACGCGCAGCTCCCAGGCCGGGTTCGCGCCCTGTGCCGCGCGCTGCAGCTCGCGCACCAGCGGCTCCGATTCGGGCGTGGCGACCACGCCCACGCGGTGCTGCCGCAGAAGCACCGCGTTGATCAGCGCGAGCTGATCGGCCATGGCCGGGTCGCGCAGCAGCACGCCCACGCGCCGGTCGCCGCGCCGCAGGGCGGGGCTGGCGGCCTTCAGGGTTTCGTACTCGAGCCGGCTCAGCATCGCCAGCACCAGCGGCTCGTGGCCCGGCCGCTCGACGGCGGCGCGCGCGGCGGCGGGGCCGACAGCCATGGTGAGCGGAGCATCGGAGGCGGTGCGCAGCCTGCGCGTGCGCACGCCGGAGTTCGCCGTGCGCTCGGCGTCCGCAGCTTCCGTCGACGCTTGCGGATCGGCGCCGCCCGGCGCGAGTCGCACCAGCTCGAACCTGCCGCCCGGCTCCTGGTCCGCGCGCAGCCGCTGCACGAATTCGGAAGACGCCGCGACGTCGTCGCCCATCAGCACCGTGAGGCTCGCCGCCGTGGCGCTGCTGCCGGCGCCCCAGGCCAAGCCCGCGGCCAGCGCGGCACCGGCCGCGCGGCGCAACCTTCCGTAGAGGGGCGAGAAGAAGGACTTCACGGCAACAAACATGGACTGCTTTCGCAGCGAGGGAGCGATGGTCCAATGTAAGGACGCCCCCCGCTTCGCGCGATAAGGCAGAGGGCTTATGTCAGCGCTGGCAGGCGCCTGCCAGTGTGACGAAACTCACACCATTGCAGCCGCTCGGCCTATGTCCGACGGACTACCTATGCACCTACCATTTGCGCGGCGGCCGCGCGCTGCGCTTGAATGGCCTGGCGCAGCACGCGCGGCGACACCGGCTTGTAGAGCACCGCGATGCCTGCACTCGCCACTTCGCGCAACCGGTCGGGCTTGGTCTCGCCGGTAACGAGCAGGCGCGCGGTACCGGCGCCGATGCCGCGCGGATGGCGCTCGAGCGCGCCGATCACGTCGAGCCCGTTGTCGCCGCCCTGCAGCAGCAGGTCGCTGATCACCATGTCGGGCGGCTGCGCCCAGGTATCGGCGAGTGCCAGCGCCTCGGCGCGGGTCTGCGCGGGCAGCACCTCGGCGCCCCAGTTGGAGAGCACCACCGTCAGGCCCTCGAGGATGGTGCGCTCGTCGTCGATCACGAGGATGCGCACGTTGGCCAGGCTCTCTTCCTCCTCGATGGCGGCAGCGGCGGGCGACACCGCCGGTGCCGGCAGCGCGGGCGGCGCCGAACGCACCAGCACCCGCACGCAGGTGCCCTTGTGCAGCTTCGAGCTCAGTTCGACGCGGGTGTTGAGCAGCTCGGCCAGCCGCTGCACCGTGGCCAGGCCCAGCCCCATGCCGCGCGCGCCGCGCGCCGCCTGGCGGCCGGTGGGCTCCACCTGGTAGAACTCCTCGAACACACGGGCCTGGTGATGCGTGGCAATGCCCACGCCGGTGTCGACCACGTCGATGCGCACGCCACGGCCGCGCCGACGCGCGCCGATCAGCACGCCGCCCTCGATGGTGTGGCGCAGCGAGTTCGACACCAGGTTGTTCAGGATGCGCGAGAGCATCACGTAGTCGCAGCGCACCCACAGGTCGGTCTTGCGCGCCACCAGCCGCAGGCCCTGCTGCTCGGCCACCGGACGGAAGTTGCGGCTGATCTCCTCGAACAGCCGGTCGAGCGGGAAGTCGATCCACTGCGGCTGCAGCACGCCCGCGTCGAGCTGCGACAGGTTCAGCAGCTCGGAGAACAGCCGGTCCAGCGAATCGACGCACTCGCGGATGTGGCCGATGCGCTGCAGCTTCACCGGGTCGGTCTCGCCGTTGGCCAGGCCGTCGGAAAACAGCGTGAGCGCGTGCAGCGGCTGGCGCAGGTCGTGGCTGGCGGCGGCCAGCAGGCGGGTCTTGGCCTGGCTCGCCACCTCGAGCTGCTGGTTCTTGCGCGCCAGCTCGGCCGTGGCCTCGTTGATGCGGCTTTGCAGCAGCCGGTGGCTTTCGGCGAGCGCGCGCGCGGCCTGGTTGAAGCCCTGCTGCAGGTGGCGCACCTCGGACGTGCCCTCGACGGCCACGCTCGCGTCCTCGCCCGCGCCGAGGCGATCGACCGCCTCGCCGAGCGCACGGATCGGCTCGCTGATGCGGCGCGCCGCCCACCAGCCCGCCAGGGCCACGCCGGCGAGGCTGATCGCCAGCACCAGCCCCACGTTGAACCAGACCGAGCGCCGCGCGCTCTGCACCGCGGCCAGGCTCATCTCGACCATCACCTGGCCGGTGTGCCGGCCGTCGTCGCCCACGATGGGCACCACCACCTGCAGGCCGTCGCCGCGGACGCGGTCGACGGTTTCGGAATTGGCCACGATCTCGCCGTCCTCCGTCCAGATCTGCACCTGCTGCACGTTGGGCTGGTAGGTGCCCGACTGGGCGGTGCGCGCCAGCGCGCGGCGGTCCATGCGCGCCAGCGGCGCCTGCGCCACCGTGGCCACCTGCAGGGCCACCGTCTGCGCATTGGCGCGCATCAGTTCGGTGAGATTGCCCAGGTGCTGCCGCGTCAGCACGGTGATTGCCGCGAGCGTGGCCAGCGTTGCCGGCACCAGTGCCAGCAGGATCAGCTGCTGGGCGAAGGTCAGGCGGGCCAGGCCGCGCAGGACGCGGAAGTTCCAGTTCATAAGGGCATTGCAAGCATGGGCGCCGAGCTTAGAGGGGCAACCCGGAACTGGGAAGGCAGGAAAAACATCACGAAACTTGCATGTATTTGATATTTAATGGCGTCCGCGCTGCCCATGTTAGACCCGCCGCTGCGCAACGGCCCTTTGTCCCAGGCCCACAAATGCAGGCTTCCATGCGCCGATTTGCCGATTTGCCAGGCGCCCTCCGTGCGGCGGCGCTGGCATTGTTCGTGGGGCTGCCGCTGTGGGCCTCGGCCCAGGCCGGCGCGCTGGACGGGCCGGTTCGCTTCGGCATCCTGCCGCTTGGAGGCGCCTTCGAGTCGCGCAACGACTGGGACCCGCTGCTGGCCGAGCTGAGCCGCGCCATCGACCGCCCGGTGAGCGTGCTGTCGGTCAACTCGTACGAGGCGCTGGAGCAGGCCATCCAGCGCGACGAGGTCGACATGGCCTTCCTGTCGGGAAAGATGGCGCTCGACGCCGTGACCCAGCGCCGCATGAAGGTGGTGGCGCAGGTGGTGCGGCACGACGGCCTGCCCGGCTACCGGGCGCTGCTGCTGGCGCGCAAGGCGCCGCCCTTCAATTCGTTGAAGAACATGCTGGAGCAGCCGGAGCGCTGGCGGCTGGCGCGTGGAGAGAAGCAGTCGGTGTCGGGCTTCATCGTGCCGCAGCTGCAGCTCTTCCTGCCGAACCACATCGCGATGGAGACGCGCTTTCTCAGCGAGACCGTGGGCACCCACCAGACCAATGCGCTGGCCGTGGCCAACAGCGAGGCCGACGTGGCCACCAACAACTCGGCCGACTTCGAGCGCTTCAAGCTGCGCTTTCCGGCCGAGACGGAGCGCCTGCAGGTGCTGTGGGAGTCGGAGCTGATCCCGCATGCCCAGATCGTGGTGCGCCGCGAATACCCGCCCGAACTGCGCAAGCGCGTGCAGGCCTTCCTGGTCGGCTACGGCCGCGCCAAGGGGCCGCGCGGCGACGCCGAGCGCGCGGTGCTCAAGTCGCTGCACGACCTGGCCGGCTTCGTGGCCGCCGACAACAGCTCGCTGCAGCCCGCGGCCAAGCTGGCCTACCAGCTCGCCAGGCAGAACGCCATGACCGCGCAATGGGTGAACGACGCCGCGCGCCAGGCCCGCCTGCAGCGCATCGAGAGCGGCTATGCGGACCAGGTCACCGTGCTCAGGGACACGACACCGTGATGAAGCCCTTGCGCGCGTTGGTCCCGCCATGGTGGCTGCTGGCTTTTCTGGCCGCCGTGCTTGCCGGGCCCTTGATGGCCATGGCGCAGGGTGCGGGCGCCGCCGCATCGACCGAGAAGACCGACAAGGCCGCCCCTGTGCCGCCGGCCGTCAGGATGATCCGCTTCGGCGTGCTGCCGCTGGGCGGCGCTGTCGAATCGCGCGCGCTGTGGACGCCGCTCATGGCCGACATGAGCCGCAGCCTCGGCATTCCGGTGAGCGCCTATTCGGTGCCGACGTACGAGGAGCTGGACCGTGCCATCGGCCGCGACGAGATCGACATGGCCTTCCTCTCGGCCAAGATGGCGCTCGACGCCGTGATGCAGCGGCGCATGAAGGTGGTGGCGCAGATCGCGCGGCACCCCAGCGTGCCCGAGCACCGCGCCGTGCTGCTGGTGCGCAAGGACGGGCCGCTCAACACGCTCGAAGGCGTGCTCGCGCAGCCCGAGAAATGGCGGCTCGCGCGCGGCGACAGCCGTTCGGTCACCGGCTTCATCGTGCCGCAGAGCCAGCTCTTCCTGCCGCACAACATCGAGATGGAGACGCGCTTTCGCAGCGAGTTCGTCGGCACCCATCAGGCTACCGCGCTGGCGGTGGCGAACGGCGATGCCGACGTGGCCACCAACAACACCACCGACTTCGAGCGCTTTCGCCAGCAGTTCCCGGTGGAAGCCGAGCGGCTGCAGGTGGTTTGGCAATCGGAGCAGCCGCCCGGCGCGCCGATGGTGGTGCGGCGCGACTACCCGCCGGAGTTCCAGGCGCGGCTGCAGAGCTTCCTGACCGGCTATGGCAAGGCCAAGGGCGCGCGCGGCGACGCCGAGCGAGAAGTGCTGAAGACCCTGCGCGCGGCCTACGGCTATGCCGCGGCCGATGACAGCGCGCTGCTGCCCGAGGCCGCGCTCGAATACCAGCTCGGCAAGCAGAACGCCATGGCCGCCGCCTGGGTCAACGACGCGGCGCGCGAGAAGCGCCTGCAGCGCCTCGAGAAGAACTACAGGGAACAGGTCGAGGCATTGCGTGCAGCCGCCGCGCGCTGAGCATCTACGGATGGCCTTTCAAGGCTGATCTCTGTGGTGTGCTCCAGGGCCCGGACCCTGGCCCCAAGTGGGGACCTTGGCCAACCGGCAGCACCTGTCCAAGCCGATATCATGGATCTGGCCTGCCAGGGCAACTGGCCAATCAAGGGAGAGAACGATGTCAACGAACATGAATTCGGCTGCGCGTGCGCAGCATTCGGAGCCCAACATCACTCTGTACGGGCGCATCGCTGCAGATCCTGTCGGCTATGTCAGCTGGCCCACGCCCGACCTGCATTTTTCGATCGTCATCGACGACGCCTACAGCGGCATCACTGTGATCGATGGTCAGCCATCCTTCTTTTGAAGCAGGTAGGCGAAATTTTGGTTTGATCCGATCGAACCGATACACGAACTCGCTTCCTGGCGAGGTGCGCACCAAGATTCCTTTGAATCCCCCGCACAACAGCAGTTCCTATGTTGCAGGCTTGCTCAAGAGCGTGACGGGCTACGTGCCTTTGGTGTCCGTACCTGGATATCAGACGCCAGGTTGGGAGAGCCCCATGCCGGCGCATTACTACAAGGGCGAGGCGATCCGATGAAAACGCGGTGGCGGCTGCCGCTGAACATGCTGGCCTGGACCTTGGCGATGCCCTTGCTCAGCGTCGGCCTGCGCTTCCTGGAGCAGCATCGAATCCTGGCAATGTCGGGGAGTGTGGTGGCGGCGGGAGCGCTTGCGCTCGTGCTGTGGGCCGCGTTGATCTACGCGAGGTGCGTTCCGGCAGCACCCGGGCTTTCGCGCCGCATCGGGTACTTCGTGGCGTTCGTCGCCGCGATGCTTGCGCTGGGCGCGGGAGCCCTTTGGCTGACCTTCTGGGCGATCGTTGCGATCTACGGCCTGTAGCACCCGCCCGGAGGTGCCCGTTCCTTTGCCGGCGCATCTACTCCCTTCGCCGTAGCTCCAAAACCCCGCATCTAGGCCGTTAGGCGGATTTGCCCGCCGCCGCCCGCGCCGGAAACTTCGTGTTTCTTTCAGGCACCCTTGCCGTTGACGGAGTGCGGATGAGTTGGCGAACAAAAGTGGTCTGGAGCGAGGGGATGCTGTTGCAGCCTCAGCACCTGCAGCAGAGCGAGCGTCATGCCGATCATGCGCGGCATGTGCTGCTGCGTTCGACCACCCCCTACGCCTGGGGCTTTGCCGAGCTGGAGATCGACTCCGCCGCGCTCACGCTGGGCAAGCTGGCATTGGTGCGGGCGGTCGGCGTGTTCGGCGACGGCACGGTGTTCGACATGCCGGCGGTCGATCCGCTGCCGGAGCCCATCGACATTCCTTCTTCCATGCGCGACGAGGCCGTGGTGCTCGCGCTGCCGCTGCGCCGTGCCGGTGCGCGCGAGGCCGACGCCGAGGAATATGAAGAGCTGGTGCGCCACCGCGTGCTCGAGTCCGAAGTGCCCGACTCCAACACCGCCGGCGAACGCACCGCCATGCTGCAGCTGGGCCGGCTCCACACGCGCCTGATGCGCGCCGGCGAAGCCACCGACGCCTGGACCACCATCGGCGTGGCTCGCGTGGTCGAGCGCCGTGCCGACAACCAGGTGCAGCTCGACCGCGCCATGCTGCCGCCGCTGCTCGACGTGGCCGGCCATGCCGTCATCCGCGCCTGGCTCGACGAACTGCTGGGCCTGCTGCGCCAGCGCGGCGAGGCGCTGGCGGGCCGCATGACCCAGGGCGGCACCGGCGGCGTGGCCGAGATCGCGGACTTCATGCTGCTGCAGGCCGTGAACCGCAACGAAGCCGTCTTCGCGCACCTGGCGAAGAGCGCGGTGCTGCACCCGCAGCATTTCTTCGAGCATGCGCTGGGGCTGGCCGGCGACCTCGCGAGCTTTCGCGACTCGCGCCGCGTGGCCCACTTCGGCCCCTACGTCCACGACGATCTCGCGATGAGCTTCCGCCCGGTCATGGACGACCTGCGGCGCAGCCTCTCGATGGTGCTCGAACAGTCGGCCATCCGCATCGACCTGCACGACCGCAAGCACGGCGTGCGCGTGGCGATGGTGACGGACGTGGAACTGCAGCGCAAGGCGACCTTCGTGCTCGCGGTGAACGCGAGCATGCCGAGCGAGGCGCTGCGCGCGCGCTTTCCGACGCAGGTCAAGATCGGCCCGGTCGAGCGCATACGCGATCTCGTCAACCTCGCGCTGCCGGGCGTCACGCTGACGCCGATGCCGGTGGCGCCGCGCCAGATTCCGTTCCACACCGGCGCGAACTACTTCGAGCTCGAGACGCGCAACAGCGACCTGTGGCGCCAGCTCGAGCAGTCGGGCGGCATCGCCATGCACATCGCCGGCGACTTCCCCGGCTTGGACCTCGCGTTCTGGGCGATACGAGCATGACCCCCAGTCTTCGCGCACTTCGTGTCGCTACGCCAACCCCCTTCCAGGGGGCAACGCCTGCGGCCCGGCAAAGCCGGTTCCGCGGCATTCCACGAATTGGCACCGTCAGCGTGGAGCCATCATGAGCACACCTCCCGATCCTTTTGCCGCCTTCGAGTCGGAGCGCACGGTCATCAAGCCCAAGCCGCGCACGCCGGGCGGCACGCCCAGCGCCCCGGCGCCCGCGCCTTTCTTCGGCGGAGCCGATCCGACGCCGGTCGCCGATGTCGGCGAGCTGGGCCTGCTCAATCCGCTGGTGTCGGCGGCCGGCAAGCTGCTGGTGCTGATCGGCAAGCTGCGCAACCTCGCGCAGCCTCCCAATGTGCCGGCCTTGCGCGCATCGACCGCCGACGCGGTGAGCCAGTTCGACGCCAGTGCGAGGCGCGCAGGCGTCGGCAACGAATCGGTGCTCGCCGCGCGCTACGTGCTGTGCACCGCGCTCGACGAGGCCGTCGCCAACACGCCCTGGGGCGTGCAGGCCGGCTGGAACAAGCAGAGCCTGCTGGTGCAGTTCCACAACGAGACCTGGGGCGGCGAGAAGGTGTTCCAGCTGCTGGCCAAGCTCGCGCAGGACGTGCCCACGCACCGCCAGCTGCTGGAGCTGATCTACAGCGTGCTCGCGCTCGGCTTCGAGGGCCGCTACCGCGTGGTCGACAACGGCCGCGCGCAGCTCGACTCGGTGCGCCAACGCCTCGCGGACCTGATCGCGAAAGACCGCCCGGCCGTCGAGCCCGAACTCTCGCCGCACTGGCGCGGGCAGGGCGCGGGCACGGTGCGCTTGCGCGAGTCGCTGCCGCTGTGGGTGTTCGCGGCGGGCTTCGCGCTGCTGCTGGCGCTCGCATGGTTCGGCCTGCGGCTCACGCTCAACCACCGCTCCGACACCACCTACGCCGCGGTGTCCAGCCTGCGCGCGCCCAACATCCAGATCGCGCCACCCGCGCTGCCGGCGAAGGCGCCACGCCTCGCGCGCTTTCTCGAACCCGAGGTGAAGCAGGGCCTGGTCACGGTGACCGACGAGGCCGACCGCAGCGTGGTGCGGCTGCGCGGCGACTCCTTCTTCGGCTCCGGCAGCGCCGAGCCGATGGCGCAGTCGCTGCCGGTGCTGCGCCGCATCGGACAGGCGCTGGCGGAGGTGAAGGGCGAGGTGCTGATCACCGGCCATTCCGACAACCAGCCGATCCGCTCGCTGCGCTATCCGTCGAACTGGCACCTCTCGGCCGCGCGGGCCGATGCGGTGAAGGGCGCGCTGTCGACGCTGGTCGATCCGGCGCGCATGCGCGCCGACGGCAAGGCCGACGCCGAGCCCGTGGCCGCCAACGACACGCCGGCCAACCGCGCGAAGAACCGCCGCGTCGACATCGTGCTGCTCACGGAACCCGAGCGCGTGGCCGCGAACACGGGAGCCGCGAAATGATCAAGAAAATCTTCGGCTTCCTGTTCAGCCCGCTGCTGCTGACACTGCTCGCGCTGATCGTCGTCGCGCTGCTGATCTGGTGGATCGGGCCGCTGGTGAAGATCGGCTCGATCGCGCCGCTCGAAAGCGAAATGGTGCGCGCCATCGTCATCGGCGTGATCGTGCTGGTCGTGGTGTTGCGCGCGCTGTACCGCCGCTGGCGCGCGCGCCGTGCGAGCCAGCATTTGACCGACGGCCTCATGAAGGCCCCGGCCGCCAAGGCCGATGCGCCGGTCAACGGCGAGCAGAAGATCCTCGACACGCGCTTCAGCGAAGCCGTCGCCACGCTCAAGCAGATGCGCCTGCACGCCGCCGGCAGGAAGCCGGGCTGGCGCGACTGGATGTCGATCTCTGGCGGCAGCTACCTGTACGACCTGCCGTGGTACGTGTTCATCGGCGCGCCCGGCGCGGGCAAGACCACTGCGCTGGTGAACTCGGGCCTGAGCTTTCCGCTCGCCGAGAAATTCGGCCCCGGCGCGATCCGCGGCGTGGGCGGCACGCGCAACTGCGACTGGTGGTTCACCGACGAGGCCGTGCTCATCGACACGGCCGGACGCTACACCACGCAGGACAGCCACCAGTCGGAAGACAAGAGCGCGTGGGAAGGCTTCCTGGGCCTGCTCAAGAAGGCGCGCCCGCGCCGGCCGCTGAACGGCGTGTTCCTCACCGTCAGCGTGGCCGACCTGCTGAGCCAGGGGCCGGAGGCGCGCACGCAGCTCGCGGCCTCGATCCGTGCACGCCTGCTCGAACTCGACGGCAAGCTCACCACGCGCCTCCCCGTGTACGTGCTCGTCACCAAGAGCGACCTGCTCTACGGCTTCACCGACTACTTCGACGACCTGGGCAAGGAGCAGCGTGCGCAGGTCTTCGGCTTCACGCTGCCGGCCGACGAGAACCTGCAGCTCGAGGAGAAGGGCCTTTCCACGGCCTTCCACCGCGAGTTCGCGCTGCTGCACAACCGCGTGAACGACGGCCTCATCGCGCGCATGCAGCGCGAGACCGACGGCACGCGCCGCGCGGCGATCTTCGGTTTTCCGGCGCAGTTCGGCTCCATCGGCTCGCTGCTGTCCGACCTGCTCGAACAGGTGTTCGCCGGCTCGCGCTTCGCGCAGCCGCCATGGGTGCGCGGCGTGTATTTCACCAGCGGCACGCAGGAGGGCAGCCCGATCGACCGCGTGATGGGCAGCCTTGCGCGCAGCTTCGGCATCGAGCGCGCCATGCTCGCGCCGCAGAAGTCCAGCGGTCGCAGCTACTTCCTCACCTCGCTGCTGCGCGAGGTGGTGTTCCCCGAGCAGCGCCTCGCGGGCGCCGACGTGAAGCTGGAGCGCCGCCGCCACACGTTGCGCGTGATCGGCGTGACCGCGATGACGCTCGTCACCGTCGGCCTGCTCGCCGCCTGGGGCTACAGCACGCTGCAGAACATGAACTACCTGAAGTCGGTCGAGGCCCGTGTCGAGCCGGCCCGACAGAACCTCGCGGCGCTGCCCGCGCGCGTGCAGAACCTGGTCGAGGTCGCCCCCGTGCTGCAGGGCCTGCGCGACATCTGGAAGACGCCCGACAACCGCCAGGGCGACGAGCCGCTGTCGATGACGCTGGGCCTGTACCAGGGCGACAAGCTCGACGCCGCCGCCATGCTCACGCACCAGCGCGCGCTCAACGACGCCTTCCTGCCGCAGATCGCCAAGCGCATCGAGGACCAGCTGCGCACCGCGCAGAAGGACAACCTCGAGTACACGTACGAGGCGCTCAAGAGTTATTTGATGCTCTACCAGCCCGAGCACTTCGACGCCGAGGCGCTCAAGGCCTGGATCACGCTCGACTGGTCGCGCAACCTCGACCGCGGCATTCCCGAAGACCAGCGCAGGCAGCTCGAAGACCAGCTCGACGTGCTCATCGCCCAGGGCCCGCCGCGCTCGCCGCTCAAGATGGACGAGAACCTGGTGCGCAGCGTGCGCGCCGTGCTCGCGAGCTACCCGCTGGAGCAGCGCGTGTTCAGCCGCCTGAAGCGCCAGCGTGCCAGCAAGGACATTCCGGCCTTCAGCGTGGCCAACGCCACCGGCCCCTCGGGCCCGCTGGTGTTCGAGCGCATCAGCGGCAAGCCGCTGTCCGATGGCGTGCCGGGCATGTTCACCTACGACGGCTATCACAAGCGCTTCCAGAACGAAGTGACCGTGCTCACCGGCCTGCTCGCCAACGAAGACCCGTGGGTGTTGGGGCAAGACCGCAACGCCGCCGACCGGCTGCGCGACGTGGCCGCGCTCGGCGCGCTGACCGACCGCGTGCGCCGCCTCTACCTGGAGGAATACGTCAAGCAGTGGGAGGCGCTGCTCGCCGACGTGCGCCTGATCCGCGTGAGCGGCCTGGAGAAGAACATCGAGACCGCGCGCATCCTCTCGGGCGTCGATTCGCCGCTCGCGAACTTCCTGCGCGCCGTGGTCAAGCAGACCACGCTGATCCCCGCGGCCGACGCCAGCAAGGACGTGGTCAGCAAGGCCACCGAGACGGTGCGCAACACCCGCAAGGGCCTGGAGGACCTGTTCGGCAGCGACCCTGGCCGCCAGGTAGCGCCGGGCAAGCGCATCGAGAGCATCGTGGACGACCGCTTCGAGTCGCTGCGCCGCCTCGTCACCGCGGGCGGCCCCAACCAGCCCGCGCCCATCGACGACGCGCTCAAGCTCTTCAACGAGGTGTACGTGTACCTCAATGCGGTCGACACGGCGGTGAAGGGCCGCACGTCGCCGCCGCCCGGCGACGTGGCCGGCAAGCTCAAGTCCGATGCGGGCCGGCTGCCCGAGCCGGTGCGCTCGATGGTCGAGAACCTGAGCCAGGCCGGCGCCGCACAGGCCCAGGTGGCCGAGCGCGGCAACCTGAGCCAGGACCTGCGCCCGGTGGCCGAGTTCTGCGCGCGCGCCATCGCCGGCCGCTACCCCTTCGTGCAGGGCAGCAAGCGCGACGTGCTGCCCGAGGACTTCGGCCAGATGTTCGGCCCCGGCGGGTTGATGGACGACTTCTTCCAGAAGCGCCTGGCCGCCATCGTCGACACCAGCACGCGCCCGTGGCGCTACAAGCCCGTGGCCGAGCGCGGCGCCATCACCACCCAGGCGATCGCCCAGTTCGAGCGCGCCGCGCGCATCAAGGAAATCTTCTTCCGCGGCGGTGGCCGGGGCCCGTCGATGCGGCTGGATTTCAAGCCGGTGGAGATGGACGCGGGCATCACCCAGTTCATCCTCGATGTCGATGGCCAGCTCGTGAAATACGCGCATGGTCCTGTCGTGCCCATGGCCGTGCAGTGGCCCGGCCCGAAGGGCAGCAACCAGGTGCGCATCCAGGTCAGCCCGCCCTCGACCACCGGAAGTTCCGGCGCGGCGGTGGACGGGCCATGGGCCCTTTTCCGCGCGCTCGACGATGGCCAGCTCGAGGCGGGCGACGCGCCGGAGAAATTCTTCATCACCTTCCAGATCGGCGCGCGCAAGACGCGATTCGAGGTGACCACCAACAGCGTGCAGCATCCGATCCGCTTGCGCGAGCTGCGTGAGTTTTCTTGTCCGGAGGGGTTGTGAGCGAGGCTTCCTCTTCACCTTCTTCTCTCTTTGCATCGACCGCATTGCCGGGGTGGTTCGGCAAGCTGCCCGGCATGGGGGACTTTGCGCATCGCCGGCTGCCTGAGTCGTTCCGTGCGGTGTGGGACCAGTGGCTGCAGCGCGGCATGTCGCGGCTGCGGGATCGGCATGCGGACTGGACCGAGCGGTATCTGGAGGCGCCTATCTGGTGCTTTGCGCTGGGGCGGCAGGTGGCGGGGGAGCAGGCGTGGATCGGGGTGCTGATGCCTTCGGTGGATGGGGTGGGGCGCTACTTTCCGTTTGCTTTGGCGATGGAGCTTGATGAGGCGGTGCCTGAACAGCTTCAAGGGGCGGCGCTGGCTGCGGCGCTGCAGTGGTGGGCGCATGCGACTCAGGCTGCGCTCGAGGGGCTGGATGGGGATCTGGATGCGCTGCGGTTCGATGCTGTGCTGCAGAGGCTGTTTGCTGTTGCTGATGCTGCTGCGTCGGTTCGCGAGAACGCGGTGGAGTCGTTGATGTTGCCTGTTGCTGGGGCCTCGCTTTGGTTGGGGGATCCTGCTGCTGAGCAGGGGGTTCGGATGTCGAGTACCGGGTTGCCTCGGGACGAGCAGTTCGAGGCGTTGTTCCTCGGCTTTGCGGAGGAGGGGTGAAATGACTGCCTCTCTTCGTCTTGTTTCCCGAGGCCGGGTCTCGCCCCGGCAGGCGACTTACTTTCTTTGCTTCGCCAAAGAAAGTAAGCAAAGAAAGGCGACCCCACTGTCTGCGACCCTTCGCTTCGCTTCGGGCAACCTGCGGTGCTCGCGTTTCGCGGGGTCCGCAGAACTCGCTTCGCTCAAACAGCTGCGGCCCTTATCCGCGAAACGCTGCGCTCCTCGGCGCAGCCAGAGGGGAGGGGAATCCTCCCGGGTCTTTGCTTCGCTCGGCCCTTACGCGGCTGCAGGCGCTGCGCGCCTGCAGCCGCCCCCCGCCGAGCGCAGCGATGGCGCGTTCGGTTTCCAAATCCCTTCTGGCTGCGCCGAGGAGCGCAGCGGTTCGCGGATCAGGGCCCGCCCTTGTTTGAGCGAAGCGAGTTTGGGCGGGACCCCGCGAACCGCGAGCACCGCAGGTTGCCCGAAGCGAAGCGTAGGGACGCAGACAGCAGGGTCGCCTTTCTTTTGCCTACGTTTCTTTGGCGAAGCAAAGAAAAGTAGGTCGCCCGCCGGGGCGAGACCCGGCCTCGGGAAGCAAACCAAAAGCACAGTTCAAACAGGAGCCAGTCGATGACCGACTCCAACGACGACCGCACCCAGGTCCTGCCCAAAGCCGCGCAGCCGCCGACGACCGGCGACATGACCGCCACCGTCATCACCGCCGGCGCGACCCCCGTCACCAGCCCTGCCACGGGCAGCACCGAAGCCGGCCTCCTCCCCGTAGGCAGCCGCCTCGCGGAATTCGAAGTCACCAGAGTCATAGGCCAGGGCGGCTTCGGCGTCGTCTACGAGGCCTGGGACCACACCCTCGAACGCGTGGTGGCCATCAAGGAATACCTGCCAACGTCGCTATCGACAAGACAGCAGGACGGCACAGTGGTCCCCCTGTCGGAACGACACCGCGAAACCTTCGACCTCGGCATGCGCAGCTTCATCAACGAAGCGCGATTGCTGGCCCAGTTCGACCATCCGTCGCTGCTCAAGGTCTACCGCTTCTGGCAGGAGAAGGGCACCACCTACATGGTCATGCCCTTCTACCGGGGCGACACGCTGAGAGAGGCCCTGGTGGCCATCCCCGCCGGTGTCGACGAGGCATGGCTGATCCGCATCATGGACGGCGTGACGCAGGCGCTCGCGGTGATGCACAACGCCAACTGCTACCACCGCGACATCGCCCCCGACAACATCATCCTGCTCGAAGGCTCCGGGCGTCCGGTGGTGCTCGACTTCGGCGCTGCGCGCCGCGTGATCACCGACAAGACGCAGGCGATCACCGTCATCCTCAAGCCCGGCTATGCGCCCATCGAGCAGTACGCCGAGATGCCCGACATGTCGCAGGGCGCGTGGACCGACGTCTACGCACTCGCAGCCGTGATGCACGTGGCCGTATGCGGCCGCGCGCCGCCGCCGTCGGTGGCGCGGCTGCTGTCCGACAGCTACGTGCCGCTCGCGGGCAACGAGATCCTGCGCCAGCGCTACAGCACGCGGCTGCTCGAAGCCATCGATGCGGGCCTGGGCGTGCGGCCCGAGCAGCGGGCGCAGTCGATGGCCGAGCTGCGCGCGGCGCTCGATCTCGAGGTGGGGCACAGCGTCGCGCCGACGCCGCGCACGCAGCCGCCATCGGGAGCGCGGGCCACCACGAATGCCGATGCGGCGACGGTCATCGCCAGCGGCAGCAAGACCGGCAGCGGCAAGGCGCCTGCACCCGCCCCCGCCAGCGGCGGAAAGGGCAGCAGCAAGGCTGTCGCCGCACTCGCATCGGTCGCCGTCCTCGCGGCCGCGGCAGGTGGCGCCTGGTGGTGGTTCCAGGGCCGCGCAGGCGGTGAAGCGGGCAGCGGCGGCGGCAAGCAGACCGTCGCCGCCACGCCGGCCCCGCCGCCCGACACCAAGGTTGCAGAGGCACCACCTCCTGCGCCTCCACCACCGCCGCCGCCTCCGGCTCCGCGCACGCCTGCCGAATCGCTGCAATCGCTTGCGGCCGGTGCAGCCCCGGGCTTCGACGTGACGGCCACACCGAAGAAGGCCGAGGTCGCCATCGGCAAGGACCGCCTCGCTTTCGAGGTGCGCAGCAAGCGCGAGGGCTTCGTCTACGTTTTCCTTCTGTCCAGCGGCGGCGAGATGTTCCTGCTGTTCCCGAACCTGCTCGACAAGTACAACAAGATCACCGCCGGCGGCTCGCTCTCGCTGCCGCGCGCCTCGTGGCCGATGGACGCGGGCGGCCCGGCCGGCACCGACCAGTTCGCGGTGCTCGTGAGCGAGCGCGAGCGCGATTTCAGCGCCGCCGGCGTGCAGAACGACGGCGTGTTCCCGGTGTTCCCTCTGCCGGTGCTGGCCGCGCTCGAAGCCACGCGCGGCACCGGTCCGACGCCGCTGCTGGGCAAGCCCGTGTGCGCGCCCAACACCCCGTGCAACGACGTCTATGGCGTTGCGAATTTCAAAATCGTCGAGAAGTAATCGTCTGTAGGGCGTTGGCCCCTCGGGCCGCCACTTGCTGGACAAGGAGACTTTCATGACCGCTTCACAACCGCAACAGCAGCCCGAACAGCGCCTCGCCTGCGCGCTCCGATGGGCCGTGGCCGCCGCCATTGCGTCGCTGGCGGGCTGCGCCGCACCACCGCCGGCCGCCACGGGTACCGGCGCGGCCACGACCGACGCCGCGGGCAGCACGACCGCCTCGCGCCCGCCACCCGATGGCAGCAGCGTGGCCGGGCAGGCGCGCACTTTCTCTACGCAGCTCGCCACCTACACCTCGGTCGGTTTCGACTCGGTGCCGGGCTGGGCGCGCGACGATTTCTCCGAAAGCTGGCCCGCCTTCCTCGGCAGCTGCAAGGTGCTGACCGGGCGCGGCGCCGAGTGGAAAGAGGTGTGCGACCGTGCGCTGAAGGTCGACGGCAAGAGCAGCACCGCCATCCGCGGCTTCTTCGAGGGCGAGTTCTCGGCCTACCAGATCCGCGACGACGACCGCAGGCCCGACGGCGTGGTCACCGGTTACTTCGAGCCCGAGATCGCGGGCGCCCGCCAGTACGGCGCACCCTTCATCTACCCCGTCTACGGCCAGCCCGAGGACATGCTGTTTGCCGACGCGCGCAAGCTGCCCCCCGGCAGCGGCACGGTGGCGGCGCGGGTCGAGGGTCGCAACGTGGTGGTGCAGACCGGCCTCAGCACGCGCGACATGGGCGCACCGGGCCTCTATGCGCTCGACCTCTCGGCCATTTCGCGCGACACGCTCGACCGCAAGGTGCGCCTGCGGGTCGAGGGCAAGCAGCTGCTGCCGTACTACACGCGCGAAGAGATCGAGACCAAGGGCGCGCCCAACGCCAAGGTGCTGGCCTTCGTGAGCAGCGCCACCGCGCTGTACGAAATGCAGATCCAGGGCTCGGGCCGCATCAGGATGGCCAACGGCGACATCGTGCGCGTCGCCTACGCCGAGCAGAACGGCCAACCCTTCCGCCCGACGCTGGCGCAGGCCTCCAACGGCAAGCCGCGCAGCCCGGTGAAGGTGCGCGGCTCGTCCATCGAGCTGCAGTTGGACGATGGCGACGAGGACGACACCGGTGCCGTCGACAGCGGCACCATCCGCACGCGCGGCTTCACGCTCGTGCGGCCGGTGGCCAGCGGCCCGGTCGTCGTGCCGGGGCGGCGCGCGGCTGGCGCGGTGAGCGGCTCGGGCATCAAGGACCCGAGCTACGTGTTCTTCAAGGAATCGATCTCGCCGGTGGGCGGGCCGGTGGGCGCCTTCGGCGTGCCGCTGTCGGCGGGACGTTCGATTGCGGTCGATCCGCGCAGCACGCCGCTGGGCTACCCGGTGTTCGTGTCGACGCGCACGCCCGGCAGCGGCGCGCCGATGCAGCGCCTGACCATCGCGCAGGACACCGGCGGCGCCATCCGCGGCGCGGTGCGGGCCGACTATTTCTTCGGCAACGGCCAGCAGGCCGCGACCAACGCGCGCCGCATGAAGGAGCGCGGGCAGCTGTGGATTCTTCTGCCGCGCGGCCTCGCCGTGGCGCAGGCCGCGGTGTCGTCGGCTATCCGCACGCGCGGCGGGGCGGTGGGGGCGAACCTGCCGCAGTGCCTTGTGCCCTCGGAAGGCAGCTGCGTCGACGATTAGTCATGTCTGCCCCCCGGCTTTTCACTCGCTGCGCTCGTGTAACTCCACCCCCCGGGGGGGAGGCGCGGCTCGCCTTGGGGCGGCCCGGCGGCGGCCGCTGAACTCATGCAGGAGACGTTGTCGTCCGCGGAGAGCAGCGAACTCGTCCGCCTCTGGCGGCGCAGGCAGACGCTGTCCCCGGGCGAGATGGGCGCCATGTACCGCATCGTCGGCGAGGCGCTGGTGGCCTGCAATCCGCCCGAGCTGCAGGTGCTGGGCGAGGGCCGGCAGGAGCTGGTGGCGCAGTTCATCTACGTGAAGGTGCTGCGGCTCGATGCCGACCCCGACGAGGCCGACGAGCGCGCGGGCCACAGCGCGCCGTCCACCGCCTTCGCGCTGTGCGCCTACTTCCGCCGCTACCTCATCGACTGCACGCGCGCCAGCTCGTTTCGCCGCAAGCTCTCCATCGGCGACCAGATCACCGAGGCGCAGCTCGAGGACGAGATCGGTGCCGGCGAAGACCTCGACGGTTGCCTGGCCGAACACGGCCTGAGCGCGCAGGCCGTGCAGCTTGCCGCGCGCGCCTTCATCGCCGAGCTGCCCGAGCCCGAGCGCCTGCTGCTGTGCGAGGGCTTTGGCAAGGAGGCCGAGGGCGGGCTGTCGGGCATCGCCTCGCGCCATGCCATTGCGTCGTACCACTACCGTGCGGGGCGGCTGGGCCTCGTGCACAAGCGCGAGGGGCTGACCGCGGACTACGCCAGGACCCGGCTCGGCGGCTGGCTCCAGCAGACGCTGGGCATCGCCATCGAGCCCGACAACATGGCCGTGATCCTGCAGGTTTTCAAAATCCTCGGTGCTGAAGCGTCTTATGCCTGAAGACATAGCCATTCAGGAACAGATGCCATGACCCACGACCTCTGGCCCCCGCTCAGCGTGATCCGCCACGCGTTCGAAACGGGCGCGGCCGTGCCCGACGACGCGTCGCCGCCCGGCATGGCCACCGTGGCCATGCCGGGCTCGTCCCCCGGAACGGGCGCCGAACCCGTTGCTGCAGCCGCTGCATCCGACCTGCTGCTGCCCCTCACCGATCTGGCCCGGCGCCGCGAGGCTGTCGCCCAGCGTGCCTTCCCGGCGCGCTGGGCGCCGGGCCGCCTCGTCAGCGTGGTGCACGAGGGGCGGCTGCTCGGCGTGCTGCTCGACCGCCGCATCCACGGCGAACTCTGGCAAGGCTGGATGGCCGCTGGCGAGGCCGACTGGGCATCTGCCTTCGACGTGCTGCTGGAGCCCGAGGACGAGCCCTTCGAGCCGATGTTCGGCGTGATCCAGGCCTGGAACGTGCTCACGCTCGAGCCGAGCCCGCAGCTGTGCGCGCGCGTGCAGGGCGAGGTGTCGGCCATGCGTCTCGCCGCTATCCGCGCGGTGCACGACGAGTGGGCCGCGCACGCCCCGCTGGCCATTGCGCCCGAACCGGGGCGCATCGCGCTGCGTAGCGTGGGCGGGGTGTTCTCGGTGCTGTCGGGCACGCCGCTCGGTCCGCAGGACCCGCGTGCCGACTACCAGGCGCTGTACCGCGACGCGGGCCTGCGGCTTGGGGCGGCGCTGGCGCGGCCGCAGGGCGATGCATCGGCTTCCTCGCCTTCTTCTTCATCTTCGCGTGCGCAGCCGCAGTCCCGGCCGGAAGACGGCTGGTGGGGCAGCATCCGCCGCTGGTTCGGCGCGGAAGGCTGGGCGCGCCCGGCCTTCGCGGTGCTGGCGCTGTTCGTGGTGATCCAGAACATCGGGGTGCTGGGCGGCCGCGATGCGTCCGAGGAAGACGAGGTGCGATTCCGCGCCGTGCCTGCCGCACCTGCGCCGACGCGGGCCGACCTCGTGGTGCGTTGGAAATCCGGCATACGCATGGACGAGGCCGACCGGCTGCTGCAGTCGATCTCGGCCGATGTGGTGGGCGGGCCGGGCGGCGAGGGCGCGTGGCGCCTCCGGGTGCCGGAGCCCGTCGATGCGCTGGCGGTGCTCGCGGCTTCGCCGCTGGTCGAGTCGGCCGGGCCGGCCACGGGGCAGCGGCCATGAGTCGCATCGTGCATTTCTCTTTCTCCCTCCCCCACTGGGGGAGGGCCGGGGTGGGGGCACGCGGCGTATCCGATGGGCGCTCTGCCCGCCCCCATCCCAGCCTTCCCCCAAAGGGGGAAGGAACAACACAACTTCGCGTTCTGCAGGTGCTGCTCGTGCTGTGGCTGCTCGCCTGCTGCACCCTTGCTTTCGCCACCCCGCGCGCGCTGCTCGTCGGCGTCTCCGAACTCGCCAACCAGCCGCAGGCGCTGTGGCTGCAAGCGCCGCGCAACGACGTGATGCTGATGCGCGATGCGCTGCTCAAGCAGGGCTTCGCGGCGTCCGACATCGCCATGCTCGCCGACGGCGTGAATGGCGCCGCATTGCCCGAATCGCAGGCCATCCACGAGGCTCTTGCCAAGTTGCTTGCGCAGTCGGGAAGCGGCGACTTCGTGCTGCTGTACTTCTCCGGCCACGGCACCCGGCTGCGCGACATCGCCAAGCGCTACCAGGAGCCCGATGGCCTCTCCGAGAACTTCCTCGCGCGCGACGTGCGCGGCACGCTGGGCAGCGACAACGTGCTCACGGGCGACCTGCGCGACGCCGACTTCGATGCATGGATCCAGTCCTTCCTCGCGAAGAACGTGTTCGTCGCCTCGGTGTTCGACACCTGCTCTGCCAACTCCATGACGCGCGGCACCGCCGATGCACCCGCCACCGCCGAGGGCCCGAGCGACGACGAGGTGCGCTGGCGCGGCCTGCGCGCGACCCAACTGACTGGCGGTGCAGCGCCGGTACGGCCCCTGACGCCGCCCATACCGGCCGAAGCCGTGCCGCGCGCCCGCTACGTCGCCTTCTTCGCCTCCGAGAGCCACCAGATCACGCCCGAGCTGCGCCTGCCGCGCAAGGCGCGCAACGCCCGGCCGCAGGGCCTGCTGACCTGGGCCATGGTCGAGGCGCTGTCGCGCAAGCCCGCCACCTGGCGCGACCTGTTCGACGGCGTGCTCGCGCTGTACCCGCCGGTCATCGATGAACTCGCACAGCGCTTTCCCACGCGCGAGCTGCCGTCCCCGGTGGCCGAAGGCAACCTCGATGCGCCGCTGTTCGCCAACAGCGGCGCGCCCGCGTCCACGCGCCCCGTGTGGCGCGCGCAGCGCAGCGGCGACAGCCTGGCCATCAAGGCCGGCCTGCTCGATGGCCTTGCACAGCAGCAGGAGCTGCGTGTGATCGCGACGCTCGACGACGGCGCCGTGCGCAGCGCGCCGGCCACGGTGGCGCAGATCAAGCTCGGCGGCGCGTGGCTCGCTGTACCCGCGGCGTTGAAGGACGTGTCGGGCAGCGCGTTCTGGAGCGTCACGCCCATGACCGAGCCGGCCGCCACCGCCTTGCGCGTGCGTGCCGACAAGCCCTTGCCCGCCGGCCTCAGCCTCGACTATCCGGCGGCGATCCGCCGGGCCGACGACGCGGCCACCGCCGACGTGCGCTGGACCGACCTCGGCCCCCCGGGACAGCGCCTCGAGCTGCTCGCGCCGATGCTCGGCGCGACGGTCTCCACCGTGGTGCTGCCCGACACCGCTGCCCTGCGCCGCCGCCTGCAGGCCCTGGCGCAGCTCAAGTGGCTCGCGCAGCTGCAGGCCTATGGCAAGGACGGCCAGCTCGACGGCTTCGATGCGACGCTCGAGGTCTGGAGCGCCGATCGGCTGCTGCGCAGCGTGCCCGTCGTTCAGGCTGCAGCCATGCTGCCATCGCCGCGCGCCGGGGAGCGCGTGCGCCTGACCGTGCGCAACACCAGCGGCCGCTCGCTCGACCTCGTCATCGCCGGCATCGATGCGCGCGGCAACCTGCAGTCGGTCTACCCCGACGAGCTCGGCGAAACCAACCGCTTCAAGCGCGGCACGACCGAGCAGCCCTCAGTCAAGCGCTTCGACCTGCCCTGGCTCGACGCCGCCGGCGATGCGCGCCTGCTGGTCATGGCCGTGCCCGCCACGCCCTACAGCGCGCCACGCCTGTTCGGCGTGGCTTACGCACAGGCCGAGGTGTCGGAAGTGCGCGTGCGCGGCGGCCAGCCGCCGGCCGAGAGTGGCGAGCGGCAGGTGTTCGCGGCCTTGCTGCGCAGAAGCGGCGCTGCGGACGGCGGAGCCCGGCCATGAAGCCGGCGCATGCGATTTCGGTTCAACCTTTTTTCTTTCGCACCCCGGAGGTGATATGGCATTTCTCGACGACGGCTCCTGGAGCCCTGAAGACGCCCGGCAGTTCTACGACCTGATCGGCACCGGCTCCGCGGAAACCGACCTTGTCATGCTGATCGAGAACAAGGGCGCGCCCGTCGAAGCCGAGCTCGACCGCTCCTTCGACGACGGCAAGGCGCGGCTGAACATCGGCGGTTACTACTGGTCGGTGCAGGTGCCCGAGTCGTCCAGCCAGAACCAGGTCGTGCCCAACAACCTGATCGTCGCGCGCCGCAGCGACGCGGCCACCGCCACGCTCGCCAGCCTGCTGCGCACGCAGGAGAAAGACCTGAAGGTCGTCATCAGCGCCTTCAAGGCCGGCGGCGACGAGCGCTCGCCCGATGCGCAGTCGACCTTCGAGCTGGTGCTGGAGAACGCCCGCATCTGCCGGCTGGTGCTCAACTCCGGCGGCCACTGGGGCGTGCCCTCGGAGCTGGTCTCCATCAGCTACCGCACGGTGAAGGTCAAGTCGGCGCCGCAGAAGACCACCGGCTTGCGCGGCGCGGTGCGCGAATGCCAGTTCACCCGCGCCTGAACGCCGCCACATCCAGGAGCCGCACACCATGACGACCGCCGCCGAACTCCTCAAGGCCGCCGACCCGGCCGCCGCCCTCAAGGCCCTGAGCGACGACGTGCGCGCCAGGCCCGCAGACAGCAAGCACCGCGTCTTCATGGCGCAGCTGCTGTGCGTGCTCGGCCAATGGGAGCGCGCGCTGAACCAGCTCAGCGTGGCGGCCGAACTCGACGCGCTCGCCGTGCCCATGAAGCAGGTCTACGGCGAGGCCGTGCGCTGCGAGGGCCTGCGCGCCGAAGTGTTCGCCGGCACGCGCACGCCGATGATCTTCGGCCAGCCCGACGAGTGGCTGGCGCTGCTCATCGAGTCGCTGCTGCGCCAGGGCCGCGGAGAAAGCGAGCTGGCCGAGGACCTGCGCCAGCGCGCCTTCGACGGTGCGCCCGCCATCAGCGGCACCATCGACGGCGCGCCCTTCGAGTGGCTCGCCGATGCCGACATGCGCCTGGGGCCGGTGCTCGAAGCCTTCGTCAACGGCAAGTACTATTGGATTCCGTACGCGCGCCTCGCGCACATCAAGATCGAGCCGCCCGAGGACCTGCGCGACTGCGTGTGGATGCCCGCGCACCTGCAGTTCGAGAACGGCGGCGAAACGCTTGCGCTGATTCCCACGCGCTACGAAGGCACCGAGAAGACCAAGGACGGCGAGCTGCTTCTTGCGCGCAAGACCGAGTGGCGCGAACTGCGCCCCGAGGTCTGGGCCGGCCATGGCCAGCGCGTGCTCGGCAGCGACGCGGGCGAGTACGCGCTGATGGACGTGCGCGAGATCCTGTTCACGCCCGAGGGCGGCGAAAGCAGCGCCGGTGGCTGAACTCACCGCGCAGGAGCGGCTGCAGCCTTCGCTGCTCGACCGCCTCGTCGACAACGCGCCCGACGAGAAGCGCGAGAGCGACGAGAAGCGCACGCTGACCAAGCAGGCGCTGCGCCAGGCCGTGCTGCGCGACCTCGGCTGGCTGTTCAACGCCACCGGCTACGGCCTTGCGATGGACGACAGGCAGTACCCGAATGCCGCACGCTCGGTCATCAACTACGGATTGCCTATGCTGTCTGGCCAGTTCACCTCGTCGGTGCAGCGTGTCAGCATGGAACAGGCTTTGAAGAACGCAATCCTGCAGTTCGAGCCGCGCATTTTGTCCCGCACACTCGAAGTGGAACTCGTCATGGAAGGCCCGGCACTGGACTCCCACAACAGCATCGGCCTGCAGATCCGCGGCATGCTGTGGGCGCAGCCGGTACCGCTCGAGTTCCTGATGCGAAGCCGCGTAGACCTGGAAGAAGGACGCATCGAGATCGTGGACATGGCGCAGAAGTTATGAGCCCCCCGGCTTTTCACTGCGCTGCGCTTCGTGTAATTCGCCACCCCCCGAGGGGGAGGCGCGGCCCGCCTTGGGGCGGCCCGGCGGCGGCCGCCTTCCTGGAGTGAAGAGATGGACCCCAGGCTGCTGAGTCTGTACGAACAGGAACTGCGCTACTTCCGCGAAAGCTCTGCCGAGTTCGCGCGCGCGTTCCCGAAGATCGCGCATCGACTTGGCATCGAGGGCCAGGAGGTGGCCGACCCTTACGTGGAGCGGCTCATCGAGGCCACCGCGTTCCTGTCGGCGCGCGTGGGCCTGAAGCTCGACGCCGAGTACCCGCGCTTCACGGGCCACCTGCTCGACATCGTCTATCCGCACTTCCTCGCGCCGACGCCGGCGATGGTGGTCGTGTCCTTCGTGCCCGACCCCGACGACGCGAACCTCGCGACCGGCCCGAGCCTGCCACGCGGCAGCGGCCTGCGTGCGCGGCAGGCCGTGGGGCAGAACACGCATTGCGAATTCCGCACGGCCAGCGCGCTGCGCGTGTGGCCCATCGAGGTGCAGCGTGCGCAGTACTTCACCTACGCCCCCGACCTGCCACTCAACACGCACCCGCAGTCGCGCGCCATCCGCGGCGGCCTGCGCATCGCGCTGCGCGCCACGGCCGGCCTGAACTTCAGCCAGATCGCGCTTGACGACCTCGTGCTGCACTTCGGAGGCGCCGAAGACGTGGCCTGGCAGCTGCACGAATGCGCGCTGGGCCAGCCCGTCGGCGTGCTGGTGCGGCCGCTGGCACCGAGTGGTGCCTTGCAGGGCGCGGCACAGAGCCTGCCCGCCAGCGCCATCGGCGCGGTCGGCTTCGAGGACGACGAGGCGCTGCTGCCCGCCACTGCCACCGGCTTCTCGGGCTTTCGCCTGCTTCAGGAGTACTTCGCGTTTGCGCAGCGCTTCCAGTTCGTGCGCATCGGCGGGCTCGAGGCGCTGCTGGCCACGATGCCGGTGACCGATGTCGAGATCGTGCTGCTGTTCTCGCGCGGCGACGCGGCGCTCGAAAAGCTCGTGAGCGCCGACAACGTGCAGCTGCATTGCGTGCCCGCCGTCAACCTTTTCACCAAGCGGCTCGACCGCGTGGCCATGACCGAGGGCGTGAGCCAGTTCCACCTCGTGCCCGACCGCACGCGGCCGCAGGACTTCGAGGTGCACACCGTCACCGAGGTCATCGGCCATGGCGCGCCCGGTGCCGATGCGGCGGCGGTCGAGCAGCCGTTCAGGCCCTTCTACTCGGCCTTCCACGGCAGCCGCACGAGCCACCCGGCCTACTTCACCACCACGCGCGAGCCGCGCATGCTGTCGGTGCGCCAGCGCACCGAGGGCAACCGCAGCAGCCACATTGGCTCCGAGGTCTACATGCAGATCGTCGATCCGCAGCAGGCGCCGTATGCGGCCACGCTGCGGCAGCTGGCGGTGACCGCGCTGTGCACCAACCGCGACCTGCCGCTGCTCATGCCGCTGGGCCGCGAGAACGACTTCGACTGCGTCGATTCCTTCCCCGTGCAGCGCGTGCGCATGGTGCGCGGGCCGTCGCGGCCGGTGTCGCCGGTAGTGAGCCAGGGGCTGGGGTGGCGCGTGGTCGACCACCTCGCGCTCAACTACCTGTCGCTGTCCGACAGCACGCCGGAGCAGGGCGCCGCCGCATTGCGCGAGACGCTGATGCTCTATGCCGTGCATGCCGACGAGATGCGCCAGGGCCAGGTGCGCGGGCTGCTGTCGGTGAAGTGCAGGCCCGTCGCGCGCAGGCTGCCGCTCAAAGGGCCGATCGCCTTCGGGCGCGGGCTCGAAGTGACGCTTGAAGTCGACAAGGACGCCTTCCACGGCCACAGCGCGTTCCTGTTCGGCGCTGTGCTCGCGCGCTTCCTGTCGCGCCATGTAGAGGTGAATCATTTCGTCGAAACCGTGCTGCGCATCGCAGGCAAGGGCGAGACCATGCGCTGGAGGCCGCTGTGCGGGACGCGCCAGATTCTGTGAGTGCGCGGGTCGACGCCGCACTGCGCGAGTGGTCGGCGCAGCCGTGGGCCTTCGACTATTTCGCGGTGATGCGGCGGCTCGAATCGGTCGCGAAGACCACGCCGCGCTGGGGCCGTGCCCTGTTGCCGAACGCCGAACCGGTGCGTGTGGGGCAGGAGCCTTCGCTGTCGTTCGCTCCCGCGAGCTTCAGCCGCTTCGAGCCCGCCACTGCGCATTCACCGCCACGCTTGCGCCAGCAGTTCTTCGGCTACATCGGCCCCAACGGCCCGCTGCCGGTGCACCTGAGCGACTTCATCCGCGAGCGCAGCCTGAACCACGGCGACCCGACGTGGCTGGCCTTTCTCGACAGCTTCTCGCACCGTTTCTCGCTGCACTTCTATCGCGCCTGGGCGCAGTCGCGGCCGGCCGTGGCGCTCGACCGGCCGGGCGAGGACCGCTTCCGCCTGCAGATCGGCGCGCTGATCGGCATCGGCACGCCGGGCCGCGTGGACCGCGACGAGATCCATGACGACGCGCGCCTGCATTTCTCGGGCTGGCTCGCGCGCCGCGTGCACAACGTGGAGGGCGTGGAGTCGGTGCTGTGCAGCTACTTCGGCGTGCCCGTGAAGCTGGAGCGCTGGGTCGGCCACTGGATGAGCCTGCCGGCCGGGGAGCTCACGCGGCTGGGGCGGGGCGAGAGTTCGCGCTCGATGGGCATGGGCGCCATGCTCGGCACCCGCGCCTGGGACCGCCAGCACCGCGTGCGGCTGCACCTGGGGCCGCTCACGCTCGACCAGTACCGCATGTTCCTGCCGATCGGCAACGCACGGCCCGTGCTGCAGCGCTGGATGCAGCAACTGCTGGGCGACGAGCTGGAGTGGGACGCCGAACTCGTGCTCGAAAAGACGCAGGTGCCGCTCACGCGCCTCGGCGATGCGAAGGGCAACGGGCCGCGCCTCGGCTGGGTCTCGTGGCTCGGGCAGCGCACACGTTCGCGCGACGCAGCGGAGGTGCGCATCGGCAGCCAGCCTTTCAATCAACCCATCTTCATTCGTTCAGAAGAGATACGGAGTCCCTCATGAGTGAAATCAGCCGCACCGCCCTTTTCGGCAAGCTCAACGCGCTGGCCTACAAGGCCATCGAGGGCGCCACCGTGTTCTGCAAGATGAGGGGCAATCCGTACGTGGAGCTGGAGCACTGGTTCGCCCAGCTGCTGCAGGCGCAGGACTCCGACCTGCACCGCGTGATCCAGCACTACGGGCTCGACGTGTCGGTCATCGCGAAAGACATGACCGCCGCGCTCGACCGCCTGCCGCGCGGCGCCACCGCCATCAGCGACTTTTCGCCGCACATCGAGAACGCCATCGAGCGCGCCTGGACCTACGCCACGCTGCAGTTCGGCGAGGCACAGGTGCGCACCGGCTACCTGCTGGTGGGCATGCTCAAGACGCAGAGCCTGCGCAACCCGCTGTTCGGCTTGTCGAAGCAGTTCGAGAAGGTCAAGGTCGAAGACCTGGCGGACAACTTCGCCAAGATCTGCGATGCCTCGCCCGAAGCGCAGATGCGCGCGCAGGACGGCACCGGCATGGGCAGCGGCGCACCCGGCGAAGACTCGGGCGCGATGGCGCCGGCCGCAATGGGCAAGGGCGATGCGCTGAAGAAGTTCGCGGTCGACCTCACTGAGAAGGCGAAGAAGGGCGAGATGGATCCGGTGACCGGGCGCGACGAGGAGATCCGCCAGATCGTCGACATCCTCATGCGCCGCCGCCAGAACAACCCGCTGCTGACCGGCGAGGCGGGCGTCGGCAAGACGGCCGTGGTCGAGGGCTTCGCGCAGAGGCTCGCGCGTGGCGACGTGCCGCCGCAGCTGAAGGACGTGAAGCTGCTCACGCTCGACATCGGCCTGCTGCAGGCCGGCGCGAGCATGAAGGGCGAGTTCGAGCAGCGGTTGCGGCAGGTGATCGACGAGGTGCAGAGCTCGCCCACGCCCATCATCCTGTTCATCGACGAGATCCACACGCTGGTGGGCGCGGGCGGCGCGGCCGGCACCGGCGACGCGGCCAACCTGCTCAAGCCGGCACTGGCGCGCGGCAACCTGCGCACCATCGGCGCCACCACCTGGGCCGAGTACAAGAAATACATCGAGAAAGACCCGGCGCTCACCCGCCGCTTCCAGGTCGTGCAGGTGCCCGAGCCCGACGAGACCAAGGCGATCCTGATGCTGCGCGGCGTGGCCAGCGTGCTCGAGAAGCACCACCGCGTGCAGCTGCTCGACGAGGCCATCGAGGCGGCGGTGAAGCTGAGCCACCGCTACATTCCCGCGCGCCAGCTGCCCGACAAGGCCGTGAGCCTGCTCGACACCGCCTGCGCGCGCGTGGCCGTGTCGCAGCACGCGACGCCGCCCGAGGTGGAAGACTGCATGCGCCGCATCGAGGGGCTCACGGTCGAGCAGGAAATCATCGGGCGCGAGGAGGCCATCGGCATCGATGTGACCAAGCGCGCGGCGCAGGTAGCGGGGCTGCTCGACGAATCGAAGACCCAGCTCGAAGGGCTCAATGCGCGGTGGAAGGAAGAGAAGGGACTGGTCGACCGGCTGCTCGAACTGCGCGCCAAGCTGCGGGCGGGGAACAAGCCGGTCGATGCGCCGGCCGGCGGTGATGCCAAGGCCGACGTGCCCCCACCCCAGCCCTCCCCCAGCGGGGGAGGGAGCGAAGACCGTGCCGCGCTGCTTGAGGAGTTGCACGAGCTGCAGGCCAAGATCCACGCGGTGCAGGGCGAGTCGCCGCTCATCCTGCCCTCGGTCGACGAGCAGGCGGTGGCCTCGGTCGTCGCCGACTGGACCGGCATTCCCGTCGGCCGCATGGTCAAGAACGAAGTCGAAGCCGTGCTCAAGCTCGCCGACACGCTCAACCAGCGCGTCATCGGCCAGAAGCACGGCCTGGAGATGATCGCGCGCCGCATCCAGACCTCGCGCGCGCGGCTCGACAACCCGCAGAAGCCCATCGGTGTGTTCATGCTCTGCGGCACCTCGGGCGTGGGCAAGACCGAGACCGCGCTCGCGCTGGCCGAGGCGCTGTACGGTGGCGAGCAGAACATCATCACCATCAACATGAGCGAGTTCCAGGAGGCGCACACGGTCTCCACGCTCAAGGGCGCACCGCCGGGCTACGTGGGCTACGGCGAGGGCGGCATCCTGACCGAGGCGGTGCGCCGCCGTCCGTACAGCGTGGTGCTGCTCGACGAAGTGGAGAAGGCCCACCCCGACGTGCACGAGATCTTCTTCCAGGTGTTCGACAAGGGCTGGATGGAAGACGGCGAGGGCCGCATGATCGATTTCAAGAACACGATCATCCTGCTGACCACCAACGCCGGCAGCGAGCTGGTGATGAGCATGTGCCGCGACCCCGAGCTGCTGCCCGATTCCAATGCGTTGGCCGATGCGCTCAAGGCGCCGCTGATGAAGGTGTTCCCGCCCGCGCTGCTGGGCCGCATCGTCACCATTCCCTATTACCCGCTGTCGCCCGAGATGATGAAGAAGATCGTGCGGCTGCAGCTGGGCCGCATCAAGAAGCGCGTGGAGACCAACCACGGCGTGCCTTTCGAATACAGCGAGGCGGTGGTCGAGCAGGTGGTTGCGCGCTGCCAGGACCCGGAGTCGGGCGGGCGCGTGATCGACGCGATCCTGACGAACACCGTGCTGCCGACGATCTCGGTCGAGTACCTGCAGCGGCTGGCGTCGGGTGGGGAGATCCGCCGGGTGGCACTCGACGTGAAGGATGCCGACTTCACTTATGCCTTCGACTGAAATGAAAGTCTGCTCTTCAGTTTGCGTTGTGCATTGGTCGCGGTGGGATCACGCCGACGGGGTACCTTGCTCCGCGAATGTCCCCCGGCCCGCGGCCTCCTCCCTTATTTCGCTGCGCAAGGCACCCCATCGGCGTGATCGTTCAGAGCACTTGTTGATCGAGCGAAACAACGGCAGCGCCCATCGTGCACACGGCATCGGGTGCTCCCCGCAGCGAAATAAGGGAGGAGGGCGAAGCCCGGGGGACATTCGCGCAGGGGAGTACCCGGTGGCCTGTGCACGCACCCCGAACAAGCGCCAATAAGTTCCAAAGAGAAAAAAATGGCCGACAACGAGTTCCGCATAGAGACCGACTCCCCCGCCAAGGACGACCTGATGTTCTGGCGCATCGTCGGCCATGAAGCGCTCGCGCGCCCGTCGTTCTACGAGCTCACGGTTCTCTCGAAGAACCGGGCCATCGATGCGAAGGACATCCTCGGGCGTGCCTTCGACGTGGTGATCGAATTCCTGGATTCGGATGGCGGCACGCACGAGCGGCATTGCCAGGGACATGCGGTGCGCTTCACGCGCGTGCAGGCGGCCGGCCGCTACTTCGAGTACCGCATCGCGCTGCGCTCGTGGTTCTGGCTGCTGACCAAGCGCAGCAACTCTCGCATCCTGCAGGACAAGAAGGTGCTCGAGGTGCTCGACGCCGTCTTCGAGGACAGCCCGATCAAGCGATTCAAGAAGACCAAGCCGGGCAAGGTGATCGGTGCCCACAAGCCTCGCCGCTATTGCGTGCAGCACCTCGAGAGCGACTATCGCTACCTGTCGCGCCTGCTCGAGGACGAGGGCATCTACTACTGGTTCGATGCGCACGACGCGCCCGGCACGATGCATCTGTCCGACGCCAGCGACATCGCGCACGACAAACTGCCCGTGGCCGACACGCTGAACCACATGGCCGGCAATGCGAGCGAGGCGCGCTTCAACGAGATTTCCCAATGGGTCAGCGCGCGCCAGTTCGACACCGGCAAGCATGCGAGCCGCGACAGCGACTTCAAGGCCATCAACAAGACGCTGGGTGCCAACGTCGACGCGGCCGACGACCACGAACTGGCGGATTTCGAGGCCTTCGATTTTCCGGGCGGCTACTTCAGCGGCGAGGATGCCGAGAGCAGCGCCAAGGTGCGCGCCGAGGAGCTGGGTGCACGGCGCGACCGGCACTGGGCGTTCACCGCATGGCCCGACGTGACCGCCGGCCGCAGCTTCGCCTACAAGGGCGACCCCGACGGCACGCGCGACGGCGACTATTTCATCGCGGCCTGCACCTTCGTCGCGAGCCATCCGGGCTACGAGGGCCTGCACATCGGCGACGCTCCCGAGCCCTTGGCGCTCACGTTGCGCGAGGCACTGGACGACGACGCCGTCGGTGCCGACACGCGCGCCGTCCTCGAGGCGCTGATTGCGCGCATGCCCGACGTGCGCGGCGGCTGCGCCTTCCTGCTCACGGTGCTGCCCATGGACATGCCGTTCCGTCCACCGCGCCTCACGCCGCGCGTGGTCATGCCGGGGCCGCAGACCGCCATCGTGGTCGGTGCCAAGGGCAAGGAGCACGACGTGGACGAGTTCGGCCGCGTCAAGGTGCATTTCTTCTGGGACCGCTACGACGAGAGCGACGAGAAGTCCACCTGCTGGGTGCGGGTCTCGCAGCCCTGGGCCGGCAAGGGATGGGGCGGCTACTTCGCGCCGCGCATCGGCCAGGAAGTGATCGTCGACTTCATCAACGGCAACCCCGACCGGCCGATCATCGTGGGCCGCGTCTACAACGACGAGCAAGGCATTCCCTACAAGTCGGCCACGCAGAGCGGCTTCAGGACGCGCTCGACGCCGGGCGGCAGCCCCTCGAACTACAACGAGATCATGTTCGAGGACCAGAAGGGCTCCGAGCTGGTCAACATCCATGCCGAGCGCAACATGTCGACCTCGGTCGAGGTGGACGATTCCACCAGCGTCGGCCACGACCAGAGCCTCACGGTGGAAAACGATCGCCACGTCACGGTCAAGAAATTCGAGACGCACGTGGTGGGCAAGAATCAGGACGTGGAGATCCACGGCTACAACACCAGCAAGATCGGCAAGGACTATGCGCTGCTGGTGACCGGCAACCTGCTCACCCAGACCAAGGGTTTCCGTACCGACGTGTCGGTGCTCGGCGAACTCCGCACCGTCGGCGTCGGCCAGACCATCGGCGTGTCGGGCCCGGTAGTGCACGGCTCGGCCTCGCTGGCCGTCACCACGGGCGAAATGAGCGTCACCACTTCGGCGACCAAGCTCGGCGCATCGGGCGACATCAGCGTGACGGCGGGGGGCGCACGCAAGGACGTCGCAACCGGCTCGCACACCATCGCATCGAGCGCCGGCATCAAGCTGGTGGCGGGCGCCGACATCGACCTGATGGCCTACGCGAACATCAATGCGACCTCGATGGGCTCCAACACCACGGTGCTGGGCTCCAACTCGAGCGGCTACATCGGGTCGTCCAGCGAAGCCAACATGGGCATGGCGCGCAGCACCTTCATGGGGCTGCAGATGAGCAACTTCCTCGGCGTGAGCATCGACAACGCGCTGGCGATCCAGATGGAGAACTGCGCCGCGCTGCAGATGCACAACGTGGCCGCGCTGGACCTCACCAACACGCCGGCCGACATCGAGTGCACGGCCGTCAAGATCATCCAGCCCGGTGCCGGCGCGGGCGGGGCCGCCGGCGCGGCCGTGGTCGGTGCGCTGGGCGGATTGGTGGCGGGCGTGCTCGGCCTCGGCGATGCCGCGGCGACCATGAAGCAGTACGCCGATGCGGCGCAGGCGCTGCGCGATGCCGCCAAGGACATTCCCGAACTGCCGGGGCTGCAGACCAAGCTCAATGCCCTGGCCGACAGCGCGGACCGCCGGCAGCGGCAAGTCGGCACGGCCGTCGGGGCTGGCGTGGGTGCGGCGGTGGGATTCGTGGCGGGTGGGCCGCTCGGCGCCGCGGCGGGTGCCGCGGTTGGCTCGCAACTGGGAGGCAACTACCTGCCGGGTGCGGCGACCAAGGCCGCCGGGTTCGTGGACGACCACACCAAGGGCGTCGGCGAAGCCGCGGACAAGGCGTGGGATGCCGCCATGCCGGCTGCGGGCAAGTCTCCCGGTCCCCAGGGCGGCAGCGGTGGCTCCAATCCGGTGGGCAGCTGATGCAGGTCTGCAAGCCCATGTCGCTCGGCTTCTCGAGCCGCGCGATCGAATACCGCAAACGCTACGGCCTGTGCGTCACGCACTGCCTGTACCTGCCGTTCGAGCAAGGCGCAAGCGGACGGCTCTGGGGCGAACAGTCGATGTGGAACTTCGTGGGCCGCGAGATGGCCCTGCCGCTGCTCGACGAAGGCGTGGCGAAGCTCACGCCCGAGTTCCTGGTGCACGGCCATGCGTGGCCCGACCCGGCCGGCTCGTCGCCGGACTGCGCCGTGCGGGTCCGGCTCGCCGGAACGCAGAAGACCGTGCTCGCCTTCGGCGACCGGTGGTGGGACGGTGACGAGCCGCGCGCGGCACCGGCGGCAGTGCCCGGGAAGATCGACCTCGACTGGACCAATGCCTATGGCGGCAGCGACTTCGCGCCGAACCCGTTGGGCAAGGGGCGCGCGGCTGGCGCAGGCGTGCGCTTCCTGCCGAACCTCGAGCTGCCGGGCTCGCGCGTTCTGTCGCCACGGTCCGAGGTGGTGCCGGCCGGCTATGGACCGCTCGATTCAACGCATCCGCAGCGCATCGCGTACCGCGGAAGCTACGACGCCGACTACCTCAAGACGCATGCGCCGGGCTTTCCGCCGGACCTCGACTGGAAGCACTTCAACATGGCGCCGAAGGACCAGTGGCTTGGCGAAGCGCTGCGCGGGGACGAGCCCTACGCGCTCGACAACCTGCATCCGACGCAGCGCCACATCGAGGGCCGGTTGCCGGGCCTGCGCGTGCGCACCTTCGTCAACTACGCGCGGGGCGCGTCCGGCGACCACAAGTTGCGCGAGGTGCCGATGCGGCTCACCACCGTGTGGTTCTTCCCGCATGCGGAGCGTCTGGTGCTGGTGTTCCATGGGATGGCCGAATGCGCGGAGGACGATGGCGCCGACATCGTGCACCTGCTCGGCGCGGTCGAGCGGCTGGGTGCCCCCAAATCCGACGCGCACTACATCGACGTGCTGGCCCGGCGCAGTGATCCGAAGCACGGCGGCCTCGAGGCGCTGAACGACACGGACCTGCTGCCCGAAGGCATCGACACCTGCGACCCGGAGGCCGAGCAGGCCGAACAGGCCTTCGCGATGGAGGGACTGCAGGGCCAGGCGCAACGCCAGCGCGCAGAGGTCGACATCGCCCTTGCGCGCGAGGCCCTGCGCGCGCAGGGCAAGGACCCGGACGCACTGGGCATGGTGCTGCCGCCGCCCGAGAAGAAACGCAGCATGGCCGAGCTCCCGGCCTACCTCAAGGCCAGGCAGCAGGAGGCCGAGGCCTCGCGCTGGGCCGCGATCGAGGAGATGGTCGGGCAGGTCCAGCGCGTGCTCGACATGGAAGAGGCGGGCCAGGTCGACATGGCGAAGCTTGCGCACCGCGGGCCGCCACGCTACAACGCCGAAGCCCATCTGGCCGAGCTCGACGCGCAGCGCGCGGAGGGCCTGGCCTTCGACCAGCGCGTCGTCGCCCGGCAACTGGCCCAGCGCGAAGGCGCCGAGCGCCTGGGCTACCTGCAGGCGGCGCACCTCCAGCCGCCGGCCTATGCGCAGCAAGGCGAGGTGGCGGCCGGCGGGCGCTCCCTGATGCAATGGATGCTGGGCAAGGGGCTGCGCAGCTTTCCCGGCATCGACCTCACCGGTGCCGACCTGTCGGCGCTGGATTTGCGCGACGTCGACTTCACCGACGCCTGGCTCGAGAGCGCGAACCTGCAGGGTTCGAACGTGTCCGGTGCGAACTTCACGCGGGCCGTGCTCGCGCATGCCGGGCTGCAGGGCACGATCGCCATCGGTGCCACCTTCACCCATGCCAACCTGGGCCGTGCCCGGCTGGCGGGCGCGGTGTTCGACCAGGCCCAACTCCAGGGCGCCGTCCTGATGCACTGCCAACTCGCGCAGACCAGCCTGCGGCGCGCGGACATCGCTGGCGCGAACCTGCTCGAGACCACGTGGGGCCCGGCCGACTGGAGCGGTGTCGAAGCCGGCAACAACCTGTTCTACAAGCTCGACATGCGGGGGCTGCAGGCCGGCGAGGCGAACCTTGCGGGCGCCACGCTGGTCGAGTGCGACCTGAGCGAAACCGACCTGCGCGGTGCGCGGCTGGCCGGCGCCAGCTTCGTCGCCTGCCGGCTCGACCGCACACGGCTGGCCGGCGCCCAACTCGATGGCGCGGTCTTCACCAAGGACTGCTCGCTCACCGAAGCCGACCTGTCGCGAGCCAGCCTGCGCGGCGCCAACCTGGGCGAGGTCGAGATGCGCGGGTGCACGCTGGTCAGGGCGCAGTTGAACGGCGCGAACCTCGGTGCGGCGCGCCTTGCGGGTTGCGACGCGCGCCTGGCCGTTGCCGAAGGCACGCTGCTGCGCAAGGCGGTGCTGACCGGGGCTCGCCTCGCGGGCGTGAACTTCAAGGACGCCATGCTGCAGCATGCCGACCTGCGCAGCGCCGATCTGCGCAACGCCAACTTCTTCGGCGCCGACATCTCCCGCACGAAGCTGGACGGCGACGTGCGATTCGATGGCGCGCTGCTGGAGCGGGTGCGCACCTGGCCGCGGCTCACGCCCGAGCAGCAGGCGCGCCATGCGGCGGCCCACCCGATCTGAACGGGGCGACGGAGAACACCCAGTGAAAGCCGAACACCTCACGCTTGCCATCGGCATGGGAGAGACCATCGACGGACTCGACCTGCGCAAGGGCCGCTTCGCGAAGACCTTCATCGGCGGTGGCGTGTTCACGAAGGCGCAGCTCGACGAAGTCGACCTCCGTGAAGCCGATGGCCGCGAGACCGTGTTCGACCGCTGCCACCTCACGGGCGCGATGTTCAACGGCGCCAATCTGCGTCGCGCGGTGTTCCACCAGTGTGAGCTGGCCCACGCGGATTTCCGCAACGCACACCTGCATGGCGCGACCTTCAGCGAATGCAGCCTGAGCCATGCCCAGTTCGCGCAGGCCTGGATGGGCATGGCGACGTTCTCGCGCTGCCGGCTCGACCACGCGAGCCTGTCGGAAGCCGCGCTCGAGTCTGCGGTGTTCACGGATTGTTCCCTGATCGACGTCAACGCCGACGGCAGCGAATGGAAACATACCTGCGTGCTGCAGTGCGACCTGTCGCAGCTCACCTGGGCGGGCGCGCGCATGACCCGCGCGACGTTCAGCAAGACCGCGCTGCGCCGGAAGTCCTTCGAGGGACTGGCGCTCGACGGCTGCCAGTTTTCCTTTGCCGATCTCAGCGAGGCGAATTTTTCGGGCGTCTCGCTGCGGCAATGCAACTTCCAGGGCGCGACCCTCGACCGGGCCGACTTCAGCCATGCGGTCGGCCCCAACGCGCTGTTCTGCGACGCGCAGGGCGAGCAGGCGAACTTCTCGCAGGCCCGGCTGCGCCAGGCGCTCTTCACGGGCGGCCGCTTTCCGGCGGCGCGCTTCGATGGCGCCGATCTCTACCAATGCCATTTCGCCCATGCGCAACTGGCGGGTGCCAGCCTGGCGGGCGCCGAACTCACCTACGCAGATTTCCGGCACGCAGACCTCGTCAACGCCGACCTGCGCCAGGCCACGATGCTGCGGACCTGCCTGCATGGCGCGAAGGCGGCCGGCGCCCAGATGACCGACCGCGCCCGCGCGCTCGAAACCGACCCCGAGCTGGACCGCGCCGAGCGCTGGACAGCCAGCGCCTGATCTTCCGGAGACGACCATGACCACCATCACTCCCTCTGCCCGCCGCCGCGCATCCGCGCGCGACACCTCGCCGGCCACGCCGGCGCAAAGCTGCGTCGGCCTGATCACCGGCAGCGACGCGCAAGGCTTCAGCGTGGCCAGTGGCGGCTTGCGTGCACGCGGCCGGCGCGCCGCGAGCTGCCTGCTCGAGCCGGCCGCCGGCGACACCGTCGCCTGCCTGCTGGTGGCGCCCGACGAGGTCTGGGTGCTGGCGGTGCTGCAGCGCGAAGAGGGCGTAGCCAACGTGCTGAGCTGCCGTGGCGATACCCGGTTCGCGGTCGAGGGCGGCGCGCTGAGCCTGGCCGCGCAGACGCTGTCGCTGGAGGCGGCTGCGTTCTCGCTGAAGACGGACAAGGCCAGCGTCTGCGCCGAGGACGCCGAGCTCATGGGCCGGAACCTGCGCGTCATCGGTACCGCGGTCAAGCTGGTGGGGGCGGTGCTGTCGACCGTGTTCGACCGGGTCACTCACTTCAGCCGCCATCACCTGCGCACGACAGAAGGTATCGACCGCGTGCAGGCCACGCACGTGGAATGCGAGGCGCAGCAGTTGCTGCGCCTGTCGGGCGAGCATGCGCTGGTGAACGGCGAGAAGCTCGTCAAGGCGCGCGGCGGCCAGATCCACTTCGGTTGAAGGAGCGCGCCATGTTCGCCAACTGCCAGATGATGGGGATGGACATGGGCTTTCCCGACGTCTGCATCACGCCGGCCGCGCCGTCGCCCATTCCCGTGCCCTATCCCAACATCGCGATGGGGCCGATGGCGATCCCGAACTGCCCGACCATCCTGATCATGGGCATGCCGGCGCACAACCTCGGCACCACCATCCCGATGACGAACGGCGACAACGCCGGCGTGTTGATGGGCGTGGCTTCGGGCACGGTGATGGGGCCGAGCCGGCACCTGACGGCGGCGTTCACCGTGCTCTTCTGCGGCATGCCGGCCACGCGGCTGACCAGCGTGTCGCTGCAGAACAGCACGAACTGCCCGGGTGTGCGCACGGTGCCGAGCCAGGCGCTGGTGCTGTTGCTGGCGCCATAGGCCACACGGCTGCTTCACGGCGAGGCCGCGAAGCGGCATCGTTCGCAAAGAAGCACGAAGAGGGAGTGCATGGCATGGCCGATCACAAGTTCAGCATCCAGGGCGATTCGCCCGTCGTCGACAAGCTCATGTTCTGGCGCATCGCGGGCCATGAGGTGCTCGCGCGCCCCTCGGCCTACGAACTCACCGTGCTGACCGACAGCGAAAGCATCGATGCCGCGGACATACTGGGCCGCTCCTTCGATGTCGTGATCGAGTTCGCCGATGCTGACGGCGACGCTCATAAGCGGCACTGCCAGGGGCATGCCGTGCGCTTCACGCGCGTGTCGCAGAGCGGGCGCTTTCTCGAGTACCGCATCAGCCTGCGCTCGTGGTTCTGGCTGCTGAGCAAGCGCGTCAACGCGCGCATCCTGCAGAACAAGCCGGTACTGGATGTGATCGACGCCGTGCTGGACGACGGCCCCATCGGCAGCCTCAAGAAGATCAAGGCCGGCGGCGTGGTCGGGCGCCATGAACCCCACGTCTACTGCGTGCAATACCGGGAGAGCGACTACCAGTTCCTTTCGCGCCTTCTGGAAGAAGAGGGCATCTACTACTGGTTCGACGCGCACGACGCGCCCGGCACCCTGCATCTGTCGGACGCCAGCACACTGGCGCACGAGAAACTGCCGGTTGCCGACACGCTGAACCATGTCGAGCGCGGCGCGTCGGAGGGGCGTTTCAACGAAATCACGCGCTGGGTCAGCTCGCGGCAGTTCGATTCGGGCAAATTCGCGTCGCGCGATCGCGACTTCAAGGTCATCAGCAAGCAGCTGGACGCGGACAAGGGCGACCCCGACACGCATGAGCTGTCCGACCTGGAAGTGTTCGAGTTCCCGGGTGGCTATCAGTCGGGCGACGACACCGACAACCTCGCGCAGCTGCGGCTCGACGAGCTGGTCGGCCGGCGGCAACGCCACTGGGCACTGACCGGCTGGCCCGACGTGACCGCCGGGCGCAGCTTCTCGTTCAAGGGCGACCCCGACGGAAAGCGCGACGGCGACTACCTGATCGCGGCCTGTACCTTCGTCGCGAGCCACCCCGGCTACGAGGGCGCGAACTTTCCCGAGGGCCAGCGGCCGATCGACAGCGTGCTGCACGAGGTGCTGGCCGACGACCCCGTCAACGCCGGGCTGGGCGAGCTGGTGAGCGACCTGATCGCCGAGACGCCGGCGCTGCGCACCGGCCAGCGCGCGAGCAGCAGCTTTCTGCTCACGGTCATTCCGTTGAACACGCCCTGGCGCCCGCCGCGCCTGACGCCGCGCGTGACCATGCCCGGACCCCAGAGCGCCATCGTCACGGGCCGCAGCGGCGAGCAGATCTGGACCGAGGAGCACGGCCGCGTGAAGGTGCAGTTCCACTGGGACCGCTACGGCAAGAACGACGAGAACAGCTCGTGCTGGGTGCGCGTGTCGCATCCCTGGGCCGGCAAGAGCTGGGGCGCGATCAGCATTCCGCGCATCGGCCAGGAAGTGATCGTCGACTTTCTCGACGGCGACCCCGACCAGCCCATCGTCATCGGGCGCTTCTACAACGGCGAGTCGATGGCGCCCTTCGGCCTGCCGGCAGGTGCCGTGGTGAGCGGCATCAAGTCGAATACACACAAGGGCAAGGGCTACAACGAGCTGTCGATGGACGACACCGCCGGCAAGGAGAAAGTGACCATCCACGGCCAGTACGACATGAACACCACGGTCGAGAACAACCAGACGACCACCGTGCACAACAGCCGCACCGACACCATCGACGTGGACGATTCGGAGAGCGTGGGCAACAACCAGAAGCAGCACGTGGGCGTCAATCAGACCGTGTCGATCGGCGCCAACCGCAGCGAGACCGTGGGCGGCACCGAGACCATCGTCATCACGGGCCACCGCACCGAAACGGTCAACGGCGGCGAGACCGTGACGGTCAACGGCGGGCGCAGCCACACAGTCAACGGCATGCAGACCACCACCATCTCGGTGGCCGAGGCGCACACCGTGGGGGCGGGCCGCATGCACAGCGTGGGTGCGGGCGAAGCCATCAACGTGGGGGGCGTGCAGACCGTGAGCGTTGGCGGGGCGCAGATGGTGAGCGTGGGCGGCGTGCAGAAAGTGAACGTGGGCGCGCTGCAGTCGATCAGCGTGGGCGGCCCGCACAAGCTGTCGGCGGCGGTGATCGCCGAGACATCGAAGGGGCCGATCAAGATCAAGGCGGGCGCGATCTGCATGGTCGAGGCGCCCACCATCATGCTCAAGGCGGGCGGCAGCAGGATCGTCATGAATGCCAGCGGCATCACCATCAAGGGCGCCAAGATCACCATCAAGGCCGACGGCACTGCATCGTTCAAGGCCGGGGGCTCGATCAAGATCAAGGGCTCCAACCTGGGGGAGGACTGAGCCGTGGAAGACCACACCGATCTCCAGAGCGCGCGCAGCGTGCTGCACAGCGTGGCGGCCTGGTCGAAGCTGTCGGGCCAGGGCGTGGCCGTGGCCGCCTTCGCGGGCTTCGATGCCGAGGGGCGCTTCCTGGTCACGCTCGGCGACGGCATGGCGCCGGTGCAGGCGCTCTCGACCGTGGGGCTGGCGCCTGGTGATGCGGGCGCGGCCATCGTCGTGGCCTTCGAGCAGGGCGAGGTGCGGCATCCCGTCATCGTCGGGCGCTTGCAGCCGCCACGCACCGGAACACCGGCGCTCGATGCACGCGTGGACGGCGAACGCGTCGTGCTGCAGGCGCGCGAGCGCATCGAGCTGCGCTGCGGGGAGGCCAGCATCGTGCTCACGCGCGCGGGCAAGGTGCTGATCAACGGCAACTACGTGCTCTCTCGCTCGCGCGGCGCCAACCGCGTCAAGGGCGCGTACGTCGGTATCAACTGAAGGGGCGTGCCATGTGGCAGCTCGACAACCGCACGCCCTACGCCGCCGAACGCACCTGGGTGCGCGACCGCGACGGGGCGGAGATCTGGCTCGTGGCTGTGAAGTGCAGCTTCGACATTTCGCCCGATGGCGAGACGAGCATCGCGCCCCAACAGCCGCCCGTCGCGCAGGCACCCGTCTTCATCGACGAGTCCGCGCCCCAGCCGAGCCTGCTCTACGAGATGGACCTGGTGCGCACCAAGCTGACGACCGACGTGCTGCTGATCGGCCATGCGCACGCGCCCGTCGGCGTGCCGGTGACGCAGCTCGACGTGGGCATGCGCGTCGGTCCTGTCGCCAAGCGGCTGCGCGTGACGGGCGACCGCGTGTGGCTGGGCGGTTCGCCGTCGGAGCCCGAACCCTTCAGCACGATGCCGCTGGTGTGGGAGCGCGCATACGGCGGTGTCGATCCATGGACGCGCGATGCGCCGAATCCGCAGTTCGACGTGCGCAACCCCGTGGGCACCGGCTTTGCGCTCGAGGCCGCGCATGCGGAGGGCATGCGGCTGCCGAACATCGAGTACCCGGATCAATGCGTGCGGACGTGGATCGACCGGCCGGAGCCCGCGGGGTTTGGGCCGCTGTGCAACCACTGGCAGCCGCGGGCGGGGTTCGCGGGGACGTATGACGCAGCGTGGCAGCGAGATCGGTTGCCGCTGCTGCCGGTGGACTTAGATGATCGGCATTACCAGAGTGCGCCTGTGGACCAGCAGGCGCCGCAGTTTCTGCGGGGTGGCGAGCCGGTAGTGCTGATTCATTTGTCGCCGCATGCGGCGCAGCTGAGCTTCGAACTGCCGCGGGTGGTGCTGGGACTGGAAACTTTCTTTTCGAATGGCGCGCGCCAGCGGCACGAGCCGCCGCGCCTGCACACGGTGATTGTTGAGCCCGATGCGGCGCGTGTGTCGCTGGTATGGCATAGCACGTTGCCCTGTCACCCCAAGGTCCACAAGCTGGAGAAGACGCGCGTTTACGAAAAGCAGCTAGTTCGCCTGGGCGAGACACCTTCAGAGGATTTCGCATGAGCGGCGACGGATTGCGCATCGTAGGCTTGGGCGGTTGCACGCCGGTGGGGCGCGATGTTTTCGCGAGCGCTGCCGCGGTACGCGCAGGAGTCTGCGGTTTCGGCGAGCATCCGTTCGTGATCGATACCGCCGGTGAACCGATGCGCGTGGCCCGCGCAGCCTGGATCGATGCATCGGCTGACGTTGCAGACCGTTGTGCCGCGCTGCTGCTGCCGGCTATCGACGGTGCGCTGCGAGTGCTATCCACGGCCGACGACGTATCGGTGCGATGCGGTCTCGCGCTGGCGCTGCCGCCCACGCGTCCGGGCCGGCCCCACGACCTGGCCGGTTCTTTGTTGGCGTGGGTGTCGCGCCGATATCCCGGGCGCTTCGGTACCGCGCGGGCCTTTGAAGCGGGCCACGCTGGCGGACATCTCGCGCTCGAGGCGGCCGTGCAAGACTGCTTTGCTGGTGCCGTCGACGTGTGCCTCGTCTGCGGCGTCGATTCCACCCTGGCACCAGAGACGCTCGAATGGATTGAGGCATGCGGGCAACTCCACGGCGGAGGTGCCGACAACAATGCATGGGGCTTCGTGCCTGGCGAGGCGGCTGGCGCGCTGCTGCTGGCTTCGCGGGACTTCGCGCGAGCGCGGCAGCTCGACGCCTGGGGTGAAGTGGTGGGGATTGGCGTCGCCCAGGAAGCCCATCTCATCGGGACCGGTGAGGTGTGCGTGGGCGATGGCCTGAGCGAGGCCTTCGAACAGGCGCTCGGGCGATTGCCCCCGGAGGAATGCGTACACAACGTTTTCTGCGACCTCAACGGCGAACCCTATCGTGCCGACGAGTACGGCTTCACGGTGCTGCGAAAGGGTGATCGCTTCCGAGCGGCCAGCGATTTCGTCGCCCCGGCCGACTGCTGGGGTGATATCGGCGCAGCAGGCGTTCCGTTGCACATTGCCATCGCCGCGATCTGCCATCGCAAGCGCTACGGCAAGGGGCGATGGTCGATGGTGTGGGCCAGTTCCGCGTCGGGCGAGCGGGGTGCCGCATTGATCTGCGCGATGGACTTCGGCGAGGAATGAATCATGCCGGTCTCCATCAGGGTCAACGGCACGAGCCTGTCGCTAGTTCACAAGTTCAGCACAGGTGTCAGCATCGCGACCATTCCCGATGTCTGCAAGACCCCGAGCCCAGGCGGGCCGGTGCCGGTACCCTACCCCAACATCGCGAACTCGATCACGCTAAGCAACGGCACCTCTACCGTCAAAGGCGACAAGGCGATGGCCGCCAACAAGGGCTCGAAATTCGCGCTCTCGAACGGCGACAACGCGGGCGTGGCCGGTGGCGTGAAGTCCAGCACCTTCATGAAGGAGGCGACATGGATTCTCTATTCCTTCGACGTGAAGATGGATGGCAAGAACGCTACCCGCCTTACGGACAAGATGTTCCACAACGCGGAGAACGCCGCCAACCTAGGCGGTGTGCTGCAGAACCCAGTGATCGTCGCAGCATTGGGGCAGGAACTCGGGGATCAAATCTGCACTGCCATCTGCGATACGCGTGACGAAGCGGACGAGGGCACGATCCCGTCGAAGAAATACCCAACCCTCCAGTCCCGCGTGGCGAGCAAGCTCAGCAGCGGATTTCCACTCTACAAGCCGAAGAAGCTCGACCTGTTCGTCGAGATGACCTGGAAGATCGCCAAGCGGGTCGGCGGCACTTTCGTCGGCATCATGTCGGAAGGGCGGGCGTTGTCGAATGGCTTGCCGGCACCGGGTTCGTTGTTTCGCGGGCTGGCGGCTGGACGCGGTGCGCCGGGCACTACTTTTCGGCCTGATTTCACGGTCTTGAAGGATGCGGCCAAGCCGGCGAATTTCGACAACGTCAAGAGTTTCGTCGAAGTCAAGTTCAAGGGCGACACGCCCACGGCCAATCAACAACTGGCCAAGGAGCGGCTGGGGGCGAAGAATGCGGGCAAATACCAGCAGATCGAAGAATCGGACTGCGCTTGCGATTGAATGCGGTCCACCTATGCAAGGAAGCAAAGAATGAACGACACGATCCTTGGCGACGGCGCCAGCACGGCCATGCATTTTCGACCGTGTCTTGAAATCCTGGTGTTCTGCACCGTCCCTCGCGCCGCGTTGGCGCCTCAGTTCATAGAGTTTCACCGTGCCTTCTGCGAACATCACGGTCAGGCACTCGGCTGGTACAAGACCAACGTAATGAAGACTGCGAAGCGTCTCGTCGGTCCCGCCAATGATCAGGTGGCACAGATGTTGGGTGACAGGAAGGCGCTCGCGAGCTACCTGCTCGGGGTGGAGCAGCACTCCGGTGCGAGCGCGGCCGACTATGCGTTGCCGTCGTTTCAGTTTTTTTCCGAGGAAGACCTGAGCGACCCTGACGACCGCGTGGTGCGGCACATGCTGCGCATATGCCTCCCGCTCGACGAAGCCAATGTGCCCGATCGAACAGTCGAACGAGTGCTGGGCCTGCTGGCACTGGTTGATTTCGACTCCGGTTATGGCGGATTCTCCTACTACTGGAACACCGGTGATGGCGAGGCAGAGCGCGAGCTCGAACGCGCCAACCGGGGATGGCTTACGCGTTATCCGGGGCTCGCCTACGGCAAGCCACTCGGTCTTTTCAGCTTTGCCGACCTGGGCATTCTCGGAGTGAGCTGGTTGACCTTTCTCGGCAAGGCCCGCGCTGCGGAAATGGGGGGCATCAACGCGCTGGCCTCGGCATTGCCGCCTCCGATCAATGTGCAGGCCATTGCAAACGATCGCGGCTTGCTGATCCGCGCCAGCACGCAACCTGAGCTGGGTGATGTCAATCGGGGGCACGCGTTGCCGGCGTATCACGCGGTCGGCAAGGTGCTCGCGCCGCTGCGCGTGCCGGATGACTGGATCGATAACCTGCTCGTCACTGGCATGACGCCCGAAGAATCACAAGCGTGGTACGCGCGATTCTTCGGCGAAGAGGATTGAGCCGCATGCTGACCTTCTCCGTGGCTACCCGCGCCGATGCTGCCGTCGTCGTGCTCGACTTCGTGCGCGTCGTCGCGCGCGACTTCGCCCGCGCGATGCAGTTGGGCTTCTTCGGCCCCGGTGTCGCGGCGGTGCCGGTAGTTGTGCAGCTGGCGTCGCCCACGCTGGTGCTGGTGCACATGCATACCGATGCAATTCATCCGGCGGTGCTGCGAATTTTGCGCGGCATGTGCGAATGGGGGCGGCTTGCGCGCGATCTGCCGTTGCGGTGGCTCGGCCCGGCCGGGCAACAGGCCGGGGCAACGGCGATCGGTGAAGCTGCCTCGGCTCTCGCAGCCAAACCGCAGCAAGCGTTCATGCTGCAACGTCCCGACTTCGTGGGTTTCGGCGAACAACTGGTGGTCGTGCTTAACCTGGATGCGCCACCCGATGAGCAGCAATCAGACCTGCTCGATGCAGGCTTCGAATGCTGGATCGCGCTTATGCAAGGCGGCCTGCCGCCGGAACCGTACCTGCCGGGTGAATCCACCGTTGGCGCCACGCAGACGATGCGGATCGGCAGTACCACCTGCCAATGGTTTCTCGAAGGCGTGATAGCTCATGAGGCCTGCCTCGACCTGCTTACCCACTTCCTCGTGGCGCATGCCGACGCATTGCGGATTCGCGACGTGGAGATCGAAGTATGAGCGGCGCCGCGCCTGTGATCGAATCCATCCTCGCCGAGCACGCCGACGAAGCCTCCTTCCTCTGGCTCCAGCGCACCAGCGCAGTCCACGCCCCCAACTACTCGATCCAGCAATTCGCCGACCTCGACGAACGCCTCGCCGCCCACATCGACGGCCTGCGCGTCGCCGGCGAAGAAGGCTGGCAACATGCATTGGCCCTCACCGACAATGAAGGCCCCGAAGATTTCTTCGTCGCAGCCGTGCTCGCCATAGAAGCGGTCGACAGCCGTTTCGACGATCTGGTTGAGCGTGCAAGAGAAGGCCTGCCCGAGGTCGTGCCCGGCCTGATCTCTGCGCTCGGCTGGGTCGAGCCGAAGCATCTGGGCGGCCGCGTCAAGGCCTTGCTCGACGATGCCTCGCCGTTGCGGCAGAAGCTCGGCGTGGCGGCTTGCGCGCTGCATCGGCGCGACCCGGGCGCGCTGCTCGGCGAACTGCTCGCGAGTGCGCCCGACAGCGTGCGCATCCGCGCGCTGCGCGCGGCCGGCGAACTGGGCCGTGCCGACCTGTTGCCGCAGGCGCAGTCGCTGCTGGGCGAGGCCAAGCCCGAACTGCGCTTCTGGGCCGCGTGGGCGGCGGTACTGCTCGGCGACCGGGCGCAGGCGCTCGATGCGCTCGCCGCCTTCGCGCTGAAGAGCGGGCCGCGCCAGCCGCGCGCGTTCCAGCTCGCGCTGCAGGCGATGGAGATCGCCCCCGGCCATGCGCTGCTGCTCGACAGCGCCACGCTGCCCGGGGCGCAGCGCCTGCGCATCATCGGCTCGGGCTTCATCGGCGACGCGCGCTACGTGCCCTGGCTTATCGAGCAGATGACGCAGCCGGCCACGGCGCGCATCGCGGCCGAGGCCTTCGTCACCATCACGGGCGTGGACTTCAACCTCGCGCAGATGGAGGTCCCGCCGCCCGACGGCTTCGAGGACGGCCCGACCGAGGACCCCGACGACGACAACGTGGAACTGCCCGAGGACATCGCGTTGCCGTGGCCCGACGTCGACAAGATTCGCGCGTGGTGGCAGAAGAACGGTGCGCGCTTCACCCCTGGGACGCGGCTCTTCATGGGGCAGCCGCTCTCGCCCGACAGCTGCACGGGCGTGCTGCGCCAGGGCTTCCAGCGCCAACGCGTGGCGGCCGCGCTGCACCTCGCGTTGCTCGACGCGCGTGCGCCGCTGTTCGCGACCAGCGCGCCGGCGTGGCGGCAGCAGCGCTGGCTCGGCGACGGCATACCTCTTTAGGCGAGATTGCCAAGGTGCCGGCCGGAATGAATACTTCCCTCGAGTTGTTTCGCTCGCGACGGGCGACAGGGGCCGATTCATGATCCATATCGCTGTCATCACCCGGCAAGGCGCTCCGGCGGGGCAGTCCATCGCCGCGGACTTCGGACCCAATGGCGGCACCATCGGCCGCGCCGACACCAACACGCTCGTGCTCGTCGACCCCGACCGCACGGTTTCGCGGGTGCACGCCCAGGTGCTGTGCCGCGACGGGCAGTACTTTCTCATCGACCGCGGCAGCAACCCGATGCAGTGCAACGGCGTGTCGCTGGGCTCGGGCAAGGAGGTCGCGCTGGCCGATGGCGCGCGGCTGGTGGTCGGCAGCTTCGAGCTCGCGGTGCGCGTGACGGCCGACGCCGCGCCGCCGTCGCTGGCCATCCCGAACACGGTGCTGGGCGGTCCTTCCGCCGCCGCGCCGGCAGCAACTGCGGCACCGTCGAGCGACGACCCCTTCGCCGACCTGCTGGCGGGCCTCGCGCCGCCGGCCGCGCCGGCTGCATCTGCGCCGGCGTCCGCTCCCGCTGCAGCACTGCCCGATTCGCTGCTGTTCCCCGACCCGATGGAAAGCGGCTCGCGCAACGCGCAGGCCGCGCAGATCGATCCCTTCGCAAACCTGCTCGGACCCACGCCGTCGTCCGCGCCCGCGGCCGGCCTTGGCGCGCTCGACGATTTCTCCGACCTCGGCGCACCCCCGCACGGCAAGGCCGCGGGCATCGACGAGCTGTTCGGCGGCATGGGCGGCGGTGGCGGCATCGGAGGCGATCCGCTCGCGCTGTCGCCGCTGGCCGATCCGCTGCTGCAGCCCAACACCGCCTCCAATGCCGATCCGCTGGCGGCCCTGCAGCAAGCGGCGCCCCCCACGCCCACGCCGCGCTCCGACCATCTTCCGATCGACCAGTTCGGCTTCACGCCGCCGAAGGCGATCACGCCGCCTTCGTCGCCATCGCCGCAGCCCCAACCGATGGCGCAGTTCGACGACGTCACGGGCCAGCCGATCCGCATCAGCGGCCCCGAGGGCTCCGCCAGGCCGTTCGAGCCGCCCGCGCCCGTGGCCCCTGCCGCGTCGCCGCGGCCGGCCCCGCGCCCCGCAGCGCCCGCGCGCACCGCCACCGACGACGAACTGCTCGCCGCCTTCCTGCGCGGCCTCGCCAGCACGCACCAGCCGCCCGAGATGCTCACACCCGGCCTGATGGAGCGCATCGGCGCGATGCTGCGCAGTGCCACCGAGGGCACGCTGCAGCTGCTGCTCACGCGCCAGGAGTTCAAGCGCGAGGTGCGCGCCGAGGTCACGATGATCGCGTCGCAGGCCAACAATCCGCTGAAGTTCTCGCCCACGGTCGAAGTGGCGCTGGCCCATCTGCTGGGCCCTGGCGTGCGCGGCTTCATGCCGCCCGAGGCCGCGATGCGCGATGCCTACAACGACCTGCGCGCACACCAGTTCGGCGTGATGGTGGGCATGCGCGCGGCGCTGGCCCATGTCATCGCGCGCTTCGAGCCGGCGGAGCTGGAGAAGAAGATCAGCGCGAAGTCGGCGCTCGACGCGCTCTTCAGCGCCAACCGCAAGGCCAAGCTCTGGGACCAGTTCGTGTCGCTCTACGGTGGCATCGCGAGCGAGGCGGAAGACGACTTCCACAGCCTCTTCGGCAAGGCCTTCCTCGAAGCCTACGAAGAGCAGATGGCGCGCCTCAAGTCCGAAGCCTGACGACAACTACCACCGCATCACCAGCGAGGCACCCGCTTGGAAATCGAAATCGTCACGCTCTCCCGCCAGGGCGGCCGCACCTACAACGAAGACGTCCACGGCCACTGGCACGACGAGCGCTATGTCGCCTGCCTGGTGGCCGACGGCGCAGGCGGCCATGGCGGGGGCGACGTGGCCGCGGCCACCGCGCGCAGCAGCGTGCTGGGCGGCTTCTCGGCTGCGCCGGGGCTCGACGAGCCCACGCTGCGCCGGCTGGTGGAGCAGGCCAACGTCGACGTGGTGGCGCGGCAGGCCGAGGGCGGCAAGCTCGCGGGCATGCGCTCGACCATCGTGTTCGCGGCCATCGACCTCGAGGACCACGCGCTGGCTTGGGTGCACAGCGGCGACAGCCGGGCATACCTGTTCCGCGGCGGTGCCATCGTGGCGCGTACCACCGACCACAGCCTGGTGCAGCAGATGGTGGCCGGCGGCATGCTCGACGAGGAGGGCGCGCGGCTGCATCCGCAGCGCAACATGCTGCTGTCGGCGCTGGGCTCGATCGAGGAGGCACCCGACATCGCCGTGTCCGACCGCATGCGCCTGCTGCCAGGCGACGTGCTGCTGCTGTGCAGCGACGGCGTGTGGGAGCCGCTGGGCGACGAGCGCCTGATCGACACGCTGCATGCCTCGCGCACGCCCAGCCAGTGGACCGAGCTGATCGACGCGCAGGTGAAGGCCAACGCCAAGCCGGGCCACGACAACTACACGGCGCTCACGCTGTGGGTGATCGAGGATGAGAGCGACGATGCGACGCGGCTGCTGCCAGAGAGCATTGCGTCGGCCGACTGACTCTTGAATTGCTTCGAACAAAAGACAAGGGCCTGAAGCGCCGTCCATCGGACGATCGCTCCAGGCCCTTGGTTGCTGCCGAGGGCGGGGCGGAGACTCAGATGCCGCCCGTGACCGGAACCCTCGCGGGTGCGCCGTAGGCGTACTTGCTGGCCGTCTTCTTGACCCGCTTCAATGCGCTGCGCAGCAACAGCGGCATGTCTTCCCGGTTGGGCAGGTTGGTGTAGTTGTCGATCCCCTGTTCCTTGCAGAAATTGGCGCAGCCGTTGTTGAGCAGGTCGAGCGCGTAGCGCGACTGGCTGATCGTGCTGGATGTGCCGGGGTCCCGGAACGGGTCGAAGATGCCGTCCGCCAGGACCTTGCGCCCGGTCGCAACCATCTGCTGCTGGAAGTGCGTGATGTGCTTCTGCGTGACCGGTCCGTAGTAGCCGTCCACGGCGATCACTTCGGTCTGGCCGGGCGGCGGGTCGAAGTCGTGGTTGAAGCCCATCAGCTCGTAGTAGAAGATCTTGAACAGCGCCTGTACCAGCATCACGTCTTCACGCGTGTTGGAGCCGATCCGGCCGACCGACCAGTCGATGTTGTAGGTGGCGAGCAGCGCGCCGCTGTCGCCGATGATTGGGGTGCTGAATGCCATCGCATTGCTCCGGTGGAGGACACGCAAAGGAAGCGGACCGGGCGCGGCAGCCGCGCCTGATTCCGCACTCGACGAATCCGCCGTCCGTCAGCGCGTTTCGGTGGTCGGCACGTTCCAGCCGAACTTCACTTCGCCGCCCGCTGCACCCTTGTCGTCCTGCGCCTTGTAGGCGAACTCGATGTCCTTGAACGAGCACGACACCTGTTCCTGCACGTCGCCGCCCTGCGCGCCGCCGGGGGCCACGCTGGAGATGAAGACTTCCTTCAGCGTGACCTTGAGGTACTCCTGTTGGCCTTCGCCCGACTTGCGGCAGGTCATGATCATGTCCTTGAAGTGCTTGCCGCCCACGCAGTTCTTGGCCAGCACCGGGGAGGCCTTGTCGTAGGTGTGCACGAAGTGGAAGTCGCCAGGTGTGGCCTTGCCCTTGCCGGAGCCGCCGCCCGAGCCCGCGCCCGAGGCGTTGCTCACGTTCCACGACCACGACGAGATCTCGATCTCGTCCTTGTGGTCCTTGTGGGAAGACTCGCCCTTGACGCCGTCGAGCTTGATGTGAAAGTCAGATGACATGTTCCTACTCCTTGGAACCCGATTTGCGTTCGGGCGGTTGATGACTGGGTTGAAGACGAAGGCTGCCGGCGGTTTGAAGACACGACCGATACGCGGCAGCTACAGAGAGAACGAAACGGAATCGGGAATTTCAAGAAAACCCGCGGGACTTTTCAGGTGCCGCCCTTGGCCGAAGGCAGCTTCGACACCAGGCGCAGCGAGACCGTGAGGCCCTCGAGCTGGTAGTGCGGGCGCAGGAAGAACTTGGACGTGTAGTAGCCCGGGTTGCCTTCCACTTCCTCGACGATCACCTCGGCGGCGGCCAGCGGCTTCTGGGCCTTGGTGGTTTCCGACGAGTTGGCGGGGTCGCCGTCCACGTAGTTCATGATCCATTTGTTGAGCCAGCGCTGCATGTCCTCGCGCTCCTTGAAGCTGCCCACCTTGTCGCGCACGATGCACTTGAGGTAGTGCGCGAAGCGGTTGCAGGCAAAGAGGTAGGGCAGGCGCGCCGCGAGGTTGGCGTTGGCCGTGGCGTCGGGGTCGTCGTACTCGGCCGGCTTGTTCAGCGACTGGGCGCCGATGAAGGCCGCGAAGTCGGAGTTCTTGCGATGGATCATCGACAGCAGCCCGGCCTTCGACAGCTCGGCCTCGCGCCGGTCGCTGATGGCGATCTCGGTCGGGCACTTCTGGTCCACGCCGCCGTCGTCGCTCGGAAACGTGTGCAGCGGCAGGTTCTCCACCGCGCCGCCCGACTCGATGCCGCGAATGCGCGAGCCCCAGCCGTAGAGCTTGTACGAGCGGTTGATGTTGGTCGCCATCGCGTAGGCGGCATTGGCCCAGGCGTACTTGCTGTGATCGGCGCCGGCGGTGTCTTCCTCGAAGTCGAACTCTTCCACCGGGTTGGTGTTGGCGCCGTAGGGCGTGCGCGCCAGGAAGCGCGGCATGCACATGCCGAGGTACTTGGAGTCGTCCGATTCGCGCAGGCTGCGCCAGCCGGCGTACTCAGGGGTGGAGAAGATCTTGGTCAGGTCGCGCGGATTCGCGAGTTCCTGCCACGACTCCATCTGCATCAGGTTGGGACTGGCGCCGGTGATGAAGGGAGCATGCGCCGAGGCCGCGATCTTGGCCATCTCGCCGAGCAGCTCCACGTCCGGCGGGCTCTGGTCGAAGTGATAGTCGCCCACCAGCGCGCCGAAGGGCTCGCCGCCGAACTGGCCGTACTCCTGCTCGTAGATCTTCTTGAACATCGGGCTCTGGTCCCAGGCCGCGCCCTTGAACTTCTTGAGGTTCCTGGCCAGCTCCTGCTTGGAGATGTCCATCACGCGGATCTTGAGGTTCTCGTCGGTCTCGGTGTTGTTCACCATGTAGTGCAGGCCGCGCCATGCACTCTCGAGCTTCTGGTAGTCGGGGTGATGGATGATCTTGTTCACCTGGTCGGTGAGCTTGGCGTCGATCGCGGCGATCATGGCCTGGATCGACCGGGTCACGTCCTTGCCGATGACGGTGCTGTTGGCCAGCGCCTGCTGCGCCAGCGTGAGCACCGCGGCTTCGACGGCGCTCTTGGCTTCGTCGCTGCGCGGCTTGAATTCCTTCTGCAGCAGCGAAGAAAAGTCGCTGCCTGCATACGCGACATCTTTCAGCGCGCTCTGTTCGAGTGCTTCGGCCATGGTGGTTTACTCCTCGTGTGCTCGGATGGGTGTCAGGTGGCGGACGCGCTGCCGTCTTCGGGTTTCTTGCTCGCGGCCAGCGTCTGCAGCAGGGCCGGGTCTTCGAGCACCTTGGCCAGCAGGTCCTCGGCGCCGCCCTTGCCGTCCATGTAGGTGACGAGGTTCGACAGCTGGGTGCGCGCCTCGAGCAGTTTGTTGAGCGCACCGACCTTGCGCGCCACGGCGGCGGGCGAAAAATCTTCCATGTTCTCGAAGGTGAGTTCCACCTTGAGGTCGCCTTCGCCGGTGAGCGAGTTCTCCACCGCGAACGCCGCGCGCGGTTTCATGGCCTTCATGCGCGAGTCGAAGTTGTCGACGTCGATCTCGAGGAACTTGCGGTCGACCACCGGCGCGAGCGGGTCGGCCGGCTTGCCCGACAGGTCGGCCAGCACGCCCATCACGAAGGGCAGCTGCACCTTCTTCTCGGCCCCGTAGAGCTCCACGTCGTACTCGATCTGGACCCGGGGCGCCCGGTTGCGGGCGATGAATTTCTGACTGCTCTTGGCCATGGAGATGCTCCTTGCGGGTGTGAATGGGTGCGGGTGTCGGGAAGGGCGGGCTTATTCGGACGGGCGGCGGCCCGTGACCGTTTCGATGGTGTCCATCGCGTTCGGCGCGAGGTTGGCCATGATCTCGAGAAAGCTAACGCCGATGAGCTTCTTGGCACGCTCGATCAGCAGCGGCGCAGGGTTGCCGGGCTCGGCCTGCTCGAGGTAGCGGATCACGCGGTCGAGCATCTGCAGCGCGTCCTGCCGGTTCTGGATCTCGCCGCGCATCGCGGTGGGACGGGCGGTGGTGCCGGCCGCCTGCGATTCGTCGGCTTCGGCATCCGCACTCGCTGGCGCTTCGTCAGGCGCGCCAGCGGCGGCGCCGCACGCTTTCTTCAGCACCAGGGCAACGGTGCGAAGCGGGGTCAGGTCGATGGCGTCGGCGCGGCCGGTGCGATCGACCAGCAAGGCCCGCAGTTTCTCGAGGAGGGCGGGCACGTCCATCGCGGTTCGCAACGGCTCGGGCTGGGACGCGTGGATGGCCTCGAGGCCGCCTTTGACCTGCGAGGCCGAGTAGGTGGCTTCGCCGCTCACGGCGCCCAGTGCGTTGTGGGCGACGGCGATGTCGCGCACGCGTATCGGCCCCACGCCGGGTGCCACGCCCACCTGTGCGTCGTACAGCTCTCGCAGCATCGTCTGGCTCTCGTCGCAGAAGGGCGCGAGCGCGTTCAGGCGCATCGTCGGGTCGTTGCCGTCGTCGGCATCCAGCTTTGGATGTATGCCTTCCCAGAAGGTGTCGAGCAGACCCGTCAGCAGTTGCAGTCCGGCAACGAAGCCGGGCACGCCTTGCAGGTGCGTCGATGCGCGCAGCAGCAGCACTGCGGCGCGCACGTCCTTGCTGCGGCGCAGGATGCTTCCGGCCTGTTCGCCCACTTCGCGCCACTCGGGTTCGACCGCGGGGATCACGGTGTCGCCGAACTGCTGCTCGGGCTTGCCTTGCGCGGCCGCCACCAGCGCCATGAAGTCCGCGTCGTACTCGAGATCGTCGCCGCATGGCGAGGCCTCGCCGATGGGCGCGAGCAGTGTGGCTGCAAGTTCGTTGGTCAGCATGTTGCCTGTTGGAGTTCGCTGGTGATAATCAAAGATGCGTCTTGACCGGTCAATGCAACGAAGGGAATAGCATGCGCACGCTGGGTACACACCATTCGTCCTATGAAGGCTTCCTTGCCGCTGCAACGCGGCGCCGCATTGCGGTCCTTGGCCTTGCTGCAGCGGGTCTTTTGATCTCGGGCTGCGCAAGCAAGCCGGTCGTCACCACGGTGGCCGTTACGCTCACGGCGGGTGCCGACGCCAACCCCGATGCGCGCGGCCGCGCCTCGCCGCTCACCGTGCGCGTGTATGCATTGAAGTCGCCGGGCCCCTTCGAGGGCGCGGACTTCTTCTCGCTGTTCGAGAAGGACCAGGCCACGCTCGGCGCGGAGCTGGTGCAGCGCGAAGAGGTGCTGCTGCGGCCCGGCGAGACGAAGAAGCTCGACTTCAACCTGCCGCCCGATGCGAAGTCCATCGGCGTGATGGCGGCGTTCCGCGATCTCGACCGCGCGCGCTGGCGCGAAGTGCGGCCCGTCACTACCGGCAAGGCGCAGGCGCTTGACGTGAACTTCAGCGCCCGCGCAATCCGCGTCGATGCGAAGTGAGCGCCGCGCCGCATGCCGGCGAGCCGCCAGAAGCGGGGGGGCGGGGAGCGGCAACGCGTTCAACGCGCAACGGTTTCGAGGAACACGAAGTCCGCGATCAGCCGCTCGCTGTTCTTGCTCGCCGCCAGCGCCTCGCGCAGCCGCAGCAGGTAGGCCGAGGCCAGCTCGAAAGGCGGCCGGCCGGATGCTTCTGTAAAAGGCGTCGGCGACGAGAGCACCGTGATCAGCACGCTGCCGAAGGGCGGGCTCACCAGCCAGCTCGAAGGGACGTCGCGGCCCAGCTCCAGCGTCTCGCCGGCCCGCAGCCGCGTGGGCGCCTGTCCGGCGTTGAGGTGCATGACCGAGCCGTCGGCGGTGTAGTAGTCGACCCAGATGTAGCTGTCGTGGCGCGGCGCCACCACCCGCACGCGCACGCCGTCGCCCTCGCGCAGGTCGCCTTCGCGGGCCGAAGGTGCATCCACCTCCAGCCCGTAGGCCTTCTCGCGGTTGCGCGCCTGGTAGGGCTTGAGGATGGCGAACACCTCGCAGTGGGGCCACACGCGCAGGCCGACGTCGAAGCGCGGCGCCTGCACGCCGGGAATCGCGCTCACTTCGCTCTCGACGCGCGGCAGGTCGCCGGGCACCGAGACGAAGCCGGTGACGTGCGTGCGGCCCTCGGGGTCGATGCCGGCCGTGAGGTCGGCGCAGGCGAAAGTCTGCAGATGCTGCTCCACGCGCTGGCCCGGGCCCGCGGCGGTGGCCGGCGGCCCGGTGGACCACAGCCACAGCAGGTAGAGCAGCGGCAGCATCAGCGCCAGCGCGGCACTGCTGTGCAACAGCGTGCGGTCGCGCCGGCGCGTGTCGCCGGGGCCGCGCGGGTCGGGCACGTCATGGGGTTGCGGCGCGACGCGGTCCTGCACCGGGCTGCCGGTGGACAGCGGGCGCAGCTGAAGCTGCCGGCCGTGCAGTTCCTTGAGCTTGCCGAGCTCGCCGTGGTCGCCATCCTCGAAGTAGTACTGGCCCTTGAAGCCGAGCACCAGCGCATGCCAGTACACCTCGCGCACGGGGTCGTCCTGTGGGGTCAGGGCAGACAGGTGATGGAAGAACTCGCTGTGCGCGTTGTTGGAGTTGAAGAGCTGCACCTGCAGCGGGGCTGCGCCAGCCGTGTTGACGGCAGCGGTTGCGCCGGGATGGCGCGCGAGGATTTCGTCGATCCAGGCCACCATTGCGAAGGTTGCCGATTCGATCTGCGCCGCGGGCGTGCCCGAGGCCTCGGCGGCGGCGCGGGCCGCATCGAGCAGCTGGCGGGCCTGCTGCTGTGCGGTCTCGTGCGGCAGCAGCGGCGGCGTGCCGGCCGCGATCGATGCATCCAGCGCGAGACCGAACGAGATGAAGCTGGAGAAGCAGTCGAGAAGGCGAGCCATGCGTGGGCTCGCTCAGCCATGCGTTGCGAAGGATGCCTTGCGCCGGAGTCTGCTGCGATGGCACATGCCCATGTCCCCGGTTTCTTCGAGTAGGCGTTCATTCTTTCAAATGGCTCTCGCCCCGCGCCATACCGCTTGGGGTCTATGCCGTTGGTGGGGCCGCCGCCCTTGCTGCACGGGGCATTCGCCGGTATCTTCAACGCCTGCAATTCACTGCACGCTGGGACACGGGAAAAAGCATCATGAAAATCCTGATCGCCGACGACCACCGGCTCGTCATCGAGGCGGTCAAAGCCAAGTTGTCGGAGCTGGAGCCTGGCATCGAATTCGTTTTGGCGATGAGCGTCGACGAATTGCTTGCCGGAGCCACCGATGATCTCGACCTGGCCCTGATCGACCTCAACATGCCCGGCGCCGACGGCCAGGCCCACATCGACGAAATCCGCCGCCGCCATCCGGCCGTGCCGCTGATCGTTCTGTCGGGCTACGAAGACCCGGCCATCATGCGCAGCGCGCTCGAGCGCGGCGTGCTCGGCTTCATTCCGAAGGCCTACTCGCCCGAGGTCATGCTCTCGGCCGTGCGGCTGGTGCTGGCCGGCGGCGTGTACGTGCCGCCGATGATGCTGGCTGCGCTGCCGCCCGGCATCGTGGCCGGCGTGGCGCCGCAGGCCGGCGCCGAGGCGCTGGTGCGCAGCGGCAATGGCGGCGCTGGCAGCCAGACGCTGGAGCACCTGCGCAACGTGCTGACGGAGCGGCAGGTCGAGGTGCTGCAGTTGCTGTCGCAAGGCAAGCCCAACAAGCTGATCGGGCGCAGCCTCGGCATCAGCGAGGGCACCGTGAAGATCCACCTTGCGGCGATCTTCCGCGCGCTGAATGTGCGCAACCGCACCGAGGCAGTGGTGGCGGCGCAGGCGCTGACCGAAGCGCAGCAGGCCTGAGCCCGCACGCGCGTGGCGTTCAGCGCTTGGCGAACACGCCGTTCCAGGCGAACACGGAGTTCGGCGCATTCACGCGCATTGGCGTGACGGCGGAGATTTGCGGGGTCTGTCTCTTCGTCGGCGCTTCGTGCTCGACGCGCACGCCCTTGGCGAGTTGCTCTTCGACCAGGCTCTGCAGCGTGACGGAGCCCAGAAACTCCATGACATGGTGCTTGGCGGAGGCCCACAGCGCGTCGGTCGAATAGCAGCCCTTGCCAGCGGTGTCCTTCCTTGGCGAGGCCTCGGTGTCCGCCACGGGCTGGCCATCGACCGAGGCAAGGATGTCAGCCACGGTGATTTCGGAAGCCCTGCGCGTCAATGTGTAGCCGCCTCCAGGGCCGCGCGTTGCCTTGATCAGCGCATGCTGGCGCAGCTTGCTGAAGAGCAACTCCAGCGAAGAACGGGCAATGTGTTGCCGCTGGCTGATCGACGCCAATGGCACGGGGCCGTCCCGCTCGCGCATCGCGACATCGATCATGGCCGTCAAGGCGAAGCCGCCCTTCGTCGTGAGACGCATGGAGTGTTCCTCGGTGGTGAGTTTTGCAAACGATGGACGGTAGGTGTGCAAAAGACCGGGAAAAGTTTCCGACGCGTGGCGGCGGCTTTTTTTGAAACAATATGCAGAACGCCGTGGGCTCTCGCCGTTGAGGGGGGCGGCCGCTTCCGATTTTCTTGCTGCGCTGGGATGTGTTGATGACTTAGGGGGGAAGTCCTTGCAGACCCGTTAGGCCTCATGCCCATCTGCGTACCCGCTCTTTGTAAGCCTCGTACTCTGCCCCAAATAGAGACGCCAGCACGCGTTCTTCCGGGATGATTTGGAACCGGGTGATGTAAAGCACGTACACGACAACCCACAGTACAACAAACGGATTCGCCAGAAACACTGCCCACGCCAACAGGGTAAGCAAGAGTCCGACATACATGGGGTTGCGCGTATACCGGTACACGCCTTGGATGACCAACGAGGACGCCAAGCTTGCCTTGATGGGGTTCGCGGTGGTCTTGGCGCGCCGAAACGCAACCATTCCGGCGATGCTGATGCCTTGGCCAATGCACACCAAAATGACGGCGCAGAGCACGCGGGCCGGATAGGGAATCTGCACAAGGCCCGCGATGGCTGGCGTCAGCCACATAAGAAGCGCCAGGACAAGCGCTACGATGGGGGGAGGAACCTTCAGTTCAAGCACGCTCATATTACTCCATGAGGTCTAGCACCCGGCCGTGAACACAGCTGTGATTTCAGCCCAGTCCGAACGTCTTGCGCAGGCCCTTTTCGACCGGGCCAGCGGGCATGAAACGGCGCAACTTGGCCAGGAGGGACGCTTCGCCCTTGGGCGTGTGGCGCATCTTCCACGGACCAAGTGCCGCGCTGACCATCGTCGCCACAACGCCTTCAGGCGTGGGCGCCTTTTGCACGTTGTTCTGGAAGGCTTTGGTGACGATGGCAAGCTCTTTGCTGTAGTCCGGGATTCTGGCAGCAGTCTGAGGCGCGTTGAGATCAAGGTTGGTTTTGGTGAAGGAGGGTTCGACCAGCGACACGCGGATGCCGAATTGGCGTACTTCATGATCCAGTGACTCGGACAGCCCTTCAACAGCGTATTTGGAGGCCGCATACAAGGCCATGTACGGCGAACATAGAAAGCCCACCACCGAGCTGACATTGACGATACGACCGGAACGCTGCTGACGCATGTGCGGCAGCACGGCCTTGATCACGCGCAAGAGGCCGAAAAGGTTGGTTTCGAACAGCGTCTGGGCCTCGGCAATCGAGGTTTCTTCAGTCGCGCCCAGCAGGGTCACACCCGCATTGTTGACCAGCACATCGATGCGCTTGGCCTGCGCGATGATGGCCTGAATGCCTCGATCAACGGAAACATCGTCGCGGATGTCCATCTCAATGAGCGTGACGCCAGGTATGGCTTGGGCCTTTGCCGTGTTGCGCACGGTGCCGAAGACCCGGCAGCCTTGTTCGGCAAACTTTGTGGCGGCGGCGCACCCGATGCCTGACGACACGCCGGTGACGAGGACAACTTTGGAATTCGACATGGCCGTTCCGTTGTGTAGAGGCAGTGGAGTGAGGAGGATCAGTTGTGTAAGGAGGCAGGTCTGATCGGATTGCGTGCCATGACGATCCACGCTGCGCCGTCGATCATCACCGAACGCTCGCCGGGGAGGCCTGCGAAGACGGCACGAACCGCGGCCGAGGCGCGGGCGCGGATGTCGTCGGGCTGATCAGCGAGCGCGCGCGAAAGCGGGCCGACCTCGAGCGCCATCTTCACCGCGTCGTCGATCGCAGCGTCCCGCGTCCCGCCCTCGCCGAACGGGACGGAAGCATCGAAGGGCGCGATAGCGATATCGGTGAAGCCGGCTGCCGTCAGGATGCGCGCCACTCGTCCCTGGTCGCCGAACGAAAATGGGCCGGGCGCTTCGGGATCGGGCAGCGCGGTCAACGGGACGATGCTCTTGAGCGCGCCAATCGGCAGGCGCACCCAATCGTTCTCGGCCACGCCGCGCCAGCAGACGAAAGCGACCCGCCCGCCCGGCCGGAGCGCGCGTCGCAAGTGGGCGAACGCCCCTGTCGGATCGTCGAAGAACATCACCCCGAAACGCGAAAACAGGATGTCGAACGCGCCCTCGGGCAGCTCGGCGCTGCTGGCGTCGGCCACCCGGAACAGGGCCGGCGTATCCTGTGGCGCAAGCGCGCGCGCTCGGTCGATCAGCGCTTCGGATATGTCCACTCCCAGCACTTGGCCCCCCGGGCCAACGCGGGCGGCCAGAGCCAGACTCGACGCGCCCGCGCCGCAGCCGACGTCCAGCACGCGCTCGCCCGTCGCAGGCGCGACGGCTTCGATCGCGGCCTGGCCGAACACCGCCACCATGGCGTCGAGCCGGGCCTGGTTGGCGACCCAGCGCTCTCCACTTTGGCCATTCCAGTCGGCGACCTGATAGGCATTTTTCTCTGTCATGCTATCTCCTTGTTCTGATTCGTTCTTAACTAGCTACCCTTTTATCGAGGCAGGGGGAAATGACGCTACTCGGCCCATGCCGCGATCCGTTTCGCGATCGCCTCGGGGGCCTCGATGTGCAGGAAGTGACCGACCCCGGGGATGACTTCCAGCGCGTGCGGAGCGGCGAACCGATGTCGGTCGTCGACCTGCTGGGGGAGGATGCAGCCGTCGGCGGCACCGTGAAGCTGCAACAGGGGCACCGCGATCGGCCGAGACAGGCGGCGCGTCGCTCCAAGCATGCCGGGGCGCAGCATCGCCCGGTAGTACTTGAGAGGCGCGGGCATGCTCGCCCGCAGGTGCTCGTGCAGCTCTGCCTGGAGAGCAGGAGCTAGCGAGAGGCCGGGCGACCACTGACGCCAGAGGTGGTCGATGAGGGCGAGATCGCGGGCGGCGGCCATCCAGCCGCTTCCCGGCAGTTGAAAGAGTCCCATGTACCAGCTCCGGCGTAGCTGAGCGGGGCGCGCAAGCTGGCGCATGAACGTGAGTGGATGAGGGATTGCGAGCGTGACCGCGCGTTCGATCCGCTCCGGCGCGGTGACGCAGGTATCGTAGGTGACCAGGGCGCCCCAGTCATGGCCAATCAACTCCACGGGCCGCCCCGGAGACCAGCGGTCGATCAGGGCGATCACGTCGCCGGTGAGGGCAGCGAAGTCGAACGGCCCCGCAGTCGGGGACGGGGCGTAACCGCGAAGCCAGGGGGAGACGACGTGACGCCCACGGCGACCGAGCTCGGCAAGGAAGGGCTTCGCCGTCGGCGGATGGTCCGGGAAGCCGTGCAAGACGATGGTCGGTTGGCCATCGGGATCACCCCCCTGCAACGCATGAAAGGTGCCGTGTGGCAGGTCGAAAGTGACGTGTTCGAACTCCATGTGTGGGGCTTCTCCAAGAGCGGTCGGACGAGAGATGCTGATGCTGGCTTCGGCGTTCCTGGTTTGGACAGGCGCGTTCAGGCGCCGGGTGTAATGCGGGGTCAGCCGGCCAGCCGGCTCTCCGTGACACCGGCCCGCAAGCTTTCAGAATCAAGCCCGCGGCAACCGGAGCAGGGAATCCATGCCTTCAAACCACCATCGATTGCTGGGCGAAGATTCCCGCCATCGCGCCCTGCGACGATGCCTGGGTGACCGAGGGCAAGAAGGGCGTGGTCAGGTCGCCGGCGGCGTAGATGCCGGGCATGCTGGTTTGGCGGCGCTCGTCGACCTTGAGGACGATGCCGGTGGGCGTATCCACCGTGGCGAGGCCCAGTGATTCATGCAGGCTTGCGGACGGCTTGTTGCGCGGATGGGCGAACAGGACGTCGACCGCGACATTGCGGCCGGTATCGAGATTGACTGTGGAGATATGGCCCTTGTGATGGGCGATCTCGACGATCCGGCCATCGATGACAGGTATGTTGCGGCGCGCCAGATCGGCCTGGATATCGGGTGGGATGTCGTGACCATCGGCGAAGACAGTCAACTTGTCGGTCCAATCGCGGAACAGCCTGGCCTGATTGTGCGATTGCGGGCCGGACCAGACGAGGCCCCAATGCCGGTCGGCGACTTCAAAGCCGTCGCAATAGGGGCAGGGCACGATGGACGTGCCCCAGCTTTCGGCAAAGCCTGGAACCTCAGGCATCTGGTCGGCGACGCCGTAGCTCAGGATCACGCGGCGCGCCCCGAGGCTTTCGTGATCGTCAGTGACGACGCAGAAATCGTCGATGGCGCCAGACACGCTCTCGGCCCGGGCATTGACCAGCCTGATCGTTGGATAGCGCGCCAGCTGCTGCCGCGCCTCGGCCAGGATGTCCAGCGGTGGTTTGTGATCGTGGCCGAGCAGGCCATGCGAGTGGCCGGCAAAGCGGTTGCGCGGCCGGCCGGTATCGAGAACGGTGACCTTGCGGCGGGCACGGCCGAGTTGCAGGGCGGCGGCGAGGCCGGCAAAGCTGCCGCCGATGATGATGACGTCATTCATGGTGATGGGCTCCGTGTGGGCTGGTCGATTATTGGACTATCAAGTACAGTAATGTAGAGTCGATATAGTAAACTGTCAAGTCCACTAAATCTGCCCATGACCCGTCTACCAGTTTCTGATCCGAAGCCCCAACGCGGGCGGCCACGCGATCCCGAGCGCGTGCGGCGCATCCTGGAAGCGGCGCAAAGGCACTTCAACGAGCATGGCCTGGAGCGTGCCAGCGTGGATGCCATCGCCGCGGACGCAGGCGTCTCCAAGATGACCGTGTACAGCAACTTCGGCTCCAAGGAGGGGTTGTTCGAGGCGGTCGTGCGCGACAGGACGGCAGCCGTAATGGCTGGCTTCCCTGGCGCCGGGACGCTGGACCCGGACCAGCCGGAGAAGGTGCTGCTGGCGATCGGCGCTCGGTTTCTCGCACTGGTGCGCGGTGACGCACTGGGCGCGTTGCGCGCTGTCTATGGCGTCGCGGGGGCGCAGCCGGAAGTCTGCCGCGCGTTGTACAAGGAGGGCCCGGAGCGTGTGAACGACGCGCTGGCTGCATACCTGCGCCGTGCCAACTCGGCGGGCACGCTGAAGGTGCGGAACCCGCTTCAGGCGGCGGACCTTTTCCTGTCGATGTTCCTGGGCTCCGGGCACATCCGCGGACTGCTGAAGCTCGAGATGCCGGATTCCCGGGAAAACAGGGCTCTTCTGCGCGAGGCTGTACGGGTCTTCATGGCGGCCTACGTCGCGTAGGTACCCGATTTCTCGTGCGGCGCTTGGTTGGCTCGCACAACATGCCGATCCCAAATGTGGAGCCTGGTGTTCTCCTCAAGTCAGGCGACGTGCGAAATCTGATCGTCCGATCAGGAATGCGTTTGGCGAAAACTGCGCCTCACGAGGCTTGGCTCTCACATCTTCGATGAACTGCAGCTACTGCGGGTGCACCTTCGCTTTTCACCCGGCATTTACGATTTTTTTGAACTCTATTTTTTGATGGCCAGTAGAGTACCAGGCAATTTTTTGAACTCTATTTGTTTGTTTTGAACTCTATTAGCTTCGACCACACCCGCTTCGACGCAGCCATCGTCGACCTCGACGGCACCATGATCGACACGCTCGGCGACTTCGCCGCGTCGCTGAACCGCATGCTCGACGATCTCTCGCTGCCGCATGTGGCGCCTGCCGCCATCGAGGCGATGGTGGGCAAGGGCTCGGAGCACCTGATCCATTCCGCGCTCGTGCACGTGATGGCGCCGTCGGGCGCCGACGCTGCTGGCGCGAAGGCGCGTGCGCTGTTCGATCGCGCGTGGGAGCGCTATCAGCATCACTACCTTGCCATCAACGGACAGCATTCGGCGGTGTATGCCGGTGTGATCGACGGGTTGAAGGCGCTGCGTGCGCGAGGCCTCAGGCTGGCCTGCCTCACCAACAAGCCGACGTCGTTCGCCAAGCCGCTGCTTGCCGGCAAGGGTCTCGACGGCTTCTTCGATCTGGTGTTCGGCGGCGATGCCTTCGAGCGCAAGAAGCCCGATCCGCTGCCGTTGCTGAAGACCTGCGACGCACTGGGCACCCAGCCTGCGCGCACGCTGATGATCGGCGACTCGAGCAACGACGCGCGCGCCGCACGTGGTGCGGGTTGCCCCGTGGTGCTCGTGACCTACGGCTACAACCACGGCGAGCCGGTGCGCGGCGTCGATGCCGATGGCTTTGTCGATTCGCTGGCCGAGTTCGGGGCGGCCGCGATGCGATAGCGGCGCTGCCTGCTTGTTGGCGAGCTATTGCTTGCCGAGCAGCGCGTCCTTCAGTTTCCAGTCGGCCGGATTCGGCCCCAGCCAGATGCGCAGCAGCGCGTTGAAGAAGGCCTGCTCCCTGATCGGATCGGGCTGCGCCACGCCGCGCACGGTGATCACCGTGCCGGTACCGGGCAGCCAGTCGATGGTGAAAGTGTCGCCGGCCTTCAGCTGCTTCTGGTCGGCGAACATCTGGCCCATGCGCAACAGGCCGGGAATGAGGTTGACCATCTCGCTCTTGGGCGAGTTGTCTTCCACGCCCTTGGTGAAGAGCTTGCCGAGTTCGTTCGCGTCGATGTCGCGCAGCATGGTGATGGCCACGCGCTTGGGGCCCGGCGCGGCCAGTGCCTCTTCGGTGGTCGATGCCTTCTTGCCCATGTACAGGCCGGCCGTGTAGACCTTGAAGATGGCCTTGTAGCGAATGCCCGCGCCATTGAGCACCAGGGGGGTGCCGCGCAGATCCATCTGGTCTTCGAGCTTGACGCCGGCCACGTCGACCTGCGCGGCCGAGGCGCCGAGGGCTGCGGTGGCCAGACAGGCGCCCAGGAGGAGGCGCGAGAAGAACGCGCCCGGAAGCGAAAGAGCAGTCAACGGGGGACTCCTTGGATTTTTGCGAACGGTCGTGCGAATGTATCTTTTCGTTTTACGTTTCGCCCTCGGGGGAACCCTCAAAACCGAGGTTGGCGGCTCCCGGTGCACGCCTGCGCGTTTTCGTGGGCTAAACTCCGCCCCTCATATGTTCGTTCATCACATCATTCAAACAGGTGAAGGCAGCCGGGGAGCCTGGCCCTGGCGTCGCCATACTTCGCTGACTGTTTGATTGCACGGCGCACGCCGTGCGCCCGCGGTTCCGGATCGACACACACGACGACGCCGGACCATCCGTGAATGACCTTGCCACGGCCAAAGCAGCGCCGGCCGGCAATTGGAGAACGATCCGTGATCACCGAACTTGAATTCAAGAGCCTCAGCGCCCAGGGCTACAACCGCATTCCGCTGATGGCCGAGGCCTTTGCCGACCTCGAAACGCCTCTGTCCCTTTATCTCAAGCTGGCCCACTCGCAGGGCGGTGGCAAGCACAGCTTCTTGCTCGAATCGGTGGTGGGCGGCGAGCGCTTCGGGCGCTACAGCTTCATCGGCCTGCCGGCGCGCACGCTGCTGCGCGCCAGCGGCTTCGGCGCCGAAGCCGTCACCGAGGTGGTGACCGACGGCCAGGTCGTCGAGACCGCCAAGGGCAATCCGCTGGATTTCGTGGCCGATTACCAGAAGCGTTTCAAGGTCGCGCTGCGGCCCGGCCTGCCGCGCTTCTGCGGCGGCCTTGCCGGCTACTTCGGCTACGACACCGTGCGCCACATCGAGCGCAAGCTCGAGAACAGCTGTCCGCCCGACACGCTGGGCTGCCCCGACATCCTGCTGCTGCAGTGCGAGGAACTGGCGGTCATCGACAACCTCTCGGGCAAGCTCTACCTCATCGTCTATGCCGATCCGAAGCAGCCCGAGGCCTATGCCGTGGGCAAGCGACGCCTGCGCGAGCTGAAGGAAAAGCTCAAGTACTCGGTGAGCGCACCCATCGTGAAGCCCACGCAGCCGCACCCGCCCGAGCGCAGCTTCGCCAAGGCCGACTACCTCGCAGCCGTGGAGCGCGCCAAGGAAATGATCGCTGCCGGCGACTTCATGCAGGTGCAGGTGGGCCAGCGCATCAGCAAGCGCTATACCGAGTCGCCGCTGTCGCTGTACCGCGCGCTGCGTTCGCTGAACCCGTCGCCCTACATGTACTACTACAACCTGGGCGATTTCCACGTGGTGGGCGCCTCGCCCGAGATCCTGGTGCGCCAGGAGAACACGGGCGAAGGCGAGCAGAAGATCACCATCCGCCCGCTGGCCGGCACGCGCCCGCGCGGCGCATCGATCGAGCTCGACAAGGCGGCCGAGGTGGAACTCATCAACGACCCGAAGGAGCGCGCCGAGCACGTGATGCTCATCGACCTCGCGCGCAACGACATCGGCCGCATCGCCAAGACCGGCACCGTGAAGGTGACGGAAGCCTTCGCGGTGGAGCGCTACAGCCACGTGATGCACATCGTGAGCAACGTCGAAGGCACGCTGAAGGACGGCATGACCGCCATCGACGTGCTCAAGGCCACCTTCCCGGCCGGCACGCTGACCGGCGCGCCCAAGGTGCATGCGATGGAGCTCATCGACCAGCTGGAGCCCACCAAGCGCGGCCTGTACGGCGGCGCCTGCGGCTACATCAGCTATGCGGGCGACATGGATGTCGCCATCGCCATCCGCACCGGCATCGTGAAGGACCAGATGCTGCACGTGCAGGCCGCGGCCGGCGTGGTGGCCGACTCGGTGCCCGAGCTGGAGTGGAAGGAAACAGAGGCCAAGGCGCGCGCGCTCTTGCGTGCGGCCGAACTGGTCGAGGAAGGCCTGGAATGAGCACCGCACCCGACATTCAGAACGACTTTTCGCACGAGATCATCGGCGCCGCCGTCGAGGTGCAGCGCGTGCTCGGCACGGGGCTCGATGAAGGGGCCTACGCAGCGGCGCTGGCCATCGAGCTTGCCGAGCGCGAGATCGGCTTTGCGCGCGACGTGGCGCTGTCCGCCACCTACAAGGGCCGCTCGCTCGGCGAGGTGTACCGGGCGGGCTTCGTGGTCGAGCAATCGGTCATTGTCGAGCTCAAGGCGGTCGACGTGCTGACCGATCTGCACCGCGCGCAGGTGCTGGCCGCGCTGCGGCTCTCGGGCCTCAAGCTGGGCCTCCTGATCAACTTCAACGTGTTCCCCGTCGTCAAGGGCGTGCACCGGATTGTGAGCAAGCCATGAAACTGCTGATGATCGACAACTACGATTCCTTCACCTACAACATCGTCCAGTACCTCGGCGAGCTGGGTGCGGATGTGCAGGTGCATCGCAACGACGAGATCACGGTAGCGCAGATCGGCGAGCTGATCGCTTCCGGCGTCACGCGTCTCGTGGTGTCGCCAGGGCCTTGTTCGCCTGCGGAAGCGGGCGTTTCGGTGGCGGCCATCGAGGCCTTCGCGGGCAAGCTGCCCATTCTTGGCGTGTGCCTCGGCCACCAGGCCATCGGTGCGGCCTTCGGCGGCAAGATCGTGCGCGCGCAGCAGCTCATGCACGGCAAGACCAGCGAGATCACGACCACGCGCGAAGGCGTGTTCGCCGGGCTGCCCGAGAAGTTCATCGTCAACCGTTACCACTCGCTCTCCATCGAGCGCGAGAGCTGCCCGAAGGCGCTGGCGATCACCGCGTGGACCGACGACGGCGAGATCATGGGCGTGCGGCACACCGGCTTTGCGCATGATGTGCGCATCGAGGGCGTGCAGTTCCATCCCGAATCGATCCTCACCGAGCACGGCCACGCCATGCTCAAGAACTTTCTCGATTGATCCCGCCATGACAGACCGCTCCTCCCTCGTCGACCTGCGCAGCGACACCGTCACGCAACCCACCCCGGCGATGCGCGAGGCCATGATGGCGGCGCTGCTCGGCGACGACGTCTTCGGCACCGACCCGAGCGTGAATGCGCTGCAGGAAAAGATCGCGGCCATGCTGGGCTTCGAGGCCGCGCTGTTCGTGCCCACGGGCACGCAGAGCAACCTCTGTGCGATCCTGTCGCACTGCGGCCGCGGCGACGAATACATCGTCGGCCAGCAGGCGCACTGCTACCGCTGGGAAGGCGGCGGCGCCGCGGTGCTCGGCAGCGTGCAGCCGCAGCCGCTCGATCACGCGCCCGACGGCACGCTGCCGCTCGCGCAGATCGAGGCGGCGATCAAGCCCGACGACGCGCACTTCGCCCGCACGCGGCTGCTGGCGCTGGAGAACACGCTGGGCGGCAAGCTGCTGCCTTTCGAGTACGTTCAGGCGGCGACTGATCTAGCGAGGAGCAGGGGGCTGCAGCGGCACCTCGACGGCGCGCGGCTCTTCAATGCGGCAACCGCGCAGGCGGCATTGAACAATCGAAGCGACATCCGCGCGGAAGCCCGCCGCATCGCGCAATGTTTCGACAGCGTGTCGGTGTGCTTCAGCAAGGGGCTCGGCGCGCCCATCGGTTCTGCCCTGGTGGGTTCGCGGGAGTTCATCGCGCGGGCACACCGCGTCCGCAAGATGGCGGGCGGCGGCATGCGGCAGGCGGGGCTTCTGGCGGCAGCGGCTTCGCATGCGCTCGACCGTCATGTCGACCGTCTCTCCGACGACCACGCACTGGCGCAGCGCCTGGCGCAGGGGCTCGAAGGCATCGAAGGGCTGAAGGTCGAGGCACCGCACACGAACATCGTGTTCGTCGATCTTGCCGGCGCCGCGCAGGCGCGTTCTTCGGAACTGCTCGCGAGCCTCAACCAGCAGGGCATCCTTGCAACCGGGCTCTACCGCCTGCGCTTCGTGACGCACCTCGATGTCGATGCCGCCGGCGTCGACCGGGCCGTGGCCGCGATCCGCGCCTTCTTCAAGTCCTGAACCCGGCGAGGACGCGATGCCTGATCTTCCCCATCTGCTCGCCTTCATCGCCGCCGGCTGGCTGCTGAACCTCACGCCGGGCCCCGACGTGCTGTACGTCGTGACCAACTCGCTGCGCTCGGGCGTGCGCGCCGGCGTCATGGCGGGGCTTGGCATCACGGCAGGCTGCTTCGTTCACATCTTCGCCGCAGCGGTCGGCGTCGGCACGCTGATGGCGACATCCGCCACGGCCTTCACCGTGCTCAAGTACATCGGCGCGGCGTACCTGCTGTACCTCGGTGTGCGCATGCTGCTGTCGCGCGCGAAGCCGCCAGCCGACCTGGAAGCCGTGGCCGCCGTGAGCGAGGCGCGCAGCCTCAAGGCGATCTTCCTTGGCGGCTTCTGGACCAACGTGCTGAATCCGAAGGTTGCGCTGTTCTTCCTGGCCTTCGTGCCGCAGTTCATCGCGCCGGGCACAGACAGCAAGGCATTGGCCTTCGTGTTGCTGGGCGTGCTGTTCAATCTCAACGCCATCCCCGTCAACGTCGGATGGGCCATGGCCGCGAGCTGGATGGCGCATCGCAGCGCCGTGCAGAAAGGCATGCACTGGCTCGACCGCGCCGCCGGCGTGCTTTTCATCGGCTTCGGCCTCAAGCTCGCGTTCACCGACGCGCCTGCCGTTCGCGTCGGTTCCTGACTCACTTTCCAGGAGACTTTCCATGATCACCCCCCAGGAAGCGCTGCAGCGCACCATCGAGCACCGCGAGGTCTTCCACGACGAGATGCTGCACATCGTGCGCCTCATCATGAGCGGCGAGTGCTCGCCCGTGATGATGGCTGCGCTGATTACCGGCCTGCGCGTGAAGAAGGAAACCATCGGCGAGATCACCGCCGCCGCGCAGGTGATGCGCGAGGTGTCGACCAAGGTGCCCGTGACGGACACGACGCACCTCGTGGACATCGTCGGCACCGGCGGCGACGGTTCGCACACCTTCAATATCTCGACCTGCTCGATGTTCGTCGCGGCCGCAGCGGGTGCCAAGGTGAGCAAGCATGGCGGGCGCAGCGTGTCGAGCAAGTCGGGCAGCGCCGACGTGCTGGAGTCGCTGGGCGTGAACATCAACCTGAAACCCGAGCAGATTGCACGCTCGATCGAGCAGGTGGGTATCGGCTTCATGTTCGCGCCGAACCACCACCCCGCGATGAAGAACGTCGCGCCGGTGCGCAAGGAGCTCGGCATCAAGACGATCTTCAACATCCTCGGGCCGCTGACGAATCCGGCCGGTGCGCCGAACATCCTGATGGGCGTGTTCCACCCCGACCTCGTGGGCATCCAGGTGCGTGCGCTGCAGCGGCTCGGCGCCGAGCATGCGATGGTGGTCTACGGCCGCGACGGCATGGACGAAATTTCGCTTGGTGCGGCCACCATGGTGGGCGAACTGAAGGACGGCGAAATTCGCGAATACGAACTGCATCCGGAAGACTTCGGCTTCCAGATGTCGAGCAACCGCGCACTGCGCGTGGAGACGCCCGAACAGTCGAAGGCGATGCTGCTTGGCGTGCTCGACAATCACGCCGGCCCCGCACTCGACATCGTGTTGTTGAATGCTGGCGCCGCACTGTATGCGGCGAACGTGGTCGATTCGGTGGCGGCGGGCGTGGAGCGCTCGCGCGCTGCCATCGCGTCGGGCGCGGCGAAGGCCAAGCTGGCCGAACTGGTCAAGGCCTCTGCGGCCGTCTGAGCCTCAAGAAAACGGAACCCAAAGCTATGTCCGACATCCTCGACAAGATCGTTGCCGTCAAGCACCAGGAAGTCGCGGCGGCCCTGAAGCGCGCGCCGCTCGAGGCCGTTCGCTTCGACGCCGAGAGCCGCGTGCTGACGCGCGATTTCGAAGCCGCGCTGCGCGCCAAGATCGCCGCCGGCCATGCCGCCGTGATCGCCGAAGTCAAGAAGGCCAGCCCGAGCAAGGGCGTGCTGCGCGAGGACTTCATTCCCGCCGACATTGCGCAGAGCTACGCCGAAGGCGATGGAGAGATCAGTGCGGCCTGCCTTTCGGTGCTGACCGACAAGCAGTTCTTCCAGGGCGGCGTGGACTACCTCAAGCAAGCCCGCGCCTCGTGCGACCTGCCGGTGTTGCGCAAGGATTTCGTCATCGACGCGTACCAGGTGTACGAATCGCGCGCAATGGGTGCCGATGCGATCCTGCTGATCGTCGCGTGCCTCGACGACGCGCAGATGAAGGACTACGAAGCCATCGCGCGCGGGCTGGGCATGGCGGTGCTGGTGGAAGTGCACGACGCCGCCGAACTCGACCGCGCGCTCAAGCTGAAGACCGCGCTGATCGGCGTCAACAACCGCAACCTGCGCAACTTCGAGGTGTCGATCCAGGCGACCATCGATCTGCTGCCCAGGCTGCCGGCGGACCGCCTGCCCGTCACCGAATCGGGTATCGCCACGCGCTCAGACGTGGCTACGCTGCGCGCGGCCGGCGTCAATGCATTCCTGGTCGGCGAGGCGTTCATGCGCGCCAAGGAGCCCGGCGAGGCCCTCGCTGCGTTGTTCAAATGAATCGGCCCGATCAGCTGTCGAGCAGCGATCCCGCCGACTGGCCGGTAGCGCCCGGCTGGCAGCCGCTGGTCGACGACTTTTTCGGTGGCGCCGTCGGGCAGAAGTTGCTGGGTTTCCTGCGCGAACGCCTCGATGCGGGCGCCGTGATCTTTCCGCCGCAGCCGCTGCGGGCGCTGGAACTCACGCCGCCCGACGAGGTGCGCGTGGTGATCCTGGGCCAGGACCCGTACCACGGACGCGGCCAGGCCGAGGGGCTGGCGTTCTCCGTGGCGCCCGGCGTGGCGCTGCCGCCGTCGCTGCGCAACATCTTCAAGGAGCTTCAGCGCGACCTCGGCGCGCCGCAGCCGCCGTTTCCGAACCCGGGCGGCAGCCTGGTGAAGTGGGCGAAGCACGGCGTGCTGTTGCTCAACACCTGCCTGACGGTCGAAGAAGCGCAGCCCGCCAGCCATTCCGGCCGCGGCTGGGAAGTGCTGACGGATGCCGTCATCCGCCATGTTTCGGCTGGCACCAAACCTGTTGTTTTTATGCTGTGGGGCTCGCACGCGCAGAGTAAGCGTGCGTTGATCGATGTTGGGCGCCATAAGGTGCTGATGGCGAATCATCCGTCGCCCCTTTCGGCGCTGCGCCCGCCCGTGCCGTTCATCGGCTGCGGTCATTTCGGCGAAGCGCGCGCATGGCGGGAGGCGCAGCGGCCGGAGGGCTGAACTTCGGAGATAATCGTGGGCTCACGCCTCGGGCAGTTCTTCCGCATCTTCTTGATGCTGGGATTTCTGGGTAGTCACAAAACCGTGCTATATTTCGAGGTTCGCCGGAGAGGTGGCCGAGTGGTTAATGGCAGCAGACTGTAAATCTGCCCTCTTACGAGTACGCTGGTTCGAATCCAGCCCTCTCCACCAGCGATGAATTTGGTTTCTAGGAGCGATTGGATCTAGCGCTTTGGGTGCCTTGAAGTGCCCCTGATGCGGGAGTAGTTCAATGGTAGAACCCCAGCCTTCCAAGCTGATGACGCGGGTTCGATTCCCGTCTCCCGCTCCAGAGATCCGGTTCGGCGCAGGAATGCGATTTGGTTAGACAAAGCCCTTTTGGCTCAGTGGTAGAGCACTCCCTTGGTAAGGGAGAGGTCGCGGGTCCGATTCCCGCAAAGGGCACCAGTTTTTGGGGGTTGCAACGGCAGCTTTGCAACCCATCTGCATACGTTGAAAACGTTTTTTTTCGGAGTCGAAAAATGGCAAAAGGTAAATTCACCCGCACCAAGCCGCACGTGAACGTGGGCACGATCGGTCACGTCGACCATGGCAAGACCACGCTGACGGCGGCGATCGCCACGGTGCTGTCGGCCAAGTTCGGCGGCGAAGCCAAGGCCTACGACCAGATCGACGCTGCGCCCGAAGAAAAGGCCCGCGGCATCACGATCAACACCGCGCACGTCGAGTACGAAACGGCCAACCGCCACTACGCACACGTCGACTGCCCCGGCCACGCCGACTACGTGAAGAACATGATCACCGGCGCCGCCCAGATGGACGGCGCCATCCTGGTGTGCTCGGCCGCCGACGGCCCGATGCCCCAGACCCGTGAGCACATCCTGCTGGCTCGCCAGGTGGGCGTGGGCTACATCATCGTGTTCCTGAACAAGTGCGACATGGTCGACGACAAGGAACTGCTCGAGCTGGTCGAAATGGAAGTCCGCGAACTCCTCGACAAGTACGAATTCCCCGGCGATGACACCCCCATCATCCACGGCTCGGCCAAGCTCGCCCTCGAAGGCGACAAGGGCGAGCTGGGCGAAGGTGCCATCATGAAGCTGGCCGAAGCCCTCGACACCTACATCCCGACGCCTGAGCGCGCCGTGGACGGCACCTTCCTGATGCCCGTGGAAGACGTGTTCTCGATCTCGGGTCGCGGCACCGTGGTGACCGGCGCTGTCGAGCGCGGCGTGATCAAGGTCGGCGAGGAAATCGAAATCGTCGGCATCCGCCCGACCGTCAAGACCACCTGCACCGGCGTGGAAATGTTCCGCAAGCTGCTGGACCAGGGCCAGGCTGGCGACAACGTCGGTGTGCTGCTGCGCGGCACGAAGCGCGAAGAAGTCGAGCGCGGCCAAGTGCTGTGCAAGCCCGGCTCGATCAAGCCGCACGTGCACTTCACCGCCGAGGTGTATGTCCTGTCGAAGGACGAAGGCGGCCGTCACACGCCGTTCTTCAACAACTACCGTCCGCAGTTCTACTTCCGCACGACGGACGTGACCGGCGCGATCGAGCTGCCCAAGGACAAGGAAATGGTCATGCCCGGCGACAACGTCAGCATCACCGTGAAGCTGATCAACCCGATCGCGATGGAAGAAGGCCTGCGCTTCGCCATCCGCGAAGGCGGCCGCACCGTGGGTTCGGGCGTCGTGGCGAAAATCCTCGACATCTAAGCCGAGCGAAAAGAGTACCGGAGGGGTATAGCTCAATTGGCAGAGCGTCGGTCTCCAAAACCGAAGGTTGTAGGTTCGATTCCTACTGCCCCTGCCACCTAGGTGGCACCCCGAAAAAGCCCATCGCGACCCGATGGGCTTCGGCGTCTCAAGAGGCGCATTGAATAGAAGGCCGAAAGGCGCAGGAAATCAGCCAACCATGGCCACTTCTCAAATCGAAACCGTGAGCACCGGCGCAGACAAGGCCAAGTTGGCCGCGGCTGTTGTGCTGGCAGTGGGCGCCATCGTGGCGTTCTATCTGCTGTCGCGCCAAGGTTCGCTGGTCCAGTGGGCTGCGCTGCTGGTCGGCCTGGCCGCTGCGGTGGGTGCCTTTGGCAGTTCGGAGAATGGCCGTCAGTTGTGGGCTTTTGGCCGCGACTCGTGGCGCGAGGTCAAGAAGGTCGTGTGGCCGACCCGCAAGGAAGCAATGCAGATGACGGCTTATGTGTTCGCCTTTGTGGCGATCATGTCCGTCTTCCTCTGGCTCACCGACAAGACGCTCGAATGGGTGTTTTTCGACCTCATTCTGGGCTGGAGAAAGTAAGCAATGACCGACGACGTAGTTGAAACCACGCCTGAAGAGGAAAACACTCCGATTCTGGCTCCCGCCGCCAACCCCGATCTGCGTTGGTATGTGGTGCATGCCTATTCGGGCATGGAAAAGGCCGTCGAGCGCAACATCACCGAGCGCATCAACCGCGCCGGCATGCAGGACAAGTTCGGCCGCATCCTGGTTCCGACCGAGGAAGTGGTCGAGATCAAGAACGGCCAGAAGCGCACCACCGAGCGCCGCTTCTTTCCTGGCTACGTCCTGGTCGAAATGATCATGGACGACGAGAGCTGGCACCTGGTGAAGCACACCAACAAGGTGACGGGTTTCGTGGGTGGCGCCAAGAACCGTCCGGCCCCGATCTCGCAGAAAGAGGTCGAGGACATCGTCAGCCAGATGCAGCAGGGCACCGAGAAGCCGCGCCACAAGGTCGAGTTCACCGTCGGCGAATTCGTGCGCGTCAAGGAAGGCCCGTTCACCGACTTCAACGGCACGGTCGAAGAAGTCAACTACGAGAAGAGCAAGGTCAGCGTGTCGGTCATGATTTTTGGCCGCGCGACGCCTGTGGAGCTCGAATTCAGCCAGGTCGAAAAGACCTGAGCCACAGGCCGCAAGGCCTGAAGCATTCCCGGCTGCGCGTTGTCCGACTCGGCGCGCGGCCTTGATCGAAGAGTCGTTCAACCCCGGGGAGCCCTGGCCGCAAGCCAAGGCGATATCACCCGCAAGGAGCAAAAAGCATGGCGAAAAAAATCGTCGGCTTCATCAAGCTGCAAGTGCCAGCTGGTAAGGCCAACCCGTCCCCGCCGATCGGTCCCGCACTCGGTCAGCGCGGTCTGAACATCATGGAGTTCTGCAAGGCGTTCAATGCGCAAACCCAAGGCGTCGAGCCGGGTCTGCCGCTGCCGGTGGTCATCACCGCGTTCGCTGACAAGAGCTTCACCTTCATCATCAAGACGCCCCCGGCGATCACCTTGATCAAGAAGGCCATCAAGCTGGAAAAGGGCTCGGCCCGTCCGCACACCGACAAGGTCGGCAAGATCACTCGCGCACAGCTCGAAGAAATTGCCAAGGCCAAGATGAAGGACCTGACTGCCGCCGACCTCGACGCAGCAGTTCGCACCATCGCCGGCTCGGCCCGCTCGATGGGCGTGAATGTGGAGGGCGTGTAAATGTCCAAGATCACCAAGAAGCAGAAGTCGCTCGCAGGCAAGGTCGACAGCAACAAGCTGTACCCGCTGGCTGACGCGATCGTCATCGTCAAGGACGCCGCTACCGCCAAGTTCGACGAATCGATCGACGTGGCTGTGCAGCTCGGCATCGACGCGAAGAAGTCGGACCAGGTCGTGCGTGGCGCCGTCGTGCTGCCCAACGGCACCGGCAAGACCAAGCGCGTCGCCGTGTTCGCCCAAGGCGCCAAGGCTGAAGAAGCCAAGGCCGCCGGCGCCGACATCGTCGGCATGGACGACCTCGCTGCCATGGTCAAGGCTGGCGACATGCCTTTCGACGTCGTGATCGCTGCCCCTGACGCGATGCGCGTCGTCGGTACGCTCGGCCAGATCCTCGGCCCGCGCGGCCTGATGCCCAACCCGAAGGTTGGCACCGTGACGCCCGACGTTGCGACCGCTGTCAAGAACGCCAAGGCTGGCCAGGTCCAGTTCCGCGTCGACAAGGCCGGCATCGTGCACGGCACGATCGGCCGCCGCTCGTTCGACAACGACAAGCTGCAGGGCAACCTCGCCGCGCTGATCGACGCTCTGGTCAAGGCAAAGCCCGCGACCAGCAAGGGCGTGTACCTGCGCAAGGTGGCTGTGTCGTCGACCATGGGTCTGGGTGTCCGCGTGGACACGCAAACCATCTCGGCGAGCTAAAGAGATTTGCCTTGCTCCTGATCTAACGTGAAGGGGCGGGGCGAATGTGGTGGGTCGCGGCAGCTCAGGTTGCTGCGGGCCATCCAAGACCGCTGGTGTGCAGGGCGCTGCACTTAATCGCCGGATCGATCCTTCCGGTATCCAGCGCAGATGGCGATCCCGCTGCAAGGAATTTGATTTTTGTTCCGAAACAGTTGTTGGTCGCTGCATGAAGCGCGATCCCAGGCCCCGGCCGAAGATCGCATTAAAAGGAGTAGACCTTGAGTCTGAATCGCAGTGAGAAAGAAGCGGTCATCAGTGATGTGACCAGCCTCGCCGCAAAAGCTCAAACGCTCGTGATGGCGGAATACCGTGGCATCACGGTGGCCGATATGACCAAACTGCGCATCGAAGCGCGCAGCAAGGGTGTGACCCTGAGTGTTCTGAAGAACACCCTGGCACGCCGTGCTGTCGCCGGTAGCGCGTTTGAGATTGTTGGCGACCAGATGACCGGTCCGCTGATCTACGGCTTTTCCGAAGACGCAGTGGCTGCCGCCAAGGTGGTGGCCGACTTCGCGAAGACCAACGACAAGTTGGTGATTCGCGGTGGCGCGTTTGGCGGCAAGGCCCTGGACGTGAACGGCGTGAAGCAACTGGCCAACATCCCTTCGAAGGAAGTGCTGCTGGCGCAATTGCTGGGCTTGATGCAATCCCCGATCTCTCGTACCGCCCGCGTGCTCGCGGCGCTGGCCGAGAAGCGCGGTGGTGGCGAAGCTGCACCCGTTGCCGATGCACCGGCAGAAGCGCAGGCCGCTTGAGCCTCGCGTTTGAAACATTCAACCCAATTGTTAGGAAACAAAAATGGCATTCGATAAAGACGCATTTCTGACCGCACTCGACGCGATGACGGTCCTGGAACTCAACGACCTGGTGAAAGCCATCGAAGAGAAGTTCGGCGTGAGCGCCGCTGCAATGTCGGCTCCGGCCGCCGGTGGTGGCGCTGCCGCCGCTGTGGTCGAAGAGAAGACCGAATTCAATGTCGTGCTGGCCGATGTCGGCGCGAACAAGGTGTCGGTCATCAAGGCCGTGCGCGAAATCACCGGCCTGGGCCTCAAGGAAGCCAAGGACCTGGTGGAAGCCGCTCCCAAGGCTGTCAAGGAAGGCCTGTCGAAGGCTGACGCTGACGCTGCCAAGAAGAAGCTGGAAGAAGCCGGCGCCAAGGTGGAACTGAAGTAATTCAGACCCCCTAGAGGGCTGGAGGTGCTTGAAAAGGCCCTCCAGCCTTTGCCGCTTTCAGAGCGCACCCGAAAGTCGGCTTGATTGCCGGCTTCCCCGGAGATCTTCAGGTCGAAGGGAAAGTCAAAATCAAGCGGATTTTCGAGTGTCTTCTGACCCCGACTGCAGAAGATCCCTTGGTTCGGGCGATGTGCAACGCATCGCTGTCCGCCAACGGCTGGTAGTGGCCAGCCGCCAAGCAGTGGTGCCTCGGCACTGCTGACAAGTCGCTGAAGATCTCAAGCACCGGAGCTCTCATGGCCCAATCGTCCGCGTACAGTTACACCGAACGCAAGCGCATCCGAAAAAGTTTCGGCAATCGCGACAGCGTCGTCGAAATCCCCTACCTGCTGCAGATGCAGAAAGACGCGTACACCGCGTTCCTGCAAGCCGGCATTCCCCCGAAACAACGCACCGTCGAAGGCCTGCAGGCCGCGTTCGACGCCGCCTTCCCGATCGTCTCGCACAACGGTTTCGTCGAGATGAAGTTCCTCGAGTACAACCTGGCGAAGCCGGCGTTCGACGTGCGTGAATGCCAGACCCGTGGTCTGACCTTCGCCTCGGCCGTGCGCGCCAAGGTCCAGCTCATCATCTATGACCGGGAGTCGTCGACGTCGCAGTCGAAGGTGGTCAAGGAAGTGAAGGAGCAAGAGGTCTACATGGGCGAAGTTCCGCTCATGACCGACAAGGGTTCGTTCATCATCAACGGCACCGAGCGCGTGATCGTCTCGCAGCTGCACCGTTCGCCCGGCGTGTTCTTCGAACACGACAAGGGCAAGACGCACAGCTCGGGCAAGCTGCTGTTCTCGGCCCGCGTGATTCCCTACCGCGGTTCGTGGCTCGACTTCGAGTTCGACCCGAAGGACATGCTGTACTTCCGCGTGGACCGTCGCCGCAAGATGCCGGTCACGATCCTGCTGAAGGCCATCGGCCTGAACCCGGAATCGATCCTCGCGAACTTCTTCGTGAACGACAACTTCCGCCTGATGGACAGCGGCGCGCAGATGGAGTTCGTCTCAGAGCGCCTGCGCGGCGAAGTCGCGCGCTTCGACATCACCGACAAGTCGGGCAAGGTCGTGGTCGCCAAGGACAAGCGCGTCACCGCGCGCCACACGCGTGAGCTTGAGCAGGGCGGCACCACGCACATCAGCGTGCCGGAAGACTTCCTGGTCGGCCGCGTGATCGCCCGCAACATCGTCGACGCCGACTCCGGCGAAATCCTGGCCAAGGCCAACGACGAGCTGACCGAAGCGCTGCTGAAGAAGCTGCGCACCGCCGGCGTGCAAGACGTTCAGGTGATCTACACCAACGAACTCGACCAGGGCGCGTACATCTCGCAAACCCTGCGCATCGACGAAACGGTGGACGAATTCGCAGCCCGCGTGGCCATCTACCGCATGATGCGCCCCGGCGAGCCGCCGACGGAAGACGCCGTGCAAGCGCTGTTCCAGCGCCTGTTCTACAACCCGGACACGTACGACCTGTCGCGCGTCGGCCGCATGAAGTTCAACGCCAAGGTCGGCCGCGACGAGTCGACCGGCCCGATGGTGCTGACCAACGAGGACATCCTGGCCGTGGTCAAGATCCTCGTGGACCTGCGCAACGGCAACGGCGAAGTCGACGACATCGACCACCTGGGCAACCGCCGCGTGCGTTGCGTCGGCGAACTGGCCGAGAACCAGTACCGCACCGGCCTGGCACGTATCGAAAAGGCCGTGAAGGAACGTCTGGGTCAAGCGGAACAAGAGCCGCTGATGCCGCACGACCTGATCAACAGCAAGCCGATCTCGGCCGCGCTGAAGGAATTCTTCGGTGCGTCGCAGCTGTCGCAGTTCATGGACCAGACGAACCCGCTGTCCGAAATCACCCACAAGCGCCGCGTGTCGGCCCTTGGCCCGGGCGGTCTGACGCGTGAACGTGCAGGCTTCGAAGTGCGCGACGTGCACGTGACCCATTACGGCCGCGTGTGCCCGATCGAAACGCCTGAAGGCCCGAACATCGGCCTGATCAACTCGCTGGCCCTGTACGCCCGCCTGAACGAATACGGCTTCATCGAGACGCCGTACCGCCGCGTGGTGGACAGCAAGGTCACCCACGAGATCGACTACCTGTCGGCCATCGAGGAAGGCAAGTACGTCATCGCCCAGGCCAACGCGGCCCTGGACAAGGACGGCGTGCTGACCGGCGACCTGGTCTCCGCGCGTGAAGCCGGCGAATCGATCCTGGTCGGTGCCGAGCGCATCCAGTACATGGACGTGTCGCCCGCGCAGATCGTGTCGGTGGCCGCATCGCTCGTGCCGTTCCTGGAGCACGACGACGCGAACCGCGCGTTGATGGGCGCCAACATGCAGCGTCAGGCCGTGCCCGTGCTGCGGCCCGAGAAGCCGATGGTCGGTACCGGCATCGAGCGCGTCTCCGCGGTCGACTCGGGCACCGTGGTCACGGCCACCCGTGGCGGTATCGTCGACTACGTCGATGCGACCCGTGTCGTGGTGCGCGTGAACGACGCCGAAGCGGCTGCCGGTGAAGTCGGTGTGGACATCTACAACCTGATCAAGTATCAGCGTTCGAACCAGAACACCAACATTCATCAGCGTCCGATCGTCAAGCGCGGCGACAAGATCGCCAAGGGCGACGTGGTGGCCGACGGCGCATCGACCGACCTCGGCGAACTGGCCCTCGGCCAGAACATGCTGATCGCGTTCATGCCGTGGAACGGCTACAACTTCGAAGACTCGATCCTGATCTCGGAACGCGTCGTTGCAGAAGACCGCTATACCTCGATCCACATCGAGGAACTGGTGGTGATGGCTCGCGACACGAAGCTGGGCGCTGAAGAAATCACGCGCGACATCCCGAACCTGGCCGAGCAGCAGCTCAACCGCCTCGACGAATCCGGCATCATCTATGTCGGCGCCGAAGTGCAGCCGGGCGACACGCTGGTGGGCAAGGTCACGCCGAAGGGTGAGACCACGCTGACGCCTGAAGAGAAGCTGCTGCGCGCCATCTTCGGCGAGAAGGCTTCCGACGTGAAGGACACCTCGCTGCGTGTGGACCAGGGCTCGCAAGGCACCGTGATCGATGTGCAGGTCTTCACCCGCGAAGGCATCACGCGCGACAAGCGCGCCCAGCAGATCATCGACGATGAACTCAAGCGCTTCCGCCTCGACCTGAACGACCAGCTTCGCATCGTCGAAGCCGACGCGTTCGACCGTATCGAGAAGCTGCTGACCGGCAAGGTCGCCAACGGCGGCCCGAACAAGCTGGCCAAGGGCACCAAGCTCGACAAGGCCTACCTGTCGTCGGTCGAGAAGTTCCACTGGTTCGACATCCGCCCGGCGGAAGACGAAGTGGCCACGCAGCTCGAGTCGATCAAGAACTCGCTGGAGCAGACGCGCCACAGCTTCGACCTCGCGTTCGAAGAAAAGCGCAAGAAGCTCACGCAGGGCGACGAGCTGCCCGCGGGCGTGCTCAAGATGGTCAAGGTCTACCTGGCCGTCAAGCGCCGCCTGCAACCCGGCGACAAGATGGCCGGCCGCCACGGCAACAAGGGTGTGGTGTCCAAGATCGTTCCGGTCGAAGACATGCCCCACATGGCCGACGGCACGCCGTGCGACATCTGCCTGAACCCGCTGGGCGTGCCTTCGCGGATGAACGTGGGCCAGGTGTTGGAAGTGCACCTGGGCTGGGCCGGCAAGGGCATTGGCCAGCGCATCGGTGACCTGCTGCAGCAGGAGGCCAAGGTGGCCGAGCTGCGCAAGTTCATGGAGCAGCTGTACAACGGCTCGGGCCGCCAGGAAAACATCAGCTCGCTGAACGACACCGAACTGCTCGAAATGGCAGCGAACCTGCAGAACGGCGCGACCTTCGCGACGCCTGTGTTCGACGGTGCTTCGGAAGAAGAAATCCGCGGCATGCTGAAGCTCGCCTACCCGGACGACATCGCCAAGCTCAAGGGCCTGACCGATACGCGCACGCAGGCGTACCTGTTCGACGGCCGCACCGGCGACCAGTTCGAACGCCCCGTCACCGTCGGCTACATGCACTTCCTGAAGCTGCACCACCTGGTGGACGACAAGATGCACGCCCGTTCGACCGGCCCGTACTCGCTCGTCACGCAGCAACCGCTGGGCGGCAAGGCGCAGTTCGGCGGCCAGCGTTTCGGGGAAATGGAAGTGTGGGCGCTGGAAGCTTACGGCGCCGCCTACGTCCTGCAGGAAATGCTGACCGTGAAGTCCGACGACGTGCAAGGCCGTACCAAGGTGTACGAAAGCATCGTCAAGGGCGAGCACTCGATCGAAGCCGGCATGCCGGAATCGTTCAACGTGCTGGTCAAGGAAATCCGTTCGCTGGGGCTCGACATCGAGCTTGAGCGTTCTTAAGTTGAAAAGGGAAAGAGTCTTATGAAATCGCTACTCGACCTGTTCAAGCAATTCACGCCCGATGAGCATTTCGATGCCATCAAGATCGGCATGGCTTCGCCCGAGAAGATCCGCTCGTGGTCTTTCGGCGAAGTGAAGAAGCCAGAGACGATCAACTACCGCACGTTCAAGCCCGAGCGCGACGGCCTGTTCTGCGCCAAGATCTTCGGCCCCATCAAGGACTACGAGTGCCTGTGCGGCAAGTACAAGCGCCTGAAGCACCGCGGCGTGATCTGCGAGAAGTGCGGCGTCGAAGTCACGCAGACCAAGGTGCGTCGCGAGCGCATGGGTCACATCGACCTGGCCGCGCCCTGCGCCCACATCTGGTTCCTGAAGTCGCTGCCGTCGCGTCTGGGCCTCGTGCTCGACATGACGCTGCGCGACATCGAACGCGTGCTGTACTTCGAAGCCTACGTGATCACCGACCCTGGCATGACCCCGCTGAAGAAGTTCGGCATCATGTCCGAGGACGACTACGACGCGAAGCGCAAGGAATACGGCGACGAGTTCGTCGCCAAGATGGGCGCCGAAGGCATCAAGGACCTGCTCGAGGGCATCGAACTCGACAGCGAGATCGAACGCCTGCGCGGCGACCTGACCGGCTCCGAAGTCAAGGTCAAGAAGAACTCCAAGCGCCTGAAGGTGCTGGAAGCCTTCCGCAAGTCGGGCATCAAGCCCGAGTGGATGGTGCTCGACGTGCTGCCCGTGCTGCCGCCGGACCTGCGTCCGCTGGTGCCGCTGGACGGCGGCCGCTTCGCGACCTCCGACCTGAACGACCTGTACCGCCGCGTCATCAACCGCAATTCGCGCCTGCGCCGCCTGCTGGAGCTGAAGGCTCCGGAAATCATCGCGCGCAACGAAAAGCGGATGCTGCAGGAAGCTGTCGACTCGCTGCTCGACAACGGCCGCCGCGGCAAGGCCATGACGGGCGCCAACAAGCGCGCGCTGAAGTCGCTGGCCGACATGATCAAGGGCAAGAGCGGCCGCTTCCGCCAGAATCTGCTGGGCAAGCGCGTCGACTACTCGGGCCGTTCGGTCATCGTGGTGGGCCCGACGCTCAAGCTGCACCAGTGCGGCCTGCCGAAGCTGATGGCGCTCGAGCTGTTCAAGCCCTTCATCTTCTCGCGCCTCGAGGCCATGGGCATCGCGACGACGATCAAGGCTGCCAAGAAGGAAGTCGAATCGGGCACGCCGGTGGTCTGGGACATCCTGGAAGAGGTCATCAAGGAGCACCCGGTCATGCTGAACCGCGCTCCGACGCTGCACCGCCTGGGCATCCAGGCGTTCGAGCCGATCCTGATCGAAGGCAAGGCCATCCAGCTGCACCCGCTCGTTTGCGCAGCCTTCAACGCCGACTTCGACGGCGACCAGATGGCTGTCCACGTGCCGCTGTCGGTGGAAGCGCAGATGGAAGCCCGCACGCTGATGCTGGCCTCCAACAACGTGCTGTTCCCGGCTTCGGGCGAACCGTCGATCGTTCCTTCGCAGGACGTGGTGCTGGGTCTGTACTACACGACCCGCGACCGCATCAACGGCAAGGGCGAGGGCCTGATCTTCTCCGACATCGGTGAAGTGCAGCGTGCGCTCGACGCCAACGAAGTCGAACTCACCGCCAAGGTGGCAGTGCGCATCACGGAGTACACCAAGGACAAGGAAACCGGCGTCTTCACGCCGTCGACCTCGCTCGTGGACACCACCGTGGGCCGCGCACTGCTGTCCGAGATCCTGCCGAAGGGCCTGCCGTTCTCGAACATCAACAAGGCGCTGAAGAAGAAGGAAATCTCCAAGCTCATCAACGTCTCGTTCCGCAAGTGCGGCCTGAAAGAGACCGTCGTGTTCGCCGACAAGCTGCTGCAGAACGGCTTCCGCCTGGCGACCAAGGCCGGCATCTCGATCGCGATCGACGACATGCTGGTGCCCGCTGAAAAGCACGGCATCATCGAACGCTCGGCCAAGGAAGTGAAGGAGATCGAACAGCAGTACGTCTCCGGTCTCGTGACCTCCGGCGAGCGCTACAACAAGGTGGTGGACATCTGGGGCAAGGCCGGCGACGAAGTGTCGAAGGTCATGATGGCCAAGCTCTCGAAGCAGAAGGTCATCGACCGCCACGGCAAGGAAGTCGAGCAGGAGTCGTTCAACTCCATCTACATGATGGCCGACTCGGGCGCCCGCGGTTCCGCAGCGCAGATTCGCCAGGTGGCCGGTATGCGGGGCCTGATGGCCAAGCCGGACGGCTCGATCATCGAGACGCCCATTACCGCGAACTTCCGCGAAGGCCTGAACGTGCTGGAGTACTTCATCTCCACCCACGGTGCCCGTAAGGGTCTGGCCGACACGGCGCTGAAGACGGCGAACTCGGGTTACCTGACCCGTCGTCTGGTCGACGTGACGCAGGATCTGGTCGTGACCGAGCAGGACTGCGGCACGCACGGCGGCTACCTGATGCGCGCGATCGTCGAAGGCGGTGAAGTGATCGAATCGCTGCGCGACCGTATCCTCGGCCGCTCGGCTGCGGACGACGTGCTGCACCCGGAAAACCGTTCGGTGCTGCTCAAGGCCGGCGAGATGTTCGACGAAGACAACATCGAAGTCCTGGAAGCCCAGGGCGTCGACGAAGTCAAGGTCCGCACCGCGCTGACCTGCGAAACCCGCTTCGGCATCTGCGCGACCTGCTACGGACGCGACCTGGGCCGCGGCGGCCTGATCAACATCGGCGAAGCCGTCGGTGTGATCGCTGCCCAGTCCATCGGCGAACCCGGCACGCAGCTGACGATGCGTACCTTCCACATCGGTGGCGCCGCTTCGCGCGCTGCCATCGCTTCGAGCGTGGAAGCCAAGTCGAACGGCTCGATCGGCTTCAATGCCACGATGCGCTACGTGACCAACAGCAAGGGCGAGCTGGTCGTGATTTCGCGTTCGGGCGAGATCGTCATCCATGACGAGCACGGCCGTGAGCGCGAACGTCACAAGGTGCCGTACGGCGCCACGCTGACGGTCAAGGCCGACCAGCAGATCAAGGCCGGCCACGTGCTCGCCAACTGGGACCCGCTGACCCGTCCGATCATCACGGAATTCGCCGGCAAGACGCAGTTCGAAAACGTCGAGGAAGGCCTCACGGTTGCGAAGCAAGTGGACGAAGTGACCGGTCTGTCGACCCTGGTCGTGATCGATCCGAAGCGCCGCGGCGCTGCCAAGGTCGTTCGCCCGCAGGTGAAGCTGATCGATGCGCAAGGCCAGGAAGTGAAGATCCCCGGCACCGATCACTCGGTGACGATCGGCTTCCCGATCGGCGCGCTGGTGCAGATCCGCGACGGCCAGGACGTGGGCCCCGGCGAAGTGCTGGCGCGTATTCCGGTCGAAGGCCAGAAGACCCGCGACATCACCGGCGGTCTGCCGCGCGTCGCCGAGCTGTTCGAAGCCCGTTCGCCTAAGGACAAGGGCATGCTGGCCGAAATGACCGGTACCGTGTCGTTCGGCAAGGAAACCAAGGGCAAGATCCGCCTGCAGATCACCGATCCGGAAGGCACGGTCTGGGAAGACCTCGTGCCGAAGGAAAAGAACATCCTGGTGCACGAAGGCCAGGTGGTGAACAAGGGCGAAAGCGTGGTCGACGGCCCGGCGGACCCGCAGGACATCCTGCGCCTGCTGGGTTCGGAAGAACTCGCGCGCTACATCGTGGACGAAGTGCAGGACGTGTACCGTTTGCAGGGTGTGAAGATCAACGACAAGCACATCGAGGTGATCGTTCGCCAGATGCTGCGCCGCGTCGTGGTCGACAACATCGGCGAGACCGGCTACATCTCCGGCGAACAGGTCGAACGCAGCGAAATGCTCAACACCAACGACGCCCTGCGCGCCGAAGGCAAGATCCCCGCGACGTTCACCAACCTGCTGCTCGGTATCACGAAGGCATCGCTGTCGACCGACTCGTTCATCTCGGCCGCGTCGTTCCAGGAAACGACGCGCGTGCTGACCGAAGCCGCGATCATGGGCAAGCGCGACGAGCTGCGCGGCCTGAAGGAAAACGTCATCGTCGGCCGCCTGATTCCCGCAGGCACCGGCATGGCGTACCACCAGGCCCGCAAGGTCAAGGACGCCATGGACGAAGCCGAGCGCCGCGCCATCGCCGAATCGGAAGCTGCCGAACTGGCAGGCTCCGCCGACAGCGATGCGACGACCAGTACGGCGGACGCCAGCGAAGGCGCTGCGACCGAATAACTGGGTAGCATCACCGGCCATGACCGGTACACACGCCCCCCGACCGCCCCCGGTTGGGGGGCGTTTTTCTTTGTGTTTTCCATGAGGCGTTGTCGTCGATGAGCGTGTTGCCCGAATCGCTGGCCAGCTGGATCGTCATTGCGATCCTGTTGTTCTGGTTTGTCGGTGCCTACAACCGGCTGGTGCGTTTGCGCGCGGCTGTGTTGCAGGCCTACGGCCTGCTCGACGCGGCCCTGGGCAAGCAGCTGGATTTCGTGCAGGCCAGCATCACCGCCGCGCCAGCGCCAGAAGCAGCGCCAACGGGGGAGTCGCTGTCGTCCATCGCGCCATTGCAGGCCGCGACGACCCAACTCGCGACCTTGCTCGGTGCGACCCGGCTGCACCCGTTGGACAGCGGCGGCATGGCCGCGCTGGCCACTGCGCTCCAGGTGTGGGCCAATGCATGGCGCCGCCAGCACCCGGACGAGGTGACGGTGTTCGATGCCGACGGCACGCTGTCGCGGCCGGCGCAACTGCAGCCTGGGGCCGAGGCCATGTCGCCCAGCGCCAGCGAGCCGATCGCGTGGCCCGAGCCTTCGGCCGCGGCGGAGATCGCTCGGGGCCAGTTCAATCAGGCGGTGGGGCACTACAACGCCGCGATCGCGCAATTCCCGGCACTGCTGGTGGCATGGGCCGTGCGTCTGCGTCCGGCTGCGCCGTTGCTCTGAACGAACCCGGCGCGATTCTTTTCCATCTTTTCATTGCGGGGCGCCCGGCTTTCCGGGCGCCCGTTACCATCGTCCCAACTTGTCAGAACTACCTTCCGATCCTTCCTCGAGCAGCAGCGGCACGCCGTCATTGCAGCCCCCGCTCTGGCGCCAACTGCAACTGACCGCAGCGGCGCTGGCGTCGATCCGCGCCGGCACCTCGGGTTCCGTCGCGTTCGAAGCCGTCGAGCCCGCGCTGCGGCCCGGCGTGCAGGCGCTCGGCTTCCAGGTGCTGCGATGGCTCGGCCGCGCCGAAGCGCTGCGCCGCCACCTGGCCAAGCGCACGCCGCCGCCCCTGCCCGATGCATTGCTGTGCACCGCGCTGGCGCTGGCCTGGGACGCCGAGCGCGCGCCCTACGAACCGTTCACGCTGGTCGACCAGGCCGTCGAGGCCGCCAAGCGCAACCCCGCGACGCGGGCGCAGGCGAGCTTCATCAACGCCTGCCTGCGGCGCTTCCTGCGCGAGCGCGACGAACTGGTGGCCGCCACCGACTCCGAGCCGGTCGCGCAATGGAACCACCCTCGCTGGTGGATCGAGCGCCTCAAGCGCGACCATCCGCGCGAGTGGCAACGGGTGCTGGGCGCAGACAACGCGCAGGCGCCGATGACGCTGCGGGTCAATGTTCAGAAGTCGACCGCGGCTTCCTATCTTGTGGAGCTGGAGGCCGCCGGTCTCGGCGCGACGCGCGTGGGTCCCAGCGGCCTGCAACTGACGCGTGCACGCCCCGTGCAGCAACTGCCCGGCTTTGCCGACGGTGCCTGCTCGGTGCAGGATGCCGCTGCGCAGATGGCCGCGCCGCTGCTGCTCGAAGGCCTGTTGCCGGCGAAGCCCGGTGCCGCAGTGCCGCTGCGGGTGCTCGATGCCTGCGCGGCTCCCGGCGGCAAGACCGCGCACCTGCTCGAAATGGCGGCTCCCGGCGCCATCGACGTGACCGCGCTCGAAGTCGATGCCGCCCGCAGCCGCCGCATCGACGAAACCCTCGCCCGCCTCGGACTGAGCGCCAAGGTGCTCGTGGCCGACGCGGGGCGTCCGGCGCAGTGGTGGGACGGCACGCCTTTCGACGCCATCCTGCTCGATGCGCCATGCACCGCCTCGGGCATCGTGCGGCGCCATCCCGACGTTCGCTGGCTGCGCCGCGAGAGCGACACCGCCCAGCTCGCCGCCCAGCAGGCCGCGTTGCTGGCCGCGCTCTGGCCGCTGGTGCGGCGCGGCGGCCGGCTCCTTTACTGCACCTGCTCCGTGTTTCGCGAAGAGGGTTCGCAACAAATTGATGCGTTTCTTGTACACAACACCGACGCCCGATTGCTGCCATCGCCAGGCCATTTGCTGCCCCAAAGCGGGTCGAATGCCCGCGGCGTCCCGGACAATCCCTCTGGTGACCACGACGGTTTCTTCTACGCCCTGCTTGAAAAGCGCCCGCACTGAGCGGCGCTGGCCGGTCTGGCTGCCCATCCTGTTCTGGGCCTGGGCGATGTGCATGGCCTGGCTGCCGGCTCCGGCGGCCGCCCAGGCCCGCACCGGCGCGTCGATCACGCAGATGCGCCTCGAACAGGCCGACGACGGCGTTTATTTCAGCGCTGCGGTGCAGTTCGAACTGCCCTCGCTGGTGGAGGAGGTGCTCGACAAGGGCATCGCCATCTATTTCGTGGCCGAGGCCGAGCTCTACCAGGAGCGCTGGTACTGGACCGACCGAAAGGTCGCCCAGGTCACGCGCCACATGCGGCTGGCCTACCAGCCCCTCACGCGCCGCTGGCGCCTCAACGTGTCGGCAGCGCCGATGACGGGCGCGGCCGGCCTGGGCATCTCGCTGAACCAGAACTTCGACACGCTGGCCGATGCGCTCGACGCCATCAAGCGCGTCGGCCGCCTGCGGTTGGCCGACGTGTCGGAGGTCGGCGACGATCCGCTGCACCAGGTCACCTTCCGCTTCCGGCTCGACACCTCGCAGCTGCCGCGCCCGTTCCAGATCGGCGTGGTCGGGCAGGCCGACTGGAACATCGCCACCGAGCGCACGGCCCGGCTCGCAATGGAGAAGCAGAAGTGAGCATTTCCGGGCGCAGCGGCGCAGCGGCCACGCCGGCCGCGCGCCGCGCGCGGGCCACGCGCTGGGCCATTGGCGTCGGTGCCGCGCTGGTCACGGCCATCGGCCTGGTGCTGATGTTCCTGCTGGCGCAGGCCACCAACAACCGCGCGCTGTACGAGCGCTACTACGTGCGCCTGTTCGGCATCAACGTCGTGGTGGCGGTGCTGCTGGTGCTGGTGATCGGCTGGGTCGCCTTCCGTTTGCTGCGGCGGCTGCGGCAAGGCAAGTTCGGCAGCCGGCTGCTCATCAAGCTGGCGGCCATCTTCGCGCTGGTGGGCGTGGTGCCCGGGGCGCTGGTCTACGTGGTGTCCTATCAGTTCGTTGCGCGCTCGATCGAGAGCTGGTTCGACGTCAAGGTCGAAGGTGCGCTCGATGCCGGCCTGAACCTCGGGCGCGCCACGCTCGATTCGCTGTCCGACGATCTCGCCGCCAAGACGCGCGGCGCCAGCGCACAGCTGGCGCAGGTGCCCGACACGAGCGCGGGCCTGGTGCTCGAACGCATCCGCGACCAGCTCGAGGCCACCGACGTGATCCTCTGGACCGGTTCCGGGCAACTGGTGGCCAGCGCCGGCAGCTCCCGTTTCCAGCTCAGCCCCGAGCGTCCGACCCCCCAGCAGTTCCGCCAGGTCCGACCGGAGCGCGCCGTCGCGCACGTCGAGGGTCTGGACGAAACCGCCCCACCGGGCGCGACCCCGCCGGTGGCGAGCGTGCGCGCGCTAGCCATGGTGCAGAGGCCGGGCTTCGACTTCGACACCGCGCCCCGGTATCTGCAAGTCACGCGGCCGCTGCCGCCGGCCGTGGTCGCCAACGCGCTGGCCGTGCAGGAGGCCAACCGCGAATACCAGGAGCGGGCGCTCGCTCGCGAGGGCCTGCGCCGCATGTATATCGGCACGCTCACGCTGAGCCTGTTCCTCGCCGTGTTCGGTGCGGTGCTGCTGGCCGTGCTGTTCGGCAACCAGCTCGCGCGGCCGCTGCTCGTGCTGGCCGACGGTGTGCGCCAGGTGGCCGCCGGCGACCTGCGGCCCACCGCGGTGCTTCAGGGCAAGGACGAACTGGGCGGCCTCACGCGCTCGTTCGCCGTCATGACCCAGCAGCTGGCCGATGCCCGCGGCGCCGTCGAGAAGACCGTGGGCGAGCTCGATGCCGCGCGCGCCAACCTGCAGACCATTCTCGACAACCTGACCTCCGGCGTGATCGTGCTCGACGCCAAGGGCACCGTGCTCTCGACGAACCCAGGCGCGACCCGTGTGCTGCGCGCGCCGCTCGCGGCCTACGAAGGTCGGGCACTCGTCGACGTGCCGGGCCTGGCCGACTTCGGCGCCAAGGTGCAGCAGCAATTCGAGGACTTTCTCGTCGAGCGCGTGCAGCACGGCCTCGACCACTGGCAACACGCCTTCGAACTGCACGCTTCCGGCACCGACCTGCCGCAGCAGGACGGCGCCATCAACATCGTCGCGCGCGGCGCGGAACTGCCCGGCGCCGCACGGCTGCTGGTGTTCGACGACATCTCCGAGATCGTCTCGGCCCAGCGCGCGCAGGCCTGGGGCGAGGTCGCGCGCCGGCTGGCACATGAAATCAAGAACCCGCTCACGCCGATCCAGCTCTCGGCCGAGCGGCTGGAGATGAAACTGTCGGGCAAGGTCCAGCCGCCCGAACAGGCCGTGCTCGTGAAGTCGGTGAAGACCATCGTCGACCAGGTCGATGCGATGAAGCGGCTGGTGAACGAATTCCGCGACTACGCGCGACTGCCCGCCGCCGACCTCAAGCCGGTGGATCTCAACGCCTTGCTGGCCGACGTGCTCCAGCTCTACAGCGCGGAGAACCTGCCGATCACGCTGCGCTCCGAACTCGACGAGCGCTGCCCGCCCATTCGCGGCGATGCGCAGCAGATCCGCCAAGTGATACACAACCTGTTGCAGAACGCGCAGGACGCCGCCGAGGCTGCCGCCAGCGGGACCGGCAGGGCGGGCGAGGTCGTGGTGCGCACGCGGCTCGGAGATTCGGGTCAGCGCGTGCGCCTGACCGTGCAGGACAGCGGCCCTGGTTTTGCCGAGAACATCCTGAAGCGCGCGTTCGAACCCTACGTCACCACGAAAACAAAAGGTACCGGTTTGGGCCTTGCGGTCGTCAAGAAAATCGCCGACGAGCATGGCGCGCGCATCGAGCTTTCCAACCGTGTCGTCGACGGGGCTGTAGCAGGGGCGCAAGTCTCGCTATCATTCGCGCTGGCAAGCGGGCCGCGGGCAGCGGCCGCTCACACCGAAGATTCAAAGTCTTCCGCCGCCTGAGCCGCACGAATATCCGTCGCACAGGCGACGGATGGGCCCGCGGACCCTACACACATTGCAGACACCAGCGCAAACAACAAGCAGCACTCATGGCAAACATTCTCGTGGTCGATGACGAGCTGGGCATCCGGGACCTGCTCTTCGAAATTCTCAATGACGAAGGCCACAACGTGGAGCTCGCGGAAAACGCCGCCGAGGCGCGCGCTGCGCGCCAGCGCGCGCGGCCCGACCTCGTTCTGCTCGACATCTGGATGCCCGACACCGACGGCGTCACCTTGCTCAAGGAGTGGTCCACCGCCGGCCTGCTGAGCATGCCCGTCATCATGATGAGCGGCCACGCCACCATCGACACCGCGGTCGACGCCACGCGCATCGGCGCGTTCGCCTTCCTCGAGAAGCCCATCACCATGCAGAAGCTGCTCAAGGCGGTGGAGCAGGGCCTGGCGCGCGAGAGCGCGCGCCGCGCCGCTGCAGGCGTGGTGCCCGCGCCCGTCGCCGGCAGCCAGGCAGCCGCCATCACGACGACGGGCGACAGCCTGCTGATGGCCTCGCTGGCTTCCGTGCCGGTGGCCGACGCCGGCCCGCAGTCGACGCAGAGCTTCGATCTCGACCGCCCGCTGCGCGACGCGCGCGACGGTTTCGAGAAGGCGTACTTCGAGTTCCACCTCGCGATGGAGAATGGTTCGATGACCCGCGTCGCCGAGAAAACCGGCCTCGAACGCACCCATCTCTATCGAAAGCTCAAACAACTTGGTGTGGATCTTTCAAGAGGGCGCAGAAGCGCTGTATAATTTAGGGCTGCACTCAAATGCAATGGCCCGGTAGCTCAGTTGGTAGAGCAGCGGATTGAAAATCCGCGTGTCGGTGGTTCGATTCCGCCCCAGGCCACCAACATTACTTTCGCGGTTGTCCGCGTAAGTCCAAAAGCCCTAAGTAAATCAACTACTTAGGGCTTTTTTCATTGCGCTTGCTTCCGCATCTGTCCGGGTGCTTCCGAGGCATTGTGCAGTAACAGTGCCAGTAACCGCGCCTGCAGGCCAAGAGACGTGTGAAAGTTACTGCAGCATGCCAGCCAATTATTCACGCACCCGTTTACCCAGAGCACTCAAGTGAACCTAGGGCCGTTGGTTCACACGGAAGCCTGACCGTTGTTGACCCGAACATATTGGCTGCCAGCCAAGTCTTTCCGTACACCTACCGGATGTAGCTCCACAGTCAGCTTGAGACTGAATGCGGTCGCTCTCCCCGAAGGGCGTCAGTGACAGCTTTCCGTGCAAGCGATCACTGGGGACATGTTTCCGGCTCCCTTCGCCAGTCCCCTCGACAGAGCTGAATGCTTTCGGTGGCCGAGTTCACCTTCAGAGGGGGTAGGCGGGCGCTGCTGGGTCGGCCGGGCAAAATGGAAGCTCTCAAAGGACAAGATGCATGAAGTGGATCACCGCGTTCGACTTGGGCACGTGGGCAGCACGCACGACCTCCAAGGCCCTGTTCCCTGAACTGATCGCGGACCTGATCCGCGCGTCGGTCGATGACATCGGGGCCTTCCGTTTCCCGAATGGCGAGAAAGGCTACATCCGTGGATTCGACGGCGTCCTCCAGACAGACGCTGGCGCCAAACCATTCGTGCCGAAGGGCCGATCCATCTGGGAGTTCGGGCTCGATGCGGACGTCTCGGGCAAAGCCGACGGCGACTACAAGAAGCGCACCAACGAGGTGTCGGCCGAAGAGCGCAAGGACACGACGCTGGTGCTCGTGACTGCGCATAGCTGGGACAAGCCGAAGCTGAAGCTGCCGACGTGGCTCAAGAAGAAGCACGACCTCAACGAGTGGGCCGCTGTTGAACTCATCGATGGAGTTCAGTTGGAGCACTGGCTTGCAGACCACCCGGGCGTCGGCGCCTGGTGGGCTCGCGAAGTCCTGTCGCTGATGCCCAGGCACGGCGCCCGCAGCATCGACGAGTACTGGGGCGAGTTCTCCAACCGCTACATGCCCGCCCTGACGGAACAGGTCCTCCTGTGCGCGCGCCAGGCTCAGGCGGAGAAGTTGGTGAATGCGCTGATTGCGGGGGAAGCGAAGCTGCGCCTGACCGCTGACTCGCCGGACGAGGTCATCGCGTTCGCGGTGGCCGCGATCCGCAACGCCGAGGCACAGAAGCGGCTGTACCTGGAGTCGCGAACCCTCGTGGTCGATACTTCAGAAGCCATCGATCAGTTGGTCAGCATGAAGGATCTCATGTTTCTGCCGCGGGGTGCGGCGCGTAATCGGGCTGGCCAGTTGGCGACGACGGGGCCGACTGTGATCAGCGCTGGCGCAGACGAAGATCGCAAGAGCTTCGATGTGCTGGAACGCCCCTCGACGCATGCGCTCGGGCAGGCGCTGGTCTCGATGTTCCCTGCGCAGGAAGATGCGATGGACCGCGCCAGGAGGTGCGGCCGAAGTCTCGCGGTCCTGGCGCGCCAGATTCCGAGCAGCGCGGCCGAGAACCCGGCCTGGCTTCTTAAGGCCCGCGACCTAGTCCCGGCGTTGCTCGCCGGCGGCTGGGACGCAGCCAGTGAGCCGGACAAGGCTGTGCTCCAGGCGCTCGGGCGTCAGAAGGACTACGACGCGGTGGAAGAGCCATTCCGCGACCTGAGGGTGTCCGTGGACCCGCCGATCGACCGGGTAGACACCGTGTGGCGCATGCGCGCACCCGTCGACGCCTTCACTTACCTTGGGAAGCGCCTTGGCCAAGCCGATCTGAATGCTTTTGCTGCTGCCGCCAGGGAGGTGTTCGGACGCGTCGTCGAGCCGCCCAAGGCCTCGGACCTGTTTCGGCTGGACAAGAAGCCGGAAGAGATCCACAGCTCGTGGTTGCGTGAAGGCCTGGCCACGACCCTTCTGCTGATCGCGGCGCTGGGCGAGGAGGTCGGCCTGGTGATCCCGCATTCCACGCCTAAGCGCTTCGTGGATGGCATCGTCAGCAGCTTGCCCGGGCTCGGCACGGACTGGCGCGTGGTCGCGAGCTTGCGGGACAACTTAACCTTTCTCGCAGAGGGCTCACCTGATGCTTTTTTGAGCGCCCTTGAGCACCTGCTCGAGGGCGGCCCCAATGAAGTCGACCCGCTGTTTGCTGAATCGGACGACGTCTTCGCGCCGACCAGCCCGCATGTATTCGTGCTGTTTGCGCTCGAAGTGCTGGCTTGGGATCCGGCGTACCTGCTTCGCGTCTGCAAGGTGCTCGCCCGTCTTTCCGCCTTCGACCCGGGTTTGAAAATGGAGAACCGGCCGGTCAACACGCTGCGGTCGATCTTCCTGTGTTGGGCGCCGAACACCAACGCTCCATCGAAACAGCGTGACGGTGTGCTGACCACGATCATCGGAGAGTTTCCTGAGCTTGCGTGGGAGTTGCTGGTCAAGTTGCTTCCGAGGCACCATGACCACTCCGTTCCGAACCAGCGGCCGCTCTTTCGTGAGGCCGGCGGGTCGAATGTGGAGGAACTGACTTACGGCATCGTCTGGGGCAGTCAGGATCAAGTCGTGCGGTTAGCGCTCGATCAGGTGATGGGCGAACCCGCTCGCATGATTACGCTGATTGACAAAATGGGCCAGGTGCAGGAGGGCTCGTTTAATTCGATTTTGAACGCAACTGCCGATTTCCTAGCGGCGGCACCTGCTGCTGCGCAATACGAAGTGTGGAAGGCGCTTCGACATGAGGCGAATCGCAACCGCACTTACCAGAGCATGGATTGGGCGCTCAAAGGCGAAGCGATCGCCAAGGTAGACGCAGTCGTACAGCGGTTTGAGCCGAAAGACCCTCTGCTGCTCCATTCGAATCTCTTCGACGACTGGATGCCACACCTCCCCGGCGTGGCAGATGACGACACTGAGAGTGTTGACAGGGCGCGCGCACAGGCTATCAAAGCGATCCTTGGATCCGGTGGCGTTGACGCCATCGTTGAACTGGCCCGACGCGTGAAGGTTCCTCATCTCATCGTCCCAGCATTGGAAAGTGCCAATCTGGGTGAAGCGGACAGCAGGACGTTCGTGCTCGCCGCCGTTCGTGTCGGCACGCCCGATCTCATCGGGTTGGCGTCGTCGGTTTCGGCGTGGATGTTTGCCAAAAACAAAAAGGCTTGGAGTGAAGCCCTGGCTGAACTGGCCGGTGCCAACGGATGGTCTGCGGAGACGTTGGCGGGCATGTTTTTACAACTTCCAGATGGCGCGGCATCGTGGGCTCTCGTAGACGATTTCGGCGAGGAGGTCAGTAAGTTCTACTGGGAGACGAAACACCCGTTTGCGATCAAGGGCAGCACAGAGGAGCTCGCAGTTGCGTTGAAGCGCTACATAGCCGAGGGCAGGGCAATCGGAGCGATGGCGGCAGGGCACGGTCGATTGGCCGAAGTGGACTCGCCCACATTGTTCCGCATGCTTGACGAGGCCGTTGCCCAGATCAACGCAGCACTTTCCGCGAACGGCACAATGACCACCTACTACGTAGAGGCAGTGTTCAAGGCCCTGGAAGGACGCTTAGATGCCTCTGACGAGGAGATTGCCAAGCGGGAGTATGCGTACCTGCCGATGTTCGATCGCCGGAAGGAGCCGCTGAAACTGCACCAGCTCATTGTTCAACGTCCGGAATTGTTCTTGGATTTCATCAAGGTGGTGTTCAAGCCCGCGACGGGTGAGGCGCCGCAAATGGACGACGCCAAGCGTCTTCACGCGACGGCAGCGTACCGACTGCTGAGCGGCATTTCTATTGTGCCGGGCCAGTCAGGCAGCGAAGTCGACGAGAAAGCCGTTGTAGAGTGGTGTCTTGCTGTCCAGAAACTCGCCGCTGAAGCAGATCGAGTGCGGATCACGGAGCAGTACATCGGCCACGTTCTTGCCCATGCGCCGAACGACGCATCGGACAAGGGGTGGCCGCACCGCGCGGTGCGAACGGCCATTGAGCGGCTAGTCAGCGACGATGTTGAGAGCGGCATCCTTGTGGAACGGCACAACATGCGTGGCGCTTTCAGCAAGGCGATTGGCGAAGGAGGCGGGCAGGAAAGGACGTTCGCAGAGCAAGCGAAGAAGTGGGCAGAGATCGCTGCCGGCTATCCGCGGACTTCGGCAATGCTGTTCAATCTGGCGAAGAGCTGGGAGAAGAGCGCTGAGGGTGAAGACATCCGTGCGGCGAAGGACCGGCTCCGGAATTGACTGTTCGAATCAGGCGGCGCTATCAACCGGGTAATGCGCTTCGAGTGATCGAGGTCGAAGCCATCAATCCGCTGGTAGTTGGTCTACTGCGCGGTTGTCGTCGCGATGGATCATTCTTGCCGGGAATGTCTGCTGTGCGCCGCGTAGCTGGCACTGGGCACGAAGACGCAATAGACCGCAATCGCAGCACAGCTGTCCTTCGCGTACGCACGCTTCAGACTGGTTGCGGACGTTGGTCAACCGCGAGTCGAGCGACTGCTTCTGTGCTACTCGCCGTCCTTTCTGTGCCGTGCTGGCTAGCTTGCTGGACCTGCTTGAGGAGATGTGAGGCTGTGTCCTCACTAGCAAGGTTCCAGCGCCCGCGCTTCGGAAAGTGCAGGGGGCCTTTTAGGTGTAAGCGAGCTCGAACGCATGGGAGCGGAAAGCTGACACAGCCGCTTTCTCGTTCCGTTCAGGCAGAATGCCTATGACCCGGTGGAGGGGCCGTGAATAATAAGGCTCAGTCTGAAATCGACATCTGCGACAAGTTCATTCGCCCGGCCATTGAAGCGGCCGGATGGGAGGGCTCATCGCAGATCTACCGCGAGTACGCCCTGCGGGCGGGCCAGGTCGTCGTCCGCGGGCGCAAGGCTTGGCGGGACGATTCGACGGTTCTTCGCGCGGACTACGCGCTCTTTTTCAAGACCGAAATCCCATTGGCCGTCGTCCAAGCTAAGGACAACAACCACGCCATGGGCGCCGGGATGGCTCAAGCCATCAATTACGCCCAACTGCTCGACGTGCCGTTTAGCTTCGCCAGCAACGGTGACGGCTTCGTATTCCGCGACGCGACACTGTCCGATGGCGTGCTCGAGCGCAACCTGACCCTCGACGAGTTCCCGTCGCCAGCTGCTTTGTGGGCGCGCTACTGCGCCTGGAAGAGCTGGACGCGCGACATTCGCAGAGTCACCGAGCACGACTAGCCGTCAATCAAGATGAATCGCACGTTCAAAGACTTGAGAACGCCCTCCGACAAAGACGATGCGTTCGAGCTTTCCTGGGGTGAGCGCTTCGACGAATCCGGCGTCAGCTGGGACGATCTGCTGAAGTCTCAACGCATTCTCATGGTGTCAGAGGCCGGTGCCGGCAAGACCTATGAGTGCGAGTCAAAGGCGAGAGAACTCTTCGCTCACGGCGAGCCTGCGTTCTTCCTGTCGCTCGAGAGCGTTGCATCGACAGGCGTTGTCGCTACCCTCTTCGGCGACGACCTGACGCGATTTACCGACTGGTTGGCATCCTCGTCACAGGTTGCCTACTTCTTCCTCGACTCGATCGATGAGCTCCAACTCGTTCATCGGTCGTTCAAGGATGCTCTACGCCGATTTGCGTACGACATCCGTGGGGCGTTGGGACGGGCGACCGTGGTGGTCACCGCTCGACCAGTACCCATTGATCGCCGAGCGTTCAAGGAGATCTTGCCTGTACAGGCCGCAGTAGGGGTAGTCGACTCAGAAGATGAGTTCATCCGCATTGCGATGGATGGACCTAGCAAGAGCAAAGACGACGCGCCGCCTTCTCACCGCGAGGTTGAGCTGCTGCCGCTCACGGGGCCACAAATCATCGAGTTCGCTCGTGCTCGTGGCGTCGCGAACCCTGATGTCCTGCTTCAGGCAATTGACGCCAAGCATGCTCGAGAGTTTGCGTGCAAGCCGCAAGACATGATCGAGCTGTGCGATGACTGGCGCGAACACGGGCGAATCCGCGCGCACCTCGATCAGATTCAGACCCATGTGCGTGCCAGGCTCACCGCGCGCCCGGATCGGCGCGAGAGGGCAGACCTCTCGCCTGAAATGGCACGAACGGGCGCGCAGCGGCTCGCGCTCGCGGTGATTCTGAGCCGGCGTCTGACTGTGCGTTACAGCGCGGGGTCGGATGGTGACGCGACGGGTGGCGCGCCGATTGACCCGCGTTCGCTGCTTCCTGATTGGAGCGCCAACGAAGTGACTGCTCTCCTGGAGCGCCCCATCTTTGTGGAGGGCGGATACGGTCGCGTCCGCTTCCACCATCGGTCGGTTATGGAGTTCTTGGCCGCATGCCAGATCCATGACTTGATTCAGGCCGGGCTCCTCGCCCAGTCAGCGGCCGCTCGTCTCTTGTTCGGGCTTACGCCGACGAACCAGACAATTCTCAAGCCCTCGATGAGACCCATCGCCGGCTGGCTCGCATTGCTTCGATCGGACATGTTCGAGAGGATCGTCAAGCTTGAGCCTGATGCGCTGTTGACTCAGGCCGACCCTGAATCGCTGACGGATCTCCAGCGCGAGCGTGCGTTGCTTGGGTTTGTCGAACGATACGGCCGGGGCCAGTGGCGTGGCCTCGAAGTGCCGAATCTGCAGGTTGCACGACTTGCGCAGCTGGGGTTGACCAGCACTGTGCTCGCCGCATGGGGCAAGGGCGTCGAGTCTCCCGAAGTCCGAGAGCTGCTTCTCAGGCTGGTGAGCGCCGGTCGGATGCTGGGATGTGCTGACTTTGTCGCAGGCGTAGCGGCCGACCTAACCTGCAGCGATCGCGAGAGATTCGAAGCGCTCATGGCCCTCGCGGCATTGGGCGATGCGCGCCTCGGACCGATGATTGATGGCATCGTGACTCTTTCTTCGGGCTGGACGGAGCGCCTTGCCCGCTGGGTCGGGACCATGCTGTACCCGGAGCACGTCACTGAAGCGCAGTTGGTTCAACTCCTCGCCAGGGTTCGTAGTGATTCCAAGCGAAGCGGCGAATACGCAGACAGCGTCGCCCGGGTGATTCAGAAGGCCGACATAAGCCGAAGCCGCCTTGAGGCCCTTCTGCCCGATGTACTGGCAATAGCGCGTGGCGGTCTGGCCGTTGTGGACGAGGAGTTACGCGACGCCGACGGGCGACTGGAGATGACGAGCATCTTGCGCGCGCTGTGTCTCCGGTTGCTTGAAATCGGCAGTGTGAGCGAGACCCTGATCGGGGCGTCGGTGCTGGCCTTGAGGTCTACTGACGCTGCATATGGCCTCAGGAAAGGCAAAACGGAGCTGCGAGCGCTTCTTGACGGGCTGCCTGTCGAGTGGCGACCGCGTGTCCTCTTGGCTGATCTGGCTTGCGTCGAAGCCCTTGGTAGCGACCGCAGTGCCAGATACCGATTGGGTCGGATCGTGTACGAGGGAGCACTGAATTACGCATTGGATCGCGACGGCCATTGGGTACAGGCGGCGCTGGCTGACAAAAAGACTCCTGCCGATCGTCGGTCGGTGCTGCTTCACTTGGCCGTGCACCTCAATGCGAACGAACGGGGTTTCGAAGACCGCGCGGAGGCCCTTCGTCAGGCGGTGGGTGACTCAGCCTCGCTGGTGGACGAGCTCGGTTCGAGCATCGAAGCGAGCAAGCCCAACGCCGAGTTCCTGAAGATGCAGGAGGAGCAGCGCAAGCGCCAGGAGCGGCAGGCCAGGAAACGTGCTGACGAAAGGGAGGCTTGGATTCAGATCCGGGGCGAACTTGCTGACCAGCCGGCGTTGGCGCTGGGACCCGGTCGAATGAACACCACGATCTGGAATCTGTGGCTGGTCTTGCGCAAGTTGGACCGCAACGGAAACGAGGGTAGATGGGATCGCGCCTTCCTGGTCTCCCACTTCGGCCGCGACGTAACGGACAGACTGAGGCTTGCCTTGATGGCCTATTGGCGCAGCATGCGCCCGACGGTTCGATGTGAGCGTCGACTCGGAGAGGAGAACACCTATCTCGTGGTGTGGTCGATCGGCCTCATGGGTATCTACGCAGAAGCGGAGGATCCTATCTGGGCGACAAAGCTGAGTTGTGGAGAAGCTGAACTCGCAACTCGTTATGCCTTGCTGGAGCCGAACGGCCTGCCGAGTTGGATTGGCAGCCTTGCGGGGGCGCACCCCGCGGAGGTAGAGACAGTCATCGGCACCGAGTTCCTCGATGAATTGCTCGACCCGGGTGGCGAGACGGTTTGGCACTCAACGGTGCTGCAGTCCTTGGGGACCGGCACGCGGGACGAAGCCCAGGTACTTCTGCCTCGTCTCGTTGGCTGGCTCGCATGCTCGGGCTCGGCCCTCATGCAGTTTCCGCATTCGCCGTCGAATGAACAGAAGCTGTCCCAGGTTGTACGCGTGCTGTTGGCGCACGCCGGCCCCGAAATCAAAGGGCCCATGGAGGAACTGGCCGCCGAACAGGTGCAGGCCGCCGGAACCGGCCTGTACTTGCTGTTTTGGCTGCCTGTCCTTTTCTCGCTCGCGCCGATGCGCGGTGCGGAGAGCATGCTTGCGGTCTTGGCGACACTCCCCGTAGAGCCGAAGGGGGAAGCCGTTCGCATCATCGGTTCACTATTCAATGACCGGACTGGCTTTGGCACAACTGATTGGGCCACCAAGCTGGCGCCTGCCGCCTTGCTTCGTCTGACGATTGAGTTTCATCGGCACGTGAGATCGGAAGACGATCTCGTTCACGACTCCGTCTATTCGCCCGGGGCGCGCGACTTTGCCGAGGACGGGCGTCGGTTCATCTTCGAGGCATTGATAAAGGCGAGCGGACCCGAGGCTTTCAGCGCAAAGGTGGCTCTGGCTGCCGACCCGCTCTTCGCGCGCTTGCGAGATCGCATTGCAGCATTGGCTCATGAGCGCCTTGCTGCTGAGATCGACTCCAGCGCTTGGACACCAACGGAGGTGGCCACTCTCCTGTCCCGCAAGGAGCTTTCGCCCAAGACTGCGACGGACATGGCCCAGTTGTTGGTCGATCGGCTGGACGACCTTCAAGAACTGTTGCTCAAAGACACAGGACCACGTGCCGGCTGGGCGTCGATCGACGACGAGAACACGCTGCGGCCCTTGATTGCACGCGAATTGGAAGTTGCATCGCGGGAAGCCTACACCGTTGATCAGGAGGCTGTGACCGCTGATGGCAAGGAGACCGACATCCGCCTGCGGGCGGTATCAGGCTACCAGGCCACCATCGAATTGAAGGTTGGGGAGAAGGGTCGTTCCGCCAGAGAGCTGTGTGAAACGATCCCGGAGCAGTTAGTAAAGAAGTACATGGCCCACCGCGAGGCACGCACGGGTTGCTTGATCGTCACGGTGGCAGATCCGGCGAGGCGCTGGCAGCACCCGGAAACGGGAGCTCGCATCGACCGAGTGGAACTGCAGGCTTTGCTTCAGGCGTGTGCGGATGCCGAGCAGCGACGACTTGGCGGGGAGGCGAGGGTGCTCGCTCGAGTTCTTGACCTAGTCCCGCGTTTGTCTACGGAGCAAAAGCGTAAGGCGTGATTCTTCGGGAGGCCTTCGTGGAGCACCGACAGACAAGGGCAGTGGACCGGTCGTTCGGATCAGCTGGTGAGAACGACCGCATCCGCTGCGTACCTGCCGGTTGCAGGGACGAGCTGCCGACCTGGCGCAGCATGTTCCTACCGTTTGCGGTGCGTTCTCAGCCGCCGATAAGGGGGTATTGACGTGCCTTTGGTTATCGTCAGTTGTTTCCTCGGCCCCGAGTTTCGGCGTTGCTCCGGCCTGCGTTCTTCGATGGTCGTAATAGTACGGCGATCGCGCGGACAACCCGCCTCCTTGTGCTGGGAGCGAGTCGGGGACCGGGTATTCGTCCGCCCCCTATCGCGAACCGTGCAAGACGAAGGTCTGCCATCCCCGCATATGGTCGATGAAGCGTTCGCTCAACCCACGCTCGCGCAAGTACTCGGCAGGCACTGGAAGCCTTGGACTGTCGTACGTCGGGTTGGCCTTGACCTGCAGAGGAAAGTCCCGCTGAAGAATGCCAGCGCGGGCAATCAGCACGAAGTCGCAGCCCTCGTCCAGCAACTCGCCGGCACGCTTGGCACTCATGATCTTGCCGGCTGTCCCCAGGCGAACTCCCTTACGAGGCAATTCGGTGAAGAGGCTAAGCATCGTCTTGCCACGGAATGGCCCTTCTCTGACGACCTGCGCAGAGTCCCACAAGGCCAGGTCGAGGTAGTCGATCAACTCGCGATCAAAGATATATGCGGTGACCTCGCGCAGTTCCTCCAGGCGCAACCCGTACCGCTCGATCGACAGTCGCCAACCAATCTGAAAATCAGGGCCGCATTCCCGGCGGATGCCTTCGATCACCTCCAGGGTCAGGCGCGCCCGGTTCTCGAGGCTCCCGCCGTATTTGTCCTTGCGATCGTTCAGGAAGGGCGACATGAACTCCGAAAGGATCCAACCGAATGCGCCATGCACCGCGACGCCGTCGAACCCTGCCAGTTGCGCCCTTTTCGCGGCGGCGATAAAGCTGTCGCGGATCCGCTCCACCACTTCGGTCGAGATCGCCTGAATGCCCGGCAAAGTGTCACTGGAAGCAGGAGCTGGAATGCCCCCCAGCAGCGGGTTGGCACGGTGGCCCGCGTGGTGCAGCTGAACCGCCGAGAGGCCACCGCCGCTCCGAATGGTTGTGGCCATCCGGGTAAGGCCTGGCAGGTGTTCATCGCTGTGGATTCCCAACTGCCGCGCAAACGCAATGCCGCCCGCTTCCACGGTCGTGGCACAAGTCTGGATCAACGCGTAGCCACCTTGAGACAGCTGCTCCATCCAGAAATGGTCGTACACGGAGGCAGTGCCGTCGAGCTCGCTTTGCTGGTTGGTCAGCGGCGCCAGCATGAAGCGATTCCTCATCGCCGGGCCGTGCAGGAGAGTGAGCGGTTTGAAGAGATCGGAAACAGACACAGGAAAGCTCCAAAAATTGGTTAGAAATACAGATCGGGATCGGGCGGCGACCGTTGACCAGCCGCACCCGAACTAGGACTGCGTCCGCGGCGGATGCAATCGCTCGAACGCGCAGCTACAAATGCCTTGAATTCGAGTGCGGCATGCGGCCGCGTGGAAGGAGGCAGCCTTGGCCGCTCCTGCGACACCGTCGGGTCAGCCTTTGATGTCGGACCTCTCGGCCTTTGAGAGATCCCAGCCACCGCCGAGCGCTTTGACCAGATCAACGGTCGCGCGCGCGCGCTCACCCTCGAACTGGATGCGCGACTGGCGACTGCGCAAACGGGTGCGCTCGGCATCGACAACGACCAGGTAGTCGACGTCGCCTTCGTCGAATCTCGCTTTGGCTGATTGCGCAACGCCAGACGATGCGTCTTCCGCTCCCCGCTGGTGAACGATCCGCTCGTCAAGGGTTCTGATAGAGACCAGGGAGTCTTCAACCTCGCGGAAGGCCTGGAGCACCGTCTTGCGGTATTCGGCGACTCTCTCCTCGTAGACGCCGCGTACGCGGGCCACTTCGGCACTTCGCCTTCCTCCATCGAAGATTGGCATGCTCAAGGCCGTTCCCACCAGAGGACCGAGCAGAAACGTTCGTTGGGACCAGTTGGCCAGATTGGCCAAGTCGGCCGACTCGTAGCCCAGGGAGCCCGTCAGCGAGAGCGCCGGAAAGAATGCTGCCCTCGCAACGCCGATGCGCGCGTTCTCCGCGGTCATGGCGCGTTCGGCTGCAGCGATGTCCGGCCTGCGCTCAAGTAACGTCGAGGGCATGCCTGGCGGGAGCTGGACCGTGACGTTGTCGAGAGGCTTTGCCTCGACGGAGAACGCCGCAGGCAGCTTGCCCAACAGGATCGCCAAGGCATGCAAGGCCAGGGCATGCTGCCGTTCGACAGACAGCTGCTCCGAGCGGGCCGAGAACAATTCAGTCTTCACCTGGTCGACGACATAAGGGGCCACAGCGCCCACATCGAACTTTCGCTCCAACAGCGACATGGCGTCTTGTCTCAGCTTCACGGTGTCCCGAAGCAGGCGGAGCTCGCCCTCGAACTGTCGCAGGCTAAAGTACGTCTTGGCGACGTCGGCCTGGACGAGCAACAGCATCTGGTGCGCCAGCGCCTGCTGCCGGGCCGCATCGGCACGTGCGGCGGCAACACCCGACGAAACCCGGCCGAAGATGTCGACCTCGTAGGCGACGGAGGCCTGTGCGCGCCACAGCGTTTGCGTGGACCCCGGCGCGCCGTCTCCGCGCCCCGCAGCCGTGCCGCTGATGCGCTGCCGAGTGGGACCGAAACCGACGCCCACTTCCGGAAGCTGCGCCGACTCGCTTTGCGAAATCAGTGCGCGTGCCTGCTTGAGCCTTGCCATCGCGATGGACACATCCGGATTCGCCTTGAGCGCCTCCTCTTCGAGTTGCACAAGGACAGGGTCGCCGAAGACTCCCCACCATGGAGATGGCGCCTGCTGGTCTGCCGGTTCGGCCGGCCGCCACCGGCCTGGGTCTTCCGTGGGCTGGAGCGCGAGCGTGCGCCCCTCGTACTCCGCGAACGTCGCGGGAATGTCGATGGCGGGACGATTCTCGACGGGCGTGAGGGAGCACGCAGACAGCAGGAACAGACTTGCTGCCAAGGCAAGCGCACTTCTGGACAGTTGCTGGATCGCTCGGGTTGGGTGGGTCATGCCTGAACCTCCGGCTGTTGATTTCCAAGGTGATGCGGGGCGATCACGGGCGCCTCGTGATGCGCGGCAGATCGAAGCGGCCTTCCTCCGCTAAGCGCCCGGGCCAGTACGTAGAAGAGCGGTGTGAGAAACAGGCCGAACAGCGTGACGCCGATCATTCCGAAGAACACCGAGATGCCCATCGCCTGGCGCATTTCTGCACCTGCGCCTGTCGAAAGAACGAGTGGGATCACGCCCATGATGAAGGCCAGCGACGTCATCAGGATGGGCCGCAGCCGCAAGCGGCAGGACTCGATCACGGCCTTCAACGTGGACATTCCCGCCATCTCGAGCTCGCGCGCGAACTCGACGATCAGGATGGCGTTCTTCGACGCCAGGCCGACAAGCACGATGAGTCCGATCTGGGTGAAGATGTTGTTGTCGCCCTTCGTGAGCCACACACCGAGCAGCGCGGAGAAGATGCTCATCGGAATGATGAGGATGATGGCCAGCGGCAGCGTCAGGCTCTCGTACTGGGCCGCCAATACGAAGAACACCAAGAGAACGCAGAGTGGAAGAATCCAGACCGCGCTGTTGCCGGCAATGATCTGCTGGTAGGTCAGGTCGGTCCATTCGAACGTCATCCCCGGTGGCAAGGTTGCTGCCGCAATCCGCTGGATGGCCTCCATTGCTTGGTCCGACGAGTAGCCCGGCGCCGGGCTGCCGCCCACGTCGGCCGACGTGAAGCCGTTGTAGCGGCTGACCTGGTCGGGGCCGTACGTCTGGCTGACCTTGGCGAACGACGCGAGCGGAACCATCTGCCCGGACTCGCTGCGAACGTGCAGTTGCCCGATGTCTTCCGGCTTGGAGCGGAACTGGCCGTCGGCCTGCATGCGCACCTGGTACACGCGGCCCAGGAAGTTGAAGTCGTTCACGTAGTAGGAACCAAGGAACGACTGCATCGCACTGAAGGCCGCTGGCGTATCCACACCCAACTGCTGTGCCTTCGCGCGGTCGATGTCCACCTTGAGCTGAGGCGCGTTCACGTTGTAAGTCGAGAAGAGCGGGCCGAGCTCAGGCGCTTCGGACGCCTTTTTGATGAAGGCTTGTGTCGCCTTGTAGAGCTCGTCGTAACCCAGGTCCGCCCGGTCCTCGATCTGCAGCTTGAAGCCGCCCAGGGTTCCGAGGCCGTAGACCGGCGGTGGTGGAAAGATCCCGGTGAAGGCGTGTCCGATGCTGCCGAACTCACGGCCCAGGTCGGCCGCGACCTGGTCGGCGCTGATCCCCTTGCGCTCCTTGAACGGCTTGAGCAAGACAAATGTCAGAGCCGTGCTCGAGCTCTTGGTCACCCCATTTATCGAAAGACCGCTGTAGCTCGATGTTCCGAGGACGGCAGGGTGCTTGAGCGCCATGGCATTCATCTTGTTCATGGTCGCCTCGGTGCGGTCCAGCGTCGAGCCCTCGGGCAGTTGCGCCAGGCTCACGAGGTACTCCTTGTCCTGTGCAGGAACGAACCCACCCGGGACATGATCGGTAAGCCACCAGGTTCCCCCCAGCAAGAGCGCGTACACGACGAGCAACGCCCCCTTGTGCCGCAGCAAACGGCCGACGCCTCCTCCATATGCCTCTGAGGTGCGATCGAAGGTGCGATTGAAGCGCCCGAAGAAGCGGCCGAACACCTTCTGCGTTATCCGGGTCACCGCGTCTGGCGCATCGCCATGTCCCTTCAGCAGCAAGGCCGACAGCGCCGGAGACAGCGTGAGCGAGTTCACCGCCGAGATCAGCGTGGAAATGGCGATGGTCACCGCGAACTGCTTGTAGAACTCGCCTGTCAGGCCGCTGAGAAAGGCCAGCGGAAGAAACACCGCAGACAGCGTCAATGCGATGGCGATGATGGGCCCACTGACCTCGCGCATGGCCTGGTAGGTCGCCTCACGGGGACTGAGCCCGCGTGCGATGTTCCGCTCCACGTTCTCGACGACCACAATGGCATCGTCCACCACGATGCCGATGGCCACCACCAAGCCGAACAGCGACAGCGTGTTGATGGAGTAGCCCGCCAGCAGCAGGAAGGTGAACGTGCCGACGATCGAAATGGGAACCGCGATAAGCGGAATGATGGAAGCGCGCCAGGTCTGCAGGAAGAGAAACACGACCAGCACCACCAGCGCCACCGACTCCAGCAGCGTTTCGATGACCGCGTCGATGCCGGACTGGACTGCACGGCTCGGTTCATAGACGATGCGATAAACCACGTCTTCGGGGAAATCCTTCTCGAGCTCCTTCATGGCCTTGTGCACGTCGCGGGAGATCTGAAGCGAGTTCGCACCGGGAGCTTCCTGCACGGTCACCGCGACAGCGGGCGCGTTGTCCAGCGTGGCGCGGATGCCGTAGTCTTCGGCGCCGAGTTCCACGCGCGCCACGTCGCCCAGGCGCGTGATCGCTCCACGGGCATCGGACTTGATGACGATGGCCTTGAACTCCTCGGGCGACTTGAGTCGGCCATCGGCGTTGACGTTGAGTTGGAAGGCGGTGTCCGCGGAGGTGGGTGAACTTCCGATCGTTCCGACAGCGGCCTGGATGTTCTGGCGTCGAATGGCGCTGGCGACATCGTTCGCACTCAGTCCCCGCTCGGCCAAAGCGGCCGGATCCAGCCAGACACGCATCGCATAGCCGCCGGGCCCCCAGATCGCCACGTCGCCGACGCCCGTGATCCGGGCCAGACGATCCTTCACGTGAAGGATGGCGTAGTTGCTGATGTAGTTGTTGTCGTAGGTCCCCTTTGGCGACACCATGTGCACGGCGATGGTGATCATCGGCAGGTTCTTGACCGCGGTCACGCCCAGGCGCTGCACGTCCTCGGGCAGTCGCGCTTGGGCTTGGGAGACGCGGGTTTGCACCAGCTGCTGGGCCCTGTCCGGATCGGTTCCCAGCTTGAAGGTCACGGTCAGGTACAGGTGACCGTCACCGCTGGCCTTCGAGTCCATGTAGAGCATGTCCTCAACGCCGTTGACGGACTGCTCCAACGGTGCCGCGACGGTTTCCGCGATCGTCTTGGCGTTAGCGCCCGGGTATTGCGCGTGCACCACGACCGACGGCGGGATGACCTGCGGGTATTCCGAGACCGGCATGTTGAACGACGCTACGAGCCCTGCGAGGAGAATCAGCGCAGACAGGACGCCAGCGAAGATCGGCCTGTCGATGAAGAATTTCGAGATGTTCACGACCGGCCTCCGTTGGTGGCGCCGGCGGAAGCCTCGGGGGCCTCTGAAGCGACTGCGGACACCGACGCACCGGGCGACGCGCGGAAAGCGCCGTCCACGATGACCTTGGCGCCCGGGGCGAGCCCGCTGCGCACGACCCGCTGCGTTCCTTGCAGCACGCCGAGGTCGACGACCCGGCGCTCGACCTTGTTCTGCGCATTGACGACGAGAACATACTTCCGGTCTTGGTCGGTGCTGACGACGGCCTCGTCCACCAACACGGCGTCGTAGGGGGCACCGCCTTGCAGACGGATGCGCGCCCGCAGACCGGGGAGCATCTCGGGATTCACCTTGTCGATGCGCGCACGAACCCGCACGGTTCCCGACCGAGGATCCATCTGGTTGTCGATCGCTTCGATGGACGCCGCGTAGGGAAAGTCGGTGTCGGTGGCCAAACCGACCTTCACTACAGGCTGCGTGCCCGCCCTCAGCGAAGGGGCGATGATCTGGAGGTAGCTCTGCTCGTCCACGTTGAAGGATGCGTAGAGCTTGCTGTCAGAGACGATCCTGGTGAGCGGGGTCGCTTCCCCGCCTGCCGTCACCACATTGCCCGCGGTGACTTCCGCCCGGGAGATCCGTCCCGCAATAGGCGCGCGAACCTGGGTGTAGCTGAGCTGCAGTTGAGCCTGCGCGAGAGCGGCCTGCGCTCCCTTCAGTGACGCGGCAGCCTCGCGCGCCGCATTGTCGAGCGTGTCGAACTCCCTGCGCGCGATCGAATTCGACTCCAGCAGCCTCTGTCCGCGGGCGCGCTCCGTGTCTGCCAGCCGTTGCCGTGCTTCGGCACCTGCCAGGGTGGCCTGCGCCTGGCGCACCTGGGTCTCGAACGGTGCTGGGTCGATGACGAAAAGAACGTCACCCTGGCGAACATGCTGGCCCGGCTTGAAGTGCACCGCGAGCAGCGAGCCCGGTACCTTGGCGCGAACGTCGACGAGGTCCACGGCTTCGAGCCGCCCCGTGTAGTCCTGCGCATCGGACACCGAGCGCTGCAAGGCTGGCCGGTACTTGACGGTGGGGAGTGCGGCGGCGGCTTGAGCATGCGCTTCGGAACCGTGCTTCCAAAACATGCTGCCAGCAACGACCACCGCAACGGCAGTCGTGACGACCGCCAGGTGCTGTTTCTTGAGGGTTTTCATGCGACGTGCTCTACAAAATTGAACGGTTTGCAGTCTGTGCGTGTGGCACATGAAGATCGAGCCCGGAACCTGGGTTACTTTGTTGCCGCCGTTGGAACAATCACTTGTCGTCGCCCCCCTGCCAATGCGATAAAAATGGAATTTCTCGCGGTGCAAGCCACACCTAGTTCCGTACCGTGCAATAGTGGCCCTACAAGGAGAGAAGCCCGTGGACCGCCTCCAGTCGATGCAGATCTTCGCCCGCGTGGTCGAAATGCACAGCTTCACTCGAGCTGCGGACAGCCTGTTCCTGCCCAAATCCCGGGTCACGCGAGCCGTGAAGGACTTGGAGAAGTTCTTGGGCGTGCGACTTTTGCAGCGGACCACGCGCCACATCAGCCTGACACCGGAAGGCACGCTGTACTTCGAGCAATGCAGGCGTTTGCTTGCGGACTTAGAAGGCGTCGAGTCCAGCTTCCCAGGACGAGCTGGGCAGCCTCGAGGCTGCCTGCGGGTCGACATGACGCTCTCGCTCGCGCGCTTGGTCGTCCTGCCTTGCATCAAGGACTTTCAGTCTCGCTTTCCGGAGGTCGAACTCACGCTGACGGCGTCTGACCGCACTGTGGAGCTCGTGCAGGAGGGTATCGATTGCGTCATTCGAGCGGGGACGCCCGAGGACTCCACCACACTCGTAGCAAAGCGCATCGGCTCGTTCGAATGGGTGACCTGCGCCTCGCCGGAATACCTGGCCCGTCACGGCACGCCAAAATCGCTGGAGGATCTGGCGAACCACGAGGCGGTTGGCTACCTGTCCAGCCGCACCGCGCGCACCTTGGATTGGAATTTCGAGTTGAATGGCGAGCACCGCAGCGTCAGGATGCGAGAACGTCTCATCGTCAACGATACGGATGCCTACGTGACATGCGGCCTCGAAGGCCTTGGGCTCATCCGTGCGGGGAGCTACATGGTGCGGCCCTACCTTCTGAGCGGCCGCCTTCGGCAGGTGCTCGCCGACTACGCGTCGCCGACTGTGCCGCTTTCGGTCCTATACCCCCAGAATCGTCAGTTGTCCCCGACCGTGCGAGCGTTCGCAGACTGGGTTGCAGAAGTCGTGCGCAGGGAGGAAGCCGGATGGCGGGTCGACTCCTACGAGTCCGCACGATGGCAAGCTTAGGCCCAGGATACCCTGACGCTCGGTTTCATATGTCTTGCGGCCGGTTGTGCACGCCGTTGTTCAGTCGCCTGAACATTCAATTCGTCGCCGGTGTCTTTATCGAGTTCTGGAACATGGTCAGAATTCGCGCTCAAGGTCGTGGGTGCGACGACGCTGTGTCGCTTGACGCTCAAGCCACTTGGCGGGGAAAGGACGCGGCGAAGCCCATGGGTCGATCACCAGACCGCCACGAAATTCGACGAGAGGGCGCTTTGCGCGCCTTCGCGCGTCAGTCAGAAAAGGAATCTTTCATGGCCGCGTATGACTACGATCTGTTCGTGATCGGAGGTGGCTCGGGCGGCGTGAGGGCCGGGCGTGTTGCTGCCGCGCTGGGCAAACGTGTCGCGATCGCGGAAGAGCACCGGTTCGGCGGCACCTGCGTCATTCGGGGCTGCGTTCCCAAGAAGCTTTTCGTGTACGCCTCCCAGTATCGCGAGCACTTCGAGGATGCTGCAGGGTACGGATGGAAAGTCAGCGAGACCACGTTCGACTGGGATACCTTGCTGGCCGCCAAGGACAAGGAAATCCTAAGACTCGAAGGCTTGTACCGGCGTGGGCTCGAGAGCAACGGCGCCCGGATCATCGACAGCCGCGCCGAGTTGGTCGACGCGCACACCGTGCGCCTGGTGCAGACCGGCCAGACCGTCACCGCCGACAGGATTGTCATTGCCACAGGCGGCACGCCGAACCCCCATGCAGCGCTCCCTGGCCATGAGCTGTGCATCTCGTCCAACGAAGCTTTCGATCTTCCGCAGCTGCCGCGCTCGATACTGATTGCCGGCGGCGGCTACATCGCGGTCGAGTTCGCCAATGTGTTCCAAGGCCTTGGTGTGGCTGTAACGCTCATCTACCGCGGCAAGGAGATCTTGTCGCGTTTCGATCACGACCTGCGCCAGGGCTTGCACAAAGCCATGGTCGACAAGGGCATCCGCATCGTTCTCACCGACGTCATGGAGAAGGTGGAACAGAAGGTTGACGGCAGTTTGTTGGTCAGAACGATGTGCGGCGAGTCGATCTCGGTCGACACCGTCATGCTGGCGCTCGGCCGCGAGCCGAACACGCAGGGGTTGGGCCTGGAAGCTGCCGGTGTGAAGGTGGATGGGCTTGGCGCGATCGTCGTGGACGATTACTCCCGCACAAATGTGCCCAACATATTTGCGCTGGGAGACGTCACCCACCGGGTGCAGCTGACACCCGTCGCCATCCATGAAGCCATGTGCTTCATTGAGACCGAGTACAAGAACAATCCGACCTCGCCCGATCACGACCTGATCCCCACGGCCGTTTTTTCGCAGCCGGAGATCGGCACGGTGGGCCTGTCGGAAGAAGAGGCCGCCAAGAAGTATCCCGAGATCGCGGTCTATCGCGCCGAGTTCCGCCCGATGAAGGCGACGCTCTCGGGCCGCACGGAAAAGATGCTCATGAAGCTCGTCGTCGACGCCGCAAGCCGCAAGGTGGTCGGCGCCCACATCCTCGGCCACGAGGCCGGCGAGATGGTGCAGTTGCTTGGCGTCTCCCTGAAGGCAGGGGTCACGAAGGATGATTTTGACCGGACCATGGCCGTCCATCCCACTGCGGCGGAAGAGCTCGTGACCATGTACCAGCCAAGCTATCGCATCAGGGGCGGCGTGCGCGTTTGAACCTTGATGGCTCGATTGCGCCTTGCTGCGCGGACTCCTGTCACCCGATTCGCTCAGGACCACGGATGAACAAATTTTTGGCGATGGAAGTGTTTGTCCAGGTCGTGGACACCGGCGGATTCACCCGCACGGCCGAGAACATGAAACTTCCCAAAGCGACGGTGTCAACCTTGATCCAGTCGCTGGAAGGTTCGCTGTCGGTCAAGCTTCTGAACCGGACCACCCGGCACGTCAGCGTCACCGCTGAAGGCGCCGCCTTCTACGAACGCTGCATGCGCATTCTCTCGGAGGTGCGCGAAGCCGAGGACTGCGTGTCTCAAACAAGGGGCAGCCCCGCGGGAAGGCTGCGTATCGACGCCCCCACCGGCCTGGCCAGCGAGGTGATCATTCCCGCGCTTCCCGACTTCGTCGAGCGGTATCCGGACATCCGGCTCGAACTGGGTTGCAGCGACCGGCAGGTGGACCTGGTCGAGGAAGGGGTAGATTGCGCGATTCGCGGAGGCCGTCGCCTGACCGATTCCAGCCTGATCGCGCGCCGCGTCGGCACGATGCACTACACCACTTGTGCCTCGCCGGCCTACCTCAAACGCCATGGCCGGCCCATGCATCCCAACGATCTGGTACACCACAGCTGCGTCAACTATTTCTCCGCACGTTCGGGCAAGATGTTCGATTGGTACTTTAAGAAGGACGGCGAGAAGATCCAGGTCGCCTTGTCCAGTCACATCGCATTGAGCGACAGCTATGCGTACACGGCTGCAGGCCTGGCCGGGTTGGGTATCGTCCAGATGGCAGACTTCCTGATGGCGCCTATGCTCAAAGACGGGCGGCTCGTATCCGTCCTGGACGACTGGACCAACGAACCACTGCCGATCCACGTGGTGTATCCGCAGAACCGCCACCTTTCGGCCAAGGTGCGTGTGTTCGTCGAGTGGGTAGCGCAACTGTTCTTGAACCACGCCACCATGCGCTGACGAAGGGCTGCCACCCGCCGGCACAGGCAAGATACTTGCGGCCACCGGGGACGAAGCCAAAGGCGCTTCCTGCAGCGGCTTACTTGCCGGGCAGTTGCTGGTACGTTTCGACCACGCGGGCCGAATACGTGAGCGCCGCTCCGGCGTTCATCGCAATGGCCACGCCCAGTGCCTCGGAAACTTCCTCGAGCGAGGCGCCAGCCTCCGCGGCCTTCTTGGTATGCACGGCGATGCAGCCATCGCAACGCGTGGTGACGGCGACGGCGAGGGAGATCAGTTCGTGGATCTTGGGCTCCAGATGGCCAGTTTTTGCGGCGGCGTTGTCCAGGGCCGCCATCCCGCGCATCACGTCGGGACTTTGCTTGGCGAAGTCGCCCACGCGCTCCAGCAGAGACGTCCGGTAGCCGTTCCAATCTTGCATCATGATCCTTGTTCCTTTTCTAGGGTTGTGGGTGCCGGCGCCAACCTGGCGTCCGGCGGGAATGGAAGAAATTTCGCTGTCCCAACTCACGGCGGGATGGCGCGGGTAGCGGCCAGTCGCTCAATCAAAGGCTTTGCTGCACATCAGCGTCTCGTAGTCGGTGTAGCCCTCAGCTCCCTGGCTGTAGTAGGTCGCCATCTCGTCCTTGGTCAACGGTGCGCCGTGGCGCAGGCGCCAGACCAGGTCAGGGTTGGCCAGGAAGGGACGCCCGAAGCTGATCGCATCGGCCAAGCCGCTGTCGAGGTCGGCCTTGGCGCGCGCCACGTCGTAGTCGCTGTTGAGCACCAGGGCGCCCTTGAAATGCCTGCGAATCTGAGGCGACAGTCGGGGGACGTCGGTTGCGCCAAATGTCCCGTCCGGGCCAGGCTCTCGCAACTCCAGGAAGGCGATACCGATAGCGTTCAGCATCTCCGCCGCGGCCGTGAACAGCGGCGCCGGGTTGCTGTCGTCCACGCCGTAGCTCTCGCCATTGGGGGACAGGCGCACGGCCGTGCGATCGGCGCCCACTTCGTCTGCAACGGCCTGCGTGACCAAGCGCAGCAACCGCACCCGGTTGTCGATGCTGCCGCCGTATTCGTCGGTCCGGGCGTTGGTTCCGTCCCGCAAGAATTGGTCGAGCAACTGGCCATTGGCGGCGTGGATCTGAACGCCGTCGAAGCCCGCGGCCATGGCGTTGCTTGCGGCGCTGACATAGTCGGAGATCAGGCTTGGGATTTCCTCAGTCGCCAGCGGTCTTGCGATTTCGAACGGCATCTTGCCTTCATAGGTGTGCGCATCTCCCGGCATGGCCGTGGCACTGGCCGATACAGGCTGACGGCCCGTCACGGCCGAGTGCGCCATGCGGCCCATGTGCCAAAGCTGCGCGAAGATGAGCCCGCCTTTGTCATGCACCGTCTGCGTGACGGGCATCCAGGCCTTGACCTGCTCAGAGGACCACAGTCCTGGTGCATAGGGCCAGCCAACGGCCTGGCGCGAAATGCCAGTGGCTTCTCCGATGATCAACCCGGCCGTGGCGCGCTGCGCGTAGTAGTCGGCCATGATCGGCGTCGGCACATGGTCGCGGGTGGCGCGCGCTCGGGTCAGCGGCGCCATGAAGGTGCGATTGGACGCGTTGAGCGCGCCCAGTGCGATGGGATCGAAAAGTGTCGGCATGAAGGTTCCTCGGGAGGGCTTGGATTTCAGTCGTTCGCCAGAAGGCCTTCAGCTTGCAAAGCCGCGCGCACACTGGCCCGTTGCTCCATGCGTGCCATGAACTTCTGGATGGAGGCGTAGCCGGTGATGTCGATCCTTACCCGCGACGGCCATGACAGGACGTTGTAGAGATACGCATCGGCGACCGAGAATTGCGCGCCCAGGACGTAGTCGTTCCGGGACAGGTGTTCGTCGATGTATTCGAACTTGCTGGTCAGGTTGCCATCCGAAAATCTTTTCTTCGTTACTTCATCGAGGAATGGCGAAAACATCACGGCCATGCCCTTGTGCAGATCGCTTGCCACGAAATTGAGCCACTCCAGCGCCGTGTAGCGCTCGCGGGTTCCGAAGGGTGGCAGGAGTTTGGCGGCCGGGTTCTTGTCTGCGATCCACTGCAGAATGACCGCCCCCTCGGTGAGCAGGTCGCCGTCGTCCATCTTCAGCACAGGGATGAAGCCCTTGGGCGATACCTTCAGGTAGTCGCCTTCGACCGTCGTCTTGGTTTTGAAGTCGACCTTGATCAGGTCGTACGCCTGTCCGGCCTCTCGCAGTGCGATTTGCGAAGCAAGCCCGCAAGAGCCAGGGGAGTAATACAGTTTCATAAAAAAAGCCTTGATGGTTGGAAAGCGCCGCTGGGTATGGCGGTCTGCTGGACTGGAAAATTGCCTAGATGCTTGGGGGCGCCGCGGGGATGTCCATGCGGCAGCTCCAAGGGCGAAGGCATCGCCCTGGGAGACACGGTTGAATCTTTGAGAGCCCGGACCAGGGCGCGCGACGCGTGCGGGTGGCGTGGTCGTGCAGCCTGGGGCTGGGAGCGCTGACTATTCGCCTTGCTGTATTGACTCGAAGTCCTTGGCGTCGTGGCGTTCGCGAAGGAAGGTGCCCGGCTCTCCGGCTACGCGGTTGACGACCCTGCCGCGCGCAACTGCGGGGCGAGTTGCTATCGCCCTGTACCAGCGCAGCAGATGCGTGTATTCCTCGACGGCCAGGAACTCGTGCGTGTTGTAGACGCCATAGAGGCTGCCCGGATACCACGGCCAGACCGCCATGTCCGCGATCGTGTACTGATCCCCAGCGAGGAACTCGTGCGTGGCCAGATGCGTGTCCAGCACATGCAGCTGCCGTTTGGTCTCCATCGCGTATCGGTCGATTGCATACTCGATCTTTAGCGGTGCATAGGCGTAGAAGTGGCCCAGTCCTCCGCCGACGAAGGGAGCCGAGCCCATCTGCCACATCAACCAGTTGAACGTCTCCGTCCGCGCCCGACCTTCGGTCGGTAGGAATGCGCCAAATCGTTCTGCAAGATGAACGAGGATGGAGCCGCTCTCGAAGACGCGCGTGACTGGATCCGTGGAGTGATCAACGAGCGCCGGTATCTTGCCATTGGGATTGATGCCCACGAAGCCGCTTCCGAATTGAGCGCCTTTGAAGATATCGATCAGCCACGCGTCGTATTCGGCGCCCGGATGCCCGGCCGCCAGAAGCTCCTCCAGCATGATTGTGATCTTCTGTCCGTTCGGGGTGCCCTGCGAGTACAGCTGCAGAGGATGCTTGCCGACTGGCAACTCCTTCTCGAACCTGGCGCCGGAAACCGGGCGGTTGATGCTACCGAACGTACCGCCATAGTTGTTCTTTGGGCTCCAGACTTTGGCTGGAACATAGTCGGCAGGTTGATTTTGAACTTTGGAATCGGTCATCGGTTGCTCCGTGTGAGACAGGAATTCGGAACTAGGCGATCCGAGGCGGAGAATTCAATGGGTGAGCATCTAGTGACTTTGCATACCTTGATCGTTGCGTTACTCAGAAGGGTCGCAGTCACTCTCGAGTTGCGTTGTCGGCACTGCCGGATCGGCCAATCACGAGCGCAGCAGGGCTGAAATTGAGATCTCCTCAATTCGAAACTTTTAAATACCTGCCAATGGACATTTAGCAGATTGACTGACTTCGCATCGCATGCAAAAAATTTTACAGAGACGGTTAAATGGATAAACCAGTTGAAGCCGAATTCACCGTTCAGCCGGCGGAACAGTGCTAATGGCTATGCGGCAGGCTTTCGATCTCGGTGCGCTGGTCTTGACTTCGTAGGGTGCCCTCCGTAGGTGCATAAGCATTCGCAGAACGCGCGGCGACCGCCTCAAGAGAAGCAGGATTTCGCAAAATGTGGGCGCCTTTGGCATCTCGAAGCTCGAGCGCCGAGCCGGGACTTGCGTCTGGCGAGCCTGCTTCGCGCCACTGCAGGCTGCGCCGGCATCGCGTTGCACGAATGCGAGATCTACTCGCTCTTCGAGGTATCCCGGTACCGAGACGCTCAAGCCGATGGTCGTGGCCGGATCCGTCGGAAGACCAGGATAGGGAGTTCGCGATTACAGGTTGAGTTCTCTGGTCATCGTATGCTGTTGGCTAGGACACGATTGATGAAATCATCGCTGGGTCTTTATGACAAGAGTGCGTGTTGCCGCCTGCGCGGCGGGCGGTGTTCCCCATTGGGCGGCTCACGCGCCAGGGCCAACGGTTTTTAACCAACCAACGGTAATTGGGTGTTTACGTGCCCGTGGTTATCGACGGTTGGGCGGTCCGCCTCATCGTTGGCGCTAAAGCGGCTTGTATCCGAAGCGTTTCGCTAGGGCAGGGAATTGCTCCCCAAGCCGACTTACGGAATGTCGCGCGCTAAACGGCCGCTTCAGACTGGGAGCGGTCGTTTGGCGCCGGACGATCAATGACGGTGAAGGGCATGAAGCGGTCTCTGGCCTCAGTCTGCGTCGTGACCGTTCTACAGAGAGATCAGACGCAAGTCTGGGCCACCACCGAGTCACGGCGTGAGCGTTTCAACAGGCTAAGTCTTTAACTCCATTGCGTCGTGCGCAAAGCGCGCCTTCAGGTCGTCGACGAACCACCTGGCCGCGGGTCCGGGCGGCTCCGAGGCGCGACGGAACGCCGCCATCGTCAGTGAAAAGCCGGCAGGCAGCATGTCCTCGACATCGAGTGAAACAAGCGCGCCGCTCGCAAGGTCGCCCTGCACCATGTGCATCGGCATGTTGCCCCAGCCCACGCCGTCCCTGAGAAATGCGTGCTTTGTGGAAAGGTCTGCCAATCTCCAGGTTGAAGCCGACTTGACGCCGAAGTCCCGGCCCGCGCTCAACTCCGACCGGTCAGTGAGAACGAGTTGGACGTGCTTGGACAATGCAGCCTTTGGAATTCTTCGCTTGAAGCTCGCCAGCGGGTGGTCAGGTGCGGCCACGGTGACCAAAGTCACCTGGCCAATGCTCTCGCTGCTCAGCGACGGAAACTCGACCGCCAGCGGCGCCAGTATTCCCAGGCTGCAGCGTCCGTCCAGCACCGGCTCGTATCCCGCACCCAGACCTTCCACGAACAACCTCAACGGCGTGAGCGGAAATCGGCTCACAAACGCCTTCGCAGCCGCACTGACGAGCGCCGTCGGAAAAAAGACGTCCACCACGACAGAGAGTTCCGCTTCCAACCCGGCAGACATCAACCTTGCGCGGGCCTTCATCGTGTCGACGCCGGACACGATGTTGCGTGCGTCCGCGAGCAAGAGAACGCCCTCAGGTGTCAGCTTGGGGTACCGGCCTGACCTGTCGAACAGCACGACTCCGATTTGGCCCTCCAGGCTGCTGACCCACCCGCTCACCGCGGACTGGACGCGATTGAGCCGCCGGGCCGCCGCCGAGAAGCTGCCTTCATCCACGGCCGCGATGAAGGTTCGCAGCTGGTCCAGGGACACGCCATCGAGCATTTGAACTCCTTCCATCTCCAGGGCAGATGGATTAAATCTCAATATACCGGCTTCTCAGAATGATGCTGTGTCTCCACCATTCAAGCCACGGGAAAAGACTTCCCGAGGCCCTGTACGCCGAAGCGGGCAGGTCGGACTTCTTCATCAATCTTTCGAGGCTCTCATGCAACTCCTTCATCTCGACTCCAGTGTGCTCGGCGGCGCGTCCGTCAGCAGGCAACTTTCCGCCGAACTCGTCGCGCGCCACCGCGCCCTGCACCCCGGCATCCAGGTCGTGTCCCGCGACCTGGCGGCCGACCCGGCGCTGCACCTCTCCGGCGCCCACATGGCCGCCTTCAACGGTGCAGCCACCGAAGACGCGACCATCACGGCGGATCTGGTCAAGGGCAACGCGTACATGGACGAACTCTTCGCGTCGGACATCCTCGTCATCGGCGCGCCCATGTACAACTTGTCGATTCCGACGCCACTCAAGGCTTGGATCGACCGTATCGCAGTCGCAGGCAAGACCTTCCGCTATACCGCCACCGGCCCCGAGGGCCTGCTGAAGGGCAAGAAGGCATTCATCGCCTCGGCGCGAGGGGGTGTGTATTCGGCTGGAAGCCCGGCGGCGGGTCTAGAACACCAGGAGAGCTACCTCATCGGCTTGCTTGCGTTCCTGGGAATCACCGACGTGACCGTTGTGCGAGCTGAAGGCATCGCCATGGGCCCCGAGGCCAAAAAGGCTGCCGTCGCAGAGGCGCTTGCCGACATCGCAGCCATCTCGGCCTAAGGCCTCAACGTTCAATCATTCAAGGAATTCTCATGACTTACGCCATCATCGGCTCAGGCAACGTCGGCTCGGCGCTTGCCCGACAGTTCGCACGCAGCGGCATCGCTGTCGGCGTCGCCAACACCCGCGGCCCCGACTCCATCGAAACCCTCGAGAAGGAACTCTCTGGCTACGTCACTGCATTGACATTGCAGGACGCGGTCAAGGCAGACGTGGTCATTCTCGCGGTGCCGTTCAGCGCACACGTCGATGTCGCCCGCGCTGGAGGGCAGTGGACCGACAAGATCGTGGTCGACGCCATGAACACCTACGGCGTTCCGCCGGAAGCGCTGAAAGGTCAGCCGTCCACGGTCGTGGTGGCTTCTGCCTTTCCTGGTGCACGCGTGGTCAAGACGTTCAATCAACTTCCGGCCAGGCTGCTTGCGATGAATCCGGTCGAGCAAGGAGGACGGCGGGTAATGTTCGTGGCCGGTGATGAGACGCAGGCCACCGCCGTCATCTCGAAGCTGGTCGGCGACCTGGGCTTTGCACCGATCGTCCTCGGGACACTCGCGGAGTCCGGTACCTTGCTGGACAAGGGCGGCGCGCTGGTTCTGCAGAACCTCATCAAGCAGGGGTGACGCTCGCTCGCGCTTGTGCTTGTGCTTGTGCTTGTGCTTGAGATCTTCGAATAGCTCATCGCATCACGGCACGTCCGACGACTGCGATGAGTCGCGAAGCAGTCATTCAAAAATCGGCGGCCAACGACCGTAGTCGCTGCAAAGCCGCCGTGCTTTCTAAATGCCCCAGAAGAAGCAATGAAGTCCTAAGGCGACGCTCACCGAACTCTGAAGCAGCCATTTGGCCGGATCTCTTCAGAAGCGCGAGCGTGTCAGTCATGTGACGAAGGACGTGGTGTCCTCCAACACGTACCTTCATCAAGGTTACCCATCGTCACGTAGTGCTCATTCACACTTTGGATGCCGACCTTCACTTAACCCCCTTAGGAGGACCAGTGAACAGTCTGAGGTCGCGGTTCGAATTACCCGTAGTGCAATCCTCTGCGGAAGGACCCCTGACCTCACGCGCGCAGTGCCCGAAGGGGAGGCCGTCTACTCCGTAGAAATTGCGGGCTGTCGCTGGCGGCCCCTCAGAGTTTGAGGTCCTGACAGGAGCGGCTACAACTCACTTTCAAGACCTAGCGTTCGACAACTGAATTTGGCGAATGCCACAAGCTGCCCGGTGCTAGGAGGGCTAGCCCACGCGCCTGGCGGGGCGAGCGTGCATTGGCCTACATTCCGTAGTACTTGCTGCTGAAGCTGACCGAAAGCGGCGCCCCGTCATAAAGGCACGAGACGCTGACCTTCAATCGCTTCTTATGATCGTAGTAAGTATGGAAGTGAGTCTTCTTGCGAACCAATTCCAGCTCTGAAGGATTGATGCTCAAGGCTCCCAGAACCCTCTCGGAATCGAACTCCTGATCTTGCCGATGGGGTGCGGTTCTCTTGAGTTCTACGTCAACGTAGCTGATGAAGTTTCCTTCGGCTTCAAGGCACATATGACATTCATCTGTATCAATGATGATGTTCCCTACATCGTTTGGAGTGCCACCTGTGGCATGCGCTGCATCTTGAATAGTCATGCCCATGTACTGGAACGGGCGATGAAAAGGCCGTGAGAGCATCGGCAGCGCCGTACTCCACGCCTTGTCTAGTGCTTGACCAAGAGTTGTGACACCGGTCGACGGAGTAAATGCGTTTCTATTGAAAACTACACCAAGGCTCCGAACAAGGTCCTCGAAGGCAACTGGATAGCGATCTTCCCCGGTGAAGTCTGCGTAGCGCTTACCCAGTAAGAATCCTGGCAGATCGCACTCTCGGTACATCAATGGCAGGACCTTTACCTGACGCCCCATGATTTCCTGATTCATGGCGACGTCGACTTCTCGTTGAACCCAAGGAGACGCCACAGAGTTGGGCGAAAGCACGACAGCGACAAAGTGAACTTTGTCGATCCCGGCACGAATCTTTTCGATCAGCGACTCACCGACTTTGATTTCAGCTTCGTCGAGCCAGTAAGGAATTCCTTGATTGTCCAAGTCAGTGGCGAGGCGTCGGACAAAGGGCTTGTCAGCATGGTTATGGCTTAAAAAAACGCTGGGAATCATGGTGTTGATGAATGGTCTTAACAAAATAAGCCAGCGAACGCTGAAAGCGATCCGCCGAATCAGCCTGTCTGGGGCAAGTTGTTGAAGGGCATGATGGATGCGAGGTCGTCTTCAACATCGAGGCCGTACGCTATAGCGATAGCCGCCACAGCACCTCCAACAGTCTTCCGAAGCTTGACAAGTTCGCGAGAAAGCAGCGACCTTTGGATAGGAAGCACGGACTGAATAAATGCAGGCGAACCGACTATGTCGCAGAATTCGCGGCAGGCTCTACGAATCTTCGCGAACTGTTTTCCAAGAGGATTTTTAGGATTGACTTGCTGAAGAGCGCCCGTGAGGGCGTGACGCATATCTTCAACGGAGCGAAGGCAGTATTCAGCGCCCTCCATTTCTTGAGGCCGGTAGAGCACACGCTTGTCCTCCAACGTTCTGAGAACACTGCGAGCAACGGTTACCTCTGCCATCACTGGCTTCCATTGGATGCCAAAAATTGGGATGCTGACGCCAGTCACACTTGCGAGAATTTCTTTGAAATGCAATGACGTCTCCCTGTTTTCCGCACGCAGTTCAGATCATGTCAATTTGCCAGAACTATCTGGCGCGGCCAAGTCCATCTTAGTATTTGCATCCAGCTTAATCCGGAAGGCGAGAAAGGTCGATGAGCACCGTGGAATGAAGAGCCTCTATCTGCTTGCCGTCCTCGAAGTATGCGTCACCAATGTAAGTCACTGCCTCCTCGGGCAGGCGAAGGAGTTCGTGGTGACGCACTCCAAGGCGCGCACTCAGTGCGTTTTCAATCTCCTCCGAATGGCTCGCCGAGTATGAAATGACGCCACTCCGGTCTCGAACAAAGCAGTTGCAGAGCAGCCTCCGCGAACGCTGTTGAATCACTTGCAGCGCCTGCGGAGATACTCGGAAGAACGACGTTGGCTTGAGCGTTCGATCAAGATGCACTTGGTCCACGTCGGAGTCCATGCGCAATCTGTTGAGCGGCCTCGCGAGGCACTGAAGGAACACGTCGCGCCCCAAGCCGACGTCAATGAAGAAAAGGTGCGTCAGTAGCAGGATGATCCGGTTCGTTATCACGAAGATGGGCGTTATGTCTGGCCCGGCGAACGAGGGCTGCTGGCCATGCGCAACCTCGTCCCGCAGATCCTTGATAGTCTCGAAGTCGGCATGTGACAGGTTGATAACCTTGAGGACGTCCGCGTCGAGGGTGTTCAGTAACTGCTGGAACTTGCTCGCGAAGGTGTCGTTCGCTGAGAAGATTTGCGTTGCAGCTTTCATCACATCGCCCTGCTGTGCTTGGTCGAGTGGCGGCTTGATGGCACCGAGGGCCGCTTGCAAGCGCAGGAGCTTCTTCGTCGGCGGCGCGGAAGGTCCCTTCTTTGGGATTTGTGAGACATAACTGTCCAGGAGGGTCACGTAGCCAAGGACGCGATGCTCCCAGAAGCCCTCATAGCTCTGCATCCCCGCAACACGGCTCCAAATGACCTCCCGATAGTTCGAGCGGAAGAATCTGTTGACGATGTCATCCCAGTAGGCGTCGACATCACTCTTCGCTGTGAGGAATGTTCGCCACGAGACTCGGTCTTGGTCGTTCTGGAGCGGTTCCCGCTTCGGCGGTGACTTGAAGAGTCCATAGAACAACCGCCAGCCGTGCTTGCCATCCGCGGACACGTCGACAGAGACGATCGAGCACGGATGCCCCAACAGGAGGGAAAAGAGATTCGAGAACCGTTGCGCGCGTTGCTTGACCTCGGCGAGTGAGAAGCGGTCTTGGGTAGCCGTAAAGCAGAACTCGAAATGCTGGTGGAGGTTTCGATCCTCTCCTTGACGCTCGAGGGAGCCGACGTAGAAGCTCGACGATTTGAAGTGGTGGCCTGGCAGGGAGACTTCCGCAACGAGTGGCACAGGCGCACCGCCCCATTCAAGCCTTTCGCCGGGATCGCCGTCGATGGACATCTGCTGGAAGAACCATTCCGATACGTTCGAATACCGGACTTCGAAGCTTAGGAACTGCGAAGCCTTGACCTCGCCGCCGATGACGAATTCTGGAAAGAGCGTGCGATCTCTGCACTCGCAATTGAACAGGCTCAATCGCGTACCGTCGTCCGCATGCGCCAGCAGCCCCTCGGCCAACTGGGCATCGCTCAACGAAATTTCGCGGCCCAGACCGTCGAGGACGAACCGCGCTAAGCAGCTGTATCCGAAGGTGATTGAGCCCTCGCCAATGTCTCCCACGTCGGGATGCGACAGCCTGACGCGTAGCGTCCGCTGGTGGTTGGAATCGTTCGATAGCCCCATCTAGTATTCCAGCGACTTCATGTCCTATGAACCCGGCACGATTGTGGACCGACTCGGCAATCCGCACCGGGTTCGCATCCCCATCCCCTCCAGGATGGTCCAGCGTGTATCGACCGGCTCTGCCGGAACTCGTGCGTTCTGGCACGGCTGCAACCATTCAGAGGTTGCGTCCTCGTGCTGGAGCGCGCGCAGTTGAGGGACAAATGGCCACTTGGACGTGAAATCCGATGGGGCGATGCTCAAGCGCACACGTCCGCCCCTGATTTCTCCGCGGCACGCTTGACCCGTGCGGTGAACGCGACATAGTTCTCGCCTTGCCCCACCGAGAACGCCGCTTCGTCCCATGCATCGAGGCCGAGGGCGCTCGCCTTCGCATCGATCCCGCTGCGCGTCTGGTCCCATGCGACAGCAGGCAGATCCGGACTCTCGCCGATCTCTTCCGCCTCCTGCACCTGGCGCTTCACGATGCTGAGCAGGTATGCCATCCCCTTCGACGGGTTCGCCTTGACGCACACCTCCGCAGCCCGCTTGAAGACCTCCACGTCGACACCTTTTTCGACGAGGGCGCGTAGCGTCGGGTGCGAGGGGTTCACGTCAGTCACACCGATGGCATGGATGGCCTTGCAAATCGCGGCTGCTTTCGTTGAGATCCGAGCTTCGTCAGCCGAGCTATCTGCCGATTGCCGAGCGTCCGGCGTCATCTTCTCCGCTCCGTTTTCACCGTCTGCTGAAGGTGCAGCGATATGCAGATCCCGAAGATGGGAAGAGACAGCGCCACCAGCTGCCGCATTCCCCGTCTCGCGCTCCCGCTGCCGACGCTTTCTTTCGGCGCCCCCATCGTCCTCACGCTCCCTCTTGGGCTGGCGCCGCTCCCAGGCCACCAGACGGCCGGTGTCTTTGGCGATCAGCGCCTTGTCCCGCATCAGTCCGTAGACCCGCTGCGTGATGCCTTCCTCCACCCCAAGGGCAAAGTCCATCGATTCAAAATCCGGTACCCCGGGATTGCCCCGGTCCTCGGACTCGCTCGCCGCCTCCAGCAGATGGGCCCAGATGGCGATCACCTCCGCCATGGACACGCCGGCCTTCTTGGCGATCAACCCGAGCTTCGGATCGGTCACGGTTCCGTGATGCCATCTGAACCAATGCATATCCGCCATGACGCGTCAGACCTCCGATGCTTGCGTCTCGCGGAGCCTGGGGGACCGCACATTCGCGCCGTTCGCCGAGTCGACCTGCTCGACGATCCAGGCATCGATGGACGACTTCAGCCAGACGGTGCAGCGCCGGCCCAGGGAGATGCTGCGGGGAAAGGCCCCAGCGGACATGCGCGCATAGATCGCGCTCTTCTTCAGACACACGCGGCGCTCGACCTCCTGGATGCGGAGGAAGCGATCTCCTGGCGCTGCTTTGAGGACGGGTGGGGCTTCCATACGGACAGATTCGGAATTGAACATGGAGCGAGGATCGCGCGACAAAGCTGACATCCGTAAGGCACGCGATGTCACGTGGAAACCATTTCCAGATCGGCTGCGCGGTGGTTTTCGTGCCCCCTCGCTTCGCGTTCGACCGCCTCCTTGACGCGACGGAAGTACGCCGGCCAGTGCTCGCGATCGGCGCCGAGGTCGAACTCCCGCCATCGCCCGATGCCAAGCTCCTCGGCTTTCGCCTCGATGCTGGCCCGGCTTTCGTCCCATGCAGCCTGCGGCATCCCCGGTCGCTCGCCGATGTCCACCGCCTCCCGCAACTGGCGCTCCACAATGCCAAGCAGGTATCCCATGCCCTTGGCGGGGTGCGCTCTGGTGCAGATCTCGGCGGCCTGCTCGAAGGTCTCCACGCCGATGCCTTTGTCGATCAACGCGCGCAGCTTCGGATGCGACGGGCTCACATCGGTCACCCCCTTGGCCCTGATCGCCTTGCAGACGGTTCCCGCTTTCGTGGAGGTTTGAGATTCGTCGCCCCCCACTTCCCCCGCTTGCGGGGGGTAGGGGGGTGTTCTCTTATCTCTTCTCCTCTCCTCTCCTCTGGGTGTGACTTGGCGGGACATGGCGTGACATGGCGTGACACTGATGGATTCGGTGTGACCTGGCGGGACAGCCGCCGTCACGCCTGCCGCTTCGCGTTCCCGCTGGCGGCGCTTTCTGTCCGCGCTGGTCTCGTCGTCGCGTTCACGTCTGGGCTGCCGCTTCTCCCATGCGGCAAGGCGTCCGGTGTCGCTGTCGATCAGGGCCCGGTCCTGCATGAGCCCGTAAACCCGCGCGGTGGTGCCCTCATCAACCCCGAGGGCGAAGTCGAGGGCCTCGAAGTCAAGCGCCCCCGGATGGCCGCGATCCTCGGAAGCGCTGGCCGCTTCGAGCAGGCAGGCCCATACCGCGATGACCTCGGCCATCGAGGTGCCCGCCTTCTTTGCAATCAAACCCAGCTTCGGATCAGTGACCGTTCCGTGGTGCCATCGGAACCAATGCATGTCGGCCATGGTGGCTAGGCTCCCTGTTCTTCGGGTCTCGGGCATCCCTGGCGGCGGGCCCCGTCCAGCGCATCGCATTGGCGCTCGATCTGGGCGCTGAGCAGTCCCAGCGACACCGACATGAGCCGTTCCAGCGCGCCGCGGTGGCATGCGTTGAAGAAGGGCGCAGGGCTTGCGTCGGAGCAAGCCGCCTCGCGCCGGTCTTCGTCCCAGGAAAGCAATTGGGCGAGCATGTGCGTGCCTTGCACCACGTCGCGCGCGTCGTTCAGGAATTCGGCGAGCCGCTGCTGCGGAGGGCTCAACCCTTCCCCTCGAACCCATTCGAAGGGCTTGAATTGAGCGGTGGGGCGATAGCTCGCGAAGGAGCTGCCGGCGTCGGCGCCAGCGTCAGAAGAATCGGCCATGGGCCTCCAAGGACTTCGGTTTGCAAAAACCGCCGTCCCTGAGACCAATCAAAGGCGGCAGCTCGACGGGTTGGTCTACCGGGAAGTCCTTGCGGAAACCGGCCGGGCTTGCGCCCGCCCATCGAGCCGCCAAAAAAGGGGCACGAACGACAAAGCCGCAGACCAAGGCGGTAACTGCGGCTTTCGTCGCAGGACTTCTTCGGGAGACCAATCCCGACCTCGCTCATCGCGAGGCGACATAACTGTAAGCGGTGTCCGCCGCCCTCGTCAAGCTGCGCGCAGCTTCACCACGTCGGCGCCATGGCGCAATTCGTCAAGGTAGTCGGCCCACTTTTGCATCATCGAGAAACGTTCCACGCGAAACTCCGTGCGGTTGTAGGCGCGGCCGAGGCTGTCTTTGACGGCATGTGCGAGCTGCGCCTCGATCACCGACTCGTCGACGCCCAGGCGCTCCGCGAGGATGGTGCGCGCGGTCGCTCGGAAGCCATGGGCGGTCACTTCGTCTTTGCCGAAGCCCATCGCGCGCAGCGCGGCGTTGATGGCGGCATCGCTCATGGGGCGTTCGTGGCTGCGCTCGCCGGTGAAGACATAAGCGCTTCGCCCCGTGAGCGGGTGCAGGTCGCGCAAGGCTTCGACCGCCTGCCTCGCCAGGGGCACCAGGTGCGGTGCGCCGTGCAGCTTGCCAACCTTCTTGCGCTTCATGCGTGCAGCGGGCACGGTCCACAACGCAGCATCAAGGTCGATCTCTTCCCACTTCGCATGCCGCAGCTCGCCCGGACGCAGCAGGACCATGGGGGCCAGCTTCAGCGCGGTGCGGACCACGTGTGTGCCCTTGTAGCCGTCGCAGGCGCGCAGCAGCTCGCCCAGGCGCTTGGGGTCGGTGATGGCCGGGAAGTGCTGCACGAGCGGTTTGCGCAAGGCGTCCTTCAGGTCGCGGGCCGGATTGCTCGTCGCGCGGCCGGTGGCGACGGCAAAGCGGAAGACCTGGCCGCAGTTCTCCAGCGCGCGGTGGGCGGTCTCGACCACGCCGCGCGACTCGATGCGGCGGATGACCGTCAGCAGCTCGGGCGGGTCGATCTGCGCGATGGGGCGCGTGCCGATGTAGGGGAACACATCGTTCTCCAGCCGGCCGATGATCTTGACGCCGTAGCTCTCGGCCCAGTCGGCGCGGCGCACGTCGTACCACTCGCGTGCGACGTGCTCAAAGCTGTCGAGGACAGGCAGGCCGGCGTCGGCGCGCGCCGACGCTTCACGGGCCTGGACATGCGCCGCACGGACGGCCTTCCTGGCCTCGCTGGGGTCGATGCCCTGGGCCACCTTCCTGCGGGCGTCCTCGGCGCGCTCGCGGGCCAGGGCGATGCCGATGGTGGGGTAGGTGCCGAGCGAGAGCGTTTTGCGCTTGCCGGCGAAGCTGTAGTCAAAGCGCCAGCCGTGGGCGCCGCCGTTCACGAAGAGCAGGATGTAGAGGCCGTCACCGTCGGAAATGCGCCGGCGCGGATCGCCGGGTTTGATGGAGCGGAGGGCGGTGTCGGAACCGATTAGATTGCGTGGCATGTTGATTTTGGGGTGCAGTAACTGATGCAGGAACTCAGGTTCACACCCGAACCAAATTCTAGAGCTGGCGCGGCTTTCAAGGCATCTTGCGGTAGAGCCCCAGGCCACCATCTTTTCATCCTCGGAAGTCCGGGGAATGCCCAAAAGCCCTCACGTGACAACACGTCAGGGCTTTTTTGTTGTCCAGGTGAATCCGGGACAAACCAACTCACTGCAGTCGGTCGAACAACGGATCGTCGGTGACCCGGAGCGGGGTGTGCCTGCCGAACTAAGATGTGCCCGGACAGCGCCACAGCACTTCGCTTACATGCCGACCGCACACTGCCCCAACAACCGATTCGGCCAACACCTGGCGAAGCAGTACGGCGTCGATGTCGTCCCGTCGCTCGTCGCTACGTCGCGCTGGGGGTCGGAGCTCGGCATTGCGCGCCTTCACTACGATCTCCCGCATCTTTTCGTCCTGCCGCCCTTGCCGGCCGAAGACGCTTTCGTGCTCAGCGTGGAAATCTCGTCGGGCGGCTCCCGGCGGATTCGCAGCGGCGGCACCGTGCTGCGGCTCGGCCCGCAGCGAGAAGGCGCTTTTCACATCACCGACCTGTCGGAATGCAACTCTGCCTATGTGTGCAGCCCGTTTCATTCGATGCTGTTCCACGTGCCGCGCGAAACCATCGACTCCTTTGCCGAGGAAATGGACGTACCCCGCGTGCGTGCACTGCGTTGCGACGCGGGCACGGTCGACACCGTGGTGGCGAGCCTCGGCCGCGCGATGCTGCCGGCATTGATGCAGCCCGGAGAGGCGAGCACCTTGTTCGTCGATCACCTCGCGCTGGCATTGAAGGCCCATGTGCTGCATGCCTACGGTGGCGCGGCGGGCGTGGCCAATGCAGACTCACGAGGCCTGGCGCCCTGGCAGGAGCGCCGTGCCAAGGCCTTCCTGATGGCGCACCTGGCCAGTGATGTGTCACTCGCCGAGGTTGCGCGCGAGTGCGGGCTGTCGCGCAGCCATTTCAGCAAGGCCTTCAAGCAGACTTTCGGCCAGGCCCCGCACGCGTGGCTGGTGGCGCAGCGCGTCGATGCCGCGCGCCGCCTGCTGCGCCAGCCCGATCTTCCAATCGCGGAGATCGCCGCGACCTGCGGCTTTGCCGATCAGAGCCATCTGACGCGTGTGTTCTCCGCGCACATCGGGACTCCGCCGGCGCGCTGGCGTCGCCTGAACGCCGGCTGATCCGCGCGCCGCTTCCGGCTGCGGCTCAGGGCATCACGCCGAGCGTGGCAACAAGGCCGGCACCAACGGCCGATTCAGCTGCTTCACCCACCACTGCAGCGCCTGCCCCGTGGCACCCGTCTTCCACCCCAGCCAGAACGCCTCCGGCGCGCGCGGCTCCTCGGTCTGCAATTCAATCAGCGTGCCGCGCGCCAGCTCGCCCTCGACGCAGGCGCGCGGCAGGAAGCCGTGGCCGAGCCCGGCCACCTGGCACGCGACCTTCGCGGTCATCGACGGCACCGCGATGCGCGGCTGGCCCGCCAGCAGGCCCACGGTGCGGTCCGACAAGGTACGCGCGCTGTCGCTCACCACGATGGCGTTGTGCTCCAGCAGGTCGCCTCGCCGCACCGGGCGCATCACACGCGCCAGCGCATGCGTAGGGGCGACGCAGAAAGCGAAATCGAGACTGCCCACCATCACGGCCTGGTAGCCACCGCCCGCCGGACCTTCGCCCGCGGCAATGACCACGTCGGCGCGGCCCTCGCGCAGCGCCTCCCAACTGCCGGTGAGCGCCTCGCAGCCGATGCGCAGCCGCGTGCCGCAGCGCAGCTCTTCGAAGGCGCGGACGTCGTCGATGAGCGACTGCGTGGGAATGAGCGAGTCGTGCACGAGCCGCAGCTCTGACTCGAAGCCGGTGGCGATCTGGCGCATGCGCGATTCGAGGTCGCTCGCCGCGCCGAGCAGCCAGCGCCCCTCCTTGAGCATCTCGCGGCCCGCGTCCGTGAGCGCGATGCGCGGCCCGTTGCGCTCGAACAGCTGCATGCCCAGTTGCTCCTCCAGCTTGCCCACGGCGTACGAGATGGTGGAAGGCACCTTGTTCAGGCGCGTGGCGGCGGCGGCGAAGGAGCCGTGGCGGTCGATCGCATCGACCACCTCGATGGCTTCCAGGCTGAGCTTGAGCATGCGGCGTTTCCTTCAAAAAAATGGCGCCCGGATCAATGATCGAAAAATTCGATGATAGATGGCAAAAACGTTCGTCAACAAGACCTTCTTGAAGGTCGATGATTCATCCCATGCCTCGGAAACTCCTCCGATGCCAATTATGAATTCAATCGAATTCAAGAACCGCAAAGGAATGAACCATGTTGGAAATTCGCAGTGCCGCCGACCGCGGAATCGCAGACTTCGGATGGCTGAAGTCCCGCCACACCTTCTCGTTCGGCCATTACCACGACCCGAAGCAGGAAGGCTTCTCCGACCTGCTAGTGATCAACGACGACCGCGTGACCCCCGGCCGCGGCTTCGGCACCCATCCGCACCGCGACATGGAGATCTTCTCGTACGTGCTCGACGGCGCGCTCGAGCACAAGGACTCGATGGGCACCGGCTCGGTCATCCGCCCCGGTGACGTGCAGATGATGAGCGCCGGCACCGGCGTGCGCCACAGCGAGTTCAATTCTTCGTCCACCGAGGCGCTGCATTTCCTGCAGATCTGGATCGTGCCGGCCAAGAAGGGCGTGCCGCCGCGCTACCAGCAGGTGCACTTCGCACCGGAAGAAAAGCGCGGCGGCCTGCGCCTGATCATTTCGCCCGAAGGCACCGACGGCTCGCTCGCGGTGCACCAGGACGCCCGCGTCTACGCAGGGCTGTTCGACGGCGCCGAGCAGGCCTCGCTCACGCTCGATGCCGACCGTTACGCCTATGTCCATGTGGCTCGCGGCAGCGTGGCGCTCAACGGCCAGCGCCTGAACGAGGGCGACGGTGTGCGGCTGCGCGACGTGCGCCAGCTCGACTTGGCCCAGGGTGAGGGCGCCGAAGTGCTGGTGTTCGACCTTCGCCCCAACGAGCTGCCTGCGTTCTGAGCCACGCGACGGCAAATGTCCAAACCGCCTCATTAATCGACAAGACACGCACCCTCGCTCCCAACGAGGATTGCTTCACGGGTTAACCCCAGTTTTTTCTCTCGCCGATCTCTCATCCCATCCCATTCACGGAGTTATTTCATGTCCATCAAAGCCACCCCCACCGCCGGCGCCAAGCTGCTCACCCCCAAGGACCACACGCTCGTCATGATCGACTTCCAGTCGCAGATGGCCTTCGCCACGCACTCGATCGACGCGGTCAATTTGCGGAACAACGCCGCGCTGGTGGCCAACGCGGCCGCAGGCTTCGGTGTGTCGACCATCCTCACGACGGTGGCCGAGAAGAGTTTTTCGGGCCCGATGTTCAGCGAGATCACCGACGCCTTCCCGGGCCAGAAGATGCTCGACCGTACCTCGATGAACACCTGGGAAGATGCCGCCGTGATCGACCGCATCAACGAGATCGGCAAGAAGCGCATCGTGCTGTCCGGCCTGTGGACCGGCGTGTGCATCGTCGGCCCGGCGCTGTCGGCGCTGGACCAGGGCTTCGAGGTGTACGTGATCGCCGACGCCTGCGGCGACGTGTCCGCCGAGGCGCACAACCGCGCGATGGACCGCATGGTGCAGGCCGGCGCGCAGCCCATGACCTCGCTGCAATACCTGCTCGAGCTGCAACGCGACTGGGCTCGCACCGACACCTACGAGCTGACCACCGGCATCGCCAAGAAGTTCGGCGGCGCCTACGGCCTGGGCGTGACCTACGCCAAGACCATGTTCGGCGCGCACGAAGGCTGAATCCCGCGGTGAGCACGAAGATGAAGCCCTATGTCCTGTCGCTTGCGCTCGGCCTGCTGGTCGGCGTGATCTACGCACTGTTCCAGGTGCGCTCGCCGGCCCCGCCGGTCATCGCCCTGGTGGGGCTTCTCGGGATCCTGCTCGGCGAGCAGATCCCGCCGCTCATCAAGAGCGTGATCAAGCCCGATACCGTGGCCACCTCGTGGCTGCAGCACCAGGTCGCGCCGCATGTGTTCGGCGAGTTGCCGCAGCGCGCGAAGGCCGAGCCCGCTGCCGCAGCCGCCGCCGTATCGACCACACACAAAGAGTCATGAGCGATCTGTTCGACGAACAACGCCGCCGCCTGTGCCTGGGCACACTCGGTGCCGCCATTGCCGGCTCGGCAATGACCCCCTCTCATGCCCAAAGGAAGTCTGACATGGCCAGTTCCTCCGCCCCCGATCTGATCCTGCATAACGGCCGCTTCACCACGCTGGACCGCGCCAACCCCGAGGCCAGCGCCGTGGCCATCAAGGACGGCCGCTTCCTGCGGGTCGGTCGCAGCGAAGACGTGCTGCCGCTGGCCGGCACCGGCACCCGCGTGGTCGACCTGCAGGGCAAGCGCGTGCTGCCGGGGTTGATCGACAACCACCTGCACATCATTCGCGGCGGGCTCAACTACAACCTCGAACTGCGCTGGGACGGCGTGCGCAGCCTGGCCGATGCCATGGGCATGCTCAAGCGCCAGGTCGCCATCACGCCGGCGCCCCAATGGGTGCGCGTGGTGGGTGGCTTCACCGAGCACCAGTTCGCCGAGAAGCGCCTGCCGACCATCGAGGAACTGAACGCCGTGGCGCCCGACACGCCGGTGTTCATCCTGCACCTGTACGACCGCGCGCTGCTCAACGGCGCCGCCATGCGCGCCGTGGGCTACACCAAGGACACACCCGCACCGCCCGGCGGCGAGATCGTGCGCGACAGCGCCGGCAACCCGACCGGCCTGCTGCTGGCCAAGCCCAACGCGTCCATCCTGTATGCCACGCTGGCCAAGGGCCCGAAGCTGCCGTTCGACTACCAGGTGAACTCCACGCGCCACTTCATGCGCGAGCTCAACCGCCTGGGCGTGACCGGCGCCATCGACGCGGGCGGCGGCTTCCAGAACTACCCCGAGGACTACCAGGTGATCCAGCAGCTGGCCGATGCCGGCCAGCTCACCATCCGCCTGGCCTACAACCTGTTCACGCAGAAGCCCAAGCAGGAGAAGCAGGACTTCCTGAACTGGACCGCCACCTCCAAATACAAGCAGGGCGACGACTACTTCCGCCACAACGGCGCGGGCGAAATGCTGGTGTTCTCGGCCGCCGACTTCGAGGACTTCCGCCAGCCGCGCCCCGACATGGCGCCTGAGATGGAAGGCGAGCTGGAAGAAGTGGTGCGCGTGCTCGCGCAGAACCGCTGGCCCTGGCGCCTGCACGCCACTTACGACGAAACCATCGACCGCGCGCTCGATGTGTTCGAGAAGGTCAACCGCGACACGCCGCTGGCCGGCCTGAACTGGTTCTTCGATCACTGCGAAACCATCTCCGAGAAGTCGATCGACCGCATCGCGGCGCTCGGCGGCGGCATTGCCGTGCAGCACCGCATGGCCTACCAGGGCGAGTACTTCGTCGAGCGCTACGGTGTCGGCGCGGCCGAGGCCACGCCGCCCGTGAAGCGCATGCTCGAGAAGGGCGTGAACGTGTCCGCCGGCACCGACGCCACGCGCGTCGCGTCGTACAACCCGTGGGTGTCGCTGTCGTGGCTCGTCACCGGCAAGACCGTGGGCGGCATGCAGCTCACGCCGCAGCGCAACTGCATCGACCGCGAGACGGCGCTGCGCATGTGGACCGAGAAGGTCACCTGGTTCTCCAACGAGGTCGGCAAGAAGGGCCGCATCGAGGCCGGCCAGCTGGCCGACCTGATGGTGCCCGACCGCGACTTCTTCGCCTGCGCCGAATCGGACATCGCCGGCACCACCGCGCTGCTCACCATGGTGGGCGGCAAGGTGGTCTACGGCGCCGGTCCGTTCGCACCGCTGGACGAAGGCACGCCGCCGCCGGCCATGCCCGACTGGTCGCCCGCGCGCACCTTCGGCGGCTACGCGGGCTGGGGCGACAAGGAAGGGCGCCCCTTGCAGCAGACGATCCGTCGCATGGCGGCGGATTGCGCCTGCGCCAACGACTGCAACGTGCACGGCCACCAGCACGCCACGGCCTGGAGCAGCAAGCTGCCCATTGCCGATCTGAAGAGTTTCTGGGGCGCGCTGGGCTGCGCCTGCTGGGCGGTGTGATGAAGACGATGCACTGGCAACCTTCACCCGTGCTGCGCTGGATCGCGCTGCTGCTGCTGTGCGCGGCCTACCTGCAGGGTGGTTTCAACAAGGCGATGGACTTCGGCTCGGCCATCGCCGAGATGAACCACTTCGGCGTGTCACCCGCGGCACCGATGGCGGCCGCCGTCATCGTGCTGGAGCTGGGCGCCTCGGCGCTCATCCTCACGGGCTTCTATCGTTGGCTGGGTGCCGTGGCGCTGGCTGCGTTCACACTGTTCGCCACCTTCGTGGCGCTGCGCTTCTGGCAGATGCCGGTGGGCCAGGAACGCTTCATGGCCGCCAACTCGTTCTTCGAGCACCTTGGACTGGTTGGCGGCTTCCTGCTGGTGGCGTGGCACGACTTGCAGGGACGCAAGAATGACTGAGGCCGTCAAAGCCGCGCAGCCAGCCGGTGGCGGCGGTGGCAGCTTCGCGCCGCTGCGCCAGCCCGTCTTCGCCGTGCTGTGGACCGCCACCGTGCTCGGCAACATCGGCAGCTTCATGCGCGACGTGGCGAGTTCATGGCTGGTGACCGACTTGTCGGCCAGCCCGACGGCCGTGGCGCTGATCCAGACCGCGGCCACGCTGCCGATCTTCCTGCTGGCCATTCCAGCGGGCGTGCTGTCGGACATCCTCGATCGCCGGCGCTTCCTGATCTTCGTGCAGCTGGTGCTGGCCAGCGTGAGCAGTACGTTGCTGGTGCTGTCGCACACAGGCGCGCTCACCGTCGAGTACCTGATTGCGCTGACCTTCGTCGGCGGCGTCGGCGCGGCGCTGATGGGGCCGACCTGGCAGTCGATCGTGCCGGAGCTGGTGCCCAGATCCGACCTGAAGGGCGCGGTGGCGCTGAACTCGCTGGGCATCAACATCGCGCGTTCCATCGGCCCTGCGGCGGGCGGCCTGATCCTCGCGAGCTTCGGTGCGGCCCTGACCTACGGCGCCGACGTGCTGAGCTACGTGTTCGTCATTGCCGCGCTGATCTGGTGGAAGCGCCCGGCCGCGGTCGACAGCGGCCTGTCGGAGAACTTCCTCGGCGCCTTCCGTGCCGGCCTGCGCTACACGCGCGCCAGCAAGGAACTGCACCGCGTGCTGTTGCGCGCGGCCGTGTTCTTCCTGTTCGCAAGTTCGGTGTGGGCATTGCTGCCGCTGGTGGCACGCCAGATGCTGGGCGGCACCGCCGGCTTCTACGGCGTGCTGCTGGGCGCCGTTGGCGCGGGCGCCATTGCCGGTGCGCTGGTCATGCCGCGGCTGCGCCAGCGGCTCGATGCCGATGGCCTCGTGCTGCTGGCCTCGGTGATTACCGCCGCCGTGATGGGCGCGCTCGTGTTCGCACCGCCGAAGTGGCTGGCCATCGTGCTGCTGTTGCTGCTGGGCCTGGGCTGGATCATTGCGCTGACCACGCTCAACGGCGTGGCGCAGGCCATCCTGCCGAACTGGGTGCGCGGCCGCGGGCTGGCGGTGTACCTCACCGTGTTCAACGGCGCCATGGCGGCCGGCAGCCTCGGCTGGGGCCTGGTTGCACAGGAAATTGGCGTGCCCTACACGCTGGTGGCCGGCGCCATCGGCCTGGTGATCGTGGCCGTGCTGTTCCACCGTGCGCGGCTGCCCACGGGCGAGTCGGACCTGCAGGCTTCCAACCATTGGCCCGAACCGCTGGTGGCCGAGCCCATTGCGCACGACCGTGGCCCGGTGATGATCCAGGTCGAGTACCGCATCCGCAAGGAAGACCGCCCGGCCTTCCTCGACGCGATGAAGCGCCTCTCGCTGGAGCGCCGCCGCGATGGGGCGTACGCATGGGGCATCACCGAGCACACCGGTGACACCGAGCGCGTGATGGAGTGGTTCCTCGTCGAATCGTGGGCCGAGCACCTGCGCCAGCACCACCGCGTTTCGCACGCCGACGCCGACTTGCAGAGCGAGGCCGTGCGCTTTCACATCGGGCCGGACAAGCCCGCGGTGCATCACTTTCTTTCTCTCTGACGACAGATGAATTTCGCCGACAACCCGGGCGTACCAAGGAAAAACATGGCTACTTCAAAATCCACCAAGGCCGCCAAGGCCCTGGCCAGCAGCACCAAGGCGCGCCGCGTCGCGTCGCTGCACACCCCGAGCGACCTGGGCGCCGACGCCACGCGCGACATTTCCGCGGCGCTCAATGTGCTGCTGGCCGACGTGTTCGCGCTGTACTTCAAGACGAAGAACTTCCACTGGCACATGTCGGGCCCCTCGTTCCGCGACTACCACCTGCTGCTGGACGAGCAGGCCGACCAGATCTTCGCCACGGTCGACCCCATTGCCGAGCGCGTGCGCAAGGTGGGCGGCACCACGCTGCGCTCCACCGGCCACGCCGCGCGGCTGCAGCGCCTGTCGGACAACGACGCCGACTTCGTGACCCCCATCGGCATGCTGGCCGAGCTGCGCGAGGACAACCAGCGCCTGGCCGGCTTCATGCGCGGCACGCACGCAGTGTGCGACGAGTACGGCGACGTGGCCACGGCCAGCGTGCTGGAGAACTGGATCGACGAGGCCGAGCAGCGCACGTGGTTCCTGTTCGAGTCCGTGCGCCAAGGCTGAGCGCACCCGCCTTCCTGCATCTTTTTTTCCCCTTCACACCATTCCGAAAAGGAAGACCATGACCACACTCACCCTGCGCGACGGCACCGAGCTCTACTACAAGGACTGGGGCTCGGGCCAGCCCATCCTGTTCAGCCACGGCTGGCCGCTGAGCGCCGACATGTGGGACGCGCAGATGCTGTTCTTCGCGGAGCGCGGCTACCGCACGATCGCGTTCGACCGCCGCGGCTTCGGCCGTTCGAGCCAGCCCTGGACCGGCTACGACTACGACACCTTCGCCGACGACATCGCCGAGCTGATCGAGAAACTCGACCTGAAGGACGTGATCCTCGCGGGCTTTTCCATGGGCGGCGGCGACGTCACGCGCTACATCGCGCGCAAGGGCAGCTCACGCGTCGCCAAGCTCGCGCTCATCAGCGCCGTGACGCCGCTGTTCATGAAGACGGCCGACCATCCCGGCGGGCCCGATGCGTCGCTGTTCGCCAGCATCCGCGCCGGCCTGGCTGCCGATCGGCCGCAGTTCCTGGACGACTTCAGCACGCTGTTCTACGGCACCAACCGCCCGGGCGCCAAGGTGTCCCAGGGCGTGTTCAAGCAGACGCTGCAGATCGCGCTGCAGGCCTCCATCAAGGCCACCATCGACTGCGTGACGGCCTTCTCCGAAACCGATTTCCGCCCCGACATGGCGAAGATCGACGTGCCCATGCTCGTGATCCACGGCGACGACGACCAGGTCGTGCCCATCGAGGCCACGGGCAAGCTGGCGGCCGAGATGATCAAGGGCAGCCAGTTCAAGGCGTACGCCGGCGCGCCGCATGCCACCTGCAACACGCACGCCGACCAGGTGAATGCCGACCTGCTGGCTTTCATCAAGGGCTGATGCTGCCGCCGCCCCGGCAGGGCGCCTGTAGCGACCTGCCGGGACGGTGCTTCATGCGCGCCCGGCACATCAAGAATTTCTCATGACCACTTCTCCTTCTTCCATCCAGGTCCGCGACAACCCCGCAAAGCACCGCTTCGAATACGCGGCTCAGGGTGAGCGTGCCGTCGCAATCTATTCGCTCGAAGGCAACGTCATCACTTTCATCCACACGCTGGTGCCCGAAGCCCTGCAAGGCCAGGGCATCGCGAAGCAGCTGGTGCTGGCCGGCCTCGCTTCGGCGCGTGAGCGCGGGCTGCGCGTGGTGCCGCAGTGCCCCGTGTTCAACGCCTACATGCGGTCTCACCCCGAGACGCACGACCTGCTGGCCGACGAAGGCCGCAAGCTGCTCGGCCTCTGAGAAAGGCACCGCGCATGACCGCCGACGACCGCCAACCCGGGTTGCGCACCGCCACGCTGGACGAGATTGCCGGGCGCGTGCTGCCGGGTGCCGAAACCGTCACCGCCGTCATCCAGCAGACGGTGAAGCGCGAGTCCGTGGCCGCCTACGAGCAATGGCTGAAGAAGGTGGTGCCCATCGCCTCGCGCTTTCCCGGGCACCGCGGCGTCAACATCATCCACCCGGCCGGCGGCGGCCTGCAGTACACCATCGCCATCCGCTTCGATTCGCTCGCGCATGCGCAGGACTGGTTTGCCTCCGTCGCGCGCCGCCAGCTGGTGGAAGAGGTGGCGCCGTTCCTCGACGCCGACGAGAAGGTGGAAACGCGCAGCGGGCTCGAGTTCTGGTTCCATCCGCCCGCAGGGCAGCCGCTGGCCAAGCGCTACAAGCAGTTCCTGTTGACGCTGTCGGTGATCTATCCGCTGACCATGCTGGTGCCGGCGGTGCTGCACCGTCTGCTGGCCTCGGTGCCCGTGCTGTCCGACTACTGGCTGGCGCACTTGTTGGCCGCGGCGACCATCGTCGGGCTGATGGTGTACCTCGTCATGCCGAGGTACACGCGCCTGATGGCGCGCTGGCTCTACAGGTGAGGCGCAGCTGACGCCGGCGCAGGATCGCCTTCGTGCGTACTGCGCTGGAGCATCACGGCGCAGGCTGCCAGCACGGGCGGCACGGCAAAGCACCATACGTTCCACTGCAGGTAGATGAGCGCCGCCGCCGCGCAGCCGGCGGCGAACCAGACCACCGCGGCCGACATGCGCCGCATGCGCGCGCGGGCGGCGGCCGCTTCTTCGGGCGCCTGCTTGCCGCGCATCAGGTCGGCGAGATCGACCATGACCTGCGTCGTCGTGCCGGTCATCAGCGTGGTCGGCGGTGCGCTGCCCAGGTGGATGCGGTGCACCGCGTTCTGGATCGCCATGGCCGACACCAGCACCAGGCCCGTGAGCATCGCGCTTGCGCTGTCGCCATCGGCGAAGGGGCCGAAGCGGATGGCCAGGATGGCGCCCGCCAGCAGCAGCGCGGCCTTGAGCACCAGCATCGTGCGCAGCACCGGCAGGCCGAAGCCGGGAAGGCCATAGCTCAACAACCGTGCGAGCACGACCACGATGCAGAACACCGGCAGCGCAAGCAGCTTGGTGATCGTGCCCGAGGTGCCATGCACCAGCGCCGCGCCGATGGTGACGAAGTTGCCGGTGACGTGCGCGGTGAACAGGCCATGCAGCGCCAGGAAGCCGGCGGTGTCGACGAAGCCGCCGTTGAGGCTCATGAGCTGCGGCAGGGAGGGTTTCATGGTGGTTCCTTCGATGGGGATCCCATGGTGCGCGCAGCGGCGCGCGCCGTCTTGCAGGGTTGGACGCGGCTTTGCATATTCGGACGCATTCCGTATCGGCGTCCGCATTCGGATCCTTTCACATGCCGATTCGGATCTCTCTGCGCCAGGCGCCTGGCGGCTTGCCGGTGTACTGGGAAAAGACGCGTGTGAAGTGGCTCTGGTCCGCAAAGCCGCAGGCCGTCGCAATCTCCACCAGCGGTCGTTCGAAGTCCATCAGCAGCGCTTGCGCACGTTCGATCCGCTGCGCGATCAGCCATTGGTGCGGCGTCTGTCCGGTGGTCTCGCGGAAGGCGTGGATGAAATAGCTGCGCGACAGGTTGCAGGCGTCGGCGATCTCGGCAATCGAGATGCCGCCATTCATCTTGCTGCGCAGCATCTCCTTGACCCGCGCCTCGTGCGAACGCGAAAGCAGCCGGTTCGTCCGGGGCCCGGTTGCCGTGGCTCCGCGGCCGTAGTTGTCGACCAGGTAGCTCGTCATCGCGACGCCGATCTGGTCGATGAACAGCTGGCTGACCTCGGCAGGGCGTTCCAGCGCAGGGGTCAGCGCGCTCGCGAGGTGGGCGAGCACGTCGTCCCTGGCGCCCGCAACATCGACGAGGCCGCCGACGCGAGGCCCCTGCTTTTCGTCGATGGCGCGTTCCAGGGCCGGATGCGAGATCTCGAGCAGCACGAAGTCGAAGCCGCTTTGCATGTCCGCGCGGTAGCGGTCGCAAAAATCACGGACATAGATCGAGCCCTTGCCGAAGTCATGGCACGACGCATGGTGCTCATGGAGGATTCGCCTGCGGTGGCCGTCGCGCAACGAGATGCCGAGCAGCACCCCGCGCGCGCTTGCAGCTGTTTCCACGTAGTGGAGTTCATTGGCGTTCACGGTCTTGCGGTAGATCCGCAAGCCGTTGGCCGACAGTGCCTGGTCTTTCTGGAGATGACCGACCGTGCATCCCAGCATGTCTTTTGGCGTGGGCCCTGCCGCCGGCTGGGGGAGGCCACTTCGTGCCTCGAGGAGACCGCTTTCAGCGCGCATGGATGGAAGAGAGCGGAGATTGAATTAGCCGAGTATCCGATCGGCGACGCTGCGGCCGATCACATATGGGAATTTTGCACACTTTCCTGGTGAAGTTTCGTTCGGAATCGAGCGAGAACGCGAATTTTCAGGTAATGCACCGGCGGCGCCCGTTTTTGGACAATGACCGTACGATGAAAAAAGCGGCCTTGTCAGGCCGCCCGGAAGAGGTGCAGGAGCAGATCGCCTTGTCGCTCACGAGCCGGCCAATTGCTTGCCGTCGTTCCCCGGCTCGGTTCGCGGCCGGCCGGCATCGACCATCTGCGCAGACGCAGACGCAGACCGGCCGTGATTGATCAGAAGAACCGCAACCATGCCGATCACGGCCGGAATCGCGATCGCCATGAAGTTCTGCTGCAGCGGCAGGTTCATGCCCACGAGCACGCCGATCAGGATGGGAGCCAGGATCGCGCCGCTGCGCCCGATTCCCAGTGCCCACCCGAGACCCGTGGCGCGCACTGCCATCGGATAGAACTGGCCGGTGTATGCGTTGGCCACGATCTGCGTGCCGATGGTCGACGCACCGGCCAGGCCGATGAGGACGAACAGCACCGGCGTCGGCATCTTGTAGCCAAGCAGCGTGAGCGAAATCGCGGCCAGCGCATACATGCCTGCCAGCACGTACTTGATGTGGAAGCGGTCCGCGAGCCAGCCGCCGCCGATTGCACCGACCATCGCGCCCGCGTTGAGCACCAGCACGAACGTCAATGCCGAGCCGAGGCTGTAGCCCGCACCGGCCATGAGTTTCGTCAGCCATGAACTCAGCGCGAACACCATGAAAAGGCACATGAAGAATGCGAGCCAGAACATGACGGTGCTGAAGCCGCGGCCCTCCTGGAAGAGATGCCTGATCGGTGCGCCGGCAGCCCGGTCGGCGGGCGGCACGACGAAGCGGTCGGTTGCCAGCGGCTTGTAGCCCGGGTCGAGCCTGGAGGCGATCTTCTTCAGCTCTTCGGTTCGTCCCCGGGCCAGCAGGAACGGCATCGATTCCGGCATGTACTTCAGGATGAAGGGGATCAGAACCAGCGGCATGCCCGCCGCGAAGAACACCGACTGCCAGCCGTAGGTTTCGATCAGGCCCTTGCCGAGCAGCGCGGCGATGATCCCGCCGACCGCATAGCCGCTGAACATCAGCGTGACGAGGGTCGCGCGCATCTTCTTCGGCGAGTATTCGGTCATCTGCGCAACGACGTTCGGCATGACCCCGCCGATGCCCAGCCCCGCGAGGAAGCGGACCACGCCGAAGGTGACGGGGTCCCTGGCGAACCCGGCTGCCGCGGTGAACACGCTGAACAGGCCCACGCAGATGACGATGGCCCATCGACGGCCGATCCTGTCGGCGATGGTGCCGAGAAAGATGGCGCCGAACATCATGCCGAAGAGTGCTGAACTGACCATGAAGCCGGCGTTGGTGGGCTGGACGCCCATGTTCGCCATGATCGAAGGCAGCGCGATGCCGACCACGGAGAGGTCGTAGCCATCGAACACGATGATCAGGGCGCACCAGAACAGCACGAGCCCGTGGAAGCGGTTGAAGCGGGTTTCGTCGGCCAGCTTGTGAAGGTCGATCTGACGCATGACTCGTGTCTCCGAGTTGATGGAAAAAGGGGTGCGTCAGCGCCTTGTCGGCGGGCGAACGTTGACGGCGTTCGCATGGTGGATTGCGGGTGCGCGAAGGTCCAACGCATTTTCAGGATGTTCTCTATGAAGCCTGGAAATGTTGGGGCGGGTCTACCCACAAGCTGCCCTTCATGCGAAATCCAGATGTGCGCCATCACCGAATTTCGTTCGACGCTGCAGCGAGGCTTTCGTAAATTGACCTGCAAGGCAAGCGCCGCTGTTGGCGCTGCCGCGAATCAACAGCTGCGGACCGTGCCCGCAAAAAAGGAAACAGCCATGCAAGGAAAGATCGGCCTCGAGGAACACTTTGCGCTTCCCGAGACGCTGCAGGACTCGGCCGGCTTCGTGCCTGGGGATTACTGGAAGGAACTCAGCAGCCGTCTCATCGACATCCATGAAGGGCGCTTGCGCCAGATGGACGAAAACGGCATGGAGATGATGATTCTTTCGCTCAACGCGCCCGCCGTGCAGGCGGTTCCCGATCCGGTCAAGGCCCATGAACTCTCTGTCCGCGCCAACGATTTCCTGGCGGAGCAGGTCGCGAAGCGGCCCGACCGCTTCCAGGCATTCGCCGCCTTGCCGATGCAGGACCCCGACAAGGCGACCGAGGAGCTCGAGCGCTGCATGACCGTGCTCGGTTTCCGTGGCGCGCTGGTCAACGGGTTCTCGCAGGTCGGCACGGCCGACAACGCCGTCTACTACGACGCGCCGCAGTACGCGTCCTTCTGGGCCGCGGCGGAGCGGCTCGATGCGCCGTTCTATCTGCATCCGCGCAACCCGCTCGCGAGCTGGGCCCAGATCTACGAAGGCCACCCGTGGCTGCTCGGGCCCACGTGGGCCTTTGCACAGGAAACCGCCGTCCATGCCCTGCGCCTCATGGCCAGCGGCCTCTTCGACCGGCATCCCGGCCTGAAGATCATCCTTGGCCATCTCGGCGAAGGCCTCCCATACAACATGTGGCGGGTCGACCACCGCAATGCCTGGGTCAAGGCGCCCAAAGGCTATCCCGCCAAGCGCAAGCTTTGCGAGTACTTCCACGAGAACTTCTATCTCACGACGTCCGGCAACTTCCGCACCCAGACGCTGATCGACGCGATGCTGGAAGTCGGTTCGGACCGGATCCTGTTCTCGACCGACTGGCCCTTCGAGAACGTGGACCACGCATCGAACTGGTTCGACGGTACGAGCATCAGCGAAGCCGACCAGCTGAAGATCGGCCGCACGAACGCACTGTCGCTGTTCAAGCTGAAGCAATCCTGAGGTGCCGGCGCGGCGAGAAGACCAGATGATCGACATCGACGAATGGACCATCACCGGCGCAACGCTGAAGGCGCAGGGCGGAACAGCCAGCGCGCGCCTGAAGACGGTGATGGACAGCCTTGTGCGCCATCTGCACGATTTCGCGCGAGAGGTGCAGCTCACCGAAGCCGAATGGTCCCGCGGCATCGACTTCCTCACGCGCGTCGGCAGGATCACCGATGACAAGCGCCAGGAGTTCATCCTGCTGTCGGATGTGCTCGGGCTTTCGACGCTCGTTACCGCGCAGTGCAACCGGCGTCCGACGGGCTGCACGGAGGCGACCGTCTTCGGTCCCTTCTATGTCCCCGACGCACCGAAGTACCAGAACGGCGACGACATCTCCAACGGCGCGCACGGCATGCCCTGCTTCGTCCGGGGCAGCGTGCGGGGCATCCAGGGCGAGCGCATCGCCGATGCGCGGATCGACGTCTGGCAGTCCGACGACGAAGGCTTCTACGACGTCCAGCGCCCCGAACTGAGCAGTGCCCAGGGCCGTGGCCAGCTGAGCACGCGCGAGGACGGCCGCTTCGATTTCAGGTCCATCCTGGCCGTGCCGTATCCCATCCCCCACGACGGCCCCGTGGGGCAGCTGCTGGAGCAACTCGGCCGCCATCCCTGGCGTCCTGCCCACCTGCACTTCATGATCCAGGCGCCGGGGTACGAGACGCTCATCACCCACGTGTTCCGCTCGGGCGGCACGTACCTGGATTCCGATGCCGTGTTCGGCGTGCGCTCCTCGCTCATCGCCGACTGGAAGCGCCATGAGCCCGGCGTCGCGCCGGACGGAACGCGCATGGACGAACCCTTCTACACGCTCGACCACGACTTCGTGCTGAACAAGGCGCCACGGGATTGAAGGCATGGAAATCAAGCACATCGTCATGTGGCGCGTCGCCGGAGCCTCGGCCGCGGAACGAAGCGCGAACTGCATCGCGGTGCGCGATGCATTCGAAGGGCTGCGCGGCCGCATCCCGGGGCTCCTGGAGCTGGAAGTCGGAATCGATGTGAGCCGCATCGACTACGCCTGCGACGTGGTGCTCTGCACGCGCTTTCGCGATGCGCGCAGCCTCGAAGACTATGCGACCCATCCCGAGCACCTTCGCGTGAAGCGCGAACTCGGCAGCATCCGCACCGAGCGCCATCAGGTCGACTACGCCTGCTTGCCGGCGCCCTGATGCCGCTGCGAGCGCTCATGGAACAGGCCGAATATCAGCTCGCGCAGCCAGCGGTTGCCGCTGTCCTGGTGAAATCGCTCGTGCCACTGCTGCCGGATCTCGAAGGGCACGACCTCGAACGGCGCATTGACGATGTGCAGGTCAGTGCGCGACGCCACCATCGCCTGGGCGAGGCGCGCCGGTGCCGTCAGCAGCAGTCCCGACGAGGCGACGATCGAAGACAGGCCCAGTGAATGGGCGGCCGTCAGCACCACGCGCCGCCGATCGAGCGCGCCGGCTCGTTCCAGTGTCTGCTGCAATTGAAAGTCGGTCGTTCCATGGGGGCGGTACGCGATGTGTTCGGCCGCAAGATACTCGTCGAGACCAATGCTGTCGCGCCCGCCCAGGGGCGAGGCCCTGGACGTGAGCACGACGAATGTCTCGTCGAACAGCCGCTGCTGGTAGAACGACGGCCCTATAGGCTCCCAGCTGCCCAGGGCGATGTCGATCTGCCCGTGGAGCATGCGCTGGCGCGCCTCGGCAATGGGCACATCGACGGTCTCGAATCGCACCCCTGGCGCTATGCCGCGCGCGACCAGGAGCAGCTCCGACATCATGACCAGCTGCCCGATGTCGTTGACGGCAATTCGAAACGTGCGCCCGGATGTCTGCGCCTCGAAGGTCCTGCCCTGGTCGACCGCCTGCATCAGGCAGGCGAGGCCTTCCTCGATCGGGGTGATGAGCCGCTCGGCGACCGGCGTCGGGACCATGCCGTCGGTCGAGCGCACGAACAGCGCGTCGTTGAAGCGCTCGCGCAGGCGCTTCAGGGCATTGCTCATCGCCGACTGGGTCATGCCGAGGCGCTCGCCCGCCAGCGTGACGCTGCGCGTGGCGTAGATCGCCTGGAACGCCAGGAAGAGGTTCAGGTCGATGGTGTTGATGTTCACCGCGGCATCACTCGTTGTCGAGCACTTCCAGGTTGTCGTAGACCATGCGAAGCATGTCCCTCAGCGACTCGGCCTGCGCGAAGCTCAGCCCTGACAACGACACCCGCTCGTAGAGCTGCGCCAGCGGAATGATCCGCAGCGCGAGGTCGCGCCCCGCGTCGGTCAGGCTCAGGGCAAGCGCGCGGGCGTCTTCGTCCGACCGGTCGCGCACCAGGATGCCGCGCTGCAGCAGCCCGTCGACCACCCGCGAAAGCGTGGAGGGCTCCGTCGAGGTGTGCAGCGCCAGGTCGGACAGCCGCTGATGCGCCGCGTGGTGCAGTGCGACGCACACCCGCCACTCGGTCAGCGAGAGGTTGAACTGCTTGAGCTCCCTGCTGAACGATTGCCCCATCCTTGTTCCTGCGCGCGCAAGCAGGTAGGGGATTGCGCGCTCCAGGTCGTGCTGGGGCAATTTATCTGTAGATGCATTCAATTCACGCGCCAATTCCGCCGACGGACCGGGCCGCTCGGAGGAAGGAAGCGAGGAGGGTTTTCTCTTTGCCATGGCCGATCTTACAAACAATCATCGGTGCCTTCATAGCGTTAATACCTAGGCTTATTTGATTGCATTTGCAAATGTTTTCTTCTCCAATCAAGGCTCCAACCCCGAGATTCATCCGACCCTTCCTGGAGACCCCATGACAGATGCCGCGAACCCGTTTGCCCAACTCAATCACGTCGACCTCCCGGCCCCCGGCAGAAAATCGCCCGTGAAAGACGCGCCTCCGATCGAATCGATAGTTGCATCCGCAAGCGAATTGGTGCCGCTGCTTCGTTCCCGAGCGCAGCGCACCGAGCAGGATCGACGCGTTTCCGACGAAACCACGCGTGCCTTCCACGATGCGGGCTTCTTCAAGCTGATGCAGCCGGCGCGCTATGGCGGCTTCGAGTACGGATTCACCGCCTTCATCGATGTGGTGAGCGAACTGGCGCGGGGCTGCACCTCGTCGGCGTGGGGCTGCTCGCTGGGAGCCATCCACCAGTGGCTCGTCGCGACCTTTCCCGAGGAGGCACAGGACGACGTGTGGCGCAAGGACCCCGGCGCGATCGTCTGCGGTTCGTACGCGCCCGCGACGATGGCCGAGAAGGTCGACGGCGGCTACCTCGTGCAAGGCAAGTGGCTCTTCGCGTCCAACGTGGACAACTCTCAGTGGGCCTTGCTGGGCGTGCAGTTCCCGCCCGAGGAAAAAGGCGCGCCGCCGACTGCGGGCTTCCTGCTCGCCCCTCGGTCGGACTGGTCGATCGAGGACAACTGGCACGTCGCTGGCCAGGCGGGCACGGGCTCGAAGGCGGTCGTCATCGACAAGCCCGCCTTCATCCCCGGGCATCGCAAGCTCACGTTCGCCGAGGCCTCCTCGAACTGCCCGCCCGGCGCCAGCGTCAATGCGAATCCGATCTACCGCATTCCCTTTCTCTCGGCGGTGCCGGTCTGCCTCGTGTCGCCCATCCTCGGCACCGCTCAGGGCGCGGTCGACGAGCTGATCGAGCTGGCCGGCTCGCGCGTCACCCGCGGCGCGGTGGCCGGCGCAGGCAGCAGGCTGAGCGAGTTCTTCCCTGTGCAGTCCCGCCTGGCCGAGGCGTCGGCAAGCGTCGATGCGGCGCGGCTGCTGCTCTACCGCGACACCGCGCAGGTGGAGCAGATGGCGCTCGACGGCCATGTCATCAGCGTCGAGCAGCGCATCCGCAATCGCCGCGACCATGCCTTCGCCGCGCGCCTGTCGCGCGATGCCGTCGAGGCGGTTTTCGCCAGCGTGGGAGGCGCGGGCCTGTCGCTGAACCAGCCGATCCAGCGGATGTGGCGCGACGCCAATGCCATCTCGCGCCACATCAGCCTCAACTGGGACGCGGTCTCCTCCATGGTGGGGCAATACCTGCTCGGCCTCGAGCCGAAGGGCCAGTACTGATCGAGGCGCCGGCCATGTACTCCTGGGCTCTGATCACGGGCGACGCCGCCGAAACGGCCGATGCCCGCCAACTCCGGCAGGCGCTCGGCGCCTTTCCCACGGGGGTGTGCCTCGTGACGACCACCACGCCGGACGGCAAGCGCGAGGGGATGACGATCAACTCCTTCTCGTCGGTGTCGCTGGACCCGCCGCTGATCCTGTGGAGCATCCGCGACGACACGCGCAGCGCCGACGCGTTTCTTGCGGCGCGCTCCTTCAACCTCAGCGTCCTGGCTGCCGAGCAGCGCGACCTGGCCTGGCATTTCGCCAAGCCTGCGGCGGACAAGTTCGAGCGCTTCGGCGAAGCCTTCGCCCTTGCATCCAACGGATGCGCGCGATTGACGCGCAGCGTCGCGACATTCGAATGCTCGACGTATTCGCGCCACCAGGAGGGGGACCACACGATCATCCTCGGTCGCGTGGATCGCTTCTCGCGCACCGACACGCCGCCCTTGCTCTTTCATTCGGGGCAGATGGGCTCGCTGTGGGAGCTTGCGGAAACGCTGGCGAGGCCGCAGTAGCGTTGCGTGTGTCCGGTCAGGCCCTTCGCTTGAACAGCGCGGAGGCCCCGCTGGCCAGCGCCACGTCCTCGGCCGACGCCAGCAGCACCGGTCCGAGCTCGAGCATCCGTTCTTCCGTGAGCCGCACCAGCGGCCCGGCGATGGTGATCACGCCGATCACCGCGCCGTTGCCGCTGCGCACCGGTGCGGCCATGGCCGTCATCGCCGGTGCGAACACCTCGCTGATCATCGCGAAGCCGCGCTTGCGTGCCGCGCGCAGGTATGCGAGCAATGCCTTCACGGTGGTCGGCGCCTTCGGGCCATAGTCCTCGGGCTTGCCGAAGCCCCGCTTTGCCACGAGCTGCAGCGCTTGCTCGTCCGTCATCGTCGAAAGCCAGGCGTGGCCCGCGGAGCTGCACGAGAGGTTCACCGACAGGCCCATGTCGGGGTCGTAGCGCAGGCCGCGCGTCGCGCCCTGGGCCTTGGCGACGAAGGTGAGTTCCTCGCCGTCGACAACGGCCAGCCGCACCAGTTCGCCAGACTCGGCCGCGAGCCGGTCGAGCAGCGGTTGCGCCACGTCGACGATGCCGCTGTTGCTCAGGAAGCTCAGGCCCAGCGATACCAGCTTGATCGTAAGAAAGTAGTCGCCGTGGCTCTGGTCCTGGCGCACGTAGCCGCAGCGCACCAGCTCGGCCAGCAGGCGATGGGTGGCGCTCAGCGGCATTTCCAGCTCGGCCGAGAGGGTGGACAACGCCCGGCCTTCGGGGTGGCCGGCCAGGTGTTCGAGGACCTTGAAGCTGCGTTCGAGTATGGCTGTCATGGCGGCACTCTAGCGTTTTTGCCAAGCGTTTTCACTAGTGGAAATACTTTCCACATTCCGCCTAAGATCGCGCCGCACTGCACCTTCGCACCGCTGGAGACATACATCTTGAGAACCCTTCATCGCTCGCTGGCCGCCGTCGGCCTGACCCTCGCGCTGGCCGTTCCCGCGCTCGCGCAGGGCGTGCAGGACCGTGTGATCCGCTTCGGCCACCTCAACAACGCCGACCATCCCGTGAGCTTCGGCGTGAAGCGTTTCGCCGAACTGCTCGCAGCCAAGAGCGGCGGCAGGATGAAGGTGCAGGAGTTTCCCGCTTCTCAGCTGGGCAACGAGATGCAGCAGCAGTCGGCGCTGCAGGGCGGTGTGCAGCAGATGTCGGCGCCGGCCACCACTTCGCTGGCGGGCATCGTCAAGGAGTTCGGCCTCATCGACTTTCCGTTCGCGGTGGGCAGCTTCGCGCAGGCCGATGCGCTGCTCGACGGTCCGCTGGGGCAGGCGCTGATCGCGAAGCTGCCGGAGAAGGGCCTCGTGGCGCTGGGCTACTGGGACCTGGGCTTTCGCAACGTCACCAACAGCAAGCGCCCGATCACCAAGCCCGAAGACCTGGAAGGCCTGAAGATCCGCGTGATTCCGAACCCCGTGTTCCTCGAGACCTTCAAGGCCTTCAAGGCGAACCCTGTGCCGATGCCCTTCGCCGAGCTGTACGGCGCGCTCGAGGCGAAGGCGGTCGACGGCCAGGAGAACCCGTACTCGGTAATTCTGTCGAACAAGTTCTACGAGGTGCAGAAGTACGTGAGCGCCACGAACCACGTGTACGCGGCCAACATCGTGCTGGTCAGCAAGAAGTTCTGGGACTCGCTGAGCCCCGCCGAGCAGAAGATGATGCACGAGGCCGCCGACGAAACGCGCGGCTACCAGCGCCAGGTGAGCCGCGCCGCCGCGCAGCGCGCCGTGGGCGACCTGCAGGCCAAGGGCGCGCAGTTCAACGAACTCGCACCCGCCGAACAGGCGCGCATGCGGCAGGTCGCCAGGCCCGTCACCGAGCGCTTTGCCGCGAGCTACGACCCCGCCATCGTCAAGCTCTACACCGACGAGCTTGCGCGCATCCGCAAGCAGTAAGCAAGACTCCGACCGAAGGCGCCTCCATGAAGATCCTCGTGCTGCACGGGCCGAACCTCAACCTGTTCGGCCGCCGCGAACCCCATATCTACGGCAAGACCACGCTGGCCGAAATCAACGCGCAGCTGCAGCAGCTCGCCAACGAACTCGGCGTGGCGCTGGACATCATCCAGTCGAACCACGAAGGCGAGCTGGTCGACTTCCTGCACACGCATATCGATGACGCCCAGGGCGCGCTGGTCAACCCGGCCGGCCTCACGCAGCACGGCGTGCCGCTGCACGACGCGATCAAGGCCATGCCGTTCCCGATCATCGAGGTGCACATGTCCAACATCGCCGCGCGCGAAGCATGGCGCGCGCATTCGATCATCTCGCCGGCCGTGAAGGGCACGGTCCAGGGGCTGGGTCCGCACTCGTACCTGGCTGCGCTGCGCGCGCTGGTCGAGATGCAGAAGCAGCCCGCGTCGGCCTGAGTGGGAAGCACACCCATGAATCGATGGATCGACCGATGCTGCGCCGGCATCGAAGCCGTGATCGCGGCCGCGCTCGCGGTCATGGTCGTGCTGGTCTTCGGCAACGTGGTGCTGCGCTACGGCTTCAACTCGGGCATCACGGTGTCCGAAGAGGTCTCGCGCTGGCTCTTCATCTGGATGACTTTTCTCGGCGCGGTCGTCGCGCTGAAGGAGCACGGCCACCTGGGCGTCGACATGGTGGTGCAGAAGCTGCCGCCCATCGGCAAGAAGATCTGCCTCGCGGTGGGACATGCGGTGATGCTCTACATCGTGTGGCTGCTGTTCCAGGGCAGCGTGGTGCAGGCGCGCATCAACTGGGACGTGACGGCGCCGGTCACCGGCGCATCGATGGCGGTGGTGTACCTGTCGGGCGTGGTGTTTTCGGTGCTGGCTGCATTCATCCTCGCGCTCGATCTGCTGCGCCTGCTCACCGGGCGCATTGCCGAAAGCGATCTCGTGATGGTGCAGGAGTCCGAAGAAGCGGTGCAGCTGCAGCAGATCCTCGGTTCGCAAGGCGATGCACAACAGGGGCCGCGCAAATGACCATCTTCGTCTTCGTCGGCTCACTGCTCCTCGCCATGGCGATGGGCATTCCCATTGCGTTCTCCCTGTTGGCCAGCGGCGTTGCGCTGATGTGGCATCTCGACCTGTTCGACGCGCAGATCCTTGCGCAGAACGTGATCGGCGGCGCAGACAGCTTTCCGCTGCTGGCCGTACCCTTCTTCATGCTGGCCGGCGAGATCATGAACGTAGGCGGCCTCTCCAAGCGCATCGTCGACTTCGCGCTCGCGGTGGTTGGCCACGTGAAGGGCGGCCTGGGCTACGTGACCATCATGGCTGGCTGCCTGCTCTCCGCGCTTTCAGGCTCCGCTGTGGCCGACGCGGCCGCGCTCACCGCGCTGCTGCTGCCCATGATGGTCAAGGCGGGCCACGACAAGGCGCGCGCGGGCGGGCTCATCGCGGCAACCGGCGTCATCGGGCCCGTGATACCGCCGAGCATCGGGCTCGTGATCTTCGGCGTGGCCGCCAACGTGTCGATCTCCAAGCTGTTCCTTGCGGCCATCGTGCCGGGGCTCCTGATCGGCGGTGCGCTGTGGATCACCTGGGCATGGCTGGTGCGCCGCGAGAAGATCGTGCCGCCGCCGCGCAAGTCGGGCGCCGAGATATTCACCGCGTTCCGCAAGGCGCTGTGGGCGCTGATGCTGCCGGTGATCATCCTCGTGGGCCTGCGCATGGGCGTGTTCACGCCCACCGAGGCGGCCGTGGTGGCCGCCGCCTACGCGCTCTTCGTGTCGATCGTGGTCTACCGCGAGCTGAGCTGGAAAGACCTCTACGCGGTGTTCGTGGGCGCGGCCAAGACCAGTGCCATCGTGATGTTCCTGATCGCCGCGGCCATGGTGAGCGCATGGCTCATCACCGTGGCCGACCTGCCGTCGAAGGTGGTCGGCCTGCTGCAGCCCTTCATGGGCAACCAGATCCTGCTGATGTTCGCGATCATGGTGCTCGTGATGGTCGTGGGCACCGCGATGGACATGACACCGACCATCCTGATTCTCACGCCCGTGCTGATGCCCATCGTGAAGGCCGCAGACATCGACCCCGTGTACTTCGGCGTGCTCTTCATCATCAACAACTCGATCGGGCTGGTGACACCGCCGGTGGGCACGGTGCTCAACGTGGTGGCCGGCGTCGGGAAGATATCGATGGACGACGTCACGCGCGGCGTGGTGCCTTTCATGATTGCCGAGTTCGCCGTCATGTTCCTGATGGTGCTGTTCCCGTGGCTGGTGACGGGGCCGGCCAGGCTGTTCCACGGATAGACAACTACAAGGAGATATTCACCATGAAGAAGCGTTCGATTCTAAAAATGCTGGTTGCTGCCGTTGCGGTGTTCACCGTGTGCAGCGCCGGCGCGCAGGTCAAGGAGCGCACGCTCAAGTTCGCATTCCAGAACCAGACCGGCCATCCGCAGGCGCAAGGCGCGCAGAAGTTCGCCGACCTCGTGGCAGCCAAGTCGGGCGGCAAGATCACCGTCAAGCTGTTCGCGGGCGGCGCGCTCGGCGGCGACCTGCAGACCGTGTCGGCGCTGCAGGGCGGCACGGTGGAACTCACGGTGCTCAACGCCGGCATTCTCTCGGCGCAGGTGAAGGAGTTCGCGGCCTACGACTTTCCGTTTCTGTTCAACAGCGGCAAGGAGGCCGATGCCGTCACCGACGGGCCCTTCGGCCAGAAGCTGATGGCCAAGCTCGAAGACAAGGGCCTGCACGGCCTGGGCTACTGGGACCTGGGCTTTCGCAATCTCACCAACAGCAAGCGGCCGGTCGTGAAGGCCGACGACATCGCGGGGCTGAAGATCCGTGTGATCCAGTCGCCGATCTACATCGACCTGTTCAGCGCGCTGGGCGCCAATGCCACGCCGCTGCCGTTCCCCGAGCTGTACCCGGCGCTCGACCAGAAGGCGGTCGACGGGCAGGAGAACCCGAACACCACCATCCTGTCGTCCAAGTTCGCCGAGGTGCAGAAGTACATCACGCAGACCCGGCATATCTACAACCCGCAGGCGCTGCTGATCAGCAAGAAGACCTGGGACGGCATGAGCGCGGACGAGAAGAAGATCATCACCGAGGCGTCGGCCGAATCGACCGCGTTCCAGCGCCAGGCCTCGCGCGGCGCCGCCGACAGTGCACTCGATGCGCTGAAGAAGGCGGGCATGACCGTGTCGGAGCTGCCGCCCGAGGAAATGGCGAAGCTGCGCGCGAAGGTCAAGCCGGTGATCGACAAGTACTCGGCCTCGGTCGGCGAGGCCACCGTGAAGGAGCTGATGGCCGAGATCGACAAGGTGCGCAAGTAGGCGGCAGCGCCTCTCAGCCGGCTGTCGCGCGCCGCAGCGCTGCGCGTGCCAGCAGGCGCGTCGAGTCGAGCGTCGGCAGCGCGGAGTTGCCGTCGCTCAGCACCAGCGGCAGCTCGGTGCAGCCCAGCGCTACGGCATCGCAGCCGCGCGCCTTCAGGTTTTCGATCATGCGCTGCAGCGCGGCCGTGGATTCCGGCCGGAACACGCCGCACACCAGCTCGTCCATGATGATGCGGCCGAGCTCGGCGCGTTCGCCGGCATCCGGCCGCACGGCGTCCAGCCCGGCGGCCGACAGCGCCTGCGGGTAGACCTCGCTGTCGACCAGCCAGCGCGTGCCCAGCACCCCCACGCGGCGAAAGCCCCGCGACAGCGCCTGCGCCGCGACCACCTCGGCGATGTGCAGCCATGGCAGCGGCGAGTGCGGCAGCACAAGGTGCATCGCCTGGTGGATCGTGTTGTCGGGGCAGACCAGGAAATCCGCACCGGCCGCCGCCAGCTTGCCCGCCGAGGACAGCATCAGCTGCGCGACGCCGTCCAGGTCGCCGCGGTCGAGGCAGTCCACATACGCGGCGAGCGAGTGGGTATGCATCGACACCTCCGGGTGCGCGTGGGCCGCGCCAAGGTGCGAGGCGCCTTCAACGCAGAGCGTGCGGTAGCAGAGCGCGGCGCCTTCGGCCGAGCAACCGACCACACCGATATGCAATGGCATGACAACTTCTCCTGAACGGGTGAATGGAAGATCGGGCGCGTCCACGGCTGTAGCGTTCATCGCCTGTGCGATACCGCCATGCCGGCCTGGCGATCGAGCCGCAGCGTCATCAGCGTCGCGATGGCCATCAGCAGGCCGACCACGTACCAGGCATGGTGGAAGTCCGCGAGCTGCACGGCCGGCGCGCCGCGCAGCGCCTGCGATGCGCCGAGCACCATCGCGCCCAGCGCCACGCCGAGCGCGAGCGACACCTGCTGCAGCATCGTGCCGAGCGTGCTCGCGCCGGCGCGCGATTCGTCGGGCACGTCGGCAAAGGCCAGCGTGTTGACCGCGGTGAAGTTCATCGAGCGCGCCATGCCCGCCGCGACGAGCAGCACGCACACCCACGGCAGCGGGTCGCCCGGCGACAGCAGCCCGCAGCCGAACAGCGTGGCGGCGCAGATCGCGCCGTTCACCGTCAGCACCCTGCGAAAGCCGAAGCGCCGCAGCACCGCCGTGGTGGCGCTCTTCATCACGAGGTTGCCGCCCATGTACACCAGCAGCATGGAGCCGGCCTGGAACGCGTTCATGCCGAAGCCGATCTGGAACATCAGCGGCAGCAGGAAGGGCGAGGCGTTGATCGCGACACGCGAGACGAAGCCGGCCGTCGCGGTGGCCAGCGCATAGGTCGGCACCGCCAGCGCGCGCAGGTCGAGCAGGGGCGCCGCCGTCCGCCGCGCATGACGCACCGCGGCGGCAGCCGCCACGGCGCCCAGGGCCAGCAGGCCGAGGGTGGTGGGCGAGCCCGGCTGCGGCCCGCCCAGGCGCGTGAGGCCTTCGACCAGCGCGGCCAGCGCGATGGCGGTGAGCACGAAGCCGGCCGCATCGAAGCGCGCCGGAGCCGCGTCGGTGCGGCGCGGAAACAGCCGCATGATCAGCCACAGCCCCGCGAGGCCCAGCGGCACGTTCAGCAGGAAGATCCAGCGCCACGATGCATGCGTGGCGATGAGCCCGCCCAGCGGCGGGCCGATCACCGGCGCGATGAGCCCCGGCCAGGTGATGGTGCCGATGGCCTCGATCAGCCGGTGCTTCGGCGTCTCGCGCAGCACCACGAGCCGGCCCACCGGCGACATGAAGGCCGCCGCCGCGCCCTGCAGCACGCGCGCCGCGACGAACACCTCGAAGGTGGGCGCGAGCCCGCAGGCGAGCGAGGCCGAGGTGAAGGCGCCGACCGCGAGCGCGAACACCCGCCGCGCCCCGAAGCGCCCGGCGCACCAGCCCGCCGCCGGCACCAGCGCCGCCATCGCGATCAGGTAGACGGTGACGCCCAGGCTCGCGTCGAGCGCGCCCATGCCGAAGCCGGCGCCGATGGCCGGCAGCGCGGTGACGATGATGGTGGCGTCCAGCGTCTCCATGAAGAAGGCGGCCGCCACGGTGAGCGCGATGCGCTTCGAGGCGCCGTCCGTGGCCGCTGGCGGCTGCGCGGTGTCGTTCATGGAACCGAGTCTGACACCGTCCCGGGCCTAGGGTTTTCCCCGAGATGTCGATCCGGCAGATCGGACGGGCCCTGCCTGCGCCATCCGGATCGTCGGCGGGGCGCCGTTCGACCGTTCGTGAAAAGGTCCATCAAATCAAGGACTTGGCGCGCAGTCGACGCGCCCTTGGCGGTGGCATGTCGATTGCTCAATCACAAGGCCGGCCGTGCGCCCTGCTACGGAGCCTGGCCCGAATTGGAGACAAACCGATGAGCACCCCCATGGAACATCCCACCGCACCCAAACCCTTCTACAAGTCCCTGTACTTCCAGGTCATCACCGCCATCGTGCTCGGTGTGCTGCTGGGGCATTTCTACCCCGACACCGGCGCGTCGATGAAGCCGCTGGGCGACGGCTTCATCAAGCTGATCAAGATGATCATTGCGCCGATCATCTTCTGCACGGTGGTGGTCGGCATCGCCGGCATGGAGGACATGAAGAAGGTCGGCAAGACCGGCGGGCTGGCGCTGCTGTATTTCGAGATCGTGAGCAGCGTCGCGCTGGTGGTGGGCCTCGTCATCATCAACCTCGTGCGGCCCGGCGCGGGCATGAACGTCGACGTGAGCCAGCTCGACACCAAGGGCATCGCGGCCTACACCGGCCCGGGCAAGATGACCGGCACGGTCGACTTCCTGCTCAACATCATCCCGAGCACGCTGGTCGATGCCTTCGCCAAGGGCGAGATCCTGCAGGTGCTGCTGATCGCTGTGCTGTTCGGCTTCGCGCTGCACCGCTTCGGCGGGCGTGGCACGCTGGTGTTCGACGTGATCGAGAAGGGCTCGCACGTGCTCTTCGTGATCGTCGGCTACATCATGAAGCTCGCGCCCATCGGCGCCTTCGGCGCGATGGCCTTCACCATCGGCAAGTACGGCGTGAGCTCGCTGCTGCAGCTGGGCCAGCTGATGGCCACCTTCTACGCCACCTGCCTGTTCTTCATCTTCGTGGTGCTGGGGCTCATCGCGCGCTTCCACGGCTTCAGCATCTGGAAGTTCATCAAGTACATCAAGGAAGAGCTGCTGATCGTGCTGGGCACGTCGTCGAGCGAATCGGTGCTGCCGCGCATGATGGCCAAGCTGGAGAACCTGGGTGCGAAGAAGTCGGTGGTCGGGCTGGTGGTGCCCACGGGCTACTCGTTCAACCTCGACGGCACCTCGATCTACCTGACGATGGCGGCCGTGTTCATCGCGCAGGCCACCAACACCGACATGACGCTCACGCAGCAGCTCACGCTGCTGGCCGTGCTGCTGCTCACCTCGAAGGGCGCGGCCGGCGTCACGGGCAGCGGCTTCATCGTGCTGGCGGCCACGCTGTCGGCCGTGGGCCATGTGCCGGTGGCGGGCCTCGCGCTGATCCTGGGCATCGACCGCTTCATGTCGGAAGCCCGCGCGCTGACCAACCTGATCGGCAACGGCGTGGCCACGCTGGTCGTCGCCAAGTGGACCGGCGACCTCGACACCGTGCGCATGCACCAGCATCTGAACCAGGAAAGCACCGCCGAAGCCGACGAGCCCGAGCGCGTGCTCGACGCCGCCCAGGCGCACATGCCCGCCGGCCAGGCACGGCAGGCCTGACCCTGCCTTCGGCCCCGCCAGGGGCCATCGGGCTGCCACCGATGCGGACGGCCCGGCCTTGTGCAATAACGCTCCCATGATTTCAAGGGAGCCGGGCCTGCATTTCGATGGACCTTTCGACCACACGAGGGGATGGCGCGCCCTGCCGCGCTGGTGTGGCGCGCTGGCGCTGGTGGCCGTGGCCGCCTTCGCCGGCCAGCAGATCGCCATGCAGGCCGGCCTGGCGCGCCTGCGCGAGGCGGCCGAGCACCGGCTCGACATGCTCGCGACCGGGCTCGACGCCGACCTCGCCCGCTTCGACTACCTGCCCGCGCTGCTGGAGATGACGCCCGTCGTGCCGGAGCTGCTCGGCACGCCGTCGGACACGCGCCTGCGCGACGCGGTCAACCGCTACCTCGACGGCGTCAACGCCACGGCCGGCGCCGAGATGCTCTACGTGCTCGACGCCTCCGGCACCTCGCTGGCCGCGTCCGACTGGGACAAGCCCGGCACCACCGTCGGCCAGGACCTGTCGTTCCGGCCCTACGTGATCGACGCGCTGGGGCAGGGCCGGGGCCGCTTCTACGGGGTGGGCATCACCAGCAAGAAGCCGGGCTACTACCTGTCGTATGCGCTGCGCCGCGGCCAGTCCTCGCGCGGGGTGGTGGCCGTCAAGATCAACCTCGAGGAGGCCGAGCGCGCCTGGCGCAAGCTGCCCGGCGACGTGGCGCTGATCGACCAGCGCGGCGTGGTGATCCTTTCCACCCGCGAAGACCTCAAGTTTCGCCCGCTGCTGCCGCTCGATGCGCTGCAGCGCGCCGAGGTGCTGCGCTCGCGACCCTACGGCGAGGCCAGCCTGCAGCCGCTGCGGTGGACGCAGAAGGAGGCGCTGGACCGCGACGTGCAGGTGATCTCGCTCGACGGCGTGGACCAGCTCGCGTCGGCGCGCATCCTGCGCGGCGCACCGTGGCAGCTGGTGGTGCTCGACGACCTCGCGCCGCTGCGCACGGCGGCACGCTACGCGGCGATCACCGCCAGCCTGGCGATGGCGGTGCTGCTGCTGGTGGCCGTCGCGCTGTGGCAGCGCCGCCGCGCGGTGCGCCAGAAGCTGGCCAGCCAGGCTGCGCTGCAGGCGGCGCACGACACGCTCGAATCGACCGTGGTGGCGCGCACCGCGCAGCTGCGCGCGGCGCAGGGCGAGCTGGTGCATGCCGGCAAGATGGCCGCGCTGGGCCAGATGTCGGCCGGCGTGGTGCACGAGCTCAACCAGCCGCTCACGGCCATGCGCACGCTGTCGGAAAGCGCCGTCATCCTGCTCGACAAGAACCGCATCGACGACGTGCGCGGCAACCTTCAGCGCATCCGCAACATGGTCGACCGGCTCGCGCGCCTGACCTCGCAGCTGCGCACCTTCGCCTACAAGGGCGAGGTGCCGCTGGCGCCGGTGCCGCTGTCGCAGGCGATCGCCGAAGCGCAGGCGATCGTCGCCGACGCCGCAAAGAAGCAGCGCGTGGCCATCGAGGTCGACGTGCAGCCCGCGGCGCTGAGCGCCATGGCCGAGGACGCCGCGCTGGGCAGCGTGCTCGCCAACCTGATGCGCAACGCCATCGACGCCATGCAGGACGCGCCGCTGCGCACGCTGCGGCTGGAAGCGCGGCCGAAGGAGGGGCGCGTGCTCCTTTCGGTGACCGACACCGGCCCGGGCATTCGCCCCGATATCCTGCCGCGCCTGTTCGAACCCTTCGTCACCGGCAAGGCCGCGGGTTCCGGGCTGGGCCTGGGGCTCGTGATCTCGGCACAATTGGTGCGCGCCATGGACGGCACGCTGCGCGCGGCCAACCTGGATGGCGGCGGCGCATGCTTCGTCATCGACCTGCCCGCCGCCATTGCCGTGATCCACAACCCGCCCGTATCCTCTCATTCACCCCCCCTTTCCACTGCACAACAGGAGTGACCCCCAAGTGAGCGAAGCCCCTGCCATCCGGGTGCTGCTGGTCGAGGACGACGAAGACGTCCGCATCAGCACGACCCAGGTGCTGACCCTGGCCGGTTTCGAGGTCGAATCCTTCGCGAGCGCCGAGCGCGCGCGCCCGCACATCGGCTTCGGCGTGCCGGCCGTCGTGGTCAGCGATGTGCGCCTGCCGGGCCTGAGCGGCACCGAGTGGCTGCCCGAGCTGCGCAACGTCGATGCCGAGCTGCCCGTGATCCTGGTCACAGGCCACGGCCACATCGCGATGGCCGTGCAGGCCATGCGCGAGGGTGCCTACGACTTCATCGAGAAGCCTTTCAGCTCCGAGCGGCTGGTGGCCATCGTGCGCCACGCCATCGAGCGCCGGCAGCTCAGCCTGCAGGTGCGCGCGCTGCGCGACGCGCTGGAAAACTGGCAGGGCATCCAGTCGGTGCTGATCGGCCGTTCGGCGCAGATGCAGCAGGTGCGCCAGACCGTGAAGACGCTGGCCGAGACCTCGGCCGACGTGCTGGTCTACGGCGAGACCGGCACCGGCAAGGAGCTGGTGGCGCGATGCCTGCACGACCACAGCGCGCGCCGCCGCCAGCATTTCGTGCCGCTCAATTGCGGCGGCCTGCCGGAGTCGCTGGCCGAGAGCGAGCTGTTTGGCCACGAGGCCGGCGCCTTCACCGGCGCCAACCGCGTGCGCGTGGGCAAGTTCGAATACGCCAGCGGCGGTACGCTGTTCCTCGACGAGATCGAGAGCATGCCGATGGCTGTGCAGATCAAGCTGCTGCGCGCGCTGCAGGAGCGCAGCATCGAGCGCATCGGCTCCAACAAGACCATTCCCTTCGACTGCCGCGTGGTGGCCGCGAGCAAGGACGACCTGAAGGCCATGAGCGACCAGCAGAAGTTCAGGGCCGACCTGTACTACCGCCTGGGCGTCGCCTTCATCGAGCTGCCGCCGCTGCGCGAGCGGCGCGAGGACATCCCGCTGCTGTTCGAGCACTTCACGCTGCAGGCCGCGAGCCGCTACGAGCGCTCCGCGCCGCTGCTGAGCAACGCGCAGCTGGCCGACCTGATGGCCTACGCCTGGCCCGGCAACGTGCGCGAGCTGCGCAACGTGGCCGACCGCTTCGTGCTGGGCCTGCTCGGCGAGCGCCTGACGCAGACGCGCGGCGGCAACGGCGCCGACGGCGTGCCGGCCTTGCCGCGCGGGCTGCCGCAGCAGGTGGAATCGTTCGAACGCGCGGTGATCGTCGAGGAGCTGCGGCGGCAGCACGGCGACCAGCCCGCCACGGCCGCCGCGCTCGGCATCGCGCGCCAGACGCTGCACGACAAGGTGCGCAAGCTCGGCCTGACGGTGGAAGAGTTCAAGCCCGCGGCCTGACCGGCAGCAGGGCCGCCGTCAGAAGGGTTCGACAGGCAGCGCGCGCTTGTGCGCGCTCCTGCGGTGCGTCGCAAGAATGATCCGGCGGGCTTCGGCCGACACCGGCTTGCCTTCGAGGAAGTCGTCGATCTGCTCGTAGGTGACGCCGAAGGCGTCTTCGTCGGGCTTGCCCGGCACCAGCGATTCGAGGTCGGCGGTCGGCACCTTGTAGACCAGCGCGTCGGACGCGCCCAGCAGTTGCGCCACCGCGCGCACGCGGCGCTTGTTGAGACCCGTGAGCGGCGTGATGTCGGCCGCGCCGTCACCGAACTTGGTGAAGAAGCCCATCAGCGCCTCGGCCGCGTGGTCGGTGCCGATGACGATGCCGTCGTGCGCGCCGGCCACCGCGAACTGCGCGATCATGCGCTGGCGCGCCTTGATGTTGCCGAGCACGAAGTCTTCGTGCGCCGCATCGCGGAACGCCAGGTCGCCAGCCTTCAGCGCCGCGAGCATGCCGTCGGCGGCGGGGCGGATGTCGACGGTGATGGTGCGGTCGGGCTTCATCACTGCGAGCGAGGCCTGCGCCTCGGCTTCGTCCTTCTGCACGCCGTAGGGCAGGCGCATCGCGATGAAGGTGGCGTCGTAGCCCGTGGCGCGCAGCTTTTCGACGGCGCGCTGCGCGAGGCAGCCGGCAGTCAGCGAATCGACGCCGCCGCTGATGCCCAGCACCAGCGTCTTCAGGCCGGTCTGCTTCAGGTAGCCGGCGAGAAAGTCGACGCGCCGCTCCAGTTCGCGGGCGGCATCGAAGACGGGCGCGACGTGCAGCGCGGCGATGATCTCGCGCTGCGTGTCGTCGACGGGAGTGAGGTCCTGATTCATACGGCGATTCTTCCTTGCATTCTTTCAGTGGAACACCGCGGAACCGGCTTTGCCGGGCCGCAGGTGTTGCCCCCGGCAGGGGGGCGAAGCGACACGAAGCGCGCGAAGCCTGGGGGCGAGCTTAAAAATCCACGAGGCTGAGGCCGATGCTCAGGACGGTCCGCTTGCGGTTGTAGTCCACCAGCGTATCGCCATAGCCCGAGAACAGCTGCGTGTGGAAGCGCAGGTTGCTCTTGGTCGGGTCGCCGATGGCCTTGAGCCATTCGAGGCGCACCGAGCCGCGGCCGCTGTCGCGCAGGTTGTTGCGCACGGTCACGGCGAGCTGGTTGTCGCGGTTGAGGTTCCAGCGGCCGGTGAGCTCGGCGCGGCCGATGTAGTCGGAGATGTCGGGGTTGTCGTCCTTGGCGGCGCTCTCGGAAACGCGCTTCCAGATGCGCCCGGTGATGGTGAAGCGGTCGTCGAGCTCGGCGCCGCCCATCAGGTAGACGCGGTTCCAGCTGCGCGACAGCGGCAGGGTCTGGCCGTTCGACTGGTGCACGATGCCAAGGCCCGAATAGCGCCAGCGCCAGCCCCCGGGCAGCTTGAAGTCGGTCGGGTAGACGTACATCAGCTCGGGTTCGTGGTCGGTGGTGCGGAAGGGCCGCGAGATGGCGCCGTTGAACAGCTGCCACGTCGACTGCTGGCTGTAGGCGAACCACAGCGAGTCTTTCCTGCTGGCCGGATCGTTCTGCGTGAGCATGCCCTGGGCGAGCTTGGTGCGCACCGACAGGCCGATGCGCATTTCGTTGGCCTGGTAAGCCACGGGGTCGGCGGTGTGGCCGGCCGAGGGCGAGGTCGGCGTCTCGGGTTTCTTGGTGGCGGCCGAGACCGACACGTTGAGCGGGCGGTAGCCGCGGAAGCCGAAGGTGCCGCAATCGGTGGCCTCCTCCAGTTCCCAGAAGCGCGAGAGCACCGAGTACTGGCGGTCGCGGCAGCCTTCGGTGGTGGCGACCGAGACGACGCGCGTGGCCGGGATCGAGGCGTCCACCGGCGGCTGGGTGTTCGCCAGCACGGGCGGCGCGGCGGGAACCGACACCGAGGGCAGCGTCTGCTGCTGCGACCAGCGGTCGAAGCAGGCCAGGCGCGCCTCGTTGTTGGCACCGAGTGCGGCGCACTGCTGCCAGGTGAGCTGGGCGTCGGCCAGCGGACTCGCGGGCTTGTCCACGGCCTGTGCGTGCGCCGTGGCGCCGCCGCCGAGGCAGGCGGCCACGGCCGCGAGCGCGGCCAGGTTGAAGTGAGGTTGTCGTCGTGTCGTCGTCATTGCTTTCCTTCCTGCGCGACTGTCTTGCTGAGCACGAACGGGTGCGTGCTCTCGTCCGCGGCGTTGCGCCACGTGCCCCTGAATTCGCGCCCGCACGAGCCGGCCTGCAGCTTGCCCGACCAGACGGCGCTGATGGCGCGGCCGTCCTGCGATTCGTCGATGGAGAGCGCGCCTTCGTCGTCCACGTCGCCCGCGAGTTGCGCGACCGCGGCTTTCGCAGGGTTGGCGCCGTGGCGTGTGATGGTTCCGCGCACGCCGTCGTAGTCGGGGTGCTTTCCGAGCTGCACGGCGGCCACGGCCGGCAGGCCGTCGAAGTGCGCATCCCAGCGGCCGTAGAGCGATTGCAGCGGCAGGTCGCGCGCGTCGGCGGGGCAGTCGGCGCTGCCCCGCACGGAGGCGCAGCCCGACAGCGAAAGAAGAACGGCGCCGGCCAGCAGCGCGGAAAAGCTGTTCGCCTTCATGACGCTGCCGCCGCCTTCGCCGCGTTGTCCTGTGCCTTGCGCGCGAACTCGGCGCGCAGCGCCTTGAGTTTCTCGCGCGGGTCTTCCTTGATGGTTGTCTTGTCGAGGCCCATCTCGGCGATGAAGCGGCTCGGCACGCAGGGCACCATCTCGCGGCCCTGCTTGCGCTTCTTGGTCCAGCTCACGGCCAGGCTGCGCTGCGCGCGCGTGATGCCCACGTACATCAGGCGGCGCTCTTCCTGCAGGCGCTGCAGCGTGTCGTCGCTCACCACCTTCTGGCGGCCGTTGTCGTCCTCGAGCTTGAAGGGCAGCAGGCCCTCGGTCACGCCGATCAGCATCACGTGCGGCCATTCGAGGCCCTTGGAGGCGTGCAGCGTCGAGAGCGTGACCACGTCCTGGTCCTGCTCGCGCTCGCTGATGGTCGACAGCAGCGAGATGGTCTGCGCCACTTCGAGCAGGCTCTTGCGCTCGGTCTCGACGTTGTCGTTGGCGCCCGAGGCATCGTCGAGCGTGCCGCCGGCGCGCTGCGACATCCAGTCGACGAACTCCAGCACGTTGGTCCAGCGCGAGGCCGCGGCGGCCTCGCTGTCCTCGCCGTCGTAGAGGTGCTTCTCGTAGTCGATCTCCTTGAGCCAGTCGAGCATGAAGGTGCGCGAGTCTTCGGCGCCCATGGTGCGGCGCGCGCGGTATTCCAGGTCGTTGATGTAGCGGCCGAACTCGTGGATGCCTTCGAGCGTGCGCTTGGGCATCACGCTCGGCAGCGAGGGGCTGAACAGCGCCTCGAACAGGCTCAGCTTGTACTGGCTCGCGAAGGTGCCCAGGCTCGCCAGCGTGGTGTGGCCGATGCCGCGCTTGGGCGTGGTGATGGCGCGCAGGAACGCGGGGTCGTCGTCGTTGTTGACCCACAGGCGGAACCAGCCGCACAGGTCCTTGATCTCGGCGCGGTCGAAGAAGCTCTGGCCGCCCGACACCTTGTACGGAATCTGCGCCTTGCGCAGCGCCTGCTCGAACACGCGCGCCTGGTGGTTGGCGCGGTACAGGATCGCGAAGTCGCGGAACTCCTTGTACTGCTTGCCCTGCGCGATGACGTCGCCCGCGCGGATGCTGACGATGCGCGCCACCGCGCGCTCGGCCTCGTGCACTTCGCTGTCGGCATCGACGATGCGCACCGGCTCGCCTTCGCCGAGCTCGGAGAACAGCGTCTTCGGAAACAGCTTGGGGTTGGGGCCGATCACGTTGTTGGCCGCGCGCAGGATGGCGCTGGTGGAGCGGTAGTTCTGCTCCAGCTTGATGACCTTGAGCGTGGGGTAGTCGACCGGCAGCTTGCGCAGGTTGTCGAGCGTGGCGCCGCGCCATCCGTAGATCGACTGGTCGTCGTCGCCCACGGCGGTGAAGTGGCCGCGCTCGCCGGCCAGGGCCTTGAGCACTTCGTACTGCGTGGCGTTGGTGTCCTGGTATTCGTCCACCAGGATGTGGCCGAGCGCGGCCTGCCACTTGGCGCGCACCTCGGGAAATTCGTAGAGCAGCTTGAGCGGCATGCCGATCAGGTCGTCGAAGTCCACGCTCTGGTAGGCCGCGAGGCGCTCTTCGTAGCGCGCCATGATCTTCGCGGTGATGCGCTCGTTGTCGTCGGCAGCCTGGGCTTCGGCCTGCGCGGCGTTCAGGCCCATGTTCTTCCACTTGCTGATGGTCCACTGCCAGATGCGCGCGGTGGCCGCATCGGTGGTGCCGCCGGCGTCCTTCAGGATCTTGGTGACGTCGTCGGAATCGAGGATGCTGAAGGCCTTCTTCAGGCCGAGCACCGCGCCGTCCTCGCGCATCATGCGCACGCCCAGCGCGTGGAAGGTGCAGACCACGACCTTGCGGGCGTCCTTGCCGATCAGGTCCTTCGCGCGCTCGCGCATCTCGGCGGCCGCCTTGTTCGTGAAGGTGATGGCCGCGATGCGCTGCGGCTCGATGCCCGACTGGATCAGCCGGCCGATCTTGTGCGTGATCACCCGCGTCTTGCCCGAGCCCGCACCGGCAAGCACCAGGCAGGGACCATGCATGTAGTTGACCGCTTCTTGTTGCGCGAGATTGAGACCGTGAGACATGGGAGAAAAAGAACCGGGAAGGCCGCGAAGAAGGCCGTGGGGAACGGCTGGCGCAAAGCGGGCAATGATACGGGGCCGGCCTTTGCGGGGTTATAGCCCGGACACCCCCATGCAGCCCTGGAGCGGCCCGGCGACAGCGGACCGGTGCCGCCTGTAGTCCTTGTTACTTTCCCTTTCTTTGCGCCGAGCGCGGCCGCACCGCCCGCGTCGTCCACTGGACGACGGGGGACCGCCTTCTTCAGCTTTCCGCTCGCGGCGCGCGCTACGGGGTCAGCACGCCGAGCTTGTACGGATCGGCATCGGCGAGGCGCTCGCACTTCGAGAAGTCGCGGCCCTGCGTGCCGTCGCAGTAGTAGGTGTTGTAGACACGCCCGAAGAGCGTGGGACTGGCGGTGAAGAGCACGCCGTGGTCGGGCTGCCAGTTGTCCTTGGGCGGCGGGGCACTCGCTTCCACCGGCTTGGCCGCCGACCCGGCGGTCGGCGTGAAGTCGGCCAGCGTCTTGTGGGTTTCGTCGCCGCGCCAGCGCACCGCGAGCTCGGCAGCCGTGGGCCGCGCCGCCACCGGCAGCAGGATGCCGTTGACTTGCGGGCCGTAGCCGAAGCGGTGCGTCCTGCCCGCCAGGAAGGCATAGGCACAGGCCGCCATGCACTGGCCGCGAACCTCGGTCTGCACGCCGCTCGCACGGATGGCGTCGGCAAAGGCGCCGGCCGCTTCGGCGGTGCCGCCGAACGAATCCTTGAAGACCACGACATGCACCGTGCCGCTGGCCAGCTGCTCGGTGAATTCCTTGATGGCGCTGCCGTCGAGCATGCCCGACACCAGCAGCCGGCTGCCCTGCACCTCCAGTTCGGCCGCGCAAGCCGAAGGCACGCCCGCGATGCAGGCGAGGCTCGAAGCGAGCGAGAGGACCCAAACAGAGAAAGACGACGGTTTCACGGCGACCCTTGCCTTTGCGACGAGCGAGCTTGCTTGGAACACGGTCCCCGCGGGGGGCTGGCGCTGTGACAGCTTGGCCAGCGCCGGGGTATGGCGTCAACTCTTTTTTCACAAATTTTCGGGTAGGCCGAGGCAGGCCGTAAGGCATAGCTATCGCTATCACTTCAGATGAATACTTGAGTTTGCAGATGAGCTGCTACAGTGTTTGCAAGTCAAAGATGTGAATGGAGCGCGCGATGGCAATTCTTTCTCGCATCCTGCTGTGGTTGGCCTGGCTCTTCGTGGTCGGCTGGTTCTGGCATGCCGACAGGTTCGGCACTGCCACCGCGATAGCGCTCGCCGCGCTGAGCCTCGTGGTGTTCGCGTGGCCCGGGAGCATCGTGCGGCGCAGGCATGGCGAGCTGCGCTACGTCGACATGGGCAAGGAGCCCGTCGGCCACCACTGAAACCGCGGCTTCAGGGTCGCTGGCGTTCCAGGTTCAGATGCTGTGCGGGTCGACGTCGACCAGCCAGCGGATCACGCCCTTGCCCTCGGGCGTGCGCCGCAGTTCGTGCAACAGCGGCTGCCAGGCGGCCAGCAGGCGCTGCAGCGCGGCGCGCGAGGGGCTTTCGATCAGCATCTGCGCACGCTCCACATTCGCCACGCGCTGGATCGCCAGCGGCACGGCCGGGTAGCGCGTGACGAGCTCGGCACCCGGCAGCGCCTCGGCCTTGTCCGCGGCCGTGTTCAGGAAGCCCTGCGCCACCGGCTGCTCGCGCGCGTCGGCCCGCAGCAGCGCCTGGAACGCGAACGGCGGCATGCCGGCGGCGCGGCGCTCGTCGAGCTGCTGCTGCGCGAAGCTGGCGTAGTCGTGCCTGCGCAGCGCCATGAACAGTGGGTGCTGCGCATGGTGCGTCTGGATCCACATCTCGGCCTTGGCGCCTTGCGCGGCGAGGTAGGCGGCGTCGCGGCCTGCGCGGCCGGCCGACTGCATCAGCAGGCTGAACAGCCGCTCAGGCGCGCGGAAGTCGCTGGAGAACAGCGCACCGTCGGGGTTCACCGCGGCCACCAGCGTGATGCGGCGGAAGTCGTGGCCCTTGGCGATCATCTGCGTGCCGACCAGCACGTCGACCTCGCCCGCGTGCACGGCCGCGAGCTGCGATTCGAGCGCGCCCTGTTTCTTTGTGCTGTCGGCGTCGATGCGCGCGATGCGCACCGCACTGCCGTCCGGGTGCTTCACGCCTGCGAACAGCTCGGCCAGGTGTTCTTCGAGCCGTTCCGTGCCGCGGCCCACGGGCGCGATGTCGGGGTTGCCGCAGGCCGGGCAGGCGCGCGGCACGCGCTCGGTGAAGCCGCAGTGGTGGCAGCGCAGCGTGCGGTCGATCTTGTGGAACACGCGGTAGGCGCTGCAGTGCGGGCACTCGCTCTTCCAGCCGCAGTCGCCGCAGGCCAGCACCGGCGCATAGCCGCGCCGGTTCAGGAAGATCATGCTCTGCTCGCCGCGCGCGATGCGCTGGCCGATGGCGTCGAGCAGCGCGGCGGAAATCACCGTTTTCGGCGGCTGCAGGTTCATGTCGACGAGCCGCACGGCGGGCAGCTCACCGGCGCCGATGCGCGAGGGCATGGCCAGCCGCACGTAGCGCCCGCCCGGGTCGTCGCCCTCGGCGGGCCGGCTCTGGTGCCAGCTCTCGAGCGAGGGCGTGGCCGAGCCCAGGATCACCTTGGCCTTCTCGCGCTGGCCGCGCCACACGGCGAGGTCGCGCGCCGAGTAGCGCGCGCCTTCCTGCTGCTTGTAGCTCGGGTCATGCTCCTCGTCGACCACGATGAGCTTCAGCCCCGGGATCGACGCGAACACCGCCATGCGCGTGCCCAGCACGATGCGCGCGGCGCCGCCGTGCGCCGCCAGCCAGCTCGCGAGCCGCTGCGGATTCGTCATGCCGCTGTGCAGCGACACCACGGCCTCGTCGCCGAAGCGGGCCTTGAAGCGGGCTTCGAGCTGCGGCGTGAGGTTGATCTCGGGCACCATCACCAGCGCCTGCGCCTCGGGGTCGCGCGCGAGCAGGTCGGCCACGCAGCGCAGGTAGACCTCGGTCTTGCCGCTGCCGGTGCTGCCGACCAGCAGGAAGGTGCCCGTTTCTGCCTCGATGCGCGCCAGCGCGGCGGTCTGCTCCGCGCTCAGCGCGATCAGGTTGGCGGATTCGGCCGTCTCGGCCACCGGCCCGGCCGCCGTCCCGCGCTTGAGCCGGCGCGCCAGCTGCGCGGTCGACAGGTCGCGCAGCTGCGGCGGCAGCGCGGCCAGCGCGATCTCGCCGATCGAGCGCTGGTAGTAGCGCGCGGCGAAGGCCACCAGGTCGCGCCAGGCCTCGCCCAGCGGGGCCAGTGCGTCGAGCGCCGCGCCCACGGGCTTCAGCGCCATGTCGGGCTCGACGCCCGCCAGCGAAACCGGCTCGTTCCAGACCACGCCCAGCACCTCGCGCTTGCCCAGCGGCACGCGCACCAGCGTGCCCGGCACCAGCGGCTCGGTGCCGGCGTAGCTCAGCAGGTCGCCGAGCGCGGCATGCGCGGGCGTCTGCACCGCGATGTCGAGCCGCCACGGCAGGGCCGGCGAAGCGCCGTCCGTCGTCTGGTGAGCCCCGCCGAGGGGTGAGCCGGCTGTGGAGATGAGCGGTCCTTCTTGGAAAGGTTTGTTAATGCGACTTTGAGCAAAAGCGCTTAAGTCATTGATTTGTCTGGGCTTTGAGGCCCATCCAGAGTTTCTGTGGATAACTTTGTTGACAAGCGGGCTCGACTCGCTGCGAGGCCTTGAAAATCAAGGCTCTGGCTGGAATGCCCGGAAAAAAAGCAAAGTTCAAATCCTATATAAATCAACAACTTAGCTTCGCTATTTCTTTAGGAGCAAAGAAAGAGGCCACTCAGATAATCTTGCGCGGTGCAACACCTGTTTTGTGCATAAGTCAGCGCTGATAGACCGTTTTTGTGCTTGACAAACGGCTGCAAACCCACTTTCGGGCAGGTCCGGCGCCATCGCCGGCCCGCCTCGGGTGACGACTTCAACCGCGCAGCGCGCGCGACTGGGCATGCACCGCCTGCACCAGCGCCGCCACGTGCTCCGGTGGCGTGAACTGGCTGATGCCATGGCCCAGGTTGAAGATGTGGGTCGGGCCCTTGGCGTTGCGGTCGGCGTGAGGCTTGCCGAAGGCGTTCAGCACCTTCGCCACCTCGGCCTCGATCTGCGCGGGCGGCGCGAACAGCACGTTGGGGTCGATGTTGCCCTGCAGCGCCTTGGCCTTGCCGTCGGTGCCTTCAGCGATCTGCCTGCGCGCGGTGGCGAGGTTCACGGTCCAGTCGACGCCCAGCACTTCGCAGTCGAGCTCGCGCATGGCGTCGAGCCACAGGCCACCGCCCTTGGTGAACACGATGCGCGGCACGGGCTGGCCGTCGGCGCCGGTGCGTTTGAGGCCTGCCAGCACGCGGGCTGTGTAGGCGAGGCTGAATTCCTGGAACGCGCCGTCGGCCAGCACGCCGCCCCAGCTGTCGAACACCATCACGGCCTGCGCGCCGGCGTCGATCTGGGCGTTGAGGTACGTGGCCACCGAGTCGGCATTCACGGCCAGCAGGCGGTGCATGAGGTCGGGGCGGCCGTACAGCATGCTCTTCACGAGGCGGTAGTCGCTGGAACCCGCGCCTTCCACCATGTAGCAGGCCAGCGTCCACGGGCTGCCCGAGAAGCCGATCAGCGGCACGCGGCCATCCAGCGCCTTGCGGATCGAGGCCACGGCATCGAACACGTAGCGCAGCTTGTCCATGTCGGGCACTTCGAGCGCGGCCACGGCCGCCTCGTCGCGCACCGGGTGCGCGAAGCGCGGGCCCTCGCCGGCTTCGAACGACAGGCCCAGGCCCATCGCGTCGGGCACCGTCAGGATGTCGGAGAACAGGATGGCCGCGTCCAGCGGGTAGCGCGCCAGCGGCTGCAGCGTGACCTCGGTGGCGTAGTCGGTGTTGGTCGCCAGCCCCATGAAGCTGCCCGCCTTGGCGCGCGTGGCGACGTACTCCGGCAGGTAGCGGCCGGCCTGGCGCATGAGCCAGACGGGTGTGTGGTCGGTGGCCTGGCGCCAGCAGGCTCGCAGGAACGTGTCGTTTTGCAGGGGGGCGAAAGGCATTCCGCGATTGTCGCAGGGGTGTGTCCCGGGTCCCCGCAGCCCGGCCTATCGCCTATCGATGCGCTCAGACCACCGGCACGCGCCGCGCATCGGCCGGGTCCACGTTGCGCCGGTACAGCAGCAGCGTCGCAATCAGCCCGCACACCGCGGCGGCCGTCATCCACAGCCCCGGCGCGCCCTTGTCGCCGGTCATCTCGATCAGCCCTGTCGCGATCGCCGGCGTGAAGCCGCCGAACAGCGCCGTCGCCAGGCTGTACGCGAGCGAGAAGCCGGCGGTGCGCACGTTCACCGGCATCACCTCGGTGAGCGCCACGACCATCGCGCCGTTGTAGCTTGCGTAGAGGAACGACAGCCACAGCTCGACCTCGAGCATGCGTACAAAACTCGGCGCGCCGACCAGCCACTTGAGCGACGGGTACGCGGTCAGGATGGTCAGCACCGTGAACAGGATCAGCAGCGGCTTGCGGCCCACGCGGTCCGACAGCGAGCCCATGATCGGCAGCCAGATGAAGTTGGAAATGGCCACGCACAGCGTGACGATCAGCGCGTCGGTCGTGCTCAGGTGCAGCACGGCCTTGCCGAAGGTGGGCGTGTAGACGGTGATCAGGTAGAACGACACGGTGGTCATCGACACCAGCATCATCCCGGCGAGCACGAGGCCCCAGTTGGCGATCATCGACTGGAAGATCTCGCGCGCGTCGGGCCGGTGCTTGCGCGCCATGAACTCCTCGGTCTCCTGCAGCGAGCGGCGGATGATGAACAGCGCCGGCACGATCAGGCAGCCCACGAAGAACGGAATGCGCCAGTAGAAGTCGCCGATCTCCTGCGGCGTGAAGGTCACGTTGAGCCAGTAGCCGAGCGCAGCCGCCACGACGATGGCCACCTGTTGGCTGGCCGACTGCCAGCTCACGTAGAAGCCCTTGCGGCCCGGCGTGGCCATTTCCGACAGGTACACCGACACGCCGCCCAACTCCACGCCGGCCGAGAAGCCCTGCAGCAGCCGGCCGACCAGCACCAGCAGCGGCGCGACGAGGCCGATGGTGGCGTAGGAAGGTACGCAGGCGATCAGCAGGGTGCCGACGGCCATCAGCGCGAGCGTGACGATCAGGCCCTGGCGGCGGCCGACGCGGTCGACATACGCACCGAGAAAGATCGCGCCCAGCGGCCGCATCAGGAAGCCCGCGCCGAAGGTCATGAACGTGAGCATCAGCGAGGCGAACTCGTTGCCCGCGGGGAAGAACGCCTTCGAGATCTGCGTGGCGTAGAAGCCGAACAGGAAGAAGTCGAACATCTCCATGAAGTTGCCGCCGGTCACGCGCAGGACGGTGGCGAACTTGGAGGAAGAGGCGGAGGAGGCGTGGGCGGCCGTGCCCGGTTGCGCGGCGGTGGGCGCAGGATTCATCTGGTTGTCCCCTTGGGCGATATTGGCGATGTGCTCGCCCGAGGGTAGGTGGGCTTCCCGACCGCTGGCTGACTGTGCGAGTCAGGTAGCTGTCACTGGCAGCGTCACGCGCGAGGCCCGGGCCCCGAGGACGAGGACGCTCCATGTCACATCTGCGCGGCCGAGCATGTCCTCGCGCTGGCCTAGAAACCGGCGCCGCAGACCGTGCGCTTCGGCAAGCTCGCAGGTCTCCTGAGCCGACACCTCGAACATCCGCCGGCCCGCGGGCACGGGGCCATGGCGCAGCGACATTGCAATCTGCCCGCCGTCGGCCACCAGTCCGGCAAGGGCCGCCATCGCGGCGCGGCGTTCCGCGTCGTCGAGGTGCATCCAGACGGCGGTCAGCAGGATCAGGTCGTATCGCTCGCCGAGCGCCCGGGTGCGATGCAGGCCGGGCAGGTGGTCGTCGACCCACTCGATGGGCAGCGCGGCGTGGCGGCGCAGGCCTTCGGCGCGGAGTTCGGCGGTCGGTTCCACGGCCACGACCTGGTGGCCCAGCGCGGCCAGCGCCGCCGCGTCGCGCCCGGCGCCGGCGCCGATGTCGAGCACGCGGGCCGGCGGCGGGGGAAAGAGATGCAGCACCTCGCGGTGTACGTCGGCGAAGCGCAGGCTTTCGTACTGGGTGGCCAGCGCCGCGGCGTTGGCTCCGTATCCGGCGGTGCCCGGGACTTGCGCCATCCGGGTCGGGCTCAGGTCTTGTACTTGATCGAGCAGCCGTAGGGCCGCGTGCTGGCGGCCGAGATCGGCTTGCCGCCGAAGGCCTCGCCCAGTGCCTGGTTCACGTAGTTGGTCGCGGTCTTGATGTCGTCCGCCCGCGCCGAGGCGATGCTGTCGATGCCGCCCGCGTACACCAGCGTGCCCTTGGGGTCGATGATGAAGATGTGCGGCGTGGTGCGCGCGCCGTAGACCTGGCCGATGACGCCGTCCTCGTCCATCAGCACGGCGGTGGGCGCGGCCTTCTGCGACTTCATCCAGGCGTCGAGCGCATCGGGCTTGAGGTAGTCGGTGGCGGCGCGCTCGGTGGAATTGATGGCCAGCCACACCACGCCCTTGTCGGTCGCGGCCTTCTGGGTGGCGGGCATGTTGCCGCTGCCGTAATGCTTGCGCACGAAGGGGCAGCCGGGGTTGGTCCATTCGAGCACCACGAACTTGCCCGCGAAATCGGACAGCTTGTGCTTGGCGCCGCTGGTGTCGACGGCGATGAAATCGGGCGCCTGCTGGCCCACCGCGGGCGCGGCGGCGGCATTGGTACCCATCAGGAAGGTGGCGCCGAGCGCCACGGCGGCGGCAACGACCGCACGGCGGGAGGCCCGGCTCAGTGCGGCGCGGGCATGGCGCGCGGCACGGCGGGAGCGCGAGTCTGTGGTTGACGAAAGAGACATGGCCAGCTTGAACTCCAGAACAAATTCCAAACAACAACTGCAGCTTAGAACGGTTTCTTCAAGTGCATGTGACAACCCATGTCACGCTGGTGGTCAAAGCGCGGCGAGGGCGGCGCGGACTTCGTCCTTGCCCAATATCTCGGTCAGCACGACGGGCGGCTTGCCCGGCGCCTGCAGCACGTACACCGGCACGCCGCTGCGGCCCAGCGCGGTGAGCGCGGCGGTGATGGCGGGGTCGCGCCGGGTCCAGTCGGCGCGCAGCATGGCGACCTTCTTCGCGTCGAAGTCGGCCAGCACCGCGGCATCGGAGAGCGTGCTCTTCTTGTTGTACTGGCAGGTCACGCACCACGCAGCGGTGAAGTCGATGAACACCGGCTGGCCGGCGCCCGACAGCTCGGACACTCGCTCGGCGGACCAGGGCTGCCAGCGCTGGCCGGCGGTGCCGGATGCCGCCGCCAGCCGGGCCGGCTCCACCACCTGCAGCACATTGCGGCCGATGGTGGCGGTCAGCACGGCCGTGAAGCCGATCAGCACGGTGGCGATCACGACCCGCGTGCGCCCGCGCAGCGTGAGCGCCCAGACGATGGCGGCCAGGCACACCAGCAGCGCGAGCAGCGTGCCCGCGCCGTCGATGCCGCTTTGCTGGCCCAGCACCCACACCAGCCACGCCACGGTGGCGAACATCGGAAAGGCGAGCAAGCGGCGCAGCGTGCCCATCCACGGGCCGGGCTTCGGCAGCAGGTACGCCACGGCGGGCACGAAGCCGGCCACGAGGTACGGCAGCGCCAGCCCGAAGCCCAGCGCCGCGAACAGCAGCAGCGCCTGGCCGGCCGGCAGGCCGATGGCGAAACCCAGCGACACGCCCATGAACGGCGCGGTGCAGGGCGAGGCGATGACCACGGCGAGCACGCCGGAGAGGAAGTCGTTGGCCAGCGGGTGCTTGGCCTGCGCGCTGCACACCGACGAGGGCGCCGCGCGGCCGAACTCGAACACGCCCACGAGGTTGAGCCCGATCAGCGTGAACAGCGCCGCCAGCGCAGCGACCACGCCCGGCGACTGCAGCTGGAAGCCCCAGCCCAGCCCGGCGCCGGCCGCGCGCAGCGCCAGCATGCCGCCGCCCAGCGCGAGGAAGGACAGCATCACGCCGCCGGTGTAGGCCAGCCCGGCCTTGCGGTGCGCGCTGGCGTTGCCCGCCTGCCGCGCGAAGCCCAGTACCTTGATCGCGAGGATCGGGAACACGCAGGGCATGAGGTTGAGCAGCAGGCCGCCGATCAGCGCGCCCAGCAGCGCGGCCATGAAGGTGGTCGAGGAGGGCGCCGGAGCATCGCCGGCCGGGGCTGTTGCCTTGGCCGCATTGGCGGTGAGCGCAGCCTGCAGCGCCGGCGACACCTCGGCGCGCGGCGCAGCGCCTGCCGGCCAGGCGCCCGTGACCGGCGCTTCGGCGCGCCAGGCCGACCGGCTGGCCGGCCTGCCGGTCGGCCTCGGCCAGCGCCACCACCACCGGCATCACCGTGGGGCTCGCGCTACGCTGATCGGCCAGCGGCAGCGTCGCCGTCCAGGTGCCGCCCTGCCAGGATTGGGTCCAGTCCTTGCCGGAGACGGCCGCGGTGCGGATCACCTCGGGGGTCTCGGGGAAGAAGCCCAGCGTCTTGCCCTGCACGGCGGCGGGCAGGCCTTCGAGGCGCACTTTCAGGTTGTGGCCATCGACCTCGATGGTGCCGGCCTTGGCCAGCGGCTGCGGCTGGGCCGCCAGTGCGGCGTCGAACTCGGCCTTGTGCAGCGCGGTCGAGCCCTGCAGCGGCAGGGGCAGCGTGAACGTGCCTTCTTCGGGGATGCATTCCTTGCGGCAGACCAGCCAGGAAGCCTTGAGCCGGATGTCCATGGCCGGCGTGCCGCCGCCCAGCGCCACCGGCGGCTTGTAGAGCGTCGACACCTCCAGCGGCACCGGCAGCAGCACGGTGTTTTCGTAGCCGTAGTTGGCGAGGTTGCCGACCGGGATCTTCGTCGGCACCGGCCAGGCGATCTCGCCGGTGGACACGCCGGCCGGCAGCGTCCACGCCATCTCGGTGGGCAGGCCCGAATCGCCGGCGTTCTTCCAGTAGGTGTGCCACTCGGGCTGGTGCGTGATCTGCAGGCCGACCCAGACCGGGGCGCCGGGCGCCACGCCGTCGGGGGCGTGGGCGATCAGTTCGGCGCGCACGTGGGGGGTGGTCACCACGGCGCCTGGTTTGGAAGCCAATTGCGCCGCAGCCGGCATGCTGGCTGCGGAGATTGCTATCAGAAGCGTAGCGAAATGGATGCGCGAAAAGATCATGCCGTCAGTCGGAGCATTCAATGGGGGCGAAGTTCCGGGCCGTTTCAGGCCGCCGCAGGGGCCCAGCCCAGCACCACGCGGCGGCTGTTGGCGCTCTTCTTCTCGATCTTGGTGACCATCACCGCCCCGATCTCGGAAGTGTTTGCAACATGCGTGCCGCCACAGGGCTGGAAGTCGATCTGGGCATCGCCGTCGCCGCCGATGCGGATGGTGCGCACCGTGCCCGTGCCGCGCGGCGGCTGCACGCTCATGCTCTTGACCAGCGCGGGGTTGGCGTCGAGTTCCTCGTCGGTGATGGCGCCCACGGTCAGCGGATGGGCCGCTTCGACCAGTTTCGCGAGCCCGGCGGTCAGCGCTTCCTTGTCCAGCGGATCGGTCATGTGGAAGTCGATGCGTGCGTATTCGGGCGTGATGGAGCAGCCGTTCACCGGCACCGGCACGAGGTGGCACAGCAGGTGGGAGGCGGTGTGGAAGCGCATCAGGCGATGGCGGCGCTCCCAGTCGAGGCGGGCGGTCACGGTGTCGCCGGGCTTCAGCGCGGCCAGCAGGTCGGCTTGTTCCGGGGCGGGCACGTGCACGAATTCATTCGTGGGCTGGCCTTCTTCGTTCCTGGCCTTGCGGGTGTCGGCAATGACCAGTTCGCGCCCGTCGGCCAGCGCCAGCACGCCGGTGTCGCCGGCCTGTCCGCCGCCCAGCGGATAGAACACCGTGCGGTCCAGCACGATGCCGGTTTCGTCGATGCGCAGGACGCGGGCGTCGCAGGTGCGCAGGTAGGCGTCGGCTCGGAACAGGTCGTCGGTCATCCGGCGATGGTAGCGGCGATGCGCAAATGAGGTGCGCCCACGCCAGAAAGCGCCCGTGGCCGACAACCCCGGGGCTGCCCGGCTGGGGATCATCCGGTGCATGCGGCACCCGGCCGCGCAAGGAATACGCATGACAGCACCGCAGCAAGCATCCGCACTGGCCCTGGCCGCCGCGCTGCTGCTTGTCGCCGGCTGCGGCGAGACCGCCAAGCTGGCCCCGGAGCTCACGACCGGCCCTCGCCCGCAACTGGCCCAGCCGAACAAGACCCTGATTCCCACCGTCAACGTCGCGACCGCCGTCGGCTGGACCGACACCGCCTCGCCCATCCCCGCCGAAGGCCTGCAGGTGACGGCACTGGCGCGCGGCCTCGACCATCCGCGCTGGGTCTATACCCTGCCCAACGGCGACATCCTCGTGGCCGAGAGCAACAAGCCGCCCAAGCCGGGCGGCAGCAGCGACGGCGGCAGCGGCGTGGTCGCGAAGGTGCGCAACTGGGTCATGGGCAAGCTCATGGCCCGCGCCGGCGCGGGCGTGCCCAGCGCCAACCGCATCACCCTGCTGCGCGACGCCGACGGCGACGGCCTCGCCGAGGTGAAGCAGGTGTTCATGACCAACCTGATGTCGCCGTACGGCATGGCGCTGGTCGGCAACGAACTCTTCATCGCCAATGCCGACGCGCTGGTGAAGGTGCCGTATACCGAGGGCCAGACCTCCATCAGCGCCAACCCGACGCTGGTGACGCAGCTGCCCGCCGGCATCAACCACCACTGGACCAAGAACGTCATCGCCAATGCCGACGGCAGCAAGCTCTATGTGACGGTCGGCTCCAACAGCAACATCGGCGAGAACGGCCTCGCGGCTGAAGAGGGCCGTGCCGCCATCTGGGAAGTCGACACGAAGAGCGGCGAGAAGCGCCTGTTCGCGAGCGGCCTGCGCAACCCCAACGGCATGGGCTGGGACCCGGACACGAAGGCGCTGTGGACCGTGGTGAACGAACGCGACGAGATCGGCAGCGACCTCGTGCCCGACTACCTCACCTCGGTGAAGGACGGCGCCTTCTACGGCTGGCCCTGGAGCTACTACGGCGGCATCGTCGACGCCCGCGTCACGCCGCAGAACCCCGAGATGACGGCCAAGGCCATCGCGCCCGACTACGCGCTGGGCGCGCACGTCGCGCCGCTGGGCATGGCGTTCTCGCGCCCGGGCGGCATGCCCGAGCAGTTCGCCAGCGGCGTCTTCATCGGCGAGCACGGCTCGTGGAACCGCAAGCCCAAGTCGGGCTACAAGGTGGTGTTCGTGCCCTTCATCGGAGGCAAGCCCAGCGGACCGCCGGTCGATGTGCTGACCGGCTTCCTGACCGCCGACGAAAAGGCGCAGGGCCGGCCGGTGGGCGTGGCGCTCGACAAGGGCGGGGCACTGCTGGTGGCCGACGATGTCGGCAACGCCGTGTGGCGGGTGTCGAGGGCGAAGTAGCTTTCTTCAGCGCTGCGGTCGGGCGATGCGGTAGAGCCTGTGCCGGCGCAGTGCGTGTCCTTCGGGCACCAGCGGATGGTCGAAGGCGCCGGCCGCGTCTTCCTTCATGCCGATGCGCTCCATCACCGCGCTCGAGCGCGTGTTGTTCCAGGCGGTGAAGGCGACGATCTCGTCCAGCCCGATCCGCTCGAAGCCGACCTGCAGCGCAGCGCGTGCGGCCTCGCTCGCGAAACCCTGGCCCCACCAGCCGCGCCCGAATCGCCAGCCGATCTCGACGCACGGCGAGAACGCAAGCGTGACCGCCGGTGAGTTCAGGCCGGTGAAGCCCATGAACCCGCCGGACGCCTTGTGCTCCACCGCCCACAAGCCCCAGCCGTTTTCCGCGAAGCGCGCGCGGATGCGATCGGCCAGCGCATCGCTGTCGGCGCGCGTGGGCAGCGGCAGCAGGAACTCCATCACCTGCGGGTCGCAAGCCAGCGCGAAGAAGGGCGCCAGATCGCTCTCGCGCCACTGGCGCAAGCGCAGGCGCGGAGTGTCGAATTCGATGGGGTCGGCGGTCATGCACCCATTGTGTCGCACGGTATATATGTCACGACGTGATATATTTCGGCCATTCCGGCATCTCCCATCGCCATGGCTTCCACCCCCCGCAAGCTCGCCAAGAAAGACTTCGAGGCGCTTTCCCAGTTCCGCTACCAGATGCGCCGCTTCGAGCGCTTCTCCGAGCGCGCCGCGCAGGCCGAGGGCCTCACGCCGCAGCAATACCTGGTGCTGCTGCACATCAAGGGCGTGCCCGGCCGCGACTGGGCCTCGGTGGGCGAGATCGCCGAACGCCTGCAGCTGCAGCCGCACGGCGCGGTTGCGCTCGTCACGCGCTGCGAAGCGCTCGGACTGGTGCAGCGCCGGCCCAGCGAAACGGACCGCCGGCAGGTCGAGGTGCACCTGCTCGCCGAGGGCGAGAAGCTGCTGCTGCGGCTGGCCGAGCTCCACCGCGCGGAACTGCGCTCGCTCAAGGGCGTGTTCGACGTGCCGCAAATCGATCTTCCGGAAATTCCATGAGCTCCAAAGCCAACTCCCATCCGCCGCGCGGCGACTTCGCGCTCAACACGCGCCTCATGCGCATCACCGTCATGGCGGCCGTCATCGGCGCCGTCAGCACCGTGGCCGCGCGCGTGCTGCTCGACCTGATCCGCTTCTTCACCAACCTGTTCTTCTTCCAGACTTTCTCGCTGGCCGACCGTTCGCCGGCCACGCACACGCTGGGCGCCTGGGTCATCGTGGTGCCGGTGATAGGCGGTCTGATCGTCGGCCTGGTCGCGCGCTACGGCTCCGACAAGATCCGCGGCCACGGCATTCCCGAGGCCATCGAGGCGATCCTGTTTGGCAAGAGCAAGATGTCGCCGAAGGTCGCGCTGCTCAAGCCGCTGTCCTCGGGCATCGTCATCGGCAGCGGCGGCCCGTTCGGCGCCGAAGGGCCGATCATCATGACCGGGGGCGCCATCGGCTCGCTGATCGCGCAGCACTTTCATCTCACGGCGGCCGAGCGCAAGGCGCTGCTGGTGGCGGGCGCCACGGCCGGCATGACGGCCGTGTTCGGCACGCCCGTGGCGGCGGTGCTGCTGGCCGTCGAACTGCTGCTGTTCGAACTGCGCCCGCGCAGCCTGCTGCCGGTGGCCGTGGCCTGCGCGGTGGCGGGCTTCGCGCGGCCGTTGCTGATGGACGCCGGCCCGCTGTTCCCGCTGCAGACGGCCGTGCCCGGCCCGCTCGCCATGCTGTCGTGCGTGATCGCCGGCGTGCTGTGCGGCGCGCTGTCGGCGTCGTTGTCGATCTCGCTCTACAAGGTGGAAGACTGGTTCGGCAAGCTGCCGCTGCACTGGATGTGGTGGCCCGCCATCGGCGGCCTCGCGGTCGGCATCGGCGGCTGGCTGCAGCCGCGTGCGCTGGGCGTGGGCTACGACGTGATCGGCGACCTGCTGCACAACCACCTCGCGCTCGGCGTGGTGATCGCGCTGCTGGCGGTGAAGGCCGTCATCTGGGTCATCTCGCTGGGCTCGGGCACCTCGGGTGGCGTGCTGGCGCCGCTGCTGATGATGGGCGCCGGCCTGGGCGTGGTGCTCTCGCACATCCTGCCGGGCAACGACCCGATGCTGTGGCCGCTGGTCTGCATGGCGGCCACGCTGGGCGGCGTGATGCGTGCGCCGCTCACCGCCACCATCTTCGCCTTCGGGCTCACGCACGACAGCAATGCGCTGCTGCCGCTGCTGACCACCTCTGCCGTGGCCTACGGCTTCACGGTGCTCACGATGCGCCGCTCGATCCTCACCGAGAAAATCGCGCGCCGCGGCTATCACATTTACCGCGAGTACGGCATCGATCCGCTGGAGCGGCATTCGGTCGAGGAGGTGATGACGCGCGAGGTGCGCAGCATCGACGCGGCCATGCCGGTGGCGCAGGCGCTGTTCAGCTACTTCGGCGAAGGGCAGGCGCACCGTGCGTTCCCCGTGCTGCGCAACGGCGCGGTGATCGGCGTGGCCGACCGCGCGATGCTGGCCGCGCGCGGTACGTGCGACCCGATCGCAACCGTGGGCGATGCCTGCGCCGACGCGCCGCTGTACTTCGCGCTGCCTGGCGAGAACTGCCGCGCCGTCGCGACCCGGCTCGCGCGCCACCGGCTCGAACGGCTGCCGGTGGTGAAGGACCCGCAATCGCTCGCGCTGGCCGGCATCGTGGCGCGCAGCGACCTCATCAAGCCTTCGCTCGCGCACTTCGACGAGGAAGAAAAGCGCGAGCGCATGCGCGGGCTGCCGTGGCAGTCCACGTAGCTCAGAACCCGGCCAGCACGACTTTCCCTTGCGCCTTGCCGCTCTCGATGAGCGCATGCGCCTTCTTCAGGTTCGCCGCATTGATGGTGCCGAAGCTCGCATTGGCGGTGGTGCGGACGCGGCCCGCGTCGACCAGCGCCGCAACCTCCGCCAGCAGCGCGCCTTGCTCGGCGACGTCCGGCGTCTCGAAGCGCGAGCGCGCGAACATCATTTCCCAGTGCAGCGAGATGCACTTGGTCTTCAGCGGCATCGCATCGAGCATCTTCATGTCGTCGATCACCGCGATCTGGCCCTGGGGCTTGAGGCTCTCGATGATCTGCGCGTAGTGCTGCTCGGTCTGCGTGAGGCTGGCGACCATGTCGACTTCGCCGATGCCGGCCGCCTTGAGCTCGGCCGCGAGCGGCTTCGAGTGGTCGATGACGGTGTGCGCGCCGAGCGCCAGGCACCATTCGCGCGTTTCGGCGCGCGAGGCGGTGGCGACGACGCGCAGCTTCGTGAGCTGGCGCGCGAGCTGGATCAGGATCGAGCCCACGCCGCCCGCGCCGCCGGTGATCAGCAGCGTCTGGCCTTCGCCGCCGCCCTTGGGCACCCGCAGGCGGTCGAACAGCAGTTCATACGCGGTGATGGTGGTCAGCGGCAGCGCGGCGGCCTGCGCGTCGTCGAGGGTCTTCGGCGCGATCGCCGCGATGCGCTCGTCCACCGCATGCAGTTCGGCGTTGGCACCCGGGCGGACGATCGAGCCCGCGTAGTACACGCGGTCGCCCACCTTGAAGTTCTTCACGCCGCTGCCGATGGCCTCGACCGTGCCCACGGCATCCCAGCCCAGCACCTTGGCCTGGCCGGCCTCGGGTGCGGCGTTCTTGCGGACCTTGGTGTCCACGGGGTTGACCGACACCGCCTTCACGCGCACCAGCAGGTCCCGCGGGCCGGCCACGGGGGCGGGCAACTCGATGTCCTGCAGCGATTCGGGGTTGTCGATGGGAAGGGGCTGGTAGTAGCCGACGGCTTTCATGGGGAGGAACCTTTCAGTGACGATGCCTGAACTGTAGGATTGCAAGGAAGGTTTGATAAGGCGGCTTGAATCAGCAACACTTTCAAATGAAGATTGAAAATCTCTCCGACCTGCAGGTACTGGTGCAGACAGCGCGCGGCGGCACGCTCACGGCGGCGGCGCATGCGCTGGGCATCACGCCCGCGGCCGCCAGCGCCACGCTCAAGCGGCTGGAGGCACAGCTCGGCGCGCGCCTGTTCGAGCGCTCCACGCGCGCCATGCGCCTCACGCCGCAGGGCCAGACGCTGCTCGACTACGCGGTGCGCGCCTTCGAGCTGCTGGACGAGGGCGAGTCGCTCGTCACGGCCGACCGCGGCGATCTGGTCGGCACCTTGCGGGTGGCTTCGCCCTCGGACCTCACGCGCAGCACGCTGCTGCCGTGGTTCGACGAATTCCTGGCGCTGCATCCCGGCGTGCAGCTCTCGCTGTCGGTCGGCGACCGTCCACTGGACGTGATGCGCGACGAGGTCGATGTGGCGTTGCGCTACGGTGCGCTGGCCGATTCGCGCCTGGTGGCGCGGCCCTTCGCGCTGACCAACCCGGTGCTCACGGCGTCACCGGGCTACCTGCGCCGCCATCCCGCGCCGAAGGTGCCGCACGACCTGGTGCACCACAACTGCCTGATCTTCAACCGCTCGGGGCGCCGCCACCGCGTCTGGCGCTTCGCGCAGAACGGCCAGTGGACCGAAGTGCGCGTGAACGGCAACCGCAGCGTGGACGACGCCTCGCTCGCGCGCGAATGGACGGTGGCGGGCTACGGCGTGTCGCTCAAGTCCGCGCTCGACGTGCGCAACGACATCCGCGAAGGCCGCCTCGTGCGCCTGCTGCCCGACTGGGAGACGGAGCCCTACCCGCTGCATGCGCTGCTGCCGAGCGGGCGCTTCGTGCCCGCGCGCGTGCGGGCGTTCGTCGATTTCCTGGCGCTGAAGTTCGAGGCGTTGCAGGCTGTTGCCTGAGTAAAGAGGCTGCTCCGGATCGGCTCCCTCTCCCTCCTGGAGAGGGTTGGGGTGAGGGCGGCGGCGCTTGAAACCGCGCCTTCAGATCATCGGCGTCACCGCGCCGTCCATCGCCACGATGGCGCCCGTCACGTAGCTCGCCTTCGGTGACGCGAGGAAGACCACCGTGTTGGCGATTTCCTCGGGCGTCGCGATGCGCCCCAGCGGCAGGCGTGCCTTGGCGCGCGCCAGCGCCTCATCGGTGCCGATGCCCTGCAGCTTCGCGTCGGCCTTCATGCCTTCCTGCAGCCGTTCGGTCAGCGTGAGCCCCGGGTTCACCGCGTTCACGCGCACGCCCTTGGCGGCATAGGCCGCGGCCATGCCGGCACTCACCAGCATCAGCGCTGCATTGGCCGCGCCGCCGGCCATGTGCACCGGGCTCGCGACCTTGCCGCCCTGGCCGATCACGTTGACGATGGCGCCGCGGCCGCGCTGGCCCATGCGCTTCACCACAGGGTCGATCATGTGGATGTAGGTGAAGTATTTCGCGTCCATCGCGTCGTGCCACGACGCGGCCGTCAGTTCGTCGGGCGGGGTGCGGCGCGCGGCGCCGGCCGAGTTGACGAGCACGTCGACCGCACCGAACACCTGCTCGGCCGCGTCGAGCGCGGCCACGGCGCCGGCCGGGTCCTTGAGGTCGGCCGCATGCACCGAGATCCGGCCTTCGGCCTGCGCGAAGGCATCCACCAGCGTCCTGCGGCCCTGTTCCAGATTGACGAGATCGCGCGACACGAGGCTCACGCGTGCGCCTTCGCGCAGGAAACCCAGCGCGCACGCCAGGCCGATGCCCTTGCTGCCGCCGGTGACGAGAACGTGCTGGTCCTGGAGCTGGAGATCCATGAAAGAGTCCTTGATGGAGGGTGGAGGGTGGAGGGTGGAGTGTGGCGGCGATTGGAGCACCGCCGCGAAACCCCTGCACGGATGCGGCCGTATGCCGCCGTGCCCGTCCGGCGTCAGTGCCCCGCGGCCGCGCGCTGCAGCGGCTCGGGCTCCAGCGCTCCCGGCGCGGTGTCCGTGGCGTCGCGCAGGTGGCCGTTGTTGTCGTGGTGCACCAGCAGCTGCCGCGCGCGCTGCCAGGCCGACAGCCGCGCCGGCGGCACCTCGATGTAGGAGGCCAGCGCGAACAGCGACGACTGTTCCTGGTCCGGCGGCGTCTCGCGCGTCTGCTGGCGGCGGCGCAGCGGCGCCATCACCAGCATCGAGACCATGATCGCGCCGATCGCGATGGCATAGAAACCGAGCAGCTGCATCACCTCGGGCTGCGAGCGCGCGCCGAGCACATAGGGCCATGCGTACCAGATCGCGCAGAGCCAGACGCCGAGGGTGACCGCCGGGCGCAGCACGCGCAGCCACAGATACATGGCCAGCGTGCGCAGTGGCGAGCGGCCCGAGCCGAAGGCGCGCAGCGGGATTCGTGCAGCGTCGATGATCGGCTCGTCCACCGCGGGCTGCCCCCAGGAGCGCTGGCGGCTCGGGGGCGGCCTGTCGTCGTGCGTCTCGTGCAGGCGGCTTGGGGCATGGGTCTCAGGGCGCATCGGAAACTCCTCGGTCGGGGCTCGTCCACACCGCGCGCTTGCCGCGGCGGCGTATCAGAGCATTGGGAAGGGCGACGACGGTGGTCGCCATCGTGATGATCCAGAAGGCGATCGGGTACCAGATCGTTCCGGCGAAATAGCGCATCAGGTCGCGGTCGTAGCGGCGGTCGATCCACAGGCTCAGCAGCATCTGCAGGATGCAGGTCATGGCCAGCAGCGTGCCTTGCCAGTGCGGCAGCAGCGCCGAATGCCAGGACGAGTTCGCCGGCAGCAGCGGCCGCACGAGGCCGATCGCCAGCACCGCTGCCATGCAATAGGCCCACACCACGCTGGTCATGTATTCCAGGTAGATCGGCCACATCCGCCAGTGGCGCGGCCGCAGGATGCGCGAGGTGTAGCGCAGCATGGTCTGGATGCCGCCGACGGCCCAGCGCAGGCGCTGTTTCCAGAGGCCGCGCAAGGTCTCGGGCATCAGGATCCAGCACAGCGCGCGCGGCTGGAAGCGCAGCTTCCAGCCGCCGAGCTGGAGCTTCCAGCTCATGTCGATGTCCTCGGTGAGTACGTCGGGGCTCCAGAAGCCGACCTCGATCACGGCGCGGCGCCGGAACATGGCGAGCACGCCCGAGACGGTGAAGAGCGTGCCCACCAGCTGCTGCGAGCGCTTGATGAGCCCGATGATCGAAGAGAACTCGCCCACCTGCATGCGTCCGAGCAGCGTGGTGCGCGTACGGATGCGCGGATTGCCGGTGACCGCGCCGATGCGTTCGGAGCGCAGCATCGGCCGCAGCATCCATGCGATGGCGTCGACGTCCACCAGCGCATCGCCGTCGATGCCCAGGATGTATTCGCCGCGCGCGAGCTGGCAGGCGGTGTTGAGCCCGACCGCCTTGCCCTGGTTGCTGGCGTTGTGGATCACGCGCAGGCGGCTGTATTCCTGCGTCATCTGGTCGAGCAGCTCGCCGGTGCCGTCGGTGCTGCCGTCGTTCACGGCGATGACCTCGTAGTGCGGGTAGCGCGTGCGCATCAGCTGCTCGATCACCTCGCGCAGGTGCGGCGCTTCGTTGAAGCAGGGCACCACCACCGTGACCAGCGGGCGCGAGGGCAGCGAGTCGAGCGGATTGGCGTCGGCGTCGCGCCTGCGCTCGAACACCCATGCATGCGAGAGACCGCCCGCCATCCACACGTAGGCCATGAAGAAGGGGTAGTAGAAGACGAAGCCGAACAGCAGCGTGGGCAACGAGTGCGCGAGGATCTGGACGGTGCTCATGGCGCGGGCTGTGCAGGGGTCGTCGCGGCGGCCGGGGCACGCAGCGCGCGCGGCAGCAGCGTGCGCATCGAGATCGCGCGGCGCACGGTTTCCAGCGAGGGTTGGTCGTTCAGGAAGTCGTCGGGGTAGTAGCCCAGGTGGCGCACGCCGGCGCGCTGCAGCAGCGTCCATTGGCGGGTGAGCTCGGCGTCGGGCACGGGCTTGCCGGTGTGCCAGTCGCGCGCCTGCAGTTCGAACACGGTGCCGTCGAGGCCGCGCGGCGTGCCGGCCGCACGCTGCGCGAGCCGCGAGAGCCAGGCATCGCTGTCGGCGTCGGTTCGGGCCTCGCGCTCCATGCGCGGCATCGCCATGAGCCCGACGTAGTCGTAGGCCGCGAGCGAGGCCTCGTAGTTCTGCGCGAACCATTGCTCGGCCTGGGGGTCGAGAACCGGTCGTGCATAAAGGTTGCGCGCGGTTTCCAGCGCGGGCCGCCATGCGCCCACGCGCGCGGCCAGTTCGTGCGTGAAGTCGATCAGGTAGCGCGTCTTGGCGGCGGTCCAGCGCGCCGTCAGTTCCGGCTTCGCGCGGATCGCGGCCACGTCGGCCGGCAGGCCCCAGCGGGCGTAGGTGGCGAGGGCGGCGGGGCTCGCATCCTCGTCGTCGGACAGCGTCGCGTCGTCGTGGAACAGCAGGCCGCCGAAGAAGGCGTGGCGGCCGAGGTCTTCGTAGATGTCGCCGACCAGCGCGCGCACCGCGGGGTCGAAAGGCGTGAGCCGGTGGTAGCGGCCGGCCGGCATCGCGCCGCCCTGCGCCATCACCGTGTGGGTGGCGAGCGGATTCGAGGCCGGCAGGCGGAAGGCCGTCACCGGCATCCATGCATAGACCTTCACGCCGGCGCGGCTGCGCAGCTGCCAGGCCGCGCGGCTGAACAGGTCGGCGCGCATCGGCAGGTGCCGGTTGGGAAAGTACAGCGCGTCGGCCACGCCGTCGCCGTCGGGGTCGGCGTAGGCCTGCAGGAACACCGAGCGCGGGCGCACGGCGGCCACGCGGTCGATCAGCTTCGAGAGGTTGCGCTCCTGCTGGGCCGGGTCGGGGTCGTACACGTAGTCGAGGTCCACGTGCATCACGCGGTTGACGGGCCAGACCTCGCCGCCTGCGGGGCTGCGCAGCAGCCGGGCGTATTCGGGCGCCTCGTTGTCGTACTCCGCAAGCGCGCGGCGGACGCGCGCGAGCGGCACCGTCGGCGTGTTCGAGCCGTCGTCCAGCGTGAGGGTGATGGGCATGCCCGCGCGCTCGGAGGCTTTCAGCGCTGCCGCGTTGTAGGCGCCATAGGGCCACACCATCGAGCGCACCTTCGCGCCGGTGCGCTTTTCGATGAGTTCGCGGCTGCGGCGCAGGTCGGACTCGATGCGCTGCGTGTAGGCGGCATCGTCCTCGTAACGCCCGGTCTTGGGGTCGTAGCGGTGCGTGGCAGCGGCCGGCAGCATGTTGCCCTGCGGGTTGGCGAGGATGCCGGTGTGCATGGCGTCGCTGTGGCTCGCGAATTCGACGAGGCCCGAGCGGGCCATCTCGGCGGCCTCGCTCCACAGCAGGAAGTTCTCGCGCGGCGCGGGCTTGTCGCCCCAGTGCACCGGCTGACCCTCGGGCACCTCGAGCCAGCTCGTCACCAGCGCGAACAGCGCCGGGTAGTTGTAGCGCTTGAGCAGCGGGAACACCTTGGTGTAGGCGCTGCGATAGCCGTCGTCGAAGGTCAGCAGCACGGGCTTGGGCGGCAGCGGCTTGCCGCCGGCGCGCGCATCGACGATCTGCTGCAGGCTCACCGGGTGGTGGCCGTTGTACTGCAGCCAGGCCAAGGTCTCGGCGAAGGTGCGCTCGTCCACCGCGGTCGCCTCGGGCGAGGTTTCGAAGCTCGCGCGCACGTTGGCGCGCACGTCGTGGAAGGCGATCACGCGAAAGCTCACGCCGTCGTCGGGGTCGGCGCTCGGCAGGGGCTGCGCAAGGGCCGGCAGCGAAAGCGCCAGCAGCAGCCACGCAAGGGCCGCGCGCAGGAAGGTGAAAGGGTTGTTCGTCGTTCGCATCACTGCAGGGGCATCGAGAGGTTCAGGAAAACGCCGCGCTGTAGTTCGCGCACGCCGTCGTAGGGGTGGCTGGCAATGCGCAGGCCGTAGCGCAGCGCGAGCTTGGAACCGAGGTTCCAGCGGTGCTCGTAGCGCAGGCTCCACGTCGGGCCGCTGCCGAAGCCCGCCTGCCGATAGGTGCCCCCGCCGAGCTCGACGACGTGGAAGAACTGTCGGTCGTCGCGCTTCCAGCCAAGCCATTGCGCGCGTGCCGAGAGCTGCGCGCTGCCGTCGCTCGACGGGTTGAAGTAGGGCGCGGTGTCGATGTCGCGGCCGCGGCTCGCGTCGGCGCCGAGCGTCGTTTCGAGCTGGAACGCCGGCGTGCTCACCCAGCGTTCGCGCCAGCCGAGGCCGAGACCGCTGCGCAGGTTGCCGTCGCTGAAGTCGAGCTGCTGCCACTTCAGGTCGAAGCGGCGCGATTCGTTCACCACGTAGCCCACGCTCGCGCCGGCCTCGTGCGCGCCGATGCCGGCCACGCGCGCTTTCCACGGCAGTTCCTTGCTGTCGCCGTCGTAGGTGGCCGACAGCCGCCAGGCGTCGCTTGCGCGGTAGTCGAGCCGGCCAGCCGCGCTGTTGCGGTAGGGGCCGCCGTTCGCATGCTGCAGCACGCCTTCGGCCAGCCAGCGGCCGCGCTGCCAGCCCAGGCCGAGGCCGCCGCGCGCCCAGTTCGCGCTGCCGAGGTCGGTGGTTCCGCGGCCCAGCGACTGGTCGTAGAACACGCGCCACTGGTCGTCGATGAGGCCCGAGGCGAGCCGGCTGTCGATGCGCCATTCGCGGTTGGCGATGGCCGCGCCGCCGGAGGAGGCTCCGGCGTCCACGTCGAGCCGTGGGCCGACCTGGGTGAGCCGCCTGCGTTCCATGTCGCGCACCTGCTTAGAGTCGGGCAGGTCGGCGGCGAGCGATTCCGCGCGGCGGCGGGCTTCGCCGAATTCACCGGCATCGAGCAGCGCCTCGACGTGGCCGGTGCGCGCGCCGACGTCGTAGGGCGCGTCAGTCGCCAGCGCCTCGAAGCGTGCGAGCGCGGCTTCGGGGTGCTCGCGCAGCCGCTCGGTGAGGGCGGCGCCAGAGGCGTAGCCGGCGTTGAACGGCGCTTCGCGCGCCAGGGCCGCGAAGCTTTGCTGCGCGAGCGCCGGCCGGTCGGTGTAGAGCTGCATCAGCCCGCGCATGCCGCTCACCTCGGTGTACTCGCCGTTGGGGCGGCCGGCTTCCGGCGCGAGGTGCAGCAGGGCCGGCGTGGCGGCTTCGAGCCGCTGCAGCAGTGCCTCGGCATCGCTGAAGCGGCCGACGTCTTGATAGGCGTAGACCAGCCCCAGGTGGATGTCGTTGGGCATGGGCAGGTCGGCGCCGCCGCGGGCGATGGCCGTTTCGTAGATCGGCACGGCCTCGGCCGAGCGGCGCCGAGCCCGTAGGGCGGCAGTTCCGTGCCTGTGGCGCGCACTGTGTCGTAGAGCGCGACGGCGTCGGCCGGGTGGCCGCGTTCGACCAGCGCGAGCAGGCGATCGGACAGCAGCCGCGCGCGCACGGTGCGCCATGCGCCGGCGTCTTCGGGCGCGGCTTTCGAGGCCGCGGCGTCGGCCCGTGCCAAGGCGGCTTCCTGGTCGCCGAGCACGCGATCGAGTGCAGTGACGCGCTCCGCGCCAATGCGCTGGTCGCGCGCCTGGATCGCCCATCGCAGCCGCTGCGCCAGCGCCTCCTGCTGCAGGGTGGAAAACGCCAGCGGCGAAAAGCTGCCCGGCGCGGCGCGCTCCGCCGCCTCGGCGTTGTCGAAGGCGCTCGATGCGGCGCCGCTGCTCGCGAGCAGGAAGTCGGCCTCGCGCCGGATGTCGCCGCGCCCGGGCCGCAGTGCGCCGGCCTCGGTATAGGCGGCGAGCGCCTGCAGCGGATCTTTTTCGGCGCGCGCCAGGGCGGCGCGCAGCTCCAGCAGCGCGACGCGGTCTTCGACCTGCGTGGGCGCCGGCTGCGACAGCGCGCGGTACAGCGCCTGCGCGCCCGCGACGTCGCCGCTGTCGAGGCGCCAGTAGGCCTCGTGGATGCGCGCCTCGCGCGCCCCGGGCTGATGCGCGCGCCAGAGGCCGATGGCCTCGCCCTGCAGGGCAAGGTCATGCGTGCGCCGCGCGGCCAGTGCGAGCGGGCCCAGGGCGTAGTCGCTCAGTTTCGACGGCTTGGCCTGGCGGCCCAGCGCGGCGGCTTCGGCAAAGCGGCCGTCGGCGGAGGCGATCGCGATCGCATCGGAGGCCACTCGCTGGCGGGCTGCGCCGTCGATCGGCGCGGCGAGCCAGTCCTTCAATTGCTGCAGCGCCTGGGCCGCGGTGATGCGGCCTTCGCGGCGCGCGACGATCAGCGCATCGTGCCGCTGGGCGTCGTAGGCTGATGCACTCCGGTCGACCGCGGGTGCCGCGGTGACCGACGGTCCTGCGAATACCCCGGACGCGCCGAAGGCCAGCATGCAGACGAGGGACGGAAATTCTCGTGCCGCCTGCGCGAGATGGCGAGGCAACGATCGGGCGGACGCCGATTTGCGTCCGTCCGTGATCGTGCCTCCAGTTATTTTCTGGATGAACACTCTGCTCCCTTGGAATCACAGCTTTCACGACTAAAGATGCCGCCGCGAAAGCCGAACCACCGATATGTGACAGGTCGGCGGTTCTAGAAAATCAAATCAAGAATCACTCTAGACAGAACTGTTAACTAACGCAAACCAAAGTGCCACGAACTGGTTGTATGTGTGAATAGCTTGGCGTTTTTGGCGTCCGCGTCGACCGCCTTGTCCGGACCGAAGCTTTCGAGGCCGGCTCGCCACCAGCCTAAGATTGCGTGATGAATGCTCCTTCGGCCCCTTCGTTGCCCCGCTTCTGGTCCCAGCTCACCACGCGCGATTTCGCGTCGCTCGATGCGGCGACCACCGTCGCGGTGCTGCCGCTGGGCGCGACCGAGCAGCACGGCCCGCACCTGCCGCTGGGCGTGGACACCGTGCTGGCCGACGGCATCGTCGCCGCCTCGCTGCCCCTGCTGCCGGCCGAACTGCCGGTGCTGTTCCTGCCGACCCAGCAGATCGGCCTGAGCCCCGAGCACGCGCGCTTCGCGGGCACGCTCACGCTGTCGGCCGAAACGCTGATCCGCATGTGGAAGGAAATCGGCGCCGGCGTTGCGCGCGCCGGGGTGAAGAAGCTGGTGCTGTTCAACGCCCACGGCGGCCACGTGGGCCCGATGGACATCGTGGCGCGCGAGCTGCGCGCCGAGCATGGGCTCATCGTCTACAGCGTGAGCTGGTTCAACCTGCCGCTGGGCGACGCGGGCGCGCAGTTCAGCGCGCAGGAGCACCGGTTCGGCGTGCACGCGGGCGAGATCGAGACCTCGATGATGCTGGCGCTGTCGCCGCAGCTGGTTCGCATGGGCGAGGCGCAGGATTTCGACTCCACCTCGCGCCAGCGCGCGGCCGACTACGCGATCCTGGGCAACGGCAAGAGCGCCAAGCTCGGCTGGGCCATCGAGGACTACAACCCGCACGGCGCCGCCGGCAACGCGGCCGCCGCCACGGCGGCGCATGGGCAGGCGGTGGTCGACGAGGCCGCGCGTCAGCTTGCGCTGCTGCTGGAAGAGGTGTCGAGGCTGCCGCTGGACACGGCCAATACCGGTCCGCTGCCATGAGCTGGTGACGTCCTCACGCGCGACAGCAGAGTGATTGGCGCCTTCGCGAAGCTCAGCTCCATGGCCGAGGCGACGAGGTCAGGGCCTGATGATCCAGCGCAAAGGTTCCTCGGCGCCGATGCCGCTCTCGCGGCGGCGCTGGCCGCAGTCGCTGTTCCATTCTTCCGGGAAGGTGGGCCAGTAGCACAGCCGCTCGGCCAGGCTGTGCAGCGGCGCCCAGATGAAGTTCACCGCGTAGCTGGTGAAGGTCGCACCTGAGGTGCCTTTGCCCAAGATGTCGTCCGGCATGGCACCGGGGACCCGATGCACACGCATGTGGTCCACGCCGACTCCAGCCGGGTCGATGTCCGGATTGAACGGCCTTCTGGCGTTGGCCGTTCCCGGCGTGCAGGCACGCGGTGGCGGTGCCGATGAGACATCGCCAACACCGGCCCGCTGCCCAGGCCCTGCTGACTCCGGATTACGAAGCGCTGTGCCCCAGCACCGCGGCAAACATGCCGGTATCGACATTGCCCCCGCTCAGGCACACGCCCACCGTCTTGCCGCGCCAGCGTTCCTGCTGCTGAAGCGCGCCCGCCAGCGCCGCGGCGCCCGCGCCCTCGGCCACGTTGTGCGTGTCGCTGAACAGGATGCGCATGGCCTCGGCGATCTCGTCGTCGGTGACGGTGATGACGTCGTCGGCTTCGCGCAGGATCACCTCGACCGACTCGGGCACCGGCACGCGGCAGGCCATGCCGTCGGCCAGCCGCGTGGTGACGGGCGACTCGACGGGCTTGCCGGCGCGGAAGGAGTCGCGGTAGGCCGTGGCGTGCGCCGACACCACGCCGATGAGCTTCGTCGACGCGCCGCAATGCGCACGCGCCGCCGCTGCCGCGGCAAAGCCGGAGCCCAGGCCGATGGGCACGAACAGCACGTCGGGCGGCGTGGCCGACAGGGCGTCGAAGAACTCCACATACGCGGTCGACACGCCGCGCACCAGTTCGCGATGGAACGATGGCACGCGGTGCAGGCCGTCGCGCTCGGCCAGCGCGGCCGCGTGCTCGGCAGCCGCCTGGAAGTCGTCACCGTGCTCCACCAGCGTGACGCCGAGCGCGCGCATCGCGGCGTTCTTCTCGGTCGAATTGCCGTGCGGTACCACGATGGTCGCGCCCAGCCCATGGCGCCGCGCCGCGAAGCCGACCGACTGGCCGTGGTTGCCGCGCGTGGCGCTGATGGCGTGGCGCACGCCCGGCTGCTCGCGCGCCAGGGTCTCGAAGTAGGTCAGCCCGCCGCGGATCTTGAAAGCGCCGGCCGGCGTGTGGTTCTCGTGCTTGGCCCACACGTTGGCGCCCAGGCGCTGCGACAGAAGCGGCCAGGCGTACTGCGGCGTGGGCGGCATGGCCGCATGCACGGTGCGCTGCGCGGCTTCGATTTCTTCGCGGGTGAACCTCATCGGGTGTCCCATCTATTTGCGTTCCGTCAGCGCGACGCGCACGGCCAGGGCAGCGAGCACGCTGCCCATGATGTAGCGCTGCGCGCGCAGCCAGCCGGCGCTTTGCGACAGCACGGCCGTGATGCTCGCGGCGCCGACGATCATCACCGTGTTGACCGCGGCGCTCGCGGTCATCTGCGCGACGCCCAGCTGCATGCTCTGCAGCAGCACCGATCCGCGCTCGGGATGGATGAACTGCGGAAAGAACGAGAGATAGAACATGGCCACCTTCGGGTTCAGCAGGTTCGTCAGAAAGCCCATGCGGAACAGCCTGGCCGGCGGATCGGCCGGCAGCACGCGCGCCTCGAAAGGTGCATTGCCGCCGGGCCTGACCGCCTGCCACGCGAGCCACAGCAGGTAGGCCGCGCCCGCGATGCGGATCGCGTCGAACGCGAGCGGCACGGCCAGCAGCAGCGCGGTGAGCCCGAGCGCGGCGGCGAACAGGTGCGCCAGGAAGGCGATCAGCACGCCGCCCAGCGAGATGAGCCCGGCGCGGCGGCCCTGGATCAGCGTGCGCGAGACGCAATAGATCATGTTCGGCCCCGGCGTGAGCGCCAGCAGCAGCGAGGCGAGGGCGAACAAGGCGATTTCAGGGAGGCTCAGCATGGTCAGAGTCCTTGGGATTCGAGGGTGACGGGGCCGCGCGGCGTGTCGAGCACGGCGATGAGGTTGGGCGCTCCGGCAGCGACGGCCATGCCGGTCATGCCGATGGCCGACAGCGCGGCGGAGAGCGCGGGCGCACGCGGATGCACGGCGCGCAGCGAGCGCATCGAAAGACCCGACGCAGGCATGGCATCGGTCGGATGCACCGGCCCCCACTGGATCAGCGTGGGCAGCGCGCCGTAGAACAGCCGCTGGCCGTCGTCGCGCACGGTGATCTGCCACTCGAGCCGGCCGGCGGGCGTGTCGCGCGAGGCTTCGAGCAGCTGGCCGCGGTCGATGTGCGCGTGCTCTTCATGCGCGAGCGCACGCGTTGCCGCATGCGCATCGGGCACGCGGGCGACGAAATGGATCAGCCGCGGCCCGTGCCGCGCGAGCCCGGCCTGCATCGCGGCGTCGTCGAGGTCGAACCAGCGGTGCGTCTTGGGGCGCGAGGGCCGCTTGCCCGGCTCGATCGCGATGATCTCCGCGTAGGCGGCAGGAAAGGCGTCGCTCGCGATGTTCAGCAGGCGGTTGTGCGTGCCCATCAGCGGATGCGAGCCGCCCGGTGCCGGCGTCACGCCGAGCGTCGCTTCGCACCACGCCACGCCCTCGGCGAGCGAGGCGGCGGCAATCACGAGGTGGTCGAGCTGCGCGTGCATGGTGCGATGGTTCTCGCCGAGGTTCAGAGCGTGACGTGGCCGTCGATGCAGGTCACGGCATCGCCGCCGACCCAGATCTTTCCCTCGGGGTCGCGCTCGATGTGGACGCGGCCCGCGCGGCCCAGGCACTGGCCTTGCGCGGCGAGGTAGCGCTCGGGCATGTGGCCGTCGGCGATCAGCCATTCGGCCAGGCTCGCGTTGAGGCTGCCGGTGACCGGGTCTTCCTGCACGCCGATGGGTTCGGCGAAGGCGCGCACTTCGAGGTCGATCTTCGCGCCGTCGTCGTAAGCGGCCGCCGGGCGGTTGCCGAAGGCGCGCGCCTCGCGGTTCGAGCGGCCGATCAGCGGCGAGGTGTCGAGCGCGGCGGGCACGCCGGCCACACCCGCCTTCACGCCCAGCTCCTTGAGCATGCGGTGATCGGGCGCGAGCGCCAGCACGGCGTCGGCATCGTTGACCAGCAGGCCGAACCAGACCGGGCCGTTGTCGAGCACCTGCGCCGCGATGATCTGCTGCGCCTTCAGGCCCAGCGCGCCGGCCACCTTGGCCAGCAGCGCGGGGCTCGGGGCGCTGCGCCTGAGCGGCGGCGCGGCGAAGGCCAGGCGGCTGCCTTCACGGCGCAGCGGCACGAGGCCGGCGCCGCACTGCTGCACCACGAGGCCGGCGGCCTTCGGCTTGCCGCCGGCCTGCAGCCACGCATGGCAGCTGCCGATGGTCGGGTGGCCGGCGAACGGCAGCTCGCCGCCGGGCGTGAAGATGCGCACGCGATAGTCGGCGCCCGGGTCGGTGGGCGGCAGCAGGAAGGTGGTCTCGGACAGGTTGGTCCACTGCGCGAAGCGCTGCATCGCGGCGTCGTCGAGGTCCGTGCCGTCGATGACGACGGCGAGCGGATTGCCGCGGTAGGCCGTGGCGGTGAAGACGTCGACTTGCTTGAAGGGGCGGGATTTCATTGGAGACTCGGGAGGATCAGATCAATGGGCGATGTCAGTCGGGGAAACACCGTGGATCGGCTTTCCCGGGCCACAGGTGCTGCCCCCTGGAAGGGGGTGGCGAAGCGACACGAAGTGCGCGGAGACCGGGGGTCATTCCAGGCTCAGGTCGAGCACGCCGCGCGTGCCCGGGCGGGAAAGCAGTTCGGCATACCAGCGCTCGACGTTCGGCCACGTCGGCCGGCGGTATTCGGCGGGGGGCAGGCCGAACCAGCGGTGCGCCTCGCAGCCGATGGGGATGTCGGCCATGGTGAAGCGCTCGCCGGCCATGTACGGCTGGCGGGCGAGGTGCGCGTCGAGCATTGCGAACAGCGCCTCGCTGGCGCGCACCGAGTCGTCGATGAGCGTCAACTGTCGCTCCGACGGCGGCGTGCGCACCCATTGCACGAAGGCGTCGCGGCTCGCGCGGTTGAGCGTGGTCTGCTGCCAGTCCATCCAGCGCTCGGCGTCGAAGCGCGCGGGCAGCTCGCTCGGGTAGAGGGTGCCGTGCGAATGCTTCGCGCAGAGGTAGCGCACGATCACGTTCGACTCCCACAGCGTCACGCGCTCGGCGCCTTCGCCGTCGTCGATGGTGGGCACCATCGCATTCGGGTTGAGCGCGAGGTATTCGGGCGTCTGCACCACGCCGAACCTGCCGCCGGCCTCGGTGCGCTGGAAGTCGAGCCCGAGTTCCTGTGCGCACCACACCACCTTGCGGACGTTGATCGAACTGATGCGGCCCCAGATGTTGAGCATGGTCGGTTTCTTTGTCAGCGGGGTGAAGGACGGTCGAGGAAGAGCAGGCGCACGGCCAGCCCCAGCATCACGGCGGCCAGCAGGCCGCTCTGGAACCGTGCCGCACCGGGTCGGCTGTGCAGCCAGCGGCCGATCTGGCCGCTGCATGCGCCCAGCAGCGTGTTGAAGGCCAGCGCGGCCATCGACAGCACCACGCCGAGCTGCACCAGCTGCAGCGGCACGCTGCCGCGCGCCGGATCGACGAACTGCGGCAGGAACACCATGAAGAACAGCAGCGCCTTCGGGTTGACGAGGTTGTTCAGCAGCGCCATGCGCACGATGCGCCCGAACCCGGCCGGCTGCGCCTGCGCGCCCGTGCGAAGGCCGCCGCCGCTTCGCAGCGCCTGCACTGCCAGCCACACCAGGTACAGCGCGCCCGCATAGCGCAGCACGTCGAACGAGGGCGGCCACGCCGCCACCAGCGCGGTGACGCCTGTGGCGGCGAACAGCGTGTGCACGAGGTCGGCCGCCGAGATGCCGAGGGCCGCCGCAAAGCCGCCGCGCGGACCGTGGGCCACGCCGTGCGAGAGCACGAAGGCCATGTTCGGGCCGGGCGACAGGAACAGCGCCAGTACCGCGAGCAGGAAGAGCGAGAGCGTTACGAGGCCGATCAAGGGAGGCTCCTGGGTCAGACCTGCGCGGCGGCCAGTTGCCTGTCGCCGAGCAGCACCAGCTCTTCGCGCAGCGTCTGTGCCAGCGCGGCGATGGCGATGTCGATTTCTTCCACGCTGGCCGTCACGAACGACAGGCGCAGCGTGCGCGGATCGCCTTCGCCCGCATAGAACGGCGCGCCGGGCACGAAGGCCACGTTGCGCTCCACCGCCTTGGGCAGCAGCGTGACGGTGTCGACGCCCTCGGGCAGCCGCGCCCACAGGAACATGCCGCCCTTGGGCGCGTTGAACTTCACGTCCAGGCCCTTCATCTCGCGCGTGAGCGCGGCGATCATCGCGTCGCGCTGGCGCTTGTAGAGGGCGCGGATGGTGGGCACGTGGCGGTCGAGGAACTTGTCCTTCATCACGGCAGAGACCATGCGCTGCGTGAAGATCGGCGTGTGCAGGTCGACCGCCTGCTTGGCCTGCAGCAGCTTCGGGTAGATGGACTTCGGCGCCACCAGGAAGCCCAGGCGCAGGCCGGGCGCCAGCACCTTCGAGAACGAGCCCAGGTAGATCACGCCCTCGGGGTTGCGCGCGGCCAGCGGCAGCGGCGGGGCTTCGTCGAACCAGAGTTCGCCGTAGGGGTTGTCCTCGACGATGGGCAGGTTGGCGGCCGTGGCGGCGGCGGACACGGCGGCGCGGCGCTCCTCGGTCATGGTGCGGCCGGTGGGGTTCTGGAAGTTGGGCAGCAGGTAGACGAAGCGAGCGTCCTTGGCCTTGGCCACGAGGTCTTCGACGATCACGCCGTCATCGTCGCTGGCCACGCCCACCGGGTGCGGCTCCATCGGGCCGAAGGCCTGCAGCGCGCCGAGGTACGTGGGCGTCTCGACCAGCACCTTGCTGCCCGGGTCGATCAGCACCTTGGCCACCAGGTCGAGGCCCTGCTGCGAGCCGGTGGTGATGAGCACCTGCGAGGCATCGACGTCCCACGGCAGCATGTCGGCCACGGCCTGGCGCAGCGGCGCGTAGCCTTCGCTGGCGGCGTACTGCAGCGCGGCCTGGCCGTCGTTGTGCAGCACTTCGGCGCAGGCATCGGCAAAGGCCTGGATCGGGAAGGTCTTGGGCGAGGGCAGGCCGCCGGCCAGGCTGATGATGCCGGGGCGCTCGGTGACCTTGAGGATTTCACGCAGCACCGAAGGATTCATCTTGGCGGCGCGGGCGGCGAGTTTCCAGTTCATGGCTTTCTTCTTTCAGGCGGTGAGGTGAGATTCGGATAGGGGGCAGGCGGGCCGGAGGTCAGTCCGTTGGGATGTCGCCACGGTACACGACATGGATTTTGTTGCTGTCCGGGTCGCGCAGGTAGGCGCCGTAATAGCCATGGCCATAGCGTGGGCGGGGGCCCGGCGCGCCTTCGTCGCGGCCGCCGTGGCGCAGGGCCGCCTCGTGGGCGGCATTCACGGCTTCGGCCGAGGCCGCGGAGAACGCGACCATGCTGCCGTTGCCGGCGCTGGCGGGTTCGCCGTCCAGCGGGATGTACACGTAGAAGCGCGGCAGCACCTGCCCCGGCACGACCCAGCAGGCCGCCTCGGGCCCGCCGTCGGGCGTGACCGGGCGGCGCTTCAGGCCGAGCGGGGCGAGCAGCGCGTCGTAGAAGGCGGCGGCGCGCGGCAGGTCGGTGCAGCCGACGGTGATGTGGCTGAACATCGTCAGCTTCTCCCCGGGCCGACGGCGCCTGCGGGCAGCGATGCTGCAGCTGGCGCGGCCTGCGGTTGCGACAGGCGCTTGCCGATGACCACCGTGGCCACCACCGCGATGGCGAAGCCCAGCGTCACCACGTCGAGCGGTTCGCCCAGCAGCGGGATCGACGCGAGGATCGACAGGAAGGGCTGCAGCAGCTGCGTCTGGCTTACGCGCAGCGCGCCGCCGAGGGCGAGGCCGCGGTACCAGGCGAAGAAGCCGATCCACATCGAGAACATGCCGACGTAGACGAAGCCCACCCAGGCCGACACCGCGACGGGCTGCTGCGGCCACAGCGCCAGCGCGGCCGGCAGCGTAAAGGGCAGCGCCATCACGCAGACCCAGCAGATCACGCGCTCGGCGCCTAGCGATGGTGTGACCTGTGCGCCGTAGATGTAGCCGAAGGAGGCGGCGATGACCGCGCCCACCAGCAGCAGGTCGGCCCACTCGAAACCGAAGCCATGGCCACCCTGGCTCGCGCGCAGTACCGAGAACGCCACCACCAGCAGGCTGCCCGCAATGGCGCAGAGCCAGAAGCCGAGCCGCGCGCGCTGGTGCAGCACCCGGGCCGCCACGGCGGCCGTGACCAGCGGCAGCAGCGCCGTCACCACCGCCGCGTGGCTGGCCGTGACCACGCGCAGCGCAAAGGCCAGCAGAAGCGGAAAGCCGATGGCGTTGCCCAGCACGGCCATGCCCAGCGGCTTCCACTGGTGCGCGGCGGGCCTCGGCGAGCGCGTTGCCAGCAGGAAGATGGCCGACAGCACGCCTGCCAGCGCCGCACGGCCGAGCGTGACGAACCACGGCGACAGCTGCGGCGCGTCCTGCGAGCCGGTGGCCAGGCGCGTCATGGGCAGGGTGACGGCGAACATCGCGACGCCGATGACGCCGAGCCACATGCCCAGCGTCTCGTCTTTCATGGCGAGCTTCATACGCTCACCATCCACCAGGCGGTGAGCACGAGGACGAGACCCATCGCGCGGTTGAACCACAGCAGCCGCGAACCCTTGGCAAGCCATTCGCGCAGCAGCGCGCCGACCATCGCATAGGCGAAATTGCTCGTGAAGGCATAGATGAGCATTACCGGCGCCACGATGGCGAAGCGGCCCAGGGCGTCGGGCTGGCCGGCGATCCAGCCCGCCACCAGCGTGAGCGCGAGCAGCCACGCCTTGATGTTCACGAACTGCAGCATCACGCCCTGTCCGAAGCCGACCGACAGGCTCGCCCCGTCGGCCTTGCCGAGCGTGGCGCTGCCGCTGAGCTTGTACGCGAGCCACAGCAGGTAGCCGATGCCCAGCCCCTTGATGGCCAGGCGCAGCGAGGGCATGGCCACCACCAGCGCGCCAATGCCGGCGGCGCACAGCGCCAGCAGCAGGGTCCAGCCCACGGGCACCGCGACCACGAAGCGCATGGCGCGCGGCAGGCCGCCGTTGGCCGCGAGGGCGGTGGAGAGCGTGGTGTTGGGACCGGGCGAGAAGCTCATCGCCGTGGCCAGCACCAGCAGCGCGGTGAATTCTTGCCAGTTCATGACACACACTCTAAACTTGAGACCATTACAGTTCCGGTACAGATGATCGAACAATCAGGCAATCTGTATTGGTCAGTCCTTCGACACAGAAGCCGGCCCGGCCCGGAAAACGCATGCTGACACGCACCTCCACCCAGTCGCTGACGGGGCAGTTGGCCGACCGCCTGGCCGAGCGCATCCGCACCCGCCTGCTGCCGCCCGGCGCCCGCCTGCCCTCGGTGCGCGAATGCGCGCGGCAGCAGGGCGTGAGTCCCTATACCGTCGTCGCCGCCTACGATCAGCTGCTGGCGCAGGGCCTCGTCGAGGCCCGCCGGCAGCGCGGCTTCTATGTGCGGGATTCCGCCCCTGCGCAGGAGGGCCGTCCGCCGAATCCGGCCGCGGCCGCGCCCATGGTCATGCAGATGATGGCCTCGCGCATACCGGCGGATGCGAGCTCGCTGATCCGCAGCATGTTCCACCGCCCGAGCGACAAGCCGCAGCCGGGCATGGGCGTGTTCCCGCCGGACTGGATGGCGTCGACCTTCATGCCCACGGCCGTGCGGCGCATGACCAGTACAGCCGCCCTGCAGGAGCTGTCGCTCCAGTACGGCGAGCCGGCCGGCGACATGAGCCTGCGGCGCAGCCTCTCGCAGAAGCTGGTGGGCATCAACGTGCCGGCGTCGCCCGAGCAGATCGTGACCACCATCGGCGCCACGCATGCGCTGGACATCGTGAGCCGCACGCTGTTGCGCGCGGGCGATCCGGTGATGGTCGAGGAGCCGGGCTGGGCGCTGGAGTTCGCGCGGCTCGAGGCGCTGGGCATGCGCATCCTGCCCGTGCCGCGCCGTGCCGACGGGCCCGACCTGGAGGTGATGGCGCAGTACTGCAGGCTGCACAGCCCCAAGCTGTTCGTCAGCGTGAGCGTGCTGCACAACCCGACCGGCTACAGCCTCACGCCGGGCAGCGCGCACCGCGTGCTCAAGCTGGCGAACGAGCACGACTTCCACATCGTCGAGGACGACACCTACAGCCACCTCGCACCCGAGCACGCCACCCGGCTCAGCGCGCTCGACGGGCTGCAGCGCACCATCTACGTGAGCGGCTTCGCGAAGATCCTGGCGCCCAACTGGCGCATCGGCTTCCTGGCCGCGCCGCCCGCGCTGAAGGAACGGCTGCTCGAAACCAAGCTGCTGGCCACGCTGACCTCGCCCACGCTGTTCGAGCGGGCCTTGTCGTGGTGCATCGACCAGGGGCAACTGCGCCGGCATTCGGAGCGCGTGCGCATCCGCCTCGACGGTGCACGGGGACGGGCGGTGAAGCTGGCCATGTCGCATGGCTGCACTTTCGCCTCGGAGCCAGCGGGGCTGTTCGGCTGGGTCGATACGGGCGTGGACACCGACGCGCTCACCCAGCGCATGCTCGACCAGGGCTACCTGTTGGCGCCGGGCTCGCTGTTCCACGCGCGCCGCCCGCCGAGCACCATGATGCGGATCAACTTCGCGACCTCGCAGGACGCGGCCTTCTGGAAGGTCTTCAGCAAGGTCCGAAGCGAACTCTGACGGTGCCGAAAGGCCGAAAAAGGCCGGGGGCTTGGAGTAAGCTGGCAACACAAGAAAACCATCCCAGGAGACCTCCGCATGAGCAACGCCAGCAAGCCCTTCGACTTCAGCCAGTTCGTTCCCGGATTCGACTTCTTGAAGAACCTCGCCGGCGGCGCCGCGGCGGGCTCGGGCGCCGGCTCGGTGCCGGGGATGCCGAGCCTTGCGAGCTGGGTGGCGCCCACGCTGAGCGTGGAAGAGGTCGACAAGCGCATCCAGGAACTCAAGACCGTGCAGTACTGGCTCGAACAGAACGGCCATGCCCTCAAGGCCACCATCCAGGCGCTCGAAGTGCAGAAGATGACCTTGTCGACGCTGCGCGGCATGAATGTGCGGATGGAAGACATCGCCAACGCGTTCACCAAGCAGGCAGCCGCGATGGCGCCAGCGGCATCCCCCGAGCCCGAACCCGACCCCGAACCCGAAGAGGTCGAAGACGCGGACGAGATGCCCGAGGAGCAAGCTCCGGCGCCGAAGAAGCCGCGCAGCAGGCCTGCTGCGGCCAAGGCGAATGCCGGCTCGCCCGACGGCCCCGGCGTGGTCGACCCCATGCAGTGGTGGGGCTCGCTCACCGAGCAGTTCCAGCAGATCGCAAGCTCGGCGCTGCAGGACGCGGCGCAGCTGAAGGTGCCGGCCATGGCCCAGCCGTTGGTCGACGCGGTCGACACGGTCATGGGCAAGCCCGCTGCGGCTGCCCGCAAGCCCGCAGCAGCCAAGAAGACTGCAGCGCCGGCCGCAAAGAAAAGGCCGTCGACCGCCGCCCGCAAGCGAACCTCCGGCCGGCGTTGACGTCATACACATTCATTCGTTGAAGAGAACGGGTTGGCACGCACCATGAAGTTGTTTCCCTCCGGCCACGCCACCCATCCGCAATGGCGTATGGCGGCCGGCCTCGTGCTGGCCCAGCTGCGCGCACAGATGGCCTTGCCCGACTACGCGTCTTCGCCGACGCTCGGGCTGCTCTACATCACCGACCACTATGCGAGCGAGGCGCAGGACATCCTCGATCACCTGAGCGCGGAGCTGCCCGAAGTGACCGACTGGTCGGGCACGGTCGGCGTCGGCGTGTCGGCCAACAATGCCGAGTATTTCGACGAGCCCGGGCTGAGCCTGATGCTCTGTGCCCTGCCCAGCGACCAATACCGCGTGTTCTCGGGCGTGGCGCCGTTGGGCAACTCCGAGATGAGCGGCTTCGAGGCCCACACGGCGCTGGTGCATGCCGACCCGGCCACCCCCGACCTTGCCGAGCTGATCGCCGAGATGGCGGGGCGCACGAACACGGGCTACCTGTTCGGCGGCTTGTCTTCGGGGCGTGGCAGCGCGCTGCAGTTCGCGGTCGGCGGCAACGGCAACATCCGCGGGCACGGGGCGGCGGGCGGGGTGTTCTCGGGCGGCCTGTCAGGCGTGGTTTTCGGCGAGGGCGTGCGGCTGGTGTCGCGCGTCACGCAGGGCTGCCAGCCGCTGCGATCGGGGGCGGCGCGCGAGCGCGAGATCACCGAGGCCGACGGCAACCTGCTGCTGAAGCTCGACGGCGAGCCGGCGCTCGACGTGCTGCTGGCCGACCTGCAGGTGTCGCTCGAGCGGCCGCAGGAGGCCATCGACGCCGTGCGTAACACGCTGGTCGGCCTGGCCGACGCGGGCAGCGACGGCATCCGCCGCACCGGCGACCTGGGTGCCGACGTGCTGGTGCGCCACATCATCGGGCTGGACCCGACGCGCCGCGGCATCGCGATCGCCGACGTGGCCGAGGCCGGCATGCGGCTGAGCTTCTGCCGCCGCAATGCGCAAGCCGCGCGTGCCGACCTGATGCGCATCTGCGCCGAAATCCGCGAGGAACTGGAGCCCGAAGAGCAGACGCTGGCCACGGCGCGCGCCGTCGCGGCGGGCGAGGCCGAGGCGGCGCCGCATCCGGCGCGGCACATCGCGGGGGCGGTGTACGTCAGCTGTTCCGGGCGCGGCGGTCCGCCCGGCGGCGCGCCGGGTGCGGAACTGCAGATCGTGCGGCACGCGCTGGGCGACGTGCCGCTGGTGGGGTTCTTCGCGGCGGGCGAGATCGCCCGCCACCATCTGTATGGCTACACCGGCGTGCTGACGGTGTTCGCCAGCAACGACTGACTGCGATCAGGCCGGCTGCAGCGCGCGCGGCGCGGGCGCGGGCATGCCGGTGAACGCGAAATCGACCTCCGGCGCCAGCCCGCTCACGATGCGCGCGATCGACTTGCCCGAACCGCAGGCGTGCGTCCAGCCGAGCGTGCCGTGGCCGGTGTTGAGGAACAGATTTGGGAGCTTCGTCTTGCCGATCAGCGGTACGTTGCTCGGCGTCGCGGGACGCAGGCCGGTCCAGAACTGCGCCTGTGTGGTATCCCCGGCGCCCGGGAACAGCTCTTCCACGCGGCGCACGATGGCTTCGCAGCGCACCCGGTTCAGGTCGCGGTCGTAGCCATTGAGCTCGGCCGTGCCGGCGATGCGCAGGCGGTCGCCCGACTCGGATGTGTAGCGCGAGAACACGAGCTTGAATTCGTCGTCCGTCAGCGAGACCTGGTGCGCCTTCGAGGCGTCCTTCACGGGCAGCGTCACCGAATAGCCCTTGGCCGGGTAGATCGGCAGGCGGATGCCCAGCGGCGCGGCATACAGCGGGCTCAGCGAACCCATCGCCAGCACGAAGGCGTCGCCGCGGATGCGCTGGAAGCGGCCTTCGCTGTCGGTGGCCTCGACGTGGTCGATGCTGCCGCCGGCCTCGCGCAGCGCGGTCACGGTGTGGCTCATCAGGAACCTGACGCCCGCTGCCGTGGCCAGGCCCACCAGTTCGCGCGCGAAGCGGTTGGCGTCGCCGGACTCGTCCTCGGCCGTGTAGGTGGCGCCGGCCAGCTTGGGCCGGATGTGGGCGAGGGCGGGCTCGATCTTCACGGCTTCGTCGGCCGAGATGACTTGGCGCTCGCAGCCCAGGGCGCGCATCTGCTCGGCGGGCGCGAGGGCGCCGTCGAACTCTTTCTGCGTCGTGTAGAAGTGCAGGATGCCCTGCGTGCGCTGGTCGTAGTTCAGACCGGTGTCGCGGCGCAACTGTTGCAACATCGAGCGGCTGTATGTACCAAGACGCACGATCTGCTCGATGTTGTGGCGGGTGCGCGCCGGCGTGCATTCGCGCAGGAACTGCAGGCCCCAGAGCCACTGGCGCATGTCGGCGCGGATGCGGAAGAGCAGGGGGGCGTCTTCCTTGCCCAGCCACTGCAGCACCTTCAGCGGCGCGCTGGGATTGGCCCAGGGTTCGGCATGGCTGACCGAGATCTGCCCGCCGTTGGCGAAGCTGGTTTCGGCGGCCGGGGTGGCCTGCCGGTCGATCACGGTCACTTCGTGGCCGAGTTGCTGGAGGTAGTAAGCCGAGGTCACGCCGAGCAGGCCGGCGCCAAGAACGATCACGCGCATTTCAAGTACCTTTGAGGTTGCAGCGCTTGAACGGCGGGCGTGGTGTGCTATTGAATCAATAGCTAGCAACCGGACGACCGCCGTCCAAGTTGCCGCTCCCCCTGTCCTTGGTACCTGAGAGATTCACCCGCTGCGCCCGCAGTGGGTTTGCTCCTTCGGTGCGCCACATGGCGTGGCGGCTCTCCAGACGGCGTTTCAGTTGGTGCAGTACAGACCCCTTGTTCGGGCCGACCTGAGCGTTTATGGGAGTTTGCGCCTTCGGTAGGGCCACCTGGGTGGCCCGCTCTCCTGCAGTGGGGGGATTGTAGGCGGGGCTTGCGCGACTGCCAATCTCGCGGGTTCTGCGTTTCGGCCCAATGGGATAATCATTGGTTGATTTGCCGCAGGGCGATCGTTCCACAACAACAGGGGACCCCATGATCCTGGTAACCGGCGGCGCCGGCTTCATCGGCGCCAATTTCGTACTCGACTGGATCGCCAACAGCGACGAGCCGGTCGTGAACCTCGACAAGCTGACCTACGCAGGCAATCTCGAGACGCTCGCATCGCTCAAGGACAACCCGAGGCACATCTTCGTGCAGGGCGACATCGGCGACAGCGCGCTGCTCGACCGCCTGCTGGCCGAACACAAGCCTCGCGCCGTGGTGAACTTTGCGGCCGAATCGCATGTGGACCGTTCCATCCACGGCCCTGAAGACTTCGTGCAGACCAACGTCCTCGGCACCTTCCGCCTGCTCGAATCCGTACGCGGCTTCTGGAGCGCACTGCCGGCCGAGCAGAAAGCCGCCTTCCGCTTTCTGCACGTATCAACCGACGAGGTCTACGGCTCGCTCTCCAAGACCGATCCGGCCTTCACCGAAGAAAACAAGTACGAGCCCAACAGCCCGTATTCGGCCAGCAAGGCCGCCAGCGATCACCTCGTGCGCGCCTGGCACCACACCTACGGCCTGCCGGTGGTCACCACCAACTGCTCGAACAACTACGGCCCGTTCCATTTTCCCGAGAAGCTGATCCCGCTGATGATCGTCAACGCGCTGGCCGGCAAGAGCCTGCCCGTATACGGCGACGGCATGCAGGTGCGCGACTGGCTCTACGTGAAGGATCACTGCAGCGCCATCCGCCGCGTGCTCGAGGCCGGCAAGCTGGGCGAGACCTACAACGTCGGCGGCTGGAACGAGAAGCCCAACATCGAGATCGTCAACACCGTGTGTGCGCTGCTCGACGAGCTGCGCCCGCGCGCGGACGGCAAGCCGTACAAGGAGCAGATCACCTACGTCACCGACCGCCCGGGCCATGACCGCCGCTACGCCATCGACGCGCGCAAGCTGGAACGCGAACTCGGCTGGAAGCCCGCCGAAACCTTCGACACCGGCATCCGCAAGACCGTCGAGTGGTATCTCGCGAACAGCGAATGGGTGCACAACGTGCAAAGCGGCGCCTACCGCGAGTGGGTCGAAAAGCAATACGACGCGAAGGCTGCGGCATGAAGTTGCTGCTGCTTGGCAAGGGCGGGCAGGTCGGCTGGGAACTGCAGCGCAGCCTTGCGCCGCTGGGTGAGCTGGTCGCGCTCGATTTCGACAGCACCGATTTCAACGCTGACTTCAGCCGCCCCGAGCAACTGGCCGAGACGGTGTTGAAGGTTCGCCCCGACGTGATCGTCAATGCCGCGGCGCACACGGCGGTCGACAAGGCTGAGAGCGAGCCCGATTTCGCACGCAAGCTCAACGCCACCTCGCCCGGCGTGGTGGCCGAGGCCGCGCAGCAGATCGGGGCGTTGATGGTGCACTACTCGACCGACTACGTCTTCGACGGCAGCGGCACCAGGCCCTGGAAAGAAGGCGACGCGACCGGCCCGCTCAGCGTGTACGGACAGACCAAGCTCGAAGGCGAGCAACTGGTGGCGCAGAACTGCCCAAACCATCTGATCTTTCGCACGAGCTGGGTGTACGCGGCGCGCGGCGGCAACTTCGCCAAGACCATGCTGCGGCTGGCGAAGGAACGCGAGAAGCTGACCGTCATCGACGACCAGTTCGGTGCGCCGACCGGGGCCGAGTTGTTGGCCGACGTGACGGCGCATGCCATTCGAGCCACGCTGCAGGATCCGGCGAAGGCGGGTCTCTATCACGCGATTGCCGGTGGCGAGACGACGTGGCACGGCTACGCGCGTTTCGTGCTCGAACTGGCGCAGCAAGCCGGCGTCGAACTCAAGGCCGGCCCGCAGGCTGTCGAGGCGGTGCCCACCAGCGCTTTCCCGACTCCGGCGAAGCGCCCGCACAACTCCCGGCTCGACACCTCCAAGCTGCAGACCACTTTCGGCCTGCGCCTGCCGCCCTGGCAGGAAGGCGTCGCGCGCATGCTGCGCGAAATCCTTTGAATCTTCACGAGAAAAAGTACATGACCAAGACGACGCAACGCAAAGGCATCATCCTGGCCGGTGGTTCGGGCACTCGCCTGCATCCGGCCACATTGGCCATGAGCAAGCAGCTCCTGCCGGTGTACGACAAGCCGATGATCTACTACCCCCTGAGCACGCTGATGCTCGGCGGTATGCGCGACATCCTGATCATCAGCACGCCGCAGGACACGCCGCGGTTCCAGCAGTTGCTGGGGGATGGGAGCCAGTGGGGGATCAATCTGCAGTATGCGGTGCAGGCCAGTCCTGACGGATTGGCGCAGGCGTTCATCATCGGGGATAAGTTCCTGGGCAATTCGTCCAGCGCGCTGGTGCTCGGCGACAACATCTTTTATGGGCACGACCTTGTGCATCTGCTGGCCGACGCCGATGCGAAGACGTCGGGTGCCACCGTATTCGCGTATCACGTGCAAGACCCCGAGCGTTATGGCGTGGTGGCCTTCGATGGCAAAGGCAAGGCCAGCAGCATCGAGGAAAAGCCGCTAAAGCCCAAGAGCAGCTATGCGGTGACGGGGCTCTACTTCTATGACAACAAGGTCGTAGACATTGCCAAGGCCGTGGAGCCCAGTGCGCGCGGCGAACTGGAGATCACGGCCGTCAACCAGGCTTACCTCGATCTCGATCAGTTGAACGTTCAGATCATGCAGCGCGGTTATGCGTGGCTTGATACCGGTACGCACGACAGCCTGCTGGAAGCTGGGCAATTCATTGCGACTCTGGAGCATCGCCAGGGGCTGAAGATTGCTTGTCCGGAGGAGATTGCGTGGCGCAACCGGTTCATTTCGACGGAGCAGCTCGAGAAGCTGGCCGCGCCGCTGGAGAAGAGCGGCTACGGAAAGTATCTGAAGCACCTTCTGAGTGAGGAGATTCGCTCGTGAAGGCGACACCTACGGCGATTCCTGATGTGCTGGTAATCGAGCCCAAGGTGTTCGGGGACGCTCGGGGGTTTTTCTTCGAGAGCTTCAACCAGAATGCGTTCGATGCGACGCTTGGCAAGCACGTCGATTTCGTTCAGGACAATCACTCGCGCTCGGTGAAAGGAGTGTTGCGAGGATTGCACTATCAGGTGCAACAACCGCAGGGGAAACTGGTCCGCGTCGTGCGCGGCGCAGTGTTCGATGTGGCTGTGGACATACGCAAGACATCGCCGACATTCGGAAAATGGGTTGGTGTCGAGTTAAGCGAGTCGAATCACAAACAGTTGTGGGTGCCCGCAGGCTTCGCTCATGGTTTTCTCGTACTGAGCGACATCGCGGAGTTTGTCTACAAGACAACCGACTACTACGCGCCCGCATATGAGCGAGCAATCAAGTGGAACGACGCGGATCTGGGGATTGCATGGCCCGCTACAGGGGGTGAGCCTCAGTTGTCGGAAAAGGACAAGGCAGGCTCGGACTTTGTCCACGCCCAGATCTTTACTTGATCTGGTGATTACTGTCTTGCTTGGCTGCGAGAAGCATCCGCGCCAGCGTTTCTTCAAGCGTCGGCGCTCCTAGCGCGACGTCGTGCTCCGCCAGCAAGGCATGGAGTTTGGCCGGATCGCCGCACAGTCGGTGCACTTCGTTTGCTCTGACGAAAGCGGGGCTGACTTCGATGCGGGGACTGTGCGAGGTCATCCGTGAAAGTACATCGATGACTAGGCGTAACGCGTAGGGCCTGCCCGAACAGATGTTGTAGGCCTCGCCAGCTGTGCCATGCGCGAGCAGCAGTAAGTACGCATCGCAAACCGTCTGTACATCATTGAACTCGCGTTCCACATCAAGGTTGCCAAGCGCAATCGAGGGCGCGCGATGGGCGAAGTGCATCGCTAGCTTGGGGATGAGGAAATTGACGTCTTGTCCCGGCCCTGTGTAGTTGAACGGACGCGTGATCACCAAATTCAACCGGTCGCTGTATGTTCTTGCCATGTATTCCATCGCAAGCTTGCTCATGCCGTAGTGGTTGACAGGTGCCGGCGGCTGTAACTCGTCGATGGGTGAGTTGGTCGTGTTTCCGTAGATGTTGGCGCTACTGGCCAAGAGAACGCGCTTCGGTCGAACTGGAAGCGCCACCAGCGCGTCCAAAAGGTTTGTAGTCCCAACTACATTGACGGCGTAAAACGCCGCATCGTTGGCGTGCCCCGCAAAACTGATTGCGGCCAGGTGCACGACAGCTTCCGGCGCGACCTCCCGTATTTCCTTGCGAAGCGCCTCATAGTCGGTGAGGTCGGCCTGAAGTTCGTGGATTGTGTGGCCCGCTGAAACAGCGCGCTCGGCGAACAATCGGCCGGTAAACCCTTTGGCGCCGGTGAGCAGAATCCTCAAAATGAAAAGCCCTGCTTGTTGCGTCGAATGTCGGCCTCCACCATCATCTGGCAGAGCCCTTCCAGCGTGGTGGTGGGTTCCCAGCCAAGCTTGGCCTTGGCCTTGGCGGGATTGCCGATCAACAGTTCGACTTCGGCGGGGCGATAGAACTTCGGGTTGATGCGCATCACCGTTTTGCCATTGGCCGTGTCGATCGCGGACTCTGTTTCGCCTGCGCCCTTGAACTCAATGCCAATGCCTGCAGCCTTGAATGCCATCAAGACGAAATCTCGCACCGTTTCCGTACGATTGGTGGCAAGCACATAGCTGTCGGGTTCGTCGGCCTGCAGCATGCGCCACATGCCCTCAACATACTCCTTCGCATAGCCCCAGTCGCGCTTGGCATCGAGGTTCCCGAGTTCCAGTACGTCGAGCTTGCCGAGCTTGATCTTCGCGACGCTATCGGTGATCTTGCGCGTCACGAATTCGCGGCCGCGCAGCGGGCTTTCATGATTGAAGAGGATGCCGCTGCAGCCGAAGATGCCGTAACTTTCCTGGTAGTTGATCGTCATCCAGTGCGCAAACAGCTTTGCGACGCCGTAGGGGCTGCGCGGATAGAACGGCGTGCTCTCGATCTGGGGAATGGCTTGCACCTTGCCGAACATCTCTGAGGTGGATGCTTGGTAGAAGCGGATCTTCGTGTTGGTGAGGCGAATCGCTTCGAGCAGATGCAGGGCGCCCATGGCGGTGATCTGGGCCGTCGCTTCAGGCTGGTTGAAGCTCACGCCGACAAAACTCTGGGCAGCTAGGTTGTAGACCTCATCGGGCTGTGCTTCTTTGATGAGCGTCAGGGAGCTGCCAAGATCGGTCAGGTCGTACTCGATCAGATGTAGATCCGGATTGTCTTGGATGCCGAGTTCTTCGATGCGCCAGAAATTGACTGAACTGGTCCGGCGGTAGGTTCCGTAGACGACATAGCCTTTGCTGAGCAGCAGCTCCGCAAGGTAGGCACCGTCCTGGCCTGTGATGCCCGTTACTACTGCACGCTTTTTCATTGAAACTCCTTCTAGATCTGATCGACGACGTAGCGGGGGACTGCTCCGGATCCTCGCCTTGCGTAAACCGTCAATTTTGCCCGAAAACGAATGTGTGTCTGAATGTCGCCGAGGAGGAGACTCTCCCGCCCTATAAAATGAATCAGCGACCTTCGTTCTGTTTTGTGGGCTGATCGCGCCCTATCTGCGTCTTTGCAGCACGAGAGCTTTTTTGGGAGCGGCGATGGTTCAATCCTTCCGACGCCCGCAGTTCCGACTTGACCATGCCATTTGTCTCCTACGCCCAGAATTTCGAAGACGTCATGTTGTGGCGTGCGCTTGGCCACATCGAGCATGGGTTCTACATAGATGTGGGAGCGCAGTCGGCAGATCTGGATTCCGTTACGCGCGCGTTCAGTGAGCGGGGGTGGAGGGGCATCAATATCGAGCCGCATCCGTTTTACTATGCGCACTTGTTGGAGCGCCGCCCTCTCGATATCAATCTCTGCACTGCCGTGGGCGATAGCGTTGGGATGCTCACGATGAATTTCGTTGGAGCAACGGGCTTGTCCACTGCGGACGATCAAATAGCGGCGAGGCATGTCGCAGCCGGTCACGCATTGAATCGCGCCCAGGTAGAACTAACCACGCTCGCCAAGCTATGGAAAGAGCATGTGGCCCATGGTCAAACGGTCCATTTTCTCAAGGTCGATGTGGAAGGGTTCGAGACGGCAGTTCTGGCCGGCAACGACTGGGTCGCGAATCGACCGTGGATCGTCGTTGTGGAAGCAACACTTCCCAATTCGCGAACCGAGAGTCATGGCGAGTGGGAGGGCGCGCTCTTGAAGGCCGGCTACGAGCACGTCTATTCAGACGGCCTGAATCGCTTCTATGTTGCGGATGAACACCGCGAGTTGTCGGACGCGTTCAAGTATCCGCCGAACATCTTCGATGATTTCGTTCCGGCGCAATTGATCGATCTGCAACGGCGTACGACGCACGCGGAAGGTGAATTGGCTGAATGGCAACGGCGTACGGCGCACGCGGAAGGTGAGTTGGCCGAATGGCAACGGCGTACGGCGCACACGGAAGGTGAGTTGGCCGAATGGCGGCGGCGCGCCGGATTGACTGAGAACGAACTGATCGAGGAGCGTATACGTCGCTCTTACGCCGAAAAGGCGCTGATCGAGTCGCGACAACGTATCGAACTGACAGAGGCGAGTGCCATTGACGCAAGAGCTTGGGGTCGGCAAATGCGAGCGCAAGTCGATGGGTTGCGGCGGGAGATCGATGCGCGCGATGTGCTGGTCTCGCAGGCGAATCTACGAGCCGAAGGCTTGGCCACTCAATACCGCGAAGTTTTGGCATCGAGCTCCTGGCGCATCACTGCCCCATTGCGCAAGATTGCCTCCGCAATTCCCGGGTCGTTCTGGCGCTACTCGCGTCGCGCGGCAAAGGCCGGGTGGTGGGCCGTTACGCCGTGGCGCTTGCCGGCACGCCTGAGATTTCTTCGCGATCGGCGCGCCATGATGCCGCATGGCAATTGCGTCAGTGAATCCAATCTCCCCGTGACGCTCGATCTGGCTAACGACCAAGCCTTGGTGGATGCGAGTGGGCTCTCATCCGATCAGGTGCTATGGCCGACGCAGGCCCCCCACGCCGTTGTCGATAAATGGTCGGCGGCGAGATTCTGCATCGATACATTGCGCAAGCGCGGCGATGTGCGCACGCAGTTCCCCCTCGCGCTCTCCGATCCTTCGGGTAGTGGCTTTGCACACTGGCTCATTGATGAGTACGGCAGCCAACTGGGCCTTTCCGAAGTTGCAAAACAGGCGTTGCGGAACCTCCTGAGCGAGGATATTTCGGCATCCGCCCGGCAAATGTTCTTGTTTCGCGCGGACGTCAGGGTGAACATTCCACACGGTTTGACGCCGCGCGGTCAGGCGGCGTTGTACCGATGGCTCATGGACGAAGGACGGCGCGAACTCGGTCTGCGGGCTGAGGAAATTCTCTGGCTGCTGATGCAAGCCGCAGAGAACCCCGCCTTGGAGTTGGTGCGGGCGTTCCTGTTCACCCCGGAATGGCAAAGAGTTCATCCGGGCGGATTGACCGTATTCGGGCGCGTGGCATTCTCCAAATGGTTCGCTGCAAATTATCAAGTGGCCCCCGACCACTGGTTGGCTCCGGTCAATTGGCCTGTGAGCATTTCTGCAGCGCGCCAACTACGTGAGTTTTATCATGCGAGCGATGACTGGCGGAAGCGCCATCCAGGTGCTTTGCAGAGCGCCGCCGCTGCGGCGGCGTTGATCACTTGGCTGCAATCGGAAGAGGCCTCGCTGGACGAAGAAGCCCGGGCATGGTGTGCCGCGCTGGATGTGCAGAAGGTCTCTGAAGAATTGGTCTCCGAAGGAGTCAATTTGATTGGCCATTTCTGCTGTCCCTCGGGCGTTCGGGTGTCGGCCGAAGCACTGGTTGCGGGTATGAATGACCTTGGTATTCAAACTTCGCTGCGAGATTTGAGGACGGATATCAAGGACGAGCCGAACCATTTTCGTTTTCAGGGGTTAGAGGATTTCGACATCACCATCATTCATACCCAGCCTGAACCGTTCTTCGAAAATGCGTACGCGCGCAGTGATCTGCAGGAGCGTTCTCCTCGAACGTACCGGATCGCCTATTGGTACTGGGAGTTTGACTCCGTGCCTGAAAGCTGGATTGACCGTTCGGCAAACGTCGATGAGGTTTGGACCGCTACCGAGTTCATCGCAAAGGGGCTGCGCGAACGGCTGTCGATACCTGTCAGGACTTTGTTCCCTGGCGTACGACTCGGCAACTACACCCCTCGTGACCGCTCATATTTTGGGATCCGGGAAGACACCTTCACCTTCCTGTTCAACTTCCACATGAACAGCGTGATGGAGCGCAAAAATCCCCTTGGCCTTATTCGTGCCTTCAAGCTGGCGTTTCGGGTGGATGAGCCGGTTTCCCTGGTGGTGAAGACGATGTTCGGTCACCATCATCCCGCCCAAATGGATCTATTGCGCGAGGCGGCAGTTGGCGCCAATGTACAGATCATCGACGAGGTGTACGACGCCGACGAGATCTTGTCGCTTACGGATGTTTGCGATGCTTACGTGTCGCTTCATCGCAGTGAGGGCTTGGGCCTCACGATGGCTGAGGCGATGCTGATGGGGAAGCCAGTCATCGCTACCAACTATTCCGGCAATACTGATTTCATGAACGAATCAAACAGCTTACTGGTGCCCTTCGAACTCGTGAAGGTGGGGCGCCAGTTGCCCCCTTACGATGCCGATCTGGTATGGGCCGAGCCTTCGGCGGAGCACGCTGCGGCGCTGATGCGCCGGCTCGTCGACGAACCCGAATGGGCTCGCGAAGTTGGCGCAAGAGCTAAGGCCAGTGCGGAAGAAACTCTCTGTGTGGAGGCTGCTGCCCCCAAGGTCGCACAACGGCTGGCGGAAATCAGAGCACTCCGAAACCGAGCGTCCGGATTCCAGTGAGCGAGCGTGGCGGCTGGCAGAGGAGTCGATCCTGAGTAAATGCATGGGATTTCTTGCGACGCTGATGTAGGCGCTTCGCAGTACCGCTTTTTTCAAACAAACTTGTGATCTGACAATGAATGAGCTGCATCCGCGCTTGGCGCTGGATATGTATGTATTGACGCAACGAGTCGAAACTGGAGTATTTCGGGTCTGCGATGAGTTATTTCCGTTGATCGCACGATCGCCCAAGTTCAATACGCGGCTTTTCTACAGGCCAGGAAGTGAGGGGAGTGCAGCGGCGCGTGTGCTGGACGAGCGCGTGCCTGCCCCGCGACATGTGGCAGGCGAAGCGCCCTCACAGGACGCTGACATTCTGTTGTCCCCATTCGGCGTGGCACCTAGGGACTGGTTGCTGGACTCGCGCCTGCTGCAGGCTCATATTGTTTACGATTTGATCGCCATAAATCGCCCCGATTTCTTCTCGCTCGAGGCAGCGGCGGAGGTGCGAAGTATTGTTGACAGCCTGGACGAACACACCGTCATCTTTGCCATTTCGGAGTTCACGAAAAAGGACCTGTTGACTTGCAGGCCAGACCTCAATCCGCGGCAGATCACGGTCATTCCCCTGGCTGCAGGGGCGTCCTTCAGGCCTTGCTCAGACTCGAGGGCGAAGGCTGGAGTGCGTGCGAAGTATGGAGTTCCGCCTCAAGTTCCATTCATCCTTAGCTTGGCGACTCTGGAGATACGCAAGAACCTTGACCAGGTTGTCAATGCGTTCGTTCTGCACATGGAGCAGAACACATCGAGTCCGATCCACCTCGTGCTCGCCGGTATGTCCGGCTGGAAGTTGGAGCAATTGCAGCACGCGCTGGCGACGGCTGACCGTTGGCGCCATCGAATCATTCTGACCGGTTTTGTCGAAGACGCTGATTTGTCTGCGCTCTATAGCGAGGCGTTGTGTTTTGTCTATTTGTCCCGCTACGAAGGTTTTGGCCTTCCCCCTTTGGAAGCAATGGCGTGTGGCACGCCGGTGATCTGCGCCGATAACTCGTCGCTGCCAGAGGTTGTCGGTCAAGCAGGGTTGCTGTTGGACGCAGACGACATACAAGGCGTGGCCGATGCAGTGCAGAAGATTTTCGTGTCCCAGGAGTTCCGGACGGAACTAGCGCGCGCAGGCATGCAGAGAGCTCGGCTCTTCAGCTGGGAGCGCTGCGCAGAAATTGTCATCACGACACTTTCCACGGCCTATGCACGTCATGCAGAGCGCCCGACGAACCGTCGACAGCGGCCGCTGGCTCCCGGCGCGACGGCCACGAGGTACGCCCGCCCAGACGGCATTGTCGAAGCCAACTTTCTCGACTATCAGAACGGCAGCCATGGCCCACATTTCGCGCGGCATGATACTGCGCCTTTGAAGGTGGCCGGCAGCGAAGGCTGGCCCCGTTGGGCCGATGCAATTCCTGCTCAAGGGGCTCGATCGGAAGAGGGCGGATTGCGTACGCGCGGCCACTACAAGACGGGTACGGCATCGTTGCCGCTTGTGACGTACATCACCGTGGTGCGCAACAACGCTGCCACGTTGGCGCGCACTATCGAGAGTGTGCAACGCCAGACTTATCCCAATGTGGAGCACGTGGTGCTTGACGGTGCCTCCACCGACGGCACCCTGGACTTGATCCGCCAGTATGCCGACAGAATCGACTACTACGCTTCCGAGCCGGACAAGGGCCTGTATCAGGCCGTCAACAAGGCGATACCTCTGGCGAGGGGCCAACTGATCTGCATCCTCAATTCGGACGATTGGCTAACGCCAGATGCTGCCGAGATCGCTGTTCATCGGATGGGCGATTGCGAAGGGGCCGCCATTCTGCTGACCGCCGCGAACGTCGTGCAGGCGGACACGGTGGTCCAAGAGTGGTATCCAGCGTTTGTTCATCCCGGTAGCTACTTCATGTGCGCGAATGATTGCCATAACGGCATCTATGCCACGCGGGCCGCGTATGAGAACTCCGGTCCCTATGACGAGTCCTACAAGATTGTCGCGGACTTCAAATGGATCATGACGTGCCTGGAGGCGGAGGTGACCTTCGTTTACACGCGCGAATTGACGGTCAATTATTCGCTCGGCGGCACATCTGGTGACGTGCGTCAGCACAGCATCGAGTGCATGCGAGTGGTCGGCGAGCGCTTTTCATTTCTGTCGCCTTCCGACATCACGGGGCTGTATCACTGCTTTTTCCTGTTTGCCGGCGCCGCGCGTCTGGAGGCCGCGCCTCTCCGGCGAACGGAATTTTTGCGCGATGTGCATGCTCGGCACGCAGCAAATCCCGATTTCCTCTCAGCGCTTGGCTGGGCATCGATCGAGAAGCTTCAGCACCCCGCCGATGGCGAATCGACGAAGCCTCCAGTTGTCGATGCAAAGGTCCCATCCGGCAGATGGCTTGTCAAAGAGTTGGCAAAGAAAATACTGTCGCCATTTCCGCGTGTGTACTTGGTTGCCCAACGCCTGTTTTGGTCACTGCGAAAGAGGTGAGTCGTGGCAAGAATTGCCTATCTGGACCATTCGTTTCACCGGACAACCAAGTCAACTGCGTTTTTGCCTGAGATTCTGGAGCGTCACGGGCACAGTGTCGATTTCTTTTGGGACGATGCATGGCAGGGGGGGATGCCGGTCGCATGGGCGGACGTGCAACCCTACGATGTCGTCATCATGTTTCAGTCGTACTGCCGGCCGGAGGAGCAGTATTTTCGGCGTTCGCATCCGAACGTTGTCTATATACCGATGCTTGATCAATTTGGAGTATGGCAGGGGCCGGTCTTCAATCTGTCGGCATTCTGGGAGCCATTCCAAGGATCCAAGGTTCTGAATTTCTCGAACGCGGTGCATTGCATGACAACGGGCTTTGGCATCGTCAGCCACTTCGCACGTTTCTATCAGCCAATTGAAGCGATGCCTGCACCGTCGCAGCAAGGCCTTCACGGATTCTTTTGGCTGCGCCGCGAATTGCAGTTGCCTTGGCGCGTGATTCGCAAGCTTATAGAAAACACGAGATTCGATAGTTTTCATATTCATCTGGCGACCGATCCAGGCAGCCCGCCTGCCGAACTGCCATCCGCGGAGGATATTGCTCGGCATCGAATCACCACTTCCGCATGGTTCGAGAACAAAGCAGACCTGAACGAGTTGATGGCGCGCGCCAATGTTTTCTTCGCTCCACGGCTGGAGGAAGGAATCGGTCAGTCTTTTCTCGAAGCAATGTCTCGCGGCCAGTGTGTGGTGGCGCCCAATCAGGGAACGATGAACGAGTACATTGTTCCGGGTGTCAATGGATTGCTGTACGACCACCAGAATCCGCAGCCGCTCGATTTTTCCCATGTGAACAAGCTCGGCGCCGAGGCGCGAGAGGGCGCATTGGCGGGCCGTGCCCTGTGGGAGAGCGCGGAAGCGGAACTCGTGAGCTTCATCTTGACGCCCAGCGAGACGCTTTACGCAGGCAAGTACCAGCATGCGTTCGTGGGCACTCCTCTGCAGGCAGGTCCCGGGAAGACTGCCGCGGCAAACCAGGCGAACGATCCTGGCGCCCCGTCAGCGGCCAGCTTGCGTCGCCTTGCCCAGAGCCACGCGATCTTCAGGACGACGAGGTTCATATGGCATCCCATGGTCAGATTCGTTCGTCATATCATTGGGCGCTGAGAGTGATACCGCACAGTTTTTCGTCGCATTCGCTGCGCAACTAAACAAGGGAGCCACGTTGCAAATGAAGAAGATTTTTATTGCCGGTCATCGCGGTCTGGTAGGTTCGGCCACGCTCGCGGCGCTCGAGAAGCAACCGGGGGCTTACGAGGTGCTAACGCGAACCCGCACAGAGCTTGATCTTGAAGATCGAGACGCGACGCGTGCATTTTTCCTGCAGCATCGCCCTGACTACGTGGTCATGAGTGCTGCCAAGGTTGGCGGGATCCTTGCGAACTCCAATTTTCCCGTCGACTTCCTTCACAACAACCTGCGCATCCAGTTGAACGTCTTCGATTCCGCTCACGAGGCGGGTGTGGATCGAATGCTCTTCCTGGGGTCCTCATGCATCTATCCGCGAGATTGCCCGCAGCCGATCAGGGAAGAGTACTTGCTGACCGGTCCGTTGGAAGCTACCAATCGCCCGTACGCGCTCGCTAAGATCGCCGGCGTGGAGTCTTGCTGGGCTTTCAATCGACAGTACGGCACGCGTTATCTTGCCGCTATGCCGACGAACATGTACGGCCCGGGAGACAACTACCATCCGCAGCACTCTCATGTGCTGCCTGCGCTAATTCGCCGGTTTCACGAGGCCAAGGTAAAGGGCGATCCCGAGGTGGTCGTTTGGGGATCCGGCACTCCTCGCCGGGAGTTCATGTATTCCTCCGACTTGGGCGAGGCAATCCTGTTCCTTCTCGGTCTTCCCGATGAGCGGTTCGCAGAGCTCACGCATCCCGACGTCACGCCTTTGATCAACATTGGCGTGGGCGAGGACGTGACCATTCGCGAGGTGGCGGAGCTCGTGAAGCAGGCCGTCGGCTATGAAGGCGAGCTCAAGCTCGACGCGACCAAGCCCGATGGAACGCCGCGCAAGCTGCTGGATGTAGGGCGGCTTTCGGCCCTCGGATGGGAGGCCCGAACGCCCCTCGTTACCGGCCTCCAGAATGCGTATCAGGACTTTCTCGGGCGCCATGGCTGAACACCCGCTGAAGCGTTACGCGAGGCGCCTCGCCAAAGGTGCGTGGTGGCTTGCAACGCCGTGGTGGACGCGTAGACGGTTGGCTTTCTTGCGTCAGCGCTCAGAGGTCGCGGCGCGCACCACCGAGTTCGAGCTGATGATCGGTGCCGAACGCGAGCAGGGCGAGTTGCGCAGGCGCGGAATACCGGTGGCTATGTCGGTTCCATTTGATCTGTTTGACGATGAAATGGTCTGCGAGGTGGCCGGCTTGCCACGAGACAAGGTCCTGTGGCCACCTGTGGCCACCGCAGACATAGCCGATCGCCAGTCGGCCGCGCGCTTCCTCATCGATTTGTGGCGTAAGCGCAGTGATCTGCGCGGGCGTTTCCCGCAGGCTCTTGAAAGTGGTCGGCATGGGGAGTTCGCGGAGTGGCTGCAAGGCGAGGGCGCCTCGGAGGCGGGCCTGAACGAGTCGGCCTTGTCATTGCTGCTCGACGCGTTGGACGTCGGCTTGGCCGACCCTGCTCGCCAAGCATTCCTTGCAAACATCGCACTGTCTGCCGCGATGCCGCATGGCCTGACTCCGGTTGGTCAACGGAAGCTGTTTCGATGGTTCATTCGGCATGGGGCGGAGGAGTCGGGATTGCGTCTCGAGGAGCTCTGGTGGCTTTTTCTGCAGGCAGAGCGCAACCCGGCGCGCGAGCTGATGCTGGCCTACGATTTCAGCCCGGCATGGCAACGTTCGCATCCCGATGGGCTGACCATCTTCGGTCGAGAGGCATTTTGTGCCTGGTTCGCGTCGGAATACGGCGCCTCGGGTGGCTGGATCGACCCGGTGAATTGGCCTGCGTGGGAGGCGCCCGCACTGCAAATTCGAAGTGCTTATTGGGCGCGGGACGAATGGCGTGCAGCTCACCCAAATGCGCTGCTGCATGAAGAGAGTGCCGGCGTATTTCTGACGTGGTTGGCATCGCCCGCGGCGGGCTTGCCAGAGACCGCCCGCAAATGGTGTGCGTGCCTCGATGTGTCTAGCGTAGCCCGCGAAATTGCGCAGCCAGGCATCAACATGATTGGGCACTTTTGCTACGCGTCGGGTTTGCGCGTTTCGGCCGAATCGATGGTCCAGGCTGTGAACTCCGCCGGTGTGTCCACTTCACTGCGCGACCTGTGCACGGACGTCAAGGATGAGCCCCGCCATGCTGAGTTCGGTGGTATGGAATACCACGACGTTACGGTCATACACACACAGCCCGAGCCTTTCTTCAAGACGGCTTATGAGCGCGCTCACTTGTGCCCCCGAAGTCCGCGCACCTACCGCGTCGGCTATTGGTACTGGGAGTTCGACTCCATTCCTGAATCCTGGTTGGCTCACGCCGAGCAAGTAGATGAAGTTTGGACTGCGACCGAGTTCGTAGCACGTGGGCTGCGCGAACGACTACATGTACCGGTTCGTACTCTGTTTCCGGGGGTCAAGCTGGCGCCTTACAAGAAGCGCGGCAAACGCCACTTCGGGTTGAGCGGTACGGACTTCACCTTCCTTTTTACGTATCACATGATGAGTGTGATGGAGCGTAAGAACCCGAAGGGGCTAATACGTGCGTTCAAACAGGCCTTTACTCCCGACGAGCCTGTGCGACTGGTCCTGAAAAGCTCATTTGGCGATCGCCATCCCGAGCAAATGAAGGAGTTGCGAGATGCTGCCCGCGGCGCCAACGTCACCATCATTGACGACATTTTCAGTCCTGACGAGGTGCTTTCTCTCATGGACGCTTGCGATGTTTACGTTTCTTTGCATCGCAGCGAAGGGCTCGGTTTGACAATGGCCGAAGCAATGCTGATGGGGAAACCCGTGATCGCCACGGCCTTTTCAGGCAACATGGATTTCATGAGCGAGGACAACAGCTTGTTGGTGCCCTATGAGCGCGTGAAGCTGGGGAGTCCGATTCCCCCCTACGACGCCGATCTTGAATGGGCCGAGCCCTCCGTTGAGCACGCGGCGCTGTACATGCGACGTTTGTTCGAGGATCAGGAGTGGGCTCGGCAGATTGGGGAACGCGGCAAACTGAGTGCGCAAGCCAATTTGTCACTGGAGGCCGCGGGGCATCGCATCGCATGCCGCCTTGACGAGATCAGGGCCTTGCGGGCAACGACGACTTGAATCGAGCGGTTATTTCTCGACGATTCGTCCGTGCTCCATGTGGATCACGCGGTTGCATTCCTTGGCAATGAGTTCGGGCGAATGCGAAGCAAGCACCAAGATGCCGGACTTCGAGACCACATCCCGCATCCGTTTCTCGGCCTTTTCCGTGAACTCCGCGTCTCCAACCGATAGCCATTCGTCCATAAGGAGAATGTCGGCCTCGACGCTTGTGGAAATCGAGAATGCCAAGCGCATCATCATGCCGGTAGAGTAAGTGCGCACAGGCATGTTTACGTATTCGCCCAAGCCGCTGAACTCGCAGATGTCGAGCGTCAGGTTGTCGATCTCTTTCTTGCTCATCCCCATGACGAGTCCGCGCAGCATGATGTTCTCAATGCCCGTTGCGTCCATCTCGATGCCAAGCGACGGGTCGATCAGGCTGGCAATCGAGCCTTGGCGCTCAAACTCGCCCGACGACGGTTCGTAGACGCCGGCCAGCGTGCGCAGCAAGGTCGACTTGCCCGCGCCGTTGTGACCCACCAGACCTAGCCGGTCACCGCTCTTGAGTTCGAGGTTGACGCCACTGAGCGCTTGAACCACGGTCACACCGGTTTCCTTGCCGAAGCGTCCGCCAGTCACGGAGGCTGCAAGCGTCTTCTTGAGGGAGTTGGCGCCAGCGCCGTAGATCGGGAAGTTGACTGCGACGTTTTTGAGTGAAATGAATGCCATGGATCAGAGCCAGTAGACGACGCGGCGGCGGTACTTCGAGAACAGAAGAATGGCCAGCGTCAGACACATCGCCGTCCAGACCAGGATGCCGATCCAGCTGTGGATGTGTGCAACGCCGCCCATCAGAGGGGTGCGCAGAAGGTCCAGCATTTGCGCGAACGGGTTCCACAATACGTACTTGGCGCGTCCGGGAAGGCTCTCGGGCAGCCAGAAGACGGGCGTCAGAAACATCAGCATCTGCATCACGCTGGTGACGATCTGCGTGACGTCGCGATAGCGCGTGCAAATCAGTCCTAGCAGGAGGCCGAGGGCGTGCGCATTGACGATCAGGATGGCAAAGGCTGGCAGGACAAGAAGCACAGACCAGGACAGCGAAATGCCGGCCCAGATCGCCACCGGGATGTAAAGCACGATCTGATGGGCAAACTGGATCAAGTTGCGAGCCAAGCTTCGCCAGACGAACAGGCTGATCGGAAAGTAGCCTTGCTTGAGATAGTTGGACGACCCGACGAAGGCATTGCAGGCGTCCGTAACGATGCTGGAGAAGAACCCCCAGAAGATGATGCCGAGCGCCAGGTGCGGAAAGAACCTGGAAAGCTCGGTGCCGAACAGCGAGCTATACAGCGGGCCCATGCCGCCGATCATCACGCCCATGCTCAAGGTGAGCCACATCGGGCCGAGCATCGAACGGCGATAGCGCAGAACAATGTCGAACCAGGCGAGGGTCCACCAGATGTCGGTGCGGCGGGTGCCTTGCCACCAGTCAGATAAGGCGCTTCGGTGTAGATTGGAATGGACTTGGCTCATGTACGTCCGTAAGTGTCCGCAAGGCGGACGATGTCGTCTTCGCCCAGGTAGCCACCACATTGCACTTCGATGAGCACGAGCTCTTCGTCGCCGGTGTTGGTGAGGCGGTGTTTCTCTTTCAGGGGAATGTAGCGGTATTGGCCGGGGAGGGTCTGATGCTCGACGTCTCCGATCTGCACGATGCCCTGGCCTTGTACCACCACCCAATGCTCGGCGCGCTGGTGATGATATTGGAGCGACAGTGCTTCACCAGGCCGGACCGTGATTCGCTTGACCTTGTAGCCTTCTTCTTCCTTGAGCGAGGCGTACGTGCCCCACGGGCGGTGGACCACTGGCGGCAGATGCACGGTCTCGTGCTTGCGGGCCTTCAGTACATCGACGACTTTTTTCACCTTCTGTGCACTGTCCTTGTGGAGGACGAGCAGCGCGTCTGGCGTATCGACGATCACGAGGTCGTGGACGCCCACAGTAGCAACGACCTTCGGTCCATAGCTTTCGACCTGCACATGCGTACCGGTCGTGTCGAGTGCCACCACGTCGTCGGGCAGCGTGTTGCCGCTGGCGTCGGGGGTCAAGGCGTTGGCAACGGCGGGCCAGGAGCCCACGTCGCTCCAGCTGAACTTGGCGGGAACCACATGAACATTGGAGGCGCGTTCCAGCACTGCATAGTCGATGCTGATATCCGGTTGGAGGCCGAATGCATGAAGATCGAAATTCACGGATTCGCCTGCGGTCTTGGAAGTTTCCAATGCATACCTTGCTGCCCGAATCACGTCGGGGGCATGCTTTTCGAGGGCCGCGATGATTGTGTCTGCCGTGAAGGCGAACATGCCGCTGTTCCAGTAGTAGCGACCCGTGGCCAGGTACTTTTGTGCTGTCTCGAGGTCGGGCTTCTCGACAAACCGCTTGACTCCCTGGCTCTCGCGCGAGACATGCTCGACTTCGATGTAGCCGAAACCCGTGTCGGGGCTCGTCGGGCTCACGCCGAACACCACGAGATTGCCTTCCTCGGCCAGGCGGAAAGCCTCGGTCGCACTGGCCACGAAAGCATGAACATCGGGCACGAGATGGTCTGCCGAAAGAACCAGCATGACCGTATCACCGCTGAACTGGCGCGCGCACTGCAGCGCAGCCAGCGCGATGGCCGGGCCGGTGTTGCGCCCCTTGGGCTCGAGCAGAAAAGTCGTCGCCGGTGGATCGCTCATCTGCTGGAGCACGTCCCGGGTCAGGAACAAGTGATCCTTGTTGGTCACGACCATCAGATCGCCAGTGCCGCAAGCCTGACCTCGTTCGATGGCTTGCTGGAGCAACGTGGAGTCCCCGATTTTCATGAATGGCTTGGGGAAAGCCTGGCGCGACGCAGGCCAGAGCCTGGAACCGGCGCCTCCCGACAGCACCACTGAGAGTAGCCTCATCTTTTTTCCTTTTGCTTTAAAACCGGATCAATTTTACGGGCAGCCCTTTCAGGCATCGGTGCGAGGGTGCCGCAACCGATACCGCGCTGCCTATCCGGGCGTTACGAAGATAATCCTCTGCCCTGCGGCCGGCGGTCCATGTGTCGGGCACCGCCCCATTTTTCACCCATCACCCTGCAAGCTCCGTTTCCATCCGCTCCTCGGGTGCGCATCCTATGAAATCTGTCTATCGATTCATTCTCGGCCTGGCCGGACTCTGGCAAGGCCCCGGGCTGATGGGGCGCGTGCAGCGGGCGTGGCGAATGTTCAGGAAATCGGGCTGGCCCGGCATCCGCTGGGAGCTGGGCCGGCGCTTCGGCGGCTACAACAACTATTCGTCCTGGGTGCGCCGCTACGACACACTGACGCCCGAGCTGCGCGACCGCATCGCCCAGCGCGTGGCTGCCATGAACGACCGGCCCCTGATCTCGGTCGTCATGCCCACCTACAACCCGAACCCCGGCTGGCTGCGCGAGGCCATCGAATCGGTGCGGGCGCAGATCTACCCGAACTGGGAGCTCTGCATCGCTGACGACGCCTCTCCCTCGGCGGAGGTGCGCCAGATCCTCAAGACGTACAGCGAGAGCGACCCTCGAATCAAGGTCTTCTTCCGCCCCGAGAACGGCCACATTTCGGCCGCTTCCAACAGTGCGCTGGAACTGGTCTCGGCCCCTTGGGTCGCGCTGATGGACCACGACGACCTGCTGCCCGCGCATGCGCTCTTCTGGGTGGCAGATTGCATCGCGGCCCATCCCGATGTGAAGCTGATCTATTCCGACGAGGACAAGGTCGACGAGGGCGGCCACCGGTTCGGCCCGTACTTCAAGTGCGACTGGAACGTCGATCTCTTCCGCTCGCAGAACATGTTCAGCCACCTCGGCGTGCTCTCGACCGAGCTCATGCGCTCGGTCGGCGGTTTCCGCGTCGGCATGGAAGGCTCGCAGGACTGGGACCTCGTGCTGCGCTGCATGGAGCGCGTCGAGCCCGGGCAGATCCGGCACATTCCGCGCGTGCTGTACCACTGGCGCGTGCACAGCGAGAGCACGGCCCGTTCGATGAGCGCCAAGCCCTATGCGGCCATCGCGGGCGAGCGCGCGCTGAACGAGCACTTCGTGCGCACCGGTGTGCGCGCCACGGCCGAACACCTCGACTTCGGCTATCGGGTGCATTACGCCTTGCCCGATGTCTTACCCTTGGTTTCGGTAATCATCCCCACGCGCAACGCCCTGAAACTGACGCGCCAGTGCGTGGAGTCGATCCTCGCGAAGACCAGCTATTCGAACTACGAGATCATCATCGTCGACAACGGCTCCGACGATCCGGACACGCTGGCCTGGTTCAAGCGCATTGCTTCGGAAAAGCCGAATGTCCGCGTGCTGCGCGACGACCGCGACTTCAATTATTCGGCGCTCAACAACGGTGCGATCCCCGCAGCGAACGGCGAAATCCTCGCGCTGGTGAACAACGACATCGAGGTCATCACGCCCGACTGGCTGAGCGAGATGGTTTGCCTGGCCGTTCAGCCGGGTGTGGGAGCGGTGGGGGCCCGGCTCTGGTATCCGAACAGGACACTGCAGCACGCAGGCGTGATCCTCGGCATCGGCGGCATTGCGGCGCATGCGCATCGGGGCATGCCGGTCGGGCGTGAGGGTTATGGCGGCCGCGCCGCACTGATTCAATCGTTCTCCGCTGTCACGGCGGCCTGCCTCGTGATTCAGAAACGGCACTACCTCGCCGTGGGCGGCCTCGACGAAGTGCATCTGAAGGAGTCCTTCAACGACATCGACTTTTGCCTGCGCCTGCGCGAAGCGGGCCTGCGCAATGTCTGGACGCCGTATGCGGAACTGTTCCATTACGAGTCCGCGACCCGTTCGAAGAACATGTCCCCGAAGAGGCAGGCCCAGTTCCAGGAAGAGTCCGCCTACATGCACCAGCGCTGGGGCGATCTCATCCAGAACGACCCCGCCTACAGCCCCAACCTCATGCTGGCCCGTGAGGACTTCAGCTACGCCTGGCCGCCCCGCCTGCCCCCGGTCTGATGGCTCTCGACGTCTCCGTCGCGCTCTGCACCCGCAACGGCGCGCGCTATCTCCCCGAGCAGATCCGCAGCATCTGCACGCAGGCGCCGTTGCCGCGGGAGATCGTGCTGTCCGATGACGGTTCGACCGACGACACCCTGGCCGTCGTGCGCGACACCCTTGCGCAGTGCGGCGTGGCCGATCGGATCGAATTGCGCGTGTTCAGCAACACGCCGCCGCTGGGCGTCACGCGCAATTTCGAGCAGGCCGTGCGCGCCTGCAGCCATGACCTCATTGCCTTGTGCGACCAGGACGATGCCTGGCATCCTGGCCGGCTCGCGCGCATGGTGGCGCAGTTCGAGGCGCGTCCCGACCTGCTGCTGCTCCATACCGATGCGCGCCTGGTCGATGCCCAACTCGAACCCCTGGGCTCCACACTCTTCCACGCGCTGGAAGTGCAGCCCGCGGAACTGTCGGCCATCGCGCATGGCGAGGCCTTCGGCGTGCTGCTGCGGCGCAATCTCGTGACCGGCGCCACCACGATGTTCCGCAAGACCCTGCTCGACACGGCGTTGCCGTTCGCGCCCGAATGGGTGCACGACGAGTGGCTGGCCGCCGTGGCCGCGGCCATCGGCCGCATGGACGTGCTGCCCGAACCGACTATCGACTACCGCCAGCACGCCAGCAACCAGATCGGCGCGCGGCGGCTCACCTTGTCCGAGAAGATCGCCAAGGCATTTGTCGAGCGTGGCGACAAGCACGTGGCGCGTCTGCGCCGGGCCGAGGCGCTGCTGCGGCGCCTGCAGCAGCTCGGCACCAGGGTGCCAGCCCGTTACCTGGAGGCACAGCGCGACAAGGTTGCGCACCAGAGGTTCCGGGCCGAACTTCCGTCAGCGCGGCCGCTGCGCCTTTTGCCGATCCTGATCGAGGCGGCGCGCGGGCGCTATGCGCGCTTTGGCCGCGGTGGGCACGCCATCGTGCAGGACTTGCTCGAACGCGGCTGACTCAACCGCGAAGCCGCCAGTACCGCCAGAACGCCCCCGACAGCCACACCTTCAGCAGGCTGGTCACGTGCCAGTACAGGTATTTCTTGCTCCGGTGGCTTTCGCGTTGTGCGTCGTGTCGCGCCACCAGGTCCTCGCCCACCTGCAGCTTCCAGCCAGCGAGCCGGGTGCGTGCGCAGATGTCGAAGTCTTCCCCGTACATGAAGAAGCGCTCGTCGAAGCCTCCGACTTCCCGGTACGCCTCGCTGCGAAACAGCATGAACAGCCCGGGGATCCACGCCGGCACGCTGGGCCGCACGTAACCTGGCTTTTTGCGCCCGACGATCTCGAAGGGGGTGAGCAACGCCCGGTGCGGCTCCGGTGTGTTCTTTCCCGGCTCCAGGATGCGCGGCGTCAGCAACCCGGTGTCAGCCGCGGCTTGCGCCAGCAGCGGCGTCAGTACGTCGCCGTCGAAGCGGATGTCCGGGTTCAGCACCAGGAACCACGGCGTGCCGCAGCGCTCGAAGGCCTGGTTGTGATTGGCGCCGAACCCCTTGGGGCTCGCGTTCCCGATCCGCTCCACCTCGAAGCCCCAGTTGCGGCCGGCGAGCACATCGGGCTCGGGAATGTTCAATGTGAGCACGACCTTGGCAATGATGGCTCGGCTGTGCCGGTCCAACTGCTCGAGCAGCGGCAGCACCAGCGGGAGCTGGCCGTGGCTCACGATTGAAATGGTGATCGGGGGGCGGGGGAGGGAGGCGTGGGCATGGTCTAATTTCGCTCGGGAATTCTAGGGTTCCCCAACTCCCACACATGATTGCTCTGATCGTCATCAGTTTCTTCGTCGCCGCTTTCGCGGTCCAGCTGTTCATGCGCCGCGCGCGCAGGCATGCCCGCCTCTATGGCGCCGACATGCCTCAGCGCTTCCACAAAGGCCATGTGCCGCGCCTGGGCGGTGCGGGCATCCTGCTGGGCATGGGCGTGGCATGGCTGGCGGCCGGCGTCACCGGCACCGATCCGTTCAACGTGTCGTGGCCCGTCAAGACCTCGATGCTCACGCTGCTGTGCATCGCGCCGGCAGTGCTGGGCGGCATCGTCGAAGACGTCACCCAGAACGTCAAGGTGCGCTACCGACTGGGGCTCACCATCGGCTCTGCGCTGCTCGTGTGCTGGGTGCTTGGGCTGGGCGTGGCGCGCACCGGCTCCGAAACGGTCGACGGCTGGCTGGCGATGATTCCCTTTGCCACCGTGCTGTTCGCGGCCCTGGCCATCGGCGGCCTGCCGCATGCCTTCAATATCATCGACGGCTACAACGGCTTGGCGGGCACGGTCGCCGTGCTGGTGTGCCTGGCAATTTCCCACGTGGCGCTGCAGGTCGGCGACCGGCAGCTGGCGGCCATGGTGATCTGCCTGGTCGGCGCCACCTTCGGCTTCCTGGTGTGGAACTACCCGCGCGGCAAGATCTTCGCCGGCGACGGCGGCGCCTACGTCTGGGGCATGGTGATCGCCGTGGCCTGCGTGACGCTGGTGCAGCGCCACCGCGTGGTGTCGCCCTGGTTCCCGATGCTGCTGCTGATCTACCCGGTGTGGGAGACGCTGTTCTCCATCTACCGCAAGCTGGCCCGCGGGCAGTCGCCCGGCACGGCCGATGCACTGCATTTCCACCAGCTGATCTTCCGCCGCATCGTGCGCGTGGCCTTCGCGGACGACGAAGCACGGCAACTGCTCGCGCGCAACAACCGCACCTCGCCGTACCTCTGGATGTTTGCTGCGCTGTCGGTGGTACCGGCCGTGCTGTTCTGGAACAACACCATCGTGCTGATGTTCTTCTGCCTGCTGTTTGTCACGACCTATGTGGGCGCGTACCTGATGATCGTGCGTTTCAAGGTGCCGCGCTGGCTGCGCCCGTGAACCGGCACACCCCCAGGCTTCGCGCACTTCATGTCGCTGCGCCAACCCCCTTGCAGGGGACAACACCGGTGTGGCCCGGCAAAGCCGGTTCCACGGTGTTCCCGCGCAGTCAGTCGGCTGTCACCGCGATTGCGCGAGAATTTGAGCCTCACCTGATCGTCCACTGTTGCTTTGGAGCCTGACCGCCCATGACCGACCCCGTCCTCAACATCCCCCCCCGCGACAAGGCCGAGATCCTGGCCCAGGCGCTGCCGTACATCCGCAAGTTCCACGGCAAGACCATCGTCATCAAGTACGGCGGCAATGCCATGACCGATCCGGCGCTGCAGGCCGACTTCGCGGAAGACGTGGTGCTGCTGAAGCTGGTCGGCATGAACCCGGTGGTGGTGCACGGCGGCGGCCCGCAGATCGAGGCGGCACTCAACAAGCTCGGCAAGAAGGGCAGCTTCATCCAGGGCATGCGCGTGACCGACGCCGAGACCATGGAGGTCGTCGAATGGGTGCTGGCCGGCGAGGTGCAGCAGGACATCGTGGGCCTGATCAACCAGGCTGGCGGCAAGGCCGTGGGCCTGACCGGGCGCGACGGCGGCCTGATTCGCGCGCAGAAGCTCAAGCTGGCCGACCGCACCGACCCGAACCTGCACCATGACGTAGGGCAGGTCGGCGACATCGTCTCCATCGACCCCAGCGTGGTCAAGGCGCTGCAGGACGACGCCTTCATCCCCGTCGTGAGCCCGATCGGCTTCGGCGAGGAGAACGAGAGCTACAACATCAACGCCGACGTCGTCGCCGGCAAGCTCGCCACCGTGCTCAAGGCCGAGAAGCTCATGCTGCTGACCAACACGCCCGGCGTGCTCGACAAGGACGGCAAGCTGCTCACCAACCTGAGCGCGCGAGAAATCGACGACCTGTTCGCCGACGGCACGATCTCGGGCGGCATGCTGCCCAAGATCGAAGGCGCGCTCGACGCGGCCAAGAGCGGCGTGAACGCGGTGCACATCATCGACGGCCGGGTGCCGCACGCGATGCTGCTGGAGATCCTGACCGACCAGGCTTACGGGACGATGATTCGGGCGCGCTGAACGGGACGGCGCGTGCTCACAGCCCTGTGCGAGAATCAATTGATTACATCTTTGCACGCGCTCCCATGCAGAACGAAGAGACGACCAGTGCTTCCGGCGTAGAGACCTCTGCGGACACGCTTACCCCCCCGACGCGCAAGCGCCCCAAGCCGGGTGAGCGGCGCGTGCAGATCCTGCAGGCGCTCGCCGCCATGCTCGAGCAGCCCGGCGCCGAGCGGGTCACCACCGCTGCGCTGGCTGCGCGGCTCGAAGTGAGCGAGGCCGCGCTTTACCGCCACTTCGCCAGCAAGGCCCAGATGTTCGAGGGCCTGATCGACTTCATCGAGCAGAGCGTCTTCACGCTGGTCAACCAGATCCTGGAGCGCGAGGGCGCCACCGGCGCTCAGCAGGCCGCCAAGATCCTCGCGCTGCTGGTCCAGTTCGCCGAGCGCAACCCCGGCATGACCCGCGTCATGGTGGGCGATGCGCTGGTCTACGAAAACGAGCGCCTGCAGCAGCGCATGAACCAGTTCTTCGACAAGATCGAAGCCACGCTGCGCCAGGTGCTGCGCGGCGCCGCCGCGGCCGACGGCTCGGCCACGCCCAGCGTCGACGCCCAGGTGCGCGCCGCGGCGCTCACGGCCTTCGTGGTCGGGCAGCTCCAGCGCTTTGCGCGCTCGGGTTTCCGCCGTGCGCCGTCCGAGCACCTCGAAGCAACGATCGCCTTGATCGTTTGATTCGTCCCTGTCGGGGCGATGGCTGATCGAACTGCGAGCCCACAGGGTACCCAGGTGACGGCGCGGAGCCCGGCACCGCGCTCGACTTGCTTCGTTGCGAAGCGTAGGATCAGCGCCCCTTGCCGCCCCGTCGCGGCGACAAGTCCGTGTTCGTGTGGCTTCTTGAACGGAGGTTCGTATGAGCTATCACCTGGAAGGTCGCCTGCTCGAGGTATGCAACTGCAACGTCCTTTGTCCCTGCTGGATCGGCGAGGATCCTGACAACGGCACCTGCGACACGATCGTCGCGTGGCGCATCGACAAGGGAACGATCGACGGCATCGACGTCGGCGGCAATACCATCGCGGCCGTGGCGCATGTGCCCGGAAACATCCTGGAAGGCAACTGGACGGCGGCGATCTTCGTCGACGAAAGCGCCTCCAAGGAGCAGGAAGAAGCGCTGCTCAAGGTCTACACCGGGCAGGCCGGCGGACCGATCGCCGACCTGGCCAAGCTCATCGGCCAGGTCGTGTCGGTCGAGCGGGCGCCGATCCGCTTCACCGTGAACAACGGCAAGGGCGAGCTGGAGATCGGCAAGGACTACTACGCCGAACTCGAGCCCTACCGCGGCGCGACCGGCGGCCAGACCACCCTTTCCGACACCGTGTTCTCGACGGTTCCGGGCGCGCCGGTGTTCGTCGGCAAGGCCCCGACCTACCGTTCGAAGAATGCCGCGCTGGGCATCGACCTCGACATCAAGAACCACAACGCGCTGCAGAGCACCTTCGTCTTCGACGCATGAGCGCCGCGCGGGGCCGCCCCAAGCAAGTTCGCACCGCAGTGCGAAGCACGAAGGTTGCCCAATGAACCCGGCGGCCGGCTCGCCGCCGCGCAACGTCTCGCGCCACCGCCGTGTGTTCCTGCCGGTGCTTGCTGCGCTGATCACGCTCGCGTGGATGGCGTTGTGGGCCTGGGCGCGCAGTCCCTACGGACGCTATCTCGAACACGGCGACTGGACCGCCTCGGGGCCGGCCGCGTTCCTGTGCCAGGTCGTTCCCGCCGGCGACGTGGTCGTGCCCATGGTGCTCTACGCCGCTTCGTGGATTCTCATGACGGCGGCCATGATGCTGCCGACGACGCTTCCGTTGTTCAACGCCTTCGACCGGTTGACCGAGGGGCGCCCGGACCATGGACGCCTTCTCGTGCTGCTGGGGCTGGGCTACATGGCGGTGTGGGGCGCCTTCGGGTTGCTGGCGCACGCACTCCACAGTGCGGTGCTGGCCCTGCTCGCCAGCGCGCCGACCCTGGCCTGGCACGGCTGGGTGATCGGTGCCGCGACCATCGCGCTGGCTGGAGCCTTCCAGTTCAGCCGTCTCAAGCACCGGTGCCTGGAGAAGTGCCGCACGCCGCTGAGCTTCGTCGTCGAGCATTGGCGGGGGCAGGCGCAGGCCAGGCATGCGTTCGCGCTGGGCACGCACCACGGCCTGTTCTGCGTCGGCTGCTGCTGGGCGCTGATGTTGTTGATGTTCGCGCTCGGCACCGGCAGCCTCGGCTGGATGCTTCTGCTCGCGGCCGTCATGGCGGTAGAAAAGAACGTTCCCTGGGGCCATCGTCTCAGCGCGCCGCTTGGGTTCGCGTTGCTGGGCTGGGCCGCCTTCATGGTGGCGATGCATGTCTGAAGCCATGTCTGAAGGGCGCCGCGGCCCGTCCCTCCTGCAGACCATCGCCCTTACCGCTGTGGCCATGGTCGCGTTCGCAGCCAATTCGCTGTTGTGCAGGCTCGCGCTGCAGCAACGGGGCATCGATCCCGCCAGCTTCGGCAGCATCAGACTGGTTTCCGGGGCAATCACGCTCGCGCTCGTCGTGCGGCTCAGGGTACGGCCGTCTGTGGCCGGGCGGGCCGACTGGCTTGCCGCCGCCATGCTGTTCGCCTATGTCGCGTTCTTCTCTTTCGCCTACCTCAGCCTGCCCGCGGGAACGGGTGCGCTGATCCTGTTCGGTGCGGTTCAGCTCACGATGCTTGGTGCGGGTCTGGGCTCCGGCGAGCGCTTCGGGCCTGCTGCATGGTTCGGTTTCGCCCTGGCGGTGGTCGGACTCGTGTACCTGGTGTCACCGGGGATTTCCGCGCCGCCGCTCTTCGGCGCCGTGCTGATGGCGGTGGCGGGCGTGGCGTGGGGCCTGTATTCATTGCGCGGCCGCGGCGTGGCCGACCCGCTGGCCGCCACTGCGCGCAACTTCACGCGGGCGGTGCCGCTCGCGCTCGCGCTGAGCCTGGGCTTCGTGGCAAGCGCTCATGCGGACGCGACCGGCGTCGCCCTGGCCGTGGCTTCCGGTGCGCTGACCTCGGGTCTCGGCTATGTCGTCTGGTATGCGGTGCTGGGCCGCCTTTCGGCGATGCGGGCAGCCACCGTGCAGCTGTCGGTGCCGCTGCTGGCCGCATTTGGTGGCGTGCTGTTCCTGTCCGAGGCGATCACGCCGCGGCTGGCGGCCGCCTCCGTGGCGATCCTGGGAGGCATCGCGCTCGTGCTGAGCCAGAAGTCGCAAAGCGCGCGCCGTTAGCCGTCGTCAAGCCCTTACGCGATGGCAATGCCCACCTTGGCACCCGCCGCGACGATCTCCCCCCACGTCGCCTCATCGACCCAGATCCCGTCCCGCCGCCGCGCAGCCCGCGCCTTGCGCTCCGGTTCGCCGGCAATCTGCACCTCGTCGAAGCCCTGTCCCGGCGGGCTCTGCCGCAGCCATTCGACGAACTCCCGCGCCTCCTGGTCGAACGAAGTCTGCGTGCCCAGGCGTGCCGGGTCGATCAGCACCGTCAGCATGCCGTTGAGCACCGTGCGGGCCGTGTCGGCCGGCCGGTGCCATGTGCCACCGCCCGTGAGTGCACCGCCCAGCAGCTCGCACGCCACGGCCATGCCGTAGCCCTTGTGCTCGCCGAAGGTCATGAGCGCGCCGAACAGGCCGTTGCCCTGCGGCACGACCACCACGCCGGGGTCGTTGGTCGGTGCGCCGTTCTCGTCGATCAGGTAGCCGTCGGGTACGCGCTCGCCCTTGTTGTGCGCCACGCGCATCTTTCCCTGCGCGACGCGGCTGGTCGCGTAGTCGAGCACGAAGGGGGCCGCGCCCGCGAGCGGAATGCCGATGCAGCACGGGTTGGTGCCGAAGCGCCCGTCGCCGCCGCCCCAGGGCGCGACCACCGGACGCGACAGCACATTGACGAAGTGCATCGACACCAGTCCCTGCGCCGTCGCCATCTCGGCGAAATGCCCGATGCGCCCCAGGTGGTGCGCATGCGAGAGCGTGAAGATGCAACTGCCGTGCTGCTTCGCCCGCGCAATGCCGAGCTCCATCGCCTGCACGCCGACGATCTGGCCATAGCCGTGCTGGCCGTCCAGCCCCATCAGCGTGCCGATGTCGAGGTTGACGCGCACGGCGGCGTTCGGCTTCAGCCCGCCCTCGGCCACCGCGTCGACGTACCGTGGCAGCATGCCCACGCCGTGCGAGTCGTGGCCGCTGAGGTTCGCCAGCACGAGGTTGGCGGCCACCTGTTGTGCTTCGGCCGGCGTGCTGCCTGCGGCTTCGAGGATGCGGGCGACGGTGGCTTGCAGGCCATCGGCCTCCAGTGTTCTGGACATGGATCAGACTCCCTTCGCGTTCAGCGTGATGGCATAGAGCGACGTGGTCGCACAAATGAAAAGGCGATTGCGCTTCGGCCCGCCGAAGCAGACGTTGGCCACGCGTTCGGGCAGCAGGATCTTGCCGAGCAGCGTGCCGTCGGGGTGGTAGGCGTGCACGCCATCGAGCGCGCTGGTCCAGATGCGGCCTTCGGTGTCGAGGCGGAAGCCGTCGAACAGGCCGCTGGTGCATTCGGCAAACACTTCGCCGCCGCTCAGGGTGCGGCCGTCGGCGCCCACCTTGAAGCGGCGAATGTGCCGCGGCCCGTCCGCCGCATGGCTCGCGCCGGTGTCGGCGATGTACAGCAGCGATTCGTCGGGCGAGAACGCCAGCCCGTTGGGCTTCACGAAGTCGTCGGCCATGCGCTCGACCTCGCCGCTCGCGGGGTCGATGCGGTAGACGTGGCAGGCGCCGATCTCGCTGTCCGCCTTCAGGCCTTCGTAGTCGGAGAGGATGCCGTAGCTCGGGTCGGTGAACCACACGCCGCCGTCCGAATGCACGACCACGTCGTTCGGTGAATTGAGCCGCTTGCCCTGCCAGTGCGAAGCCAGCACGGTGATCGATCCGTCGTGCTCTGTGCGCGTCACGCGCCGCGTGAGGTGCTCGCAGCTCACGAGCCGGCCCTCGCGGTCGACCGTGTGGCCATTGGCGTTGTTCGACGGCTCGCGGAAGACGCCGACCGTGCCGTTGACCTCGTCGTAGCGCAGCATGCGGTTGTTGGGAATGTCGGACCACACCAGCGTGCGGTGCGCGCCGAACCAGGCGGGGCCTTCGCACCAGCGCGCACCGGTCCACAGGCGTTGCACCCGCTCGGGGCCGGGAATGCAGGTCTTGAAGCGAGGGTCCAGGTGTTCGAAGCCGGTGCCGTCGAGGAAGCCGAAGGGGAGTGTGGCCATGGGGTTCCTTGTCGATGGATTCACATCACGGCGCCGACCTGCCACGGAACGAACTCGTTCTGCCCGTAGCCGTGCTGCTCGCTTTTCGATTGCGCGCCCGAGGCGGTCGCGAGCACCAGTTCGAAGATTCGCTGGCCCATCTCCTGGATCGACGCGGCGCCGTCCACGATCTCGCCGCAGTTGATGTCCATGTCTTCTTCCTGCCGCTGCCACAGCGCCGAGTTGGTCGCGAGCTTGAGCGAGGGGGAGGGCGCGCAACCGTACGCCGAGCCACGCCCGGTCGTGAAGCAGATCAGGTTGGCGCCGCCGGCCACCTGGCCCGTGGCGCTCACCGGGTCGTAGCCCGGCGTGTCCATGTAGACGAAGCCGTGCGCGGTGACGGGCTCCGCGTATTCGTACACCGCTTCGAGGTTGCTCGTGCCGCCCTTGGCGACCGCGCCCAGCGACTTCTCGAGGATGGTGGTGAGCCCGCCTGCCTTGTTGCCCGGCGAAGGGTTGTTGTTCATCTCGCCCTCGTTGATGGCGGTGTAGTGCTCCCACCACTTGATGCGGTCCACCAGCTTCTGGCCGACTTCGCGCTTCACGGCACGGCGCGTCAGCAGGTGCTCGGCGCCATACACCTCGGGCGTTTCGCTGAGGATGGCGGTGCCGCCGTGCGCCACCAGCAGGTCGACCGCCGCGCCCAGCGCCGGGTTGGCGCTGATGCCCGAGTAACCGTCGGAGCCGCCGCACTGCAGCCCGATGGTGATGTGCGCAGCGCTGCATGGCTCGCGCTTCACCGCGTTGGCGCGCGGCAGCATCTCGTTGATGAGCGCCACGCCTTTCTCCACCGTCTTGCGCGTGCCGCCGGTGTCCTGGATGTTGAAGGTGCGGAAGTTCTCGCCCTCGGCCAGGTGGCCGGTCGCGAGCCAGGCGTTGATCTGGTTGGCCTCGCAGCCGAGCCCGACGACCAGCACGCCCGCGAAGTTCGGGTGCGTGGCGTATCCCGTGAGCGTGCGCTCCAAAATCTGCATGCCCATGCCCTCGGTGTCCATGCCGCAGCCGGTGCCGTGCGTGAGCGCGACCACGCCATCGACGTTCGGGAACGCCGCAAGTGCTTGCGGATTGGTCTTGCGCGAGAAGTGATCGGCAATGGCGCGCGCGGCCGTGGCCGAGCAGTTCACGCTGGTCAGCACGCCGATGTAGTTGCGCGTGGCCACGCGGCCGTCGGCGCGCTTGATGCCCATGAAGGTGGCCTCGCGCTTGGCGGGCGCGGGCTTCACGTCGGCGCCGAAGGCGTAGTCGCGTTCGAAATCTCCCTTGTCCGGACCCATGTCGAGGTTCTGCGTGTGCACGTGCTCGCCGGCGGCGATGGGCTTGCTCGCGAAACCGATGATCTGGTTGTAGCGGCGCACAGGCTCGCCCGGCGCGATGGCGCGCATGGCGATCTTGTGGCCCGGCGGGATCAGGCCGCGCACGGCCACGTTCTCGACGACGGTGCCGCCGAGCAGTTGCGAGCGCGCGATGACGACGTCATCGGCGGGGTGGAGTCGGATGTAGGGAGTCATCGTGAGTGTCTGCCGGCGCTTGTTTGTTTGTCAGGAGGCCTTGGTGCGGCGCCAGCTCGCGCTGAACCGCTGGTGGAACTTGTCCATGTGATGGTGCATTGCGTCGCGCGCCGCGGCCGGATCGTGCGCCGCGATGGCGTCGAGGATGGCTTCGTGCTCGCCGATGGCGGCCTGCCACGAGTCCATGGTCTCGAAGTAATCGATCATCCGGGCGAAGATCGGCCCATGCCGCGACTCCCAGAAGCCCTGCACCGTCTCGGTCAGCACCACGTTGTCGCACGCGTTGACGATGGCCAGGTGGAAGGCGCGGTCGCCCTCGTGCGGCACCTCGTTGCGTGCAGCCATCTCGCGCATCATGCGGATCGCGCGGCGCATGGCGTCCACGTCCTTGCGCTTGCCGTACTGGGCCGCGGTGGCGGCGGTCTCGCCTTCCACCAGGCGGCGCGCGCGGATGATTTCGAGCGGGCCCCATTCGACGCCGGCTGCGCCGTTGGCTGGCGGGGCCGCTCGGTGCGACCTGTCGAGCACGTACACGCCCGAGCCGGTGCGGATCTCGACCCAGCCTTCGACCTCCAGCGCAATCAGCGCCTCGCGCACCGAAGGCCGGCTCACGCCCAGCTGCGCGGCCAGGTCGCGCTCGGCGGGAATGCGCGCGCCCACCGCGAACTCGCCCTTGCCGATGAGCACGCGCAGCTGCTCGGCAATCTGGCGGTAGAGGCGCTGGGGTTCGAGGGTCTGGATCGGCACGGGAACGAAAAGAGGAAATCGAACGGGTTAAGGGTTGTCCTGAATTGGACAAGTGGTAAGGCCAATTCAGAATACGATACACCGCCCGGATCAACATCGGGCCTAACCCGAGGAGACACCCATGAGATTGAAGGGAAAGACCGCGCTGGTCACCGCCGCAGGCCAGGGCATCGGCCGTGCCAGCGTGCTCGCCATGGCGGCCGAAGGCGCGCAGGTCTGGGCCACCGACGTCAACGAAAAGCTGCTCGAACGCTACGCCGGCATGCCCAACGTCACGGCGCTCAAGCTCGACGTGCTCGACAAGGCCGCCATCGGCGCGCTGGTGGCGAAGCTGCCCGCGCTCGACGTTCTCTTCAACTGCGCGGGCGTGGTGCACAACGGCACCATCGAGCAGGCCACCGACGACGAGCTGCTGTTTGCCTTCAGCCTCAACGTGCGCGCGCAGATGTGGACCATCCAGGCCGTGCTGCCCGGCATGCTGGCGGCCGGGCGCGGCAGCATCATCAACATGGCGAGCGTGTGCTCCAGCATGAAGGGGCTGCCCAACCGCTTTGTCTACGGCACCACCAAGGCGGCGGTGCTGGGCCTTACCAAGAGCGTGGCGGCCGACTACGTGGCCCGGGGCATCCGCTGCAATGCCGTGTGCCCGGGCACGGTCGATACGCCTTCGCTCGGCGACCGTATCAACGCCAACGCCGACCCCGATGCCGCCCGCAAGGCCTTCATCGCGCGCCAGCCCATGGGCCGGCTCGCGCAGGCCGAGGAGATCGCGCCGGTGGTGGTGTTCCTTGCGAGCGACGAATCGATCTTCGCTACCGGACAGGCCTTCACGGTCGACGGCGGCATCACCATATGACCCGCTCGACTTCGCGGGCCACCGCTGCGGTCTTCGACCTCTCCAGTGGCCGCTCCACGTATTGATTCAATGCACTGAAAGGAAAGCATGAAACTCGTCCGCTATGGCAACCCCGGCAAGGAAAAGCCCGGCCTCATCGACGACAAGGGCCAGCTGCGCGACCTGAGCGCGGTCGTCAAGGACATCGGTCCCGACCAGCTCGGCGATGCCGCCATTGCCAAGCTGCGCAAGCAGAAGCTCGACAAGCTGCCGCTGGTCAAGGGCAAGCCTCGTTTCGGCAGCCCCGTGGCCAACGTCGGCAAGTTCATCGCCATCGGCCTCAACTACGCGGACCACGCGGCCGAGTCCGGCCTGCCGGTGCCCAAGGAGCCCGTGGTGTTCATGAAGGCCAACAGCTGCATCCAGGGGCCGAACGACCCCGTGATGCTGCCCAAGGGCTCTGTCAAGACCGACTGGGAAGTCGAGCTCGGCGTGGTCATCGGCACGCGCGCCCGCTATGTGTCGCAGAAGAGCGCGCTCGACTATGTGGCCGGCTACTGCACCATCAACGACGTCAGCGAGCGCGAATACCAGATCGAGCGCGGCGGCACCTGGGACAAGGGCAAGGGTTGCGACACCTTCGGCCCGCTCGGCCCCTGGCTCGTCACGCGCGACGAAATCGAGAACCCGCAGAAGCTCTCGATGTGGCTCGACCTGAACGGCCAGCGCGTGCAGACGGGCAGCACCAGGACCATGATCTTCAGCGTCGCCAAGATCGTGAGCTACGTAAGCCAGTTCATGACCCTGATGCCCGGCGACGTCATCACCACCGGCACGCCGCCCGGCGTGGGCATGGGCATGAAGCCGCCGTTGTTCCTGAAGAAGGGCGACGTGATGACGCTCGGCATCGAAGGCCTGGGCGAACAACGCCAGGAAGTGATTCCCTTCAAGCTCTGAGCACCGTTCTCTGAGATCATCCGGCGGATGAAGACGCCGCCGGACCATCGCTCGCAGGTCTTTGGAACGCCCTGGCAGGGCGTCCATGCCACCGCGATGGACAGTGCCCGCCACTACGGCCGGCACTGGCATTCGACCTACGGCGTCGGCCTGCTCGACCATGGCGCGCAAAGCTCGGCCAGCGGCCGCGGCAAGGTCGATGCCTATGCGGGCGACCTGATCACCACCAACCCCGGCGAAGTGCACGACGGCCGGCCGCTCGGCGGCCCGTCGCGCCGTTGGCGCATGGTGTATTTCGATGCGGCCGTGATGGCTGGCATGCGCGAAGGCGTTGTGGACGCCGGCATCGAATTCACGCGGCCCGTGCTCCAGGACGTGCGGCTGCTCCACACGCTGCGCCGCCTGTTCGCCCGCCTCGATGAGTGGCGCTGTGCCACGGCCAACGCCGCAGGCGCCGAGGCGCTGGCCTGCGAAGAATCGCTGGCCGAAGTCTGCGGCGTGTTGCTCGACGCCCATTCCACCGCCGTTGCGCTGCCCGAGATCGGTGGTGATGTGCGGCTGGTGCGCGAGCGCCTCGCCGACGACTTGCTCGCCGCGCCCACGCTCGACGAACTCGCCGCGATGACCGGCCTCGGCAAGTACCAGGTGCTGCGGCGCTTCGAGAAGGCCTATGGCGTGCCGCCCCACGCGTGGCTGCTGCTGCAGCGCGCCGAACGCGCACGCGGCCTGATCCGCCGCGGCACGGGCCTCGCGGACGCCGCTGCTGCAAGCGGCTTCGCGGACCAGAGCCACATGACGCGCATCTTCGCGCGCCAGTTCGGCTTCACGCCCGGTGCGTGGCAGAGGACGTGCGGCCTGCCGTAGCGTTCAGCGCAGCACGCGGATCAGTTCGTCGTACACCAGTCGCACGCGCGCCGGCACCGGCGCGCGCTGCGAGCGGTACACATAGATCGGCCACGGCTGCGGCGCGTCGGCTTCGAGCACCGGCACCAGCGCGCCCGATTCGAGCCAGGGCTCGGCCAGTGCCCCGATCAGCTGGGCGAAGCCCAATCCCGCGAGCACCGCGGCGCACTCGGTGTCGAAGTCGTCGGTAACGAAGGCCGGCGACGTCACCGTCAGTTGCCGGCCCTTGCTGAAGACCAGCGGCCAGGGGCGGCCCGACTTGCGGTCGATCAGTGCGGTGAGCGGCAGCGCCGCGAGCGCGTCCAGCTTCTTCGGCACGCCGGTGCGCGCGACGAGTGCGGGCGCGGCCACCACGTGCAGCGCCATCCTTCCCACCGGCCTCGCAACGAAGCGTGCGTCGCGCAGCGGGCCCACGCGCACGCCGATGTCGATCTGCTGGTCGACCACGTCGGCATGCTCCTCCGACACGCGCAGGTCCAGCACCAGCCCGGGGTGTGCCGCGAGCATCGGCGCCAGCGCCTGCGGAATGAGCCGGCGTCCGAAGATGCCCGGCGCAGTGACACGCACCGTGCCCGCATGTTGCGACAGCGCGCGCCTGTCGGCGCGGTGAAAGAGGTCGTCCACGCCGCCCACTGCCACGCGCGCCCGCTCTGCGAGCTGCCGGCCGAAGTCGGTGAGCTGTACGCCGCGCGTGCTGCGGTGGAACAGCGGTTCGCCCAGTTCGTCTTCGAGCTCGCGCACCGCGCGTGTCACCACCTGCGGCGACACCGACAGCCGCACCGCGGCGTCTCGGAAGTTGGCGGCATCGGCGGCGGTGCAGAACACGCGCAAGGCTTCGAGGCGGTTGGACATGGACTGTTCCTTATTGAGGAATTCTGAAGTCGGAAGAATTTCATATACGGGAACGAGAGGATTTTCCACACTGCATGCACTTCTTCAAAACACCCGAAAGGAATTTCCATGACCTCCGTTCAAGACAACATCAAGGGCAAAGTCGCCATCGTCACCGGCGCGAGCAGCGGGCTCGGCGAATCGACGGCGCGCCACCTTGCCGCGCGCGGCGCGAAGGTGGTGCTCGCGGCGCGCCGCACCGACCGGCTCGACAAGCTCGTCGCCGAGATCCGCGAAGCCGGCGGCGAGGCCATCGCCGTGGCGACCGACGTGTCGAAGCGCGCCGAACTCGACAAGCTCGCTACAGCCACCATCGAAGCCTTCGGCCGCATCGACGTGCTGGTCAACAACGCGGGCGTGATGCCGCTGTCGCCGCTCGAGAAACTCAAGGTCGACGAGTGGGACCGCACCATCGACGTCAACATCAAGGGCGTGCTTTACGGCATTGCCGCCGTGCTGCCGCGCATGCAGGCGCAGGGCGGCGGGCACATCGTCAACGTCGCTTCCATTGCGGGGCTGAAGGTGTTCACGCCCATCGGCACGGTGTACAGCGCCACCAAGCATGCGGTGCGCGCCATCTCCGAGGGCCTGCGTGTGGAGGTGGGCAACAGCGGCGTGCGCGTGACCATCGTGTCGCCCGGGGCGGTCGATTCGGAGCTGAAGTTCGGCAGCAGCGATGCCGAGAGCGCGGCTGGCGTGAAGGCGTTCTACGACGCCAACCAGATCCCCGCGGATTCGGTGGCGCGCGCCGTCGTCTACGCGGTGGAGCAGCCGGCGAACGTGGACATCAACGAAGTCGTGTTGCGGCCGGTGTCGCAGGAATTCTGAAAGGAAGTGGCCGGGACGGGGCCGCGACGGCCCCATTCCGCGTCAATTAACCTTCAACCGTTGAAGGTCTCTTGTGGCCGAAAGTGCAAAGCCCTGCAAAATAGAACGACCGTTCGTTTTTGCAGGGAAATTCCACGATGTCCGCCACAGCCGTTTCCGCCAAGCCCGTTCGCGCCGCCCAGAAGGGCCAGCAGACCAAGGCCGTCATCGTCGACGCCGCGCTGGCGCTGGCCGCGCAGATCGGGCTGGAGGGCCTGTCGATCGGCGCCGTGGCCGAAATCACCAAGATGAGCAAGTCGGGCGTGTTCGCCCACTTCGGCTCGCGCGAGGAACTGCAGATCTCGGTGGTGCGCGAATACCACGCGCGCTTCGAGCAGGAAGTGTTCTTTCCCGCCCTCCAGGCGCCGCGCGGCCTGCCGCGCCTGCGCGCCATGTTCGCCAACTGGATGAAGCGCACCTCGACCGAGATCGACTCGGGCTGTATCTACATCAGCGGCGCCTCCGAATTCGACGACCGCCCGGGTCCGGTGCGCGACGCGTTGGTCGAGTCGGTCAGCATCTGGCAGGCCGCCGTGCTGCGCGCCATCGTGCAGGCACAGAGCGAAGGCCACCTGCGCGCCGACGCCGACGAGCGCCAGGTGGCGTTCGAGATCCACGGCCTGATCCTCGCGCTGCACTACGAGGCGCGCTTTCTTCAGGTGCCCGGCTCCATCGGCCGCGCCAACGTCGGCTTCGACAACATCCTCGCGCGCAGCGCCACGCCCGACGCGCCGAAGGCCGGGGCCACTGCGCCGGCGAGCCGCCGCCTCAAGACCGTGCGCTGAGGCTCGCGGCCTGTCCTCTTTTCTGTTTTCCCCTTTTTCTTTTTTCTATCTAGCTTCGACCAGGAGAGTCCCGGATGCCTACCTACAACCCACCCGTGCGCGACATGCAGTTCGTGCTGCATGAAGTGCTCAACGTCGCCGAGGAACTCAAGGTGCTGCCGGCCCACGCCGAAACCGACGCCGACACCATCAACGCGGTGATCGAGGAGGCCGGCAAGTTCGCTGCCGAGGTGACCTTTCCGCTGAACATCAGCGGCGACGAAGAGGGCTGTGTGCTCGACAAGACCACGCACGAAGTGAAGACGCCCAAGGGCTTCAAGGACGCCTATGCCAAGTACGTCGAAGGCGGCTGGCCTGCGCTGTCGTGCGACCCGGCCTTCGGCGGCCAGGGCCTGCCCTTCGTGGTGAACCAGTGCCTGTTCGAGATGCTCAACAGCGCCAACCAGGCCTGGACCATGTACCCCGGCCTCTCGCACGGCGCGTACGAGGCGCTGGTGGCGCACGGCACCGACGAACAGAAGAAAACCTACCTGCCCAAGCTCACGAGCGGCGAGTGGACCGGCACCATGTGCCTCACCGAACCCCATTGCGGCACCGACCTCGGCCTGCTGCGCACCAAGGCCGAGCCGCAGCCCGACGGCACCTACCGCATCACCGGCAGCAAGATCTTCATCTCGGCCGGCGAGCACGACATGACCAGCAACATCATTCACCTGGTGCTGGCCCGCCTGCCCGATGCGCCCAAGGGCAGCAAGGGCATCAGCCTGTTCGTGGTGCCGAAGTTCAAGGTCAAGGCCGACGGCTCGCTCGGCGAGCGCAACCCGATCTTCTGCGCCGGCCTGGAGCACAAGATGGGCATCCACGGCAACGCCACCGCGCAGATCGTGATCGAAGGCGCCACCGGCACGCTGGTGGGCGAGCCCAACAAGGGCCTGGCCGCGATGTTCGTGATGATGAACGCCGCCCGCCTGGGCGTGGGCAACCAGTCGCTCGGCCTGACCGAAGTGGCCTACCAGAACGCACTGGCCTATGCGAAAGACCGCGTGCAGATGCGCTCGCTCTCCGGCGTGAAGGCCAAGGACAAGGAAGCCGACCCCATCATCGTGCACCCCGACGTGCGCAAGATGCTGCTCACGGCCAAGGCGTACGCCGAAGGCGGCCGCGCGCTGCAGATCTTCTGCACGCTGCTGCTCGACAAGGAACACAACCACCCTGACGAGAAGGTGCGCAAGGACTCGGGCGAACTGGTCGCGCTGCTGACCCCCATCGTCAAGGCCTTCATCACCGACAACGGCCACATTTCCACCAACGCCTGCATGCAGGTGTTCGGCGGCCATGGCTTCATCAAGGAATGGGGCATGGAGCAGTTCGTGCGCGACAACCGCATCAACATGATCTATGAAGGCACCAACACCATCCAGTCGCTGGACCTGCTGGGCCGCAAGGTGCTGGGCAACAACGGCGCGTCGCTGAAGAAGTTCGGCAAGCTCGTGGGCAAGCTGGTGGAAGAAGAGGGTGTGAACGAGAAGATGGCCGAGTTCATCAACCCGATCGCGATGCTGGGCGACCAGCTCACCAAGTTCACCACCGAGATCGGCTTCAAGGGCTTCCAGAACCCCGACGAAGTGGGCGCCGCCGCCGTCGACTACCTGCGCGTGGCCGGTCACTTCGTGTTCGGCTACCTGTTCGCCCGCATGGCGCAGGTCGCGCTGCGCGAGATCGCCGCCGGCAACACCGATCCGTTCTACGTCGCCAAGCTGCAGACCGCGCGCTTCTACTTCGCCAAGCTGTTCCCCGAGACCGCGACGCTGATGCGCACCGCGCGCGCCGGCAGCAAGGTGCTGATGGACACCGACGCGGCGCTGGCCTGAAGCAAGCCCTTTGCCTTTTCCTTCACTTCGCCGGGAGACACGCATGAAGAAAACATTCGCCGCCGTTCTGTTCGCAGTCACGGCAGCCTCGGCCATGGCCCAGGTCACGCCGGTCGGCCTGTGGCGCAACGTTGACGACAAGACCGGTGAGGTCAAGGCCGAGATCCGCATCGATGAACCCAACGGTGCGCTGCTCGGCCGCATCGAAAAGGCACTGGGCAAGGACGCCAAGCCCGGCGCCACCTGCGACGAATGCGGCGACGACCGCAAGGGCAAGCCCATGGTGGGCCTGGACATCATCCGCGGCGGCAAGAAGGCCGAAGGCAAGGAAGTCTGGGAAGGCGGCAAGATCCTCGACCCCGAGAACGGCAAGGAATACCGCGCGAGCTACACGCCCGTCGATGGCGGCAAGAAGCTCGAAGTGCGCGGCTACCTGGGCCCCTTCTGGCGCACTCAAACCTGGAACCGCGTTCCTTGACCCACCCCCGTAGCTGCTCACTTCGTGTAGCAGCCTCCCCCTCAAGGGGGCAACACCAGCGGCCCGGCAAAGCCGGTTCCGCGGTGTTCCCCGAACTGATTCAGAACTTCGAAACCCCGCTATGTCCCGATTTCAAGTGAAGAAGGTCGCCGTGCTCGGCGCCGGCGTGATGGGCGCGCAGATTGCGGCTCACCTCGTCAACGTGCGCGTGCCCGTCGTGCTGTTCGACCTGGCCGCAAAAGACGCGACCGGAGCTGTCGCTCAAGGTGCGGCGAAGAACGGCATCGTCACGCGTGCCATCGACAACCTCAAGAAGCTCAAGCCCGCGCCGCTCGGCGACGTGGCCGATGCGGGCCTGATCGAACAGGCCAACTACGAAGACGACCTTGCCAAGCTCGGCGAGTGCGACCTCGTCATCGAAGCCATTGCCGAGCGCATGGACTGGAAGCTCGATCTCTACAGGAAGATCGCGCCCCACGTTGCCAAGCATTCGATCCTGGCCTCGAACACCTCGGGCCTCTCGATCGCCAAGCTCAGCGAGGCACTGCCCGAAGCGCTGAAGCCGCGCTTCTGCGGCATCCACTTCTTCAACCCGCCGCGCTACATGTTCCTGGTGGAGCTGATCAACACGCCCACCACGCAGCCGCAGGTGCTCGACGACCTCGAAGCCTTCGTCACCAGCACGCTGGGCAAGGGTGTGGTGCGCGCGCACGACACGCCCAACTTCATCGCCAACCGTGTCGGCATCGCCGGCATGCTGGCCACGCTGAAGGAAGTCGAGAAGTTCGACTTGACGCCCGATGTGGTGGACGACCTCACCGGCAAGAAGCTGGGCCGTGCGAGCTCGGGCACCTTCCGCACCGCCGACGTGGTGGGCCTCGACACGATGGCCCACGTCGTGAAGACGCTGCAGGACAACCTGAACGCCGAGAGCGATCCGTTCTACGCCAACTTCGCGACGCCGCCGGTGCTCGCCAAGCTGCTGGAGCTGGGCAACCTGGGCCAGAAGACCAAGGCCGGCTTCTTCAAGAAGGCCGGCCGCGACATCCTGCGCTTCGACTTGAAGAGCGGTGAATACGTGCCCGCCGGCGCCAAGGCCGACGAGGTGTATGGCCGCATGCTGAAGAAGCCCGCGGGCGAACGCCTGAAGCTGCTGCGCGAGAGCGAAGGGCCCCAAGGCCAGTTCCTCTGGGCCATCCTGCGCGACGGCTTCCACTACGCCGCAGTGCACCTGGGCGACATCGCCGAGAGCGCGCGCGACATCGACTTCGCCATGCGCTGGGGCTTCGGCATGAAGCAGGGCCCGTTCGAGCTGTGGCAGGAAGCCGGCTGGGCGCAGGTCGCCAAGTGGGTGCAGGAAGACATCGACGCCGGCAAGGCGCTGAGCGGCGCACCGCTGCCCAAGTGGGTGTTCGAAGGCCCGGTGGCCGAGGCTGGCGGCGTGCACACGCCCGAAGGCTCGTGGAGCGCATCGCAGAACAAGTTCGTGCCGCAGCGCAGGCTGCCGGTGCATGACCGCCAGCTGTTCCCCGAGAGCGTGCTCGGCGCGAACGCAGCCGATGCCAACACCGCCGGCACCACCATCAGCGACGAAGGCGACGTGCGCGTGTGGACGCTGGACGGCGAAGTGCTCATCGCCAGCATCCATTCGAAGATGCACGCCATCAGCCCTGACGTGGCCGAGGCGCTGGGCGCCGCAGTCGACCTGGCCGAAGCCGAATACAAGGGCCTCGTGATCTGGTCGCCCGATGAGATGTTCTCGGTCGGCGCCGACCTGCAGGCGATGCTGCCGGCCTTCGTGGTCGCGGGCATCGGTGCAGTGGAGGGCGCCGAGCAGGAACTGCAGAACGTGATGCTCAAGATCCGCTACGCCAGCGTGCCGGTGATCTCCGCGGTGCGCGGCATGGCGCTGGGCGGCGGCTGCGAGCTGGCCATTCACTCGGCCAAACGGGTCGCAGCAATGGAGAGCTACATCGGCCTGGTCGAAGTCGGTGTGGGCCTGATCCCCGGCGCAGGCGGCCTGACCTACATCGCGCGCCGCGCGGCCGAGAACGCTTCGGCCTCCACCGGCACCGACCTGCTGCCCTTCCTCACCGAAGGCTTCACTGCTGCCGCAATGGCGAAGGTGGGCACTGGCGCGCTTGACTCGAAGAAGCTCGGGTATTTGCTCGACAGCGACGTGATCGTGCCGAACAAGGACGAGCTGCTGTACGTGGCGCTGCAGCAGGCCAAGGCCATGGCCGACGCCGGCTACCGCGCACCGCTGCGCCGCAGCTTCCGCGTGGCGGGCCGCAGCGGCGCCGCGACGATCAAGGGCCAGCTCGTGAACATGCGCGACGGCGGCTTCATCAGCGCGCACGACTTCCACATTGCCAGCCTGATCGCGAACGTGGTCACCGGCGGTGACGTGGACGCGGGCTCGCTCGTGACCGAGGAATACCTGATGACGCTGGAACGCAAGGCGTTCTGCTCGCTCATCGTGCATCCCAAGACGCAGGAGCGGATCATGGGGATGCTCAGCACCGGCAAGCCAGTGCGCAACTAAGGACAGATTTCATGAGCAAGCAAGTACAAGACGCCTACATCGTCTCCGCCACCCGCACCCCCATCGGCAAGTCGCACCGCGGCTATTTCCGCAACTACCGCCCCGACGACCTGCTGGCCACCACGCTGCGTGCCGCATTGGCCGCCGTGCCCAGCCTCGACCCCAAGGCCATCGAAGACATCATCTGCGGCTGCGCGATTCCCGAATCGCAGCAGGGCCTGAACGTCGCGCGCATCGGCGCGGTGCTGGCGGGCCTGCCGACCAGCGTGGGCGGCATCACCGTCAACCGCTTCTGCGCCTCGGGTCTGTCGGCCGTGCAGATGGCGGCCGACCGCATCCGCGTGGGCGAGGCCGACGTGATGATCGCAGCCGGTGTCGAAAGCATGAGCATGGTGCCGATGATGGGCAACTCGCCCTCGCTGTCGCCCTCGATCTTCGAGCGCGAAGGCGACGTGGGCATCGCCTACGGCATGGGCCTCACGGCCGAGAAGGTTGCGCAGCAGTGGAAGGTGAGCCGCGAGGCGCAGGACGAGTTCGCGCTCGCCTCGCACCAGAAGGCGCTGGCCGCGCAGAAGGCCGGCAAGTTCGCCGACGAGATCACGCCCATCGAAGTGACCGATCGCACGCCGAACCTGGAGACAGGCGAGTCGATTGCCAAGACCCGCACCGTGAACCTCGACGAAGGCGCGCGCCCCGACACCAGCCTCGAAGGCCTGGCCAAGCTGCGCACCGTGTTCGCCGCGCGCGGCACCGTCACGGCCGGCAACAGCTCGCAGACCTCGGACGGCGCCGGCGCGCTGATCCTCGCGAGCGAGAAGGCGGTGAAGCAGTACGGCCTCACGCCGCTCGCGCGCTTCGTGAGCTTCGCGAGCAAAGGTGTGCCGCCGCACATCATGGGCATCGGCCCGATCGAGGCGATTCCGGCCGCGCTGCGCTATGCCGGCCTGAAGCACGAGGACATCGACTGGTTCGAGCTCAACGAAGCCTTCGCCGCGCAATCGCTTGCGGTGATCAACACGCTGGGCCTCGATCCGTCGAAGGTCAACCCGATGGGCGGTGCGATTGCGCTGGGCCATCCGCTCGGTGCCACCGGCGCCATCCGTTCGGCGACCGTGGTGCATGCGCTGCGCCGCGAGAACCTGAAGTACGGCATGGTCACGATGTGCGTGGGCATGGGCCAGGGTGCCGCGGGAATCTTCGAGCGCGTCTGATCGGCAACGCGCAAGACACCGGGACGAGCGTCGAGGCAACGAAGGAGACAACCTCATGCAGATGCAGCAGCTTGCAACCGATGGTGGTCGTACGCAATTGGCCGTGCGAACGTACGAGCCGGTCGGCGCACCGCGCGCCAGCATCGTGATCGGTGGCGCGATGGGCGTGCGCCAGTCTTTCTACGAGCCCTTCGCGCGATGGCTCGCGCAGCAGGGCCTGCGCGTCTGGACCTTCGACTACCGGGGCTCGGGCGACTCGCGCGGCAATGCGCCGCTGCGCGGCTTCAAGGCCGACTTGCTCGACTGGGCTTGCGACTACGAATCGGTGATCGACGCAGCCAAGGCGGCGCTGCCCGGCCAGCCGCTCTACCTGCTGGGCCACAGCCTCGGCGCGCAGCTGCCGGGCTTCCTGCAGCGTCCCGGGCAGGTCGACGGCCTCGTCAGCATCGCCGCGGGCAGCGGCTACTGGCGCGAGAACGCGCCGAAGCTCAAGCGCAGCATCCTCTACTTCTGGTTCGTGCTCGTGCCGCTGGTCACGCGGCTGTGCGGCTACTTTCCGGGCCGCCGGCTGAAGAAGGTCGGCGACCTGCCGCGCGGCGTGATCCTGCAATGGCGGCGCTGGTGCCTGAACCCGCGCTACAGCGTCGGCGCGGAAGGCGAGGCGGCACTGCGCAGCTACGGCCGCGTGCGCTTCCCGGTGCTCGCGCTGTCGATGACCGACGACGAACTCATGACGCTCGCCGGCACCGAGAGCCTCGTGAGCTTCTATGCCGGCGCGCCAAGCGCGGTGGAGCGCATCGCGCCGGCTGACGTGCAGGCCCGGCGCATCGGCCACTTCGGCTTCTTCCGCGAGCAGTTCAGCCAGAGCCTCTGGCCGAGCACGCTCGACAAGCTGCATCGGCTGGCGTCGCTTACTGCGCTGCAGCACGCCAACGTCCCGCACACGACTGCGTGACGCCATCCACCGGAGGCACACTGCCGATCATGACGACGAGCACGCACCCCTTCGACAAGGCCCTGGCGATCCACCACAGCGACATCCGCGTGGGGCACTTCACGGGCATGACCAGCCCCGACTACTGGAACATGGTCGGCCCTTTCGGCGGCACCACCGCGGCGCTGGCGCTGCAGGCGGTGCTGAAGCATCCCGACCTGCTCGGCGTGCCGATCGCGCTCACGGTGAACTACGCGGCGGCGCTCGAAGCCGGCGCGTTCGACATCCAGGCCACCGCCGTGCGCACCAACCGCTCGACGCAGCACTGGACGGTGCAGATCACGCAGGCCGGCCCCGGCGCAGCGCCGAACATGACGACCACCGCCACCGTGGTGACCGCCGTGCGCCGCGAGACCTGGAACGGCAACGACCTGCCGATGCCCGAGGTGCCGCGGCCCGAGATGGTCGAGCGCATGAGCATTGGCCCGTCGGGCGTGGCGTGGATCGGCCAGTACGAGATGCGGCCGATCAGCGGCAGCATTCCTTCGAAATGGGACGGCAGCGGCCATCACAGCGAGAGCCGGCTCTGGGTGCGCGATGCGCAGCAACGCGCGCTCGACTTCGCCTCGCTCGCGGCCATGAGCGACCTGTTCTTCCCGCGTGTGTGGTTGCGCCGCGCCACGCGGGTGCCGGTGGGCACGGTGTCGATCACCACGTATTTCCATGCCGATGCGGCGCAGCTGGCCGAGGTCGGCACGGGTTACCTGCTCGGCAGCGCGACGGGGCAGCAGTTCAGCAGCGGCTTCTTCGACCAGGCTGCGCAGCTCTGGAGCGAAGGCGGCACGTTGCTCGCCACTTCCAACCAGATCGTTTACTACAAGGAATGACCGTCATGGCGCTCACCAAGGCTGCACTCATCGTGGGCGCGGGCGACGCTACCGGCGGCGCCATTGCCCGCCGCTTCGCGCGCGAAGGCTTCGCCACCTGCGTCACGCGGCGCAGCCTCGACAAGCTGCAGCCGCTGGTGGCGCAGATCGAGGCCGACGGCGGCCGCGCACATGCCTTCGCCTGCGATGCGCGCAAGGAAGAGGAGGTGGTTGCACTCGTCGAGCAGATCGAGTCGACGGTCGGGCCGATCGAGGTGATGGTGTTCAACATCGGGGCCAACGTGCCCGAGAGCATCCTGAGCGAGACCGCGCGCAAGTACTTCAAGGTGTGGGAGATGGCCTGCTTCTCGGGCTTTCTCAACGGGCGCGAGGTGGCGAAGCGGATGGTGGCGCGCGACATGCCGGAAGGCGGGCATCGCGGCACGATCATCTTCACGGGCGCGACGGCTTCGCTGCGTGGCGCGGCGAACTTCGGCGCCTTCTCGGGCGCCAAGATGGCATTGCGCGCGCTGGCCCAGTCGATGGCGCGGGAGCTGGGGCCGCAGGGCATTCATGTGGCGCATGTGGTGGTCGACGGCGCCATCGACACCGAGTTCATCCGCAGCAACTTCCCCGAGCGCTATGCACTGAAGGACAGTGACGGCATCCTGAACCCGGACCACATCGCCGACAGCTACTGGATGCTGCATTCGCAACCGCGCGATGCATGGACGCACGAGCTCGATCTGCGGCCCTGGTCCGAGAAATTCTGAGATGACGGGCGCAGGGGAGTACCCGGTGGCCGGTGCACGCGCCCCCGAACACAAGCGTCCGACAAGGAGACACCCATGACCAAATCCGTCGACTTCTACTTCGACTTCGGCAGCCCCGCCGCCTACCTCGCCGCAACGCAGCTGCCGCACGTATGTGCTGACGCAGGCGCCGAGCTGGTGTGGAAGCCCATGCTCCTGGGCGGCGTGTTCCAGGCCACGGGGAACCATTCGCCCGCCGAGATCAAGCCCAAGGGCCCGTACATGACCGTCGACCTGCAGCGCTTCGCGAAGCGCTACGGCGTGCCCTTCGTGCACAACCCGCATTTCCCCATCAACACGCTGCTGCTGATGCGCGGCGCCACCGGCATCCAGATGAAGGAGCCGGCGCGCTTCGGTGCGTATGTCGACGCGGTCTTCCACGCGATGTGGGTCGAGCCGAAGAATCTCAACGACCCGGCAATCGTCGGCGCCGTCTTGCAGAATGCGGGCTTCGACGCCGCGGGCCTGCTCGCGCTGGCCGGCGCGCAGGAAACCAAGGACCGCCTCAAGGCCGTCACCCAGGAAGCCGTGGAGCGCGGCGTGTTCGGCGCTCCCACCATGTTCGTCGGCAGCGAGATGTTCTGGGGGCAAGACCGCCTCGATTTCGTCCGCGAAGCCCTTTGCGCCTGATCGCGGCGCCAATCCCTTTATTCAAGGACCATTCCCATGAGCGACATCCTCGTCCACACCGAAGCCGGTGTGATGACCCTCACTTTCAACCGCGTCGACAAGAAGAACTCGATCACCAGCGGCATGTACGCCGAACTGGCCGATGCGCTGGCCGCCGCCGAGAGCGATGCGGCCGTGCGCTGCGTGCTGATCCAGGGCGATCCGACCATCTTCAGCGCGGGCAACGACATCGGCGACTTCCTCAACGGCCCGCCGTCGACGCAGGAATCGCCGGTGTTCCGCTTCCTGCGCGGCATCGCAACCTTCCCCAAGCCCATCGTCGCGGCCGTGTGCGGCCCGGCCGTGGGCATCGGCACCACGATGCTGTTCCACTGCGACCTCGTCTATGCGGGCGACAACGCCGCCTTCTCGATGCCCTTCGTGAACCTCGGCCTGTGCCCCGAAGCGGCGTCGAGCCTGCTGGTGCCGCAGATGCTGGGCTACCACCGCGCGGCCGAGGCGTTGCTGCTGGGCGAGCCCTTCATGGCCGAGGCCGCGCTGGAGGTGGGCCTGGTCAACCGCGTGGTGCCGCCGACCGAGGCCAACGCCATCGCGCAGACGCAGGCCCGCAAGCTCGCCGCCAAGCCGCTGAGCGCGCTGGTGGAAACCAAGCGCCTGCTGAAGAAGGCGCAGATGCCTGCCGTGCTGGAGCGCATGGGCGAAGAGGGTGCGAGCTTCGGTCGCATGCTGCGCGAACCGGCGGCGCGCGAGGCCTTCGGCGCGTTCATGGAGAAGCGCAAGCCGGACTTCTCCAAGGTCTGACGCGCTTCCCGGGCCGGGGCCTGCATACGTACACTGCGCGGCGTGCAAGAGAAAAGAACCCTCGCGACGCCCGGCCCGCAGGCAAACGACGCTACTGAAAAAGTAGCATTCCGCTTCTCGCGCCGGCGTACTTTCGGTTTGCTGGCAGGTGCCCTGGCGGCCCCTTCACTGGCCTTGGCGCGGGTGCGACCGCTGCGCATCGGCGTCATCGGTTCGTGGTCCGGCCCTTATGCGGGCGGTGGCCGGCAGTTCGATGCCGGCATGGCCGTCTGGCTGGCGGCGCACAACCAGAACATCGCGGGCCGGCCGGTCGAACTGCTGCGGCGCGACGTGCCCGGCAGCGCGCCCGACCAGGCGCGCCGCCATGCGCTGGACCTCGTGGAAAGCGAGCGTGTCGACCTGCTGGCGGGCCTGGATTTCAGCTCCAACGCCTATGCCGTGGGCAGCGTCGCCACGCAGGCGAAGCTGCCGCTGGTGGTGATGAACGCAGCCTCCTCGGGCATCACGGCGCGCTGCCCGTTCGCGGTGCGGGTGTCCTTCACCATCGGGCAGGTCACGCTGCCGCTGGCGCGCTGGGCGCTCCAGCAAGGCTTGCGCGACGTCTGCACCGTGGTGGCCGACTACGCCTCGGGCGTCGATGCCGAAAGCGCCTTCGTATCGGGCATCACCGCGGGTGGAGGCCGGGTCGGCGCGATGCTGCGGGTGCCGCTGGCCACGCTCGACTACTCGGCCTACATGCTGCGGCTGCGCGAACTCAAGCCACAGGCGGTGTTCTTCTTCCTGCCGTCGGGGCAGATGCCGGCCACCTTCCTGAAGTTCTGGCGCGACCGCGGCATGGCCGACGCCGGCATTCGCCTGCTCGCGACGGGCGACGCCACCGACGACCACTACCTTGAGGGTATCGGCGAGCTGGCCGATGGGCTCGTCACCAGCCACCACTATTCATTCGCGCACGAGTCGCCGGCCAACCGCCGGTTCACGTCGGCGTTCCAGGCGGAGTACGGCGATCACCTGCGTCCGGGATATTTCGCCGTCGCGGCCCACGATGCGCTCGCGGCCATCGACGCGGCGATGGCCTCGCCCGTGGCGCACGGTGGCGCGGTTGGCGAGCGGCTGGTGGACGCGTTCCGGGGCGTGCGGCTCGACAGCCCGCGCGGCCCGATAGAGATCGACGCGCACACGCGGGACATCGTGCAGACGGTGTACATCCGCCGCGTCGAGCGCCGCGAGGGGCGCTGGGTCAACCGCGAGTTCGAGCACTTCGAGCGCGTACGCGATCCGGGCGTCTGAACTCGTTCAGGGCTGCTGCTCGATCACTCGCGGACGGCCGTTGTCGTCGATGGCCACGTAGGTGAAGGTAGCCTGCGTGACCTTGATGTACTCGCCCTGGGCGCGGAAGCGCTCGGCGAAGACTTCGACGGTCACCGTGACGGAGGTGCGCCCGATGCGCACCAGCTTCGAATAGAACGAAAGAATGTCGCCCAGCCGCACCGGCTGCTTGAAGATGAATTCGTTGACCGCCACCGTCGCCTGCCGGCCCTTGGCGTAGCGCGCCGGAATCACCGAGCCGGCCAGGTCGCACTGCGCCATGACCCAGCCGCCGAAGATGTCGCCGTTGGCGTTGCAGTCCGCCGGCATCGGAATGACCTTGAGCACCAGCTCCATGTCGGTGGGCAGGCTTTTGAGGGTGGCCGCGGCGGCGGCACTGGAAGTATCTGACATGGGCACAATCTGGAACAAACAAGCAACCACGATTGTCCTCCATGCGCCGCAGCGGCGAAGCCCTTCCTTCCCCCCACACAGCCGGCGGCCACCCGCCGGCGCGCAGTGACCGTTCCGACTGGGCGACGCTGCGCCGCCTGTTTCCCTACCTCTGGCAGTACAAGTGGCGGGTGGCCGCGGCGCTGGCCTTCATGGTGGGCGCCAAGGTGGCCAACGTCGGCGTGCCGGTGCTGCTGAAGAACCTGGTCGACACGATGACGCCCAAGCCCGACATGGCACAGGCGCTGCTCATCGTGCCCGTCGGGCTGCTGCTGGCCTACGGGCTGCTGCGCTTCTCGACCTCGCTCTTCGGCGAGCTGCGCGAGCTGATCTTCGCCAAGGCCACCGAGGGCACGGCCCGGCAGATCGCGCTGGAGGTGTTCCGCCACCTGCACGCGCTGAGCCTGCGCTTCCACCTGGAGCGCCAGACCGGCGGCATGACGCGCGACATCGAGCGCGGCACGCGCGGCGTGCACTCGCTGATCTCGATGTCGCTCTACAGCATCGTGCCCACCATCATCGAGCTGGTGCTGGTGCTCACCATCCTGGGCGTGAAGTTCGATTCGCTCTTCGTCTGGATCACGGCGGCCGCGCTGGTGCTGTACATCACGTTCACCGTCACGGTGACCGAGTGGCGCACGCAGTTCCGCAAGACCATGAACGAGCTCGACTCGGTGGCGCAGAGTCGCGCGGTCGATTCGCTGCTGAACTACGAGACCGTCAAGTACTTCAACAACGAGGACTTCGAGGCCGGCCGCTACGACGCCAGCCTTGACCGCTACCGCAAGGCCGCCATCAAGAGCCAGCGCACGCTGAGCATGCTCAACACCGGCCAGCAGGCGCTGATCGCCATCAGCCTGGTGCTGATGCTGTGGCGCGCCACCTCGGGCGTGGTCGACGGGCGCATGACGCTGGGCGACCTGGTGATGGTCAACGCCTTCATGATCCAGCTCTACATTCCGCTGAATTTCCTCGGCGTGATCTACCGCGAGATCAAGCAGAGCCTGACCGACCTCGACAAGATGTTCGTGCTGATGGAAAAAGAGCGCGAGGTGCGCGATGCGCCCGGCTCGCAGCCGCTGGCCGGCGCCGACGCCACCGTGCGCTTCGAGGACGTGAGCTTCGCCTACGAGCCCGCGCGGCCCATCCTCAAGCACGTGAGCTTCGAGATTCCGGCCGGCAAGACGGTGGCCGTGGTCGGCCCCTCGGGCTCGGGCAAGTCGACGCTCGCGCGGCTGCTCTACCGCTTCTACGACGTGCAGCAGGGCCGCATCACCATCGGCGGCGAGGACATCCGCGCAGTCACGCAGTCGAGCGTGCGCCGCGCGATCGGCATCGTGCCGCAGGACACGGTGCTCTTCAACGACACGGTCGAATACAACATTGCCTACGGCCGCCCCGGCGCCACGCGCGAAGAGGTGGAGGCCGCGGCCCGCGCCGCGCGCATCCACGACTTCATCGTGGCCACGCCCAAGGGCTACGAAACGACGGTGGGCGAGCGCGGCCTCAAGCTCTCCGGCGGCGAGAAGCAGCGCGTGGCCATCGCGCGCACGCTGCTGAAGAACCCGCCGATCGTGATCTTCGACGAGGCCACCTCGGCGCTCGACTCGGCCAACGAGCGCGCCATCCAGTCGGAGCTCAAGAGCGCCGCGCAGGACAAGACCACGCTGGTCATCGCGCACCGGCTGTCGACGGTGGTTGACGCGCACGAGATCCTGGTGTTGGAGTCGGGCGTGATCGTCGAGCGCGGCACGCACGCCGAGCTGCTCGCGAAGCAGGGCCGCTACGCGCAGATGTGGGCCTTGCAGAAGAGCGAAGCGGCACCGCTGATGTAGCGCGATCATCCATTTCATTTTTTCGTTCAGGAGTTCCCACGTGTCGACCAAGATTCCCCTGCTGGTGCTCAACAGCCTGTCGAGCGCCCACCAGGCCCAGATTGCCGAGGTCTACGACATGACCTATGCCTTCGGCGACGCGCAGCGCGCGGCTGCCATTGCCGAGCACGGCAACAAGTTCCGCGCGGTGCTGACCATCGGCGTCATCGGCATCACGCCCGAGGAAATCGCGGCCATGCCGGCCGTGGAGCTGATCTGCTGCATGGGCGCGGGCTACGAGGGCGTGCCGCTCGAAGCCACGCGTGCACGCGGCATCGCCACGGCCAACGGCGCGGGCACCAACGACGACTGCGTGGCCGACCACGCCTTCGGCCTGCTGATCGGCATCGTGCGCGAGTTCCGCAAGCTCGACCGGCTGTGCCGCGAAGGCGTGTGGCGCGAGGCCATTCCGCAGCCGCCGAACGTGTCGGGGAAGAAGCTGGGCATCCTGGGGATGGGCACCATCGGGCAGAAGATCGCGAAGCGGGCGGCGGCGTTCGACATGGAGGTGGGCTATCACAACCGCAAGCCGAAGGAAGGCGCGACGCACCGCTACTTCGACGACCTGAAGTCGCTTGCCACATGGGCCGACTTCCTCGTACTGGCCGCGCCGGGCGGCCCGGCTACGAAGCACCTGGTCAATGCCGAAGTGCTCGACGCGCTCGGGCCGCAGGGCTACCTGGTGAGCATCGGGCGCGGCAGCGTGGTCGACACCGAGGCGCTGGCGGCCGCGCTGCGCGAGAACCGCATCGCCGGTGCCGGCCTCGACGTGTACGAGAGCGAGCCGAAGCGGCCCGAGCCGCTGATCGGCCTCGATAACGTGCTGCTGACACCGCACATGGCCGGCTGGTCGCCCGAGGCGACGCAGAAGTCGGTGGACCACTTCCTCGCGAATGCCGAAGGGCACTTCGCGGGGCGTGGCGTCCTCACCCCCATCTGATGCCTTGCTCCTTCCCCCTCTGGGGGAAGGTTGGGATGGGGGCGGGCAGGGCGCTCGATGGAGGCGCCGCTTGCCCCCACCCCAGCCCTCCCCCAGCGGGGGAGGGAGTCAAACCAATACTGGGGGGCGATGGGCGGCCCAGCCGCATGCCTGGTCGTACGCATGCCCAAGCCGCAGCACATCGAGGTCCGCATGGATAGGCCCCGCCAGCTGCAGCCCCATCGGCAGCCCGCCTTCGCCGAAGCCGGCGCGCACATTCAAGGTCGGCAGCCCGGCCAGCGTGAAAGGCGTGACGATCTCCATCCAGCGGTGGTACGTGTCGCTCGCCACGCCAGCGACTTCCTTCGGCCAGTGCATTTCCGCGTCGAACGGAAACACCTGCGCGGTCGGCGCCAGCACGAAGTCGAAGCGTTCGAACAGCTTCAGGAACGCGCGATACACGTTCGACCGGTACACCGAGGCCTGGTAGAGCGAGGCCGCATCCAGGTGACGGCTCTGCTCGATCTCCCATTGCGCCTCCGGCTTGAGCTGCGCGAACAGCTTCGGATCGCTCAGGTAGGCGCCCAGCTTGCCGCCCACCAGCAACTGCCGCAGGCGCAACCAGGCGCTCCAGTTGTGCTCGCGCGGCACGTCGAGCGTGCAGGGTTCGACCTCGCAGCCGATGTCGCGGAAGGTGCCGTGCGCTTTCTCGCCCAACTCGCGGATGCCCGGCTCCAGCGGCAGGTCGGGCCAGATGCTGCCCAGCCAGCCGATGCGCAGGCCTTTGCCGTCGCCTTCGAGTTGCAGTTCGTCGGCCGAGGGCAGGGCGTGCGGCGACGACAGCGGCACGCGTCCGTCGAAGCCCGCCTGCACGGCCAGCAGCCGCGCGGCGTCTTCCACGGTGCGCGCCATCGGGCCTTCGCAGCCCAGCTGCTGGAAGAACAGTTCCTCCTCGGGGTTGCCCGGCACGCGTCCGCGCGAGGGGCGCATGCCGATCACGTTGTTGAAGGCGGCAGGGTTGCGCAGCGAACCCATCATGTCGCTGCCGTCCGCCACGGGCAGCATGCCCAGGGCCAGCGCCACCGCGGCGCCGCCGCTGCTGCCGCCCGCGCTGCGATCGGGCGCGTAGGCGTTGCGGGTGATGCCGAACACGGTGTTGTAGGTGTGCGAGCCGAGCCCGAACTCGGGCGTGTTGGTCTTGCCGATGACCACGGCGCCGGCCGCCCTGGCGCGTGCCACGTGCAGGCTGTTGGCCCGCGCGGCGGAGCGCGGCGACAGCGGCGAGCCCATGGAGGTCGGCAGGCCGGCGGCGTGGCTGAGGTCCTTCACCGCCAGCGGAAAGCCGTCCATCCAGCCGCGGCGCTCGCCGCGCGCCAGCTCGGCGTCGCGCTCGTCGGCCTCGGCCAGCACCTGCTGCGGATCGCGCGACGACACGATGGCGTTGAAGCGCGGGTTCAGCGCTTCAATGCGGGCCAGCGAGGCCTGCATCAGCTCGCGGCAGGACACGTCGCGCGCGGCGATGCGGCGGGAGAGTTCGGTGGCGCTGAGTTCGAGCAGGTCGGCTGAAGGCATGGCGAGTGCGGGAAAAGGAGGGGGCGCCCAGTATGGCGCGGCGCTCGCATAATCGCCGCGTATGGAAACCAAGTGGCTCGAAGACTTCATCAGTTTGGCGGAAACCCGCAGCTTCAGCCGCTCGGCGCAATTGAGGCATGTGACGCAGCCGGCGTTCTCCCGCCGCATCCAGGCGCTCGAAGGCTGGGCCGGCACCGACCTGGTGGACCGCAGTTCGTACCCCACGCGGCTCACGCCAGCGGGCCAGACGCTCTACAGCCAGGCCATCGAGATGCTGCAGTCGCTGCAGAGCACCCGGGCCATGCTGCGCGGGCACTCGGCCGCCGGGCAGGATGTGATCGAAATTGCCGTGCCGCACACGCTGGCCTTCACCTTCTTTCCCTCGTGGGTGACCAGCCTCAGGGAGCATTTCGGGCCCATCAAGAGCCGCCTGATCGCGCTCAACGTGCATGACGCGGTGCTGCGGCTGGTCGAAGGCAGCTGCGACCTGCTGATCGCCTACCACCACCCCTCGCAGCCGCTGCAGCTCGACGCCAACAAGTACGAGATGGTCAGCCTCGGCGAGGAAACCGTCGCCCCCTGGGTCAAGGCCGATGCCGAGGGCGCGCCGCGCTACCGCCTGCCGGGCCGGCCCGGCCAGCCGCTGCCCTACCTGGGCTATGCGCCGGGCGCCTACCTGGGGCGCGTGGTCGACCAGTTGCTGAAGGAATCGGGCACCGCCATCCACCTCGACCGGGTCTACGAAACCGACATGGCCGAGGGCCTGAAGGTGATGGCGCTCGAAGGGCACGGTATCGCCTTCCTGCCGCAGAGCGCGGTGCGCAAGGAGATCAAGGCGCGCAAGCTCGTGAGCGCGCTGCCGCCCGAGATCGACAGCCTGGAGGCGACGATGGAGATCCGCGCCTACCGCGAGCGGCCTGGCATGGCGGCCCCGCTCAGGGCCGGTGGCGGCCGCACTGCGAAGGCTTCGACCTCCGAGGGCTTGCAGCCCAAACGCACTGCCGATGCGTTATGGTCTTACCTGGTCGGCACGCAGCCCCAGCGTCAATGACCGGATTTTGTGCAACGCACAATCTATAAATGCCACGCATAGGACCCCCCGCAAACGGCATTGGCGCCCTTGAACCGGCGCCACTACAGTCGCGGCAGTTTTTTTGCCGTTGCAAGCAGCACAGCCCGGCACGCGCCTTGCGCGTGCTTTTTTTTAAGCCGAGGAACCAGCATGAGCTCCAATTTCAGGACTGAACACGACTTCCTCGGCGACAAGCAGATCCCCGCCGTCGCCTACTGGGGCGTGCACACGGCCCGCGCGGTCGAGAACTTCCCCATCTCCGGCACCCGCATCTCGGCCATGCCCGACCTGGTGCGTGCACTGGCCTACGTGAAGAAGGCCGCCACGCGCGCCAACGCCGACTTGGGCGCCATCGACCGCGACCGCGCGGCGGCCATCATCCTGGCCTGCGAGGACATCGTCGACGGCAAGCTGCTCGACGAGTTCGTGGTCGACGTGATCCAGGGCGGCGCCGGCACCTCGACCAACATGAACGCCAACGAGGTCATCTGCAACCTCGCGCTCGAGAAGCTGGGCCACGAGAAGGCGCGCTACGACGTGCTGCATCCCAACGACCACGTCAACGCCTCGCAGAGCACCAACGACGTGTACCCCACGGCCGTGCGCCTGGCGCTGTGGTTCGCCATCGACCGGCTGCTCGAATCGATGGCGTCGCTGCGCCGCAGCTTCGAGGCCAAGGCGCTCGAATTCAAGGACATCCTCAAGATCGGCCGCACGCAGCTGCAAGATGCCGTGCCGATGACGCTGGGCCAGGAGTTCCTGACCTACGCGATCATGATCGGGGAAGACGAGGCCCGCCTGGGCGAGGCGCGCGCCCTCATCGAGGAAATCAACCTCGGCGCGACTGCCATCGGTACCGGCATCAACGCGCCCCACGGCTACGCGAACCTCGCCTGCCAGTACCTCGCAGAGCAGACTGGCGTGCCGCTCAAGCAGGCCGCCAACCTCATCGAGGCCACGCAGGACACGGGTGCCTTCGTGCAGCTGTCGGGCGTGCTCAAGCGCGTGGCGACCAAGCTCAGCAAGACCTGCAACGACCTGCGCCTGCTGTCCAGCGGCCCGCAGGCCGGCTTCGGCGAGATCCGGCTGCCGGCGCGGCAGGCGGGCTCGTCGATCATGCCGGGCAAGGTCAACCCCGTGATTCCCGAGGTGATGAACCAGGTGGCCTTCGAGGTCATCGGCAACGACGTCACAGTCACGATGGCGTCCGAGGCCGGCCAGCTGCAGCTCAACGCCTTCGAACCGATCATGGGCTGGAGCCTGTTCAAGAGCATCCAGCACCTGAGCCGGGCCTGCAACACGCTGGAGAAGAACTGCGTCGTCGGCATCGAGGCCAACCGCGAGTTCCTCGCCAAGCGGGTGCGCGAATCGGTCACGCTGGTCACGGCGCTCAACCCGCTCATCGGCTACGAGAAGGCCGCGCTCATTGCCAAGACCGCGCTCGCCACGGGCGGGCCGATCGACGTGGTGGCCGAGTCGCTGGGCATCATGACGCGCGCCGAGATGGACGCGCTGCTGGTGCCCGAGAACCTGACGCAGCCGGTGCGCCTGTCGGCCGCGCCGGTTCCACCGGCCGCCGAGCCTTCGGGCACAAAGGCTGCTTAGTGAAAGTCGGACAATGCCAGGAGGCAGGATCGCACCAGGCTGGCGCTGCAATGCGCATGGCCGGTGCAGCGTGGGTGTGAATGCACCGGGTTGGTCCGGGTATCACGCAAAATGTGAATGTCTAGAATTTAGTTGTATCTGTTTCAGTCACCCTCAGGAGTTTTCTGTATGAAAAAACAAGCAATGGCATTGGCAATCGCGGCGCTCGCCACCAGCGGCGTCTTCGCTCAGGCCAATGACACCCTGGCCAAGATCAAGGCTTCGGGCACCATCACCGAAGGCGTGCGTGAATCCTCGGGCCTGTCGTACACGCTGGGCAACGGCCAATACACCGGCTTCCACTACGACGTCTGCGCCAACATCATCAAGGACCTCGAGAAGGCCGTCGGCAAGAAGCTCGAAGTCAAGTACCAGCCCGTGACCTCGCAGAACCGCATTCCCCTGGTGCAGAACGGCACCGTGGACATCGAGTGCGGCTCCACCACCAACAACGCCACCCGCCAGAAGGACGTGGCCTTCGGCGTGACCACCTACGTCGAAGAAACCAAGATCGTCGTCAAGGCCAACTCGGGCATCCACTCGCTGGCCGACCTGAAGGACAAGACAGTTGCCACCACCACCGGCACCACGCCGCTGCAGACCGTGCGCAAGCAGAAGCGCGCCGAGAACCTGACCTTCAAGGAGGTCTACGGCAAGGACCACTCCGACAGCTTCCTGCTGCTCGAAACCGGCCGTGCCGACGCCTTCGTGATGGACGGCTCGATCCTGGCTGCCCTGGCCGCCAAGTCGAAGTCGCCGAAGGACTACAAGATCCTGCCGGACGTGCTGGCCGTCGAACCCATCGGCATCATGATCCGCAAGGATGACCCGGCCTTCAAGAAGGCCGTGGACGACAGCATCAAGGCGCAGGCCAAGTCGGGCGAGCTCGCCAAGCTGTACGACAAGTGGTTCCTGAAGCCGATCCCGCCGGCTGGCGTGACCATCGGCCTGCCGCTGGGCGAAGCCACCAAGAACGCCTGGGCCAACCCGAACGACAAGCCGGCCGAAGAGTACGTCACCAAGGAATAAGCGCGCGTCGCTGCGTGATGACGCCCACCTTTCGCGGTGGGCGTTTCTTTTCAAGGGACTGGTTTTCGAAGAGACGGTGAAGAAGGAGTAAATACAAATGGGCAACTGGGATTGGCAGGTGTTCCTGCAAGACCCCGGGGGGGAATATCCGAGCTACCTGCAATGGATGCTCTCGGCGTGGGGCTGGACGGTGTCGGTCGCGCTGCTGGCGCTGATCGTGGCACTGGTGCTGGGCTCGCTGATCGGCATCATCCGCACGCTGCCTGACAGCCCGTGGCTGGTGCGGCTGGGCAATGCGTGGGTGGAGCTGTTCCGCAACATCCCGCTGCTGGTGCAGATCTTCCTCTGGTACCACGTGATCCCGGCGCTGATCCCGGTGATGAAGGGCGTGCCCAGCTTCATCCTCGTGGTGCTGGCGCTGGGCTTCTTCACCTCGGCGCGCATCGCCGAGCAGGTGCGCTCGGGCATCCAGGCGCTGCCCAAGGGCCAGCGCTACGCGGGCATGGCGGTGGGCTTCACCACCGCGCAGTACTACCGCTACGTGATCCTGCCGATGGCCTACCGCATCATCATCCCGCCGCTCACGAGCGAGACGATGAACATCTTCAAGAACTCGTCCGTCGCGTTCGCCGTGTCGGTCGCCGAGCTCACCATGTTCGCGATGCAGGCGCAGGAAGAAACCTCGCGCGGCATCGAGGTCTACCTCGCGGTGACGGCGTGCTACGTGGTGTCGGCCCTGGTCATCAACCGGCTCATGGCATTCATCGAGAAGAAGACCCGCGTACCGGGCTTCATCGTCTCGGCCAGCAGCGGCGGCGGAGGACACTGACATGATGAATCTCGACCTGTCGTTCTACAACTGGGACGTCATCAGCAACTTCGTCGTCAAGGGCTTCTACTTCAGCATCATGCTGACGATAGTGGCCACCATCGGCGGCGTGATCTTCGGCACCCTGCTGGCGCTCATGCGTCTGTCGGGCAAGAAGTGGCTCGATGCGCCCGCGGCGCTGTACGTCAACGGCATGCGAAGCATCCCGCTGGTGATGGTGATCCTGTGGTTCTTCCTGCTGGTGCCGGCGTCGTTCTATTCGCTGTTCGGTTCGGTCGGTTCCAACTACCGCTCCGAAATCTCGGCCGTGATCACCTTCGTCGCGTTCGAGGCAGCGTACTTCAGCGAGATCATGCGCGCGGGCATCCAGTCGATCCCGCGCGGCCAGGTGAACGCGGGCCAGGCGGTGGGCATGACCTACGGCCAGAACATGCGTCTCGTGGTGCTGCCGCAGGCCTTCCGCAACATGCTGCCGGTGCTGCTCACGCAGACCATCATCCTGTTCCAGGACACCTCGCTGGTCTACGCCATCGGCGCCTACGACATGCTCAAGGGCTTCGAAACCGCGGGCAAGAACTTCGGCCGTCCGATCGAGGCGTACCTGCTCGCGGCCGTCGTTTACTTCGTCATGTGCTACGCCCTTTCTTGGCTGGTGAAACGCCTGCACAAGAAGATCGCCATCATTCGCTGACCGAGTGGCTGAACCGGAGAGAAAGAAATGTCCGAAAAAATGATTGAAATCAAGAACGTATCGAAGTGGTATGGCCCGGTGCAGGTGCTCAACGACTGCAACGTGAACATCTCCAAGGGCGACGTGGTGGTGGTGTGCGGGCCCTCGGGCTCGGGCAAGTCCACCCTCATCAAGACCGTGAACGCGCTCGAGCCCTTCCAGAAGGGCGAGATCACCGTCAACGGCATCCCGCTGCACGACCCCAAGACCAACCTGCCCAAGCTGCGCTCCAAGGTCGGCATGGTGTTCCAGCACTTCGAGCTGTTCCCGCACCTGTCGGTGACCGAGAACCTCACGATCGCGCAGATCAAGGTGCTGGGCCGCACGCCCGACGAAGCCAAGACCCGTGGCCTGAAGATGCTCGACCGCGTGGGCCTGATGGCGCACAAGGACAAGTTCCCGGGCCAGCTGTCGGGCGGCCAGCAGCAGCGCGTGGCGATCGCCCGTGCGCTGTCGATGGACCCGATCGTGATGCTGTTCGACGAACCCACCTCGGCGCTCGACCCCGAGATGGTCGGCGAAGTGCTCGACGTGATGGTGAGCCTGGCCAAGGAAGGCATGACCATGATGGTGGTCACGCACGAAATGGCCTTCGCCCGCAAGGTTGCAAGCCGCGTGATCTTCATCGACGTGGGCGGCAGGATCCTCGAAGACTGCCCGAAGGACGAGTTCTTCAACCACCCGGAGAACCGTCAGCCGCGCACCAAGGACTTCCTGAACAAGATCCTGCAGCACTGACAAGCCGCTGCCGGGTTCAGGCAAAAGGGGCCGCGCTTCGAGAGCGCGGCCCCTTTTTCATTGGCGGCTGGCCCTGTGCAAGCGATCTATTTCGTGCCAGGGCTCGCCGCAAACACCTTGTCGAAGAACGCCGGAATCTCGCTGCCCAGCCGCGCCAGCAGCGCCTTGCGGTCGAAGCCTGGCGGATCGGCCCGAACGTCCCCGTCGTCCGTCGGGATCGCACTCGAGGGGGTGTCCATGAAGGCGAAGTGCCAGGCGTCGGGGATCCGCTGGAGTTCGGCGCCCGGCATGTTCTGCGCGACCCATTCGGCATGGAAGCGCGGAACGAGGAAGCGGTCCAGCTGCGCCTCGTAGATCCGCGTGGGCACGCGGATGTCCGCGAGCGAAGCGGCCGTGAAGGGAGCGCCAGCCGGAGCCATCGCCACGACCGCGCGTACCCGAGGGTCGCGCAGTGAAGGCAGCAGCGGCGAAAGGCGGCGCGAGAGTGCTCAGGGCAGCCGCGCAATGTGTTCCGTCAGCAAATCGAAGAAGCCTTGCGCATCGCCGTCGACGATCCAGTTCACGTTGGGTGCGCGATGCAGGCTGCCGTACCAGTCGGCCACCGTCTGGCCGAAGCCCATGCCCTCGCGGCTGTCGACCTCCACGTGGATGCGCCTGCCCTTGAAGAGCGAAGGCTGCAGCAGGTAGGCCGTGACGGTGGCGTCGTGCACCGGGCCGCCCGGCATGTCGTAGTGCTTCATCTCCTGAGGGGCGTAGGCGTCGAGGATGTCCGCGACGATCGCGCCGGCCCGGTTGCCGAGGCCGCGCAGCCGCGCGATGCGTTCGTCGCTCGTGAGGATCTTGTGTGTCACGTCCAGCGGCAGCATGGTGATGGGCACGCCGCTCTTCAGCAGCACCGCCTCGGCCGCATGCGGGTCGGCGAACACGTTGAACTCGGCCACCGGCGTGATGTTGCCGCCGTTGAAATGTGCGCCGGCCATGAGCACCAGCTCGCGCAGGCCGCGCACGATGTCGGGGGCTTGCTCGAGCGCCAGTGCAAGGTTGGTCTGCGGGCCGAGCATCGCGAGCGTCACGCTCTTCTCGGGGGCGGCGCGCAGCGTGCGCACCAGGTAGTCGACCGCATGGCCATCGGCCAGCGGCGCGGCGGGCTCGTACACATCGACGCCCGTGAGGCCCTCCTTGCCGTGGATGTTGGCCGCGTAGATCGGCGTGCGCTGCAGGGGCCGCTCGGCGCCCGCGTACACCGGGATCTCCGGCCGCCCGGCCCATTCGCAGGCCAGCCGTGCGTTGCGCGAGGTCTTGGCCAGCGGCACGTTGCCGGCCACCGTCGTCAGCGCCTCGATGCGCAGCCGCTCGGGCGCCGCCATCGCGAACAGCAGCGCGATCACGTCATCGGCGCCGGGGTCGGTGTCGATGATGAGCGTGTGCACCGTGGCGTCGGTGGATGGCGTGGGTTGCATGACAAGGTTCCTCGGCGGGCGCGAAAGGTGCGCCCTGCCGGGCAAGTCTGCCAGAGCGCCGGTGCCTGTCAGGGCGCGTCGCCGGCGTTGGCTGGCGACTTTTTCGGGGCGGTGCACAGGGCACGCTGCTGGCTACAGCGCCTTCACCAGTTCCGGCACAGCCGTGAACAGGTCGGCCACGAGCCCGTAGTCGGCCACCGAGAAGATCGGCGCTTCCTCGTCCTTGTTGATCGCCACGATCACCTTGGAGTCCTTCATGCCGGCCAAGTGCTGGATCGCACCCGAGATGCCGGCAGCGATGTACAGCTGCGGCGCCACGATCTTGCCCGTCTGGCCCACCTGCCAGTCGTTCGGCGCGTAGCCCGCATCCACGGCTGCGCGGCTGGCGCCCAGGCCCGCGTTGAGCTTGTCGGCCAGCGGCGCCATCACCTCGGTGAACTTCTCGGCGCTGCCCAGGGCCCGGCCGCCCGAGACGATGATCTTGGCGGCCGTCAGCTCGGGGCGTTCGCTCTTCGTGACTTCCCGGCCCACGAAGCTGCTCTTGCCGCTGTCGGCCACGCCTTCGGCCGTTTCGACCGTGGCGCTGCCACCGGTCGCAGCTGCGGCGTCGAAGCCGGTCGTGCGCACCGTGATCACCTTGATCGGGTCTGCGCTCTGCACGGTGGCGATGGCATTGCCTGCATAGATCGGACGCTCGAAGGTGTCGGGGCTGTCGACCTTGGTGATGTCGCTGATCTGCGCCACGTCGAGCTTGGCGGCCACGCGCGGCGCGACGTTCTTGCCGTTGGCGGTCGAGGGGAACAGGATGTGGCTGTAGCTGGATGCGATCGCCAGCACCTGGGCTGCGACGTTCTCGGCCAGGTTCTCGGCCAGGCTCGGGCTGTCGGCCACGATGACCTTGGCCACGCCGGCGATCTGCGCGGCGGCCTTGCCGGCTTCGGCAGCATTGGCTCCGGCCACGAGCACGTGGACGTCGCCGCCGCAGGCCAGCGCTGCGGTCACGGTGTTCAGGGTCGCGGGCTTGACGCTCGCGTGGTCGTGTTCGGCAATAACAAGTGCGGTCATGTTCAGATCACCTTCGCTTCGTTCTTCAGTTTGTCCACCAGCGTTGCAACGTCAGGCACCTTGATGCCGGCACCGCGCTTGGGCGGCTCGCTGACCTTGAGGGTCTTCAGGCGCGGCTTGACATCCACGCCCAGGTCCTCGGGCTTGAAGACGTCGAGCTGCTTCTTCTTGGCCTTCATGATGTTGGGCAGCGTCACGTAGCGCGGCTCGTTCAGGCGCAGGTCGGTGGTGATGACCGCGGGCAGCGTGAGAGCAACAGTCTCCAGGCCGCCGTCGACTTCGCGGGTGACCGTGGCCTTGCCGTCGGCGACTTCGACCTTGGAGGCGAAGGTGGCCTGGGGAAGGTCAGCCAGGGCTGCCAGCATCTGGCCGGTCTGGTTGGCGTCGTCGTCGATGGCCTGCTTGCCCAGGATGATGAGCTGGGGCTGTTCCTTGTCGACCAGGGCCTTGAGCAGCTTGGCCACGGCCAGGGGCTGCAGTTCTTCGGTGGTCTCGACCAGGATGCCGCGGTCGGCGCCGATGGCCATGGCGGTGCGCAGGGTTTCCTGGCACTTGGCGTCACCGCAGGACACGGCGATGACCTCGGTGACCACGCCCTTTTCCTTCAGGCGAACCGCTTCTTCCACCGCGATCTCGTCGAAGGGGTTCATGCTCATCTTGACGTTGGCAATGTCCACCCCGGTGCCGTCGCTCTTCACGCGCACCTTGACGTTGTAATCGACGACCCGTTTGACAGGTACGAGAACCTTCATGGCTGTTCCTCTTGAATGACAAAGAAATGGATTACTCGAGCTTGGCGCCCGACTGCTTGATCAGCCGCTCCCACACCGGGCGTTCCTGCTTCCAGGCTGCGGCGAAGAGCTCGGGCGAGCTGTCCTTGATCTCGAAGCCCATGGCCGCCACGCGCTCGCGCACGTCGGGCTGCTGCGTGGCCTTGCGCACTTCTTCGGCGATGCGGTCCACGATGGGCTTCGGCGTCTTCGCGGGCATGGCGACGGCGAGCCAGCCGGTCACGCGATAGGCCTCGTCCTTCATGCCCTGCTCGGCCAGCGTGGGCACGTTGGGCAGCGTGCTCATGCGGCGCTCGCCGGTCACGCCCAGCGCGCGGATCTTTCCGGAATCGATGTGCGGCTTGGCCACCAGCGCGCTCGCGTAGGCCATCTGGATCTGGCCGCCGATCAGGTCCTGCATCATCGGCGCCTCGCCCTTGTAGGCGACGTGGCTCATGTCGGACTGTGTCGCCAGGCTCATGTGCGCGCCGGCCAGGTGCGGATAAGCGCCCACGCCGTACGAGCCGTAGGCCACCTTGCCCTTGTTGGCGACGACGTACTTCAGCAGCTCCGGCCCGGTCTTCGCCGGCACGCTGGGGTGCACCACCAGCACCAGCGGCGCCATCGCGATCTGATAGACCAGCGTAAGGTCGCGCTGCGTGTCGTAGGGCAGCTTCTCGTAGAGGAACTCGTTGGTCATGAGCGAATTGCTCAGGCCCAGCACGATGGTGTAGCCGTCGGGCGCCGACTTAGCGACCGCGTCGGTGCCGATGATGCCGGCCGCGCCGGGCTTGTTGTCGATGATGATGGGCTGGCCCAGGCCGGCCGACATCTTCTGGCCCAGCACGCGCGCCAGCACGTCGGTGGCGCCACCCGCGGCGAAGGGCACGACCATGCGGATCGGCTTGTTCGGGTAGGCGTTCTGCGCCTGTGCCTGCATGCACAGCGCGGCGACGGAAGCAGTGGCGCACAGCAGCAGCGCGCGCCGGGTCGGAAGGCGGAAGGTCATGGCTTGTCTCTGTCTATGGTTTCTGAAAAAGATCATTGCGCCGCGATGCGCGTCTTGAACGGCAGCGGCTCCAGCGCCTTCTGCAGCCGTTCCTGCAGCGGCGCGGCGAGCGAGCCTGCCGCGGCGCTGTCGATCTGCACGCGTACGAGGCTCTCGCCTTCAGTCTTCACGACGGGCAGCGCGGCCTCTGGCACGCCGAGTTCGGCGCAGGCTTCGGCGACGGCCGCGTTCACCACCTGCAGCGCGGCCATCGCGCGCAGCTCGGGCTTGTAGATCTTGCCCACGTTGGTCATCGGCATGGCCCCGATCACCGACACCCACTTGGGCCGCGCCGGCGCCTCGTCGACGCGCGCGGCGGTGAAGGCCAGCAGCTCTTCTTCCGTTGCCGATGCACCGGGCACCAGGGTCGCGAAGATCACGGGCAGTTCGCCCGCATAGGCATCGGGCGCGCCCACCGCGGCGCACAGCTGCACAGCCGGGTGCGCACCCAGCGCGTCCTCGATGGTCTTGGGGTCGATGTTGTGGCCGCTGCGGATGATCAGGTCTTTCGAGCGGCCCGTGAGGTTGAGCCGCTCTTCGCTGTCGATCCAGCCGAGGTCGCCGGTGGCGAGCCAGCCGTCGGCCGTGAAGGCCTTGGCATTGTCGGCCGGGTCCACGAAGCCCGAGAACAGGTTCGGCGACTTGAACAGCACCATGCCGGTTTCGCCCGGCGCCAACTCGCGGTCGCTGGCATTGCCGTTCTCGTCGAGCGCCACCACGCGCATCTGCATGTACGGCAGCCGAAAGCCCACGCAGCCCGCGGGCCCGTCCACACCCGGCGGCGTGATGGTCGAGATGCCGGCCATCTCCGTCATGCCCAGGCTCTCGTGCACGTGCAGGCCGAACAGGCGCTCGAAGCGCGCGGCCAGCTCGGGCGCAAGCACGGCGGCGCCGGTGCGGCAGTAGGTGATCGATGAAATGTCCGCGCCGTTCAGCGGCACGTTGGCCAGCGCCGCGAGCACGGTGGGCACGGCCGAGAGCGAGGTCGGGCGGTACTTCTCCACCAGCTTCCAGTAGTTGGCCAGCACCTCCTTGTTGCGCAGCAGCGAGGTCGTCGGGATGATCACCTCCACGCCCGCCGACAGCGCCGCCAGCGAGGCCGGCAGCACGCCCGCCACATGGAACAGCGGGTAGCCGTTGATGGAGATGCCGTTCTCGTTCATGCCCGCGACCTGCACGCTGGCCCAGGCGGTGAACACCTGCGCGCCGTGGCTGTGGCGCGCGAGCTTCGGCGCGCCCGTGGTGCCGCCGGTGTGGAAGTACGCAGCGATGTCGGTGGGTGCGATGTCCCGCCCGCTCACGAGCCGATCAGATGGTTGTGCCGCACGCAGCACATCGAACTCCGCCACGCCCGGCAGCGCGGTCGCGCTGTCCGATCCTGCTCCAGGCAGCGTGCCGGCCGTGCCCGGCACCTCGTCGTGCGGCGCCACGCGCAGCACGGTGGTCAGCGTGGGCACCTGGCCGCGCAGGCGCATGGCCTTCGACCACATGCCCGATTCGGCGTCCGAGCCGTAGGCGATCAGCACCTTGGCGCGGCCGGCGGTCATCAGCGCGACCAGCTTCTCGTCGGTCAGCAGCGGGTTCAGCGGCTGCACGATGCCGGCCGCCTCTCCACCCCACAGCGCGAGGTGGTACTCCAGGCAACCGGGCAAAAGCACCGCGACCGCATCGTGGGGCCCGACGCCCAGCGCGTGCAGCATGTTCGCGGTCTGGTGGATGCGCGCGAGCAGTTCGGCGTACGACCAGCGGATCGGCTCGTCGGCCGGGTTGCCGGTGCGCAGGAAGGTCAGCGCGGTCTTGCCGCCGAAGGCAAGGCCCGCGTTGCGGAAGATCTCGTAGGTGCTGCGCACCGTGAGCGCCTGTTCCAGCGGTGTCTCTTCGAGCCGGTGGATGTCCGCCAGGCTGCGGACGGGAAATGCGGGGCGGAACGGCGCGCCGACCGGCGTCTTGTGGTTCTTGTTTTCGTTGTTTGTCATGTCTGTCTCCTTGATGCCGGTCGTCGGCCGCCTGCCGTTTTACTGGGCCGTGATGTGGTTGTCGCGAATGACCTTGCCCCAGCGCTCGAAATCCTCGCGCATGCGCGCGCCGGTCTGCTCGGGCGTGCGGTAGGCCGCGAAGGAGCCGACGCCCTGGAGCCTGTCCTGCACTTCCTTGTCGGCCAGCGCCGCCTTCAGTTCGGCACTCATGCGGTCGACCACGTCCTTGGGCGTGCCGGCGGGCGCCAGCAGGCCGCCCCACGAGGTCGCATCGAAGCCCGGGAAGCCCTGCTCGGCCACCGTCTTCACGTCGGGCAGCAGGCTCACGCGCTGGCCGGAGCCGACCGCGATGGCGCGCAGCTTGCCGGCCTTGACGTGCGGCAGCACGCCCACGAGGTCGGAGAACATCGCGGGCACCTGGCCGCCTATCAGGTCGGTCACTGCCGGCGCGCTGCCGCGATAGGGCACGTGCTGCATGTCGAACTTGCCGATGGTCTTGAGCTGCTCGGTCGTCAGGTGGCCGAAGCTGCCGGCGCCGGCCGTCGTGTAGTTGAGCTTGCCGCCTTCGGCCTTGGCCTTCGCGATCAGGCCCTGCAGGCTGTTCACCTCGGGCAGCGACTTGGGGTTGACCACCAGCACGATCGGCAGGTCGTACACCGAGCCCACGGGCGTGAAGTTCTTGAAGATGTCGTAGCCGGTCGGGCCGTACAGGTGCGCGGCCAGCAGCGTCGGCGTGGCCAGCATCACGAAGGTGTAGCCGTCGGGCGCGGCGCGGGCCGCGGCGGCGGCGCCCACGGTGCCCGAGGCGCCGCTGCGGTTGTCGATCACGATGTTCTGCTTGAGCGCGGCCGACATCTTCTGCGCCACGATGCGCGAGGCCACGTCGGTCGGGCCACCGGGCGGGAAGGGCACGATCAGCGTGATGGGCTTTGCAGGCCACGCTTGGGCGAAGGCGCTGCCAGCGATGAGCGGCAGGGCGAGTGCGAGAAGGGCGCGGCGAATGGGACTGGGGAGGGAAAGGGAGGCCATTGGGTCTTGTCTACTTTGGAAATGCGGGCGCCTGTCTTCTTCAGACGACGCCACTCGTTTTCAGGGCCGCCAGCTTTTCGTCCGACAGGCCGAGCAGCGACTGCAGCACGTCGTGCGTGCCTTCGCCCAGGGTGGGCGGCGCGCTGCGCACGGGCAGGCGCTCGCCGTCGAAACGGTAGGGGGGCGCCAGCACGTTGACCGTGCCGGCCACCGGATGCGGCTGCGTGGTGACGAGGCCGGCGTCGGTGGCGCGCTTCGATTGCAGCGCCTCCAGCAGGCCCAGCACCTCGCCGCACGGAATGCCCGAAGCCGTGAGCCTGGCGAGCAGGTCGGCGCGCTGGCGCTTCGCCAGTTCGGCATGCAGTTCGGGCAGCAGCACCGCGCGGTTCGCGGAACGCAGGATGTTGGTCTTGAAGCGCTCGTCGGCTGCGAGGTCGGGCCGTTCGATCACATCGGTGCAGAAGCGCGCGAACTGCGCGTTGTTGCCCACGGTGATGACGAGCGGGCCGTCGGCCGCGTCGAACACGCCGTACGGCACGATCGAGGGATGCGAGTTGCCGTAGCGTGGCGGGTCTTCGCCCATCAGCAGCGCCTCGAGGCCGTAGTAGGCGGTGATCATCAGGCCGCAGTCGAACAGCGCCATCTCCACGTGCCGGCCCTTGCCGGTCTTCTCGCGCTGGTAGAGCGCGGCCAGGATGGCCTGCGCCGAGTACATGCCGGTGAACAGGTCGACCGCGGCCACGCCGAACTTCAGCGGCGGTTGGTTCGCTTCGCCATTGAGCGCCATCAGCCCGGCCTCGCCTTGAACGACGAGGTCGTAGCCCGGCCGCGCGGCTTCGGGCCCGGTGCGGTCGTAGCCCGAGATCGAGCAGTAGATGAGACCCGGCTGCTCCTTGCTCAACTGCTCGTAGCCGAGGCCCAGCTTGTCGATGCCGCCGAACTTGAAGTTCTGGATCACCACGTCGCACTGCTTGGCGAGATCGCGCGCGAGCTGCTGGCCTTCGGGCGTCTGCAGGTCGAGCGTGACCGAGCGCTTGTTGCGGTTCACGCTGTTGAAGTAGGCCGTCTCGGTCTTGCCGACGCGCAGGCCCCAGTCGCGCGTGTCGTCGCCGCGGCCCGGGTGCTCGACCTTGATGACCTCGGCGCCCATGTCGGCCAGCACCATGCCGCACCAGGGCCCCGCGAGGATGCGGGACAGATCGAGGACGCGCACGCCGGCCAGCGGCAGCGAGGAATTCAGCGAGGACATGGCAACTCCGGAAAGATTGAAAACCCCCGCACCCGCGCGCAAGGGTCTGGAGGAAGGGGCACGGCGCGCGTCAGGACGCGGCCTGCTTGCGGCGGCGCAGCGCGACGAAATCGGCGCTGCGCTTGCCGAGGAACGCACCGATGCCTTCGGCCGATTCGGCGTCGCCTTGCGACTCGACCATGAACACGGCCTCGGCGTCGAGCTGCTCTTCGAGCGTGGCGTGGTGCGCCTGGCGGCACAGCGTCTTGATGCGTGCGCTCGCGCGCTGCGGACCGGTCGCGACCTTGGCCGCGAGCGCGATGGCCTCGGCCAGCGCGGCGCCCTTGTCGGTGAGGCGGTTGACGGCGCCCAGCGCATGCAGGCGCTCGGCCGGCATGCGGTCGCCGGTCAGGCACATCTCGGTCAGCACCTGGCGCGAGACGAACTCCGCGAGGAAGGCCGTGGCGCCGCCGTCCGGCGTGAGGCCGACCTTCACATAGGCGACTGTGTAGAACGCATCGCGCGCCGACACGAGCATGTCGCAGGCCAGCGCCATCGACAGGCCCGCGCCGGCCGCGCCGCCTTCCACGGCCGCGATCACGGGCTTGCTGCAGTCGCGCAGCGCGCGGATCAGGTTGTTGAGGCCTTCGAGAATCTCGCGGCGCTCGGCCGCCGGCAGTTCGCGCCGCTTGGCCAGCAGGTTGAGGTCGCCGCCGGAGCAGAAGAAATCGCCCGCGCCGGTGAAGACAATGGCGCCGACCTCGGGGTCGTCCTGCGCATCGACGAGCGCGGCCGAGAGCTCGGCATACAGCGTCGGCGTGATCGCGTTGCGCGCGGCGGGGTTGCTGTTGGTCAGGATGCGGACGGCGCCTTCCTGCGAGATCAACACGGTCTTGCCGCTCATGCCGCCAGCTCCTTGCCGAGCGCGATATAGCGCTGCAAGTGGTGATCTTCGTCGCCCAGTTGGTGGTCGATCATCACGAGGCGCTTGGCGTAGTGCGGCAGCGGCAGCTCCCAGGTCATGCCGATGCCGCCGTGCATCTGGATGCTTTCTTCCGCCACCAGCGCACCGATGCGGCCGATGCTGAACTTGGCGGCCGAGAGCGCGCGCTCGCGCGCCACGCGGTCCGTGCCGTCGATGGCGGCCGCGGCGTTGATCACGGCCGAGCGGGCCTGCTCGATCTCGAGCAGCAGGTCGGCCATGCGGTGCTGCAGCGCCTGGAAGCTGCCGATGAGAATGCCGAACTGCTTGCGCGTGCGCAGGTATTCCAGCGTGGCGGCCTTGGCGGCTTCCATCGCGCCCAGCGCTTCGGCGCACAGCGCGAGCACGCCGCGGCCGATGGCGCGTTCCAGCGTGGCGTGGCCCTGGCCTTCGGCGCCGAGCAGCGCGCCGGCGCCCAGCTTGACGCCGTCGAACGCGAGCTCGGCGACCCGGCCGCCGTCGATCGAGGGGCAGCCGCGCACCGCGAGGCCCGCAGTCTTGGCGGGCACGAGGAACAGCGAGATGCCGGTTTCGTCGTCCACGTTGCCCGAGGTGCGCGCGGAAACCAGGAACAGGTCGGCCTGCTCGCCCTGCGGCACCACGGCCTTGGCGCCGTGCAGCACCCAGCCGTCGCCGCTGCGTTCGGCCCTGGTCTGTACGCGCGTGCGCTCGTAGTGCGTGTCGGCTTCGTCGTGCGCGAAGGCCGCGACGGTCACGCCGTTGATGATGTCGCCGAGCTTCTTTTTCTGCGCGTCGCTGCCGGCGGCGCTGATCGCCTCGCCGACCATCACCGCGCCCAGCAGCGGCTCGACCACGAGGCCGCGGCCCAGTGCCTCGAAGACCACGGCAATGTCGAAGCCGCCGCCGCCGAAGCCGCCATCGGCCTCGCCGAACAGCGCGCCGATCACGCCCAGTTCGGCGAACTGCTGGAAGATTTCCTTGCTGAACCCGTGCTGCGACTTCGCGATGCGGTCGCGCGCATCGAAGGCGTACTGCTCGGCGATGAAGCGGTTCAGGCTGTCGGCGAGCATGCGCCGGTCTTCGGTGTGTTCGAAGTTCATTGCATGTCTCCTTACAGGCCCAGGATCATCTTGCTGATGATGTTCTTCTGGATTTCGTTCGAGCCGCCGAAGATCGACAGCTTGCGGTTGTTGAAGTAGCGCGATGCGGCTGCCTTCGCGTAGGCCGGGCCGAAGGTCTCGCCGTCGAAGCCGTCGTGCAGCGCTTCCTCGATGAAGGGCCGGCCGTAGACGCCCATCGCGCGGCGCGCGAGCGACGAGATCTCCTGCCGGATCTCGGTGCCGCGGATCTTGAGCATCGAGCTTTCCGCGCCCGGCACGCCGCCGCCGGCCACCGCCGCGATCACGCGCAGGTTGGTGGTCTTCATGTTCTCCAGGTCGATCTCGACGCGTGCCATGCGTGCCGCGAACGCAGGGTCTTCGTTCAATGGCTTGCCGTTCTTCGTTTGCGTCGCGGCGATGCCCTTGAGCTGCTCCAGCGCGGCCACCGAGAAGCCCACGCCCGCGATGTTGGTGCGCTCGTACGTCAGCAGGTACTTGGCGCAGGTCCAGCCCTTATTCTCTTCGCCGACCAGGTTCTCGGCCGGCACGCGCACGTCGGAGAAGAACACCTCGTTCACTTCATGCTCGCCGTCGAGCGTGATGATCGGGCGCACTTCCACGCCGGGCGAAGTCATGTCGATCAGCAGGAAGCTGATGCCTTCCTGCTTCTTCGCCTCGCGGTTCGTGCGCACCAGGCAGAAGATCATGTTGGCGTGCTGGCCCAGCGTGGTCCAGGTCTTCTGGCCGTTCACGATGAAGTGGTCGCCCTGCGCGTCGAGGCCGCGCACGGACGAGGTCTTCACGGCCGCGAGGTCGGAGCCCGCGCCGGGTTCCGAGTAGCCCTGGCACCACCAGTCGTCGCCGTTCAGGATGCGCGGCAGCCAGCGGCGCTTCTGCGCCTCGTTGCCGTACTTGATGAGCACCGGACCCAGCATGTTCACGCCGAAGGGCACGATGCGCGGCGCAAAAGCCAGCGCGCATTCGTGCTCGAAGATGAATTTCTCGACCGCCGTCCAGCCGGGGCCGCCGTACTGCTCGGGCCAGTGGTTGGCGAGCCAGCCGCGCTCGTTGAGGATGGTGTGCCATTCCTCCATGTCGGCCTTCTCGAGGATCTTGCCGCTGCGCACTTTCTCGGACAGCCGCACCGGCAGCTTGGCGGCCAGAAAGGCGCGCACTTCGCTGCGGAAGGCTTCTTCTTCGGAGGTGAAGTTCAGGTCCATCGCGGGCTCCTCAATAAATCTCGAACAGGCCGGCAGCGCCCATGCCACCGGCGATGCACATCGTGACCACGGCGTATTTGGCGCCGCGGCGCTTGCCTTCGATGAGCACATGGCCCGTGAGGCGGGCGCCGGTCATGCCGAAAGGATGGCCGATGGAGATCGCGCCGCCGTTCACGTTCAGGCGCTCCGAGGGAATGCCCAGCCTGTCCTGGCAGTAGATCGACTGCGAGGCGAAGGCTTCGTTGAGTTCCCACAGGCCGATGTCCTCGACCTTCAGGCCGTGGCGCGCGAGCAGCTTGGGCACCGCGAAGACCGGGCCGATGCCCATCTCGTCGGGCTCGCAGCCGGCCAGCGCGAGGCCGCGGAAGGCGCCCAGCGGCTTGATGTTGGCGCGCTCCGCGTCCCTGGCCTCCATCAGCACGCAGGCCGATGCGCCGTCGGACAGCTGCGAGGCGTTGCCGGCGGTGATGAACTTGTCCTCGCCCATCACCGGCTTCAGCTTGGCGAGCGCTTCGTAGGTGGTGCCGCGGCGGTTGCAGTTGTCCTCGGTGGCGGTGACTTCGCGATAAGTGACTTCCTTGGTCTCCTTGTCGGTCACGGCCATCGTGGTGGTGCAGGCCACGATCTCGTCCTTGTAGCGGCCGGCCAGTTGCGCCTCTTCGGTCTTGCGCTGGCTCTCGGCGGAGAAGCGGTCCTGCGCTTCGCGGCTGATGTTGTAGCGCTTGGCGACGATGTCGGCCGTGTCGATCATGGCCATGTAGAGATCGGGCTTGTGCTCGACGATCCACGGGTCCAGGCTGAGGTCGCCACCGTCGCCGGGGCTGCGGCCGCGGATCTGCGAGATGCTCTCCACGCCGCCCGCGATCATGGCCGGCGCGCCGTCCACGACGATGCGGCCGGCGGCCATCGCGATGGCCTGAAGGCCCGAGGCGCAGAAGCGGTTCACCGTGGTGCCGGCGATGCTGATGGGCAGGCCCGAGCGGATGATGCTCTGGCGCGCGATGTTGCGGCCGGTGGTGCCCTCGGGATAGCCGCAGCCGAGGATCGCGTCCTCGATCAGCGCCGGGTCCAGGCCCGAGCGCTCGACCGCGGCCTTCACCGCGAAGGAGGCCAGCGTGGCGCCGGGGGTGATGTTGAATTCGCCGCGATGCGCCTTGGTGAGAGGGGTGCGGGCGGTGGAAACGATGACGGCTTCACGCATGGAAATGGCTCCTGTACGGCGGACGGTGTGGATTACTCGGATTGATTGAGGCTCGCGAAATCGGCACCGCGTTCGACCAGCTCCACCAGCAGTGGCGACGGCTTCCAGAAGAGCGGGTCATCCTTCGCGAACTCGCGGATGTCGGCCAGCACCTTCGGCAGGCCCACGGTGTCGGCGTACTTCATCGGGCCGCCGCGATGGCGCGGGAAGCCGTAGCCGTAGAGGAAGGTCACGTCCACGTCGAGCGGGCGCAGCGCGATGCGCTGGAGCACGACGTTGGCGCCTTCGTTGATCATCGCGGCCATGTAGCGGCGCATGATTTCTTCCTCGGTGAACTGGCGCGGCGTGATGCCCGCGCGCACGCGTTCGGCGTCGATGATGGCCAGCACCTCCGGATCGGGCACGCCGGTGCGCGCGCCTTCGGGGTACAGGTAGTAGCCGCGCTGCGTCTTCTGGCCGAACCAGCCGCGCTCGCAGATGCGGTCGGCCACCTGCACGTAGCGCGCCTGCGGGTCGCGCGTGGCGGCCTTGCGCTTGCGCGTGGCCCAGCCGATGTCACCGCCCGCGAGGTCGGACACCTGGAACGGGCCCATCGGGTAGCCGAAGTTGCGAACGGCCGCGTCGATCTCGTAGGGCGAGGCGCCGTCTTCCATCATGTGGTCGGCGGCCTGGCGGTACACCGCGAGAATGCGGTTGCCGATGAAGCCATCGCACACGCCCGCGCGCACGGGCACTTTCTTCAGCTTCTTCGCAAGCTCGAAACCGGTGGCGACCACGTCGGCGCTCACCTTGGCAGGCACCACGATCTCGAGCAGCTTCATGATGTTGGCGGGCGAGAAGAAGTGCAGGCCCACCACGTCCTGCGGCCGCGAGATGCTGTCGGCGATTTCGTCGATGTCGAGGTACGAGGTGTTGGTGGCGAGCACGGCGCCGCGCTTGCACACGCGGTCGAGCTCGGCGAACACTGCCTTCTTGACGCCCATCTCTTCGAACACGGCCTCGACCACGATGTCGACGTTGGCGAGTGCGTCATAGGAGGTCGAACCGCTGAAGCGCGCCATCACGGCGGCCTTGCTTTCGGGCGTCATGCGGCCCTTGGCGATGAGGCCGTCGTACACCTTCTCCACATGCTGGCGGCCGCGCGCGAGGCTGGGCTCGTCGCGCTCGATCATGGTCACGGGCAGCCCCGCGTCCAGCATCGCTACCGCGATGCCCGCGCCCATGGTGCCCCCGCCGACGATGCCGGCCGACTCCAGCGCGCGCGGCTTGGCGGCCTTGGTCTCGGGCGCCTTCAGCACTTCGCGCTCGGCGAAGAAGGCGTGGATCAGGCCGGCGCGCTGCGGGCTGTCGATGCACTGCAGGAACAGCTTGCGCTCCAGCGCCATGCCTTCGTCGAAGGGCAGGGTGAGCGCGGCCTCGACGGCTTCGATGATCTTCATCGGCGAGAACAGGCCGCGGCTCTTCTTGGCGGTGTCGGCGCGCGCGGCTTCGAGGGCGGCGCGGCTGGCTTCGGTGTCGGCGAGGCCGGCGGCTTCGCGCGTGCGGCGCACCGGGGCCTTGGCGGCAACCAGTTCCTGCGCATAGGCGAGGCCTTCGGCCAGCGCGTCGGCGTCGTTGCCGAGCCGGTCGACGAGGCCGAGCGACAGCGCTTCCTTGGCGCCGGCGTGGCGGCCGCTGAGCATCAGCTCGAGCGCGGGCTTCGCGCCGATCAGGCGCGGCGCGCGCTGCGTGCCGCCCGAGCCGGGCAGCAGGCCCAGCGCCACTTCGGGCAGGCCGAGCTTCGCGGTGGGCGAGGCGATGCGGTAGTGCGCCGACAGCGCCACTTCGAGCCCGCCGCCGAGCGCGGCACCGTGGATGGCGGCGACGACCGGCTTCGTGCAGTTCTCGATCTTCAGGCAGGCCTCGGGCAGCGACGGCGGCTGCGGCGTCTTGCCGAATTCGCGGATGTCGGCGCCCGCGATGAAGTTGCGGCCCGCGCCGACGATCAGCACCGCCCTGGCGGCGCTGTCGGCCTCGGCCGCATCGATGGCGGCCACGAGGCCGCGGCGCACATCCACGCCCAGGGCATTGACGGGCGGGTTGTCGATGGTCACCACGAACACGTCGCCTCGACGCTCGAAGGTGACGGGACCGGTGGACGTGGAGGGGCTGGGAGTGCTGGTGGCCATGTGCGTGTCGCTTGTCTCTTGCGTTGCGGGCCGGCGGGCCCGAGGCTCTGGGGTGAACCCCGCATTCTTGGACCGCGCCGCCTCTTTGACAATTGCATAGACGGTTGACAGACTGTCAAAGAATTTTTGACACAATCGCCGCATGGACCTCCAATCGCTCACCCTGCTGGTGGAAATCCTCGACGCCGGCAACCTGAGCGCCGCCGCCCGCCGGCTCAAGATGAGCCGTGCCAACGTCAGCTACCACCTGAACCAGCTGGAGCGCTCGGTGGGTGCGCAGCTGGTGCGGCGCACCACGCGGCGCGCCGAGCCGACCGAAATCGGCCTGCGGCTCTACCAGCACGGCATCGCCATCCAGGGCGAGCTGCTGGCCGCGCGCGAATCGGTCACCACGCTGGGCCAGGAGCTGCAGGGCCGCGTGCGGCTCAGCGTGCCCAGCGGCTACGGCCAGCTCGTGATGGCCGGCTGGCTGATCGACTTCAAGCGCCAGTACCCCGGCATCGTGCTCGACGTGGTGTTCGAGAACCGCATCGAGGACCTGCTGCGCGACGAGGTCGACATCGCGATCCGCGTGATTCCCGAGCCGCCGCAGAACCTCGTGGCGCGCGAGATGGGGCCGGTGCGCTACGTGGCCTGTGCCTCGACCGACTATGCGGCGAAGCATCCGCTGCCCGTGCAGCTCGACGCGCTGCAGGGCGCGCCGGTGGTCACGGCTGCCGTCATCGGCCGCCAACTGCGTGTGTCGGCCTACCAGGGCGAGACACGGCGCGAGGTGATCCTGGAGCCGACGCTGATCTCGGAAAACTTCCTGTTCCTGCGCCAGGCCATCCTCGCCGGCCTGGGCATCGGCCTCGTGCCCGACTATGTGGTGCAGGAAGACGTGCGCAAGGGCGACGTCGTGACCACGCTCGACGACTGGCGCCTGAGCATCTTCGGCACGCAGATGTTCATGCTCTACATGCCGAACCGCCAGCACACGCGCGCGATCCGGACCTTCATCGATTTCATTCTGCAGCGGGTGCGGCCGGTGCCCGGTCAGACGCCGGAGGCGCGATAGCCGGCGGCTACGCCTGCCGCCGCTCCACCCCGGCGCCCTCGTAGTGCCGCGCCTTGTCCGCGTACATCGCCCGGTCCGCCCGCTGCAGCGCAGTTTCCAGCGACTCCTCCCCGTGGCAGGTCGCCAGCCCGATGGCCAGGCTCAGCGCATGGCCGCTCTGGCCCGCATGGAACTGGTTGTTCATTTCGAGCAGCGTAAGAATGCGCTCGCGCATCGCCTCGGCGCCGCGCTCGTCGGTCATGGGCAGCAGCACCGCGAACTCGTCGCCGCCGATGCGCGCGGGCCAGGCCGGCGGGTCGACGGCCTTGTCGAGCACTTCGCCCATGCGGCGCAGCAGCGAGTCGCCGGCGGCATGGCCTTCGTGGTCGTTGATCTGCTTCAGCCCGTTGAGGTCGATCGCCACGATCGACACCGGCCAAGGCCCCTTGCGCGACAGGCGGTTGAGCTCCTCGGTGTAGTAGGTGCGGTTGCACAGCTGCGTGAGCACGTCGTGCTTGCCGAGGTATTCGAGGTAGGCCTCGGCCTTCTTGCGCGCGGTGATGTCGACCAGCGACACCAGCACCAGGTCCCAGGTGTCGAGCCGGTCGTCCTGCACCGCGAACTGCATGTGGATGTTCAGCGCCTCGCCCGACAGCGAATAGTTGAGCACCTCGCGCTGCTGCACCGTCTTGCCGTTCCACAGGTCCTGCAGCTGCTCGGCGAAGGAGTCGCGCATCTCGTCGCGGAAGACGCGCGAGATATTGCCCAGCAGGGTCTGCAGGTCGGGCGCGCCGAACATGCGCAGCGTTTCGTGGTTCACGTCGATGACGCGGATCTCCTGCATGCAGCGCGTGACGAATTCGGGGTGCACCTTGATGAAGGTGGCGAAGTCGGTGATGCCGCGCGTGCGGATGCTCTCGAGCAGCGAGCGCACCGCGCTGAAGTCTTCCACCCATAGCGACACGGGCGAGCGGTCGAACAGGCTGCGCGCGTGCTTCGCGCTCTCGTCGCGCAGGCGCTGCGCGGCCACGCGCTCGGTCACGTCGTCGAGCGACACCAGCACGCGGCTCCAGGAGTCTTCGTGGCCGGGCAGCACGCGGGCGCGAACGCGCACGTCGAGCCGCCGGCCGTCGAGCGCGTAGTTGACGGTTTCGCTCTCGAAGGTGAGCTGGCCGCGCCACAGCTGGTCGAGCTCGTGCACCACGGTGGCCGACATGTCGCCGCGGAACACGCGGTCCAGCGCGCCCAGCAGGGTCTGCTGGCTGTCGGCGGCAAAGAGCCGCAGCGTGTGCTGGTTGACCCGCAGCACCTTCAGCAGCGCCATGCAGTCGCTCACCCGCTGCGGGTCCGCCGACAGGTGCGCCACCAGGTCGGTGACGCCCTCGGCGCGCCAGCCGTCGAGCTTGCGCTTCAGGTCGCCGTAGTCCTCGATCCAGAGCGAGACGGGCGCCAGGTCGAACATGCCGTCGAGGTCGTCGCTGGTCGACGAAACCGAAGAGGGGGCGAACGCGGCTGCGGGCAGGGCCATCGATGAAGCTTTCGAGGAAGCGGCTGTGGATGTCGGTGAAATGAAGACTTAATTATTACATTTATTAACGTGAGATCAGCGGCTGTAGAGGCCCACCACGCTCTGGCCGCCCAGCGCATGGCCCTTGAGCGCGGCCAGCAGCGCATCGCGCGCGAGGCCGGCCGGCAGGCTGCCCGGTGCGAGGTCGGTGGCAATCACGGTCAGCACGTAGTGGTGCGGCCGGTCGCCCACCGGCGGGCACACGCCGCGGTAGGCGGGCGCGCCGGCCACGTTCGGGCCCATGGTGAAGTTGAAGTTCGAGCCCGCCTGTCCTTCGCCCGCCTTGAGTTCGCCGCGCTCGGCCGCGATGTTGTAGGCCACCCAATGCGACACGCCGAGGCCGGCGGCGCCGTCTGGATCGAGCACCAGCACGGCGACCGATTTCGTCTTGGCCGGCAGGTTGCTCCACGCCACGGGCAGCGAGACGTTCCTGCCGCCGCAGTCGCCCGCGCCGGCGTGGTCGGACGGAATGACGCCGTTGTCGCCGAAAGCGCTCGACGTGACTCTCATCCCCGTGAAGGCCTTGCCGGTGCCGGGCGACATGCCCGTGCAGCCCGCCACGAGGCCGGTGAACGCGAGGGCCGCGATCGAGAGTGCAAGAGGATTGTTGTTGCGCATTTCTTTTCTCCTGGAGGGTTGTCTTCACCCGGCCCGGCCGAGCCACACGCTGCCGTCCGCTCTTTCGTGCACCGCCAGCGGCGTGAGCCGCGCACCGCGGCAGGGACCGCCGACGCACTTGCCGGTGTCGGGCTCGAAGATGGCGCCGTGCCGCGCGCACATCAGAAAGCGGCCTGAACTCTCCAGCACCTGGCCCTCGAAATCAAGCGGGCCGCCCGCGTGAGGGCATTGGTTGAGATAGCCGTGCACGCTGCCTTGCCAGCGCACGGCGAAGGCCTGGGTGCCGCCGGGCGCGGTGAACAGGGCGGCGGGGCCGTTGTCGGCGAGTACCGGGGAGATCAGCTGGGGCTCTGTCGTGCTCATCATTCTTTTGACTGCATTTCGCAAGGAAGCCTGGGCCTGAGCGAAGGAAACAGTATCTCCTGCGAGGTGGGGCGAGGCAAAGCAGTCTGCATGGCCGATCTCGCGTAGGAGCGCATGAACGATGCCGCTCCCGTCGACCCGCAAGGCTAGGTGCCCTTGCCGGCCGGCTTCTTCAGGCTTTGCGCCACCAGAACAGCTTCCCTTGCCAGGGCCGCCAACGCTTCATGATCTTCGATGATCTCGATGGGGACCTCGAAGTACTTCTTGACTTGTACCCGCCGCGCCTTCGTGTCGTAGGCAAAGCACTTGCTGCCCAGCTTCTCGTACTTCGGCCGGGTGTTCTTGTCCACGACGAAGTACACGGTGCTGCCCATGATCATCGCGAACTGCGTGGCGTCGGCCGACAGCCCCGTGCCGCCGAAGAATCGGGTCTTGGCGATGCGCGGGATTCCGCGGAGACGGTCAACGATGAAGTCGACGAACTGCGACGAGGCTTCCGACATGATGCTGCTGGCGTCTGGCGCGCGATGGAAAGAGCGCAGTGTCGCCGAGTCCGGCCACGCTGCGTCGGCTCCCGGCAGTGGAAAATTTGTGGATTCCCGCGAACCGTTCGGCGGGTTCGACGCCTCCTTGTTTCCGAGGGTCTTCCTCATGCACCCAAGGATCGAAGGAGTCACCATGGTCTACGTCAAGAATGTCCCCGGTTGGGAACGCGCGCTGCGCATCGTCATGGGCCTCGCCGGCCTGCTTTTCGCCGCCATGAGCTGGGGCACGGCCGGCTTCGGGCTCGGCGCGATCGCCGGGCTCACGGGCGCGACGCTCGCGCTGACGGGTCTGTTCGGCTTCTGCCCGATGTGCGCCATGGTCGGGCGCAAGCCTGGCAAGGGGCGCTGAGCCATGGGCATCGACCGCACCGGCCTGATCCAGGCCGCGCAGACCGGCGACCCCGCCGCCATCGCGGGCCTGCTCGCGGTCTGCCAGGCCGATGCGCGCCGCTACGCCTGGCGGCACTGCCAGGCCAGCGACGTCGACGACGCCGTGCAGGAGTCGCTGCTGGTGATCGCCCGCAAGGTCCGGGCGCTGAAGGCGGCCGCGGCCTTCTCGTCGTGGCTCTTCACCGTCATCCGGCGCGAATGCCTCAGGCTGCAGCGCGCGATGTTCCGGCATGAACCGCTCGGCGACGAGGCGGCCGAGCGGCAACTGGCCGGCCGCAGCGACGGCGCTTTGCGCATCGACCTCACGCACGCGCTGGAGTCGCTTCCCGCGCACTACCTCGAAGTGGTGCTGCTGCGCGACTTCGAGGAGCTGACCATCGCCGAGATCGCCGAACGCCTCGGCGAACCGCCGGGCGCCGTGAAGAGCCGGCTGCACCGCGCGCGGGCGCTGGTACGCGAGTATTTGCTGGGGGGCGATGCGACAATTGCCGGGCCATGACAGACACCCTCACGATCACCCGCCCCGACGACTGGCACCTGCACGTGCGCGACGGCGCCGCCCTCGAAGCCGTCGTTCCCCACAGCGCGCGCCAGTTCGGCCGCGCGCTGATCATGCCGAACCTGCGTCCCCCCGTGACCACCGCCGCGCAGGCCATGGCCTACCGCGACCGCATCCGCGCCGCCGTGCCCGCAGGCACCGCCTTCGAGCCCGTGATGTCGCTCTACCTCACCGACAAGCTGCCGCCCGAGGAAATCGCGCTGGCCGCGGAGGCCGGCGTGCGCGCGCTCAAGCTCTACCCGGCCGGCGCCACCACCAACAGCGATGCCGGCGTGACCGACATCCGCAAGACCTACAAGACGCTGGAGGCCATGCAGAAGCACGGCCTGCTGCTGCTGGTGCACGGCGAGGTGACCGACCCGGCCATCGACCTGTTCGACCGCGAGGCCGTGTTCGTCGACCGCGTGATGATTCCGCTGCGCCGCGACTTCCCCGAGCTCAAGGTGGTGTTCGAGCACCTCACCACCAAGGAAGGCGCCCACTACGTGCGCGACGCCGGCCGCTTCACGGCCGCCACCATCACGGCGCACCACCTGCTCTACAACCGCAACGCGATCTTCACCGGCGGCATCCGCCCGCACTACTACTGCCTGCCCGTGCTCAAGCGCGAGACGCACCGCGTGGCGCTGGTCGAGGCGGCCACCAGCGGCAGCGACCGCTTCTTCCTGGGCACCGACAGCGCGCCGCACCCGGCGCACCTGAAGGAACACGCACTTGGCTGTGCCGGCTGCTACACCGCGCTCACCGCCATCGAGTTGTACGCCGAAGCCTTCGACAGCGTGAACGCGCTCGACAAGCTCGAAGGTTTCGCGAGCTTCCACGGCCCCGACTTCTACAGCCTGCCGCGCCACACCGACACCATCACGCTCAAGCGTGAAAGCTGGACCGTGCCGGAGACCGTGCCCTATGGCGATGCCACGCTGAAGCCGCTGCGCGGCGGCGAAACCGTGAACTGGAAGCTCTTGTGAGTACTTCATCACGCGATCAGTCGCTCAAAGCGCGGCATCTGAGGTTGGCAAGATCCCGTCGAGAAACACCACGGAACCGGCTTTGCCGGGCCGTTGGTGTTGCCCCCGGTGAGGGGGTGGGAGAAGCGACACGAAGTGCGCGCAGCCTGGGGGTGAGCCAATGACTCGCGTGATGCTGCTGATCGACGCCGACAACGTCTCGGCCGACGTGATCGAGCAGGCCGTGCAGCGCACGATGGACGAGTACGGCGCCATCCACGTGCGCCGCGCCTACTGCAATGCCGAGATGGCGGTGAACCGCCAGGCCCTGTTCAAGCGGCTGTCGGTGCGGCCGATGGTGAACCTGTCGACCGGCAAGAACAGCACCGACATCGCGCTGGCCGTCGACGCCATCGACCTCGTGATCGACGAGCGTCCCGACGTGGTGGTGCTGGTCTCGTCCGACTCCGACTTCGCGCCGCTGGTGATCCGCCTGCGCGAGAAGGGCTGCCGCGTCTGCGGCATCGGCCAGCAGGGCAAGACGGGCGAGGAAACGGTCGGCATCTACGACACCTTCATGGACCTCGCGCACCACGGCGCGGGCTACGCGGCGCCAGCGGTGCGCACCGCGCCAGCGAAGAAGACGGCCTCCGCCAAATCGGCCGGCACCAAGACCTCGCGGGCGAAGAGCGCCGGCACGACGACCGCAGCCGCACCCGCCCCTGCAGCGAAGAAGGCCGCGGCGAAGAAGACGGCACGCAAGACGGCCGCCAAGGCGCCCACCGCGCCGCAACCGCAACCTCCGTCCGAAGCCGCCGAGTTCATCCTGCAGGCCGCGCCCGCATTGCGCGGCGGCAAGGACGTGCCGCTCAACGACGTGGCGAAAGCCTTGCGCACCGCCGGCCTGCTCGGCAAGCACGGCAGCTCGCTCAAGCTGTTCGACAAGCTCACCGGGGAGTTCGCGGTGATGCAGCACCCCGACCGCATCCGCTGGACGGGCGCGCCCGCGCCTTGATTCTGCCGGCGGTCGACTGGGCGCGGCCCTGGCTTGCGCCCTATCGTTCGAGCGGCGAAGCGGTGGCGCAGGCCGCGCTGCATGGCGGAGTCGCCGCCGCGCTGCAGGGCATCAAGCCCGCGCCGGTGCCCGACTTCGTGCACCAGGACGCACTGCCTCCAGGCCAGGCCTACGAGGCGCACATCTTCCAGACCCGCAGCGTGCCCACGCGCGACAACCTGCACGACTTCTTCAACGGGCTCGTGTGGCTCGCGTTCCCGCACACCAAGCACCGCCTCAACGAACTGCAGGCGGGCGAGATCGCGCGCAGCGGCGTCGCGGCCGTGCGCGGTCCGCTGCGCGACGCGCTCACGCTGTTCGACGAGAACGGTGCGCTGCTCGATGCGCCACCCGCGCTGTGGCGTGCGCTGGCCGCGCGCGACTGGCATGCGCTGTTCGTCACGCAACGCGGCCTGTGGAGCGAAGCGCGCCTGCTGCTGTTCGGGCACGCGCTGCTCGAAAAGCTGGTGACGCCGCGCAAGCCGATCACGGCGCACGTGCTGCTGACGCACGGCGCGACCGGCCCGGAGGCCTTCGACGATGCGCACATCGCACGGGGGCTCGACCCCCTGCAGCTCCAGCGCAAGCCCTTCGTGCCCTTGCCGGTGCTCGGCGTGCCTGGCTGGTGCGCGGGCAACGAGACCGCGGCGTTCTATGCCGACGCGCAGGTCTTCAGGCCCTTGCCGGGCCAGGAAATACGGCGGGCCTAGAACTTTTCCTCCTATCATGGTTCTATTGGCTGCCGCCGTCCGGAGCGCCCGACAACGCACAACAACACCCAGGACCTCCATGCCGCGCACGGCTTGAAGAGGGCCGCGAGGCCCTTATCTGGGTGGCAGATTTCCCCACGGAGAATTCAACTTGAAACGTATCCTTCTGTTCGTCCTGACCAATGTGATGGTCGTCGCGGTGCTCGGCGTCGTCGCCAGCCTGCTCGGCGTCAACCGCTTCCTCACGGCCAACGGGCTCAACCTGACCGCGCTGCTCGGCTTCGCGCTGGTGATGGGCTTCGGCGGCGCGATCATCTCGCTGCTCATCAGCAAGCCCATGGCCAAGTGGACAACCGGCCTGCACATGATCGACAACCCCCAGTCGCCCGACGAGGCCTGGATCGTCGGCACGGTGCGCAAGTTCGCCGACAAGGCCGGCATCGGCATGCCCGAGGTCGGCATCTTCGAAGGCGAGCCCAATGCCTTCGCGACCGGCGCGTTCAAGAACTCGTCGCTGGTGGCGGTGTCCACCGGCCTGCTGCAGAACATGACGCGCGAAGAGGTCGAGGCCGTCATCGGCCACGAGGTGGCGCACATCGCCAACGGCGACATGGTCACCATGACGCTCATCCAGGGCGTGATGAATACCTTCGTCGTGTTCCTGTCGCGCGTGATCGGCTATGCGGTCGACAGCTTCCTGCGCCGCGGCGACGACCGCTCGTCGGGCCCCGGCATCGGCTACTACGTGAGCACCATCGTGCTCGACATCGTGCTGGGCTTTGCCGCCGCGATGGTGGTGGCCTGGTTCTCGCGCCACCGCGAGTTCCGCGCCGACGCCGGCTCGGCCGCGCTCATGGGCAACCGCCAGCCGATGATGAACGCGCTCGCGCGCCTGGGCGGCCTGCCGGCCGGCGAACTGCCGAAGGCGGTCGAAGCCATGGGCATCACCGGCAGCATCGGCAAGCTGTTCGCCACGCACCCGCCGATCGAGGAGCGCATCGCGGCGCTGCAGAACGCGCGCTGAGCGCAGCGGCACAAGGAAAAAGGGGCTGGTGATTCACCAGCCCCTTTTCCATTCACTGAATGGTTTGTCGGTCAGAGATTGAGCGCCGCGACGGCTTCCAGGCCCTGCTTGATGTTGTTGCGCGCAGCACCTTCCACCGACATGCGCAGGCGGGTCGTGCCGACGAGCGAGTCGAACGCACCACCTGTGTAGGTCGACTTGATGACCTGGCGCATGGCTACCGACTTGTCGGAGATCTTGGTGAGCGACCAACCCGCTTCCATGTCGACCGTGAACGCGGCACCGAACATGGGCTTGGTCAGCTTGACGATCGAGACCGACAACTCGTAGTCCCCGCTCTTGCCCTTGACGACTTCCTTGAACAAGGCCGACTGCGTGACCGATTTCTCGATGGCGGCAGCCAGGTCTTCATTGGAGATGTCCGAACTCCACAGCGGATTCGTTTCGTTGCCGCCGCCGGTTTTCACCGACAGGGAGTAAGGAAGCTTCTTGCTCGAGGCGATGCTGGTCGCAGTCATGGCCTCGCGGTTGGCCGACGAGGCGCAGCCCGCGAGCACGACGACGACGGAGAGAACGGCCAAGGCGCCTGCGCGGCGAAGGGTGGTGCTGATCATTTGGATTTTTCCGATTCTTTGAAGATGTTGCCGACCACTTCGTCGACCATTTCCGGTGGCGAGCGGCGTGTGAGAGAGGTGTGGAGCGAATTGCCCGTTGCCAACGGGTAGTCGGACTTGAGTTCGCGGACCGTGACGGTGAGTTCGGACAGGTACATGGTGATGTCCCACAGCCACTTGTCGACGTACGTGACGACGGCATCGACTTTCTCGGGGGGCTTGGCGTCCTCCGACACCTCGTACCCGCGTTTGCGCAGATTGCTTGCGATCAGTTTCTGAATCGTGCCGTCTTCACCCTCGAGCCTTCTGACCTGCACCACGCGCAGCTTGTCGAGATTCGCCGAGGGATCGACGGTGGCTGTTGCGCGGTTGACGGCGCAGCCGCTCGCGAACACGGAAACAGCCACGGCTGCGAGAAGCAGCCTGATGACTCTTTTCAAATTAACTTCTCCTCCGCCCGGAATGGGCGGGAGAAATGTAACTGGAAACGTATGAAAACGTTTCTTGGGCGCGAATCCCTAGTGAAAAATTCGCCGCATCGCCGCCGGATTGCACAGCTGCAGTCTTCCGGGCGCTTCGGGGCGTTCAATTGCCGGTGGTGGCGGGCAGGTCGGGTTGGGCCTTGTCGGGTGCGGTTTCTGCTTCCGGTGCTGCTTCTTTTGCCGCTGCCGCGGCTGCCTCTGCCCGTTTCTTGTCGTCGCGCACCCGCTGCAGCGTGCGCGTCACGTCGCCTAGCTTCATGCCGTACATGTCGGCGAACTCCTGCTCGCTTCGGCCGCTGGCCTCGAAGGCGCGCAGCAGCGCCTCGCGCTTGGCGGCCTGCTCGGCGAGTTCGGCCAGGGCTTCGTCGACCACGGCGTTGGCGTTCGCGTCACGCGAGCGCACGAGCACCGCATAGGCCTCGCGGTCGAGGCCCGAAGCCTCGACGGCCTTGGCGATGCGCGCCACCAGTTGCGGTCGCAGTTCTTCTGCGTTGCCGTTGTTGCGCAGCATGCGGCGGCGGTGCAGCTCGAGGATGGCGTGGTGCACATGCTCGGGCGCGACCGGGTCCAGCGCGTTGCCGTCGAGGTCGTGGCGCGCCAGGCCGGCGGCCACGGCCTCGAGGTAGCGCGTGGAGCGCGCGTGCTGGCCCATGGCGATCTTCAGGTCTTCGGCCTTGAAGTCCTCGGGGTGGCGCGCAAGCAGTTCCTCATATACGCCGAGCTTCAGCGGCACGAAGCGCGCGCCGAAGAGCTGCGGGTACAGCTCGAAGAGGCGCTCCAGCACCGGGTTGACCTTGCGCGGCGTGCGCTGCGGTTGCTGCTGCTGCGCCTGCGCCTTCTGCTGCCGGGGCTGCTGCGCACGCGGGCCGCGGCCGGTGTTCTTCTGCCGCGGCGGGCGGGAGGCCTGCTGGGGTTGCTGTTGCTGCGCCGGCGCATCTGCGCCCGCGTCTGTTCCTGCACCGGCCTGCAGCTGCTTCAGCTGGTCGGCCATGTCCAGTTGCTGGCGCCGGGGCGGGCGGGCGTTCGTCTTGGGGGTGGCGGTGGAAGCGTCGGTCATGCGGGGGCGCTGTGGAAAGGATTGGAAAAAAGAAGGCCGGCGCAGCGCGTTCAGCGCGGCCGGAACATCCTGAAGAGATTGTCGGGGCTGACTTCGAAGTAGTCGCCCGGGCCGCCGCCGCGCAGGATGGGCTGCGCCGCGGCGGTGTCGTAGATGCCGTCCTTCAGCAGGTGGCGCGCAATGTGCACGCCCACCACTTCGCCGAGCACGAGCCAGGTCTGCACGGGCACGCCGTCCGCGCCTTCGAGCTGCAGGATCTGCGTGAGCTTGCACTCGAAGGACACGGGGCTTTCGGCCACGCGCGGCACCGCGATGGTCCGCGAGGCGGCCGTGGCGAGGCCGGCGAGCTCGAACTCGTTCACCTCGGGCGGCACGGCCGCGCAGGAGCGGTTCATCTGCTCGGCCAGCGGCCGGGTTGCCAGGTTCCAGCCGAACTCCCGCGTCTGGCGGATGTTATGCAGGCTGTCCTTGGCGCCGATGCTGGCGAAGCCGACGAGAGGCGGCGTGTAGTTGAAGGCGTTGAAGAAGCTGTAGGGCGCGAGGTTGAGCACGCCGTTCGCGTCCTGCGACGAGATCCAGCCGATGGGGCGCGGCCCGACCATCGCGTTGAATGGGTCGTGCGGCAGGCCGTGGCCCCTGGCGGGTTCGTAGAAATGGAAGTCGGCACTGGCCATGCAGGTCTCGATGTCGGGTGGTGGCTCAGTGGCTCAGGGCCGAGGCTTCGGCCAGCACGCCGTGCGCCACGGCCTCGGCCACCTTGATGCCGTCCACGCCGGCCGACAGGATGCCGCCCGCGTAGCTCGCGCCTTCGCCGGCCGGGTAGAGGCCGCGCACGTTGAGGCTCTGGAAATCGTCGCCGCGCGTGATGCGGATCGGCGACGAGGTGCGCGTTTCGACACCGGTGAGCACTGCGTCGTGCGTGTCGAAGCCCTTGATCTTGCGGCCGAAGGCGGGGAAGGCCTCGCGCATGGCCTCGATGGCGTAGGCCGGCAGCGCCTTGTGCAGGTCGGTCGGCGTTACGCCGGGCTTGTACGACGGAATCACGCTGCCGAGCGCGGTCGAGGGCCGCCCGGCGATGAAGTCGCCCACCAGCTGGCCCGGCGCGCGGTAGTCGCCGCCGCCGAGCACGAAGGCGTTGCTTTCGAGTTCGCGCTGCAAGGCGATGCCCGCGAGCGCGTCGCCGGGGAAGTCTTTCGGGTCGATGCCCACCACGATGCCGGCGTTGGCATTGCGCTCGTTGCGCGAGTACTGGCTCATGCCGTTGGTGACCACGCGGCCCGGCTCGCTGGTGGCCGCCACCACGGTGCCGCCGGGGCACATGCAGAAGCTGTAGACCGAGCGGCCGTTGCTTGCATGGTGCACCAGCTTGTAGTCGGCCGCGCCGAGCAGCGGGTGGCCCGCGTGGCGGCCCCAGCGCGCGCGGTCGATCAGGCCTTGCGGGTGCTCGACGCGAAAGCCGATGGAGAAGGGCTTGGCCTCGATGTGCACGCCGCGCGCATGCAGCATCTCGAAGGTGTCGCGCGAGCTGTGGCCCAGCGCCATCACGACGTGGTCGGCGCGCAGTTCGCTGCTCGTGCCCGTGGTCTGGTCGAGCACGGTGAGGCCGCGAAGGTGGCCGTCTTCGATGTGCACGTCGGTCACGCGCTGCTCGAAGCGGATCTCGCCGCCCAGCGCCACGATCTGCTCGCGGATGTTCTCCACCACCTTCACCAGCTTGAAGGTGCCGATGTGCGGATGCGCGACGTAAAGGATTTCGGGTGGCGCGCCGGCCTTCACGAACTCTTCCATCACCTTGCGGCCGAGGAAGCGCGGGTCCTTGATCTGGCTGTAGAGCTTGCCGTCCGAGAAGGTGCCGGCGCCGCCTTCGCCGAACTGCACGTTCGACTCGGGGTTGAGCACGCTCTTGCGCCACAGGCCCCAGGTGTCGCGGGTGCGCTGGCGTACGGTCCTGCCGCGTTCGAGCACGATCGGTTTGAAGCCCATCTTCGCGAGCATCAGCGCCGCGAAGATGCCGCAGGGCCCGAAGCCGACCACCACCGGCCGCGCCGTGCCTTCGGCCGCATTGGCCGGCGGCGTGTAGCGCATGTCGGGCGCGCTCTGGATGTACGGATGGCCCGCGTGCTTCGCGAGCAGCGCGGCTTCGAGCTTCGCGTCCTTCAGCTGCACGTCGCAGATGTAGACCGTGAGCAGTTCGATCTTGCGCGCGTCGAAGCTGCGCTTGTAGACGGTGTGGGAGGCGATCGCTTCGAGCGGGACGTCGAGCGTCCTGGCGATCAGTGCGGCCAGCGCGTCGGGCGCGTGGTCGAGCGGGAGTTTGAGTTCGGAGATTCTCAGCATGGCGTGGGGCTTGTGGTTATCAAGCAGGCCAGAGATTTTACTCGCCCCCAGGCTTCGCGCACTTCGTGTCGCTTCGCCTACCCCCTCCCCGGGGGCAGCACCAGCGGCCCGGCGAAGCCGGTTCCGCGGTGCTTCCCGAAAAGTCAGGCGGGCAGGAAGCCTTCCACCGACAAGTACCGCTCGCCGGTGTCGTAGTTGAAGCCCAGCACCACCGCATCGGGTGCCAGCGAGGGCAGCTTCTGCGCGATGGCCGCGAGCGTGGCGCCCGACGAGATGCCGACCAGCATGCCTTCCTCGACTGCGCAGCGGCGCGCCATTTCGCGCGCCGGTTCGGCATCGACCTGCAGCACGCCGTCGAGCAGCGAGGTGTCGAGGTTCTTCGGGATGAAGCCTGCGCCGATGCCTTGAATGGGGTGCGGCGCCGGCGTGCCGCCGGAAATCACGGGCGAGGCCACTGGCTCGACCGCGAACACCTGCAGCTTGGGCCACTTCTTCTTCAGCACCTTCGCCACGCCCGTGATGTGGCCGCCCGTGCCCACGCCGGTGATCAGCACGTCGATGCCGTCGGGAAAGTCCGCCGCGATCTCCTCGGCCGTGGTGCGCACGTGCACGTCGACATTCGCGGGGTTGTTGAACTGCTGCGGCATCCACGCGCCGGGCGTGCCGGCCACGATTTCCTCGGCGCGCGCGATGGAGGCTTTCATGCCCCCGGCGCGCGGCGTCAGGTCGAAGGTGGCGCCGTAGGCCAGCATCAGGCGGCGGCGCTCGACCGACATGCTGTCGGGCATCACCAGGATCAGCTTGTAGCCCTTCACGGCCGCGACCATCGCCAGGCCGATGCCGGTGTTGCCCGAGGTCGGCTCGACGATGGTGCCGCCGGGTTTGAGCGCGCCGCTCTTCTCGGCGTCTTCCACCATCGACAGCGCGATGCGGTCCTTGATCGAGCCGCCGGGATTGGCGCGCTCGGATTTGACCCAGACCTGCTGTTTCGCATTGCCGAACAGGCGGTTGATGCGGATGTGCGGCGTGTTGCCGATGGTCTGGAGGATGTTCTGGGCCTTCATGGAATCTCCTTGGGTGCGAGGGGCGGATGGTCAGCGCGCATTGTGGCGCCCCCTGGGCCGGGTTGCACCCGGCCCGCGACCGTTTCAGCACGAGGGGATGGCAGGCCGTTGCGGTTCAGGCCTCCAGGGCTTCCAGCGGCCCGAAGAACTCGTAGCGAAGCTGCTGCTTCGGCACGCCGAGCGCCAGCCCGTTGGCATACACCGACTGCATGAAGGGCTTCGGTCCGAGAAAGTACAGGTCGACATCGCGGTCTTCCGGCAGCAGCCCGGCCAGCAGCTCGCGGGTGACGAAGCCGGTCGCGTGCGGCGTGTCGCTCTCGCGCGGCGCGTCGTAGACATACAGCGGCTTCACGTTCGCATGCCGCTGCGCGAGCGCGTCGACGCGCTCGCGAAAGGCGTGCGCGCCGCCGTGCCGCGCCGCATGGACGAAGTGCACCGGCCGGCCCGTGTGGGCCACCGATTCGAGCATGCTCATCGCGGGCGTGATGCCCACGCCACCCGTCACCAGCACGAGGGGGCGCGCCTGTTCGCCCGCGGGCTGCAGCACGAAGTCGCCGCACGGCGCCTGCACCTGCAGCCGCGTGCCGACCGCGGCGGCCTCGTGCAGCCAGTTCGAGGCGCGACCGCCTTCTTCCTTCTTCACGCTGATGCGGTACCACGGTTTGCCCGGCGCGTCGGACAGCGAGTAGTTGCGCCGCACCGGCTGGCCGTCGATCTCCAGCACCAGCGTGAGGTACTGCCCCGGCGTGAAGGCCAGCAGCGCGCCGCCGTCCACGGGCTCCAGGTAGAACGAGGTGATGACCTCGCTCTCGTCTTCGCGCCGGGCCACGCGGAATTCGCGCGTGCCGCGCCATCCGCCGGGTTGCGCCGCGTTGGCGCTGTAGACGGCTTCTTCCGCGGCGATGAGCAGGCCCGCCAGCGATTCGTAGGCTTCGCCCCACGCGGCAATCACCTCGTCGGTCGCGGCATCGCCGAGCACCTCCTTCACGGCGCGTAGCAGGTAGTGGCCGACGATCGGGTAGTGCTCCGGCAGCACGCCCAGCGCGGCGTGCTTCTGGATGATGCGGGGCAGGGCGCCGGCGATTGCTTCGAGCCGGTCGATGTGCGCGCCATACGCGATGACCGCGCCCGCCAGCGCGCGCGCCTGCGTGCCGGCGGCCTGGTGCGCCTCGTTGAAGAAGGCCTTCACCTGCGGATGGCCCTCGAACATGATCTTGTAGAAGTGGCTGGTGATGGCCTCGCCGTGGGCCTGGAGCGCGGGCACGGTGGACTTGACGATGGCGATGGTTTGCGGGTTCATGGTCTGGCGCTTCCTCTGTTGAGATGCCTTTGTCTTCTCACGATCCGTGCCAGCCAGAAGGTCGCTGCAAGTGCTTGACGCCATTGGGGATTTATCAGGCGTGGTCAAATTCGCAACAATTTCATCGTTGTACTTATGACCACACTGCGTGTCGATTCGACCACCGAGGACCCGCCGCCCGAGCCCGAAGCCGAGGCCGCCCGCTACCGATCGCTGCTCGCCGCCGCGCGCGGACTGGTCCGCTGCGATGCCGCCGCGCTGCTGCAGCTCGATGTCGACGTGCTGAAGCCCGTCGCGGTCGACGGCCTGAGCGATGAAACCCTCGGGCGCCAGTTTCCCGTTGCCGCCCATCCGCGTTTCGCGCGCCTGCTCGACAGCGAACGGGGCCTGCGTTTCGCCCACGACTGCAACCTGCCCGACCCGTACGACGGCCTCGTCGCCGGCCAGCCGGGCATCCTGCCGGTGCACGACTGCATGGGCGCGCCGCTGCGCCTGCGCGGCGCCGTCTGGGGCCTGCTGACGCTGGACGCCCTGGAGCCGCACGCCTTCGATGCCGTGGGCCCGGCGCAGATGGAGGCACTGATCGCCCTCGTCGAAACCGGCATCGAGGCCGCCCACACGATCCGCGAGATGCAGGCGCGCGCGATGCGCGAGCAGGCCGTTGCGCAGGCGCTGCGTGCGGGGCGTGGCGCGCCGCGCGAGCTGCTGGGCAGCAGCCCGGCGATGAAGCAGCTGTGCGACGAGATCGACACGGTCGCCGTGTCCGACCTCACGGTGCTGCTGCTCGGCGAAACCGGCGTCGGCAAGGACCTGGTCGCGCAGCGCCTGCACGCGCGCTCGCGCCGCAGCGAGCAGCCGCTCGTGCAGGTCAACTGCGCGGCGCTGCCCGAGTCGCTGGCCGACAGCGAACTCTTCGGCCACAAGCGCGGCGCGTTCACTGGCGCCGTGCAGGACCGCGACGGCAAGTTCGAGATCGCCGATGGCGGCACGCTCTTTCTCGACGAGGTCGGCGAACTGCCGCTGAGCGTGCAGGCCAAGCTGCTGCGCGTGCTGCAAAGCGGCGAGGTGCAGCGCCCCGGCAGCGACCGCATGCGCAAGGTCGACGTGCGCGTGATCGCGGCCACCAACCGCGACCTGCCCGCGGCGATCGCGCAGGGGCGCTTTCGCGCCGACCTGTACCACCGGCTGTCGGTCTATCCGCTCGTCGTCGCGCCGCTGCGCGAACGGGGGCGCGACGTGCTCGTGCTGGCGGGCAGCTTTCTCGAGGAGAACCAGCACCGGCTGGGCGCGCGCAACCTGCGGCTCTCGCCGGCGTCGAAGGCCGCCATGCTGGCGCACGGCTGGCCGGGCAACGTGCGCGAGCTCGAGCATGTGATCAGCCGCGCCTCGCTGCGGGCGTTCCGGGAGCAGCCGCGCGGCTCGCGCTGGACGGCCATCGAGCCGCATCACCTGGCGCTGGACAGCGCTGCCGTCGTGGGAAGCGCCACGGCAGCGCCCGTGCAGGCCCCGGCGAACGAACACGCGGGGCCTGCCATCGCTGGCGGCACGCTGCGCGAGGCGACCGAGGCCTTCCAGCGGGCCTGGCTCTCGGAACTGCTCGCCCGCCACGGCGGCCGCGTGGCCAGCGCCGCGCGCGAGGCCGGCATCGACCGCAGCAACTTCCATCGGACGTTGCGCAAGCTGGGCTTGGTGCAGGCCGGCGACGGCGAAACGCCCGGCTGACGACCGGCGCGCGGCATTGTCTGAAGGGTCATTGATGGGGCGGGCGATAATCGAGCGGTGAAGCACGCCAGACCGCCGCTGGTGCAAGCCCGAAAGGGACGACGCTGCGCCTTCGGGCAACAGCATCGGGTCGAAAGACCGCACTGGAGGAACGTCCGGACTGCACAGGACAGCGCAGGAGTTAACGACTCTCCACCGTGAGGTGAGGATCAGAGCAACAGAGACGAGCCGATTGAGTTCGGGTGAAACGGGCAATCTCTGCGCGCAGCAACACCAAGTAGGCCAGTATCGAGGTGGTTCCGCTGAGCTGGCGGGTAGGTGGCATCGAGCCGTTTGGCGACAAACGGCCCAGAGTAATGGCGGTCACGTCGAAGGCTTCGCAAGAGGCCCTCGATGCACAGAATCCGGCTTATCGGCGGGCTTCACACTTTTCTTCCCTTTTCCTTTTTCGCGCCCTCGACCGCTGAAGGCAGCGGCCGCCTTGCCGCTAGCAGGAGTTGGTAGTTACCCTTATAATAGATAGCATGCTAATTAATAGGCGGCTATCGTGAGCAAATCGAGCAACTCCTCCCCGAAGCGCGAGAACGCGCTGATGCGGCTCGGCATGTCGCTCTCGGTGCTGCAGCGCGGCTACCGCGCGTCGGCGGACAGGGCGGTGGCGCACGTCGGCGTGTCGCAAACGCTGGCCTGGCCGATCGTGATGCTCGGGCGCATGAACGGCGAAGTGCGCCAGGGCGTGCTTGCCGATGCACTGGGCATCGAGGGCCCGTCGCTGGTGCGCTCGCTCGACCAGTTGGTGGAGGCCGGTTTCGTCGAGCGCCGCGAAGATCCGGCCGACCGCCGTGCCAAGACCTTGCACCTCACGCCCGCAGGCAAGGCCGCCTGCGCGCCCATCGAGGCGGCGCTGAGCCTGATGCGCAGTGAGCTGTTCGAAGGCGTGTCCGACGACGACATCGCCGTCTGCCTGCGGGTGTTCGGCGTGCTCGAGGAGCGCCTGGGGCGCCCGGCCCAGGCGCCGCAGTCGCAGCAATCGCCGCAGGAAGGGCGCAGGTAAGAAATGCCTGCGCTCCGTCTTCCGCGCTTCAGCCGCGCGGAGCTTCTCTTTTCCGGCAAGAGCTTCGCCGCCGCCATGCTGGCGATGTACCTCGCCAGCCGTGCCGGCCTGCCGCGTCCGTTCTGGGCGCTCATGACCACCTACGTCGTCGCCCATCCGCTGGCCGGCGCCGTTCGCTCGAAGGCGCTGTACCGCTTCTGCGGCACGCTCATCGGCTCCACTGCGACCGTGCTGATGGTGCCCGCGCTGTCCAACGCGCCGGAACTGCTGACGCTGGTGCTCGCGCTGTGGGTGGGGCTGTGCCTGTGCATCTCGCTGTTCGACCGCACGCCGCGCTCCTACGTGTTCATGCTCGCGGGCTACACGGCCGCGCTGATCGGCTTTCCGTCGGTGCAGACGCCGCTCGCGCTGTTCGACACCGCCGTGGCGCGCGTGGAAGAAATCGGCCTCGGCATCTTCTGCGCCACGCTGGTCCACAGCCTCGTGCTGCCCGCGGGGCTTGCGCCGACCGTGCTGGGCCTGCTCGATCGCACGCTGCTCGACGCGCGCAAGTGGCTCGGCGACCTGCTGCAGCCCGCCGGCCGCAGCAGTGACGCCGAGCCGAAGCGCCTCGACGACGACCGCCGCCGCCTCGCAGGCGACATCACGCAGCTGCGCCTGCTATCCACCCACGTGCCCTTCGACACCACGCACCTGCGCTGGACCGCCGGCGCGATCCGCGCGATGCAGGACCGCGTTGCCGCGCTCACGCCCGCGCTCTCGGCCGTCGAAGACCGCCTGCAGGCGCTGGAGCAGGCCGAGGGACAACTTGCACCCGACGTGGCCGCGGTGCTCGCGCAGGCCGCGCAGTGGCTGCGCGAGGAGGCCGAACCTGCCTCCGCCCACAGTGCCGAGCGCCTGCAAGCCCTGCGCCGTGCCATCGACGCATTGAACGCCGCTCCTGCAGACGCGCAGCAGCCCACTCCATGGGGCCGCGCCCTGCGCATCGGCCTCGCCGGGCGCCTCGAAGAACTCGTCGACGGCTGGACCGCCTGCGCCCGGCTGCGCCTGGACATCGACGAAGGCCTCAAGGGTGCCGCGCCGCTGCGCCGCACGGCAGCGCTCGGCAGCCGCGTGCTGCACCGTGACTACGGCATGGCGCTGCTGTCGGCGCTCGCGGCCGTCATCGCCATCTGCCTGTGCGGCGCGTTCTGGATCGTCACCGGCTGGCCCATGGGTTCGGCGGCCACCATGATGGCCGCCGTCTTCTGCTGCTTCTTCGCCACCATGGACGACCCCGTGCCGGCGATCCACGGCTTTCTCAAGTGGACGCTGTGGTCCATCCCGATCTCGGCGCTCTATGTGCTGGTGCTCATGCCCACGGTGCAGGACTTCGGCATGCTGGTCGTCATCTGCGCGCCGCTCTTCTTGCTGCTGGGCTTCTACCTGCCGCGTCCGACGCATTTCATGCCCGCGATGGCGCTGATCTTCGGCGTGGCCGGCACGCTCGCACTGCACGACACCGCCAGCTCCGACCTCGTGAGCTTCATCAACAGCATGATCGGCCAGATCGTCGGCGTGCTGGTCGCGGCGCGCGTCACGCGGCTCGTGCGTTCGGTCGGTGCCGACTGGAGCGCGCGCCGCATCCAGCGCGCCACCTGGCGCGAGCTCGGCGACATGGCCGCTTCGCCGCAGCCGCAGTACGCGCAGAGCGATGCGTACGCCGTGCGCATGCTCGACCGCATCGGCCTGCTCGCGCCGCGCATCGCGCAGGCGGGCGGCACCGTCGAAGGCGTGGCCGCCAACGACGCGCTGCGCGACCTGCGCATGGGCGCCGACATCGCCGTGCTGCAGCGCGTGCGCGCCCAGCTGCCGCTGGCCACCTCGGCCGCGCTGCTGGGCGGCATCTCGCGCTTCTTCCGCCAGCGCGCCGAAGGCCGCACGAACCCGCGCCCGCTCGACCTGCTGCCGCAGATCGACGAGGCACTCGGTGCCGTGCTTGCCGCGCGCGGCACCGCTTCTTCCGCCGCATCGCGCTCGGCCGTCACCGCACTGGTCGGCCTGCGCCGCAATCTCTTTCCCGATGCGCCGCCCAGGCTGGCGGGCGCAGCGCTCACCCAAGGAGCTTCCGCATGATCGGTGAAGCCAGTTTCTACGGCCTCTACGTGCCCTGGATCATGGTGCTGGCCCTCGGCGCGCTGCTCGCGCTGTGGGGCGTACGCCGACTGCTCGCGGCCACCGGCGCCTACCGCTGGGTGTGGCACCCCGCGCTGTTCGACATGGCGCTGTACCTGCTGCTGCTCTATGCACTGAGCCGCCTCACTTCCTACCTTCAATGACGACGAGATTCCGATGACAGTCCCCCGTTCCTCCGCAGACAACCCACGGGCCCGGCGCCTCGGGCGCGTTCTTCTCACCGTGGCCGTGGTGGCCGCCGCCGCGTGGGCCGGCCTGCGCCTGTGGGACCACTACGAACTTGCGCCGTGGACGCGCGACGGCCGCGTGCGCGCCAACGTCGTGCAGATCGCACCCGACGTGTCGGGCCTCGTCACGGCAGTACCGATCCGCGACAACCAGCCGGTCGCCGCCGGCACGCTGCTGTTCGAGGTGGACCGCGCCCGCTACGACCTCGCCGTGCGCCAGGCCCAGGCAGCGCTCGCCGCGCAGCGCGCCATGAGCGCCCAGGTGCAGCGCGAGAACGCGCGCAACGCGGGCCTCGACGACCTGGTGTCGAAGGAGTCGCGCGAGCAGACCCGTTCGCGTGTCGAGCAGATGCAGGCCGCCGTCGCGCAGGCCGAGGTGGCGCTCGACTCGGCCCGCCTCAACCTGCAGCGCGCCCAGGTGCGCGCGCCGGCCGACGGCCTCGTCACCAACCTCGACCTGCGCCAGGGCAGCTACGCCGCGGCGGGCCGCCCGGTGCTCGCGCTGGTCGATGCGCAGTCGTTCTATGTCGAAGGCTATTTCGAGGAAACCAAACTGCCGCGCATCCATCTCGGCGACCGCGTGCGCGTCACCCCGATGGGCGGCGGCGCGGTGCTCGAGGGCGCGGTCGACAGCGTGGCCGCCGGCATCGCCGACCGCGACCGCTCCACCAGCGCCAACCTGCTGCCCAGCGTGAACCCGACCTTCAACTGGGTGCGGCTCGCGCAGCGCATTCCGGTGCGCATCAAGCTCGATCCGCTGCCGCAGGGCGCACGCCTCGTCGCGGGCCAGACGGTCACGGTGCAGGTGCTGGGGAACAAGCCGGCGCACAGCGCCGTGGCACCGGCAGCCGCGCCGCAGAAGGGGTGAACGCCGTGAGCCGCTTCGCATTTCGCCTTGCATCGCTGGCCGTCGCCGCCGGGCTCGCGGCCTGCGCGGCGGTCGGTCCCGACTACCGCCAGCCGCCCGAGGCGCTGGCCAGCCAGGGCGCCGCCGCGCGGCCCTTTGCCGAGGCGTCCGCCAACGCCGCGCCGCTGCCCGCCCACTGGTGGCGCCTGTACCACGACCCGTTGCTCGACAGGCTGGTCGAACAGGCCCTCGCGCACAACACCGACCTGCGCCAGGCCGTCGCCAACCTCGAGCGCGAACGCGCCATCGAAGACGAAGTGGCCGGCGCCAGATACCCGACCATCGGCGTGAACGGCGGCCCTTCGTTCGGCCATGTGTCGGGGCTGTCGCTGCTGCAGAAGGGCTACGAGCCGCCGAGCACCTTCAACTACAGCGCGGGCGCTTCGCTGTCGTACCAGGTCGACCTGTTCGGCCAGATCCGCCGGGGCATCGAGGCTTCGCAGGCCAACACCCAAGCTGCCGAAGCCGCGCTCGACCTCGTGCGCGTGAACGTCGCGGCCGGCACTGCGCGCGCCTACGCCGAGGCCTGTGCTACCGGCCTTCGCCTGCAGATCGCACAGAAGTCTGTCGCCTTGCAGCAGGACGCCGTGAACGTCACCGACCGCCTGCAACGTGCAGGCCGCGCCGGTGCCATCGACGCAGGTCGCGCGCGTGCGCAGCTGCAGCAGCTCAACGCCGCACTGCCGCCGCTGAAGGCCGAACGCCAGGGCGCGCTTTATCGTCTCGCCACCTTGACCGGCGCAGTGCCGCAGGACTTCCCGCGCCAAGTGGCCGACTGCACCATGCCGCCGCGCGTGGCCGGCACGCTGCCGGTCGGCGACGGTGCCGCGCTGCTGCGCCGCCGCCCCGACATCCGCCAGGCCGAGCGCGGCCTTGCCGCATCGACCGCGCGCATCGGCGTGGCCACGGCCGAGCTCTATCCCAAAGTCACGCTGGGCCTTTCAGGCTCCTCCGCCGGCCATGCCGACGACTTCGGCCGCAAGGACACCTTCGCCTGGAGCCTCGGCCCGCTGATCTCGTGGACCATTCCCAATACGGGCGTCGCACAGTCCCGCATCGCCCAGGCCGAGGCCGGCACGCGCGCGGCGCTCGCCAAGTTCGACGGCACCGTGCTCACCGCGCTGCGCGAAACCGAGACCGCACTCGGCACCTACGCGCGTGAACTCGATCGCCACGCCGCGCTGCAAGCCTCGCGCGACGAAAGCGCGAAGGTCGCCGCGCAGGCGCGCCAGCTCTACCAGAACGGCCGCACCGGCTACCTCGATTCGCTCGACGCCGAACGCTCGCTGGCCGCCAGCGAAGCCGCCCTCGCGGCCAGCGAGGCGCAGCTGGCCGACGATCAGGTCGTGCTGTTCATGGCACTCGGCGGCGGCTGGGAACCCGACGACGCGCACCTTGCGCAGGGTGCCGCGCCGGCCACCGCGAAGCAGTGACCACGGCCCTCAGCGTGCGAACAGCCAGCCGCCCTTGGGCTGGCGTACCAGCTCGTGGCGCTTGATGGCGCGTTCCTCACCGTCGTCGCCCACGTAGACCACCTCGAAGCGCAGCAGCTTCGGCGTGACCATCTTCCAGTTCTGGATGCGCTTGACCGTCACGCAGGCGGTCTTGTCGTGGTACTGCATCTCCGACATCGGGCCGCCCTGGAAGCCCGTGGTGTCGAACAGGCGGCCGGGCGCGGCGAAGGGGTTGAGCACCGCGCCATTGCGCGCGGTGATGCAGCCTTCGGTCCGCACGAAGGACTCGATGGTCGGCGAGGCGCTGCGCACCACCTTTCCCACAGCCGGGCTGGGGGGCTTGACGCCGATGGCATCGCGGATGCGCTCGACCTGCTCCTCGGTGATGGGCGCGAGGCCGTCCTTCGAGACGACGGCCGGCGGCGGCGCTGGGGGCGCGGACGGCGGTGACGGCGTGAGAAGCGTGCAGCCCGCCACCAGTGCCAGCGGCACGGTGCAGGCCAGGGCGGTGCTCGGTGTTCCGAACTTCATTGGCTCAGTCTCCCTGTCGGCGGCCCATCGGGGCCACGGCTGAAAATTGCGGGCCGTGAACATGCGGTGCATCGTTGTTCAGAAGCGTTCGTGGGGTGCGAGATAGCGCCACTGGCCAGGCTGCAGCCCCGCCAGCGGCACGCGGCCGATGCGGATGCGCCGCATCGCAAGAATGCGCAGGCCCACGCCGTCGCAGATGTTGGCGATCTGCCCCGGCCGCGCGCCCTTGAGCGCGAAGCGCAGGCCCGTTTGCTCGTCGCTCTGGCGGCCGATGCTCACGCGCGCGGGCGAGCGCTCCAGCCGCGCCAGCACCTCCGGGCTCACCGGGCCGGCCACGTCCACCATCACCTCATGCTCGAGGATGCCCGCGTCTTCCTGCAGCTTGCGTTCGATGCGGAATTCCTGCGTGTAAGCGACCAGCCCGCTGGCGCCGGTCTCGAGCGGCGTCATGCAGTGCTGCGCCTTCGCATGCGCCGGCAGAAAACGCAGTCCGGCGCGCTCGGGCTCGTGATGATTCGCAGCCACCAGCAGGCGGTGCGCGGTGTCGGTGACCATGCCCGCAGGCTTGTACAGCAGCAATGTGACGGGCAGCACGGGCTCGGGCTTCGCGCCGGCCTCGATCTCGACCTGCTGGTGCGGCAGCACGCGCGACTGCGGCAGCATCTGCGGCACGCCGTCCACGCGCACCGCGCCGTTCTCTATCAGCAGCTCGGCTTCGCGCCGCGACACACCGGCCAGCGCCGCCACGCGTTTGGCGAGGCGGATGCCCTCGTCCTCACCCGGAGAGTTCCTGTTGCTGTTGTTCATCGAGCCACCGCCAATTGCCGGATGCGAGCCACGTGCGCGGCCAGCGAGCGGGCCGCCACCGGCCACATGCGTTCGGGTACGTCGTCGTAGGCCAGCGGCAGCCATTGCTCGGGGGTGCCTTCGGGCAGCTTCTGCATGGCGGCTGCGATCCTGGCCTCGCGCTTGAGCCGGTGCGCTTTCAGCATGCCGATGGCGGTGCGGGCAAAGCCGATCACGTAGCCGTGCGCGGGCAGGATGAAGCCGATGCCGCCGGCCGCGCAGGCCGCATCGAGCGTGTCGAGCGAATCGAGGTATGCCGTCATGTCGCCATCGGGCGGATCGACCACCGTGGTGCTGCCGTTGAGGATGTGGTCGCCGGAGAACAGCAGCCCGTCTTCTTCCAGCACCAGGCACAGGTGGTTGGCCGCGTGGCCGGGCGTGTGGATCACGCGCAGCGTGTGGGCGATGGGCTCGCCTTCGGCCGTTGTGCCCGACAGCACGAGCCGCTCGCCATCGGCCAGTTCGCGCTCGGGCGTGAAGCGTGCGCTGGCGCGAGCTGTCGGCTTCGAGGCCAGGCCGAGGATCGGCGGCCTGCCGCTCTTGCACAGCGCCTGCAGCGGCGCCGCGCCCGGCGAGTGGTCGGCATGCGAGTGCGTGCAGACGATCATGCGGATGTCGCCCTGCGTGGCGCCCCACAGCCGGCCGATGTGGCCGGCGTCGTCCGGGCCCGGATCGATCACGATGTAGCCCGTGGCCGCGTCGCCCACGATGTAGCTGTTGGTGCCCGGGCCGGTCATCGCGCCCGGGTTGGGCGCGGTGAAGCGCATCACGTTCTTCAGCAGCGGCACCGGGCGTTCGCTCTGCCAGTCGAGCACGTGCACGGCCTGCCCGTCGGGGCACACCAGCGCGAGCTCGCCGAACGGCGATTCGTGCTCCATGTAGCGCGCGTCTTCGCCCTTGAGCAGGCCGGCGCGCGGGCAGCTGGTCCACAGCGGGGTCTCGCCGGCGCAGGCCGTGAGCAGGGCGTCCACGGTGGCATACGCGGCCATGCGCTGCAGCGTGCGCACGGTCGGGAAGATCATGAAGAAGCTGCCTGCCGCATGGCGCGCGAGCGCATCGGCTGGGCGCACCCAGCAGGGCTCGAACTGTTCGCTCTCGTCGGCTGCGGGCTCCTGGCCTTCGGGCATGCGCGCCACCAGGAAGGGCACATCGAAGCGCCTGGGCAGGTCGCGGTCGGTGATCCAGTGCGCGAAGGTGAACACCCGGTCTGCATCGAGCGTCAGCCCGCGTGCCGCGCATTGGTCGGCAAAGGCTGTGCCCGCCGTGTTGCCGCGGTCCATGGCGGCGATGTCCTCGGCGTTAGCGGGACGCCCGTCGGCATGGTGCGCGAGCAGCACGCCCAGTTCCTCGAAAGCCTCGCGGATGGCCGCGATGGCCTGCGTGCGCTGCAGGCCGCTTTGCGTCGACCGCTGCGTGGCGATGCGCTGGGCCGCTTCGTCGGCGGCGTCGATCTGGCCGCCGGGAAATACATAGGCACCGGGCGCGAAACTGGCGGTGGCCGAGCGGCGGGTCATGAGCACTTCGATGCCGGCGGCGCTGTCGCGCAGCAGCAGCACGGTGGCGCCCGCGCGCGGGCTCTCGTGGGGTGTGTAGTTGTTGGGTGGAACGGACCATGGGGCGATTATGGAGAGCAGGCACGCGGCGTGCATGCCGCGCATAAGCTCATATGGAATCGGGCATCAGCGGCGCGCCACAATGCGCGCTTGCACCGCTTGCCTCGCAGAAAGACAGTCATGTTTCATTCTCCCTTCTCTCGAATTGCCCGCCGCGCACTGCTGCTGGCCGCGGCCTCGCTCGTTGCGCCCGCCGCCTTCTCCCAGCCGGACTGGCCGCAGCAACCCGTCACGCTGATCATGGGCTTTCCGGCCGGCTCGGGCGTCGACGTGGTGGCCCGCGTCATCCAGGAGCCGCTGTCGAAGCAGCTCGGCAAGCCCGTCGTCATCGACTACAAGTCGGGCGCCGCCGGCAACATCGCCAGCGAGTACGTGGCCCACGCCAGGCCCGATGGCTACACGCTTTCCTTCGGCACCGCAGCCACGCACGGCAGCAATGCCGCGCTCTACAAGAAACTGCCCTTCGACGTGGAGGCCGACTTCGTGCCGGTGGCGCCGGTGCTCGACGTTTCGAACGTGCTCACCATCAATCCCGACGTGATCAACGTGCGGACCTTGAAGGAATTCGTCGAGCTGGTCAAGGCAAATCCCGGCAAGTACAACTATGCGTCTACAGGCAACGGCGCGGGCACGCACATGGCCTTTGCCGAATTCAATTCGCGCCTCGGCCTGAACATGGTGCACGTGCCCTACAAGGGCGGTCCCGAGGCGATCACATCGGTGGTGCGCGGCGAGACCTGCTGCATCATGAACCAGGTGCAGACCGTGCTGCCGCACTACAAGGCCGGCAAGGTGCGCCTGCTGGGCGTAACCACCGCCGCCGCGGTGCCGGCCGTGAAAGAAGTGCCCACCATCGCCTCGAGCGGCCTGCCGGGCACCAAGGGCTTCGACAGCTCGATCTGGTTCGGCATCTTCGCGCCCAAGGGCACCGACCCGCAGATCGTCGACAAGCTCAACGCGGCCGTGAAGGCGGTGCTGGAGACCCCCGAGATCCGCGAGCGCTTCGAGAGCCAGGGCAACACCGTGCGCATCGAGTCGCCGGCACAGTTCAAGAAGACCGTGCACGACAACCGCGTGAAGTGGGCGGAGGTTGCGAAGGCCGCGAACATCAGCATCGACTGAGGCTGGCGTTCAGAGCGTCTTCGTCAGCGTCAGGATGAAGCGCGCCTTGTTGGGCGAGTAGGTCGTCTGGCCGAAGGGGCCGAAGCCCAGGTCGATGCCCGGGTTCGCGACCGCGACATAGGAGCTCTTCTTGTTGGCGCCTTGCACCGAACCGGTCAGCGACAGGCCGTTGCCGAAGTCGTAGCTCGCGCCCACGTTGTAGTCGACGTAGCTCTTGTAGCCCAGGCTGCGGATGTCGCTGGACATGTTCGTGTAGCCGACGGCCGCCTTCAGCGTGACCTTGGGCACGATCTCCTTGCTGTACGACAGGTTCAGGTAGCCGGTGTTGGTGCCCTTCAGGCCCGAGCCGGCCTTGTTGCCTGCGTAGCCGAAGTAGTCCTTGGAGACTGTGTGCGAGTACTTGGCGGTGAAGGAGCCGAGGCTTTCATTGGCGTAGGTGCCCGCGACGTACAGCTCGGTGGTGTTGCCCGAGGAGTTGCCCGGGTAGATGTAGGAGAGCGCACCCACGTCCATGTCCAGCGGGCCGGCCTTGAACTTGTAGCCGCCGTACACGTCCATCTCGATGCTGTTGCCCTTGAGCCAGTTGACGCTGGAATTCCAGTTGCCGACGTAGAAGCCGCTGTCGCCGAAGGCGTAGTCCAGGCCGCCCTGGATGGCGGGCTTGAAGCCCTTGGTCTTGGCGTAGTCGTTCTTGCCGATCATGTCCTGGTCCTGGCCACGGAACTTGTAGTTCGTGGTGATGGACACGTTGCCCGTGAGTTGCGCGCTCGCGAGCATCGGCAGGGCGGAAAAGGTGGGAAGAACGAGCATCGGCAGGGCGATGCGGAGAAGTTTTTTCATCGAAGAATTCGCTGACGGATGGAGGAGCCGGCAGCGTATGGGCGGGCGTCTAAACACCGCGTAAAAACCGCAGCGCGCGGCGCAAAAATTTCGTCCCGGGCATCGTCATCGCGACCACGCCCGTGACCACGCAGGCCAGCCCGATCCACGCCGTGGGCGCCAGCCTCTCGCCCAGGAACGTCGTGCCGATCAGCACGCCGATGGGCACGCGCAGATAGGCCTGCGCGGCGGTGGACATCGGCCCCAGCGTCTTGATGAGCCGGAAGTAGATCGTGAAGGCCAGCGCCGTGGAGAGCACCGCGAGCGCGAGCACCGCCGCCATCGACGCGGCCGACGGCAAGAGCGTCCACGGCCTGTCGATGACGATGCTCGCGGGCAGCAGCATCGCCGCGCCGCTGACGAGCGAACCAGCGGCTGGCACCATCGGGTCCAACCCCTTGAACACGCGCCCGAACATCGCGGCGCAGCCGTAGCAGACGGCGGCCGCCACCAGCGCAAGCTGCGCGAGCAGCGAATGCCCGAGCCCGTTCAGCGCCTCGAAGCCCACGATCAGGCAGATGCCCGCCAGCCCCGCGCTCACGCCGAACAGGCGGCGCAGCGTGGGCTTGTCGGAGCCGCCGAGGCCCAGCCCCAGCAGGAAGATGAAGATCGGCGAGGTCGAGTTGAGGATGGTCGCCAGGCCGGCATCGACGCTGCGCTCGGCCCAGGCGATGAGCGTGAAGGGCAGCACGCTGTTCAGGCAGGCCTGCAGTGCGAAGCGGCGCCACGCAGCGGCGTCCTTCGGCAGTTTCACGCCGCGCATGCGCAGCACCGCGAGCAGCAGCGCTCCGGCGATCAGCGTGCGCGCCGCAATCAGCGTGACGGGCGGGATCGTCGCCACGCCGATCTTGATGAAGGTGTACGAGCCGCCCCAGCAGGTGGCGAGCACCGCGAGCAGCGCCCATTCGAAGGCCAGGTTGGCGCGGGGCTTGTCGATGGAGGAGGGTGTGGATGCGTGCATGGTGCGCCGATCATTCCCCGACCGGCGCGGCCACACTTCGGCCGCGAGCGAAGCGTGGATGCCTCAGTGGTCGTGCGCGTGCGGCTTGCTGCCGTTGCCGCTGCTGGGGCCGCCGCCGTTCAGCAGCGTCGCAAGGTCCACTTCCTGCTCGGCCGCAGCGCCCGCGATCACGCGCTGCTCCAGCTCGTCCAGATGCTCCAGCGCTACCGCCAGCGCCTTGTCGAGCGACTTGCCCGTGGCCAGCGCCTCGATGATCTGCTCATGCTCGCGCGGCGCGCAGCTCGCGGCCTCGGCGGAGTCGTAGAGTGCCTTGTAGAGTTCGGTGTTCGAGATCAGCCGCCGGATGTACGACAGCAGCTCCTCGCTGTCCGCCATCTGCGCCAGCAGCAGGTGGAAGTCGCCCGCCAGCCGGACCGCGTCCTCGCGCCGGCCTTCCTTGAAGGCCTTCTGCTCCGCCTGCACGTGCTTGCGCAGCGTGGTCACCTGCTCGCGTGAGAGATTGCCGAAGAGCGTGGTCACCAGCCCCGCCTCCACGATGCGGCGCGCGCGGTAGATGCCGCGCATGTCGTCGATGGACGGGTTGGGCACGAAGGCGCCCCGGTTGTGCTCCAGCACCAGCCGTTTTTCCGAGCCCAGCCGCGCCAGCGCCTTGCGCACCGCGCCGCGCGTGCAGCCCAGCGCTTCGGCCAGCGCGCGCTCGCGCAAGGGCGTGCCGGGGCGCAGCTTGCCGCTCAGCAAGGCCTTGGAGACTGCGCCGTAGACGCGTTCGTCCACGTTCGGATCGTCGGCTTCGGTGGGCTCGGGGGAGGGGGCTGTCGCTGGGGACTTGCGTGCGGCGGAGGGCATAGGCAACCGGATTATTGCCTGCGGACCGCACCCTCAGGGAAAGCCCCCGGATTGACTCGGCCCCGTGCACTCCGTACCATCCGCTTCCGTTTGGTTAACCAAATAAAAATGTATGGTTAACCAAAATTCCAGAAAATCACAACCCGAGACAAGAATCGAGGCTCCCATGAAATCCGCCAAATGGCTTGCCGCGCTGCCGGTCGCCGCCTTCTTCAGCGGGGGATGGCTGTCCTCCGTCGCTCCCACCTTCGTGCTCGGCATGCCCTTCCTGATGGTGTGGAATGTCAGCTGGCTGGTGCTGACCTCGCTGATCATGGTGGTCATCGACCGCGCCGAAGGCGACATCGATGCGCCTTCTTCCTCCACCGGAGGCGCGCGATGAACGCGGCACTCGGCGTCATCGCCCTGTTCGTCATCGGCGCGCTGGGCCTCGCCGTGCTCGCGCGGCGCGGGCGCACCATGAGCCTGGAGCAATGGGCGATCGGCGGGCGCGGGCTGGGCGCCATCATGGTGTTCCTGCTGATGGCGGGCGAGTCGTTCTCCACCTTCACCTTCCTGGGCGCGAGCGGCTGGTCTTACAGCAAGGGCACGCCGGCCTTCTACATCCTGGCCTACGGCGGGCTGGCCTATCTCATGGCCTTCTGGATGCTGCCGGCCATCTGGCGCTACGCCACCGCGCACAAGCTGGTGTCGTTTTCGGACTTCTTCGCGCACAAGTACGACAGCCGTGCGCTGGGCGTGCTGGTGTCCATCGTGGCGCTCATGGGCATGGTCGCGCTGCTCACCATCCAGCTGCGCGGGCTCGGCATCATCGTATCGGAGGCCTCGTACGGCTCCATCGCGCCGCAGGTGGCGATCTGGATCGGCACGCTGGTGATGGTCAGCTACATCCTGTTCTCGGGCATCCACGGCTCGGCCAGCATCGCCATCGTGAAGGACATCCTGATCCTCGCGCTCGCGATGTTCCTCGGCATTTACCTGCCGTGGCACTACTACGGCGGCGTCGCGCCGATGTTCACCGCCATCCACGCCGCCAACCCCGGCTTCTTCGAGTTCCCGAAGGAGGGCCTGAACCTCACCTGGTACAACTCGACCATCCTGCTGACGGCGCTGGGCTACTACCTGTACCCGTTCAATCTCACCTCTGTGTATGCCGCCAAGAGCGCGAGTGCGGTGCGCCGCAACACCATCCTGATGCCGCTGTACCAGGTGGTCATCGCCTTCCTGTTCCTGGTCGGCTTCGCGGCCATCCTGCAGGTGCCGGGGCTCAAGGGCTCCGACGTCGACCTGGCCCTCTTCGGCCTGGTGAAGCACACCTTCGACCCGTGGTTCGTCGGCGTGATCGGCGGCACCGGCGTGCTCACCGCGCTCGTGCCGGGCTCGATGATTTTGCTCACCGCATCCACCGTGATCGGCAAGAACGTCTACAAGGAAGGCTTCGCGCCCAACGCCACCGACAGGCAGGTGTCGCGCGTGGCGCGCGGCGTGCTGCCGGTGTTCGCACTGGTGGCGGTTTACTTCGTGCTGCGCGGCGGCACCACCATCGTGTCGGTGGCCATCTTCGCTTCGAGCCTGCTCACGCAGCTGCTGCCCTCGCTGCTCTTCAGCCTCATGAAGAAGCCTTTTGGCAACAGGCACGCGGCCTTCGCCGGCATCCTGGCGGGCGGTGCGGTGCTCGGCTTCATGATGACCACCGGCTCCAACCTGGGTACGCTGTTCCCGGCCGCACCGGTCGTGTTCAAGTCGCTCAACACCGGGCTCGTGGCGCTGGCGACGAATGCGCTGGTGTTCGTCGTGGTGGCGCTGCTCACGCCGAACACGACCCGCCGCGCCATCGCAGCCCAGCCGGCCTGATGCCCAGACAAAGATAGAGAAACGGACCGCCCCGCATGCCATCGCTCCTGATCCGCAACGTGCGCCCCATGGGCGCCTCCCCCGTCGACGTGCTGGTGCAGGACGACCGCATCGCCGTGCTCGGCGCGGGGCTTGCCGCTCCGGCCGGTGCCACCGTCGAGGAAGGCCACGGCGCCTTGCTGCTGCCCGGCCTCGTCGAAGGCCACACGCATCTCGACAAGACCATGTGGGGCATGGACTGGTATCGCAACGAAGTCGGCGTGAACCTCATCGACAAGATCGAGAACGAGCGCGCCTTTCGCCATGCCAGCGGGCATGACGCGGCCGCGCAGTCGCTGGTGCTGGCCAAGGCCTTTCTTGCGCTCGGCACCACGCGGCTGCGCACGCACGTCGACGTCGATACCCAGGCCGGCCTGCGCCATCTCGAAGGCACCATCCGCACGCGCGAGGCGCTGCGCGAGCTGCAGCAGATCCAGATCGTCGCCTTCCCGCAGTCGGGCCTGCTGGGCCGGCCGGGCACGGCCGAGCTGCTCGACCAGTCGCTGGCGCTGGGCGCCGACGTGCTCGGCGGCCTCGACCCCTGCGCCATCGACGGCGACCCGGTGAAGTCGCTCGACGTGCTCTTCGGCATCGCCCACAAGTATCGGCGCCCCATCGACATCCATCTGCACGAGCCCGGTGCCATGGGCGCGTTCTCGCTCGACCTGATCCTGCAGCGCACAGAGGCGCTGGGCATGCAGGGCAAGGTGGCCATCAGCCATGGCTTCTGCCTGGGCGACGTGAGCGAACGCGAGCGCGAGGCATTGCTGGCGCGCATGGCGAAGCTCGGCGTGGTGCTCATCACCAGCGCGCCGCCTTCGCGCACCGTGCCGCCCCTCATGGCCTGCAGGCAGGCCGGCGTGACCGTGCTCGGCGGCAACGACGGCATCCGCGACACCTGGTCGCCTTATGGCAACCCCGACATGCTGGAGCGCGCCATGATCATCGGCCTGCGCTACAACCTGCGCCGCGACGACGAGATCGCGGTGGCGCTCGATACCGTCACCCACTCGGGCGCGCGCGGCTGCGGCTTCGAGGCCTACGGGCTCGAGGCGGGCTGCCGCGCCGACCTCGTGCTGGTCGATGCGCAGACCGTCGCGCACGCCGTCGTCTCGCGGCCCGTGCGCAAGCTGGTGGTGGCGGGCGGCTGCATCGTGGCGCGCAACGGCGTGCTGCAGGCGGATGTGGCGTCTCTGTGAGGACAGGGCGCAGTCGTGACGGAGGCATCGCCTTCGCGATCGTCATCGTGCTGGTTGCGCTGAACCTGCGCGCCTTTCTCACGTCCAGCAGCCCGCTGCTCGAACCCATTCGCCTTGCAACCGGCATCGGCTTCCATGCGGTGGCGCTGCTCACCGTGCTGCCGATGTTCGCCATGGGCGCCACTTCGCTTTTCGGCGCGGCGGTCGGCCAGCGCATCGGCGCGCGCGGCGGGGTCGCGCTCGGGCTTGCCATCATCGCCTTGGCCTGCGCGAGCCGATACGCGGCCGGCGGTGCAGCCGCGCTGCTGTGGAGCGCTGCGCTCGCCGGCGCCGGCGTCGGCCTGGTCCAGGCGCTGATGCCCGGCGTGGTGAAGCAGGCCTACCCGACGCGCATCGGCGTCATGACGGGGCTGTACTCCGCCGCCATCATGGGCGGCGGCGGCCTCGGCGCCATGGCCAGCCCGTGGGTGGCGCATGCATTCGGCGGCGCGCAGCCCGACTGGCACGCGGGCCTGTCCATCTGGGCGCTGCTTGCCGTCTTCGCACTGCTGTACTGGCTCAACATGCGGCGCATGGAATTCACCGCCGATGCGCCAAGACAAAGCCTCTCGTGGCTGCGCTGCTTCGCAAGCCGCCGCGCGTGGCTGCTGGCCGCGTGCTTCGGCCTCATCAACGGCGGCTACACCAGCCTCGTCGCGTGGCTTCCGCACTTCTATGCACAACAAGGATGGACCGCGCAGCAGGGCGGATCGGTGCTCGCGCTGATGACCGCCGCGCAGGTGGTTTCAGCACTCGCGATGCCAGCCATCGCCCGCAGTCGCGGCCGTGATCTGCGCCCCTGGCTGGTGCTCACGCTCGTTGCGCAGCTCGCCGGCTTCTGCGCGCTGACCTTCGACGCACCCGTGCCGGCAGTCGCCATCGCCGTCGTGCTGGGCTTCGGCCTCGGCGGCGCGTTCTCGCTGTGCATGGTGCTCGCCCTCGACCACCTGCCCGACCCCGCACAGGCCGGCGCCCTCGCCGGCTTCATGCAGGGCGTGGGCTTCATGATCGCGGCGCTCGCGCCCTTCGTCACCGGCTGGGTGCGCGAGCACACCGGCGGCTTTACGCTCGCGTGGGCCTACCTTGCCGCCGTCGTGGTCGCGCTGCTGCCGCTCGTGCTGTGCTTCGACCCGCGCCGCTATGCAGCGGCCACGGCAGGCCTGTTCGATTCGCGCGCGCCGCAGACTGATGCACCATCTCTCTCCGCGCTCGAAGGCGCGGCCACCAGAAAGGTCTGAGCACCATGTACCAGGAACACTTCATGCAAAGGGCGTTGGCCCTTTCTGCCCAAGCCCTGCAGGAGCCCGGCACCGAGCCCTTCGGTGCCGTCGTCGTGAAAGACGGCGTGATCGTCGGCGAAGGCTTCAACCACTCCGTCGCCCACCACGACCCCACCTCGCACGGCGAAGTCGAAGCCATCCGCGATGCATGTCGCAAGCTCGGTACCGTGAACCTGTCGGGCAGCGAGCTCTACACCTCGTGCGAACCCTGCGCGATGTGCGTGGCGGCAATGCACATTGCGGGCATTGCGAAGTTGTACTACGCGGCTTCGCTTGCGCAGTCGGGCGAAGCGTTCGACGGGGTGACCGTGGCGGCTCGACATCCGATCGATGTGGATGTGTTGCGGGCCGAGGCTGGTGCGACGCTTGCGCAACGCAGCTTGCCCGCCGAGCAGAAGATGGACCGCGAGGCGGTGCAGATTCTTTGCGACTGGGCTGCGGCGCGCAAAGGAGCGTGAGCTTCAACTGATCGCAGTCGGATCAGCGAGGTGTCTGCGGCGTGTGGAGTGGGTCGCCCAGCTGGCAGGTGCATTCATGCGGGCAAGCCGGCAGGAAGTCGAGCTGCACGCCAAGAACCCGCTGGTCTGTGGCAGGTCCGCCCGAGAGAGACTCGGGGTCGGCGACATAGCTGCTCCTGGGAAGAGCGATCTTGGCGCTGAAGCGCAGTTCTTCTCGAAGAACGCGAGCCACGTTGCGTGCCCGCTCCAGGCCCAGGCCTTTGGGATCGTGGTCTCGCTCTTCCGGATTGACTGAGGCTCCGATGTAGATTGCTTCGTGGTTGGTGTACCGAGTCCGGAGCTCTTGCATCCAGGCCCCAAGCTTCAGGATCTGGTCGGTGGATACCGTCGCGGAATCGCGCTCAAAGTACACATAGAAGAGCTTGATTGGGCTGCATGCAAGCACGGCAGCCGGGCTCAGCATTGCGAGGGCGAGGGTCAAGGGCCCCAGGAATCGAAGGTGCTTGGTCACGATGTGTCTCAACCGGTAACGCCGAGGATATAGGACGCGAGGCTGTCTGCGTTGGAGCGAGACCTGAGATCTTCCGCGTGCTCCCTCGACTGAGTTGTTCCGTACCAGGTGTCGTTCGAAGAAAAGGTGTCGTCGAAGTGCGTCACCTCATGCACCAGCGTCAATAGCCTTGAGTCACCATCCATCACTGCGCCCGTGTCGAAGTTGGTCTTGTTGTCGAATCTGAAATTGCAAAAGATGGACGCGATCGCGATCGCGATCGTGCGGGTAGCCGTATCCGGCCTGCATACCGCTGCGGTTGCACCATTCGCGCTTGCTAGTACACAGGTCGCGATCTTGCCGCCTTCCGTGTATCGAATGAAATTCTTCGGCTCCAGTCCCCGAAGCACGCGAGCGCACGCGACCAGGCCCTCCTGCAGATACTCCCGGATGCTCTGATCGGCTGTGCCAAACCACTCGACCGTTCGCGCCTGGGCTTCCTTGTCCCACCGTTGCAATTCGGGGAGTCGTTTCTTCAAGATGTAGTCGATCGCCATGTCGCGCAGCTTTATCACCAAGACGGCGAATTCCTTGTTTGTCATGTTCGAGCAGATTTTTTCCATCTGCTCGGCTTCAGGCGGATGCGAGACATGCTCGTCGACCACCTTCTTCAATGCGGCTGTTTCTCTAGCAGGCGAGATGAACGACGCCATGGCCTTCGCCGTTGCCTGATGCATCCCATCGTCGTATGTCGAGGTGTGCTGCAGTGTGGCGAGCAGGGGTTGAGGAAGTGCGCAATGGCAGACCACGACGTCTCCTTCCAGCGCGGCCTCCGAGATGAATTCCGGCCGCCGTGGACCTCCGGCCTTGGCGATGATGCCTACGCTATTGCAGCCTTCGCAGTAGGCCCTGCCGCCGATCAGGGCAACGCGGTGCCCATGCAGATCGAGCAAGGGGCCGTCGTAGGGCAGCACCCGGCCGCCAGGGACTGGCGGATCTCCGACCACGAGAATCTTTCGTTCCATTCAATACGCTCCCGTCAAGTGACGGGGCGTTGTATGGCACCGAGCGCGCTAACACTGTTGTCTATCGTCAACCGCTCAGAAATTTCTCGCGAAAGGCAGGAATCGCAACTTGGCGCTGATTTCCTGTGCGGCTTGTGGAGTGCACCGTCCGGATTCGCGACGATGTTGTTACTCACCATTCCGCCTACTGCTGAATAGAGTGACTTCACGGCGCCACTCGCAGCGCGCCATGAGGAGCCGGCAATGAGCATCACAAGAAGCGACGTGGGCACCACAACGCAGGCCTCGGCCCGCGTCGCACGCGCACTCGAAATCCATCGCAGCGTTGTCGCATGCCACGAGCACATTGCGCACGGCAGTGGCGTTCACTCGCTCACCGCGGCACTGATGCTGCCTTGCTACAAGGCCGAGTTCCGCACCCTCGCACTCGCGATGACCTCGCAAGAGGAGCGCGAGCTCAGGTACGCGCTCGATTCGGTTTGCGAACCCGCGGCATGAAGACGACTGCCTTCGCAGCAACTTTTGCTCCGCGATGTTGCTCCCGCCGGCCAGGCGAACTATGGCAACAGCTTCGCGACCGCGTCGGTGAACGACGGAACATCGGTGCCGATGTGCGTCGTCGAATACGTCGTTTCCGTGGCCACCAGGCCCCGGTACGAGCGGGCCAGGAGCCGCTTGTACATCCCGCCCACGGGCTCGAAGTTGCACTCCGCGGGGTTGCCGCAGCGCGTGAGAAAGAGCGTGGCAGGCAAGGGCTTGCCGCCGAGCGCGTCGTGCATCTTTTCTTCGAGCGCCTGGTGCCGGTCCGCCTGAACGCCGAACGAGCCCTCGAACGACAGGAAGTGCGAGAACGTCAGCTGGCCCGCCGCGCCCTCCAGAAACAAGGCGATGCCGGCCATGCTGCCGCTCAGCGACAGGCCCGTCAGCAGGCGCCTTCGCGCATCGGCGCGGTATCGCGCTTCGATGAAGGGCACGAGCTCGAGCGCGAGGAAGTCGTGGTACGCAAGGGCCCCGGGCAGCAGGTAGTCCCTTCCGCGTCGGGCCGAACCGCCGATGCCCACGAGGATCGCCTGCGTGCGGCGTGCCTCGAGGACGGCCCTGAAATTCGCGAACCGCGTACCGGGCGGATTGAAGACCGCATCGCCATCCAACGCATAGATGACCGGATACGCCGCCGAGCTGCCGTCGTAGGAGGCGGGCAGGTAGATTTCGAGCGGATAGGTCGCGCCGGTCCTGGCCGAGGCGATGGTGCCGGAGACGACGCGGCTGCTCGCCGCGGGCGGTGCGGCCGGCGCATCGGGAATGGCCGCGCCACCGCCGCTCCACATGCCGAACGCAACCAGAAGCGCGCAGCTTCCGGCCCATGCGAACGCGCGCAGCCAGCGTTCATGCCGCATCGGATGTCCTCCATCGCCTGTGTAGTTTGAAGATGCACCTCTCTTCAGAATGCCACGGGCTGCCGCGATCGCGGCCCAGGCCTGGGTAGACGAGACCCTGAAACAGTCGTATCAATCCCCGGGGCGGGCGACAAGCCGGCCTTCGAGACGAGGCTTGCGGCACCGGCTGCAACCATGTAGAACCATGGCGTTAAAGGCTAAGGCTCACAGGCAGTTCCGGAGCAGTTCGCTGCTCCACAAAGGAGGTGAAGCATGTTGGCAGCCGAATGCGCATGGGCCATCCTGCGCGCCGAGCACGCCCGCACCCGGGAGTTGTTGGCTCGACTCGATGCGGCGATGAAGACAGGCGACGGCACGCGCACCGGACAACGCGCGGAGTCTGCCATCGAAGTCATCGAACGTCTCCAGGACTTCGAAGAAACGACCCACCGCCCCAAAGGCGTCGTCATGCTGAACATGCTGCGCGGAAGGTCGAGCGAAGCCGACGAGCTTCTCGATGAACTCGACTCGGAGAGCGAATGCTGCAACGGCCTCCTCTCGCAGGCAAAGACCACCTTGAAGCGCGCCGAAACCGGCGACGCGAGAGCGGCCGCGGAGGCCGAGGCCCTGTTGCAGCGGCACCGGCAGTTCATGAACCTGCACCTGGACAAGGAAGACACGCTCCTTCACTCGCAGACGGCGCTGCTGCTCACAGCAGAGGAATGGGCCGCCGTGGTCTCGTCCATTTCGAAGGAGGTACGCACCGCGAAGGAGCGTGCACGACGACGCTCCCATTGAGCGCGGCGGCGGCTTCAGGGCAGGGGAAGCTCGCGCATCAGGTTGCTGCGCACCCACGTGAACGCGCCGGACTGCACGTTGTCCGCTTGCCAGCGGCGGAATTCGGGGTCGGCCGACAGAGGGTCCGTGACCTTCGCGTATGCGGCCGCGTTCTCGAACTGCACGGTCAGAACATAGTTGCCCAGTTCGCCGGCGGCCACGCTCCATAGCTGCGGGTCGGGCGCACCGTGCTTCTTCCAGAGCGCCGCGCCCACCTTCAGGGCTTCGATGACGGCGCCGAGATCGGCTCCGGGGTTGGGTCGCAGGACATATCGCGCTTCGTAGGCCATGGAAGTCTCCTTGGTCATGGCAGGAGCCGACATTGAAGCACCGGAGTGCCTGAGGGGCAAATCGATCGATGCGGCCCACGGCGCCGGCAGGCGAAGGCGGCCATCGGCGCGTGATGCCGCGCCTGCACGCATGGCAGGAGACGCTGACGATCAGTCCCAGGCCGGCGACAGACCGGCCGGGTCTGTCAGGCGCTCGTTGCGGTCGAGCGCCGCAACCTGCGCCATCTCGGCATCCGTCAAGCGCAGCTGCTGCGCCTTCAGGTTGCCTTCGAGGTTCGCGCGCCTGGTGGACGACGGAATCACCGCGTAGCCCAGCTGCATCGCCCACGCCAGCACCACCTGTGCGGCGGTGGCGTTGCGCGCCTTGGCAATCGCCTCGACGACCGGATCGCCCAGCACCTTGCCGTAGGCCAGCGTCATGTAAGACGTGATGTGGATGCCGGCGCTCTTCGCGAACTCAGCCACCTTGCGGTTCTGCAGGTAGGGGTGCAGCTCGATCTGGTTGGTGGCGATCTGCTCCGCGCCCACGGCCGCAATGGCTTCCTTCATCAGCGCGATGTTGAAGTTGGACACGCCGATGTGCTTCGTGAGCCCCTGCGCCTTGGCCTCGGCCAGCGCACCCATGAACTCGGCCACCGGCACCGCGTTGCCGGGCGAGGGCCAGTGGATGAGCGTGAGGTCGACATGGTCTGTGCGCAGCTTGGCGAGGCTGTCTTTCAGGCTGGGCACCAGCTTGCTCTTGGCGTAGTTGTCCGTCCAGATCTTGGTGGTGATGAAGAGGCTGCTGCGGGCCACGCCGCTTTCGGCAATGGCCTGGCCCACCTCGGCTTCGTTGCCGTAGATCTGCGCCGTGTCGATGGCGCGGTAGCCCACGTCGAGGCCGTTCTTCACCGAGTCGATGACCACCTGGCCCTTCAGGCGGAAGGTGCCGAGGCCGAAGGCGGGAATGGGGTTGTTGTTCGTCTTCATGGCGTTGTCCTTGTGTGTTGAAAAAAGAGGGGGAGGTTCAGTGACCGACCGGCACCGGCCCCGAAGCGCGAACAGGAATGCCTGCACGCCGATCAAGCGTTCCGCTCCACTGCGTGAGGGCCAGTGACACCAGCACCACCAGTGCGCCAATCCATGGCGTGTGCATCAGCCCAAGGTGCGTCACGATCAGCCCACCGATCCAGGCCGCGCCGGCAATGCCGAGGTTGAAGGCCGCAATGTTCAGGCCCGAGGCCACGTCCACCGCCTGCGGCGTGAAGCGTTCGGCCTGCTTCACCACATACACCTGCAGCCCCGGCACATTGCCGAACGCCACCGCGCCCCACATCAGCACCGCCAGCAGGGCCAGCCACTTGTGCGGCGCCGCGAAGTTAAACAGCAGCAGCACCGCGGCCAGCAACGCGAAGATGATCTTCAGCGCCGGAATCGGCCCCTTGCGGTCGGCCAGCTTGCCGCCCCAGATGTTGCCCACCGCCACCGAGATGCCGTAAACCAGCATCACCCAGCCCACCGCCCCGGCGCTGAAGCCAGACACGTCGGTGAGGATCGGCGCGAGAAACGTGAACGGAATGAACGAGCCGCCATAGCCGATGGCCGTCTTCGCATACACCAGCAACAGGCGCGGCTCGGCCAGCACCTTGGCTTGCTGCGCCAGCGAGGCCGGCGGCGTGTGCCGGATGTTGCCGGGCACGAAGATCCAGCTGCCGATGAAGGCGATAACGCCCAGCGCCGACACGGCCAGGAAAGTCTCGCGCCAGCCGAAGTGCTGCCCGATGAACGTGCCCAGCGGCACGCCCGTGACCAGCGCCACCGTGAGGCCCGTGAACATGATCGCGATGGCGCTCGCCGCCTTTTCCTTCGGCACCAGGCCGGTGGCAATGGTCGAGCCGATGGAGAAGAACACCCCGTGCGCCAGCCCCGTGAGCACGCGGGCGGCAATCAGCGATTCATAGCTCGGCGCCTTCCACGCCAGCAGATTGCCGACCGTGAACAGCGCCATCAGCCCGAGCAGCAGCGCCTTGCGCGGCAGCTTGCCCGTGAGGGCGGTGAGCACCGGCGCGCCAATGGCAACGCCCAGTGCGTAGAGGCTGACCAGCAGGCCGGCGGAGGGGAGGCCGATGCCGAGGTCGGCGGCCACAGTGGGGATGAGGCCAACGATGACGAACTCGGTCGTCCCGATGGCGAAGGCGCTGAGAGTCAGCGCGAGCAAGGCGATTGGCATGAGAGCACTCCTTCTTGGATGTAGAGGAGTGTCTTGCGGTTACCTTTGCGGATAAATGGGGGTTGGGGCAGAAGATAGTTGTGTTGTCGTCAAGTATCGGTGGCGCTCGGCTTGCGATTTCCGTGCATGCAAACTCTAGAAGCGACGGCTGCAACGGGTGAAGCGCTGCGACAGAACATCGGCAGCACCCAATAGCATCGGCCATGCGCCCCGACAACGGGTACGCGCCAACCGGCAACGCTGCGCATTCCGCTTTTCTTCTCCTCCCCACAACAAAACCGATGCCAGCTCCGCCCGTCGCCGACAACAAGCCCGAGGCCATTCCCACCGCCGCCTGGGCCCGTCTGCGCGACATGGTCGCGGCGCGAACCCCTGCGGACGGCCGCACCGATGCGCTGTATCCAGGGCTGCGCTGCTACCGGTTCTCGCGCCCGGTGCGTTACGAGAAAACCCAGCGCCTCACGCCGGGCGTGGTGGTGGTCTTGCAGGGCCGCAAGACCGCACACCTCGGCGACCGTCGTTCGCTCGACTACGGTGCCACGCAGTGCCTGGTGCTCGGGGCCGAGGTCGCGTGCCTCGGCACGGTCGTCGGGGCGAGCGCCGAGCATCCGTACCTCGCGATTCATCTCGACCTGCCGCCCGACATGCTGGTGAAGTCTTTTGTCGCGCTGGCGGAAAGTGGCACGCTGGCCGAGCCGGCCCGTGTGACCGAGAACTTCACGGCTGCGGTGGGGCCGGAGGTGGTCGAGGCCTTTGCCCGCCTGCTGCTGGCGGCCGACGACCCGGTGGATCGCCGCACGCTCGCGCCGCTGGCGGTTGAAGAAATCGTGCTGCGGCTGCTGCGCTCCGAGGCCGCGGCCGCCATCCGCAGCGCGGGCGCCATTACCAAGGCCGGCGCACGCATACAGACGGCTATCGCCTTCATGCGCCGCCATCTGGGCCGGCCACTGTCGGTGGCCGAGATTGCCAGCCACGTGCACATGAGCCCTTCGCACTTCGCGCACAGTTTTCGCGAGGTGGCCGGGGTCACGCCGATGCGCTGCATTCGCGACCTGCGCCTGGAAGAGGCGCGCATGCTGATGCTGGGCGCGGGGCTGCGGCCCGGCGATGCGGCCGCGAAGGCGGGCTTCGAGAGCGCGGCGCATTTCCATCGCGCGTTTCGCAGGCGGTTCGAGGCGACGCCCGCCGAGTACGTGCGGCGCGTGCAGGCGGGTTGATGGGCTGAAGGGCTGATGTGGGGGATGGCCGGTCGCATCCTTCGCAGCCATGGTCAATTTCTTCGCAGCTTCGCGCCTTGGCGCGGGAGAGGGCGCTGGCTAACCTGCGTTCTTCCTTTTTCTTCAAGCCAGCGACAAAGAAATTTCCATGAACCCGATCAACGTCATCATCACTTTCGAAGCCAAGCCCGAGCGCGCATCGGCGTTCGCCGAACTCATGCAGCAGGTCAAGCAGTCGCTGCCATCGGCGGATGGATGCCGTGGCGTGCGGTTGTATGGGCACGGCGACAACGTCTGCATGTTCACGCTGGTCGAGTCGTGGGAGTCTCGGAGCAAGCATGAGGCGCATATCGCAGGCGTGGTGTCGTCCGGTGCTTGGGACACGATGGCGGCTGAGCTGGCTGGGGCGCCTGTCAGTAGCTATTGCAACGAGCTTTGATTTGAGAGCGGCAGCAGGAAGCAATCAGGCAACTGGTGCGGCCGCCCCCTCCAGCAGCCACTTCCGAAACGCCATAGCCCGCGAGTCCTCCGCGCTCCCCTCAGGGCACACCAAGTAGTACGCATTGAGCTCGGATAGGCGGACCGGAGCTCACGTCGATCACGGACGCAGATAACGAGCTTGCGCAGGCTGCGTCAACGAGAGGGGCAGTCTTGAAGTGACACTATGATTTCGTGAGGGCCATGTTGGCCCTCCGCCGAGTTGGCTAAGACAAAAAATAGTGGCGCCGTCGGCGACTCAAGCATGAGCCACTGTAAGAAATCAAGGGAGTTGAAATGGCCAATGAAAACATGTCTATGAGCGCCAGCGGGCGTGCCGAGCTTCGCCGTCGCGAGGATGTTCGCCTTCAGTACTACAACGATCTGGCGAACAACTGCACATTTGGAGTCGGCGCTCTCGCGCATCACGGTCCTTGCACCGCAGAAGAACTGGTACGCCCCGTTACAGCCGCGCAGGTCGATGCCCAGTTGGCAACCAGACTACACACCGCCGAGGCCGGTGTCCGCCGGCACGTGAACAGGCAGACGCTTACGCAAGCCCAGTTCGATGCGCTGGTGAGCTATACCTTCAACCTCGGTGTGACGGGCGCAAGGTCGGTGCTGGACGCGGCCAACCGGGGTGCTGATGCCGATGTTGTGACTCATATGAATAACAACGTTTTTGTGCGTCCCCGCGATGCCCGGGGTCGTCGTTTGCGGGCCATCCGTTCGCAGGGTCTGGCAAACCGTCGGCGTGAGGAAACAGCGCCGTTACAGCCTGCACAACCCACCGCTCGGCCTGCACGATGAAGCGCGTAGCGGCTCTATTGCTGGGGGCACTCGCGATTGCAGGCGCGGCCGCGTCTTCGTCCCCCCCGAAGTACCAGCCCGGCCCCGAAGAGGTGGTGGCTGCATTGGCGCATCGCTCCGGGCTGGCCGAAGACGCGCTGCGTGGCCTCCTGTCCAACTGCGATGCCAGTCAATCTGCAATGAACATCTGTGCATACCGTGACGCTGTCGCGGCGGAGCTGGTTCTTCAGCACGCTATCGCCAACAAGGCAGAGCAGTTGCCGGCCTGCAAGGACCGGCTCGAAGCCACGATTTCCCGCTGGGCAGCCGCGCGTGATCGCGGTTGCAAACGCAGCGCCGCCAAGGCCTATGGTGGCGGATCGCTCGAGCCGATGGCCATGTCGATGTGCGTGCAGCATGAGAACGAGCAAATGGCCAAGAAGGTCGAGCGCCAGCGCAGCTGCGATCGCTAGGTACTTCTGACGCCTTTCACGCAGGGGGCGTGCCGGGCCCCGTCTCAGCGCGCAGGTGTTTGGGTTTCCACGGGAGACGTGTCGATCATCTCTACAGCCAATGGCTCGGTGAAGATCCGCTTGAGGCGCTGGCCTGTCCACAGATAGTAGAACTTGCCTTCCGGAGGCTTCTCATTGAAGCTGCCGGAGATGATCAGCAGCCGGCTGTCGAGCCGGAAATCCACCCGCTCATCGCCGTTGCCCATGGCGCCCACGATCGCATCGACGCTGGGAAGGGTGTAGGCCTGGCCCGTGTTCTGGTCGAGTACCGCGAAGTTGCGGCAGTCGGTGCCGCATCCCCAGGCTGCCACCCGCAGATGGCCGGCGAAGTTGGGCGGCTCGTTGTAGGCGTGGTGGATGACGGTGGTGTAGCGCCGGGCCGTTCGGGTCGTCAGCCGCAGTGGTGGGTGTGAGCCTGCAAGGGGTTGATCGCGCGCGGTGGTCGGGTAGTCGATGAACTGCGGCGGCGCTTTCGGTGCCGCGGCGGCGGTGGCCGGGCACAGCAGGATCATCGAAAGCGCGGAGGCAATCGCCAGGTCTTGCGGGAGTGTGAAGCGTCTTGCACTCGGGGCGGATTGAATCGTTGGGCTCATGGGTCTTGCCGATGAAAAAGGCGGGAGGTGCGGCGGGGGAGTTCGGTGGCGCCGGGCATGAGCTGAAGATACATGTTCGGGTCGCAGCCCATCGAAGTCATCGATGCCGGCCGCGGCCACATAGGAGGGCATCCGGCGATCACGGCGAGCAAGCGGGCACTTCGTGAAGTCGTCCACGTTCGAGCTGTGCGCGGTGCTACTTTTGGGTGCTTACGCGAAGGCTGCAGTGCCTTACATAATCGAACAAAGCTCGCCCTGGTCCACAGCGGCGGTCATCTGCAGGGAGATCCCATGTCCATCCACGACGGCGTGTGCGCACGCACGTCCTTGTCGCCATGACGCGGCGCGTCACCATCGCCACGCCGGCAGGCGATGCGCTTCAGTTCCATCGCCTGGCCGGCCGCGAAGCACTCAGCCAGCCGTACACCTTCGACGTCGATCTGCTGGGCAGCCACAACGCCATCGACCCCAAGGCGCTGCTCGGGAAAATCGCCTCCGTCGCCATCGAGACGGAGCATGGCGACACCCGCCATCTCGGCGGCATCGTGACCAGCTTCGGGCTGTCTCAAGAAGACAGCCGGCAGTCTTTCTACAGGATGCGGCTGCGTCCCTGGCTTTGGCTGGCAACGCGCAGAAGCGACTACCGCATCTTTCAGGACCAAACGGTTCCCGACATCGTGACGGCCGTCCTCGGGCGCTACGGCTATCCCATGGAGCAGAAGCTCAGCCGCAGCTACCGCGCCTGGGACTACTGCGTGCAGTACGGGGGGCCGACCGGCGGGGAAACGGACTTCGAGTTCGTCTCGCGCCTGTGCGAGCACGAGGGCATCTACTACTTCTTCCGCCACGAGGCCGGGCAGCACACGCTGGTCTTCGCCGACGACATCGCGAGTTCCCACGGCCCGCTGCCCGGCGGCGAAGAGCTTCGCTACCACCCCGACGAAAAGGCCGGCATGACCGGTGGCCTGGAGCCTGCCGAACGCGTCACCGAATGGATGCAGCACGAGAGCGTGCGCCCCGGCCGGCACCAGCGCCGCCACTATGACTTCGAGAAGCCCAAGGCCGACCTGACCACCCAGCGGCAGATGCCGCCCGGCCACGACCACGACGGTTTCGAGCAGTACGAATGGCCTGGCAACCACACCGAGCTCGGCGATGGCGAAACCTATGCGCGCGTGCGCAACGAAGAGCAACTGAGCGAGCGCAGCCGTGCGAGCGGGCGCTCGAACCGGCGCGACCTGGCGCCGGGCTTCACCATGCGCCTGGCCAGCCATCCCCGCGCCGACCAGAACCAGCAGTACCTGCTGCTCGGCGTGGACTACGACCTCCAGGAAAACCTCCAGGCCAGCGAAGGCGCGAGCGCCTCCGAGGGCTCCGTCCAGCGCTTTGCCTTCGACGTGCAGCCCACCACCTACGCATGGCGGCCGAAGCGCAGCACCGTCAAGCCGCGCTCGCGGGGGCCCCAGACCGCCGTGGTCGTCGGCCCGGCCGGCGAGGAGATCTGGACCGACAGGTACGGGCGGATCAAGGTGCAGTTCTTCTGGGACCGCCTGGGCCAGCACAACGAGAACTCCAGCTGCTGGCTGCGCGTGTCGCTCGGCTGGGCCGGCTCGACCTTCGGCATGGCCGCGTTGCCGCGCATCGGCCAGGAGGTGGTTGTCGATTTCCTCAACGGCGACCCGGACCACCCCATCGTCGTCGGCCGGGTGCACAACGCCGACGAGATGCCCGCCTGGCAGTTGCCCGAGCAGAAGCACCTGGCGGGCCTGCGCAGCCGCGAGCTCAAGGGCGGCCAGAGCAACCACCTGGCGCTCGACGACACGACCGGCAAGATCCAGGCGCAGCTCAAGAGCGACCATCAAAGCTCCAGCCTGAGCCTGGGCCACATCGGGCGCATCGACGACACCGCGGGGCGCAAGGACGATCGGGGCCAGGGCTTCGAACTGCGCACCGATGGGCATGGCGCCATCCGGGCGAAGGCGGGCCTGCTCGTCACGACCGAGCCGCGGCCCAACGCCCAGGCCCACATCACCGACATGCGCGAGACGGTGGGCCGGCTGACGCAAGGCCGTGACCTTCACGAGAGCCTGGCGGAGGCGGCCAAGGGTGCCAAGGCACACGAAGCGGGCGACCAGGACGAGGTCGCCAAGGGCCTCAAGGAGCAGAACGATGCGATCAGGGGCAGCGGCGGCAACGCGGCCCAGGGCGAATTCCCCGAGTTCCAGGAGCCGCACCTGACGCTGGCGAGTCCGGCCGGCATCCAGGCCACGGCACAGGGCTCCACGCACATCGTGAGCGTCGAGCACACGGCCATCACCAGCGGGGCGCATGCCAGCTTTGCCACCGGCAACAGCTTCCTGGTGAGCGCCAAGGACGCGGTGCGCATGGTCGCCTTCAACAACGGCATCCGCATGGCAGCCGCGGCCGCCGACATCGACATCACGGCGCTGAAGGACAGCATCAACGTACTGGCCAAGCTCAACGTCAAGATGGAGGCCAACCGGATCACCATCACGGCGAAGGAAGAGGTGCTGATCAACGGCGGCTCCAGCTACACGCGCTGGACGGCCGGCGGCATCGAGAGCGGCACCCTCGGCCTGTGGCGCGCGCATGCGGCTTCGCATTCGATGGTGGGGCCGAAGAGCGACGGACAGCCCCGGCTCCCGCAGCCGGCCCAGCTTCCCAGGGGGCAGCTCGACCTGTACCACCAGTACGTCAAGGCCGACGGCGCGACGCGCCAGGGCGTGAAGCAAGGCGACTACACGGTGGTCGACTCCGACGGCGGCACGCACACCGGCAAGCTCGACGCGAACGGCTTCGCCTCCGTGGCCGGGCTTCCGCTCGGCCAGGCCAAGGTCACGTTCGGCGGCGATCCGAGCGATCCCTGGGATACGGGCAGCTACTTCGGCCAGCCGAACCGCTGGCCCGCCCAGCCTGCGAGCGACAAGTCCATCAATGCGGGAGGTGGCGGATCGAGCTTGTTCGGCGGCGCAGCAACGGGCCTGCTGGGCCAGGCTGGTGGAGCACTGGGCAGGGCGGCCGGCCTCGTGAGCCAGGCCAGCGAGGCGGCAAGCACGGCGCAGCAGGCCGTCGGCGCCGTGCAGGCCATCCAGCAAGGCGGCGCCAAGGCATTGCTGGGCCAGGTCGGCCAGGCGGCCGGCGGCATGGCCGCGCAGACCGTGGGCGCCATGGTGCCCAAGCTGCCCGCGCCGCTGCCTTCGATGCCGACGCTGCCGCTCGGCCAGACGCCGGGCTTCGCGGGCTGATCGCCGGCGCCGCTCGACGACGACCACCAGAGAACACGGGAGAGATTCGCGAATGGCTGACCAGGCCCCCCAGAACGACGCGCAAGCCAAGGAGCGCGAGCGCCAGACCGCGGTGGCGCCGCTCAACACCATCGGCGAGGAAGACATCGGCGCCGGCGCCGCCAAGATCGACAAGTGGCTGCGCAAGCTCACCAACGACTACGTCACGCTGAACGTGCTGACAACTTTCGCGGGCAGCCTGCCGGTCA